>NZ_JAPDIR010000019.1 GCF_029870595.1 Sphingomonas sp. CBMAI 2297
TGGTCGCGCGATCGCCTCACCGTATCGCGTGCAAGGACCCACCCCAACCCCTCCCTTCCAGGGAGGGGCTCCGATTATTCCACCCGCTCGGCGTGGAGCACTTCGATCAGCCAGTCGTGGAACAGCTTGACCGGCCGCGTCGTGAGCGCGCGGGGCCGGCAGACGAACCAGTAGCTATAGTCGCTCTCCACGGTCAGGTCGAAGAGCTGGACCAGCCGGTCGTCGCGTGCCGCCTCGAAATGCGATTCGAGCATGAAGGCGACGCCCAGCCCCTGCGCCGCTGCCTCGAGCATCAGCGTGCCCGAATCGAAATGGTCGATGGCCGCGGGCTCGATCTCCAGATGCGACAGCCCCGCCGCCGCGCGCCAGGCGGTGAACGTGTCCGCCATGTCGCGGTGCACCAGCGCGGTGAGCTTCGAAAGCTGCTCCGGCCGGGTGACCGGCTCGGGCCCCTCCACCAGCGAACGCGCGCCGATCACATAGACGCGGTTGCGGTCCAGCCGCTTCGAATACAGCGTCGGGTCGATGTCGCGCGCCACCACGATCGCGGCGTCGAGCCCGTCGCCGAGCCGCGCCACCGCATGCGCGCCGGTATCGACGTCGAGATGCAGCTCGGGATGCTTGCGCTTCAGATCGCCCATGTGCGGCATCAGCCGCTGCGTCGCGAACAGCGGCAGGATGCCGAGGCGCAGGCGCAGCAGCTCGGTGCCGCTGGTCATCGTCTCCACCGCGTCGGCCATGGTGTCGAGCGCGGGCGCGATCATGCCGAGCAGCCGCTCGCCATCGTCGTTGAGGCGCAGCGCCTGGTGCCGGCGCTCGAACAGCGGCTTGCCGATGAAGCGCTCCAGCGCCTGGACGCGGCGGCTCAGCGCCGGCGAAGAGAGCGCCAGCTCCTCCGCGGCGGCCTTGATCGAGCCGAGCCGCGCCACCTGCACGAAAGCCTCGATTGCCGTAAGCGGGGGTAGTCGTCGCATTTCGCTCTCTTTTTGTTGCGCTGCGTCACGACCCTTGGCGTGCGATTCGCGCGGCGCCAATGGCGTTTCCAACTCGGGCACAACTATCGTTGCACACACGCGCGATTGCAAGCCATGCACGCGTTAATGTTTCTTTTCGCACTTGCACAAAAACCGGCCGCACTGCACAAAGCGCGTGCCTTTCAGGCATCCTCTCCTAAAACTTTCCCGGCCGGTCCTCGTGATCGGCCTTTTTTTTGTGCAATCGATCCCCCACGTTCCGCGTCTCACACGCCTGGGGAGAACGATAGGATGGCGGACGAAGAAGGGCAGCCCGCCAGGCTGCAGGTTGCCAATTCCCGGCCCGAGGACAGTGGCCGGGGTCTCGCGCATCTGCCGCGCGCGCTGATGGCGCGGCTCGGCCTTGCCGAGGGCGATGTGATCGAGATCGTCGGCAAGCGCGCCACCCCCGCGCTCGCGGTGCTGCCCTATGCCGAGGACGAGGGCCTCGAGATCCTGCGCATCGACGGGCTCCAGCGCGCCAATGCCGGCGCCAGCTCGGGCGATTTCGTCGAGGTGCGCAAGGCCGTGTCCAAGCCGGCGACGCGCGTGGTGTTCGCGCCCGCCCAGCAGAATCTGCGCCTCCAGGGCAGCGGTGAGGCGCTGAAGCGCGTCTTCTTCCAGCGTCCCCTGGCCCAGGGCGACGTCGTCGCCACCGCCGGCCAGCAGCGCGCCGACATCCCGCCCCAGGTCGCCCAGTTCCTGCGCGCGCCGGCCTATGCGCTGCAGGAGATCCGGCTCACCGTGGTCGCCGCCAGCCCCAAGGGCATCGTCCATATCGACGAGAATACCGAGGTCGAGCTGCGCCCCGAATATGAGGCGGCCGCGGGCGACGGCCGGCGTGCCGACGTCACCTATGACGATATCGGCGGCATGGCCGGCACGATCGACCAGCTGCGCGAGATGGTGGAGCTGCCGCTGCGCTATCCCGAGCTGTTCCAGCGCCTGGGCGTCGATCCGCCCAAGGGCGTGCTGCTCCATGGCCCGCCCGGTACCGGCAAGACCCGCCTTGCCCGCGCGGTCGCGAACGAATCGGACGCGCAGTTCTTCCTGATCAACGGCCCCGAGATCATGGGCTCGGCCTATGGCGAATCCGAGGGCCGGCTGCGCCAGGTCTTCGAGGAGGCGACCAAGGCGGCGCCGTCGATCGTCTTCATCGACGAGATCGATTCGATCGCCCCCAAGCGCGGCCAGGTTTCGGGCGAGGCGGAGAAGCGCCTCGTCGCCCAGTTGCTCACGCTGATGGACGGGCTCGAATCGCGCGCCAACGTCGTGGTCATCGCCGCGACCAACCGGCCGGACGCGATCGACGAGGCGCTGCGGCGGCCGGGCCGGTTCGACCGCGAGATCATCGTCGGCGTGCCCGACGAGCGCGGCCGCCGCGAGATACTGGGCATCCACACACGCGGCATGCCGCTCGGCGACAAGGTCGATCTCGCCGAGCTGGCGCGCACCACCTATGGTTTCGTCGGTGCCGATCTCTCCGCGCTCGCCCGCGAGGCGGCGATCGAGGCGGTGCGCCGGATCATGCCGAAGCTCAACCTGGCGGAAGGGACGATCCCGCACGAGGTGCTCGATACGCTGTCGGTCACGCGCGAGGATTTCCTCGAGGCGTTGAAGCGCGTCCAGCCTTCGGCGATGCGCGAGGTGATGGTCGAGGCGCCGCGCGTCCGCTGGGAGGATGTCGGCGGGCTCGACGATGCGCAGATGCGGCTGAAGGAAGGCGTCGAGCTGCCGCTCAAGGATCCCGATGCGTTCCGCCGCCTCGGCATCCGCCCGGCCAAGGGCTTCCTGCTCTACGGCCCGCCGGGCACCGGCAAGACCCTGCTCGCCAAGGCGGTGGCGCGCGAGGCGGAGGCGAACTTCATCGCCACCAAGTCGAGCGACCTGCTGTCGAAATGGTATGGCGAGAGCGAGCAGCAGATCGCCCGGCTGTTCGCCCGCGCCCGCCAGGTCGCGCCCTGCGTGATCTTCATCGACGAGCTCGATTCGCTGGTTCCCGCGCGTGGCGGCGGCCTGGGCGAGCCCCAGGCGACCGAGCGCGTGGTCAACACGATCCTATCGGAGATGGACGGGCTGGAGGAGCTGCAGTCGGTGGTGGTGATCGGCGCGACCAACCGGCCCAACCTGATCGATCCTGCCCTGCTCCGCCCCGGGCGGTTCGACGAGCTGGTCTATGTCGGCGTGCCCGATGCGGCCGGGCGCGAGCGGATCCTCGAGATCCAGACGGAGAAGATGCCGCTCGCCGCGGATGTCGATCTGCGGTCGATCGCCGCGCAGACCGAACGCTATACCGGTGCCGACCTGGAGGATGTGGTCCGCCGGGCCGGCCTGATCGCGCTCCGCCAGTCGCTCGACTCGCGCGAAGTGACGATGGCGCATTTCGACGCGGCGCTCGCCGATTCGCGCGCCACGGTCACGCCCGAGATGGAGGAGGAGTATCAGGCGATGTCGGGCCGGCTGAAGCAGCAGGCCTCGGCGATCCAGCCGATCGGCTTCATCGCGCCGGGCATGCTGCGCGGGCATGGGCCGAAGGGAGCGGATTGACGCTTGCGCACCGCCCGGGAAGGGAAGGCTGGGGTGGGTAGCATCCCGGCGATACGGTGGGTGCGGGCTTGGCCTCGCGGCTTCGCGCGCACTCCGCCCACCCCCTGATCCCCTCCCTTCCAGGGCGGGGAGTCATGTCGATCGCCGCGTCGCCACCCAGGCATAGGCCAGCAGGCATGCCAGCCACCCCGCCGCGGTCAGATAGGGCAGCGGCCGCCAGAGCTCGTAAAGGCCCACTCCAATCGACGGGCCGAGCACGAACGCCGCGCCGTTCACCGAGGTGACCTTGCCCGCCACCGATCCCTGCGATTCCGCCCCCACGGCCAGCGATGCGCCCGCGGTGAAGCCCGGCCGCGCGAAGCCCATGCCGAGCGCGATCAGCGCATAGCCCAGCGCGATGCCGTACAGCGTGGTCGCCGTGCCGGTCGCGACGCAGCCGCACGCGCCCAGGGCCGCGCCCGTCAGCACCAGCGCGCGCGGGCGCAGGTCGAGCATCGGGATCAGCCCCCATTGCGCGAGCAGCGATGCGCCCGCGCCCAGCATCAGCACCAGCCCGGTCGGCTGCAGCGCCTCCGCCGGGGGCAGGTGCATCCGGTCGATGATCAGGAAGCCGATCGCCTGGCCGGTCATCGCCTGGGCATGGCCGATGATCAGCCCGGCGACGATCCACGGCCGGATGCGCGGATCGAAATAGCGGATGTTCTCGCTGGTCTCGGCGGCGGTGGCGGCGGTCACCGTGGCGCCGGTCCCCTGCCCGCCGATCGAGGGATAGGAGATGGCGGCGCCATGGGCGTCGCCCTCGTCCCTGGGCAGCCCGCGCGCGGCGGCGATCCAGATCACCACGCCCACCGCGCTCGCGGCGAAGGCGGGGCCGGCCAGCCCGATCATCGGCCCCTCCGGCCAGAGCCTCCCCATCACCAGATAGGGCGCGATCGCCGGGCCCAGGATCGTGCCGAGCCCGAAGGCCGAGGCGAGCAGGGTGAGCGCGCCGGTCCGCTCCTCGCGGCTGGTGCGGCCGGCGACGATCGCCTGCACCGCCGGCGGCGCCGCCGATCCGAACGTGCCGTAGATCACGCGCCCCGCGACAAAGGCGATGAAGGTGGCCACCGGGCCGAGCAGCCCGTTGATCCCCATGGCCAGGCACAGCCCGCACAGCCCCAGCGACACGGTGAAGCCGCCCACCCCCACCAACACCATCGCGCGCCGGCCGTGCCGGTCGGACCGGTTGGCCCAGAAGGGCGCGGCGATCACCCAGAGCAGCGCGGAGACCGAGAAGACGGCGGCGACGGCGCTGTCCGGCGCGTGCAGCGAGCGGCCGAGCGCGGGCAGCACCGATTGCAGCGCGGTGTTGCCGGCTGCGATGGCCAGCATCACGGTGAAGAGCAGCGCGAAAGTCCGGTCGAAGCGCCGGAACTTCATTTCCGCTCCCAGCTGTAGCTCCGCCCGATCGTGGCGACATGCAGCATGTACCAGCCATACCAGCGCCCGCGCCCCGCCTCGCGCGTCTCGGCATGCTCGGGGTGCTTGCGCCACGCGATCGCGCTGGCCTCGTCGGCCCAATAGCTTATGGTGATCGCCTGGCCGTCCGCGTTGCCGACATGGTCGACGCCGCGATAGCCGGGCTGCTCGGCGGCCAGCGCGTCCATCGCCGCGGCGGCCGTGGCATAGCCTTCGGCGTCTTCCCCCGTGCGCGCGGAGATGAACAGGACGGCGGTCTGCCCGGTGCGATCCTCTGCCATGGCTCCTGCCCCTAACCTAACCGTCACTCCGGCGAAAGCCGGGGTATCGGGCGATGGCGCGGCCGTGGCACGAGATCCCGGCTTTCGCCGGGACGGCGGGTGTGGCTAAAGCCGCACCCTATGATCACCGACTGGCATTTCTATGTGCTCGCCGTGCCCGCGGTGATCCTGCTCGGCCTCAGCAAGGGCGGGTTCGCCGGCATGGGCGCGCTGTCGCTGCCGCTGCTGGCCTTCGCGATCGATCCGGTGCGTGCCGCCGCGATCACCCTGCCGATCCTGATCGCGCAGGACGTGGTCGGCGTCTGGGCCTTTCGCCGCACGGTCGACTGGCGGCTGCTCGGCTGGATGCTGCCCGGCTCGGTGCTCGGCATCGCGCTGGGTTACGGGTTCGCCGCCAGCGTCTCATCCGCCGCGGTGATGGCGATGGTCGGCGCGATCTCGATCCTGTTCGGCGCCTATCGGCTCCGGGCCGCCCGCCATGCCGCGCCGCGCGGCACCGCGCGCTGGCCGGACTGGATCGGATCGCTGTTCGGCATCGCCTCGGGCTTCACCAGCCAGATCGCCCATGCCGGCCAGCCGCCCTTCCAGCTCTGGGTGCTGCCGCGCAACCTCCCGCGCGACATGCTGGTCGGCACCACCGCGATCTTCTTCGCCGCGACCAACTGGATCAAGGTGCCGGCCTATTGGGCGCTCGGCCAGTTCACCTCGGCGAACGTCATGACGTCGGCCGCGTTGCTGCCGCTCGCGCTGGTCGCCACGGTTGCCGGCGTCCGGCTGGTGCGCAGGGTGGATGCGGCGCGCTTCTACACCGCGATCCATGTGTTGATGATCCTGGTCGGCATCGCCCTGGTTGCCGAGGCGATCCGCTAGCTCAGTCGAAGAGCGAGGAGACCGAGCTTTCGTCCGCGATCCGCTTGATCGCTTCGGCGAGCAAAGGTGCGATCGTCAGGTGGCGGATCTTGCTGCTCTCGGCGATCACCGCGTGGTTGCCGATCGAATCGGTGATCACCAGCTCGGCGAGCGCCGATCCGTCGACGCGCGCCACGGCGCCGCCCGAGAGCACGCCGTGCGTGCAATAGGCGACCACGTCCTCGGCGCCCGAGGCCTTGAGCGCGGCGGCGGCGTTGCACAGGGTGCCGGCCGAATCGACGATGTCGTCGATCAGGATGCAGAAGCGCCCTTCGACATTGCCGATGATGTTCATCACTTCCGATTCGCCCGGGCGCTCGCGGCGCTTATCGACGATGGCGAGCGGCGCGTTGTCGAGCCGCTTGGCCAGCGCGCGGGCGCGGACCACGCCGCCCACGTCGGGCGAGACGACCATCCACTGTTTGCCCGGGAAGCGGCTGTGGATGTCGGCGCTCATCACCGGCGCGGCGAAGAGATTGTCGGTCGGGATGTCGAAAAAGCCCTGGATCTGCCCGGCGTGCAGATCGACCGAGAGCACGCGGTCGGCGCCCGCGGTGGTGACGAGGTTGGCGACCAGCTTGGCCGAGATCGGCGTGCGGGGGCCGGGCTTCCGATCCTGGCGGGCATAGCCGAAATAGGGGAGCACCGCGGTGATGCGCCGGGCCGATGCGCGCTTCAGCGCATCGATCATGATCAGCATCTCCATCAGATTGTCGTTCGCCGGGAACGCCGTGGACTGCATGACGAACACGTCCTCGCCGCGGACATTCTCGAGGATCTCGACGAAGATCTCCTCGTCGGCGAAGCGGCGGACGTTCGCCTGGGTCAGCGGGATCTCGAGATACTCGGCGATCGCCTTGGCGAGCGGCAGGTTCGAATTGCCGGCCATCAATTTCATGTGCGCCACTCCCCAGGCTTGCTACGCTGGGCGCGCATTAGAGGCCAAAGGGCGGGGTTGAAAAGAGCAGATGGCGATTGCGCATGCAGAAGGCGTCACGACTGTGACTTATGTGCTCGACGCCGATGCCCAGATCGCGGCGGCGCGGGCCAATCTCTGGCGCTATCTCCGTTCCAGCCGCGCCTGGATCCGCATGGGAATCGGTCTGCTCGTCATGCTCGCCATCGGCGCGGTGCTCGGCGTGGCGATCGGCGAGGATCCGCTGTGGTGGATGCTGGTCTTCGCGGCCGAGATGGCCGTGCTGTTCCCGCTGATCTACGGGCTCCTCTACCTGTTCCTGCCGCGCCGGATCCGCCGGCTGGTGGCGCAGAGCGCGATCTGGCGGCGGCCGGTCGAAGTCACCTGGTCCACCGCCGGCATGTCGGCGCGCTCGCCCCATGGCGAAACCGAGCTCGCCTGGACCGACTATCATGGCTGGTACGCCGCGCGTTCGGGCTTCCTGCTCTACTTCAACGACCAGCAATATCAGGTCGTCCCGGCCTCGGCCCTCGCCGCTGGGCAGGCGCAGGCGCTGCGCGCGATCCTCGAAGCATCGGGCCTGCGCCGGCTCTGAGCCGGTTTGCGCGCGCCGGGCCCGCCCGGTAGAGCGCGGCAATGACCGTCACCACCCGTTTCGCGCCGAGCCCCACGGGCACGCTCCACGTCGGCAACATCCGCACCGCGCTCCACAACTGGATGTTCGCGCAGGCCCATGGCGGCCGCTTCCTGCTGCGCATCGACGATACCGATGGCGAGCGTTCGGAGGAGCGCTTCGTCGACGCGATCCGCGCCGATCTCGCCTGGCTGGGGCTGGCGCCGGACGGGGAGGAGCGCCAGTCCGCCCGGTTCGGCCGCTACGAGGCGCGCTTCGCGGAGTTGCAGGCCGCCGGGCGGGTCTATCCGGCGTACGAGACCGCGCAGGAGCTCGAGCTCAAGCGCAAGGTGCTGCTCGGCCGCGGCCTGCCCCCGGTCTATGACCGGGCGGCGCTGGCGCTGGCCGATGCGGACAAGGCGAAGTTCGAAGCGGAGGGCATCCGCCCGCACTGGCGCTTCCGGCTCGATCATGACGCCATGATCGAATGGGACGATCTGGTCCGCGGCTCCCAGCGCTTCGATCCGAGGACGATGAGCGACCCGGTGGTGCGCCGCGCCGACGGCTCCTGGCTCTATCTCCTCCCCTCGGTGATCGACGATATCGACATGGCCGTCTCCCATGTCGTGCGCGGCGAGGATCATGTCTCGAACACCGCGACTCAGCTCCAGATGTTCGCGGCGCTCGGTGCCGCCGCGCCGCGGTTCGCGCACGAGGCGCTGCTCACCGGCGCCGAGGGCAAGCTCTCCAAGCGGCTGGGCTCGCTCGGCATCGACCATTTCCGTGCGCGCGGCATCGAGCCCCAGGCGCTGATCGCCCTGCTCGCCCGGCTCGGCACCAGCGACCCCGTCGAGCCGTTCCCCGATGTCGCGCCGCTGATCGCCGGCTTCGACTTTGCGCGCTTCGGCCGCGCGCCCGCGCGCTTCGACGAGGAGGAGCTGGCCCAGCTCAACGCCCGCATCGTCCACCAGCTCGGCTTCGACGCAGTGAAGGACCGGCTGCCGGCGGGGATGGGCGCGGCCGGATGGGAAGCGATCCGCCCCAATCTGGCGACCGTCGCCGAGGCGGCGGACTGGTGGGGCGTGGTCGAGGGGCCGGTCGCCGCGACGATCCCCGAGGAGGACCGCGCCTTCCTCGCCCTCGCCGCCGAGGTCGCCAAGGGCATCGACTGGTCCGATCCCTGGCCGGCGCTCACCGGCGCGCTGAAGCAGGCCACCGGCCGCAAGGGCCGTGCCCTGTTCCTCCCCCTGCGACTCGCCCTTACCGGCCGCGAGCACGGGCCCGACATGGCCGCCCTGCTCCCGCTGATCGGCAAGGAAAATGCCCTGGCGCGCCTCGGTAGCGTATGATCGAGAAAGCATTTGCACCGGATATGTAATGTTGTATCATCGCTTTCGCCGGCCTGGACCGGCGTTGGAGATGGAGTGCAACGCCATGTATGCCGAACATCGCTACCAGCCCCAGCAATCGCGCGCCGTCAGCATCGGGGCGTCGCTGCTCATCAGCGGGGCGATCATCACCGGAATGATCTATTCGGCGCCGAACATCATCAAGCATGTCACCCCGATCTTCGAGGCGACGCAGATTCCGATCGAGCAGCCGCCGCCCCCCGACCCCCAGCCCATCGACAAGAAGGTGCTGGTGAAGACGCCGACCCAGCCGCCGATCACCGTGCCCGATCCGATCGTGAAGACCGACCGCGATCCGATCATCAGGACCACGCCGGACATCCCGCCGGTGCAGCCGGACATCGCCAAGCCGGTCGAGGTCGGCCCGCCGGTCGCCGTCGATCCGCCCAAGCCGGTGCCGGCCCTTATCGGCGCGAAGCGCGATCCGCGCTATGCCGATGCCTTCCAGCCCAACTATCCCGCCTCGGAACTGCGCGCCCAGCGCGACGGGCGCGTCGCGGTGCGGGTGCTGGTGGGCCCCGATGGCCGGGTGAAGGCGGTCGAGCAGGTCAGCGCCACCAGCGCCGCCTTCTTCGAGGCGACGAAGCAGCAGGCGCTGGCCAGATGGCGGTTCAAGCCGGCGACGCGCGGCGGCGTGGCCGAGGAGAGCTGGATGACCCTCAGCGTCACCTTCCAGATCAAGGACCAGTAGCGGAACGTCCTTGGCGGAGCGCGGGGGCTGGCTCTCGGGCCTCCGCGCTCCTATCTTCGGCGGCGAGATGAGCTACCTCCAGAGATTCAACCCCCTGCGCGCATTCGGCGACCTGCGGCGCTGGCTTGCCACCCGCAAGCCCTATGAGCTGTGGTTCATGATGCTGGCCATGGCGGTCACGCTCGTGATCCTGTGGATGTTCGTGAAGGATTCGAACGTCGCCACACCCTATAAGCGCGACATCATCTATGTGCAGCAATGGCGGCTCGATCGCAGCGATGCCGATATCAAGGCACAACAGGCCAAGGACCTGCCCGAGGAGCTGAAGCGCAAGGCGGCGATCGAGGCGGCGCAGAAGAAGCGCCAGGCCGAATTCAAGAAATATGACGATTGGCTGACCAGCCACGGCTTCTGAGCGACGCGCGCCGGATGGGCGCCGCGCTCGCGCTGGCCGAGCGCGGGCGGGGGCGGACCGCGCCCAATCCCAATGTCGGCTGCGTGATCGAGCGGGACGGCATCGTGGTCGGCCGCGGCTGGACCCAGCCGGGCGGTCGCCCCCATGCCGAGGCGATGGCGCTGGCCCAGGCGGGCGCGAAGTCGCGCGGCGCGACTTGCTATGTCACGCTCGAGCCCTGCGCGCATGAATCGCCGCGCGGGCCGGCCTGTTCGAGCCTGCTCGTCGCGGCCGGCATCGCCCGGGTGGTGATCGCGCTCGGCGATCCCGATCCGCGCACCAACGGGGCTGGGGCGGCCCGGCTGCGCGCCGCCGGGATCGACGTGGCGGAGGGCGTCCGCGCCGCCGATGCCCGCCGTTCGATGGCCGGCTTCCTGACGCGGCTGGAAAAGGGGCGTCCGCTCGTCACGCTCAAGCTGGCGACCTCGCTGGACGGCCGCATCGCGCTTCCCACGGGCGAGAGCCGCTGGATCACCGGCGCCCAGGCCCGCGCCCATACCCATCTGGAGCGCGCCCGGCACGAAGCGATCCTGGTCGGCCGCCGCACGCTGGAAGTCGACCGGCCGCGCCTCGACGTCCGCCTGCCCGGACTGGAGGACCGCGCGCCGCGCCGGCTGGTGCTTTCCGCCACCGGCGATCTGAAACGCCCGGAGGACATTGCGGCGCTGAAGGGTGTCGACCATCTCTTCGTCGAGGGCGGCGCCGAGACCGCCTCGGCCTTTCTCCGCGCCGGCCTGGTCGATCGGCTGCTGCTCTATCGCGCGCCGATCCTGATCGGCGAGGGGAGGGTGGCGCTTGGCGATATCGGGCTCGCCCGGCTGGACGAAGCCCATGGCCGCTGGCGGCTATATGACAGCCGCATGCTTGGCAGTGACAGGATGGAGGTCTACGAGCACGCCTCATGAGGAAGCATGGCCTCCGGTTTGCCGCCCGCGCGCGGCGCAGCAAGGACTCCTGATGTTTACTGGGATCGTCACCGATATCGGCACCGTCGAGACCACGGAGAGGCAGGGCGACCTGCATGTCCGCGTCTCCACCGCCTATGAAACCTCCGGCATCGATCTCGGCGCCTCGATCGCCTGTTCGGGCGTGTGCCTGACGGTGGTCGACAAGGGCGTGGATGCGGGCGGCGGCTGGGTCGCGTTCGACGTCTCGGGCGAGACGACCAGCCGCACCGCGCCGGGCATGTGGGCCTCGGGCCGCAGGCTCAACCTCGAGCGCGCGCTGCGCCTGGGCGACGAGCTGGGCGGGCACATCGTCACCGGCCATGTCGACGGGATCGGCACGGTGAAGGCGATCGAGGAGATCGGCGGCTCGCACCATGTCGTCCTCCTCGCCGGACCGGAGCTGGCGCCCTATGTCGCGCCCAAGGGCTCGATCACCGTCGATGGCGTCTCGCTCACGGTGAATGCGGTGCGCGATACGGCCGAAGGCGTGGAATTCGACCTCAACATCATTCCCCACACCGCCGCCGTCACTACATTCGGCGCACTCGAAGCAGGGCAGGCCGTCAATCTCGAGATCGACGTGCTCGCCCGTTATCTGCAGCGCATGGAGGCGCTCCGTGGCAAAGCCTGAACGAGCCAATGAACTGGGGCGCCTGAAACATGCCTTCCTCTCCTCGCCCGAGGAGCTGATCGACGAGGCCCGCAACGGCCGGATGGTGATCCTGGTCGATGACGAGGATCGCGAGAACGAAGGCGATCTCGTCATCCCTGCCCAGATGGCGACGCCCGACGCGGTCAATTTCATGGCGCGGTTCGGCCGCGGGCTGATTTGCCTCGCGCTCACCGCGGAGCGGGGCCGCCAGCTCCAGCTCGAGCCGATGGCGCGCATCAACGGCACGCCGCTGGGTACTGCGTTCACTGTCTCGATCGAGGCGAAGGAAGGCATCTCGACCGGCATTTCCGCCGCCGATCGCGCGCGCACCGTCGCGGTGGCGATCGACGCGGCCAACGGGCCCGATGCGATCACCTCGCCGGGCCATGTCTTCCCGCTGATCGCCCGCGACGGCGGCGTCCTCGTCCGCACCGGCCATACCGAGGCGGCGGTCGATCTCGCGCGGCTCGCCGGGCTCAACCCGTCGGGCGTGATCTGCGAGATCATGAAGGACGACGGCACGATGGCCCGTCTCGACGATCTGATCGCCTTCGCCCAGTTCCACAATCTCAAGCTCGGCACGATCCGCGACCTGATCGCCTATCGCCGCCGCTACGACCATCTCGTCGAGAAGCGCGCCGAAACGCGTTTCGAGAGCGAATGGGGCGGCGAGTGGGCCGCGATGACCTTCTGGAACAAGGCGACGGAGAGCGAGCAGGTCGCGCTGGTCAAGGGCAGGATCGATCCGGCCCGGCCGACGCTCGTCCGCATGCATGCGCTTTCGCCCTTTTCCGACATCTTCGGCGAGGGCGGCGCGCGCGGCGGGCTGCTGCGCCGCTCGATGGAGATCATCGCCGAGGAAGGCGCGGGCGTCGTGGTCGTGATCAACAAGCCGCGGCCGGACCAGTTCACCGTCGCGCTCCAGGCGCGCGCCGGCACGCTCGAGGCCAAGGACATGGACGAGCTGCGCGACTATGGCGTCGGCGCGACGATCCTCACCGAACTCGGCGTGCAGGACATGATCCTGCTCACCAATACCCACCACACGCTGGTCGGGCTCGACGGCTATGGCCTGTCGATCGTCGGCGAGCGCCCCATCGATACCGGAGAATGACTTGGCACGTGTCCTGATCGTCGAAGCGCGCTTCTACGCCCATCTGAACGACCTGCTGCTCGAAGGCGCGCGCGCCGCGATCGAGGCGGCCGGGCACCAGCACGAGACCGTGACGGTGCCGGGCGCGCTGGAGATCCCGGGCGCGGTGGCGATGGCCGCCGAGACCGGGCGCTACGACGCGTTCGTCGCGCTCGGCGTGGTGATCCGCGGCGAGACCTATCATTTCGAGATCGTCTCGAACGAAAGCGCGCGCGGGCTGATGGCGCTGGCGATGGATGGGATCCCGATCGGCAACGGCATCCTCACCGTCGAGAACGAGGCGCAGGCGCTCACGCGCGCGAAGCCCGACGAGAAGGACAAGGGCGGGGAAGCCGCCAAGGCCGCGCTGGCGATGCTGGCGCTCAAGAGCCGGTTCGGCTGACGGCCATGGACATGCCCCCCTCCCGCTACCGCGTAGTGGAGCAGGGGCGCCGGCTGGTCGTGATCGACACGCTGGCGGGGGAACCGGTCCGCCCGGTTCCCGCCGCGCCCGAGATGCCGGGCGAGAAGCGCCGCCGGATGGAAGCGCCGCGGCCGGCCAGTCCGCCTCCGCCGCGCGGCCGCGATGCGGGCGGGGAGGGATTCAGCCTGGTCACTGCCCGCTGGTTCGACAATGATGCCCCGCGCTCGATCCGGATCGACCGGGACGGCCAGGCCCAGCTCGGCATGGCGCTGCTCGTGCTGGTGGTCGTCGCCGGCTTCTTCCTCACCGTCATCGGCTGGCCGGCGGTGATCGTGCTGGGTATCCTGCTGTTCAATCCCAAGGCGCGTGGCGGCCTCCGCACCGCCGCCACGGCCTGGCTCACCGCGCTGGACCGGAAGGGCGGTTAGACCGCTGCCGGATAGTCGGTATAGCCCTCGGCTCCGCCGATATAGAACAGGTCCTCGCGCTGCGGATTGAGCGGCAGCCTCTCGCGCAGCCGGTGCGGCAGATCGGGATTGGCGAGGAAGGTGCGGCCAAAGGCGATCGCATCGGCCTCGCCGGCGTCGAGCGCTGCCTGGGCATCGTCGCGAAGATAGTCGGCATTGAGCGCCAGCGGGCCCTTGAACGCCTTGCGCATCACCGGATGGACCGGCGGATGATCGGGCAGCCCGCGCGTGCCGCCCGCCCGCGGCTCGCGCAGCTCGAGAAAGGCGATGCCGATCGCGTCGAGCGTGGCCGCCGCCGCCTCGAACAGCGCATGCGGGCTGCTGTCGTTGACGCCCTGCACCTCGCCATTGGGGGACAGGCGCACGCCGGTGCGCGTGCCGCCGATCGTGTCGACCACGCGCTGCGTCACTTCGCGCAGCAGCCGCACCCGGTTCGGGATGGTGCCGCCATAGCCGTCGTCGCGGAAGTTGGAATTGTCGCGCAGGAACTGGTCGATCAGATAGCCGTTCGCGGCGTGGATCTGCACCCCGTCGAAGCCGGCGCGGATCGCGTTGCGGGCGGCATGGGCATAGTCGTCGAGGATGCCGGGGATCTCGTCGGTGCGCAGCGGCCGCGCTTCGCCATAGGGGCGCCGGATCTCGCCGCTATCCTCCGCCGGATAGGTGCGGACGGTGCCGGGCGCGGTGGTGGCGGAGGCCGAGACGGGTTTCGCGCCGTCCAGGAAATCGGAATGGACCAGCCGGCCCATGTGCCAGAGCTGCGCGACAATGCGCCCGCCGGCTTCATGCACCGCTTCCACGATCGGCTTCCACGCATCGGTCTGCGCCTCGTTCCACAGGCCGGGGGCATAGGCCCAGCCCAGGCCCTGCCGGCTGATGCCGGTCGCCTCGGAGATGATCAGCCCGGCGCTTGCCCGCTGGGCATAGTAATCGGCCATGATCGGCGTGGGCACATGCGCGCGGGTGGCGCGGCCGCGCGTCAGCGGCGCCATCAGCATGCGGTTCGGCGCGTGGATCGCGCCCAGCTGGATCGGATCGAACAGGCTCGGCATCGTCGCAAATTCCCTAACGACTGTGACGCCGGCCAAATAGGTGGCTAAGGGGGCGCATGCATCGTCCCGGGTCCCCAAGAAAAGCTACCGCACCGCAAACCGCCTCTGCGTTGCCGATCGCGGCGCTGCTTGCCGGCAACATCGCGCTCGCCTTCGGGCCGTGGTTCGTGCGGCTGGCCGATGTCGGGCCGGTGGCGGCGGGCTTCTGGCGCATCGCGCTGGCGGCGCCGATCCTGGTGGCGCTGGCCTTTGCCGGGCAGAGGCGCCCTTTCGCCCCGGCGCGCGGGCTGTGGCTGCCCATCGCCCTGGGCGGCATCGCCTTCGCGGCGGACCTGGCGAGCTGGCATGTCGGCATCCTCCAGACCACGCTCGCCAATGCGACGCTGTTCGGCAACTCGGCGACGCTGATGTACCCGATCTACGGCTTCCTCGTCGCGCGGATGTGGCCGACGCGGACCCAGGGCCTCGCGTTGGCGCTCGCCGCGGCGGGGGCGGGGCTGCTGCTCGGCCGTTCCTTCCAGCTCTCGCCCAAGCACCTGGCCGGCGACCTGCTCTGCCTGCTCGCCGGCACGCTCTACACCGTCTATTTCGTGCTGATGGGCAAGGCGCGCGAGGTGGTGGCGCCGCTTCCCGCGCTCGCCCTTTCCACCCTTGCCAGCCTGTTGCCGCTGCTGGTCGCCGCCCTGGTCGCGGGCGAGCGGTTCTGGCCGCAGCATTGGGGGATCCTGATCGGCCTGGCGCTCGCCAGCCAAGTGGTCGGCCAGGGGCTGATCATCTACGCCATCGGCCATCTCTCGCCGCTCGTGGTGGGGATTGCGCTGCTCAGCCAGCCGATCGTCGCCGGCGCGGTCGGCTGGATCGCCTATGGCGAGCGGCTCGGCCCGGCCGAGCTCAGCGGCGCGGTGCTGGTCGCGATCGCCCTGGTGCTGGTACGCAGCGGCGGCCCGCGGGTTGCGTCGGAAGCCGGGGAGGCTAAACCGGCATGATGGACCTGAAGGACGCGACTCTCGACGAACTGCGTGCCGCGCTCGCGCCCGAAGTGGCAGCCAATGCGGCGTTCGACGGCTGGAACAACCGCGCGCTCGACGCCGCGGCGGACGGCCTCGGCATCGACCGCGACGTCGCCCGGCTCGCCTTCACCGACGGGCCGGTGGCGATGATCGATGCCTGGTTCGCCGCGATCGATGCCGCGATGCTCGCCCGCTTCACGCCGGAGCAGTTGGGCAGCATGAAGATCCGCGCCCGCATCACCGCGCTGGTCGAGGCCCGGCTCGACCTCGCCGCTCCGCACCGCGAGGCGCTGCGCCGCGCGCTCGCCATCCTCGCCATGCCGCAGAACGCCGCGCGCGGGGCCCGGCTCGGCTGGCGCGCCGCCGACGCGATGTGGCGTGCCGCCGGCGACACGGCGACCGACTATAACCATTATTCCAAGCGCATGACGCTGGGCGCCGTCTATGCCGCCACCATCGCGGTGTTCCTGGACGACGAGAGCGAGGGCCATGCCGAGACGCGCGCCTTCCTCGCCCGCCGGATCGAGAACATCATGCAGTTCGAACGCGCCAAGGCGAAATGGCTGACCCCGCCCGAGCATCGCTTCAGCCTCTCCCGCTTCATCGGCCGGCTGCGCTACCCGGCGGTTTGATTCAGGGGGACGGGCCAGGACATATCCCACTGGCGCACGGCACTCGCAATTGATAATGACTCGCAGCATGAATGCCCCCGCTGCGATTCCCGTGCCCGTACCGCTTGCCAGCCTGCCCCGCCACAAGCCCGCGGCCGTCGCCACGATCGACTGGAGCAAGCTGAGCGAGCCCGAGGGCCGGCGCCTGCGCGAGCTGGGGCTGGACGAGGGCGTCGAGGTCGAGCTGCTCCACAAGTCGGGCCTGCTCGGCGGCGGGCCGATCGCCTGCCGGATCGGCCGCATGATCGTGGCGCTCCGCCGCCACGTCGCCTCGGCCATCCACGTCAGTCCCGGCGCATGAACGCCGCGCCGCTGGTTGCGCTGGTCGGCAATCCCAATGCCGGCAAGAGCGCCCTGTTCAACGCGCTCACCGGCGCGCGGCAGAAGGTGGGCAATTATCCGGGCGTCACCGTGGAGCGCCATGCCGGCCGCCTGTCGCTGCCCGATGGCCGCCCCGTCGAGCTGCTCGACCTGCCGGGCACCTACAGCCTCGACCCGTCCTCGCCCGACGAGGCGGTGACTCGCGACGTGCTGTTCGGCAAGCAGCAGGGCGAGAAGCTGCCCGACGCGATCATCGTGGTGGTCGATGCCACCAATCTCGACAATCACCTGCGCTTCACGCTCCAGCTGATCGCGCTGGGCCTGCCGGTGGTGGTCGCGCTCAACATGGTCGACATGGCCGAGCGCGACGGCCTGATCCTCGATGCCGAAGCACTGGCGCGCGAGCTCGGCGTGCCGGTGGTTCCCACCGTGGCGGTGCGCAAGCGCGGGATCGACACGCTCAAGGACCGATTGGGGGAGGCCGTCAGGGGCACGCACCGGCTGCGCGAGGGCGCCGGCGTCCAGCACGACATCGTCGTCCTCCAGCGCCGGGCCCGCCAGATCGCCACCGCCGTCACCGTTTCGGAAACGGCGGCGCGCCGCTGGACCCACCGGATCGACGCGGTCGTGCTCCACCCGGTCGCCGGGCCGATCATCCTGCTCGCGCTGATGTTCGTCATGTTCCAGTCGGTCTTCGCCTGGGCGGAGGCGCCGATGGGCTGGATCGAGGCGGGCATGGCCTGGATCGAGGGCGTCGTCGCCGGCGCGCTGCCCGACGGGTTCCTGCGCGACTTCCTGGTCCAGGGCCTGATCGCCGGCGTCGGCGCCGTCGTGGTCTTCCTGCCGCAGATCCTGATCCTGTTCGCCTTCATCCTGGTGCTGGAGGCGACCGGCTATATGGTCCGCGCCGCGATGCTGATGGATCGGGTGATGGCCAGTGTCGGCCTGTCCGGCCGCGCCTTCATTCCCCTGCTCTCCAGCTTCGCCTGCGCGGTGCCCGGCATCATGGCGACGCGGACGATCGCCGACGAGAAGGACCGGCTCACCACCATCCTGATCGCACCTCTGATGACCTGCTCGGCGCGCCTGCCGGTCTACGCGATCATCATCGGCGCGCTGATTCCCGATCGCGCGGTGCTGCCCGGCATCGGGCTGCAGGGGCTGGTGCTGTTCGGGCTCTACATCCTCGGCATCGTCGGCGCCTTCTGCGCGGCGCTGCTGCTCCGCCGCACGGTGACGAAGGGCGCGACCTCCGGTTTCATGATGGAGATGCCCAAATACCAGCTGCCCCGCCTGCGCGACATCGCGCTCGGCCTGTGGCAGCGCGCGGAGATCTTCCTGAAGCGCGCCGGCACCACCATCGCCGCCACCGTCGCCATCCTCTGGGTGCTCGCCACCTTCCCCCAGGCGCCGGCGGGCGTGAAGCAGAGCGAATATTCGATCGCCGGCCGCATCGCGAGCGGGATCGAAGTCGTGGTGAAGCCGATCGGGTTCAATCACGACATCTCGCTGGCGCTGCTTCCGGCGATGGCGGCGCGCGAGGCGGCCGTGGCGGCGATCGGCACGGTCTATGCCGTCGACAATCCCGAGGATGCCAAGGGCGAGGCGACGATCACCGACAATCTGCGCAAGCGCTGGAGCCTGCCGACCGCGCTCGCCTTCCTGATGTGGTTCGTGTTCGCGCCGCAATGCATCTCGACGATTGCGGTGACCCGGCGCGAGACCAATGGCTGGAAATGGCCGCTGTTCATGATCGGCTATCTCTTCACGCTCGCCTATGTCGCGGCGGGGCTCACCTATTGGAGCGCGCTGGCGCTGGGGCTTTAGGCCGAAGCGATATTTCGAGTAAGGGCGTGGCGATGGCGCCGTCTACCCCGTCGCGCCGGCGAATATGGGAGTTCCGGCGCCTGAACGTCGGTCCATCCCGCGGCTTGCAATGTGGGATCGCGCATGTTCGGCCTTTGTCCCGAAGGGAGAGGCGGAATGGAACGGTGGGTCCGCGAAATGCCGCGCGAGGGGCGTCGCGGTGCTTGGCCAGGGGCCGAAAAGAGGGGCGTGCCGTAAACTTCCGCGGGGCCGCTAGTCGCGCCTGGCATCGTCCAGCGTCTTCGCGATCCGCGCCTTCTCGGCGGCTTCGGCCTGCTTCTCGGCCTTGGTGCGGCCGAAGCGCGCGCGATTTTCCTGTGCACGGATCGGCTTCTCGGCCTTCGCCCTGGCCTTGCGCGCCTTGTTGAAGTTGATGATCTCGGCCATATCCTCACCCGAGCATTTACAGATTTCGAAGCGGAGTTTCCATGGCGGGCAGCGTCAACAAAGTGATCCTGGTGGGTAATCTCGGGCGCGATCCCGAGAGCCGCAGCTTCCAGAATGGCGGCAAGGTCGTCGAGCTGCGCATCGCCACGTCCGAAAGCTGGAAAGACCGTAACTCGGGCGAGCGCAAGGAAAAGACCGAGTGGCACACGGTCAAGGTCTTCAACGAAGGCCTGGCGAATGTCGCCGAACGCTATCTGCGCAAGGGCAGCAAGGTCTATATCGAAGGCGCGCTGACCACCCGCAAATGGCAGGACGCCCAGGGCCAGGACCGGTATTCGACCGAGATCGTGCTCCAGGGCTTCAACTCGGTGCTCACCATGCTGGACGGCGCGCCCGGCGGTGGCGGTGGTGCTGGCGGCGGCTTCGGCGGTGGCCGCTCCTCGGGTGGCGACGATTGGGGCGCCGGCGGCGGTGACGAGTTTGCCGGCCAGTCGTCCAGCCGGGGCGGCGGCAATTTCAACAGCGGCGGCCAGCGTTCGGGCGGCAGCGGCGGAAACAATAGCTTCGGTGGCGGGTTCCCCGATGATCTGGACGACGACGTCCCGTTCTAGGAAACACCCAGCGCGAGCTTGTCGCGTCTTATAGGCGAAGCCACGGGCGGAGCGCGTGAAAGCGTGCTCCGCCCTAGCGATCATACCAAGCTGCGCTCCTCGGAAACGCCGTCTTGGACAGAAGGTTGAAGTCAATCCCGAACGCTGCGGTGCGTTGGTTGTAGCGCCGTCCGTCGGGAGAGACCGGGCTCGGGCTCGATTGGCCCACCGGAATGGATGGCAGCGCGGAAGGTGTTGCTGCCACGGCCCAGAATGCTTCAGGTGCAACTCCATATACGAAGCGCAGCGGTTCCCTTGGCGATCGAGCCCGGGCCCGAGACTATTCGGATCGTGGTCGTAAAATCGCCCTCCCCGCCCGACGCGCACGGGGCCGGCAGTTCGTAGTAATAATAGCTTCCTTGCGAAGGGTTCATCACAAAGGTGCCGGACGGAGAGCCCGGGCGTGAGAAGCTATACGCAAGGGTTGTAGCGCCAGTGCAACTGCCCGATTTATCGATCCAGATCAGGAAAGGTTTGCTCGGAAACTCCCAATCATGGGAGAATCCGCCGTCGCGCACAGCGAATTTGCAATCCCCGTCTGCAACCGGCACGCTCGTGGCAACGTTTGTACGATTTCCGGCGGAGTCATAGGAATAAGTTGAAGTTACGCCGCTGGCGGCGCCTCCGCTATGAGTCACGCCGACCAGATGCCCCAGTGCATCATATGAATATTTCGTGGTTTCCTGAGCGTTTGAAGGCGATGCGATCATTGCCCCTGCAATTGCGAGAAACGAAATCACGGAGGCACTTCTATCGGCGCGCATTTCCAACCCTTCGATGATGTCAGACATGAAACAGAAACCGCACACGTGTTACTGTGGTATGAAACGCTTCTGAAAACTGCGCCAAATCCGGCACCGTCGAATCCTCTCGGGCCGATAGATGGGGCTTGAGGAACGGATGTTCCCCACTTGCTCCCTGGATTCACGAGATGATTTAGCGAGGGGCGAATCAAGCGCGGCCAGCGCATCGGCGCACGCAGATTCAGAACGCGGCTTGCGAGTGGGATCCCGAAGCCCGGGAATCCCGGCACCTTCCAGCGCAACTGCGCGGCGCTGTTCCGCGAAAGGCTTGGCGACCCGAACATCGGGGGCATGCCGTTCCATTGCTCGGATATGGACCAATTGACCGCCGGTTTGACGCATTCCCGTAACCGTCCAGCGCTTCATTGTTCATATCGGCCATGGGCAACGGGGCGGGGCATGTATCTGCGTTTACTGGTTTCCTCGGGCGCCCTTGCCCTAGGCTTCCTTTCGCTGCCGGCGCGGGGGACCAGACCATGGTCACAGTACAGGGCGCGCATTTCCACGATTAGCGGCTCGCTGAGGGGCGGGAGATGCAGTGGCGCGTGACGCTGCGTCCCGCTTTGGCAGGCTGAGCGAGTTTCAAATGGCTATGGGCAAGAAGGGCATCATGACCGAGCATATCGTTGCGCTCCGGGTGGCAGGTGCGCGCCTTTTCCGAATGTTTGGGACGGTGCGGCGCTCGATCCTGCGGCTCGGGCTTCCCGTGTCGGCGCTGGTGCTGGTGCCGTTGGCGGCCAGTGCGCAGGACAACTCCGCGCAGAACCAGACCGTGATCAATCCACAGCCGGATATCAACGGCGTCGATGTCGCGACCGCGCAATACTCGGTCGCCTCGCCCCTCGGTTTCAATGCGCCTGGAGCGGGGCATTTGCAGGTGCGATCCGTCTTCAACGGGCGGCGCTTCACCACCAACCTCGAAACCTATCTGACCGACGATACGCTGACGGAACCCGATAGCGGCAACCCCAACAGCCGCCAGATCCGCGTGCATTTCGAAGGCATGGACAAGATGTTCGTCTGCACGGGCCTCGGGCTGTGCCAGCAGGTCGGGAAGGTGGACGGTTCGCGGCTTACCCGCACTGCGGACAAATCCTATGGCCTGCAGACGCGCGACGGCACGGTCGTCAGCTTCTTTCCGATGTCCGTCGAACCCATTCCGGTCTGCATGGGCGGCGGCGCCAGCTGCAATGGCGCGAACTATCGAGGCTTCGCTTACGCTTCCTCGATCCTCTATGCGAATGGCGAGAAGCTTACTTTCGCGGGCAATCCGATTGTGTCGGGCAGCACGATGGTCAGCACGATCACGAGCAATCTCGGTTACACCGTCGACGCCATCTATCCCTGCACTTCCTGTACTTCCAGCGCTTCGCCGGCAGGCAGTGCCTGGGTGCTCTATGGCGGCCTCGCCAACGCTACGTCTTATGTCCTGAGGAAGAACGGGATCGAACTCGACCGGGTGAGCTTTAGCCGCGCCCACACGAATTTTCCGGCAAATCAGGTAGGGCAGCTGGCAGCGCAGCAAGACTGGAAGGCGACGGACAAGATCGGCCGCGCCTTCAAGGTCACGCTGCAGGCGAGGAACATCATGACCTGCCAGCTCGGTTCGGACAGCTGGGGAATAAGCAACGGGCATGACAAGACGACTTTGAATCCCGTCCGGGTGATCACGCCCAACGGTGTCGAAACCGGCATCACCTACAAGAATATTACCCAGTTTAGTGCGTCGCGCATTGTACCGGTCTCGTCGATCACGAGGGGAGGCCGGACCTGGCTCTACAATTTCGTGGACACGAATGACGGCGGCGGCACGCTGACCACGACCGACCCGATGGGCAATAGTCAGACGCGGATTGCGGTCGGCAATCCGGTGCCCTGGGTCACCGGCTGGGGTTCCATTGACTCCGCCTGCTTCGTCTCGACCACGGGTTCGGACGTGGTCCAGAACAAAGACGAGTTCAATCAGCAGACGAACTTCGCCTATCAGTCGCAGGGAACGCTGAGCGCAACCACTCTCCCTGAGAGCAACGCCCGCCAATATCAACATGACAGCCGCGGCAATCTGATCCGCGTCACCAGCGTCGCCAAGCCCGGCTCGGGGCTCGCAGCGATTGTCCTCTATCAGGCCGACTATGACGCGACTTGTTCGGTTCCAGTGAAATGTAACAAGCCGAATTGGACGCGGGATGCGAATGGCGGCGAGACCCATTTCGAATATGACCCGGCCCATGGCGGCGAGACTAGGGTCACCATGCCGTCCGACAGCGCCGGCGTGCGACCACAGCGGCGATCGACCTACGAGGCCATCAATGGGGGGGGCGGCACCCTCTATCGTCTTGTGCAGGTGTCGGAATGCAGGACTCTGGCATCATGCGCCGGCAGCTCGGACGAGGTGCGACACAGCTTCACCTATGTCGGAAACACCTTCCTTCGCGCGACGGAGACCGTCGCCTCGGATGGTCTGTCGCTGGCGACCAGCTATACCTATGACGATGCCGGCCATCTCGTGACCGTGACCGGTCCCGGCGGAGGTACGACGACGTTCCTCTACGATGCCGTCGGGCGAAAGATCGGAACGATCAGTACCGATCCGGATGGATCGGGACCGCTTCCCCGGATTGCAAAGCGGATCAGCTATAATGATGACGATCAGGTCACCAAGGTCGAGGATGGCACCGCAACCGACGTGACCGCGGGCGCGCTTGCCGCGATGTCGGTCACTCAGGTCACCGACACCATCTATAATTCCTACGGCGAGAAGATCGTCGAGACCATATCGTCGGGCGGTGCCGCCTATCAGCTGAGGCAGTACAGCTATGACGGTGCGGCGCGGCTCGAATGCGCCGCCATGCGGATGAACCCGGCCGCGTTTGGCGCTTTGCCGGCCAGCGCCTGCGCGCTGGGCGCTGAAGGCAGCGAGGGGCCGGATCGAATCATCCGCAAATTATATGACGCCGCGGGACGTTTGCAGCAGATCCGCAAGGCCGTCGGAACGAGCGTCGAGCAGGCCTATGTGACGTACAGCTTCTCGCCCAACGGCAAGGAGCAATATGTCGTCGATGCGAACGGTAATCGCGCGCAACTGGTCTATGACGGGTTCGACCGGCACGTGCAGTGGCGCTTCCCATCTTCGGGCTCCGTTTCGGGCTTTAATCCGGCGACTGCCGCTACGGCGTTGGCGAGCGCCGGCGCGGTGAGCGGCGCAGACTATGAAGAATATGGCTATGATGCGAACGGCAACCGCACGCGCCTGCGCAAGCGCGACGGGCGCACCTTCACCTACGCCTATGATGCGCTGAACCGGATAACCTCGAAGATCGTGCCGGAAGCTTGCGTGTCAGGCTATGCCTGCACCAATGTGCCGCCCTCGCTGACGCGCGATGTCTATTATAGTTACGATCTGCGTGGCTTACAGACGGCGGCAAGGTTTGACGGCCCTTCGGGCAGCGATGCCGTTATTAACGGCTATGACGGGCTTGGGCGGATTATCTCGACGACCACCGCAATGGGCGGCATAAGTCGAACGCTGACTTTCCAATTCAGTGCGGATGGCAATCGAACGCGCGTTACGCATCCCGATGGCGCATATTTCGCCATGGATTACGACGGATTGGACCGGATGAGCGCGGCACAATGGTGGACCGGCGCCACAGGTACCGTGCCTTTACTGGGCATCGGCTACGATGCCCAGGGACGGCGCGCCAATACCAACCGCGCGAGCAGCATGACGGGCTATGGCTATGATGCGATTTCCCGCCTTGCCAGTCAGACGCAGGGGTTTGCCGGCGGCGCCGGGAATATGACCGCTACCTTCGGGTATAATGCGGCGAGCCAGATCGTCAGGTTCGGCCGCAGCAACTCGGACTATGCGTACAACGCTTATGCATCCACCAGCCGCACCTATGTCCCGAATGGTCTCAACCAATATGCCGCGGTAGGCGGCAACGGCTATGGTTATGACGCCAATGGCAACCTGACTTGGGACGGCGGCATCGCCTACACCTACGATGCCGAGAACCGGCTAGTGAGCGCTTCGACCGGTGCGAACTTGGTCTATGATTCCTTGGGGCGCCTCTACCAGACGTCGGGTGGCAGCGCGGGCGTCACGCAGTTCCTGTACGACGGCAACAACCTCGTTGCCGAGTATAGCGGCAGCGGGGCATTGCTGCGCCGCTACATGTTCGGTCCCGCCGAGGACGAGCCCATCCTATGGGACGAGGGCGGCGCGATGAACTGTTCGACAACCAAGCTCTTCCATGCCGATCACCTGGGCTCGATCATCGCGACCGCCGATTGCTGGGGCAACCGCACGGGGATCAACAGCTACGATGAATATGGCTTGCCGGGTAGCGGCAACGCTGGTCGCTTCCAGTATACCGGCCAGGCTTGGATACCCGAGCTGGGCATGTACTATTACAAGGCGCGTATCTACTCGCCGATGCTTGGGCGATTCATGCAGACGGATCCGATCGGATATCTCGATCAGATGAACTTGTATGCCTATTCCTCAAATGATCCCATTAACGCTTCCGATCCTTCGGGTCTCTGCGGCCCGGCGTGTATTGGCCTTCTGGTGGAGATGCTGAATCAGGCAACCAGCGATTCCGACAGGGCAGCTTGGGGCGCCGCCTATGAGCAAGCGAAGAATGGGCATGTCCTGGGTGTGCTGGGCTCGGTAAAGACGCAGGTTGCCAGGCTCGGTATCTCTGCGCTGAGCGGTGGCCTGGCCGGGAGGGTGGGGACCGCCATTATCCGGACGCAGGAGCTGAAGACCGCGGTAGTGATGACGACGGCCGTTGGCGGGGCGCTCGGCGTTGGCCAGCGTACCGTTGAGAACGCAATGGCGGGTCGTCCGCTGGATGACGGCTTGGTCAGGGCGGGTATTGTAAATGCGGCGACGGCTGGATTGGGCACCTATTTGGGAATGACTCGGGCGGATTTCCTGGTTCCCATCGGCCCGGGCCGGCGAAACGAGTTGGCTGGCGCCATTGGCGATCAGGTTGGTGCGGCGGGGCAGGCCGCCTTCACCGCTGCCACTTCCGATGTGGCCTCATCGGCTTTTGATGACGCTCATATAGTCGTCAATGGAAGGAAATGTCCCAAGCCGACGCTTTTAAATGGCTTCGGCGCCTGGGATGGCTGTTCTGATTAGGATATTGAGATGAAGCTGAGCAGCATTGTTGGAGCGATATCTTTATCGGTGCCGTCAATTGTTCCATATGGAATAATTGTATATATTCTTCAGGCAGTATATTTCGTGAGAAATGGCAACCTGTCAGTTCATCTTTCGATGTGGGCGTGTTTGATAGTTGTTTTCTTGATAAATAACTACTTAAGATATAGGATAAGAATAGATAGTGCTACTGTTGTTGGCGATGTGATGCTGTCGGCAGGTGTTTTATTCGTCATAATGTCCGTATTGAGTTTTGTGCACGTCGTTACCGCGGTTATAATATGATCAAACCCGACGCATAAGGCATGATATATATTTCATGATCGATGCCGAGGGAGTTGAGGTCGTATCGAGTTAGGCGCGGCACTTGTTCATTTGATGAATATAATGAATAGCTGAACCATAATAGATTTATGGCGCTGTTCTTACGGATGCAACCTGCCGGCTCTTTCCGTTTCGCCAAGGGAAGCCGGAGAACGCCGCGCCCGGGCATGTGAGAACCGAAAAACGTACGGTTTCATCGGCAAGATCGCATGCTTCCAAATTTATCCTGGTAAATCATAATATTATATGGAATGCATTGCGCGCTAGGTAGCAGGTTCCGTTCTGATCGATGAGGGAATTGCCATGCGCGGCGCGGTGACAGGATTGGCCTTGCTGGCGGCGGCCTGTGGCGGGCCGAGGACGACCAACGATCCCGCCGCGCAGAACGTGATCGAGGCGACCTCGAAGGGTGTGCCGGCCAAGGTCGCCGCCGGCACCTGCAACGACAAGCCCGATTTCGTGCCGGTCTACAAGGAAGCCAAGATCATCAGCTGCACCAGCGGCGATGTCGCGGCGACGGGGAAGCGCAGCGGCACGGTGATCTACACCGATTTCGCCGCGCCCCCGGCGATCCTCGCCTGGTCGAAGGAGCAGGCCATCGCCTCGGGCCTGACGCCCGGCATCGAGGACCGCAAGTCGTTCAGTGCGGCGGACGGCGACCGGCGCACGCTGCGGGTGATGGCGGAGCCGGGCACGGCCGTGACCAACGTCACCGTCAACTGGGGCGTGCGGCGCTAGGCCCGGGAATTCAGGCCTCGACGATCTCGGCGATGCCGAACCGGCCGGCCTGATAGTCTAGAAAGGCCTGGCGGATCTCCGCCTCGCTGTTCATCACGAAGGGGCCATGCGCCACGATCGGCTCGTCGATCGGCGCGGCGTGGCCGAACAGGAACAGCGCCGGCTCGGAAGCGGTGATGGTCACCGCGTCGCCCGGGGTCAGCTCGGCGAGATGGAAATGCGCGACCGGGGTGCCTTCCACGTGGAACATGCCCCGCACGGCATAGAGGAGCACGTCGCGCCCCTCGAGGCCGGAGAAGGTGACGCTGCCGCCGGCCGCGATCTCGACCCAGCTCAGGAACACGCCGGTGAGCGAATCGACCGTGCCCCTCGCATCGCCGAATGCGCCGGAGATCAGATGGATGGTGGCGCCGCTGCCGGTGGCGACCGCGGGGATCGCCTCGGCCTGCGCGCCGACATAGCGCGGGGCGGTCATCTTGAGCCGGGCGGGCAGGTTCACCCAGAGCTGGAGTATCTCCATCGGCCCGCCGTCGCGCTTGAAGTCCGCCGGTGAGACCTCGGCGTGAACGATGCCGCTGCCGGCGGTCATCCACTGGATGCCCCCGGCGCGGATGATGCTCGCATGGCCGGCGCTGTCGGTATGCGCCAGCTCGCCCGCCAGGATGAAGGTCACCGTCTCGAAGCCGCGATGCGGATGCGGGCCGAAGGGCAGGCCGCGATTGTTCGGCGGATAGGCTTGCGGGCCGTGATGGTTGAGGAACAGGAAGGCGCCGACATGCCCGATCGCCGGGCCCGGCACCGGGCGCCGGGTGACGAGATCGCCGATGTCGTCGCGAAAGGCCGGATGCACCCGCTTCACCGTCCGCATCGCATCACCTCACTTCACTTCACCGTCTCAGCAGGAACACCGCATGTTCGGCGAACAGATTGGCCATCGCCGATCCGCAGCTCTGGTCGCCCGAGAGGAACCAGCTGCCCTCCAGCGTGATCCCTCGGCCCTGCACGAACGCACGGAAATCGTCGACGGTCACATGGTGGATGTTGGGCGTGGCATACCATTCGACCGGCAGCAGCCGCGTCACCGGCATCCGCCCGCCGAACAGCAGCGAGGCGCGCACTCGCCAATGGGCGAAATTCGGGAAGGAGACGAACGCGTGCTTGCCGATGCGCAGCAGGTTCTCCAGCACCATGTCCGGATGGCGGGTGGTCTGCAGCGTCTGGCTGAGAATGGCATAGTCGAAGCTGTTGTCGGGATAGTCGGCCAGGTCGGTATCGGCGTCGCCCTGTACCACCGAGAGCCCCCGGCCCACCGCCGCCGCCACGTCGCCCGCGTCGAGCTCCAGACCGCGCGCATCGACCTGGCGGGTGTCGCGCAACGCCGCCATCAGCGCGCCGTCGCCGCAGCCGACATCGAGCACGCGGCTGCCCGCTGCCACGTTCGCCGCGATGATCGCCAGGTCCGGGCGCAGGGTCATCGCGTGTAGAGATCCACGTCGTGCCGTTCCATGCAGCGCTCGGGATGCGGGATCTGCGTCCAGCCGAGCTTGGCGTAGAGCGGCTGCATGTCGCGGGTGAAGAGCAGCCAGCGGCGCAGGCCGGCCAGCTCGGAATGCGCCTGCACCGCTTCGAGCATCTGCGTCGCCACGCCCCGGCCCCGGTGCGCGGGCAGCACGAACACGTCGGCCAGATAGGCGAAGGTGGCATGATCGGTGATCAGCCTGGCAAACCCCACCTGCTCGTCCTGGCCGGCCTCGTCCTTGGCGAAGGCGCCGGCGCAGAAACTGTGCGCGATCGAGGTCTCGACGATGTGCCGCGGGATGCCCCTGGCCCAATAGGAGCCGCTCAGGAACGCATGGATCAGGTCGAGATCCAGCTCGGCCTTGTCGAACGAGATGCGATAGTCGCTCATGCCGTGCCCGCCTCCAGAAAGCCGCGCACCACCCGGTCGAGCTCGGGGCTTTCGAGCAGGAAGGCGTCATGGCCGAAGGGTGATCGCAGCTCGACGAAGCTCGCCCGCGCGCCCGCTGCGTTGAGCGCGTGGACGATGGTGCGCGATTCGCTCGTCGGATAGAGCCAGTCAGTGTCGAAGCTCACCACGCAGAAGCGCGCCCCACTGCCCCGGAAGGCGTTGGCGAGCAGCCCGCCATGCTCCTCGGCCAGGTCGAAATAGTCGAGCGCCCGGGTGATGTAGAGGTAGGAATTGGCATCGAACCGGTCGACGAACGCCAGGCCCTGGTGGCGCAGATAGCTCTCCACCTGGAAGTCCGCGTCGAAGCCGAAGGTCTTGGCGCCGTCCGGCTTCTCCGGGCGGCTCTGCAGCTTGCGCCCGAACTTGGCGGTGAGCCCGGCCTCGGAAAGATAGGTGATGTGCGCCGCCATCCGCGCCACCGCCAGCCCGGCGGCGGGGGGATCATTGTCGGCATAATAGTCGCCGCCGCGCCATTTGGGATCGGCCATCACCGCCTGGCGGCCGACTTCGTGGAAGGCGATGTTCTGCGCCGAGTGCCGCGCGGCGCTGGCGATGACCACGGCCGAGGCGACGCGCTCGGGGAACGTCGCCGCCCAGCTCAGCGCCTGCATGCCGCCCATCGAGCCGCCGACCACGGCGAACAGCTTGCCCACGCCGAGATGGTCGAGCAGCATCGCCTGGGCGCGGACCATGTCGCGAATGGTGATGACCGGAAAGCCCATCCCCCAGGGCTTGGCCGTGGCGGGGTTGACCGTCGCCGGCCCCGAGCTGCCCAGGCAGCTGCCCAGCACATTCGAGCAGACGACGAAATAGCGATCGGTGTCGATCGGCTTGCCCGGCCCCACCATGCGCGCCCACCAGCCGGGCTTGCCGGTGCGCGGATGGGTGGAGGCGACATGCTGGTCGCCGGTCAGCGCATGGCACACCAGGATCGCGTTGCCGCCATCAGCGGCGAGGGTGCCATAGGTCTCGTAGCCGATGTCGAGCGGCGACAGCAGCCCGCCGCCGTCGAGGCGCAGCGGCCCCGGCAGAGTCACCGAACGGCCAGTGCCATAACGCGGATCGTCGGACATTCCGCGGTCGTTAGGAGGCTGCGCGCCGCGGTTCAAGCGGCCTTGGCATCGATCCGCGTGCCGAGAACGGCGGCGACCGCCATCCGTCCGGTCTGCGCGGCGCCGTTCATATAGCCCGGAAAGGCATCGGAGAGATGCTCGCCCGCGAACCAGATCCGTCCCGCATGGGGCACCTGGTCGTTGCCCTCGCCTTCGACGTACAGCAGCTTCGAGAAGCGGGTGAGCTGGCCGGGGGCATAGTTGCAATAGGCGCCGAGGGTGAGTGGCTGGGCATGCCAGTTGGTGCGCGTGAACGGGCCGGTGGCGGCCTCGACCAGCCCGGGGATCGCGGCGGCGGCGCTGGCGGCGAAGCGCGCGGCGAGCGCGGACGGCGCCTCGCTCGCGGCGCGCAGCACTTCGCCGCCGCCGAGGAACCAGGTCCAGACCGGCGACAGCCCGTCCTTGCGATGGACGCTGCCGTCCCAGCCCAGCGCCCAGCCGGCCCGCGGATCGGTTTGCCACAGCTCGCCGCCCACGCCCATCGGGTGGCGCCACGGCGTCGCGTTGGTGCCGGACTGGACCTTCTCGTTGAAGCCCAGCTCCATCTCGCCGATGAACGCGCGCCAGGCGGCGGGAAGCGGCACGCGGAAATCGATCTGGCGCGTGAGCGGCCCCGGCACCGCGACGATCAGCGTATCGGCATCCGCGGCCGAGCCGTCGAGGAAATGCAGCTTCAGCCCGGGCTCGACCCGGTGCAGGCGCTTGCCCGTGGCGATCCGGTCGGCATGGACCGCGCTGATCGCCTCGACCAGCGCCGAGCTGCCGCCCTCGATCACATAGCGTTCGTCGGCGCCGCCCAGCACTTCGGCGCGCCGGCCGTCCACCGTCGGCAGGTTGAAGATCAGCTCGATCGCCGAGGCGCGGTTCGGCTCGACGCCATATTCGGTGCGGCTGGTCGCCTCGAGCAGCTGGCGGACCCAGGGCTCGCGGATCTGCGCGGCGTGACTTTCCAGATAGTCGTGGATCGACAGGCGATCGAGAGCGGGGGCGACGCGGGCATGGTCCCGGTCGAGCCGATCGGCGTCCCGGCCGATCTGCGCGGCGATCGGGCGCAGCGCCGCGGCCAGCTCCGCGTCGCTCACGAGCCGGCCATCGGCGAGGATCAGCGTGTCGTGCGGCTCGCTCTTGCGGTCGAGCAGCGCCACGCCGTAGCGTGCGAGCAGCGCGTGCATGTCATAGTGATTGGTGTTGACCAGCTGGCCGCCCGCCTCGAACGTCCAGTCGCCCGATCGGTGGGTGTGCATCCGCCCGCCGGTGCGGTTGCGGCCTTCGTACAGGAATGCGTCGACGCCCGCCTTGCGCAGATGGTGGAGCGCGCTGAGGCCGGCGATGCCGCCGCCGATGATCGCGACGCGTCCTGGCGCGCGTGCCGCGGCGGGGCGGGGCAGGGCGCCGGCCATGCCGGCCGCGGCCAGCGCCCGCAGCACCGCGCGCCGCGTCGCGCCGCTCTCGCCCTTGACCGGCATCGCCTCGCCGGCCGCTTCCAGATTGCGTCGCCGCGCCGCTTCCAGCGCGCGCCAGACGATGCCGTTCCCCCGCATTGCCCCTCCCCGGCTCCCTTTAACCATGAAGCCCTAGCGCGTGACCCTTGCCATCCGGTAACCATTCCGCCAAGCCGCGCGGCCATGACCGCACCTGTTCCCAAGCCCTGGATCATGGAAATCGCCCCCTATGTGCCGGGGCGCTCCACCACCGATGACGGCCGCAAGGTCTCGAAGCTCTCGTCCAACGAGAATCCGCTCGGCACCTCGCAAAAGGCGCGCGACGCGTTCCTGACCGCGGCGACCAGCCTCGAGCGCTATCCCGATGCCAGCGCCGTCGAGCTGCGCGAGACGATCGCGGCGAAATACGGCCTCGATCCCGCCCGCATCATCTATGGCAACGGCTCGGACGAGGTGCTCCACCTGGCCGCCGGCGCCTTTGCCGGCCCGGGCGACGAGATCATCTATGTCCATTACGGCTTCACCGTGTACCCGATCGCCACCCGCCGGGTCGGCGCGACGCCGGTGGTGGCGCCGGACAAGGACTATGCGACCGATGTCGACGCCATCCTCGCCTCGGTGACCGAGCGCACGCGGATCGTCTTCGTCGCCAACCCCAACAACCCGACCGGCACCTACGCGCCCCGTTCGGAGATATTGCGCCTCCATGCCGGGCTGCCCAGCCATGTGCTGCTGGTGCTCGACCATGCCTATGCCGAATATATCGAAGGCGATGACGACGATGGCGGCATGGAGCTGGCCCGCACCGCGCCCAACGTGCTGGTGACGCGCACCTTCTCCAAGATGTACGGCCTCGCCGCCGAGCGGATCGGCTGGGGCTATGCCTCCGCGCCGATCATCGAGGCGATGCACCGCATCCGCCTGCCCTTCTCGATCACCATCGCGGGCACCGCGGCGGCGGTCGCGGCGCTGGGCGATACCGATTTCGTCGCCCACACCAAGGCGCACAATGCCGAGTGGCGCCGCTGGTTCGCCGACGAGATCGCCAAGCTGGGCAACAAGGGCCTGCGCGCCGTGCCGAGCCAGGCCAATTTCGTCCTTGTGCTGTTCGAGGGCCATCTCACCGCCGAGGCGGCGTACAAGGGGCTGATGGACGCCGGCTATATCGTCCGCTGGCTGCCCGGCCAGGGGCTCCCGCACGGCCTGCGCATCACCATCGGCACCGAGGACGAGACGCGCGGCGTGATCGCGGCGCTGCGGGCAATGGCGGGCGAGGGCTGATGCTGCCCGCGCCTGCGGAAGACCAGCGGCAGCAGCCGCCCTTCGGCCGGGTGACGATCATCGGCCTGGGCCTGATCGGCTCGTCGATCGCGCGCGCGGTGAAGCAGCACATGCCGAGCGTGCGCGTGACCGGCTTCGACGCCGATCCGGCGGTGCGCGAGACTGCCCTGCGCATCGCGCTGTGCGACGACGTCGCCGACACCGCGGGCACCTCGGTGATCGATGCCGATCTCGTCATCCTCTGCGTTCCCGTCGGCGCGATGGCCGGGGCCGCGGCCGACATCGCCGCGGACCTGCCCGCCGACGCGATCGTCAGCGATGTCGGCTCGTGCAAGGAAAGCGTGGTCGAGGCGGTGCGCGCCGCGCTGCCGGAGGCGACCTTCGTTCCCGCGCATCCGGTGGCGGGCACCGAGAATAGCGGGCCCGAGGCCGGCTTCGCCTCGCTGTTCCACGGCCGCTGGTGCATCGTCACGCCGGTGGAGGGGACCACGCCCTTCGCCATCGAGCGCGTCCGCGAATTCTGGCGCCGCCTGGGCGCCGAGGTCGAGACGATGGCGCCCGATCATCACGATCGCGTGCTGGCGGTGACCAGCCATTTGCCGCACCTGATCGCCTATACGATCGTCGGGACCGCTTCGGACATGGAGGAAGTCACCCAGTCCGAGGTGATCAAATATTCGGCCGGCGGCTTTCGCGACTTCACGCGCATCGCCGCCTCGGATCCGACCATGTGGCGCGACGTGTTCCTGGCGAACAAGGAAGCGGTGCTGGACATGCTCCAGCGCTTCTCGGAGGATCTGACGGCGCTCCAGCGCGCGATCCGCTGGGGCAAGGGCGACGAGCTGTTCGAGCTGTTCAGCCGCACCCGCGCGATCCGGCGCTCGATCATCGAGCAGGGCCAGGACGATGCGGCGCCCGATTTCGGCCGCACGCACGACTAGGCTGGGGACCGATACTCCCTCTCTCGTCATCCCCGCAAAGGCAGGATGACGGCGTTTGCTGAGTGGGGCCTGCCTCCGGGTTCCTACAGGGCGATCGGGACGGTCCGCCGAAAGGTCGCGAAAGCCTCTACCCGCTGCCCGGTTCGCGGCGTGCAAATTTCCCTGTTTTCCCGAGGATGCGGGGCATCTCGCAACTTCCTTGCGCGCGAGGGGTCCTATTTCTCCAACAGGTCGAAAGAGCGGCCGGGCGCCAATCCGGCCGCGGGAGCAGGCCATGCGAAGTCCTACATTGCAAGCCGCGGGCGGCGCCGGCCGGTAGCGCTCAGCCGTTCAGCGCATTGATCCCCGCATGCACCCGCGCCTCGGCCTCGGCGCGGGGCAGGCCCGGCGGAATCATCGGCTCGAACCGGAAGGTGACGACGCCCGGCTTCTTGATCCCGTGCTTGGGCCAGACATGGCCGCTCTTCACTGCGATCGGCACCACGGGCAGGTCGAGCATCCGGTAGAGCCCGGCAAAGCCCGAGCGCAGCTCCGGCTTCTCGCCCGGCTTCACCCGCGTCCCCTCCGGAAAGATCATCACCGATCGGCCCTGCTTCAATGCGGCCTGCGCGTCCTTCATCATCGCGCGCAGCGCCGAGGCATTGGCGGTGCGGTTGACGATGATGACGCCATAGCGCCGCGCCGCCCAGCCCCAGAGCGGGATCCGCGCCAGCTCGCGCTTCATCACCGTGGCGGGCGAGCCCAGCAGCCGGCTCAGCTCCAATGCCTCGAACAGCGATTCGTGCTTGCCCGCGAACAGCACCGGGCCCTTGGGAATCTCGCCCTCGATCTTCACCCGGATCCCCAGGATCCAGCGCGCCGACCAGCGCATCAGCGCCACCCAGCCCATCGCATAGCTGCGCAGCGAATCGCCGCCCAGCAGCGCCACCAGGGGCACGAGCAGCACCATCGGCACCGACAGGCCGTAGAAGAAGATCGAGAAGGCGAGCGTGCGGAGCAGGTTCATCAGCTGGCACCGAGCAGCAGCGCGATCCGCCGCACGAGATATTTGTGATACTCGCGGAACAGCATCGCGAAGCCCGGCTGGCTGCGCACCGGATCGCCGATCACCTCGACGCCCTTCAGGGCATGGGCCAGTTCGAGCCGGGCGCGCGGCATATGCCAGTCGGACGTCACGAGCCGCACCGTCTTATACTGATGCTCCTTCACCCATTCCGCGGTCTCCTCCGCGTTGGAGCGGGTGTCGACCGCCTGCCAGCCCAGGTCCACGCAGCAGCGCATCAGCTGCCGGTCGATCTTGTATTCCGCCGCGAACTCGCCGGGGCGCACATCGGGATCGACGCCGCTGACCAGCATCCGCTTCGCATCGCCGGCGCGCAGCACCTCGAGCCCGCGGTCGATCCGCTTCGATCCGCCGGTCAGCACCACGATCGCGTCGGTCTTGCGGTTCTCCAGCGGATGGCCGAGCGACAGCATGAACGCCGCGAAGCCGAGCAGCCAGGCGATCACCACCAGGGCGATGAGGCGCAGGATCACAGCGTGCGGCCCAGCGCGCGCAGCACGGTGCTCCGCGCCGCGAAGGTGGCGAGCAGCGCGAAGCCCAGCGGCAGCAGCAGGAGCAGGAACCAGTCGCGCTGCTGCAACGCCACGCCGCTCAGCATCTCCGAGCCGACCAGCGCCATGCGCGACTGGAGGAACCAGACGAGCCCCAGCGCCGCGGCAGTGCCGAGCAGGCCGCCGAACAGCGTGTCGAACGCGATCCGCCGCTGGAACAGGCGGGCAATCTGGACATCGGTGGAGCCGAGCATGTGCAGCACATCGATGGTGTCGCGGTGCGTGTCCAGCCCCGAACGCGCGGCGAGCAGCACCACGGCGGCGGTGGCGGTGGCGATCAGCAGCATCAGCCCCACCGCGAGCCAGCTCATCGTGGTCATGAAGCCGCGCACCGGCGAGAGCCATTGCGCGTGCCGGTCGATCCGGGCGCCGGGCGCGATGGCGCGGGCGGTGCGCTCGACCATGGCCAGGCTGCTGCCATGCACCTCGACATCGATCATCGCCGGCATCGGCAGATCGGGATCGAGCCCGGTGTCGCCCAGCCAGGGCTTGAGCAGCTCGGCGAGCCGCTGGCGATCGACTTCGGCCGCGCGCGCCACGCCCGGGATCCTGGCCACCGCCGCGCGGATCGCCGCCGCCTCGCCGTCGCGCATGGCCGCATTGGGCTCGACGATCTGGATGGTGAGCCGGCCCGCGAGCTGCCGGTCGAGCTGCGCGGTGGCGGCGAACATGCCCAGCCCCAGCGCGCCGGCGAGCACGGTCAGGAACAGCATGATCGCCATGATCCAGGTCATGGCGCGCGTGCGCCGGCTCTCGTCGAGCAGGCGGCGATCGGGCGCATTGGGGTTGAGGCTCAGCTTCATGCGCGCCCCGGCGGGTTGCGCAATGCGCCGGTCGGGTCGTTGAGCCGGCCCTTTTCGAGCCGCATCATGTGCGCGTTGGGAATGCGGTTGAGCAGGTGGAAGTCGTGCGTCGCGACCACCACGGTGGTGCCCAGGCGGTTGAGGCTGTCGAACAGATGCAGCAGCCGCTCGGCCATGTCGGGATCGACATTGCCGGTCGGCTCGTCGGCGACGAGCAGCTCGGGGCGGCCGATCACCGCGCGGGCGATGGCGATGCGCTGCTGCTCGCCGCCGGAAAGCGTCGGCGGCCGGGCGCGGCCGCGATCGGTCAGCCCCACCCAGGCGAGCATCTCGCGCACCGGCGCCTCGATATCGCCTTCGGACACGCCTGCTATCCGCAGGGGGAGTGCGATATTGTCATAGGCGGAAAGATGGGGGACGAGCCGGAAGTCCTGGAACACCACGCCGATCCGCCGGCGAAAGCCGGGCAGGCGGGCGCGGGGCAGGGCGCCCGCGTCCTCGCCGAACAGGCGCACCGTGCCGCGGCTCGGGCGCTGGGCCAGATACAGGAGCTTGAGCAGCGAGGTCTTGCCCGCGCCGGAGGGACCGGTGAGGAAATAGAAGGCGCCGGTGTTCAGCGTGAAGCTGATGTCCGAGAGAGTCTCGTCGCCCGAACCATAGCGCAGGCCGACATTCTCGAATTGGACGATGCTGGCCATCTGGCTCCCGGCGCTTCCCTCGCACCTGCCATCGCACAGCCGCTGGCGGGTCACAAGAAGCTGGGGATACTCGGGCGGGGGACTCTTGTGGGCGCGAATCGATGGGTCTAGAATCGTGACAATCGGGCGACAGGGCCCCGTGTCGTGAGCCGCGCGTAATGATCCTCGAATGCAGCCAGTGCCGTACCCGCTACCTGGTGCCCGACAGCGCCATCGGCGCCGATGGCCGCACGGTGCGCTGCGCGAGCTGCAAGCACAGCTGGTTCCAGGCGCCGGTCGCGCTCGACCTGACGACGCGGGCGACGGACGCCGACGGCCCGGTCACCCAGGCCACGGGCCGCGCGGCCGAGGCGCCGAAGCGCGAGGCTCCGCCGCCGCGCGTGTTCGACGACGCGTCGATCACCGCCGCGGCCGGCGGGCCCGCGCCGGACTATGATCCCTTCGCGCCCCAGCCGCCGTTCAAGCCGCGCAGGAATCCGGCGCGGCGCTGGACCGCGGCCGCGTTCGTCGCCGGCTTCTCGATGCTGCTCGGCACCGGGGCGATCCTCTATTCGGGCGCGCCCGGGCTGGCGGCGCAGATGGGGTTCGGCCTCGGCGTCGGCGGCGAGGTCGAGACACCGCTGGTCTTTGCCGACAAGAACGCCGAGCTGCGCACCCAGACCAATGGCAGCGAGCTGTTCATCATCTCGGGCAAGGTGGCCAATCCCACTTCGGACAAGCAGCGCGTGCCCGATATCCGCATCGAGCTCAGGGACAAGCAGAACCAGCTGGTCTATAGCTGGCGCGTGACGCCGCAGGTGCGCGAGATCGGCCCCAAGCAGACGATCGACTTCAATTCGGCCCAGCTCGACCCGCCGCGCAGCGCGAGCACGGCGCGGCTGAGCTTCGCTACCGAAATCGGCGGTTGATCCACCAGAGCCGCGTGCCGTGGAGCGCGGCGGCGACGACCATGCCGAATCCCGAGGCGAGGACCAGGCCGGTCGCGCCCCAGCCGGCAAGATGGACGAATGCCAGCCCCGCCCCGCCGGTGACGAGGAAGAAGGCGATCACCGAGTTGACGCCGGCCACCACCTGGTCGCCCAGCGAGCGCAGCGCATAGACGAACACCACCTGCATCCCGTCGAACAGGATGAAGGGCGCCCATATCGGCAGCATCGCCAGCGCGAGCCTCTGCACCTCGGGCACTGCGGGGAACAGCGCGACGAAGGGGTGCGGGATCAGGATCAGCAGCGCCGCCAGCACGCCCGTCGCCAGGGCCGCCAGGGCCGCGGCGATGGCGGCCCGGCGCGCGGCGGCCTGGGGCACGCCCTCGCCCACGGCGTTGCCCGCGCGGACGCCCGCCGCCGATCCCAGCCCCAGCGCCACCGAGAAGGTGACATTGTGGATCGAGAAGACGATCTGGAAGGCATGGGTGGTGACTTCGCCCAGTTCGGTCGAGAGGGCGATCAGGATCGAGAAGCCGATAAGCTCGAGCCCCGAGGCGATGGCGGGGACCAGGCCGAACAGCGCGAGCCCCAGCGCGCCCTTCAGCGAGGCGCGGCTGAAGATGCCGGCCAGGTCGTGCACGCCGCGCTGCCTGGCCCGGGGCAGCGTCCAGGCCGCGCCGATCATCCCCGCCGCGCCGAGCGCCGAGGCGATCGTCGTGGCCAGCGCCGCGCCGACGGCGCCCAGGGCGGGCAGGCCCAGATGCCCGCCGGACAGCGCCCAGGCCAGCAGCGCGTTGACCGGCAGGATCGCAAGGTTGACGACCGTCACCCGCTGCGGCCGGCTCACGCCTTCCAGGAAGAAGCTCGCGGTGACGATCAGCAGCTGGAAGGGATAGGCGAGCGCCATCACTCGCACGACGTCGGCGGCGAGCGGCGCGATCTCGCCCGCCACGCCGATGCCGCGCAGCATCGGCTCGGCAAGGGCGAACAGCGTCAGCGCGCTGATCATGCCCAGCGCGATGGCGAGCAGCAGCCCCTGGTGAAAGGCGCGGCCGGTGCCGGGCAGGTCCTTCGCGCCATCGGCGCGCGAGACATGGACCAGCACGCCCGAAAGCGCGCCCAGCCCCATCACGATGCCCGGAAAGGTGAGCGCGCGGCTCGCCCCCAGCGCGGCCACCTCCTCCGTGCCGGTGAAGCCGACGACGATCACGTCGGTGACGTGGAGGATCGTCCAGTTGAGGCTGGTCAGCGCCACCGGCCAGGCAAGCGACAGGATTCGGCGCATCTCGGCGGAAAGGGCGGGGGAGAGGCGCATGGGAGGGCGCGCTTAGCGGATTTCGCGCCGTTTGGAAAAGCGTGCGGCAATGGCTTGCATTGTCCGAAACGCATTGCTAGGGGCCGCTGCCTTACCAGCCGTCGGTATTCATTCGACGGAGTTTCACGTGCGGTCGTGGCGGAACTGGTAGACGCGCAACGTTGAGGTCGTTGTGGCCGAAAGGCCGTGGAAGTTCGAGTCTTCTCGACCGCACCAGTGAAACATGCAGCGCCCGGCGGAGCCGGGCGCGGGCTCCCATCCGCGGTGCCGCGATTTTTTCCAGAACCGGGCAAACTTCTGCGACAAGTGGCGATTAGCCACGCGGCATTCATGCAAGCGGTGTCACGTGCGCCGCGGGTCTTCGATTAGGGTGGGGGAATTGATGCGTTCGAGGTTGAAGCTGGGTTGTGCGGTTGCCGGTCTGCTCGTCGGCGCGATGCCCGGCGGGGCATTGGCCCAGGCGCAGCAGCAGCCCATGCCTTCGCCGAGCCAGGATCCTCCCGCCCGGCAGCATGCGTCGCAGCCGGCCGCCGCGCAGGATCAGGGTCCGGACGAGACGGGCGACGAAGGCACGATCGTCGTCAACGGCGTGCTGCCCGGCGCGGTCAAGACCGACGTCAAGCCCGAGGTCCAGCTCAATCCGGCCGATATCCGTGCCTATGGCGCCTCGAACGTCTCGGAGCTGATCACGGCGCTGCAGGCGCAGCTCGGCAGCAGCTCGGGCCGCGGCGACGAGCAGCCGGTGATCCTGATCAGCGGCCGCCGCTCGAGCATGAACGAAGTGCGCGACCTGCCCACCGAGGCGATCGACCGGATCGACATCCTGCCCGAGGAAGTCGCCCTGCAATATGGCTATGGCGCCACGCAGAAGGTGATCAACTTCGTGCTGCGCAACCGCTTCCAGGCGGTCACCACCGTGCTGGAGGGGCAGATGCCCACCGCCGGCGGCAATGCGACCGAGAGCGCCAATCTCAACATCCTGAAGCTCAACCGCAACGGGCGGGTGACGCTCGACGTCAAGTACAATCAGAACTCCGCGATCCTCGAGAGCGAGCGCGGCGTGAGCCGCGTCGGAAACTCGCTGTTCGACACGCGGGGCAACATCACCGGCATCGGCGGGGGGGAGATCGATCCGGCGCTGAGCGCATTGGCGGGCAAGCCGGTGACGGTCGCCGGAGTTCCCGTGAGCGGCCAGCAGTCGCTCGCGGGCTATGCCGCCAATGCCAATGATCCCAACGTCACCGATCTCACGCCCTATCGCACGCTGGTGGGCCCGGCGAAGAACCTGACGATCAGCGGCATCTACAATCGCGCGCTCTCGGCCAAGGTGAGCGCCACCGCCACCGTCAATCTGGACGTCAACGAAAGCGAATCCTGGCTCGGCCTGCCGAGCGCGACCTTGCTCCTGCCCGCCGGCAACCCGTTCTCGCCCTTCGGCCAGAATGTCGAGCTGCGGCGCTATTACGACAATCTCAATCCCCTCACCCGCTCGAGCGGCAGCCAGTCGCTGCGCGGCGAAGTGACGATCAACGGCGACAGCGCGCCCTGGATCAGCAGCTGGCGCTGGTCGCTCAACGCCAACTACCAGCAGACCGGCAGCGACACGACCACCACGCGCGGCGTCGATCCGTCGCAGATGCAGGCGCTGCTCAACGCCAACGACGCCAGTTTCAATCCGTTCGCGGCGATCCCCTACGGCCTGGTCGGCAGCCGGCCGGACGACTGGACCGAGTCGACGACCAAGGTGGGCAATATCGAGTTCCTCACCAACGGCCCGCTGTTCAAGCTGCCGGCCGGCGACGTGACCACCAGCGTCCGCGTGGCGGGCCGCACCAACGATCTTTCGGGCAAGTCCTTCCGCTCGGGCCAGTACAGCGCGAGCGACATCTCGCGCGACATCGGCGCCGTGCGCGGCAACATCACCGTCCCGATCACCAGCCGCCGCCGGGCGGTGCTCGACGCGGTCGGCGACTTCTCGGTCAACGCCAATTTCGAGATCGAGCAGCTGTCGGACTTCGGCCGGCTGACCACGACCGGCTATGGCTTCAACTGGTCGCCCATCACCCAGGTCCAGGCGATCGTCAGCTTCATCAACGACAGCAACGCGCCGACGCCGGGCCAGCTCGGCAATCCCGTGGTCACCACGCCCAACGTGCCCATCTATGATTTCGTGCGCGGCGAGAGCGTCAACATCACTCAGATCACCGGCGGCAACCCGTCGCTAGGTGCCGACAGCCGGCATGTGTTCCGCGTCGGGCTCAACATCCGGCCGCTCACCGAGACCAATCTCGGCATCGTGGTGAACTATACCAATGTGCGCTTCCGCAACGCGATCCAGAACTTTCCGGGCGCGTCGGAGGAGCTCGAGGCCGCCTTCCCCGATCGCTTCGTGCGGGACGGCAGCGGGCGGCTGCTCAGCCTCGATACCCGCCCGGTGAACTATGACCGGACCGCGCATTCCGAGCTGCGCTGGGGCTTCAACCTGTTCATCCCGATCGCCTCGCCGCAGCAGAAGCGCATGCGCGAGCGCCGCGAGGCGTTCATGAAGGCGCGCGAGGAATCGCGCCGCACCGGCCAGCCGATGCCGGCCGAGATGACGGCGATGTTCGACCAGTTCCGCCGCCTCGGCCAGCAATCGAGCCTGTTCGGCGGCACGCTGAACCAGCAGTTCCGTGGCCCGCGCCCGGACGGGCAGCAGGGCCAGGGGCCGCAGCCGGACCAGGGACAGGGACGCGTGCAGACCGACGGGCCCGGCCCGGGCCCCGGCGGCGGTCCGGGCGGCGATGGCGGCCCGCGCCGCTTCGGCGGACCCGGCGGGGGCGGGGGCGGCGGTGGTGGTCGCGGCGGCTTTGGCGGCGGCGGCGGTGGCAACCGCATCCTGCTCAGCGCCTATCATACCTGGGTGCTCAAGGACGAGATCCAGATCCGGCCGGGCCTGCCGGTGATCGACCGTCTCGACGGCGAGGGATCGCAGTCGATCGCGGCGCACCGGGTGGATTTCACCGCCGGCATCAAGCGCGACGCGCTGCTGCTCCAGCTCAACGGCAACTGGCAGAGCGGCACCCGCACCACCAGCGGCACCGCGACGATTCCGGGCGGCGCGACCGAGCTCAATTTCGGCAGCCTCGCCAAGCTGAACCTGCTGGCCGAGTTCAATCCGGGCCAGGACATCGACTTCCTGCTCAAGCACCCCTGGTTCCGCGGCTCGCGGGTCCAGTTCCGGATCGACAATCTGTTCGACGCCCGCCAGCGGGTGACCGATCAGAACGGCATGACGCCCGCGGCCTATGCGCCCAATCTGCGCGATCCCATCGGCCGCACGATCAAGCTCACCTTCCGCAAGCAGTTCTTCTGATCGGCTGATCAGTGCGGTAGCGGCGCGCCGGCCTCGCGGCTGGCGCGCAGGCCGGGGCGGAAGCGGCCCTGCTGGTCCTGGTCCATGATCCGGCGATAGAGCAGAGTGATCGAGACGCGGCGGTTGCGCGGATCGGCGGGATTGTCGACGATCAGCGGCTCGCGGTCCGCCACGCCCTCGATCCGCTCGAAGCGCATCTCGGTCACGCCGCCGGAGAGCAGCCGCCGGCGCGTGGCCTCGGCCCGGCCGCTCGACAGCATCCAGTTGTTCATCGCCAGCGGGTCGCCATAGCCCAGGCTGTCGGTATGGCCGCGGATCATGATCGGGTTCTCCATGCCCCGGATCGAATCCGCGATCGTGCCGATCAGCGCGCTCGCCTCGGGCACGAGCGCCGTCGTGCCCAGGTTGAACATCGAATAATTGGCATCGTCGAGCAGGTCGATCCGCATCCCGTCGCGCGTCGGCACGAAGCGGACGTGATTGGCGAGCTTGGCCAGTGCCGGCGTCGCCCGCATCCGCTCGCGGATGCGCTTGGCGGTCTCGTCGAAATTCTTCTGGTCCTGCTGGGTCAGCGCGCGCTGGTCCTTCAGCGTGCCCTTGGCGCCGGTGCCGACATTGTTGCCGCCGCTGCCGCCCACCGGCACGGTGAGCGCCCGCGTGCCGGTCTGCGAGGCCTTGCCCGGATAATTGTCGCGCTGGTTGATCGCCTCGCCGCCGAACAGGCCGTTCGAGCCGGCGCTGTTCTGCTTCAGCTCGACGAGCGTCGGCGCGAAATAATCGGCCAGCGCCTTGCGCTGCTTCTCGGTGGTGGCGCCCAGGATCCAGAGCAGCAGGAAGAACGCCATCATCGCGGTCACGAAATCGGCATAGGCGACCTTCCAGGCGCCGCCGTGATGGCCGCCATGCCCCTCGACGATGATCTTCTTGACGATGATCTTCGGCTGGAGCTGGTTTCCATGGGGTGCGCGCGGAGCGGCCATTTATGCGGCTCCCGCCGCGGCACCGCACCAGCCCGCGCCCCCACCCGGCCACCCATGAGAGTAACCTTGTTGGGTGGCCGGGTGGGGGCGCGGGCTGGTGCCGAACATGATCAACGACCGCGCAGCCCGTCGAACACCTCGCCGAAGCCCGGCTGGTTGGCGTGCGCGATGCTGGAGCGGGCGGCCTCGATCACCAGCGGCTGCGGATGGCCGTGGAGCGAGGCGATGATGATCTGCTTCACCACGTGATAGATCGCCGAATCGGCGTCGATCACCTGCTGCAACCGGCCGGCCAGCGGGGCGACGATGCCATAGGCCAGCAGCACGCCCATGAAGGTGCCGACCAGCGCCGAGCCGATCATCGCGCCCAGGATGCTCGGCGGCTTGTCGATCGAGCCCATCGTCTTCACCACGCCGAGCACGGCGGCGACGATGCCGAGCGCCGGCAGCGCGTCGCCCAAGGACTGGAGCGTGGTCTGCGGACCCTGGACCTCGTGGTGGTGGGTCTTGATCGAGTTGTCCATCACCTCTTCGACCGCGTGCACGTCGAGCGTGCCCGACGAGACGACGACGAGGCGGAGCGTGTCGGTGATCAGGTTGATCAGCGTGTGATCGGCGAGCAGGCGCGGATATTCGGCGAAGATCGCGGAGGACTTGGGATCCTCGACATGCGGCTCGAGCGCGATCGGCCCTTCGGTCCGCAGCATCTTCATCAGCTTCGAGACGAGGAAGATCGTGTCGAGATAATCCTGCTTCTTGTACTTCGGTCCCTTCAGCACCTTGACCAGGCCGCCGCCGAGCGCCTTCAGCTCCTTCGTCGAATTGCCGATGACGAGCGCGCCCATGGCGGCGCCGCCGATGATCAGCATCTCGTGCGGGATCGCTTCGAGCACGGGGCCGAGCGCGCCGCCGGTGATCGCGAAACCACCGAAGACCATCGCGAGCAGGATGACGAGGCCGATTGCCGGAAACATGTGCGCGAAGAACCCCTGTTTTGACGTTTCGGTTAACGACCGCTTCGCCGTGATCTTCAGCGGAAAAACATGGTTAATTCGTTACCGGCGCGAATTATTTCGCCGTTTCGCTTGGGTTTTCGCCGGGGGCCGCCTAGCGCGAGAGCCTTGGCAAACCCTTGAAACTACGTTCGTCATCCCCGCGCAGGCGGGGATGACGGTTGAAGGAATATGAGTCCCCCAACCCAGCCGCGCGGCGGCAGGCGCAATCCCATTGGGCAGCGCCCGCAGGTGCTTACTTGATATAGTCGAACAACGAGACGCTGTTCAGCTTGGAGAAGCTGGCCTGGGTCGCCTGGAGCACGGTCAGCGTCTTCTGCAGGTTCGCCACCGCGGTGGGGATGTCGGTGTCCTCGATGCCCGAGCGGGTCGCCTCGCGCGTTTCCGCCACATCGGTGAGCCGGTCCGCCTGGAGGTCGAGCCGCGCGCCGCGCGCACCCACCGAGGCGCGGGCGAGCGCCACCGTGTCGAGCGAGGCGTTGATCCCGTCCAGCGCCGTGGCACCGGCCGCCTGCACGTCGCCGCCCGCCTTGAGCGCGTCGGCAAGGTTGCCGAGGACCGCGAACATATCGGCGCCGGCGGGGCTGAACACCCGCTGGCCGCTGATCGTCGGCTGGATGCTCTCGCCGTCGCCGATCGGGATCGCGGAGGGCTCGCCGGTGCCGGCGAAGCTGATCGAGCCGTCGACGTTCTTCACATAGGCGGTGTCGCCGGTCGCGCCGCCGAACAGCGGCTGGCCGCGAATATCGTCCTTGGTGTTGGCGAGCGCGAACAGCGTGTCGCGGATCGAGCTCAGCTCCGCGCCGATCGACGCGCGATCCGAGTTCGAAAGCGTGTCGTTCTTGGCGCGGGTCGCGAGCTCCAGGGCGCGCTGCAGCTGCGTCTCGACGCTCTCGAGCGTCTGGTCGGTCTGCGAGACCACGCCCTGGGCGACCGTGATGTTCGCCTTGTAGGTGGCGTCGGCGGTGGTGGCGCGCTGGATCTGCTGCAGCTTGATATAGGCCGCCGCGTCCGAGACCGCGGTCACGCCCAGCTTGGTCGTGGCGATCTGGGTCTGGGTCTTGTCGGCCTCGGCGGTGAGCTGGGTCATCAGCGACACCGGCCGGCTGTACATCTGCGAAGTGGAGATGCGCATGATCGTTTACCTGATATCGAGGAGCGATTGCAGCGTCTCGCGCGCGATCTGGATCACGCGGGTGGACGCCTGATAGGCCTGTTGGAAGCGCATCAGGTCGACCGCCTCCTCGTCGATGTTCACGCCGCTCACCGAATCGCGCGCCGAGACGGCGGCGTCGCGGATCGCGGTCTGCGCGTCGGCCACGCTGTTGCGGCCCGAAAGCGCCGCGCCATTGGCCGCGGTGAGATCGGTCACGCCCTGCTCGAACTTGCCGCTGGTGCGCAGCGCGTCGAAGCCGGCGAGGTTGCTGTTGTCGCGCTGGCCCGCGCCCGCCGCCGCCGCGGCGATCCCGCGCGGGTCGGTCATGACCGTGCCGAGCTGATAGGCGGGGTCGCCCACCGTGAAGATCGGCTGGCCGGCATTGCCCTGCAGGTCGCTGCCCGCCGCCTGGACGGCATTGACGCCCTCGGCGAAATCCCTGGCCATCTGGCTGATCTGGTCGCGGGCCGCCGCGATGCGCCCGCCGCTCTCGGCGATGCCGGCGAGCGCGCCGCCGCCCGGCGACATCGGCTGGACCTGGCCGCTGCTCTGCTTGACCGCGAAGGAGAAGGCGCCCTCGTCGTTGCTCACCTGCGTGACCTGGGCCGCCTGCGCGCCCTCGACCAGCAGCGGGCCGGTATTGCCGCCGGCGTGCACGGTGGCCCGGCCGTAATTGTCGAAGCTCACCGTCACGTCGGTCAGCGCGCTCATCTGCTCGAGCATCTGGTCGCGCTGGTCGAGCAGCGCGGCCTGGCCGGCGGTGCCGTCACTGGCGCGCGCCAGGCCGGCATTCACCTTGGCGAGGCTGGCCGAAAGGTTGTTGAGCTGCGTCACCGCGGTCTCGGCCGAGGCCTTGAGATCGGTCATCGCGCCGTCGAGCGCCTTGCCGGTGGCGCCGAAGGCGGCGGCGACGCCGGCGGCATTCTCCAGCATCGTCGCGCGCGCGGGCAGCGCGGTCGGGTCCGCCGCCACGGCCTTGGCCGAAGTGAAGAAGGCGGTGAGCTGGTCGCCCAGCTTGTTCTGGGTGAGGCTGCTGTCGATCCGCCCGAGCCAGGTGGCGCCGGCGAGAGTGCGGGCGAGATCGGAGCTCGCGCTGCGTACTTCGGTCGCCTTGAAGGCGTCGGCCGCGCGCGTGACGCCGCCGACATTGGCGCCCAGGCCCGAATTGATCGCGCCGGTATTGCCGCCGGTCGCGACGACTTCGCGGACCGTGGCGACGCGGCGCGAATAGCCCGCGGTCGCGGCATTGGCGATATTGTCCGACGTGGTGGCGAGCGCCGACTGATAGGCGCGGGCGCCGCTGGCGCCGATCGAGAGCAGGTCGGTCATTTGACGGTGCCTCCGTTCGTCGCGGCCGGCGCGGCATCCGGTGCGGGCGCCGTTTCGGTCTTGAGGTTCCTGGCCAGGAAGGCGGTCATCGCCTTGCCGATCCCGATCGGGGCGTGCACGGCCATGCTCTGGGCGAGCTGCTGGTCCTGCATGTCGCGGAACTGGTCCTCGCCCTTGCTGTCGAACAGCCCGTCGCCCAGCCTGGCCTGGCGCATCGACTTCAGCATCATGCCCGTGAAGACCGCCTCGAAGCGCTGGCCGGCGGCTTCGAGATTCTCCTTGGACGCCAGGCGCGACGTGTCGGTCGACACGCCGCCCGACGGGCTGCCGATGGGGCCGAGCAGCTTGCTCACAGGACGATCAGCTCCGCCTTGAGCGCGCCGGCTTCCTTGAGCGCCTCGAGGATGGCGACGAGGTCCGCCGGCGACGCGCCGATCGCGTTCACCGCCTTGACGACGTCGGAAAGCTTCGGGCCCGGTGCCATCAGGAACATGGGTCGCTTCTCCTCTTCGACGCCCAGCGTGCTGTGCTGCTCGGTGCGGGTCTCGCCCTTGCTGAACGGCGCGGGCTGGCTGACACGCTGGTTCTCATCAATACGAACGGTCAGTTTACCATGGGTTACCGCGGCGGGGCTGACGCGGACGGCGGAGTTGATCACCACCGTGCCGGTGCGCGCGTTGACGATCACCTTGGCGGGGGCTTCCGCCGCCTCGACGGTGAGGTTCTCGACTTCGCTCATCAGCTCGGCGCGCACGTCGCGGCCCGCGGGGGCCTGGATGGCGATCGAGACGCCGTCGATCGCGCGGGCGCGGCCGGTGCCGAAGCGCAGGTTGATCGCGTCCTGCACGCGCTGCGCCGTGGTGAAGTCGGCACGGGCGAGGTTGAAGGTGAGGAACGGCGACCTGTCGAAGCCGGTATCGACCGTGCGCTCGACCGTGGCCCCTTCCGGGATGCGGCCCGACGACGGCGTGTTGACGACGATCTTCGAGCCGTCGGCCCCCTCGGCGCCCAGGCCGCCGACCGCGAGGTTGCCCTGCGCCATCGCATAGATCTGGCCGTCGGCGCCCTGAAGCGGGGTGAGGATCAGCGTGCCGCCGCGCAGCGACTTGGCCTTGCCCATCGACGAGACGGTGATGTCGAGCTTCTGGCCCGGCTTGGCGAAGGGCGGCAGCTCGGCGGTGATCATCACCACCGCGGCGTTCTTCAGGCCCGGCGCCACGCCCTGGGGCAGCTGCAGCCCGAAGCGCGAGGCGACGCCCTTCATCGACTGGACGGTATATTCCAGATTGTCGTCGCCCGTGCCCGGCAGGCCGACGACGATGCCATAGCCCGTGAGCTGGTTGGTGCGGATGCCCTGGAAGCCGCCCAGGTCCTTCACGCGCTGGGCGTGCGCCGCGGGAACGGCGGCGGCGCCAAGAGTAATTGCCGCCAGGGCGGCGAGGGCGAGGAAGCGGCGGATCATGTCTCTGCTCCGGCTTAGAAGGGGCTGATCGCGGAGAAGAACCGGCTCAGCCAGCCCTGGCGGCTGGCGCGGGCGACGTCGCCCTTGCCGGTATAGGCGATGCGGGCATCGGCGACGCGGGTCGACAGCACGCGATTGTTCGCGTCGATATCGGCGGTGCGCACCAGGCCCTTGATCTGGACGAACTCGTCTCCCCGGTTGAGCGTCACCCGCTTCTGGCCCTGCACCAGCATCGTGCCGTTGGGATAGACCGCAGCGACGGTGACGCTGATCTCGCCGGAGAGCGCATTGGCCTGGTCGGCCGTGCCGGTGCCGTTGAAGTTGCGCTTGCCGCTCACGCTGGCATCGCTTTCCTTGAACAGCGAGAGCGCGCCGGTGGTGGGCGGCGTGAGGCCGAAGCCGCCGCCGCTGTCGAGCTTGGTGCCCGCCGATTTGGACGCAGCGGTCTTCTCGACCAGCAGGATCGTCAGCGGATCGCCGACGCGGCGGGCGCGCATGCCCTCGTAGAGCGCGGCATAGCCGTCGCCCGCCTGGAAGATGCCGCCATTGGCGGGCGGCTGGACGGCGACCGGCGCGGGCAGCGTCGCGGAGAAATCCTCCGGCTGCTTCTTCTTGCCGATGCCGAGGAACTGCGCCTGGGCGGGCGTCGCGGCGAAGGCGAGCCCGGCGGCGAGCAGCGTGGCGGCGGCGAGGGCGTGGAGATGCTTCATGATCCGCCCTCAGATGTTCTGGTTGACATATTTGAGCATCTCGTCGGTCGCCGAGATCATCTTCGAGTTCACCTCATAGGCGCGCTGGGTCTCGATCATATCGACCAGCTCCTCGACGACGTTGACGTTCGAGCCTTCGAGCATGCCCTGGCGGATCGTGCCGCGGCCATCGATGCCGGCATTGCCGAGCGCGACGGTGCCGCTCGCCGGCGTCTCGATCAGGTAATTGTCGCCGACGGCCTGGAGCCCCGCCGGATTGGGGAAGCTCGCCACCTGGATCTGGCCGATCTGGGTAAGGTCGGTCTGGTTCGGCATCTGGGCCGAGACGGTGCCGTCGCTGCCGACGGTGACCGAGATCGCGCCTTCGGGAATGGTGACGCCGGGCATCACCTGATAGCCCTCGGCCGTGACCAGCTGCCCCTCGGCCGAGCGCGAGAAATTGCCCGCCCGGGTATAGCCCAGGCCGCCGCCGGGCAGCTGGATCTGGAAATAGCCATTGCCGTCGATCGCCATGTCGAGGCCGTTGCCCGTGGTCTGGAGCGAGCCCTGCGTCTCGAGCCGCTGCGTGCCCTGGATGCGCACGCCGGTGCCCAGGTTCAGGCCGGTCGCGTATTTGGTCTCCGCGGTCGAGGCGGCGCCGGGCGCGGTGACGACCTGATAGGCGAGCGTCTCGAAGCTGGCGCGGTCCTTCTTGAACGCCGTGGTGTTCACGTTCGCCAGATTGTTCGAGATGACCCGCATGCGCGTATCCTGGGCGTCGAGGCCCGTGCGCGCGATGTGCAGTGCTGCCGATCCCATGTTCTAACTCCTCATCAGGACGGCATCCGCATCAGCGATGCGGTGCTCTCGTCCATGTTCTTGGCTTCCTTGAGCAGGTTGGCCTGCACTTCGTAGGCGCGCTGGTTCTCGATCATGTCGACCAGCGCCTGCGTCAGGTTCACGTTCGACTGCTCGAGCGAACCGGAAGTCACCTTGGCGTCCATGTCCTCGGGCAGCACGCCGCCGCCCTTCACATGGAGAAGATTGTCGAGCCCCTTGGCGGTCTGGCTGCCGCCGGTGCTCGCCAGCTTGATCTTGCCGACTTCCTGGGGCTGGGTCGGGTCGCCGCCGCGCGGCACGATCGAGATTGTGCCGTCCTCGGAGATGCTGATCCGGTCGGCGGGCGGCACGGTGATGGGGCCCCCCGACCCCATCACCGGGAAACCGTCGCCGGTTTCCAGCACGCCCGAGGGCGCGATCCGGAGATCGCCACGCCTCGTATAGGCTTCGGTGCCGTCGGTCGCCTGGACCGCGATCCAGGCGTCGCCGTTCACCGCGACGTCGAGCGGGTTGCCGGTCTGGACCATCGTGCCCTTCGAGCGGTCGAAGTCGTTGACTTCCTCCGCCGCCATCTGGCGCGAATCCATGCCGGTGCCCTGCAGGACCAGCCGGTCGAAGCTGACGCGCTCGGCGCGGAAGCCGATGGTCGAGGCGTTCGCGATGTTGTTCGCGATCGTCGCCTGCGACTGCATCTGGCTCCTGAGCCCGGACATCGCGGTATAGACAAGCCGGTCCATTGCTTACTCCTCCTCAGCCGATCCGATCAGCTGCGGATGTTGAAGATCGTCTGGGACATCTGGCTTGCGGTATCGAGCGCCTTGGCATTCGCCTGGAAGTTGCGCTGCGCCGCGATCAGATTGACCAGCTCTTCGGTGATGTCGACGTTCGAGCGCTCGATCGCGCCCGACATCAGCCCGCCGAAGCCGTTGGTGCCCGGCTCGCCCAGGCGGGCATCGCCCGAGAAGCCGGTGGCCGCCCAGGTCGAGTTGCCGAGCTGGCGCAGGCCCGCATTGTTGGTGAAGCTGGCGAGCACGACCTTGCCCAGCGCCTGGGTGTCGCCGTTCGAGAAGCTGGCGGTCACGGTGCCGTCATCGGCGATCGTCACGCCCTCGATCTGGCCGACGGGCGAGCCGTCCTGCTTGGTCGAGTTGAGGCTGAACGGCGAGCTCACCTGGGTGGTGCCCTGGGTCAGGTCGAGCTTGAGCACCTGCTCCGAAGTCGCGCCCGGCGCCAGGAAGCCCATGAAGGTGATCGGCGTGGTCGGCTCGGACAGCTTGCCGGTGCTGTCGAACTTCAGCTCGAACTGCTTCATCGTGGTGGGATCGTCGCCGGCATTGAGCTGCTGGTCGCCGACGAACGAATAGACTTTCCAGGTGCTGGTCGCGTCGCTGTCGGTCGGCTTGGTCTCGCGGACGAAATAGTTGGTCAGCGTCAGCGCGTTGCCGTTCGCGTCATAGACCGTCGTCTGGACCGACTGGTTGTAGGTGGTCGGGTCGAAACGGTCGAACTTGTAGCCGGCGCTCTCGAACTTGGGGTTGGTCGAGGGGATCGCCGAGCCGGCATTGAGGTTGAGGCCGAGCTTGACGTTCTCGGTCGCCTGGGGCGTGCCGCTGGTCTGGGGCAGGCGCAGGCTCACCGTCGAGGACAGGCCGGTCGCGACCACCGCGCCCGAGCCGTCCACCGGATAGACCTGCAGCTTGTTGCCCTGCGCGTCGACCACATAGCGATCGGCATCGACCTGGAAGCTGCCGTTGCGGGTATAGGCAACGCCATTGCCGCTCTTCTCGTCGCCCTTGACGATGAAGAAGCCATCGCCCGAGATCGCGACGTCGAGCGAGGAAGACGACTGGGTGAAGCCGCCCTGGCCGAACTGCTGGCGCACCGCCTTCACGACCACGCCCGAGCCGACCATCTGGGTCGGGTTCATGTTGGCGGTCGACGCGATGACGTCGGCGAACTGGGTGGTGCTCTTCTTGAAGCCGTTGGTCTGCACGTTCGCGAGATTGTGCGAGATCGTCGACATGTCGGTCTGCGCTGCCTGCAGGCCGGAGAGCGAGGTGAAGAAGGACATTTTCCGTTACTCCGTGGAAAAAATGGATTCAGCCGACCTGCCAGACGGCGTCGGTGGACACGTTGCCGATGCCCGGAAGCGTGAGGACGGGCTTGCCGTCGGATCCCATCGAGACGGCCGTGACCGGCGCCCAGACCAGCGGATAGGCCTTGACGCTGCCGGTGCCGTTGGTGGCGGTGACGCTGACCGTGAAGGGGCCCGCGCCGGCACTTTCGCCGGCATCGGTCTTGCCGTCCCAGTCCCAGGCGACCGCGCCCTTGCCTTCCTTGCCCATCTCGATCGTCTTCAGCGTGTTGCCGTTCTGATCCTTGATGGTGACGGAGACGTTGGTCGCGTCCTTGTCGAGCGCCACGGCGCCCGCCAGGCCGCCGCTGGTGCGCGGATAGGCGGTCGATCCCTGGACGAGCACGTTCTTGCCGACATAGCCGAGCGCGTCGTTGAGCGTGCCGCCGTTCAGCTTGCTGGCGATCGACTTCAGCGTCGAGCTCATCTCGGTGATGCCCGAGAGCGACGAGAACTGCGCCATCTGGGCGACCATCTGGCTGTTGTCGACCGGCTGGAACGGATCCTGGTTCTTCAGCTGGGCGGTCATCAGCGCCAGGAAGTCGGAGACGTTCATGTCGGTCTTGCCGAGCCGGGACGTGTCCTTCGTGTCGAGCGTGGTGCCGCTCGTCGTGCTCGTCTTGTTGTACCGGGAGATGCCCAGCCCGGCGAGGGTGTTGTCGAAGTCACTCATGATCAGCGGCCCAGCTTGAGGGTGTCGACGATGAGCTGCTTGGCAGTCTGCATCACTTCGACGTTGTTCTGGTAGTTCCGGGCGGTCTCCATCATGTCGACCAGCTCCCGGGTCTCGTCCACGGCGGCTTCCCAGACATTGCCGTCCTTGTCGGCCATGGGGTTGCCGGGATCGTAGCGCTTGGTGGGATCGGAGCCCGCGGTGACGACCTGCTCGACATCGACGGTCGACATGCCGCTCGCCTCGTCGAAGGCGGTGCGGAACACCGGCTTGATCGTGCGATAGGCGGCGTCGGCGCTCGACGCGACCGTGCCGACATTGGCCAGGTTCGACGCCGTGGTGTTCATCCGCACCAGCTGCGCGCTCATCGCGCGGCCGGATACCTGGAAGATGGATAGCGGCTGGTCGCCCATGCTCATTCTCCCTTCAGCGCGCGCGTGATCTGGTTGATGCGGCCGTTGAGGAACGACAGCGTCGTCTGATACGCGACGGCATTCTCCGCGAAGGCGGTCTGTTCGGTGGTGAGCTCGACGGTGTTGCCGTCGACCGAGGGCTGGAGCGGCACGCGGTAGAGCGTGTTGGCGTCGATCGCCGCGTCGAGCGAGCCGCCCGGCGTGGTCGCGCCGTTCAGCGCGGCGCGGAAATCCACGTCCCTGGCCTTGTAGCCGGGGGTCGAGGCGTTCGCGATGTTCGACGCCAGCATGCCCATGCGCTGCGAGCGCACGGCAAGCGCCGCGCCGTGTACGCCGAAAAGCTTGTCATCGGGCATTGCACGTCTCCCGCACAAAAGGTTCGGCGGGTTCCAAGCAATCGCCGTGCCAATTTGCCTGAAGGTGTGAAAAAACCCGGTTTCCCCTCAGGGCCGGCAAGTCGCGGCAAGGTTTTGCCGGTGCGGCGGCAGGTGGTTGCCGCTCCATCGGGCCTGGCGGGCGTTTCGCGCCGGCCCGCGCGGTTGGCCCGTGTCTTGCACCCACGCAGGCATGGACATGAATGCACTTCCCGCCCTGGGTACCTTCCTCGATCCGCTCGCGCTCGCCATTGTCGGCGGGGGGACGCTGGCCGGCACCGTGCTGCGCAGCGCTTCGGGCGACCTGGCGCGGGGTGCCGCGGCGCTCGGCGTGCTGCCGCGCCGCCGCTTCGATGCCGAGCCCCTGCTCGCCCAGGTCTCGGCGCTGGGCCGGATCGCGCGGCGCCACGGCGTGATCGCGCTCGATCGCTCGAAGATCGAGGATCCGGACATCGCCGCGGCCGTTGCCGCGATCGTCGATGGCGCGGGGCCGCGGGAAGTCGAGACGCTGCTCGAACAGCGTCGCTGCGCGCGCGTCGAGCGTCAGCGCGGTGCATGGGAGGTCTGGTCCGGTGCGGCCGAGCTGGCCCCGGCGATGGGCATGGTCGGCACGCTGCTCGGCCTGGTCGGCATGTTCGCCGCGATGAAGGATCCCCAGGCGATCGGCGGCGCCATGGCCGTCGCCCTGCTCGCCACCCTTTATGGCGCGCTGCTCGCCAATCTCGTGCTGCTGCCGGTCGCCGTACGCCTGAAGCGCCGCGCCCGGCACGAGGCGCAGGAGCGGCTCCGCCTCCAGCCGGCGCTCGCCGCCCTGGCCGGGATCGAGCCGGGCACCGGCCGGATAAAGGAGATCGCGGCGTGACCATGTTCGACGAGGACGAGCCCGCGCGCGCGCCCTGGCTGGTCACGCTGGCCGACCTGTCGCTGCTGCTCGTCGGCTTCTTCGTCTTCCTCCAGGCGACCCAGGTCGATCCCGCCAAGCTCGCCGCGGGCATCCGCGCGGGCTTCGGCGCGCACGAGGCCGCGCCCGCCGCCATGCCGGTCGACATCGCCACCGCCACCGGCTTCGCGCCGGGCTCGGCAGTGCCCGTCGATACCGGCTCGGCGCTGGAATGGGCGCGTGGCGCCGCGCGCGACCCGCGGACCCTGTTGCGCATCACCGGCGAAGTCGACGGATCGGAAGCGGATGTCGATCCGGCTACCGGCAGCGGCCCGATCCTCGCCGCCGATCGCGCCCGCGCCGTCGCCGCCCTGCTGGTCGGCCAGCGCGCGGTCGATCCCGCGCGCATCATGATCTCCACCGGCCGCGGCCAGCGCCGCGCCGTCCTCGCCCTCGGCTTCGAGGGAGACCGGCAATGATCCGCCGCCCGGCAATCGCCACGCCTCTTTCCATGGAGAAGACCATGTTCCTCGCCATCGCTCTCGTCACCGCCGCACCCGCCGGCGCGCAGGATTTCCAGTCGACCCAGGCGCTCGACGCGATCGTCGCCCAGTTCGCCGGCAAGCCCGTCGGCGCGCAGGGCGGGGCGATCGCCCCGATCGACCGGCGGCTGAAGCTCGCCTCCTGCCCCGCGCCCCAGCTCGAATGGCGCAGCGAGAATCGCGACGCGGTCGTGGTGCGCTGCATGGCGCCGGCCTGGAAGATCTTCGTGCCCGTCGCCGCGGTGCCCCGCCCCCGGGCCGAGCAGCCCGCGCCGATGCCCGCCACCACGCTCGTCCGCCCGGCGATCCCGGTGAAGGTGGAGCCGGTGATCAAGCGCGGCGACGCAGTCACGGTGGAGGCGGGGGCCGAGGGGTTCGCGATCTCGCGACAGGGCATCGCGATGAACGACGCGCCTCCGGGCGGCCGGATCGGCATCAAGGTGGACGACAGGCAGCCGCCGATCCAGGCGATCGCGATCGAGCCCGGCCGCGCCCGCCTGCCCGGCTTTGCCGAGGGCAGCTGAAATTTTTCCGTAAAGCTTCGCGCGCCCTGGCCGTTTGAAGGGCTGCAGGCACAGCTAGGATCGCAGGCAATGGTGGACTCAATCGGCACGAAGGGAGGCGCGGTCACCGATCGTCGCACCGTGCCCGTTGACCCCGCCGCCCGCGTGGCGGCGGTGCGCCCGGTCGCGAGCGACGCGCCGGCGGTGCGGAGCGCCGCGGCGGAGATCGCCGTGGAACAGGCGGCGCGGCCGCCGGTCGACACCGATCGGGTCTCGCGCATCCGCAAGGCGATCCACGACAACAAGTTCCCGCTTTCTCCCTCGACGATCGCCGACCGGCTGCTCGCCTTCAAGCTCGATTGGAAGTCCCGTGAACCGTCGTGACGCGCTCATCCAGGTGATCGAATGCCTTCACGCCGAGATCGCGGCGCTCAAGGCGAACGATGTCGCCGCGCTCGAGGCGGCCACCCGCACCAAGCTGGCCGCGATCGACACGGTCGCGCTGCACGACGGCGAGGCGCCCGGCCCCGAGATCCGCGAGCTCGCCGCCGAGGCGCACAAGCTCAACGAGACTTGCCGCATCTATGTGAACCTGATGGCGGCAAATGTTCGCCGCCGCCTGCAAATCCTTTCCGGCCAGCAGGCCCCCGCCTACAAGGTGGGCGGCTACGCCCTCGGCTGAACGGGCGTTTCCGACATCCGTTAACCGTAACTGGCACGGTCCTTGCTGTGGATAGCCTCGGATTAGGCTATTCGGATTCCAGGATCGATGAGCGTTACTTCGGTCAACACCAGGGCAAGCGTCCAGACGGCGATCGCCGCGGCAAGCCGCAAGACCGGCATCGACTTCAACTATCTGCTCGGCCAGGCGCAGGTGGAAAGCGGGCTGCGCGCCGATGCGCGCGCCGGCACGTCCTCCGCCACCGGCCTCTATCAGTTCATCGAGCAGAGCTGGCTGGGCGTGGTGAAGCAGCACGGTGCCGAGCACGGCCTGTCCTGGGCCGCCGACAGCATCAAGCAGACCGGCACCGGCCGCTATGTCGTCAGCGATCCCGCCGCGCGCAGCGCGATCCTGGGCCTGCGCAGCGATCCGCAGACCGCGTCGCTGATGGCCGCCGAGCATGCCGCCGACAACAAGGCGGCGCTCGAGGATTCGCTCGGCCGCCCCGCCACCGGCACCGATCTCTACATGGCGCACTTCCTCGGCCTGGGCGGCGCCGGCAAGTTCCTGAGCGCGATGGCCGACAGCCCCGGCCGTACCGGCGCCTCGCTGTTCCCCGCCGCCGCGCGCGCCAATCGCAGCGTGTTCTACGCGTCGAACGGCCAGCCGCGCACGCTCTCGGACATCTATAGCCGCTTCGCCGGCAAGCTCGACCAGGGCGCGGCCGCGGGCGGCGCCGCCGGCATCGCCCCGGACGGGCTCGATGCCGGCTTCGCCGCCGCCGCGCGCGCCTGGAGCGACGGCGACAACGAAGTCGTGCTCGGCAACGGCGCGGTCGATCGCGACCGCCACTGGGTGCAGAACACGCTCGCCCAGCTGAACGTCGCCCAGGGTTCGCCCGGCGAACCGGCGCTCGGCCGCCGCATCGATCCGCTCCGGCCGACGCCGGAGAATGCCAGGCTCGCCTATCTCATGCTCGCGAATCTGGGAGCGTAACCCCCCGTGTCCGCACTCTCGCTTCCCGCAGGGACCGGCCCTGCCCTGAAGAGCTTCGCGCTGCCCGGCGCGATCCTGCTGCTCGTCGCGCTGATGGTGGTGCCGATCCCGGCCTTCCTGCTCGACGCCTTCTTCATCCTCAACATCATGATCAGCCTCGCGGTGCTGATGGTGGCGCTGAACGCGCAGAAGCCGCTCGATTTCTCCGCCTTCCCCACCGTGCTGCTGTTTGCGACGCTGTTCCGACTCGGCCTCAACGTCGCCTCGACGCGCGTCGTGCTGGTGCACGGCCATGAGGGGGAAAGCGCCGCCGGCCATGTGATCGAGGCGTTCGGCACCTTCATGATCGGCGGCGACTATGTCGTCGGCCTGGTGGTGTTCGCGGTCATCGTGATCATCAACATGATCGTCGTCACCAAGGGTGCCGGCCGCGTCTCGGAAGTCTCGGCGCGCTTCACCCTCGATGCGCTGCCCGGCAAGCAGATGGCGATCGACGCCGATCTCAATGCCGGCCTGATCACGCCCGACGACGCGAAGAAGCGCCGCGAGGAAGTGTCGACCGAAGCCGATTTCTACGGCGCGATGGACGGTTCGTCCAAGTTCGTGAAGGGCGACGCGATCGCCGGCCTGCTGATCCTGGCGATCAACGTGATCGGCGGCCTGATCCTCGGCGTCGCCAGCCATCACATGGCAGTGGGCGAGGCGGCCTCCACCTATGTCCTGCTCGCCATCGGCGATGCGCTGGTCGCGCAGGTGCCGGCGCTGCTGCTCTCGATCGCCGCCGCGGCGATCGTCACCCGCGTCGCGTCGAGCCACGACCTGGCCGGCCAGATCGGCACCCAGTTCGCCAGCCACAAGACCTGGATGCCGGTCGCCGTCATCCTGGGCCTGCTCGGCGTCTTCCCGGGCATGCCGCATTTCCTGATGCTGCCGGCCGCCGCCGCCGCCGGCTTCGCGGCCTGGCGCCTGCGCAAGGCGGCCAACCGCCCGAAGCCCGTCGCCGCGCCGCCGGCCGAGCCGGCCGACCTTTCCAGGATCGGCTGGGACGAAGTGACCGACAACATGCAGGTGATGCTCGACATCGGCTATGGCCTGGTGCCGCTGGTCGACGAGCGGCGCGGCGGCCCGCTGATGGGCCGCATCACCGGGGTGCGCCGCCAGCTCTCCAAGGAGCTCGGCTTCGTCGTGCCCCAGGTGCGCGTGCGCGACGACATCAACCTGGCGCCCTTCACCTATCGCATCGTCATCGGCGGCGTCGTCGTCGCCGAGGACAATGTCTCGCCCGACGAGGTGCTGGCGATCGACACCGGCCAGGCCTCGGGCCGCCTCGACGGCAAGCCGGTCAAGGACCCGACCTTCGGGCTCGACGCGCTGTGGATCGCCCAGGGCGATTCCGATGCCGCCACGGGCCTGGGCTATCTCGTCGTCGATCCGGGCACCGTGGTCGCCACCCATCTGAACCAGTGCCTGATCCAGAATGCGTCGGACCTGCTCGGCCCGGACGAGGTCCAGGCGCTGCTCGACGGGCTCAAGGAGCGTTCGGCCCAGCTGGTCGCGGCGCTGTGCCCGTCGCCGGTGCCGCTCACCACGCTCACCCAGGTGCTGCGCGGCCTGCTCGCCGAGAGCATCCCGCTCAAGGAGTTCCGCCGGATCGCCGCCGCCATCGCGGTCGCCGCCCAGCGGACGCTGGACGCGGACGAGCTGATGGAGCTGATCCGCCCCGAGCTCGGCCCGCTGATCATCCAGCGCCTGTGCGGCGTGCGCGAGCCGCTGCGGGTGATGACGCTCGAAGGCCAGCTCGAGGCGCTGCTCGGCCAGGCGGTCCGCTCGGATCCCTCGAAGCGTCATACGATCGAGCCCGATCTGGGCCGTCGCATCGCCGAGGCGCTGCAGCGCGCCGCCCAGCCGCTGATCGCCGAGGCCAAGCCCTTCGCGCTCGTCGTCCAGCCCTCGATCCGGGTGGCGATCCGCAAGCTGGTCAAGACGATCCTGCCCGACACGCCGGTGATGAGCTTCTTCGAAGTGCCCGAGGACAAGGCCGTCGAAGTCGTCGCGGTGATCGGCGCGCCGGAGGCGCTGCCCGCATGAACGCTTTCACTCCGGGGAAACTGGACGCCATGGCTTCACTGGCCCTTACGCCGCTGACCTACACGCCCACGCCGCCGCGGCGCGATCCCGAGGCGCTGGTGCGCAGGCACCTGCCGCTCGTCCGGCGCATCGCCTGGCACATCCATGGCTCGATGAGCTCGCTCGTCGAGGTGGAGGACCTGATCCAGGTCGGGCTGGTCGCGCTGATCGAGGCGGCGGCGGCGTTCGAGGACCGGGGGCAGGTGACCTTCGAGCAATATCTCGCCACCCGGCTGCGCGGCGCGATGATCGACGAGCTGCGCCGCCAGGCGACCACCACGCGCGGGGCGATGCGCCGGCGCAAGGCCTATCAGGAAGCGATATCGGTGCTGACCAACGAACTGGGCCGCGCGCCCGACGACGAACAGGTCGCCGCCCGACTCGGCGTGACGCCGGAGAAGCTGCGCGCCGACTATGCCAATGCCGAGGCGGTGCGCTTCGATTCGATCGACGACAGCTATTCGGACGAGAGCCCCTGGTTCATGTCCGACGAGCCCAGCGCCTTCGACCAGCTGGCGGAGAGCGACCAGCGCGAGGCGCTGATCGCGGCGATCGCCGAGCTGCCGGAGCGCGAGCAGCAGGTGATCCAGCTCTATTATGTCGAGGAACTGAATCTCGAGGAGATCGGGCAGGTCCTGGGCGTGGGGGCCGCGCGCATCTGCCAGATCAAGGCGTCGGCGCATGCGCGGCTGAAGAAGGGGCTGGCGCGCCGGCTCGGCTAGTCGCCGCCAGCATCGAGCAGGCGAAATCCCACATCGCAAGGCGGTCCGGCCGCAGCCTCGCCGATCCGGGCCTTTGCCGGCGCCGCTTGCGCCGCATCGACGCTTGCCGCAGAAATCCCCGCTGACCATTCGGGGGATTGCATGACCAAGCATCTGTTCCTGGCCGGCGCGATGGCGTTGGGCCTGCTGGCGTCGCCGGCCTTCGCGCAGGACGCATGGACCGTCCGCCCCGAATGGGTGCGCGCGCACGAATCCTTCCTTGCCAGCGAGGCCCTGCAGGGGCGCGGCAGCGCGACCCGCGACGAAGCGATCGCCGCCACCTATGTCGGCTCGCAGTTCGAAGGCTATGGGCTCAAGGTCGCGCCGGGCATGACCGGCTATCTCCAGCCCGCCAAGGTGATCCGCTACGCGCTGAACGGCCCGGCGACGCTGACGATCGCGGGCAAGCCGGCCGCCGCGCCCATGGTGCTGGTCGGCGCGGCCGAGAGCATTTCCGGCACGTCCGCGGTGTTCGACGGCGCCGATCTCGCCAAGATCCCGCATGCCCAGGTGCTGTTCGTGACCGGCGGCAAGGCCTCGCCCATGGCGCTGGTCCGCGCCGCCAGCGCGGCCGGGGCGAAGCTGGTGATCGTGCGCGAGGACGATGCGACGCGGGGGCTGGCCAAGGCGCTGGGCGGCAAGCCGCGCATGCCCGCCGGGCTCGAGGGCAAGGCGCCGCCGAGCTATGCCGCCTTCGCGACGCTGCCCTCGGCCGATTTCGACAAGGCGGTGGCCCAGGCCGGCGCGCCGGTCGCGCTCGGCCTGCCGGTGGTGCGCGAGGAGGCGATCACCACCAACGCGATCGGCTGGCTGCCGGGCAGCGATCCCAAGGCGGGCGTGATCCTGGTCACCGCGCATCTCGACCATCTCGGCCGCAAGCCCGACGGCACGATCATGTACGGCGCGAACGACGATGCCTCGGGCACCACCGCGGTGCTCGAGCTGGCCCGGGCGATGGCGGCGGCGAAGCAGGCCCGGCGCGGGCTGTTGTTCGTCGCCTATGGCAGCGAGGAGATCGGGGGCTATGGCTCGAGCTGGTTCGGCGATCACCCGCCGGTGCCGCTCGACCAGATCGTCGCCAATATCGAGATCGAGATGATCGGCGCGCAGGATCCCAAGCTGCCCGCCGGCACGATGATGATGACCGGCTTCGAGCGCTCCACCCTGGGCGAGACGCTGAAGGCGCATGGCGCGCTGGTCACCGCCGATCCCTATCCCGAGCAGCGTTTCTTCGAGCGCTCGGACAATTATTCGCTCGCCGTGCGCGGGGTGGTGGCGCACACCATTTCGGGCTGGGCGGTCACGCCGACCTATCACACGCCCGACGACACGCTCGCCAATCTCGACATCGCGTTCATGACGCGCGCGATCCAGTCGCTGGTCGAGCCGCTGCACGCGCTGGCCAACAGCGATGCCCGGCCGCAATGGAAGCCCGGCGGCAAGCCCGAGGGGAAGTAGCGCAGGGCGCCGGCGCGATCTTCGCCGGACAAGGAAAAACCCCGGTGGACGATCCCACCGGGGTTCCCCATGCGCCCCCTCCGGCAAGAAGGGGTGACCGGCCTTGGTGCCTGTCAGGGGGGTGACACCCCGACCGGCACGCGCTTACTGAAGCAGCTTGAGCACCGACTGCTGGCTCTGGTTCGCCTGGGCGAGCATCGCCGTCGACGCCTGCGACAGGATCTGGGCCTTGGCCAGCGCCGTCGTCTCCGCCGAATAATCGGTGTCCTCGATGCGGCTGCGGGCGTCGCTCAGGTTCGCGACGTTGGTCGTCAGGTTGTTGACCACCGAGTCGAGGCGGCTCTGCGCGGCGCCGAGCGAGGCGCGGAGCGTGGCGACCGACTTCAGCGCGGTATCCACGGTGCCCTGGGCGGTGTCGGCGCTGCCCGAGGTGCCGACCGAGAGGGCCGGGACGGCCGGGCTGGCGGCGGCGTCACCCACGATGCTGCCCACGTCGAGCGCGTCGATGCTGATCGTGATCTTGTCGGTCGATTCGGCGCCGGTCTGGATCGAGAAGGTCTTCGCGGCGACTTCGCCGGCGGCCGGGGCCGCGGGATCCGCCGGCGGCTTGCCGATCTGGAACAGCGTGTTGCCGTTGAACTTGGTGTTGGTCAGCACGTCCTTGATCTGCGAGGTCAGCTGCGTGACTTCGGCCTGCAGGTTCTTGCGGTCGTCGTCCGAATAGGTGCCGCTCGACGACTGGACCGCCAGCTCGCGGATGCGCTGCAGCATGTTGGTCACTTCGTTGAGCGCGCCTTCCGCGGTCTGCGCCAGCGAGATGCCGTCATTGGCGTTGCGGACCGCCTGGGTCATGCCGCGGATCGAGGCGGTCATGGTCGAGGCGATCGCCAGGCCGGCGGCGTCGTCCTTCGCGCTGTTGATGCGCTTGCCGGTCGACAGGCGCTCCATGGCCGTGCTCAGCGCCTTGTTGGCGCCGGTCGAAGCATTGGCGGCGCGCAGCGCCGCGGTGTTGGTCGAGATAACAGTCATGTTCGTTACTCCATGCTCGTCGGCTTCCCGCCTACCCCCCTGAACGGGAGCTCGGAGCCGCCAGGCCAAGGAACGGCCGCCCGCCGCCGGGCTTAAGCAAAAAATTTCGCCGCTACGCGCGCACGCGTAGACGCGCCCGGACCAAGGTTGCTGCGGGACACGCAATTTTACGCGGCGTTAACCAAGCCGGCGGCAAAAGGATGGTGTCTCAGGGGGTAACCAATGCGATCCATCGTCCCGTCCGCCGCAGTGCTGCGCCAGAAATATGCTCTCGTCTCGTCGCTGCGCGCCCAGGGTTTCGCCATCGGCACCTGCGAGGACGGCCGGCCGGCCGCCCAGGACCTGTTCCTCGTCGCCGAGGGCGAAGTGCCGCCCGCCGCGGCGCGCACGCTGATCCTGGGCGACGAAGGCCGCCAGGCGATCGCGTTCGGCGACGGCAATCCGGCCCGGCTCTCCTATACGGCGGAAGACGCCGCGGTCGGCGCGGGCTTCGCCACGGCGCTGCTGCGCGGCCCGCACGAGCCGGTCGCCGCCGATCCCGAGAGCCTGGCGCTGCTGGCGCTGGCCGAGCGGGTCGCCGCGTCGGATATCACCGTCCTGATCAACGGCCCCACCGGCACCGGCAAGGAAGTCCTTGCCCGCGCCATCCACAACGGCTCCGCCCGCCGCGAGGGCCCGTTCGTCGCCATCAACTGCGCCGCGCTGCCCGAGACGATGCTCGAGGCGATGCTGTTCGGCCACCAGAAGGGCGCATTCACCGGTGCCTCCTCGGGCGGCCAGGGCTTTTTCCGCGCCGCGCATGGCGGCACGCTGCTGCTCGACGAGATCGCCGAGATGCCGCTCAACCTCCAGGCCAAGCTGCTGCGCGCGCTGCAGGAGCGCGAAGTGGTGCCGATCGGCGGCACCCTGCCGGAGAAGGTGGACGTCCGCGTCATCGCCTGCGCCAATCGCGACCTGCAGGGCGAAGTCACCGCCGGCCGCTTCCGCGCCGACCTTTATTACCGCCTCTCGGTCTTCCCGCTGACCACCAAGGCGCTGGCCGAGCGCCCCGGCGACATCGCCGCGCTCTCGGCCGCGATGGTCGTCCGCCATGCCGGCGGGCGCGGCGCGATGCCGTGGATCTCGAACGCGGCGCTCGATGCGCTCGCCAGCCATGACTGGCCGGGCAATGTCCGCGAGCTCGAGAACGTCATCCAGCGCGCGCTGCTGCTCTGCGGCGGCCGCACCATCGATCCCGAGCATCTGATCTTCGACAGGCCGGCCACGCGCCGCGTCGAGATCGAGGCGGCGGGCACGCTCTCCAACATCGTCCAGATCCACGAATTCGCCGCGATCCGCGAGATGCTCGCCGAATGCGGCGGCAGCCGGATCGAGACTGCCAGGCGGCTCGGCATCTCGGAGCGCACGCTGCGCTACCGCCTCGCCAAGGCGCGCGAGCAGGGCGAGAGCATCGACACCGGTAAGGCGAGGGCTTCGGCATGAGCGGCATCGACGGTATCGGCGGCGGCGCGATGAGCGTCGACCGGGTCCTGGCGCTCCGCGCCCAGATCCTCGAGCGCAACGCCGCGCTCGCCAAGGCCAACGAGACGCCGGCGGGCGCGGTGACGGGCACGTCGGGGAGCAAGTCCGCGACTTTCGCCGCGTCGATGGAAGACGCCTTCAAGCAGGTCAACCAGGCCCAGAGCCAGGCCGGTGCGCTCTCCGAAGCCTATGAGCGCGGCGAGACGGTCGACATCGCCAAGGTGATGCTCGCCCGCCAGCAGGCCTCGGTCGGCTTCGAGGCGACCCTGCAGGTCCGCAACAAACTCCTGTCCGCCTACAAGGACATCATGAGCATGCCGGTGTAACCCATGAGCAACGCCCTCACCTCCGCCGATGCCGCCATCCCGTCCGCCGCCGGCCGGCTCGGCGCGCCGCTCGCCCAGATGCGGGGCCTGCTCGCGCAGCCCGCGGTCCGGCGGGCCATGCCGCTCCTCTTCCTGATCGGCCTGGTCGCCGCTGGCTTCCTGGCCTGGTCGCTGGTCTCGACGCCGCCGCAGCGGATCCTGTTCGCCAATGTGAGCGATGCCGACAAGGCGGCGATCACTACGGCGCTGCAGGGAGCGAGCATCCGCTCGAGCATCGACGGCTCGGGCTCGATCACCGTCGCCGAGGATGATTTCCACAAGGCCCGCATGCTGCTCGCCAGCCAGAACCTGCCCAAGGCGGCGCCGGGCGGCTACCAGATCCTCGACCAGCTCCCTATGGGCGTCAGCCGTGCGGTGGAGGGCGAGCGCCTGCGCCAGGCCCGCGAGACCGAGCTCGCCCGCTCGATCGAGGAGATCGATTCGGTCGCCGAGGCGCGCGTCCATCTCGCCACGCCCGAGGCCAGCGTCTTCGTGCGCGACAAGGCGGTGCCCACCGCTTCGGTGATCCTCAAGCTCCAGCCCGGCCGCGCGCTGGGCGATGCGCAGACCCGCGCGATCGTCAATCTCGTCGCCTCGTCGGTTCCCGGCATGGCGCCGGAGAACGTCACCATCGTCGACCAGATGGGCGCCCTGCTGTCCAAGAAGGGCAACGAGGCCAATTCGGCCGGCGACGCCCGCATCGACTATCAGCGCCGCATCGAGGACAAATATCGCGAGCAGCTCGTCCAGCTGCTGACGCCGCTGGTCGGTGCCGGCAACTTCACCGCCGAGGTGCAGGCCGATGTCGATCTGGACGAGAATCAGGCGACGCGCGAGAGCTATGACAAGGAAGGCGCCGTGCTCGCGGCCGAGCAGGGCGCCTGGACCGGCAGCAAGGACGGCAACGCGCCCGGCGGCATTCCCGGCGCGCTCTCCAACACGCCGCCGCCCGCCAGCACGATCACCGCGCCCAATGCGCAGCCGACGCCCGGCGCGGCGCCCGCCGCCGGCGCCGCGGCCACCGCCGGCGCAAGCCAGGCCACGCCGCAGAAGCAGAGCGACAGCTTCTCCCGCGCCTATCAGACCGGCAAGCAGGTCTCGGTCACGCGCCAGGCGCCGGGCGGGATCAGGCGCCTCTCGGTCGCGGTGCTGCTGCGCGAGGAGCCGGGCAAGCCGCGCTCGACGGTGGAGATCCAGCAGATCACCCAGCTGGTCCAGGCCGCGATGGGCTATAATCAGGGCCGTGCCGACCAGGTGACGGTGATCAGCCGCAAGTTCACCACCGCCGCCGATGCCGCCGACAAGGGCCCGGCCTGGTACGAGGCCAATTGGGTGCCGCTCGCCGCGCGCAACGCGACGGCGCTGGTGATCGCGCTGCTCGTGCTGTTCCTGGGCGTTCGCCCGCTCACCAAGGCGCTGCTCAAGAAGCGCGAGGAGCCGGCCGCAGGCAATCGCCCGGCGCTGTCGATGGGTGGCCATGCCGGCGAGGAAGGCGGGCACGGCGCGCCGCCGGTCTCGATCGACATGCTCGAAGGCGCTCATAACAGCTATGACGAGCGGGTCGGCCTGGTCCGCGGCTTCACCCGCGACAATCCCGCGCGTGCCGCCCTGGCGGTCCGCGACATGATCAAGGCCGACGCGCAATGAACGCCATCCGCAGCTTCAACGGCGTCGAGCGCGCCGCGGTCCTGATGATGCTGGTGGGCGAGGAGGAAGCCGCGGCGATCCTCCAGAAGCTCGATCCGGAGGAAGTGCGCCAGCTCGGCAAGGCGATGTTCAACGTGGCGGACGTCAGCGAGGCCGAGGTCGAGATCGTCCTGGACGATTTCGTCTTCAAGGCGCGCGAGCGCACCGGCGTCACGTTCGATCCGGCGCCGAAGATCGAGAGCATCATGACCAGGGCGCTGGGCCCCGAGCGCGCCTCGGGCGTGCTCGCCCGGGTGATGCCGGCCAGCCAGGTCGCCGCGATCGAATGGCTCGACTGGTTCGAGCCCGAGGAGATCGCCGGGATGATCGAGGCGGAGCATCCGCAGATCGCCGCGGTCCTGCTCGCCAATCTCGATCCCGACATCGCCGCCAAGGTGTTCGAGCATTTGCCCGAGGCGGCGCAGCCGCAGATCCTGCGCCGCATCGCCAAGCTGGGCCCGATCCCGCCCGAGGCGATCGAGACGCTGAAGACGATGCTCCAGGGCCGCGCCGGCATGGGCGGGCGCAAGTCGAGCGGCGGGCTCCAGCTGGGCGGCACGCGCGAGGCGGCGAAGATCCTTTCCGGCGCGCGCAAGATCACCGAGCAGCGCGTCATGCCCAAGCTCGCCAAGATCGACCGCGAGGTCGCCCGCGCGATCGAGGAGGCGATGTTCGTCTTCGACAATCTGCTCGAGCTCGACGACAAGAACCTGTCGACGCTCATCCGCAACATCGACAGCAATATCCTGGTCAAGTCGCTCAAGGGCGTCGAGGAAGAGGTTCGCGGCCGGTTCCTCGGCTGCATGTCGAGCCGCGCCGCCGATGGCATCCGCGACGAGATCGAATCGCTGGGGCCGATGAAGATGGCCGATGTGCTCGACGCGCAGAAGGCGATGATCGCGATCGCGCGCGGCCTGGTGAAGGACGGCACGATCCAGATGCCGTCAAAGGGCGGGGACGACGACTATGTCTGATTTCTCGCCGGGATTCGCCGGGCGGATCAGCGCGGCCGGGCATGTGCTGGCCCGCGCCTTTGGCGACGGCGCCGGCTTCGCGCCGTCGGATGTCGACCGGATCGGCCGCCGCGTGTTCGAGGAGGTATCGGCCCAGCCGCGCCACTTCGCGCCGGCCAATCCGGAAGCCAATCCCACCGAGGGCTGGGATCCGTTCACCGCCGATGCCCAGCATCCCGCCGAGCATGGCGCGTTCATCGATCCGATCGCGGCCGCGCACGAGGCGGGCTTCGCCGAGGGGCATGCCGCCGCGCTCGTCGAGGCCGAGGCCGCCAAGGCGCGCGAGACGGCGCTGCTCGACCAGATCTCGGCCGCGCTCGCCAGCGGCGCCCATTTCGACCGCGAGCGCATGGCCGGGCAGTTGCGCCAGACCGTGCTCCACCTGGTCACCAGGCTGGTCGGCGAAGTCGGCGTCGCGCCGGACGTGCTCGCCCAGCGGATCCATGCCGCGGTCGACCTGCTGGCCGACAGCGCCGAATCCGCGCTGCTGCGCCTCCATCCCGACGACGTCCCCTTCGTCCAGGGCAAGCTCCCCGCCACGGTCTTCCCGGTCGGCGACCCGCATGTCCAGCGCGGCGGCTTCGTGATCGAGAGCGCCTCGACCATCGTCGAGGACGGCCCCGACCTGTGGCTCGAGCAGCTCGCCCAGGCGATCGACCGCGTGCCGATCCCGCCGGTATGCTGAACCTGTTCACCGAAGACTATCTGGATGGCCTTGGCCGCAGCGACTTCGTCGCCCGGCCGCGCATTTCCGGCCGGCTCGCTTCCTATGACGGGCTGCTGATGGAGGCGGTCGGCCTCCAGCTGCCGGTCGGCACCGTCTGCGCGATCGGCGACGGCGCCAGCCGGGTCGAGGCCGAAGTGATCGGCTTCCGTTCGGGCAGGACGCTGCTGATGAATCTCGGCGGCCCCGCCGCGCTGCTGCCCAACGCCCCGGTTCGCCCGATCGGTGCGCCGGGCGAGGCCGAGGTGGGTGCCGCGATGCTCGGCCGGGTGGTCGACGGTTCGGGCAAGCCGATCGACGGCCTCGGCCCGATCCGGGGCGCGGGGAAATGGCCGCTGGCCGGCAAGCTCCAGTCGCCGCTCGATCGCGGCCGGGTGCTCGAGCCGCTCGATGTCGGCGTGCGCGCGATCAACGGGCTGCTCACCATCGGCCAGGGCCAGCGCGTCGGCATCATGGCCGGCTCGGGCGTCGGCAAGTCGGTGCTGCTCGGCATGATGGTCCGCGCGGCCCAGGCGGACGTGATCGTCATCGGCCTGATCGGCGAGCGCAGCCGCGAAGTCGCCGATTTCCTCGAGACCAAGGTGGCGGGCGAGGCGCGGGCGCGCTCGGTCGTCGTCGCGGTTCCCGCCAATCATTCCCCCGTGCTCCGCATTCGCGGCGCGCTGCGCGCCACCGCCATTGCCGAGGCGTTCCGCGCCGAGGGCAAGAAGGTGCTGCTGATCATGGATTCGCTCACTCGCGTCGCCCATGCCGGGCGCGAGATCGGCCTGGCGCTGGGCGAGCCGGCCTCGGCGCGCGGCTATCCGCCCTCGGCCATCGCGATGCTGCCCAGCCTGATCGAGCGCGCCGGCACCGATGTGCACAGCGGCGGCTCGATCACCGCGATCTACACCGTGCTCGCCGACGGCGACGACGGCAACGATCCGGTGGTGGACAGCGCCCGCTCGATCCTGGACGGCCATATCGTGCTGAGCCGCGCGCTCGCCGAGCGCGGCGTCTATCCGGCGATCGACCTGGGGCCCTCGGTCAGCCGCGTGATGACCGATATCGCGCCCAAGGATCATGTGGCGGCCGCGCGCGTGCTGCGCCGGCACCTCGCCACCTATGAGGAGAATCGCGACCTGGTGCTGATGGGCGCCTATCGCGCCGGTGCCGATCCGGAGATCGACGCGGCGATCGCCTGCCATCCGGCGGTGATGGAATATATCCGCCAGGGCGCCGACGAGATCGTGACGCTGCCCGATGCGGTGGCCGAGCTGGTCGGCGTGTTCGGCCATGGCTGATCCGATGGCGGTGCCGGCCCGCGGCCCGGTGCCGGAAACCCGATATGCCTAGGTCGGCGAAGAAGCTCGGCCGCCTGCTCCGCGTCCGCACGCTCCAGCTCGACCTGGTCCGTGCCGACGAAGTGCGGGCGCTCGCCAAGGTCGACCAGGAAGCCCGGCTGCGCGATCGCATCGCCAATCTGGCGGCGAATGTGGCGCCGGCGCCCAGCGTTTCCGAATCGGCCTCGAGCCTGGCCGCCGCCGCGCATTTCCGCGAGCGGCTCCACCAGTCCGCCTTCGCCGCCGAGAAGCGCGTCGAAGTGGCCGAGCAGAGCCTGGAGATGGCGCGCGCCGCCACGCGCGAGGCACGGCGCGACCAGAATGCGATCGAGAAGCTGATCACCCGCGCCGAAGCCGATGCCGCGCTCAAGGCGCTGCGCGAGCTCGAGCAGCTGCCGCCCATGGGCAGAAATCGGCACGATATTTGCTGAGTGCCCCGTGAACCTTGTTTCACGGGGACCTGAACTTGATCCAGCTCGCTACCGCGCTTCCCGCCATCACCGTGGGGCCCGTCAAGCCGAACGCCGCGATTGCCGCGGATGCGGGCGGCTTCGCGCTGGCGCTCGACGCGCTGATGCCAGGGATCGCGGCTCCCCCAATCCCTTCCCCGCCGCAACCCGGCGAAGTGCCGGTCCTGCCGCCGATGGGGCAGGAATCTGCCGAAGGCGGCAAGGAATTGCCGGATGCCGTGCCCGCGCTCGACGGCAAGGCCGGGGAGCAGGCGGGTTCGGATGCCGAGCAGGACGGCGATGCGGCTGCCGAGGACGCGCCGCCCCCGCCCTTCGCCTGGTTCGCCGCCGCGCCGGCGCCTGCACCTGCGCCCGAGCCAGGTCCCGAAGCCGATGCCCCATTGCCGATCATGCGCGGCGACGCCGGCGGCAAGGCGCCGGCCCATCGCGAGAACATGCTCCCCCCGGCCGTCGTGGCCGAGACCGGCACGGTACCGGACGGCAAGGCGAAGGCCGAGCGTGCCGCCGCGCGGGTCGCCGCCGAACCGGACGCGCCGGTCGCGCCCGAGGCCAGGCCGCAGCCCGAGGCGGCGGCGCAGGCACCGGCGCTGCGCCGCCGCGGTGCCGAGAGCGCCCCGCCCGTCGCGCCCGCCCCGTCGCGCACGGTGCCGGCGCCCGGCGCGGCACGCGGCAATCCGGCCGTCGATCCGGCCGTCGATCCGGCCATGGCCGACCTCGCCGCTGCCGCCGTCGCGCAGGCGGAGCCCGCAAAGGCCGCCGATGCGCCCGGATCCGTGCCGCCGCAGCCCGTGCTCGCCCCGGCACCGCGCGAACTCCGCCGGGCTGCCGCCGAGGCGCCGGTGGTGCGCATCGCGCTCGACCGGCCGGCACCGCCGCAGAAGGTGTCGATCGCCGATGTGACCCAGGGGCGGCGCGAGGCACCGGCCGCTCCGCCGCCGGCCGCCGTGCCGCAACCGGGCGTCGCGCTCGAGCCGGCCCGCCCGGGCGCCCCGGCCAGGGCGCCGGGCGATTCGCAGCCCGATCTCTCGACGCTCGCCGCGCCGGCCACCGGCACCCAGACGATCCTGGCCGCTTCCGCCGCCGGCGCGAGCCAGGATGCCGCGCTCGACATGCGCCACCAGCAATGGACGGCGAAGATGATGGACCGGATCGAGACGCTGCGCGACGCCGCGCCGGCGCGCGAGACTCGGCTCAGCCTGATGCCCGAGGCGCTCGGCAAGGTCGACATCGCGATCCGCCAGGACGATGCCGGCATCCACGTCCAGTTCCATACCGAGAGCCAGGCCGCGCGCCAGCTGATCGCCGATGCCCAGCCCAGGCTGGCGGAGATCGCCGAGCAGCGCGGCATCCGCCTTGGCTCGACCAGCGTCGAATCGAACGCGACCGGCACCGGCACCGGCACCGGCGCCGGTCCGGGCAATCCGCAGACGGGGCAGGGCGAGCGCCACGACGCCGCCCCCAACCGCCACCAGCCCCTGGCGGCGCCCGCCGCCCGCCGCGAGGCGCGGGCTTCCACCCATGACGACGAACGGGTCGCCTGAGACCCCCGGAGATAGATGATGTCCGACGCCAAGACCGAAAGCGCCGACGCGCCGAAGAAGAAGAAAAAGAACCTGCTGCTGCTCGTCGGCCTGCCCGTGCTGCTGCTCGGCGGCGGCGGCGGGGCGGCCTTTTACGGCATGCAGGCCGGCTGGTTCAGCGCGACCGCGCATGCCGAGCAGAATGACGAGCCCCGGCTGGTGCCCAAGAGCGAGGAGAAGCGCGCCTCGATGAGCGGCGGCGGCGAGGGCGGCCATGGCGGCGAAGGCGAGGGGGGCGCGGCCCCCGGCCATGGCGGCAAGCCCACGCCCAAGGGCGAGGGCGGCGACAAATATGCCTCGAGCTATTATCCGATGGAGAAGGAGTTCACTTCCAACCTCCAGGACAGCGTCCATTTCGTCCAGGTCGGCATCGCCGTGTCGACGCCCTATGACGAGCGCGTCCTCGAGAACATCAAGACGCACGAGATCGCGATTCGCTCGGCCGTGCTGATGGCGCTCGGCGAGACGACCGAGGACGAGGTGTTCACCGCCGAGGGCAAGCGCCACATCCAGGACCGGCTGGCCAAGGCGATCAACGGCGTTCTGAAGGAAAAGGAAGGCTTTGGCGGCGTTAGTAACGTCTACTTTACCAATTTCATTGTTCAGTGAACGGGCATGGTTAACAGCCCTTCATCAGACGGCACGGCCGAACGGCGGGAACGCCCCCGAGCCAGCGCGGAGCACGCGCCGGCGCTGGGGACGGCCAACCTCAATCCGTTCGGCGACCTCGTCACGCTGCAGCATCTGAGCGCGCGGCTGGCCAAGTCGCTGAAGGGCGCTTTCGAAGGGCTGCTGCGCAAGGATCTGCGCGCCTGGGCCGAGCCGCTCTCGGTCCAGCGCTTCGCCGACTACAAGGCGGAGCGCGGCGGCACGCTCTCGGCCTGGCAGCCGCTGGCGATGGGCAATGCCCGTGCCCGGGCCCAGTTCGTGCTCGAGGCCGGGCTGGTCTTCGAGATGCTCGATGCCTTTTTCGGCGGAGACGGCGAGGCGCCGCATCCGCTGCCCGGCGAGTTCACGCCGTCCGCCGAGGCGCTGGTCGGCCGGCTGGCCCAGTCGGCCACCCTGCTGCTCGACCGGGCCTGGGAGCCGCTCTCGCGTATCGCCTTCCGCGTGGAGGCTGCGCCCAATCTCGCCGCCGCGCCCGATTTCGGCGCGGACGACCCCGTCGTCGTCACTCGCTTCGGCCTGGCCGAGGGCGAGGGCCGGCCGCATTTCGTCGACATCCTCTATCCCGTCGCCGCGCTGAAGCCGCACGGCGCCGCGCTGATGGTCAAGGTGCACGGCAACAAGGACGAGGTGGAGCCCGAATGGCGCTCGGGCCTCACCCGCGCGGTGATGGCGGTCACGCTGCCCGTCCGCTCGGTGCTCGCCGAACCGACCATGCCGCTCGGCCGCCTGCTCGAGCTCAAGGAAGGCGACGTCATTCCGATCGATTTCGGCCCCGAGGTTCCGGTGATGGTGGCGAAGCGCCGCCTGGGCACCGGCCTTGTCGGCACCGCCAACGGCCGTGCGGCCGTCCGCCTCACTTCGCTCGAACCGATCAACGCAGAGGACTTCCAATGAACGACATGACGGCCGCATTCCAGGTCGACACTGCCGTCGCCGCCAATTTCCGGCTGCTGCAGGACGTCGACGTCAAGCTGACCGTCGAGATCGGCTCGACCCGGCTGACGCTGCGCGAGCTGCTCGCGCTGGGCGAGAGCAGCGTGATCGAGCTCGACCGCGAGGCCAACGAGCTGCTCGACGTGTTCGTCAACGGCACGCTGATCGGCCGCGGCGAAGTGGTCACGGTCGGCGAGAAGTTCGGCGTGCGGATGACCGAGCTGGTCAGCCCGGACAAGCGCGCGGCCCGCTGATCCCATGACCTGGTACATCCTCAAGCTGATCGTGCTGCTGCCGCTGGTCTGCGGCCTGCTGGTCGGTTGCCTCTATGCCTGGCGCAAGCTCGAATCGCGCCTGCCCAGGAACCAGCAGACGCGCATGGTGCAGCTGAAGGAGACGATGCTGCTCTCCCCCGGCCTGCGCCTCGCCGTCATCGAGTTCGAGGGGCAGAAGCTGCTCGTCTCGGTGAGCCGCAGCGGCGTCACCCTGGTGGACAAGCAGCAATGACGCGGGCGCTCATCCCGGCGCCGCGCACGGTCGGCGGGCGCGCGGCCCTGTTCATCGGGCTGCTCGCCTTTCTGGTGCTCTTCGCCTTCCCGGCCTTCGCCCAGGGCGCCGCCCCGGTCGCGCCCGCCCCGGTCGCCACGCCGGGCGCGGGCGACGCGGTCGACCGCGCGCTCGGCGACCTGGGCGGCGGCAACGCCCCGCTCAGCCTGTCGCTCCAGGTCCTCATCATCATGGGCCTGCTCACGGTGCTGCCGGGCATCCTGCTGATGATGACCAGCTTCACCCGGATCATCATCGTGCTGGCGCTTCTCCGGCAAGCACTGGGCCTCCAGCAGACCCCGCCGAACCAGGTGCTGATCGGCCTGGCGATGTTCCTGAGCTTCTTCGTGATGGCGCCGACGCTGAACACGATGAACGTCAGCGCGATCCAGCCCTATTCGGCCGGCAAGATCGGCGCGACCGAGATGATCGCCAAGTCCGGCGAGGCGCTGCATGGCTTCATGATCAAGCAGACCCGCACCAAGGACGTCACGCTGTTCGCCGGGCTCGCGAAGAGCGGCCCCTATGCCAAGCCGCAGGACGTGCCCTTCTCGGTGCTGCTCCCCGCCTTTGTGACGAGCGAGCTCAAGACCGCCTTCCAGATCGGCTTCCTGATCTTCCTGCCCTTCATCGTCATCGATCTCGTCGTCGCCACCGTGCTGATGGCGCTCGGCATGATGATGATGTCGCCGACGATCATCTCGCTGCCCTTCAAGCTGCTGCTGTTCGTCCTGGTCGACGGCTGGGCGCTGACGATGGGCTCGCTCGCCTCCAGCTTCGTGAGTTAGCGATGTTGGACGGCACCAGCCCGCTCCCCCACCCGGCCACCCAGCCAGGCTACCTTATGGGTGGCCGGGTGGGGGAGCGGGCTGGTACCGCGAAGGATTAGACTCATGGACGCCGATTACTTCCTTACCGTCGGCCGCGAGGCGATGTGGGTGCTGGCGCTCGCCGCCACGCCGATCCTGGTGCCGGCGCTGCTCGCGGGCCTGGTGCTCGGCATGGTCCAGGCGGCCACGTCGATCCAGGAGCAGACGCTCACCTTCGTGCCCAAGCTGATCGTGGTCGCGCTCAGCCTGATCATCTTCGGCTCGATGATCATGGGGCTGCTCGGCGATTTCACCACGAGCATCTTCGAGCGCATTCCGGACCTGGTGAAGTAACCCCGCGATGATGGGCTTCGGCCTCTCGATCGAGCCGCAGCTCTGGGCGCTGCTGTTCGCCATGGTGCGGATCGGCGCGGCCTTTGTCGCGGCGCCGGTGTTCAGCGCAGTGGCGATCCCGCTGCCGGCGCGCATCGCGCTCACCGGCGCGATCGGCGTGCTGGTGATGAACGTCGCCCATATCGCGCCGCCCGCCGAGATCTTCTCGCTCGCCACCTTCCTCGCCATCGCGGCGGAAGCGCTGATCGGCCTCGCCATGGGCTTCGTCCTCCAGGTCGCCTTCGCCGCGCCGATGGTGGCGAGCGAAGTGATCTCGATGTCGATGGGCCTGGGCTTCGCCAATGCGGTCGACCCGGCGAGCGGCCATGCCACGCCGGCTATCGGCACGTTCCTGTCGCTGATGCTCACCCTGATCTTCCTCTCGCTCGACGGGCATCTCGTCCTCGTCGACCTGGTGGTGCGCAGCTATCAGGTAATGCCGCCCGGCGCCTGGATCGCGCCCGAGCGGCTGCTCGGCATCGCGATGTTCGGCGGCTATACCTTCCTGGCCGGGCTGCTGCTCTCGCTGCCGATCGGCTTCCTGCTGCTCTGCCTCAACCTGATCGTCGGCATGCTGAGCCGCGCCGCGCCCGCGCTCAACCTGTTCGCGGTGGGCCTGCCCGCCAGCCTGTTGTTCGGCGTGGTCGCGCTGCTGCTCGCGCTGCCCGCCATGGGCGATTATCTCGTCGTCATCATCCGCGAGGCGCTCGCGATGATGCCGCAGCTGGTGCTCGGCTGATGTCGGAGTCCGGCGGCGAAAAGACGGAAGCCCCGACACCCAAGCGCAAGCGCAAGGCCGCGGACGAGGGCCAGATCCTCAGTTCGAAGGATTTCGGCACCGCGCTGATCGTGCTGCTCGGCTGCGCCTGGATGGCGATGCTCGGGCCCGCGCTGATCCGCGCCTGCAAGGAAGTGATGGTCGGCAGCTTCAGCTTCGGGCGCGCCGATATCGAGGATTTCGAGCCCTGGCGCCCGCTGGCCGAGGCGGGATGGAAGCTCGCGCTGCCGATCGGCGGGCTGCTGCTGGTCGCGGTCGTCGGCGCGGTGCTCAGCCATGCCGGGCTCGCCGGGCTGCGCTGGAACTCCAAGCTGTTCGCGCCCAAGGCCTCGCGGATCAATCCGGGCTCGGGCCTCAAGCGCATCTTCGGCCCCACCGGCTGGATCGAGATGGGCAAGGCGCTGCTCAAGGTGGTGCTGCTCGGCAGCATCGGCACCTGGCTGCTCTGGTCGCTCACCCGCCGCTCGCTCGGGCTGGTCGAGGCCGATCTGCACGGCGCGATCGGCGCGATGGGCGGCGAGTTCCTGATGCTGCTCTTCGTCATGGCCGGCGGGCTGATGCTGATCGCCGGCATCGACCTGCCGATCCAGATCCTCCGGCACATGAACCGGCTGCGCATGACCAAGCAGGAAGTGAAGGACGAGCACAAGGAAAGCGAGGGCTCGCCCGAGGCCAAGGCGGCGCAGCGCCAGCGCCAGCGCCAGATCCTGAAGGGCGGCTTCCGCAAGGCGGTGGAGACCGCGCATGTCGTGATCACCAACCCGACGCACTTCGCCGTGGCGCTGCGCTACGAACAGGGCCGGGACCAGGTGCCGGTGGTGGTGGCCAAGGGCCGCGGCGCCACCGCGCTGGCGATCCGCGAGCTGGCCGGCGAGCTGGAAGTGCCGGTCCTCGAATATCCGCAGCTCGCCCGCGCGGTCTATTACACCAGCCGCGAGAATCAGGAGATCCGCGACGATCTCTACATGGCGGTGGCGACGGTGCTCGCCTTCGTCTTCCAGCTCAGCCGCCGGGCCGGCGCGGTCCAGCCGGCGATCACCGTGCCCGAGACGGCACTTTTCGACGAGAACGGCCGCAAACCGGCGCGCGCGCACTAAAGGCGCGGCGGCGGCGGCCGTTTACCGGGAGAGCAGGGGGACGAGATGGCCGTCGAATCGATCGCAAAGACGCTGGGCACCGGATCGGGGATCGACATCACCGCGCTGGTCCAGTCGCTCGTCGACAACAGCTTCGCCAACAAGAACCAGGCGCTCACCAACAAGGGCACCGCGCTCACCACGCAGATCTCCACCGTGGGGACGATCAAGAGCAACATCACCGACTTCGCCTCGGCGCTCGCCTCGCTCACCAGCTCGGGCTCGCTCGCGACCCAGCCGACCAGCTCGAACACCGGCATCCTCGGCATCACCCGCCTGTCGGGCGCCGATCTCGCCGGTCTCAGCGCGACGATGGAGGTGCGCCAGCTCGCCCAGGGCCAGGTTTCCAGCTCGCCGTCCTTCGGCGGCGGCAGCGGCTCGGTGGTGGGATCGGGCACGCTCACGCTCACCTTCGGCTCCGCGACCGTGGCCGATGGCGCGATGACCGGCTTCACCGCCGGCACGGCCACGCCGATCGACATCACCATCGATTCGCCCAACGCAACGCTCGCGGACGTCGCCGCCGCGATCAACGCCAAGAAGGCGGGCGTCACCGCGACGATCCTGAGCGATTCGAACGGCGCCCGGCTGGTGCTCAAGAGCGGCACCGGCTCGTCCCAGGCCTTCACGCTGAGCGGCACCGACGGCCTTGCCCAGCTCGCGGTTGGCCCCGGCGCCGGCGGATCGACGATAAACGCGGCCGCCCAGGATGCCCGGGTCGCGCTCGACGGCGTCGAGGCGAAATATCCGACCAACAGCATCACCACCATGATCCCCGGCGCGCGGATCGACCTGGTCTCGGCCTCGGTCGGCACCAAGGTGATGATCGGCGCCAGCGCGCCGACCAGCGCGATCAGCCAGGCGGTGGCCAATTTCGTCGAAACCTACAACCAGGTGTTCAAGGCGGTGCAGGAGGCGACCGATCCGATCAACGGCCCGCTCAAGTCCGATCCGGCGGCGAAGCAGCTGCTCCAGCAGCTCAAGCGGCTGACGCTCAGCCCGCTCGTCCCCGGCGCGGGCAAGAACGCGCCCTCCGCGCTCGCCGATATCGGCGTGAAGACCAATCGCGACGGTACGCTCAGCCTCGATACCACGCGCCTCTCCAAGGTGCTGACCACCTATCCCAACGACGTCGAGAAGATGTTCACGGAGAATGCCGGCCTCACCAAGGCGCTTTCCGACGTCGCGACGATCGCCACGAGTACCAAGACCGGCCTGGGCGCGAGCGCCGACAAATACAGCAAGGCGCAGGACGATCTCGCCGACCAGAAGACCAAGATCGCGGCGGATACGCAGAAGATGCGCGACCGCATGACCCAGCAGTTCGCGGCGATGGACGCGAAGGTCGCGGCCTACAAGTCGACCCAGACCTTCCTCAAGCAGCAGATCGATTCCTGGAACGCGAAGAGCTGATGCGCTACGCCTCGGCGCTCGCCGCCAACCCCGCCGACACCTATCGCCAGATCGACATTGTCGGCCGGACGGCCGGCGGCGATCCGCACGCGCTGGTCGGCCTGCTCTACGAAGAGGGGATCGCCGCGCTGCGCACGGCGGCCTGGGCAGTGGAGCGCGGCAATTATTCGGTGCGGGGCGAGCGGGTGGCGCGGGCCACCGCGATCCTCTTCGCGCTGGAGGCGGGGCTGGACTTCGACCGGGGCGGCGAAGTCGCCCGGACGCTCGCCACTTTCTACCACGGCCTGCGCGGCGAGGTCCTGCAGGCCGCCACCGGCACCGATCCCGTGCCGTTCCGCGAGGCGGCGAACAGCCTGGACGAGATCGCCCGCGCCTGGCGCAGCCTGAAGGCGGGCTAGGTCGGATCGACATTCAGCTATGTCTCTTCCGTTACGGTGGCGAGGGAAGGGAGTTGAGTGTCGAAATCGCTCCTTTCCGCCATGCTGAACTTGTTTCAGGGTGACGCAGGAGGCTGGCTCGAAGCCAAGCCACACCCTTGGCCTGAATGCCGATTGGCCCCGGGTGCCGCTCGCGAACGTTCGAACGCGCGGTCCGTTCGTCGCCCGCCTGCCGCTACGGTGCCGGCATAAGCCCGGGATCGATGCCGGTCATCGCGACGGACGCATCCCAGAGGCGCTTCGCAAGAACCGGGTCTTGCGCTTCGTCCGATCGGGCTGCCTCGCCCGAGACGCCCCTGGTGCCCCGAAAGCCGATCGGCCCATAATAGCCGCCGGGTTGGACCGGCCCCGTTGCCGCCTGCAATGTCGGCCAAGCCCCCATGGCGGCATTGTTGAGCACCATGCCCGTGATGCGGACCAGGACCTGCACCGGCCACATGTGACGGGCGAGATCGGTCGAAGCCACGCCGGGATGGCAGCCGACGGAAAGAATGGCCGAACCGGACGCGCGCAGGCGGCGATCCAGCTCGTAGAAGAAGAGCGCGTTTGCGAGCTTGCTGGCGGCGTAGCGGCCCACCCGGGAATAGCTGCGCTCGGCGTTGAGATCGCCCCAGTCAATCTGGGCGCCCCTGTGCGCCAGGCTGGAGGTGGTCACTATGCGCGCGCCGTGCGTCTCCGCGAGCTTGGGCAGAAGCAGTGCGGTGAGCGCGAAAGTGCCGAGATGGTTCACGCCGAACTGCAGCTCGAAGCCTTGCTTCGTCCGCATCAGCGGCGGGGTCATCACCCCGGCATTGTTCACCAGGGCGTCGATGCGCGGCTCCGCGGTGGCCAGACCGGCCGCGTGACGGATGCTGTCGAGATCGCCGAGATCGAGCGGCAGGAAGGCGAGATCGGCCCGCGGTATCGCCGTCCTGATCCGGGCCATGGCAGCCTCGGCCTTGCCCCGGTCGCGGCAGGCGAGCAGCACGCGCGCGCCGCGTGCGGCAAGCACATGCGCGGCTTCAAAACCGATTCCGGTATTGGCTCCGGTGACGATGAAGCATTTGCCCGACTGATCGGGAACACCGGCTTCGGTGAAGCCTCTGGATTTCGTCATGATGCGGTCCTTTTATATTGAGTATGTACACACTCATTGTGGCTGCAAAAAAATCAGCCGGCCCCGGCCGTTCCGTTCCAGAACAATGTGAAACCGGCCTCGCTGATGATCTCATGGTCCTTCGGGCTCGCGGCGATCGCGTCCATGACCATGTCGGCAAGACCAATCAGCGCGGTGTCGATGTAGAATGCCGCAAAACCGGGGTCGGCGTGTCCGGAAAGGATTTCCTCGACCATCCCCCGGAGTTCGCGGAACCTTGCCTCGCAGCGTTGGCGGCTCACATCCGTCACGTGCTCGGAGACCTTGAGCTGACGCATCGCCCTGCGCCAGGTCGGATTGGCAAGCCCCCATTCCACCACCCGGCACCAGATAAGTCGCAGGCGTTCGCGTGCATCGACGCTGGCCGGATAGGGAGCGAGCACCGTTTCGGCGAGATTGGTTTCGATCTCGACGAATAACGCGTTCAGCAGATCGTCCTTCGTCGGGAAATAGGTGAACAGCGTCCCCTCCGAGACTCCAGCGGCTCTGGCGATCTTGGCCGTCGATGCGGCCGTGCCCAGCGCCGCAACCAATTCGGCGGCAGCGGTCAAAAGAGCGTCGCGTTTTTCTTCGCTAAGGGGTCGGGCCATCTTTGGATCAGTGAATGAGCGTGCAATCACTCATTTATACGAGCTGTCTGTGCGCTTTGTCAATATGCCGGCACTCGGCTCTATGGCCATGCATGTTCGCAGCTGGCGTCCGCGCCATGCGTTCAGGCCCAGCGGGCGAGGATGTCGGCCACGGCCTCGTCCATCGGCGGCGTCGCCTCGGCCGGCGTGCCCGAGAAGCGCGGCGCCGGCATCGGCTGCATCGCGCCGTCCCGCACGGCGAAGGTGCCGCGCGCGCGATTGTGCGGATGGAGCGGCGCCTCGGTGAGCGAGAGCACCGGCGTCACGCAGCCCTCGCTCGCTTCGAACAGCGCCGCCCATTCGTCGCGCCCGCGCGAGGCGAAGGCGGCGGCGAGCGCCTCGGCCAGGGCCGGCCAGCAGGCCCGGTCATATGGGTCGAACCCGTGCGGCGCGATGCCGAGCCCTTCGCAGAGCGCGCGAAAGCCATGCGGCTCGAGCGCGCCGACCGCCACATGCCGTCCGTCGGCACAGGCATAGCAGCGATAATAGGGCGCGCCCCCGTCGACCATGTTCGCCGCCCGCGCATCGGCCCAGCGGCCCGAGGCGTGGAGCGCATAATAGAGCGACATCATCGAAGCGGCACCGTCCACCTGCGCCGCCTCGATCACCTGGCCGCGGCCGGTCGCCTGGGCGGCGAGGATCGCGGAGACCAGGCCGAGCGCCAGGAACAGCGATCCGCCGGCATATTCGCCGATCAGGTTGAGCGGGGGCACCGGCGCGGCGGCGGTGCCGATGGCGTGCAGCGCGCCCGACAGCGCGAGATGGTTGATGTCGTTGCCCGGCGTGCCGGCGAGCGGACCTTCGCGCCCCCAGCCGCTGGCGCGGGCATAGACGAGGCGCGGATTGAGCGCGAGGCAGCGGGCCGGATCGAGCCCCACCTGCTCGGCGATGCCGGGGCGATAGCCTTCGATCACGCCGTCCGCCTGCGCGATCAGCGCGAGCGCCTGCTCGCGCCCCGCCGCCTGGCTCAGGTCGAGCGACACTTGCGAGCGGCCGCGATAGAGGTTCGCCGCCACGGCGCTGCCTTCGCTTCCGGGCCGGCGGATCCGCACGACGTCGCAGCCCAGATCGGCGAGCAGCATGCCCGCGAAGAGCACCGCGCCGGGCATGTCGAGCTCGACGATGCGCACGCCCGCCAGGGGCCCGTGCGTAGCTGCAACCATCATGTCCCCCAAAGGTGATTCCGCCGATCCATAGCCTTTGCCCGCGCCTCAGGTCCACGCACTGGCGCTCGCCCCGGCTTTAGGTTAGCGGGATGGGCATGTCGGCACCTCACATCGTCGCGCTGGGCGGCACCCTGCGGCCCGAATCCGCCACCGGGCGGCTGCTCGCGGCAACGCTCGAAATGGCCGCGGCGCGCGGCGCCCGCACCACCCTGCTCACCGGCGAGGCGATCGCCTTTCCGCATTACGAGCCGGGCAATGTCGAAGGGAACGAGGCCGTCGGCCGCTATCTGGAGGCGCTGCGCACGGCGGACGCGGTGATCGTCGGCTCGCCCGGCTATCACGGCACGCTCTCCGGGCTGGTCAAGACCGCGCTCGATTATGTCGAGGCGCTGAGCAAGGACGAGCGCCCCTATCTCGACGGCTTGCCGGTGGGCCTGATCGCCACCGCCGCGGGCTGGCAGGCAGCGGTCTCGACGCTGCAGGCGCTGCGCACCATCACCCATGCGCTGCGCGGCTGGCCGACGCCGATGGGCCTGGCGATCAACACCGCCGAGCCGGGCGACGCCCTGGACAAGTGCAACGGCCCGATGGAAGTGATGGTGGGCCAGATCTTCACCTTCCTGGAGCGCCGGGCCGGCTAGGGACCCTGGGGTTGCCCGGCATTTAACGGTTTCGTGAGGCTTGCTTCCTAGAATGGAAGGATGGACGAGGCTTCGGCACAGGAAGGCATCGGCAGTCGCCGACGCGCCACGCGCACCATCCTGGCGGTCGACGACAGCCGGACCAATCTGCACGTGCTCGCGCATCGCCTGGGCCAGCTCGGCTATCTCGTCGTGCTCGCCGATCGCGGGTCGCAGGCGCTCGAGCTGATCTCGGCGCGCGGCTTCGATCTGGTGCTGCTCGACCGGGTGATGCCGGAAGTGTCCGGCCTCCATGTGCTGCACGAGATCCGCGGCACCCGCGACACGGTGGACCTGCCGGTGATCATGGTCACCAGCCATGACGAGCCGGGCGGCGCGGTCGAGGCCCTGCAGGCCGGCGCCGACGATTATCTGGCGGCGCCCTATCCGTTCGAGGAGCTGGCTGCGCGGATCGAGCGCACCTTGTCGCGCTCCGACCGGATGGAGGAGTTGAAGCGCTCCAACCTCGCGCTCGACGCGCGCATCGCGGCGCGGGCGATCGAACTGGGCGAGGCGCGCAGCGAGCTCGCCATGGCCCGGGTCGAGCTGGAGCGCCGCCAGCGCGCCTGAGCGCGGCTCAGCGCTCGAACCAGTGCCGCCCGACGAAATAGGCGGTGATCAGGAAGGCGATCCCGAGGCAGAGGATCGCGATCGCGTCGAACGCCCAGGGCTCCCGCGCGAACCACAGCCCCTCGACGTTCATGCCGTAGAGGCCGGTGATGAAGGTCAGCGGCAGGAACACCATCGCCGCCACCGCGATCACCAGCGAACGCTGGTCGATCAGCTCGGCGCGCAGGTCGGTCAGCGTCTCGTGGGTGAGCGCGGCGCGCTCGCGGATGCTCTCCAGCTCCTCGGCCATGCGCGCGGCGCGATCGGCGGCGGCGGCGAGGTGGAGCCGGTCGTCATCGGCCAGCCATTCGACCGGCAGCCCGGCGAGCTTCTCCAGCGCGGCGCGCTGCGGATAGAGGAAGCGGCGCAGCCCGATCGCCTTCACCCGGGTCTCGTTGACCAGCCGGCGCAGGTCGAAGGCGCGGTGCTGCGAGATATGCTCCTCGCAATCGTCCAGCGAATCGCCCAGCTCGGCGACCATCGGGTCGAGCTCCTCGGTGATCGCCTGGGCGATCGCGGCGATCAGGTCGCCGGGGTCGAGGATCTTGCCGTCCTCCACCTGCTTGCGCACCGGCTGGATCGCGTTGAGCTGCTTGCGCGAGACCGAGAAGACGCAGCCGCCATGCGCGTACATGCGGATCGAGGCGAGCGGATCGGAATCGCCAAGCGCCTCGGACGACATGCCGCGCAGATTGACCAGCGCCGCCGGGCCGAACAGGTCGCAGCGCGGGCGCGTCTCCATCGCGGTGAGCGCGTCGATCACCGGCTGGGCCAGCCTGGCCTCGCCGCCCAGCCAGAGCTGGGCACGCTCGTCATTGGTGTTGAGATGGATCCAGCTGAGGCTGGCATCCTGGCCGAGCGCTTCCTTGAGGATCGGCTGCGCGACCTTCCCGTCGCGGACGATATAGGCGAAGCCGCTCACCCGGCGATCTCCAGCCACACGGAGAGGCCGGGTCCCGGCACTTCGGGAGGAGCCGGGAGGGCGATGCGCGGCGCATCGGCGCGGGCGCGGTCGAGGATGGCGGTGGGCACGGCGGGAAGGTGGTACACGCGCTCGGCCTGCGCAAGCGCGCGCGCCTGGCGCAGCGTCAGATCGTCGGGATCGGCGCTGCACAGCGTGAAGCGCAGCAGCCGCGCGGCTTCCGGCGCGCGCAGCCGCGCCACCACGTCGCCGCCAAGTCCCTCCGCCAGCGCGGCGGCGATGGCGCGGCGGCGATCGGCCGGGTCGGGAAAGCGCGTGCGCAACTCGGGCCGGGCCGCGTGGAGCGCGCGCGCGGTATCGCCCAGATCGGCGGGCAGCTCGGCCTCGAGCTTCTGGCGCAGCGCCGCCGCCAGCCCGGCCGACACGCCGCCGGTCCCCACCGCCACCAGCACCGGATCGCGCGCCACGATCGCGGGCAGGGTGAAGTCGCACAGGTCCGGGCGGTCGACGGTGTTCACCAGCACGCCGCGGGCGCGCAGGCGCGCGACGATGGGTCCGGGATCGTCCGCGGCGACGATGGCGAGCGCAGCCACGGCCTCCTCGCCGACGATCGCCGCGCCGGCGCGCTCGAGCAGCCGGCGCTTGGCTTCCGCCGCTTCGCCCGTGCCGATCAGCATGACCGGCCGCCCCGCCAGCTTCACGAAGATCGGCAGGGCGGTCAGCGTCATTGCTCCAGCCAGTCCGGTATCTGTTCGGCGCCCATGATCGTCTCGGCGGTGATCCGGCCCGCGACCACTTCGAAGCGATCGCCCGAGACGAGCACTTCGGGCACCAGCGCCCGGCTGTTATAGGTGCTGGCCATGGTCGCGCCATAGGCGCCGGCGCTCTGCAGCACGGCGAGGTCGCCGTTCTTCACCCGGTCGATCTCGCGGTTCTTGAGGAACACGTCGCTGCTCTCGCACACCGGGCCGGCGACGTTCGCCACCATCGTCTCGCCGCTCGGCGTTACCGAGGCGAAGCCGTGCCAGGCATCGTAGAGCGCGACGCGCGCCAGGTCGTTCATCGCGGCGTCGACCACCACCCAGGGATTGGTCACTCCCGGCTTCACCCACAGCACTTCGGTGAGCAGCACCCCGGCATTGGCGGAGATGTGGCGGCCCGGCTCGAACATCAGCTCGACGTCCCAGCCCCTGGTCACCCGCGCGACCATCTCGCCGAACGCGGCCGAAGTCGGCGGCACGTCGCCGGGCTTGTAGGCGACGCCCAGCCCGCCGCCCAGGTCGACATGCGTGATCCGGTGCCCCGCGGCGCGCAGCTCGGCGACGAGCCGGCCGACCCGCTCGAACGCGGCCTCGAGCGGGTCGAGGCTGAGCAGCTGGCTGCCGATGTGCACGGCCACGCCGCGCAGGTCGATGCCCTCCAGCTTCGCCAGCCGGTCGAAGATCGCCGGGGCCTGGTCGATCGGCAGGCCGAACTTGTTCTCGGCCTTGCCGGTGGAGATCTTCTCGTGCGTGCCGGCATCCACGTCGGGATTGACGCGTAGCGCCGCCGGGGCGGTCATCCCCTTGGACCGTGCGATCTCGGCGAGGACGACGCCCTCTTCCTCCAGCTCGAGGTTGAACTGGCCGATCCCGGCGTCGAGCGCCTGGTGCAGCTCCTTGCGGGTCTTGCCGACGCCGGAGAACACCACGTCGTGCGCCGGGATGCCGGCGGCCAGGGCGCGCGACAGTTCGCCGCCGGAGACGACATCGGCGCCGAAGCCTTCATTGGCGAGCAGGCGGAGCACCGCGAGGTTCGGATTGGCCTTCACCGCGAAGGCGACATGGTGCCGGCCGACCGGCTCCAGCCCCTTGCGAAAGGCGCGGGCGGCTTCGCGGAACGCCTCGGTCGAATAGACATAGACCGGAGTACCGACCTGCTCGGCGATGCGCGCGAGCGGAACATTCTCGGCGTGCAGGGCACCGCCGATCACTTCGAAATGGGACACTGGGAGACTTTCTGTGGGCTTAGCGCGGCGGCAGGTCGAACGTGTCGCTGCGCCGCTGGTCCGAACTTTGGATGAGATCGTCGCTGCGCGCGGGGCGCGTCTGCGTCGGCGGATTGAGGAGATCGCCCGGCGACGGGGTCGCGCGCGCGCCATAGGGCGCGGGAGGCAGCGACGCCGCCGCCACGGGTTTGAGCGCTTCGCGCGCGCCGCAGCTCGCCAGGGCGAGCCCGCCCATGGCCGCGATCGCCAGCATCACCAGTCGCTTCATCGCCCTTCCTCCTGACGGTTCTTCCTCGCCGCCGCGATCGCCTCGCGCACGCGCCCGGGCGAAGTGCCGCCAAAGCTCGTCCGGCTCGATACCGAAGCATCGACGCTGAGAACGTCATATACGCGTTCATCGATCCGCGTGTCGATTTCCTTGAGTTGGGTGATCGATAGCTGATCGAGACGTATGCCCTCGCCTTCCGCCTTCGCCACCGCGCGCCCGGTGATGTGGTGCGCCTCGCGGAACGGGATGCCGCCCTCGCGCACCAGCCAGTCGGCCAGGTCGGTGGCGGTGGAGAAGCCGGCCTCGGCCGCCGCGCGCATCCGGTCGAGCCGGAAGGTCGCGCTCTCCACCATGCCGGTCATCGCCGCGATGCTGAGCCCCAACAGGTCATGCGCCTCGAACACCGGCGGCTTGTCGTCCTGCATGTCCTTCGAATAGGCGAGCGGCAGCCCCTTCATCGTGATCATCAGCGACACCAGCGCGCCGGTGATCCGCCCCGAATGCCCGCGCACCAGCTCGGCGGCGTCGGGGTTGCGCTTCTGCGGCATGATCGAGCTGCCGGTCGACCATTGGTCGCTCAGCGAGACGAAGCCGAAGGGCTGGCTCGCCCAGATCACGAATTCCTCGGCCAGGCGGCTGAGGTGGAGCGCGGTCTGCGCGGCGGCGGTGAGATATTCGATCGCGAAGTCGCGGTCCGACACCGAATCGAGCGAGTTGCGCGTCGGCCCGTCAAAGCCGAGCGCCTTTGCCGTCGCCTCGCGGTCCAGGTCGAAGCCGGTGCCGGCCAGCGCCGCCGAGCCGAGCGGGCACAGGTTCAGGCGCGCGCGCGCGTCCCTCAGCCGGCCGCGGTCGCGCGCGAACATCTCGAAATAGGCCATCAGGTGATGGCCGAGCGTCACCGGCTGGGCGACCTGGAGATGAGTGAAGCCGGGCATCACGCTGTCGGCATGTTCCTCGGCACGGGCGAGCAGCGCGTCCTGCAGCGCGCCCAGCGCCGCCTCGGCCTGGTCGGCCGCGTCGCGCACCCAGAGGCGGAAATCGGTCGCCACCTGGTCGTTGCGCGAGCGGGCGGTGTGGAGGCGCCCGGCCACCGGCCCGATCTTCGCCGCCAGCCGCGATTCGGCGAGCATGTGGATGTCCTCGAGCGCCAGGTCCTCGGGCACGCCCTCGGCCTCGAAATCGGCCGCGACCTCGCCCAGGCCGGCATGGATCGCCGCGGCGTCCTCCGCCGCGACGATGCCCTGCGCGCCCAGCATCGCCACATGCGCCTGGCTGCCGCGCAGGTCCTGGCGCCACATCCGCTTGTCGAAGGGGATGGATGCGTTAATCTCGCGCATCACCGCGGACGGGCCTTCGGCGAAGCGCCCGCCCCACATGGCATTGGAGCTGTCCTTGCGCTCGGCGATCTCACTTCTCCTTCTGGCCACGCTGGCGATCGCGGGGTGCGATAAGCGCTCCGGCCCCGCGCAGCAAGCAAACGAAACTATGCCGGTGGCCAATGCGGCGGCAGATGCCCTGGCGGCGGCGAAAGCGCGGGCGGACAAGGGGGCGGTCGACCGCAGCCACAAGGGCGAGGGGATGCGGGAATATGCCTTTGTCGATCCCGCGGGCAAGCGGACCAATCTCTCCGCCTACAGGGGCAAGCCGGTGCTGCTCAATCTCTGGGCGACCTGGTGCATCCCCTGCCGCGCCGAGATGCCGACGCTGGATGCGCTTGCCGGGCAAAAAGGCGACGCGCTGCGCGTGATCACCCTCAGCCAGGACTTCAAGGGCCGCGAGGCCGTCGATCCCTATTTCGCCAAGGCGGGCTTCAAGCACCTCAAGCCCTGGACCGATCCCGACGCGGCGTTCAGCCTCGGCATGCAAGTGAACCTGCCCACCACGATCCTGTTCGATTCGGCCGGCAAGGAAGTGTGGCGCGTCGCGGGCGAGATGGACTGGACCGGGGCCAAGGCCGCCGCGCTGCTGGCGGAAGCGCGCTAGGGTCACGAGACTCAATCGGCGAAGCCTTGATCGGGTTTTTGCCCTAGGTTTGGGACTCACTATTCCTCCTTCATCACCCCCGGCCTTGCGCCGGGGTCCCGCTGTCTTGCTGAGGGCAGAAGAAGCGGGATCCCGGCGCAAGGCCGGGATGACGGCTATCGGGAGCCCCCTGTCTCAAGGGGATAGTCGCCGAACAAGCCCGGGGTGACGACGGGATCGGGCAAGCCCCGCCATGCCCGCGCCTCGAAGCCGGGCGGCGACCGTCACGCTTCGCCCGATTCCGCCTTCGCCCGCCCCTTGAAACCCTGCGCCACCACGAACCATTCCACCGAGCCCTTGCGGCTCGACGGCGGCTTGGCGTGCTTCACCGTGGCGAAGTTGCGCTTCATTTCCGCCACCAGCGTCGAATCGGCGCCGCCGGCGAACACCTTGGCGACGAAATCGCCGCCCGGCTCGAGCACCTGGATCGCGAAGTCGAGCGCGGTCTCGACCAGGCCCATGGTGCGCAGCGCATCGGTCTGCGGATGGCCGACGGTGTTGGCCGCCATGTCCGACACGATCAGATCGGGCGCGCCGCCCAGCTCCGCGATCAGCCGGTCGGGCGCGGCATCGTCCATGAAGTCCATCTGCAGGATCACCGCGCCATCGATCGGGTCGACCGGCAGCAGGTCGATGCCGACCACCGGCGCCTTGGGCAGCCGGCGGCGGACCACCTGGGTCCAGCCGCCCGGCGCGATGCCGAGATCGACCACGCGCTTCTTGCCCTTGAGAAAGCCGAACTTCTCGTCGAGCTCGATCAGCTTATAGGCCGCACGGCTGCGATAGCCCTCGGCCTTGGCGCGCTTGACGTACGGATCGTTGAGCTGGCGCTCGAGCCAGCGCGTCGACTGCGCGGTGCGCTTTCGCGCCGTCAGCACGCGGGTATGGCCGCGTCCGCCGCCTCTGCTCATATCTTCATTCCTGCTGTGCCGGCCCGCTCCCCCACCCGGCCACCCAACGGCAGTATCATATGGGTGGCCGGGTGGGGGAGCGGGCGAAGCAGCCCAAGGTTCCGGCGATGCGCAGCATCGTTGGAAAGGCTGCGGAGGGCGGCACCGTCAACGGACAAGGTCACAGGATTCTCCCGTTGATCAGGCGGCGCAATATGCCCTCGCGGATGCCGCGATCGGCGATGCCCAGCCGTTCGGCCGGCCATAGATCGAGAATCGTCTCGAGGATAGCGCAGCCGGCGACGACGAGATCGGCCCGCTCCGCGCCGATGCACGGCACCTGGCTGCGCTCGGCCATGCTCATCCCGGCGATCCGCTGGCTCACCTCGCGCATCGCCGGGGCGGGAACGATCAGCCCGTCGACCACCGAACGGTCATAGGCGACGAGGCCCAGATGCACGCTGGCGAGCGTGGTGACCGTGCCCGAGGTGCCGAGCAGGCGCCGCGTGCCGCGCGGCGTGCGCAGGCGCTGGGCGAAGGGCGCGAAGCTCTCGGCCACCCGGGCGCGCATGCTCGCATAGAGCGCCGCGCGCTCCTCCGCGGTCCCGGCGGCGCCCGAGGCCTCGGTGAGCGAGACCACGCCCCAGCGCGCGCTGTGCCAGTCGAGGATGCGGGGCACTTCGCCGCGCGAATCGACCAGCACCAGCTCGGTCGAGCCGCCGCCGATGTCGAACACCAGCGCGGGGCCGTCGCCGGGCTCGAGCAGCGCATGGCAGCCCAGCACGGCGAGCCGCGCCTCTTCCTCGGCGGTGATGATGTCGAGCGCGATGCCCGTCTCGCGATAGACGCGCTCGATGAACTCGGCGCCGTTCGCGGCCTGGCGGCATGCCTCGGTCGCCACCGAGCGGGCGAGGATCACGTGCCGGCGCTTCAGCTTCTCGGCGCAGATCCGCAGGGCCGCGATGGTGCGCTCGATCGCCGCGTCGGAGAGCCGGCCGCTGGTGGCTAGGCCCTCGCCCAGCCGGACGATGCGCGAGAAGGCGTCGACCACCGCGAAGCCCGAACCCTGGGGGCGCGCGATCAGCAGGCGGCAATTGTTGGTGCCGAGGTCCAGTGCCGCATAGTGGCGCGCGTCGCCCGGCCGGCCGCGCATCGGCCGCTCCACGGGCGGCGGAGCTCTCCGGATTTTTCCGGAGCCACGGCCGCGGGGCATATTGGCGGTGCCATCCCCCATCGTATCACTCGCTTATGTTCTGTTCCGTCACGGCTTTTCGCCGCCGGTGCTTGAACGCGAGGCTAGCGGAGACCGGGGGCGGGGGCAAGGCGGGGCCCGTTGACAGCGCCGCGCAGCCGCCCTATTGCGCCCCGCCTGCCGGCCGTGATGCCGCGTGATGCCCCGTCGTCTAAAGGTAAGACCACGGACTCTGACTCCGTTAATTGAGGTTCGAATCCTCACGGGGCATCCAGCACTTTTCCATAAGCCGCTGTAAATGTGGGGCAAATCCAACAACCCCTGATATCATTCCCACATCCGCGCCCACACAATGATCAAATTGACGCCGGTTGAAGGCGAACCTCCGCGGTAATCCGATACGCCATCGAGCATTTCGTCACCGTCCCCGGCTTGGAGCCGATGATGGACAACGAAAACCGCTACCCCAGTGTGTTCGAAGGCATAATGACCAGCCTCCAGGATGCGGCGGCCTTCGCGAAAGGAAAGGTGAGCTCGGCCGCGCCCACATCGCTCATCGGAGCGACCCTACCGCGCCGCCCCAAAACACTTCGGAGATCGTCGATAAAGATGAGCCAGGCTGACCAGCTGGTTCTTGCGCCCGCCCGGAAGCATCACTCAACGGAATTGCCCACTCCGTAGGAGCGAAAATTTTGCGCGGCCGCTAAACAAGGGCGGAATTCCTCCGATTTGGGTGTGAAGGGACGGCGTGTCGCGCCGTCCGGGTTCATGCTTGGGGGAATGGATGGTTGCGATCTTCACCGGCGCCGGTACTGGATTCGAGCGTGGTTCGGGGAGCAAGCTGGGATCGTCGGGTCTGCTGGGCTCGGCCGGTTTCGGGCGGAGTGGCGAGCAGATCTTCCTCAACGCGGCGAACGGCAATCTGCTGATCAGCCAGCGGGACGAGTTCCTGGTCGGCCGCGGCCCGGATGCGGGGGTCAACCGCACCTATAACAGCCTGGGCAACCAGAGCGACGACAATGGCGACAATTGGCGCCAGAGCACCCAGCGCGCAGTGAGCCTCAACGGCACGGCGAATAGCTGGGGCAGCTCCGTCACGCACCAGTTGGGGGACGGGTCGGAGATCGTCTATTATTGGACCGGCTCCGCCTATGTCACCACCGAAGGCGGCGGCGTCCATGATAAGATCACGTGGGACGGCTCGGTCTTTCGCTGGACGGATGGCGATACCGGCACCGTCGAGACTTATGCCGCTGGCGGCCCAAGCCCATGGTATCGATTGTCGACGGTCAGCGACACGAGCGGCAACACCCTCACCTATGGCTATACCGGCGACAAGCTCACCTCGCTCACCACCGCGAATGGCGAGACGCTCACCTACACCTGGAGCGGCAACCACATCACCGAGGTGAACTCGGGCGACGGCACGCTTACTCGCTATTATTACGACGGCTATGACCGGCTGAGCCGGGTCGATGCCGAGCTGACCGGCGGCGGCGCGGTCTATTCGACCTATTACAGCTATCACGGCAGCTCGAAGCTGGTCGCGACGATCAGCGAGACCGACGGTTCCTACCTCGCGATCGGTTATGATGGCGCCAACCGCGTCACCAGCCTCAGCCAGACCGTCGCGGCGGGCAATACCCGTACCACGAGCATCGCCTATGGCGTGGACTATACGGTCGTCACCGATCCCGCCGGCCAGGCGACCACCCTCCATTATAATTATCTCGGCGCACTGACGCAGATCACGGCGCCACCGGCCTCGGCAGGCGCCGCGCCGCAGACGGTAAAGTTCGCGTATGACGAGGACGGGAACCTCACGGCGGTTACCGATCCCGCCGGGCAGACCACCAACTATACCCGTGACAGCTGGGGCAATGTCCTCGTCGAAACGGATCGTCTCGACAATTTCACCCAGCGCCTCTTCGGTCCGGGCAACAAGCTGCTCATCGAAACCCGGCTGGGATCCGGCTCGACCCGCTATGCCTATGACAGCGCCAACCGGCTGGTCTACACGGTCTCGGCGGAAGGCCGGGTCACCCGCAACTGGTATAATGGCTATGGCCAGCTCTATTTCATCAGCGAGTTTCCCGACAATCTCTACGATCTGAGCGGGCTCACGGCGGAAGAGCCGCTGAGCCAGTCGCAGCTCGATAGCTGGTGCACGGGGCTAGGCGACACGTCGAGCGCAGTGATCACCTATCTGTCGTACGATGCGCGCGGCAACATGATCCGCCGCATGCAGGCTTCCGCGAGCAGCAAATATTCGGTGTACGACGGCATGGGTGGGGAGCGGGACGAGCACTTCACCTATGATTCGGCCGGGCGGCTGCTGAGCCGCTACGTCCTGAGCCAGAACACCGAGAGCTTCGTCTATGACGGCCTTGGCCGGGTGGTGGCGAGCACCGACCTGAACGGCGGGACGACGAGCATCGTGTTCAACGATGCGGCGACGCAGACCGTGGTCACGCTGGGCAACGGCCTTACCGAGACCTCGACCTATAACAAGGCGGGCGAGCTGGTCAGCTACACCAAATTCGGCCCGTTCGTGACCGGCACTGCGATAGGCTATCAGTATGACAAGAACGGCCGGGCGCGCATCTATACCGACGCCTCGGGCAACAAGACCTATTATCTCTATGACAAGGCCGGCCGGAAGGTCGCCGACATCGATGCCAATGGCGGCGTCACCGAATATTGGTACGACCTGAACAATCGGCTGATCGGGACCGTGCGCTATGCCAACGCCGCCACAGGCAGCGGAACGCTCGCGGCGCTGGGCGATCCGAACAACAGTCTGGAACTCGCGTCGATCCGGCCGTCCAGCCATTCCTATGATCTGTGGACCTGGTCGGTCTACGACAAGGAAGGCCGGCTGATCGAGGCGATCGAGGGCGACGGCTCGGTCACCGCGTACGAATATGACGCATCCGGCCGGCTGGTGAAGACCACCGGCTATGCCAACAAGCTGAGCAGCGGGCAGCTCGACGCGTTCAAGGTGAACGGCCCGAGCGCCTGGCTACCGGCCGCGCACGCCAAGGACAGCGTCGCGCGTATCTTCTACGACAGGGACGGCCGCAAGATCGGCGCGCTCGATGGCGAAGGCTATCTCACGCGCACGATCTATGACGGCGCCGGGCGCAAGGTGCGGGAGATCGCCTATGCGAACATCACCAATGCGGCTTTGCGGGCATCGGGCAGCTTCCAGGGCCTGATCGACAGCGCCGGCACCAGCGCGAGCGACCGCTCGGTGCGCTATGTCTATGACGGGCAGAACCTGCTGCGCTTCACGATCGACGCGCTGGGGCAGGTCACCGAATATGGCTATGGCAGCATTTCGGTGGCCATCGGCCTGGTGCGCCAGACGGTCCGCTATGCCGGCACGCTCGGCACGCTGTCGAGCTACAGCTATGCGAGCGTGAAGAGCGCGGTCGCCGCGCTGGCGAGCGATCCCGCCAACCGGACAAGCTGGGCGGTCTACGACAATGCCGGCCGCTTGGCCTATGCGATCGACGCCGCGGGCGCGGTGGTGGGCTATAGCTACGACACCAGGGGCCAGATGGTCCGCAAGGCCGAATATGCCACGGCGCGGCCGACCGGATCGCTGCCGAGCCTGGGCGACATGGACGCCTGGGCCAGCGGCACCACCACGGCGAACGATCGCATCACCCGCTATTATTACAATGCGACGGGGGAGTTGCGTTACACTGTCGACGCCGAAGGCTATATCACCGGCAACGACTATGACGGCGCCGGCAGGGTGCGCTTCAGCGCCCGTTGGGACACGCCCGTTTCCGCCAATGACAGCTGGACGATCTACACCGTCGACGGTGCGCGCAGCGGGCAATGGGCGGGCACTAACAGCTATTATGATGCGAATGGCCGCCTGACCTTCACCACCACCAATGAAGGCCAATCGCGGCGCTTCTACTATTACGCCACGGGTCTGCTGGCCTGGGACATCCTGTCGGAGGGCGGCCAGGACGATAGCCGGACCTATTATGTCTATGACGCGGCGGGCCGGAAGGCATCGGTCTATGTTGCCTATGGCACGGCGGAGCAGGCGATCACCACCTATGCCTATAATGGCCTGGGCGACCTGGTGGGGGTCAGCGATCCGAACGCACATTCCACCGGCTTCGAATATGACCATGCAGGGCGGGTGATCCGCCAGACGAACGCGTACGGCTCGCCGACGGTGTTCGAATATAACGCATTCGGCGAAGTGACGCGGACGATCAACGCGCGGGGCTTGAGCACCTACAGCTATTACGACCAGGCGGGCCGGGTCACCTCGGTGGTCGATGCGCTGAACTACGCGACCACGACCAGCTACACGGTGTTCGGCGAAGTGGCGAGCGTGACGCGGGCGGGGGCGACGACCAGCTTCGGCTATGACAAGCTCGGCCGGGTAGTGACGACCACCGATGCCGAGGGCGGCGTCGAGACCAGCGGCTATGACGCGTTCGGCAACCGCATCCGCTTCGTCAACAAGCTCGGCGGAGTGACGGAATATAGCTATAATCGCCGCGGGTTGCTGGCGGAGGAGAAGGTCCAGGCGATCCTGGACGGGAGCGGGAACGTCGTCACGGCGGGCTTCTCGCGCAACCGCTATGAATATGATGCGCGCGGCAATGTGGTGCACCGGATCGAGGCCTATGGCCTGGCCGAGCAGCGCGACACCTGGTTCGCCTATGACAAGGCGAACCGGCTGACCTCGAAATGGGGCGAGGCGGTGGCGGTGGGGCTGTCCCCGGCCACCGTCACGCCGACCGAATATTATCGCTACGACACGCGCGGCAACCTGGTCGAGACGATCGACGCGAACGGCGCGCGTACGCTCGTCTATTATGACGATCTGGACCGCAAGGTGGCGACGGTGGTGCAGACGGGCAGCGCCGGCAATCCGCAGGGCTTGCTGTCGACCTTCGCCTATGATCCGGGCGGCAACCTGATCCGCAGCCGCACCTGGGCGGCGCCGGTCGCACTGCCGGGCGCGGCGGGCGGGACGCCGCCCGCGCCGGCGGACGGCAATTACCGCGAGACGGTCAATAGCTACGACAATCTCGACCGGCTGAAGACGAGCAGCATCACCGGCCAGTCCTATGGCTATTGGAACGGCAGCAGCTACGTCTATGCGACCGGCGCGACGCTGACCACGAGCTACGACTATGACGTGGTGGGCAATGTCGTGCGCACGACCGGGCCGGATGGTGTCGCGGTCTACAGCTATTACGACGTGCTGGACCGCAAGATCGCGCAGGTGGACGGCGGGTCCTATGCGACGAGCTGGAGCTATGACGCGGAGGGCAATGTCCTGTCCGAGCGGCGGTATGCGGTGCAGGCGAGCGGCGTCTCGACCTCCGGTTACAGCGCCTCGACGTCCGCCGCGGACCGAGTGACCGAGTTCAGCTATGACCGGATGGGCCGGCGGCTCACCGAGGCCCGGAGCGGTGTCGAGGCGTGGTCGCTGAACGCGGCGAGCGGCCAATTGTCGGGCGCGAGCGGCACGTCGCTGATCCGCTACACCTACAATGCGCTGGGCCAGGTGAAGTCGAAGACCGAGGCGACGGGCGACGTCACCCTCTACAGCTACGACAATGCCGGGCGGTTGATCCAGGAGGCGCGTCCGGGCTTCAGCGGCGTGACGCCGACGGTGCGCTACCAGTATAATGGTCTCGGCCAGCTCATCGTGACGCGGCAGGGCGATGCGTCGCTGCAGGCGGGCGACCGGATCACGACCAACCTCTATGACGGCGCGGGCCGGCTCACCGGCACGGTCGACGCGCTCGGGCAGACGCGCAGCTATGTCTATGACGCGGCGGGGCGGAAGCTGGGCGAAACCTATAGCCGCGCGCTGGGCGATGCCGCCGGCACGCTGGTGACCGAGGGGATATCCTATCAGTACGACCTGGCCGGCAACGTCATCCGCCAGGCGGTGAACACCGTCTCGGGCGGCAGCTGGAGCGAAGTCAGCTATACCCAGATGGCCTATAACGCGTTCGGCGAGATCACCGCTCGCGGGACCAATGGCGGCTGGCAGGAGCAGTTCCGCTACGACAATGGCGGCCGGCTGACCGCGTCGAATGCGGGCGACGGGGTGTGGCGGATCCATGGCTATGACCAGGCGGGCCGGCAGACGCTGAGCCTGGAGAGCGACGGCGCGACCGATCTGTCGGGCATGTCGCAGGCGGATGCGATCGGGCGGATCGCGGGCGGCACGGTGACGGCGAGCGCGACGGTGTATGACGGGCGCGGCCAGGCGATCCAGGCGGTGCAGGTGCTGCGCCGCACGGCGGCGGACGGGGCGGCGCAGAACATCGCGACCGGGCGCGGCTATACCGCGTTCGGCGAGCTGGCCTGGGAAACCGACGCCTATGGCCGGCGGACCGATTACAGCTACAACAGCATGGGCCGGGTGACGCAGATCGAGCGGCCGAGCGTCTCCGTCACTGCCGAGAACGGCACGGTCTCGAGCCTCCGCCCGACCGAGCGGATGTTCTACGACATAGCAGGCCGGCTGATCGGCACGCAGGACGCCAACAGCGTGCAGAGCGGCTCGGGCGTGAAGACCACGCGCCAGCTGCTGGCGGGCACCGGCTATGGCGACGCCGCGGCGCTGGTGCTCAAGGAATGGCACCCGGACGGCGGGGCGATCTCGAACGGCTATGACGTGTTCGGCGACCAGGCCTCGGCCACCGACGAGATCGGCCGCACCACCTATATGGCCTATGACAAGCTTGGCCGCCTCACCCAGGTGACGCGGCCGGGGACGGCGGCGGGCGCGCTGGTGGAATCCTATGCCTATGACGTGCTGGGCCAGCGCATCGGTCGTTGGAACAATGTCGTCGGCTATGCCGGGCGCGAGCGGACGCAATATGATGCGCTCGGCCGGATGACACTGCAGGTCGCCTATGGCGGCGACGCCACCACCACCAGCTATGCCTGGGACGGCGGCATGGCCACCTCGGGCATGGGGGGCTTCGGCGGGTGGGTCACGACGACGAGCACGGATGCCGATCGCGCCTCGGCCAGCGACGACATCTATGCGGCGATCCAGCATGTCGACATTTTCGGCCGGGTTGCCGCCCGTAGCGACAAGGGCGGCCAAGCCTATGGCTATCAATATGATCGCCTCGGTCGCATCGTAGCCGAGACGAGCACGCTCTACGGCGTTTCCGCCCGCAATCTCAGCTATAGCTATTACAACACCGGGCAGGTCCGGCAGGTCCTCTCGGGCGACGCGCCGGTTGCGAACAGCAATTGGGATCGCAAGGTCGCGAGCTACGAATATGACCTGCTCGGCCAGCTGACGCGCGAGACATTGGTCAGCGAAGCCGGCAAGTACAAGGAAGGAGGGTTCTTCTGGTTTCCGGACCCCGGCAATTCCCCAGACACGCCCGAGGGAGAGGGGCAAGGCCACTGGGAGCTGGTTCCCCCAAGCTACACGGTTGAGACGCGGACCTTGCAGGACGGCCGCGCCAACTATGATGCGGGCGGCCGGATCACGCGCTATCGCGACACGATCGCGCCAGGCGTCGATGCGGTGGACAAGAGCTGGACCTATGATGCCGCCGGCAATGTTCGCTCGATCGTAACCAGCTACCTGCCGATGCAGGCGAACGGCGCGCTCGCGAGCACAGCGACGCCGCAGAGCTGGTGGTACCGGTACGACAGCATGAACCGGCTGGTGACGACCAAGGGCATATTCATCGGTGCGCCGGGATCGGGGTCGATCCAGCGCGGCGATGCGGGCACGGACATCAGCTATGATGCGACGGGCGCGCGGGCGAGCGCGCAGACGGGTTCGAACGCGCAGGAAGTCTATGCCTATGATGCGGCGGGCCAACTGGTCACAGTGGTGATTGGCGGGATGACGCGGGCGCAGACCGGCTATGACCTGCTGGGCCGGGTCACCAGCTATGCCGAATATGATGGCTGGGGCATGGGCGTGCACAGCCGGTACGACATCGTCTACGACCCGCGCGGGCTGGTGCTGGCGGAAAAAAGCTCGACCCGGCAGGGCAGCGACTGGATCTATACCCACACGGCCAATTACTACAGCGCCACCGGCGCGGGCGCGGCCGGCCCGGCGATCGGCTGGGCGGGCCAGACCGGCAGCGCGAGCGGGAGCCTGCTCTATTATAGCGAGACCAAGAATTGGAAGAATGGCGGTACGCCGGTCTATGGCGGGCCGGGCAGCTATTCGCAGGCCGATCTCGATTATGCCGACAGCTATACCAGGCAGTCCTATGAATGGCGCGAGGGCGCGCGGCAGGCGCTGGTGCAGCTGGTCAACCGCGATGGCACGAGCAGCTCGAGCTATGACTATGACCGCGACGGAGGGCTGAGCCAGGTCGTCATCGCGGGCGGGGCGCGGTCGCGCACCATCGCCTATCGCAGCGACCTGCAGGGGCAGGTGCTCTATCGGTACGAGGCCGACAGCAACTGGTGGAACAGCGAGCCGGCCACCCGCACCTATAGGTTCGGCGGGCGGCAGATGGGGGTGGTGAGCAACGACGGGACGTCGAATGTCGACTATGCCGCCTCGATCGACGCGCGGACGGCGGTGCCGGGCAACGGTGCGTTCCGGAACGGGGCGGCGGGCGGCACGGTGTTCGCGGATTTCGACGCGAACTTCACGGCGCTGAACGGCGGCACGATGGGCGGCGCGTCGAGCTATGTGGCGAACGGGGGCGAGACGCTGCAGTCGATCGCGGCGCAGCTCTGGGGCGATGCCAATCTGTGGTACAAGCTGGCGGAGGCCAATCCGGGCCTGTCGGCGGGCGGAGCGCTGGGCGGGGGCACGGCGCTGACGGTGCCCGGCGGAGTGGTGGGCAACCGCCACGACGCGACGACCTTCAGGCCCTATGACCCGGCCGAGGCGATCGGCAACACCTCTCCGAACACGCCGAACCCACCGCAGAAGGGCAACCGATGCGGGACGCTGGGGGCGATCGTCATGGTGGCGATCGCGGTGGCGGTGACGATGCTCACCCGGGTGCCGTTCGCCAAGCTGTTCGCGGGAATGGGCATGGGAAGCGCGGTGGGCGCGGGAGGTGCGGTGCTGGCGGGCACGACGTCGATCGGGCTGACCAGCACGGCCGCGATCGCGGGCGGCGTGGCGGCAGGCGTGGCGGGGAGCGTGGCGAGCCAGGCGTTCGGCGTGGCGGCCCGCCTCCAGGACGGGATCAGCTGGAAGGGCGTGGCGCTGGCGGGGATCAGCGCGGGGGTGAGCGGCGGGCTGGCGGGTGGCTTCGAGACGATCGCGGGCAGCGCGTTCCTGGGCGATGTGGTGCGCGGTGCGCTGGGGAGCGTGGTCAGCCAGGGGATCGGGGTCGCGACGCGGCTGCAGGAC
>NZ_JAPDIR010000001.1 GCF_029870595.1 Sphingomonas sp. CBMAI 2297
CCCCCAGCCCCTCCCTCCTGGGAGGGGAATCGGAAGGCCTTACGCCTCGGTCCGCGCCTTGACGATCTTGCCCGGGTTGCGCGGCGGCTCGCCCTTGGGCAGCGCGTCGACATGCTCCATGCCCTCGGTCACCACGCCCCAGACGGTATACTGGCCGTCGAGGAAGGTGGCGTCGTCGAGGCAGATGAAGAACTGCGAGTTGGCGCTGTTCGGATCCATGGTGCGCGCCATCGAGCAGACGCCGCGGACATGCGGCTCGCGGCTGAACTCGGCCGGCAGGTTGGGCAGCTTCGAGCCGCTCATGCCGGTGCCGGTGGGATCGCCGCCCTGGGCCATGAAGCCGTCGATCACGCGGTGGAAGACCACCCCGTCGTAAAAGCCCTCATCGGCGAGGGTGGCGATGCGCTCGACATGCTGGGGGGCGAGGTCGGGGCGCAGGAGGATGTGCACGTCGCCGGTATCGAGGGTCATGACGAGCTTGGTGGGTTCGGACACGAATTGACTCCTGAGAAGGATTTGCGCCCTGCCTAGGCGGGCTTCCGGCGACTTGCAAATCGCGCCCGGCAATGGCAGCGGCGGCAGGGGGCCGACAAGGGAGGTCGAACCTTGAGCGAGACCGAACTTCAAATGGATAGCGGCGCCCCCGAGCCCCAGCTCGACGAGGACGACCGGCTGCGCCCCGAGTTCGTCCATGCGGTGCTCGACGCCGTCCATGCCGGCGATTCCGCCCGCGCCCATGCGCTGGCCGAGCCGCTCCACCCCGCCGACATCGCCGACCTGGTCGAGCTCGCGCCCACCGAGGAGCGCGCCGCGCTCGTCGCCGCGATCGCCGACCTGATCGACGGCGACGTGCTCGCCGAGATGAACGACTGGGTGCGCGAGGCCCTGGTCGAATCGCTCACCGCCACCCAGGTGGCGGACATCGCCGCCGAGCTCGATACCGACGACGCCGTCGCGATCATCGAGGACATGGACGTCGAGGACCAGCGCGAAGTGCTGCGCGCGCTCGACCCGGACGACCGCGCGGCGATCGAGGAAGCGCTCTCCTATCCCGAGGAATCCGCCGGCCGCCTGATGCAGCGCGAGCTGATCGCGGTGCCCGAGCATTGGACCGTCGGCGACGTGCTCGACTATCTGCGCAGGAACGAGGACCTCACCACCGATTTCTGGGAGATCTTCGTGGTCGACCCGGCGCACAAGCCGGTCGGCACCTGCCAGCTCTCCTGGGTGCTGCGCACGCCACGCGTCGTCTCGATGGGCGACGTGATGAAGCGCGAGCAGACGCTGATCCCGGTCGACATGGACCAGGAGGAAGTGGCGCTGCGCTTCCAGAAATACGCGCTGATCTCGGCCGCGGTGATCGATCCGAGCGGGCGGCTGGTCGGGATGATCACGGTGGACGACGTGGTCCACATCATCTCCGAGGAAGCGGGCGAGGACATCCTCCGCCTGTCCGGCGCCGGCGAAGGCGACATCAACGAGCCGGTGGTCGACAGCTACAAGGGCCGGGTGCGCTGGCTGCTCACCAACCTGCTGACCGCGCTGGTGGCGGCGACGATCATCAGCCTGTTCGAAGGCACGATCCAGAAGATGGTCGCGCTCGCCGCGCTGATGCCGATCGTCGCCGGGGTGGGCGGCAATGCCGGCACCCAGACCATGGCGGTGACGGTGCGCGCGCTCGCCACCAACCAGCTGACTCAGTCCAACACGCTGCGCGCGATCCGGCGCGAGATCTCGATCGCCGTGCTCAACGGCCTGACCGTCGCCTGCGTGATCGGCACCGCGGTGGGGCTGTTCTTCCACCATGCCGCGCTGGGCGGCGTGATCGCGGCGGCCATGCTCACCAATATCGTGATCGCGGGACTGGCCGGCGTGATCGTGCCGCTCACGCTCGACCGGCTGAAGGCCGACCCGGCCGTAGCCAGCTCGATCTTCGTGACCATGACGACCGATTCGATGGGCTTCCTCGCCTTTCTGGGCCTCGCCACCGCCAGCGGCCTGGTCGGTTGATTGCGGCGCCCGCGCGCACCAGATTGATCGCGTGCAACTCCATCTGACCAAGGTCGCCTTTGGCTGCGACTCCGTAGACTATCTCGCCCAGCGCCTCGCCGCGCGCGGCGGCACCTGGGGCCTGACCACCCGCTATCTCCCCAAGCGCCACGAGGAGATCGGCGGGGAGGGCTCGCTCTTCTGGATCCTCAAGCACCAATTGGTCGGACGCACGCCGATCCTGGGCTTCGGCGAGGCCGAGGACGGGCGCACCGCGATCCTGATGGAACCGCGGCTGATCCTGGTCGCCGCCCGCCCCAAGCGCGCGCACCAGGGCTGGCGCTATCTCGAAGCGAAGGACGCGCCGCCCGATCTGGGCGAGTCCGGCGCCGGGATCGACGCACTGCCGCCCGCGCTGATGGGCGAACTGTCGGGACTGGGGCTGATCTGACGCGGGCCGGGAGACGGCTTCAGTTCACCAGCAGCGGATAGGCGTTGCGGAACGCCGCGACCTTGGGCTTGTCCCAGCGCACGATATAGGGATGGGTGGGGTTTCGCCAGAAGAAGTCCTGGTGATGGGCCTCGGCCGGATAGAAATTGCCGGTCTCCAGCCTGGTCACGATCGGGCGGGGAAAGGCCTTTGCCCTGGTCAGCTGCTCGATATAGGCCGCCGCCACGCGCCGCTGCTCCTCGTCCTGCGGGAAGATCGCCGAGCGATAGGAGGGGCCGCGGTCGGGCCCCTGGCGGTTCAGCTGCGTCGGATCGTGCGCGACCGAGAAATAGATGCGCAGCAGCGTGCCATAGCTGACCTTCCGCGGATCATAGGCGATGCGCACCGCTTCGGCATGGCCGGTCTTCTCGGTCGAGACCTGGGCATAGGTGGCGGTGCCGGCGGTGCCGCCGGCATAGCCCGACGTCACCGAATGCACGCCCTTCACCGACTGGAAGACGGCTTCCATCCCCCAGAAGCAGCCGCCGGCGAGCACCGCGACCTGCTCGCCCTTGCTCGGCTTCACGTCGAGCGTGGGGACAGGAACCGGCACCGCGCGCTCGACCACGCCGGCGCCCGGCAGCGCGCCCGGCATAAGGAACAGCGCGGCTCCGAAAAGCACGGCAGCGGAGAGCGACCCTTTGAGCATGGCCGCAATGTCGGGCCTGTTCGCCCTCAGCGCAAGGCCGCGCAGGCTTCCTGGATCCGGCCGCACGCCTCGGTGAGCAGCGCTTCCGAGGTCGCATAGCTGATCCGGAGCGCCGGCGAGAAGCCGAACGCCCCGCCATGCACCGCCGCGACTCGCGCCTCGTCGAGCAGATAGCCCACCATTTCCTCGTCGGTGGCGATCACCTGGCCCTTGGGCGTGGTCTTGCCGATCAGCTGGCTGAACTCTGGATAGACGTAGAAGGCGCCTTCCGGACGCGGGCAGTGCATGCCGTTGATCTGGTTGAGCATCGACACGACCAGATCGCGGCGGCCCTGAAAGGCGGCGACGCGATCCTTGAGGAAGCTCTGGTCGCCGTTCAGCGCCGCGACCGAAGCCGCCTGGCTGATGCTCGACGGGTTCGAGGTCGACTGCGACTGGAGCTTGCCCATCGCCTTGATCAGCCAGGCCGGCCCGCCCGCATAGCCGATGCGCCAGCCGGTCATCGCATAGGCCTTGGACACGCCATTGGCCGTCAGCGTGCGATCGTAGAGCGACGGGCAGACCTGTGCGATCGTCGCGAATTCGAAGCCGTCGTACAGGATGTGCTCGTACATGTCGTCGGCATAGACCAGCACATGCGGGTGCCGCTCGAGCACTTCGCCCAGCGCCTTCAGCTCCGCGGCGCTATAGGCGGCGCCGGTCGGGTTGGAGGGCGAGTTGAGCACCACCCATTTGGTCTTCGCCGTGATCGCCGCCTCGAGCTGGGCGGGCTTGATCTTGTAGCCCTCGGCCGCGCCGGCGGCGATGAACACCGGCTTGCCGCCCGCGAACTCGACCACGTCGGGATAGCTGACCCAATAGGGCGCCGGGATCACGACCTCGTCGCCCGGGTCGATCGTCGCGCAAAAGGCGTTGAACAAGGTGTGCTTGCCGCCCGAATTCACGCTGATCTGGTTCTCGGCATAGGCGAGGCCGTTGTCGCGCGCATATTTGGCCGCGATCGCCTGCTTCAGCTCGGGCGTGCCGTCGACATTGGTATATTTGGTCTTGCCGGCGCGGATCGCCTCGATCGCCGCCTCCTTCACGAAATCGGGCGTGTCGAAATCGGGCTCGCCGGCGCCCAGGCCGATCACGTCGATCCCCTGGCGCTTCAGCTCGAACACCCGGCTCGTCATCGCGAGCGTGGCGGAGGGCTGGATGCGATTGAGCGCGGCCGAGGTCTGCATGAAAGGCGCCTTTTCCGATAAGGGAGACGGCGCGCCTATAGGACCGGGCTCGCGGCCTCCGCAACCGTTACCGCTGAAACCAGTCCGCGCAGCGCATTGCCGACATAGAAGCCGCCCGCCAGATCGGCCGGCCGCAGATCGCCTTCCACCGCGCGGCCGGTCTCGATCAGCTCGGCGCGCAGCACGCCGGGGAGCAGGCCGCGCGCGGCGGGCGGGGTGACGAGCATGCCGCCCCGCTCGATGAAGATCGACGTGAAGCTGCCCTCGGTGAGATAGCCTTCCGCGTCGGTGAACAGCACTTCCCAGGCGCCGGATTCGCGCCGCGCCGCGTCATGGAACGCCCGGCGGCTGGTCTTGTGCGCCAAGCGGAAGTCGTCCCGCGCGACTTTCCGGGGCGCGATCGCCACCGGCACCGGGCCGGCCGGCACCTCGGGCAGCGGCGCGATGCCGATGGCGATGGCGCCCGAGGGCGCGAGCAGCAGCCGCACGCGCGCGGGCGCGCGCAGGCGGAAGGTAGCAGCCTGCAATTCGTTGCGCGCCGCATGGCGATCGAACGCGAAGCCGAAGGTCCTGGCGCTATCCTTCATCCGCGCGAGATGCCGCTCGAGCAGCGGCAGGCCGGCCAGCGGATCGAAGCGCATCGTCTCGATCAGGTCGAACGGCACCTCGCCGGACGTGACGAAGGCGCCCTTGGCCAGGCACTCGTCCCATTCCTCGGCGGCGTTCGAATCGGCAACCACGCCCGATCCTAACCCGAGCAGCGCGCGATCCGCACCCGTTTCGATCGTCAGCGTGCGGATCGCGACGTTGAACAGGGCGGAGCCGTCAGGCTCGATCGCGCCGATCGCGCCGGTATAGATGCCGCGGGCGTCGCGCTCGACCTCGGCGATCACTTCCATCGCGCGCAGCTTGGGCGCGCCGGTGACGGACCCGCAGGGAAAGAGGGCGGCGAGCGCGTCGATGGCGGCGACGCCGGGCGCGGGCACGGCGGTGACGGTGGAGACCATCTGGTGGACGGTCGGATAGCGCTCGACCGCGAACAGGGCCGGCACGCGCACCGTCCCCGCCCGCGCGATGCGGGCGAGGTCGTTGCGCATCAGGTCGACGATCATCAGATTCTCGGCGCGCTGCTTGGGATCGGCGGCAAGCTGCGCGGCGAGCGCATCGTCCTCCGCCGGCGTGGCGCCGCGCCGGGCGGTGCCCTTCATCGGCTTCGCGGCGAGGCCGGCGGCGTCGAAGGTGAAGAAGAGCTCGGGCGAGAAGGAGAGGATCCAGCGCGTACCGGTGAAGACCAGCGCGCCATAGCCCGCGCGCGCGCGCGACCGCAGCAGCGCGTAGAGCGCCGCGGGATGCCCCGCAACGGGCACCGCGGCGCGGAAGGTCAGGTTCGCCTGATAGATGTCGCCGGCAGCTATATAGTCGGCGACACGGGCGAACTGCGCCTGATAGTCGGCGCGGGTGATGCCGGGGAGCGGCGTGCCCGCCCAGGCACCGGCCGGATCCGGGAGCAGCGCGGCGGGGTCCACCGGCTCCCGCCTGGCGAACCTGCCGAACCAGAGGCTCGGGGCCGGAGCCTCGCGCGTCGCGGCCCGCGGCTCGAGGCCGGAAGCCGCCTCATAGCCCAGCATGCCGGCGACATGGCCGTCGCCGCCGCGCAGCTGCTCCAGCGCATCCGCCACGCTGCCCCGCATGTCCGCCTGCACGATCTGCAGCACGCCGTGATAGAGGCGCGCGCCTGCCCCGCCGGGGCGGGCATCGTCGAGCAGCACGAAGGGAGTGTCGGGCAGGGTCATGCCGGCCCCCGCATGCAGCCGCGCGGCCGCCACGGCAAGCCCGTGTTGCCGCGGCGGACCGCCGCGCCTATCTCCGCGCCATGTCGAATCCCCCGATGCGCGCCGCGGTGATCCCGGTCACGCCGCTCCAGCAGAACTGCACGCTTTTGTGGTGCACCGAGACGATGCGCGGCGCCTTTGTCGATCCCGGCGGCGACCTGGAGAAGCTGCGCGCCGCCGCCCTGCAGCAGGGCGTGACCATCGAGAAGATCCTGGTGACGCACGGCCATATCGATCATTGCGGCGCGGCGGGCGAGTTCGCCGAGGAGCTGGGCGTGCCGCTGGAGGGACCGCACGAGGCGGACCGGTTCTGGATCGCCCGCCTAGACGAGGACGGGCGCACCTATGGCATCCGCGGCACGGTGTTCGAGCCGACGCGCTGGCTGGCGAACGGCGACCAGGTGACCGTGGGGAAGCTGACCCTCGACGTCTATCACTGCCCCGGCCACACGCCGGGCCATGTCGTGTTCCACCATCCCGAATCGCAATTCGCCTGTGTCGGCGACGTGCTGTTCCAGGGCTCGATCGGCCGCACCGACTTTCCCATGGGCAACCATCAGGACCTGATCGACGCGATCACCGGGCGGCTCTGGCCGCTCGGCGACGCGACGGTGTTCGTGCCGGGGCACGGGCCGCTCAGCAATTTCGGCCATGAACGGAAGACCAATCCCTTCGTGGCCGATTCGGTGCTGGCGAAGGGCTAGCCCACCCGACCGACCTTGAAGACGGTGGCGGGCGCCGCGCGGTACTGGCTGCCGATATAGATGCCATAGGCCGCGAGGCCGAGCATCGTCAGCATGGTCAGCGCGATGCCGATGCGGCGGCCCAGGCCCCAGCCGTCCATGCCGAAGGCGTGGAGGACACGGCCGAGGATCAGCGCCGCGCCGACGCCCCACAGCCAGATGCTCGTTCCCGCCGCCAGCTCGACCAGCGCGAGCAGGACGAGAATCAGCGGCACATATTCGACGAAGTTCAGCTGCGCGCGCATGCGGCGGACCAGCCGGTCGTCGCCGCCATCGCCGACGAAGATCTTTTCGGACATGCGGAGCCGGCCGATTCGCAGGGCCAGCCAGAAATTGACCACGGCGGCGGCGCCGGCGGTGCAGAGCGTCACGGGAAGAATGAGCATATAGAAGAGTCCCCTCCAGAGGCTTCCTCCTACACTCCCTTGCTTCCCCTGCAAGAATCGCTATACGCGCGCACTCGCTTTCGTGACCGTCCGCTGGTCCGGCGAGCGCCGGATCCTCCGTCGCTTGCCCGCTGGGCCATGCGGGCGTATCGCGATTTTGACTTTGGTTTCGTTAGAAGGTGCCGAAATGGCCGTTCCCAAGAGAAAGACCTCGCCGTCGCGGCGTGGCATGCGTCGCGCTCACGACGCTCTGACGCCCCAGGCGTTCCAGGAGTGCCCGAACTGTGGCGAGCTGAAGCGTCCGCACGTGCTGTGCGGTTCGTGCGGCCACTATAACGGCCGCGAGATCGTCTCGGCCGAAGACTGATCGGCAACGATTGGGCCGAAACGCGCGGGGGCATGCGGGTATGACGAATTCCTCTCGAATCGCCGTCGATGCGATGGGCGGTGACGAGGGAATTGCGGTCATGCTCGCCGGTGTCGCCCGCGCGCGCCGCCGGTTCGAGGGCATGGAGTTCATCCTCGTCGGAGACGAGGCGCAGATCCGCGAGGGTCTGAAGAACCATCCGAACCTGACGGCCGCCTCCGAAATCGTCCACGCGCCGGACGTCGTCGCCTCGGAAGAGAAGCCGAGCGCGGCGATTCGGCGCGCCAAGACCACATCGATGGGAATCGCCATCGACCTGGTGAAGAAGGGCCAGGCCGGCGCGGCCGTCTCCTCGGGCAATACCGGCGCGCTGATGGCGATGGCGAAGCTGTCGCTGCGCACCATGCCGGGCATCGATCGCCCCGCGCTCGCGGCGCTGATGCCGACGCTGGGCGAGAACGACACGGTGATGCTCGATCTGGGCGCCAACACCGAAGTCGATGCGCGCAACCTCGTCCAGTTCGCGGTGATGGGCGCCGCCTATGCGCGCACCGCGCTCGACCTGGAGAATCCTCGCGTCGCGCTGCTCAACATCGGCACCGAAGAGATGAAGGGCACCGACTCGATCCGCGAGGCGGCGGCCGAGCTGCGCGCCGCCGAGCATCTCCGGCTCGACTTTCGCGGCTTCATCGAGGGCAACAAGCTCTCGCGCGGCGATGTCGACGTGATCGTGTGCGACGGCTTCTCGGGCAATATCGCGCTGAAGACGGTGGAGGGCACCGCGCGGTTCGTGGCGGACCTGCTCAAGCGCGCCTTTTCCAGCTCGACCCGCTCGAAGATCGGCTTCCTGATCTCCAGGCCGGCGACCGAGCTGCTGCGGCACCATCTCGACCCCAACAACCATAATGGCGCGGTCTTCCTCGGCCTGAACGGCATCGTCGTGAAGAGCCATGGCAGCGCCAACGAACTCGGCGTCGACACCGCGATCGGCTTCGCGGCCAAGATGCTGCGCGACGATCTCAATCGCCGCATCGCCGAGGATCTCGGGAACTTCGAAGCAAAGGCGGCGTAGACATAGTAAGATGACCCTGCGTTCCGTCATCATCGGCACTGGTTCCGCCCTGCCGCCCCGCCGCGTTTCCAACGCCGAACTCGCCCAGGAAGTGGATACGAGCGACGAGTGGATCGTCGAGCGCACGGGCATCCGCTTCCGGCACATCGCCGGCCCCGACGAGACCACCGGCACGCTCGCCGCCGAGGCGAGCAAGGCCGCGCTGGCCAGTGCCGGCATCGCCGCGGCCGATATCGACCTGATCGTGCTCGCCACCGCGACTCCGGACCAGACCTTCCCGGCCACCGCGACCAAGGTGCAGGCCGCGCTCGGCATCCAGGACTGCGTGGCGTTCGACGTCGCCGCGGTCTGCTCGGGCTTCCTCTATGCCGTGCAGGTCGCCGATTCGATGCTGCGCGCCGGCGTCCACAAGCGGGCGCTGGTGATCGGCGCGGAGACGTTCAGCCGCATCCTCGACTGGGAGGACCGCGCGACCTGCGTGCTGTTCGGCGACGGCGCCGGCGCGATCGTGCTGGAATCCCAGGATACGGTTCCCGAAGGCGGGCGCGGGATTCTTTCGACCAAATTGCATGCGGATGGCCGCTACAACGAGCTGCTCTACGTCGATGGCGGCCCCTCGACCACCCAGACGGTCGGCAAGCTGCGCATGAAGGGCCGCGAGGTGTTCCGCCACGCCGTGGTCAACCTCGCCTCGGTGATGCAGGAATCGCTCGCCGCCGCCGGGCTCCAGCCCGGTGACGTCGACTGGGTGGTGCCGCACCAGGCCAATGCCCGCATCCTCGACGCGACCGCCCGCAAGCTCGACCTGCCGGCCGAGAAGGTGATCATCACCGTCGACCGGCACGCCAACACCTCCGCCGCCTCGGTGCCGCTCGCGCTCGACACCGCGGTGCGCGACGGGCGCATCCGCCAGGGAGACCTGCTGGTGCTGGAAGCGATGGGCGGCGGCTTCACCTGGGGCGCCGCGGTGGTGCGTTTCTGATAGCTGCGAAAAAACGAAGATAATCGTTCCGGAGCCTCAATGTTCCCGTTTGCTGTGTCGAAACAATCTGATACGACCGACTCGACACAGTAGAACGCAAGGGGGAGTTGCCGCATGACGGCTGCGGGCACGCTGACCAGGGCCGATCTTGCCGAATCGCTGCACCGCGAGGTGGGTCTCTCGCGCGCCGACGCCGCGCGGCTGGTCGAGCAGATCCTGAGCCATATGTGCGAGGCGCTGGCCAAGGGCGAGAACGTCAAGATCTCCGGCTTCGGCAGCTTCATCCTGCGCGACAAGGGCGAGCGGGTGGGCCGCAATCCCAAGACCGGTGTCGAAGTGCCGATCGCACCCCGCCGGGTGCTGACCTTCCGAGCAAGCCAGATGATGCGCGACCGCATCGTCTCGGCCGGCTGAGGGAAGCCGGAATGCCGGGGGCCGAGAAGGCTGCTGGCGCGCTAAGGACGATAGGGGAGCTCGCCCAGGAGATCGGGCGCCCCCAGCACATCCTGAGATATTGGGAAACCCGCTTCCCCCAGCTGCGCCCGCTCACCCGGGCCGGCAACCGCCGCTATTACCGGGCCGAGGACGTGGCGCTGGTGCGCCGCATCCATGACCTGCTCTCCAACCAGGGCTACACGATTCGCGGCGTGCAGAAGCTGCTCGCGGCGGAAAAGGGCAGCCGCGCCGCCCGCGCCGCCGCGGGCACCAGCCCCGGCGTGGGCAGCGGGAGCAAGCAGGGCCTGAAGACCGTCCGCGATTCGCTCGCCCAGGCGCTCGACGAGGACGGCTGAGCCGGCTTCGCGCGCGCCGGCCGGTCGAGAGGTTCCAACGCCGCCGATGGTGCGCGGCGCCCCGGCCCGGCCTTGGGAGCATCGGCATCCGGCCTGAAGACGCCGTGCCGGCGCCTGCCATGCCGGCCTGTTTGCGGAGCACGCACGCGAAGGGGGCAGGCTTTCGCGCCAATGACGCGGTTTGCCGGTCGCGTCGTGCCCCTGGGGCCAGAATCCGCGCAGGTCGCTGGTTCGCCTGGAGGCCAAGCCCCCATTTCGTCACCCTCGCGCGGGCGGGGATCCAGGGTAGCCCTGGATATCGACGCCGCTACCCGCATGCTCTCCGGAGAGTGCGGGGCCTGGCTGCGTGCAGTCCGCCCTTGGCCCTGGATCCCCGCCTGCGCGGGGATGACGGTGTAGGATGGCGGGAATGACGGCGCGGGATAGCGGGGATGGCGGCGCGGGATGGCGGGGATGGCGGCACAGGATTACGCGGATGACGGCGCCGGATAGCGGCGGTGACGGCGCCGGAAGCTGGATAGCAGGATCGCGGGGCGTGCCGATCGGCCCTGCCCCGGGAACCGCCCGACAGCCATGCCGATGGCGGCCTATCGATAGTCCGGCCCCAGCGTGGGATCGAGATCGCGCGGGCGCGTGAAGCGCACCAGCTCGCCCTGGCCCGGCTTCACGTCCGCCCAGCGCGCCACGTCGAAGCGCATCTCGGCAAGGCTCGCCGTGGGGAATTTCAACGCGACCGAATCGCGCAGCGCGTTCGCGCCCGCCAGCAGCAGCACCAGCTCCTCCAGCCCGGGATTATGCCCCGAGAAGAGCACCCGGCCGGCCCCGTCGGGGAGCTCGTGCACCAGGTCGAGCAGCGTGGCGGCCGAAGCGAGGTAGAGCCGCTGGTCCCAATGCGGCGCCAGCTCGCAGCCATAGCCGATAGCGACCTGGGCCAGCGTCTCCACCACCCGCGCGGCGGGCGAGGCGAGGACATGGTCGAACTCCAGCCCCTCGGCCTTCAGATGCCGCCCCATCATCGCGGCGGCGCGCTGCCCCTTGGGGTTGAGCGGACGATCGAAATCGCGCGCGACCGGATCGTCCCATCCCGACTTGGCGTGGCGCAGCAACGTGAGCGTCTTCATGGAATCCCCGGTCAGGCGTTCGCGGGGGCCTCTTGCCCCAGCTTGGCGGCCAAGGAAAGCCGCACGCGCTCGACTGCCTGATCGAGCGTGACCCGCGTCACCCGCGTGCCCGGCGGAAAGGCGTCGAGCAGCCGCGAGGGGCTGGCGGCAGCGAGCAGCACGAAGGTGCCGCGATCGTCCGCCCGGCGAATCAGCCGGCCGAACGCCTGGGCGAGCCGCGCGCGCACGATCCGGTCGTCATAGGCGGTGCCGCCCCCGGCCAGCCGCCGCGCGGCGTGGAGCACGGTCGGCTTGGGCCAGGGAATCCCCTCCATCACCACCAGCCGCAGCGAATCGCCGGGCACGTCCACTCCGTCGCGCAGCGCATCGGTGCCGAGCAGCGAAGCGCGCGGATCGTCGCGGAAGATGTCCACCAGCGTGCCGGTGTCGATCGGGTCGACATGCTGGGCGAGCAGCGGCAGCCCCTCGCGCGCCAGCCGGTCGGCGATTCGCGCATGGACGGCGCGCAGCCGCCGGATCGCCGTGAACAGCCCCAGCGTGCCGCCCTCGGCCGCGACCGCCAGCCGCGCATAGGCGTTGGCGAGCGCCGGCATGTCGCCGCGCTTCACATCGGTGACGATCAGCACCTCGGCCTGCTCGGCATAGTTGAACGGGCTCGCCGCCTCGAAGCGCTGGGCGGGGCGCATCAGGTGCACCGCGCCCGACCGCGCCTCCGCCACCTCCCAGTCGCCGCCGGCCCGCAAGGTCGCCGACGTGATCAGCGCGCCATGCGCCTGTTTCAGCACCGTCTCGGCGAACGGCTTGGAGGGATCGAGCCAATGGCGGTGGAGCCCGACATCATATTCGCGCCCCTCCACCCGATCGACCGCGAGCCAATCGACGAACGCCGAATCGGCCGGACCGCCGATTCGCGCGATCAGCGCGAGCCAGGCGCCGACCGTGTCCGCGCGCCAGCCGAGCGAGGCGACCGCGCCTTCGATCCGGGCGCGGGCCGGGCCGTCCATCCAGTCGGGCGCCTCGGTCAGCACCGCTTCGAGCCGGCGGCCGAGATGGACGAGCGGGCGGAGCAGCGCGTCGAGCGCCTCGCCGGCGGGCCCGGCCGCCTCGACCAGCGCGGCATCCGGCTCGGCCAGCTCGGTCTCCAGCCCATAGCCGGCATCGGCGGCGCCGTTGACGTCGCGGGCATAGACCAGCCCGCGCACCGCCGCGAGAAGATGCTCGACCGGGCCGAACGGCTCGCCTTCGTTCAGCCGCTGGAGCCAGCCGTCGCTGGGCAGGGCGCGAGCGGCATCCACGGCCTCGGCGATCGCCCGGCCGCCCTCCTCGTCATAGCTGGCAACGTCCGAGAGGCGCGCCGCCAAGCCCCGGCGGCGGCCCCTCGAACCCGATTCGGGACCCGTCACCCAGCGGCGGATCTCGATCGCCTCCTGCCCGGTGAGCGCGGCGGCGAACATCGCATCGGCGGCATCGAACAGATGATGCCCCTCGTCGAACACATAGCGGGTCGGGCGATTCGCCGTCTCGCGGCCGCGCGCGGCGTTGACCATCACCAGCGCATGGTTGGCGATGACGATGTCCGCATCCGCCGAGGCGCGGGTGGCGCGCTCGATGAAGCATTTCCGATAATGCGGGCAGCCGGCATAGATGCACTCGCCGCGCCGATCGGTGAGCGCGGTCGAGCCGTTGCGGCGGAACAGGGTGGGGAGCCAGCCGGGCAGGTCGCCGCCGACCATGTCGCCGTCCGCGGTATAGGCGGCCCAGCGCGCCACCAGCTGCGCCAGGATCGCGGCGCGGCCGGCAAAGCCGCCCTGCAACGCATCCTCGAGGTTGAGCAGGCAGGCGTAGTTCTCGCGGCCCTTGCGCGTGACGATCTTCCGCTTGCGCAGCTCCGGATCGGGAACGAGCCGTTCGCCCTCATGGCCGAGCTGGCGCTGCAGCGCCTTGGTGAAGGTCGACACCCACACCGCGCCGCCGGCCTGCTCGGCCCAGAGCGAGGCGGGGGCGAGATAGCCCAGCGTCTTGCCGATGCCGGTGCCCGCCTCGGCCAGCACCAGATTGGGCGATTCGCGCATGTCGCGCGGGGCAAAGGCACCGGCGGCGGCGGCGGCATAGTCGCGCTGGCCCTGGCGGCGCTCGGCGGCGCTGCCGGTGAGGCGGGCGAGGCGCTCGGCGACCTCGCTATCCTTGAGCGTCACGCTGCGCGGCGGCACGCGCGGCGGCTGCTCGTTCCATTCGGGCAGGCGCGAGAAGAGCCAGCGCTCGGCGCGCTCGGGCTTGGCGATCGCCTGGGAGACGACGGGCGCCCAAGGCCAGCGCAGCCGGAACAGCGACTGCGCGGCGTGCCAGGCGCCTTCGCGCTCCGGCCAGTCGCCCTGGGGCAGGGCGAGCAGCGCCTCCGCGGCACGGCGCAGGAAGCCGGCGACTTCGGTGTCGTTCTCCGGCGGCTCCAGCCCGGTCGCGCGCGCCACGCCCTTGGGGGTGGGCACCATGAACCGGGCGGGGCGCAGAAATGCGAACAGCTCGAGCAGGTCGAGCCCCGACAGCTCCGCATAGCCGAGGCGCTGGCCGATCAGCGGCGCGTTGAGCAGGATCACCGGCGTATCCGCCGCCAGCCGGATCGCCTCGCCCCGGCTGATCGCGCGCGTCTCCTCCGCGGTGGCGAGCCAGACGCCGCCATGGCTGGCGTGGAGAGCGGGATAGGGGAGCATGTACGCCTTTCGTTCCCTTCCTCCTAGCGCCAGCCGGGGTGCGAAGTGAAGGGACTCGCCCCGAATCATTTCACTTTGGCCGATTTCCCCCGGCCCGCGGCGCCCGGCGGCATGTCTTCGGGGTTTCGCGAGCCGGGGGGACGACTCGACGATGGTCCTTCGGCAAACCCCGCGGCCCGCCTCTCCACCCTGGGTTCAGCCGAAATGGCCGAGGCAGTTTCAACGGCCTGCTCGCGTTCCCGGACCGGGCCCGGCGCATCGGCCGGCCGCGAATTTCGTCGCCGCCAGTTCCATATGGGACTGAGTCCGGCCGGCGCGCCTCGCCTAATGCATCCGCGAGTCGCATCCCGCCCACGGCCTCGCGCCGGGCGGCCCCAGAAAAGAAAAAGATCCGCACATCCTTTCCCACGGGGAGAATTCTCATGTCCGATACCCTTCCGCCCTTTCCCGAGATCGACAGCACCGACTGGTCGCCGCCGGCCCAGACCGATCCGATCGAAATGGTGCGCATCACCAAGCCGCTCGTCATCTATGCCGATGCCGACAACGCCAACTACCAGGACAATGTGTGGGACGAGCCCCGCGATTCGGGCTGGCCGCGCCTGAACAACTGGTGGGACAATAGCGCGCCGGTCCCCCATCAGCTGGTGCTGCGCAAATATTGGAAGCTGGTGCCTGGCACCTTCACCCATCTCTATCCGGGCACGCACCTCCAGAAGAGCTGGGCCTATGAGCACGGCATCTCGACCACCGACAGCGAGTCGCTCACGGTCCAGATGGGCTTCTCCGGCGGCGGCGTCAGCGCGGGGGTTAGCGCCACGCTCTCGCATTCGGTGACGATCAACGACAAGCAGACCTCCACCATCCAGTTCAACGTCGATCCGCCCGCCTCGGGCACGCGCGTCTGGCTGCTCTGGGACCTGATGTACGAGTTCATGATCGTGCGGTCGGGCACCGACGAAGTCATTCCGACCGGCCGCTATCATGGCGATGTCGATTTCAACAATGACGACCATTATTCGGGCGCCTATCTCGACTATCGCTGGACGCACCTGCCCATATCGTCGGGCATATTGTGCCCGCAGGACAAGGTGTTCCCCTGATCCCGGCACCGGCCTCCCGCACGGTGCGGGGGGCCGGATTCACCACGGCGCTGGCCCCGCGCGCCCGTCTCCGCTAGAGGCGCGCGGTTATGACCGATACGAACGCCCTGCGCGCCGCCGCGCTCGACTCCAAGGCCTGGCCCTATGAAGAGGCGCGCAAGCTGGTGAAACGCTATCCGCAGGGCAAGCCCGACGGATCGCCGATGCTGTTCGAGACCGGCTATGGCCCGTCGGGCCTGCCGCATATCGGCACCTTCCAGGAAGTGCTGCGCACCACCATGGTGCGCCATGCCTATGAAGAGATGACCGGCCACGCGACCCGGCTGATCGCGTTCAGCGACGATATGGACGGCCTGCGCAAGGTGCCGGACAATGTGCCGAACCAGGCGCTGCTCGCCGCCAATCTCGGCAAGCCGCTGTCGCGCATTCCCGACCCGTTCGAGAAATATGAGAGCTTCGCGGCGCACAACAACGCGATGCTGCGCGAATTCCTCGATCGCTTCGGCTTCGAATATGAGTTCGCCTCCTCGACCGACTATTATGCCTCGGGCCGTTTCGACGAGACGCTGCGCAAGGTGCTGCGCAACTATTCCGCGATCATGGACGTGATGCTGCCGACGCTGCGCGCCGAGCGCCAGGCGACCTATTCGCCGGTGCTGCCGGTGAGCCCGAAATCGGGCGTGGTGCTGCAGGTGCCGGTCGAGGTGGTGGACGCCGAGGCGGGCCGCATCCGCTTCGTCGACGAAGGCGAGACGATCGAGCAGTCGATCTTCGGCGGCCAGGCCAAGCTCCAATGGAAGCCCGACTGGGGCATGCGCTGGGCCGCGCTCGGCGTCGACTACGAGATGTACGGCAAGGACCTGATCGACAGCGGCGTGCAGAGCGGCAAGATCGCCCAGGTGCTGGGCGGGCGGAAGCCCGAGGGGCTGATCTACGAGCTGTTCCTCGACGCCAAGGGGGAGAAGATCTCCAAGTCCAAGGGCAACGGCCTGTCGATCGAGGAATGGCTGACCTATGGCCCGGACGAGAGCCTGGCCTTCTACATCTATCGCGAGCCGAAAAAGGCCAAGTCGCTGCATCTGGGGCTGATCCCGCGCGCGATCGAGGAATATTGGCAGTTCCGCGCCAATTATCCGACGCAGGAGATCGCCCAGCAGCTCGGCAACCCGGTCCACCATATCCACAACGGCCAGGTGCCGGCCGAGACGCTGCCGGTGACTTTCGGGCTGCTGCTCAACCTGGTCAGCCTGCCGGGCGTGGGCAATCGCGAGACGGTCTGGGGCTTCCTGCGCCGCTATTCGCCCGACCTGTCGCCGGAGAGCCATCCCGAGCTCGACCGGATGGTGGGCTATGCGATCCGCTATGCGAAGGATTTCGTCGAGCCGGGCTTGCAGCGCCGCGCCCCGAGCGCAGCCGAAGCGGGGGCGCTGCGCCAGCTCGACGCGCAGCTCGCGGCGCTGCCGGAGGATGCCTCGGCGGAGGACATCCAGAACATCGTCTACGAGATCGGCAAGACCGATGCGTTCGCCAACCTGCGCGACTGGTTCAAGGCGCTCTACGAGACGTTGCTGGGCAGCGAGCAGGGGCCGCGCATGGGCAGCTTCATCGCGCTCTACGGGATCGAGAACAGCCGCAAGCTGATCGCCGAGGCGCTGGCCCGGGCCTGACGGCTCAGGGCGCCGGCGCCTGCCAGGCCAGCGCCGCCTGCGCGCCGTTGCCGGGCAGGCGGACGGCGGCGATTCCGGCTGCCTCCAGCCGCGCGATCACCAGGTCCGCGCGCCGGCCCGACACGCCGATCGGCAGGTGCAGGCGCCGGGCACCCCAGATCGCCGTGTCGAGCGCGGCAAGGCCCGCCGCATCAGGCACCTCGCCGTCGAAGCCGACCGGGGGCAGCGGCGCGGCGGGCGGCAGCAGCGTCACCTGCCAGTCCGGCACCGTCGCCGCCACGCGCTGCTCGAGCGCGCGATAGCTGGCGAGCGAGGCGCCGGGCAGCGGCGCGGCGCGGACCTCGGCACGGCGCGCGGTGCCGTCGAGCAGGACGGCATTCGCGTCGCCCGCCACCAGCGCCAGCCGGTCGCGCAGCAGATCCGCCTCGGACCGCTCCCGCTCGCGCGACTGGGCCGCGGCGATCTGCGCCGATTCGCTCGCGCCGCTCTCGCCGCCCACCCGGACCTGATCGACATGCACGTCCACCGCATGGCCGAGCGCCGCCCGGATCGCCGCGCCGGCCATGGCATCGCCGTCCGTCCGCAGGGCCGGGGTGAAGACCACCGCGCGGATCCGCTCGGGCCGCCCCGCGAAATCGATGTCGAGCTGGCTGATCCGGGCCTCGCGCGGGAAGCTGGCGCGGATCGCCTCGCGCACCTGGCGCTGGGCCAGCGCTTCCCAGGCGATCTGCCGCAGCGCGATGCCCAGCGGCACCGCCAGCGCCACCAGCCCGAGGATGATCAGCAGCCCCTGCAGCCGGGTCTGGGACGGCGAGAGATGGCCGCCGAACCCGTAGAGCCGGGCCATCACCGCCGCGGTGAGCGCGATGGTGACGAGGTTGGTCAGGAACAGCAGCAGCGCGCCGCCGGCCACCGTGCCGTTCAGCGTCGCGATGCCGAAGCCCACCACCGCGAGCGGCGGCATCAGCGCGATGGCGATCGCCACGCCCACCACCGTCTCGCCGCGCCCGCGGATCAGCGCATAGCCGCCCGCCACCGCCGAGAGCAGGGCGACGAGCAGGTCGAACAGATTGGGCTTGGTCCGCGCCGCGATCTCGCTCGTCACCGTCTGCACGGGCGAAAGCGCGACGAAGCCGGCGCACAGCAGCACCGCGATCGCGGCGCCGGCCGCCAGGGCGAAGGCCGCCCGGCGGATCTCGGCCAGGTCGAAGGTGGCGATGCCGAAGCCCAGGCCGATGATCGGCATCATCAGCGGCGAGATCAGCATCGCGCCGATCAGCACCGCCGAGGACGGCAGCAGCAGCCCGAGAATCGCGATCAGCCCCGAGACGATCACGAGAAAGGCATAGCGCCCGCTGAAGCCGGAATCGGCATGTACCCGCGCCAGCACCGCGCCATGCTCGACCGAGCCGACGACCACGCGGCGCCACCAGCGCCAGGGCAGGGCCCAGGCCCGCATTGGGGAGCTGTCCATCCCCCGAGGCTACGGGCTTTGCAGCGCGACATCCACCCCATAGAACGGCCGCGCCAGGCAAGCAGGGAGGCAATGGGCCGCGCATGCGCAAGATCGAAGAGGCGACCGAGTCGCTCGCCAAAGCTCCCGCCCGGGCCGAATCGGCACTGCGCGACTTCCTCAGGAGCGAGGCCGCGGGCGGCATCATCCTGATCGCCGCCGCCATCCTCGCGATGATCGCCGCCAATGTTCCCGGCATCTCGGAAACCTATTTCCACACGCTCCACCGGGAGATCGGCCCCACCCTCTCCGCCGCGCACGGGCCGATGACCGTCCATCTGTGGATCAATGACGGCCTGATGGCGGTGTTCTTCCTGCTCGTCGGGCTGGAGATCAAGCGCGAGTTCGTCGACGGCCGGCTCGCGAGCTGGGAGCGCCGCCGCCTGCCGGTGGTGGCCGCCGCCGCCGGCATGGCGGGTCCGGCGATCCTCTATCTCGCCGTGACGGGCGGCACCCCCGGCCTCGCCAATGGCTGGGCCATTCCGGCCGCGACCGACATCGCCTTCGCCATCGGCGTGCTCGCGATACTGGGCAGCCGCGCGCCGGCATCGCTCAAGCTGTTCCTCACCACCGTGGCCATCGTCGACGACATGGGCGCGGTGGCGATCATCGCGCTCGCCTATACCGCGCATATCAGCACCCTGGCGCTGGCCGGCGCGGCGATCGTGCTCGCTACCATGTACGTGCTCAACCGCAGCGGCGTGCGGCGGCTCTGGATCTATCTGCTGCTCGCCCTGCTGCTCTGGTATCTCGTGTTCCTCTCCGGCATCCATGCGACCGTCGCCGGCGTGGCCGCCGCGATGACGATCCCGATCGTCAAGTCGCCCGGCCATCCCGACGACGCCGCCTCGCCGCTCCACCGGCTCGAGCACGCGCTGCATCCCTGGTCGGCCTATCTGATCGTGCCGCTGTTCGGCTTCGCCAATAGCGGCGTCTCGCTGGCCGGAGTCTCGCCTTCGGTGCTGCTCGCCCCGCTGCCGCTGGGCATCGCGCTCGGCCTGTTCCTCGGCAAGCAGCTGGGCATTTTCGGCAGCATCTGGATCGCGGTGCGGACCGGCTTCGCGACGCGCCCGGGCGGCTGGCGCCAGATCTACGGCATGTCGCTGCTTGCCGGCATCGGCTTCACCATGAGCCTGTTCATCGGCGGCCTGGCCTTTCCCGGCCGCCCCGAGCTGATCGACCAGGTGAAGATCGGCGTGCTCGCCGGCTCGATCCTCTCGGCGATCGCCGGCTATCTCGTCCTGCGCTCGGCGAGCACCGCCACCACCAGCACCGCGAACCCGCCGAGCGACAGCAGCGCCCCCACCCAGCCGGTCGACGTCCAGCCATAGCCCGCCGCGATGGCGAGGCCGCCCAGCCAGGGGCCGAGCGCGTTGGCGAAGTTGAACGCCGAATGGTTGAGCGAGGCGGCAAGGCCCTGCGCCTCGCCCGCCACGTCCATCAGCCGGGTCTGCAGCACGGCGCCGAGCGCGCCGAGGAACCCGATCGCGGCGATGTCGAGCGCCAGGCTCCACAGCTGGCCGGCGGCGAGGGGATAGAGCGCCAGCGCCACCGCGCTGCCGAGCAGCAGCGCTGCCGCCGTCGGCATCAGCGCGCGATCGGCGAATTTGGGCACGATGATGCTGCCCGCGGTCGCGCCGATGCCGAAGATGGCGAGGACGACGGGGATCATGCCCGGCGAGGCCCCGGTCACTTCCAGCATGGTCGAGGCGACATAGGTATAGACGCAGAACATCCCGCCAAAGCCGATCGCGCTGATGCCGAGCGTAAGCCACACCTGGCCATTGGCGAGCGCCCCCAGCTCCTTGAGCGGGCTCGCGCCCCGTTGCGGCGGATCGCGAGGAGCGAGCGCCGCGACCAGCGCCACCGTCGCCAAGGCGAGCCCGCCGACCACCACGAAGCCCCAGCGCCAGCCCAGCGCCTGGCCCAGCCAGTTGGCGAGCGGCACGCCCAGGATCGTCGCCACGGTGAGCCCGAGCATCATCCGCCCCACCGCCTGGGAACGCTTGTTGACCGGCACCAGCGAAGCGGCGACCAGGGCGGCGATGCCGAAATAGGCGCCGTGCGGCAGCCCCGACAGGAAGCGGAACAGCAGCAGCCAGCGATAATCGGGCGCGAGCGCGCTCAGCGTGTTGAACAGCGCGAAACCGGTCATCAGCAGGATCAGCGTCAGCCGGCGCGAGAGCTTCGCCGCCGCCACCGCGATCAGCGGCGCCCCCACCACCACCCCGAGCGCATAGGCGCTGATGACATGGCCGGCGCTGGGCACGTCGATCTTCAGCCCCTCCGCCATATAGGGCACCAGGCTCATCGTCGCGAATTCGGTGGTGCCGATCGCGAAGCCGCCCATCGCCAGCGCGAAATGGACCAGGCCGACATTGTGGACGCGGGGAGCGGGGGCGTGCATGCGCCTCAAGTGCGTATGCTGCACTGCAGCGTCAACCCCCGGCGCGCGCATCCGGCGTTGCGCGCGCCGCATGGCGGCCGCCCTTTCCGGCACTCCCGCGATCGCCTATCCTGGCGCCATGCTCGCCGCCGCCCTCCTCTCGCTCGCCGCGCCGGACGCCTGCCCCTCGGACTGGCGCCTGCTCTTCGCCAACGGCCCCCAGGGCGAGGACGTCGCCGGGAGCCGCGCGGCGCTGATCGCGGCGGTGCGCCGGGGCAGCCCGCTGCGCGTCGGCTGGGGCGAGGCGGCCAGGGACGGCAGCTGGTCGGTGGAGGAATTCGCCAATGTCGGCTTCACCAACATCATGGGCGGCCGCGACCTGGTGGTGCAGCTGGAGCCGGCGATGATCCAGAGCGACTATCTCGACGCGAAAAAGGCTACGCTGCGCGCCGAGCCGCTGGAATGGCGGGCGATCATGTCCACCGATGGGCGCTTCGACGCGCAGATGACCGTCCCCGCCACGGGCAAGCTGTTCCGCACGCTGCGCCAGCGCACCCGGATCCATTGGTACGCGCTCGCGCCCGATCCGAAATGCGATGCGCGCGAAGCCGTGAACAGCGCCCCGCCCGGGCGCACCAACATCCTGGTCGAGAGCATCAAGCCGGTCGAATGACCGGGCACCCGGCGCTTCACACGCCGAGCCAGTCCAGCCCGCCCGGCAGCGCGGCCGCGGAATAGTCCAGCTGCAGCACCCGGCGATGCCGCATGCCGACGCTGGCGGCCGAGGCATGGACGATCGGCGTGGCGTAGAGCCAGACATCGCCCGGCCGGGCGAGGCAGGCGGCGGTGCCGCAGCGCTCGACCACGCCGGCAAGGTCGCCCTCGGCGATGCGGCCCAGCCGGTGCGAGCCCGGCGCGATCAGCAAGGGTGCATTGTCCTCGGGCACCGGATCGAGATGGACCCGCATCGTCCGCATTCCCTCGATCAGCGCGAAGGGCGGTTCCACGTGGAGCAATCCCCGCTTGCGCGACCAGGGCCCGAAGCCCGGCACCTCGCGGCGCGCGCGCACCGCGATCGTGCGGTCCTGGTGCCAGCCGAGCGCCCAATTGGCGCCGGGACTCTTGTCGAACAGGATCGCCCGGACCGGGCGCATGCCGGGAGCCAATGCGCCGAGCGCGTCGGGGCCGAGCAGCTCGGCCAGGCCCGGCACGCCGTGCAGCCGGATTCCGGCGCGGTCCGCCGGCTGGCGCGCGGCAAGCGCCAGCAGCGCATCCAGAAAAGGGGCGGCCGCACCGGCAAGGTGCGCCGCCCCATCCGCGTTCAGCGAAAACGCCAAGGTCAGAGCTTTTCGGTGAGCTCCGGCACGATCTTGAACAGGTCGCCGACCAGGCCGATGTCCGCCACCTGGAAGATCGGCGCGTCCTCGTCCTTGTTGATCGCGATGATCGTCTTCGAGTCCTTCATGCCGGCAAGGTGCTGGATCGCACCCGAGATGCCGATCGCGACATAGACTTCGGGGGCGACGATCTTGCCGGTCTGGCCGACCTGATAGTCGTTCGGCGCATAGCCCGCGTCCACGGCGGCGCGCGAGGCGCCGACGGCGGCGCCGAGCTTGTCCGCCAGCGGATCGATCTGCGCGTGGAACTGCTCCGACGAGCCGAGCGCGCGGCCGCCCGAGACGATCACTTTGGCGCTGGTCAGCTCCGGACGCTCGGACTTGGCGATCTCGGCACCCGCGAAGGTGGAGAGACCCCTATCTGCACTGGCTCCGCCTTCGCTCGCAACCGCCTCGATCGTGCCGCTGCCGCCGGTCGCCGCCGCCTTGGGGAAGGCGGTGCCGCGCACGGTGATCACCAGCTTCTTGTCGCTGGTCTGCACGGTGGCGATCGCGTTGCCGGCATAGATCGGGCGCGTGAAGGTGTCGGCACCCTCGACCGAGAGGATGTCCGAGATCTGCATCACGTCGAGCGCGGCGGCCACGCGCGGCGCGATGTTCTTGCCCGTGGTGGTCGCCGGGAACAGCACCGCGTCGTGCGAGCCCATCAGCGACACGATCAGCGGCGCGACATTCTCGGCGAGGAAATGCGCATATGCGGCGTCATCGGCGACATGGACCTTGCCCACGCCCTCGATCGCGGCCGCCTGCTTCGCCACGCCGTCGACGCCCTGGCCGGCGACGAGGAGATGGACCTCGCCAAGCTTCGCCGCGGCGGTGACCGCCGAGAGCGTGGCGTCCTTGAGGTTCTGATTGTCGTGCTCGACCCAAACCAGCGTCTTCATTTCGCCACTCCCAGCGCCTTGAGCTTCTCGACCAGCTCGTCGACCGAGCCCACCTTGACGCCGGCCGTGCGCTTGGCCGGCTCGACGACCTTGAGCGTCTTGAGGCGCGGGGCGACATCGACGCCGTAATCCGCGACGGTCTTCTTCGCGACCGGCTTGGACTTGGCCTTCATGATGTTCGGCAGCGTGGCGTAGCGCGGCTCGTTGAGGCGCAGATCGGTGGTGACGATCGCCGGCAGCTTGAGGTCCACCGTCTCGAGGCCGCCATCGACTTCGCGCGTGACCTGCACGCCCTGGCCACCCAGCTCGACCTTCGAGGCGAAGGTGCCCTGGGGCCAGCCGAGCAGCGCGCCCAGCATCTGGCCGGTCTGGTTCGAATCGTCGTCGATCGCCTGCTTGCCCAGGATGATGAGCCCGGGCTGCTCTTCCTCGGCGACCTTGGCGAGCAGCTTGGCGACGGCCAGCGGCTCGACCTCGTCATCGGTCTGGATCAGGATCGCGCGGTCGGCACCCATGGCGCGCGCGGTCAGCAGCACGTCCGACTCCGCCTTGGCGACGCCGATGGTGACCACCACCACTTCGGTCGCCGCGCCCTTTTCCTTCAGGCGCACGGCTTCCTCGATCGCGATCTCGTCGAACGGGTTCATGCTCATCTTGACGTTGGCGAGGTCGACCCCCGTCCCGTCCGCCTTCACCCGCGGCTTCACGTTGTAGTCAAGCACCCGCTTGACCGGCACCAGCACTTTCATCGAAATCCTCTCCATCGCTGGAAGATCGGCAACACCAATCGCTAATGCCCGAGAATCGATTCAAGTCCAGCCCCAAAGCGCCCCCGGCATACCCGATCATCGAAAATGCAGCCTATATCGCCTCGTTACGGTGGCGCGACGAGTTCACCGCAAGTTCAGACGCGAACCTGCATTTTCATGCAGAGAGGAGAGAGGATATGGGGAAGTCCACCACATCGATGCTGGCGATACTGATGGCGATGGCCGCTGCGGCGCCGGCGCTCGCGCAGGAGGCACCGGGCACGGAGAAGAAGGCGCCCGCGACCTCCGCGACTCCGAAGCCGGGCGGGGCGGTTTCGTCGAGCTATGCGCGGTGCGCGCCGGGCCAGCCGATCAAGGGGGTCATAGTGAAGGGCGGCACGAATCCGACCGGGAAGGCCGCCGCGTCCGAGCCCGAGGGCAGTTGCCCCGCGACCGGCGGGGCGGAAGCCGCGGCACCGGCGGCGCGGGACCAGATGCCCTCGCGCCTGTCGATGACGCCGACCACGGCGAAGGCGGCCGCCGAGCCGCCCGCGCCGACGGGCAAGAGCATCAGCGAGAAGGGCGTGGCGGCATCCAAGCCGCATCGCTGACGAAAAAAGGGGCGGAAGAGACCCGGTCTCCTCCGCCCCTTTCTCTATAGGGACCGTCAGCCGGCCGGGTCGCTCAGGCGGCGACCTTCTTGACCTCGGCCACGATCTTCTGCGCGGCATCGCCCAGGTCGTTGGCAGGGACGATCGCCAGGCCCGAATTGGCCAGGATGTCCTTGCCTTCCTGCACGTTGGTGCCCTCGAGGCGGACGACCAGCGGCACCGAGAGGTTCACTTCCTTCGCCGCGGCGACGATGCCCTCGGCAATGATGTCGCAGCGCATGATGCCGCCGAAGATGTTGACCAGGATGCCCTTCACGGCCGGATCGCTCAGGATGATCTTGAACGCCGCGGTCACCTTCTCCTTGTTGGCGCCGCCGCCGACGTCGAGGAAGTTGGCCGGGAACATGCCGTTGAGCTTGATGATGTCCATCGTCGCCATCGCCAGGCCGGCGCCGTTGACCATGCAGCCGATATCGCCGTCGAGCTTGATATAGGCGAGGTCGTACTTCGAGGCCTCGAGCTCCATCGGATCCTCTTCGCTCTCGTCGCGCAGCTCGGCCAGGTCCTTGTGGCGGAACATCGCGTTCGAATCGAAGCCGACCTTGGCGTCGAGGACGAGAAGGTTGCCCTGCTCGGTCAGCGCCAGCGGATTGACTTCGATCTGCGCGGCATCGGTGCCCTGGAAGGCGGCGAAGAGCGCGGCGGCGACCTTGGCGGCCTGCTTGCCCTGGTCGCCGGTCAGGCCCAGCGCCGCGGCGACGGCGCGGCCGTGATGCGGCATGAAGCCGGTCGCCGGATCGACGTCGAAGGTGTGGATCTTCTCGGGCGTCGAATGGGCGACTTCCTCGATGTCCATGCCGCCTTCGGTCGAGACGACGAAGGCGATGCGGCCGGTGACGCGATCGACGAGCAGCGCCAGGTAGAATTCCTTGGCGATGTCGGCGCCGTCGGTGATGTAGAGGCGGTTGACCTGCTTGCCGTGCTCGCCCGTCTGGATCGTCACCAGCGTGTTGCCGAGCATCTCGTGCGCGGCCTCGCGCACCTCGGCCTCGCTGCGGGCGAGGCGGACGCCGCCCTTGGCCTCGGGCGGAAGCTCCTTGAACTTGCCCTTGCCGCGACCGCCGGCATGGATCTGCGCCTTCACGACATAGAGCGGCCCGGGTAGCTTGTTCATCGCCTCGACCGCCTGCTCGACGGTGAAGGCCGCATAGCCGGCGGCGATCGGCGCGCCGAACTTGGCGAGCAGTTCCTTGGCCTGATATTCGTGGATGTTCATGGGAGCGCGCCCTCGTCATTTGTGGCGGGAAGGGGTTTGCGCGAGCCTTAAGCACGGCGCGCGCGCGAATCCAAATCTTTTCGGCGTAAATGAGATTGCGACGTATTTGCAAGAAGACCTGATGCTTCGTCGTGCCTGACTTGTCCGGCGATTGTCCGCAAAGACCACAACCCCTCTCCCGTCATCCCCGCGCAGGCGGGAATCCCGGGGAGCCAGCGACGATCGAAGCAATCCCGGTCGAGGCTGCCGGAAAAGGCACCACGGGCCGCATCGCCGTCGCGACCGGCCCTGGATCGCCGCCTGCGCGGGGATGACGGAGGGGTGTTTGCTCCAGAGGACAAGTGCCAAGCAGGTCCGGGATGAGGGAAAGGGCCGACCCGGCGACTCGCATACGCCGGCTGACGGATCGCGTGCGAGCGCCTATCTACACCACATGCCCCCCTGGCTCGGCCCCTTGCTGTTCCTCGCCACCATCGCCGCGATGGAAGGCTTTGCCTGGGCGATGCACCGCTGGGTGATGCACGGGCCCGGCTGGTTCCTCCACGCCAGCCATCATCGGCCGCGCACGGGTCCGTTCGAGTGGAACGACCTCTATGCCGTGATCTTCGCCATGCCTTCGATCCTGTTCCTGTACGGCGGCGTGCAGGCGGGCTGGTGGCCGGGCTTTGCCTGGATCGGGGCGGGGATCGCCGGCTATGGCGCGATCTATTTCGGCTTCCACGACGTGATCGTCCACCAGCGGATCCGCCATCGCCACGTCCCGCGATCGCGCTACATGAAGCGAATCGTCCAGGCGCACCGGCTGCATCATGCGGTCGAATCCAAGCATGGCGCGGTCAGCTTCGGTTTTCTCTGGGCGCCGCCCGCCGACGAACTGAAGCGCCAGCTCAAGGTCAACGCCGGTTTGGCCCGCTTCCGCGCCAACCCGGATTGACGCGGCCCCCGGCGCCGGACACATGCTTTGCGCCATGGAGCATCTGAATCTCTCCGAGTCCGAGTGGCGCAAGCGCCTGAGCCCGGAACAGTTTCACGTGCTGCGCGAAGCCGGCACCGAGCGGGCCTTTTCCGGCCACTATACCGACAACAAGGCAGACGGCCTCTATCTGTGCGCCGGCTGCAAGCTCGAGCTGTTCGACAGCGCCGACAAGTTCGACTCGGGCTCGGGCTGGCCCAGCTTCACGCGGCCGATCGATCCGGAGAACGTCACCGAGCACGCCGATACCAGCCATGGCATGCGCCGGGTCGAGCTGCGCTGCGCGCGCTGCGACGGGCACCAGGGCCATGTCTTCCCCGACGGGCCGCCGCCGGCGGGCCTGCGCTACTGCATCAACTCGGTCAGCCTCGATTTCCGTTCACGTGGCGGCAACCAGAATGCCGCTACCAGCGAACCGAGCGGCGCCTGATCCTTGTGAGCAGGCCGAATAGGGCTTAATCGCACTCCCCCGATGCCATCGAAGAATTTGCCCACCGTGATCCGCACGCCCAAATGGCGTGACCTCTCCTTTTGGAAGCGAATCGCTTTCTGGACGCTGGTGAGCGGCGGCGGCCTGGCGCTGCTCGCCTTCATCGCGCTGCTGATCGCGGTCTATTCGACCAAGTCGACGCTGCCGAGCTTCGACGAGCTCAAATCCTCGCCCAACGGCCAGATGATCCGCGTCCATGCCGCGGACGGCACCGTGCTGGTGTCGCTCGGGCCGAGCTATGGCGAATGGATCAAGTACGACCGGATTCCGCAGGTGATGAAGGACGCGATCATCGCCACCGAGGATCGCCGCTTCGAATCGCACTGGGGCGTCGATCCCGTCGGCGTCGCGCGCATCTTCTGGCGGGCCAAGCAGCTGCACGACGAGGGGCGGCGCCTGCAGGGCGGCTCGACGATCACCCAGCAGGTGGCGCGCACCATCTTCCTGTCGAACAAGTACGATCTCGGCCGCAAGGTCCGCGAAGGCGTGATCGCGCTGGCGATGGAGCGGAAGTTCACCAAGGACGAGATCCTCGAGCTCTATCTCAACAAGGTGTATTTCGGCGGCGGCGCCTATGGCATCGACGCCGCGAGCCGGAAATTCTTCGGCCACCCCGCCACCAATCTGAGCCTGGCCGAGGCGGCGGTGATCGCCGGCCTGGTCAAGGCGCCCTCGCATTATTCGCCCACCGCCGATGCCGAGGCCGCGGTCGGCCGCGCCAGCGTGGTGCTCGACCTGATGGCCGAGACCGGCAAGATCACGCAGAGCCAGGCCAAGGCCACCGATCCGCGCACCGTGGCGCTCGCCCCCGAACCCCAGCAGAACAGCGTGCGCTACTTCACCGACTGGGCGCTGCCCCAGCTGGAGGTGCTGATCGACGAGACCGAGGCGCCGCTGGAAGTCTGGACCACGCTCGACCTGTCGATGCAGCGCGCCGCCGACGATGCGATCCGCGCCAACGCGCCGAAGAACGCGCAGGGCGCGCTGGTCAGCCTCGACCGCGACGGCGCGGTGCGCGCGATGGTGGGCGGCAAGGACTATGTGGCGTCCATCTACAATCGCGCGACCCAGGCGACCCGGCAGCCGGGCTCGGCGTTCAAGCTGTTCGTCTATCTCACCGCGCTCGAAGCCGGCCACAAGCCCGACGACATGGTGGTCGACGAGCCGGTGACCATCGCCGGCTGGAGCCCGCGCAACAGCTCGGGCGCGTTCCGCGGCGAGATGAACATCCGCACCGCCTTCGCCTATTCGGTCAACACCATCGCGGCGAAGCTCGGCCAGGAAGTGGGCTTCGGCGCGATCGCCAACATGGCGCGCCGCTTCGGCATCACCACCCCCGTCGACACGCATCCGGCGATGGTGCTCGGCACGTCGGACGTCCGCCTGATCGACATGACCCGCGCCTTCGCCTCGGTGGCGAACAAGGGCGTGGCGGTGACGCCCTATGGCATCACCCGCGTGACCGCGAACGGCGCGGTGATCTACCAGCATGAAGTCGACACCAGCCAGGTCCTGGTCGCGCCCTATGTCGCGGCGCAGATGACCGACCTGATGCAGACCGCGGTGGCTACCGGCACCGGCCGCGCCGCGCAGATCGGCCGCCCGGTCGCCGGCAAGACCGGCACCACCACCTCGAACAAGGACGGCTGGTTCGTCGGCTTCTCCTCGGGCCTCACCACCGGCGTGTGGATGGGCCGCGACGACGCCAAGGTCGTCCCCGGCCTGCAGGGCGGCACCGCCCCGGCACGCGCCTTTCACGATTTCATGGTCAAGGCGGTGGCGCGCCGGCCGGTCGAGCAGTTCGACACCCAGGTGACGCTGCCCGAATATCAGCTCGACGAAGAGAATGCGGCCTATGCCGAGCCGGACAATGGCCTGTTCGTCGATCCGGACGGCAATCCGCTGCCCGAGGATCAGCAGCCGCGCGGGGACGGCACCGAGCAGGCCCAGCCCCAGCATGGCCAGGACGAGCAGCTCGACCAGGACTGGATCGACCGGATGACCGGCCGCAAGGCGCCGGCCCCGGCGCAGCGCGACCAGCGCGATGCCCCGCGCGACCTCCCCCGCCAGCCGGGCCCGCCGCCGCGGGGCGATGCGCCGCGAGGCGAGCAGCAATAGGCCCGCGCCTCTCTCCCGAGGGGTGGGGAAGGGCCAGGTCGAGAACCCGGGCGAGTATCCGAGACTATATCCGTCATCCCCGCCTGCGCGAGGATGACGGCCGACAGAATATCAAGACCCGCCTATCGCCCGTACCAGTGCAGCCCGGCGCCGTTGCGCTTGAGCCACGCCCGCGCCCGCTCCGGATCGCCTTCATAGAGTTCCGCCACCACCCGGTGGAAAGCCGGCGAATGGTTCATGTGGATCCGGTGGGCGACTTCGTGCGCCACGGTCGCGCGGCGGACATGGCCGGGCGCCAGCAGCAATCGCCAGCTGTAGCGGATCTGGCCCGAGGAAGCGCAGCTCCCCCAGCGCCCGCGCGGATCGCCGATCGATACCTTGGTCACCGTTACGCCCGCGCGCTCGGCATATTCCGCGGTCTCCTCGCTCAGCAGGTCGAGCGCCGCCTGGCGGAGCCAGCGCTCGATGCGCCGCTCCAGCCCCTCGCGCGGGCCGCCGCAGAGCAGCCGGTCACCCGCCAGCCGCGGCGTGCGACCGGCGCCGGGCGCGGGCCAGGCGATCTCCACCTCGGCATCGCCGATCGGAATGCGTGCGCCCGGCGCGAACGGCCGCGCCTCGGGCATCTTCGCCCGTTGCGCCGCGATCCAGCCCTGCTGCTCGCGCGCCCAGTCCATGCCCTTCTTGAGCGAGGCCCGGGGCGGCAGCGTCAGCTTCACCCGGCCCGAGCGGGGATCGACCGAGAGCCGCATCCGCCGCGCCCGGGCGTGACGGACCACCTCGATCTCCGGGTCGCTCAAAGCTCGCGGTCCACCAGATGATGCTCGAAATCCACCACATCGTCCTCGCTCACCGTCCAGCCGCGCGTCGACTGGCCGGCCGCATGGACCGACTCCGGATCGCCGCTCACCAGATAATGCCAATCGGGCAGGGGCTTGCCCTCGCCGCGCAGCCGATAGGCGCAGGTGGAGGGAAGCCATTCGATGTCCCGGACGTTGCGCGCCGTCAGCCGCACGCATTCGGGGACATAGGCATGGCGATGCTTATAGTCCGAGCAGCGCCCCATCCGCCGGTCGAGCAGGCGGCAGGCGACATTGGTCGGCATCAGCTCGCCGGTCTCTTCGTCCTCGAGCTTGTGGATGCAGCACTTTCCACAGCCGTCGCAAAGCGCCTCCCATTGCGCCCGGTCGAGCTTGTCCAGCGGCAGGTCTTCCCAGAATTTCCCGGTCATTTCACCCAATGGTCGAGCTGCTCCACCATGGCCGCAGCATCCTTCTCGATCGGCAGCGACGTGATCGGCTTGCCGTCCTTGTCCATCAGATAGGCAATCTGGCTGTGTCCTACCAGATAGGCGCCGTTCGGGCCGGGCGCCTCCTTCTTGGCATAGACCGCATATTGCTTCTCCACCGCCGCGATCGCCGCCGGGCTGCCGGTGAGGCCGACGACGCGATCGTCGAAATTGCGGACGAACGCGCCGACCACCTTGGGCGTGTCGCGCTCGGGATCGACGGTGATGAAGATCGGCACGATCGCCTTGGCCTTTTCCGGGGCCTGCTTGTCGAGCATCCGCATTGCCTGGCCGATCTTGAGCATGTCGTTCGGGCAGATGTCGGGGCACCAGGTATAGCCGAAATAGACGATGCGGTACTTGCCGGCGAAGTCGCTGTCGCGCACCGGCTTGCCGTCCGGATCGGTCAGCGTGAAGGGACCGCCGATGCGGGCGCCGGCGAGCGGCGGCTCGTCCACGGCGCCGCTGCAGCCCGAGACGATCAGTAGCAAAGGCGCAAGGGCCTGAAAAATCCTGCTCATGGTATCTCCTGCCATGATCTGATAGTCCGGGGCTTGCAAGCACTGCCGCTATGGGGTTTGGGCAAGACATGATCGTTCGCGTATTGGGCGCCGCCGGCGCCGCCCTGCTGATGCTCGCCGCCGCGCCCGCATCGGCCCAGCAATTCTCCGACAGCTACAATTTCCTCAATGCCATCCGCGAGACGGACGGCACCAAGGTGAACAAGTATCTGGAGAACAAGTCGCTCCGCATCGTCAACGCCAAGGATCGCTCGACCGGCGAAGGCGCGCTGCACATCGTGACGCGACGCAGCGACTCGACCTATCTGCGCGTGCTGCTCCAGCAGGACGACATCAATCCGAACCTGCAGGACAATCGCGGCAATACCCCGCTGATCATCGCCGCCGAGCGTGGCTGGGGCGACGGCGTGCAGATCCTGCTCAAATACGGCGCCAATGTGAACACCGCCAACACCAGCGGCGAGACGCCGCTGATCCGCGCCGTCCAGGTCCATGACATCGACGTCGCCCGCCAGCTGCTCGCGGCGGGTGCCAATCCGGACCGAACCGACAATGTCACCGGCAAGTCGGCGCGCGACTATGCCCGTGACGAGACGCGCTATCCGCAGATCGCCAAGCTGCTCGCCGAAGCGCCCAAGGGCGGCAAGTCGAGCGGCAGCGCGGCGCCGGCCGGCCCGAAGCTCTAGAAAGCCGCTTCCGCGTCGGGATCGAGGATCTGGATGACCCGGCGCGCGGCGCGCCGGGCAAAGGCCAGCGTGCATTTCCGGCGCGTCGGCGCGGGCAGGGGGAATGTCGCCGCCTCGCGCATCACCGCCGCATCGTAGCGATCGGCGACGATCAGCCCGGCACGCCCGGGCAGGAAACCCTCCTGCTCGAAGGGCCTGAGGTCGAACCCCTCGGGCACCGCCCAGAAGAAGCGGTCGCAATGGGCGAGATAATCGGTCCATTTCCCGTCGGCGAGCAGATCGGCGCGCGACACCTTGATCTCGACGATGACGATGTTGCCACGCGAATCGATCGCCATCAGGTCGGCGCGGCGGCCGCCGTCCAGCGGCACCTCGGCGAGGGCGACGCAATCATGGCGAAGGAGCAGCCGAGTGACGCCGCGCGCGACATCGGCGGCGATCAAGGGCCCATCGGGCTGCGGGTCTTCCTGAATCGAAACGGCCGGGGAAGTCATCCCCGACCGTCTAGAACATTAGGCGAACGCAGGGAAGCCCGCGACTCGCTCAGCGATAGAAGACATGGTTGCCGACGGAGCCCACGCGCGCGCGCTTCCAGCTCGGCTTCACATAGCGAGCATGGAAATAGAGCGCCTCGGGCACCGGCGAATCCCATTGATCCTTCATCGCGACCTGGGCCACGGCGAGCGCTTTCTTCCACTGGCCATTGGCCGGCGGAGTCGGCAGCTTGCCGCCGCGCACGAAGGAGAACTGGCCGCGCTGAGTCACCACGCCGCAGACCGAGCGCGGAAAGCGGCCCGATTCGGTGCGGTTGAGGATCACGTCGGCCACGGCGAGCTGGCCGGCGAGCGGCTCGCTCTTCGCCTCGTAATAGACGCTCACGGCAAGGCAGTTGAGCTCGCTGTCGAGCGACGCGGGCGCATCCTGGGCGGCCACGGCTTCGGAGAGCGAGTCGAAATCTTCGTCGTCCGCATCCGCATTGGGGATCGGCTGGACGATCTCGGTCTTTTCCTGGATCGGAGTCGGCGCGGCCTGCGGGGCCGGCATGGGAACCTGCTGGAGGTTCTGGACGTTGACCTGCTGAACCGGCACATCCTGCGCGTTCGGGGTCACGTCGATCGTGGCGGCATTCGCAAGTGCGCCAGCGCAAAAAGTCACGGCCGCGAAGCCCGCGGCGCGATGGAGGAACTTCATTAGGCTTCGTTGCTGTGCGGTTGGTGCGCGGCCGGCCCTTCTTATCTAGTGGGCCGCCGGGCTTCCCCCCCGACTGCGTAACCTGCCGACTTCACACCCCGGCAGACACAACGCGATTGATAGTAGGCGCCGCCTTTCGCCGGGCGCGCCCTGCATGTCAATTCATTGCGATCGTTTCAGCGGCGAAGCGTTCCCCATCCACGATATCCAGTTCGACCACCCAGAGGTCGGAATCGCGTTCGCGGCGCCGCCGCCAATAGGCGGTGACCTCGCCCTCGTCGGCGAATTCGCGCGGGCCGGAGGCGATCAGCGCGGGGTTCCCGTCCGGCCCCAGCCCGCGCTCGACGAAGCGCGGATTGGCCCCGCGATCGACCAGCAGGAGCAGCACCGCACCGGCGGTCGCATCGCCCCGGGCCAGCACCATCGCGCCCCCGCCGGCGCCCTCGGCACGGCGGATCAGCGCGTTGACGAGCGTGCCGGTGGCGATCCGCGCCATCAACCCTGGCGATATCCGGGCAACGAAGCGAGCGGGATGCGCGAGCGCATGAACGTGCCCGTGCCGCGCGCCGCTTCCTCGCCGGTCGCATCGATCAGCCGCGCCTCGCCGACGAACACGCGCCGCTGCCCGCTCACCCAGCGCCCCTCCGCGACCACCGGCCCCGGGCCGAGCGGCTTGGTGAGCAGCAGGTTGAACTGGGTGGTCAGCACGAAGCGATCGGTGACGAGGCTGTTCACCGCATAGAAGGCGGCATCGTCGAGCATCTTGAAATAGCTCGTGCCGTGCGCCGCGCCCGCCGCATGGAAATAGCGCTCGTCGATCGTGAAGCGAATGCGCGCGACGCCGCCTTCCGGAATCTCGAGCTCGGACTCGAACAGCCGGTTGATCGGCGCCGCGGCATAAAGGGATTCGAGCGCACGGAAATGCGCCTCCGCCCCGATCGGCTCCTCAGGCTGCGTCACGCGCCTCCACGCCCGCAAGCAGCGCATAGAGCGCATCGCGCGATCCGGCGCCGCGCAGCTTGGCGGCGATTGCCTTGTCGCGCAGGCAACGCGAGACACAGGCCAGCGCCTTCAGATGCTCGGCACCCGCACCCACCGGCGAGAGCAGCATGAAGACGAGATCGACGGGCAGCTCGTCCACCGCGCCGAAATCGACCGGCTTGTCCAGCCGCACGAACACGCCGCACACGCGGCGGATGGCGTCGAGCTTGCCATGCGGAATGGCGATGCCGGCGCCGAAGCCGGTCGATCCCAGCTTCTCGCGCTCGGCAAGGGTTTCGGAAACGGCGCGCGCGTCGAGGCCATAGGCCTCCGCCGCGGCGGCCCCCAGCGCTGCGAACAGCGCCTTCTTGCTGGCAACACTCACGCCGGAGAGCACTGCCTCCGGCACGAGCAATTCAGTGATGGTCGTCATCGATATTCCAGTTGAGGTCCGCCCCCCGGGGCCTGCCTTAATACTCAGGCGGCGCGATTGGGTTCCACCCATCCGATCGTCCCGTCGCCGCGCCGATAGACCATGTTATGGGCACCTGTCGCGCTATTTCGGAAAAGCAGCGCATTGGTGTTCCGTAGATCGAGCATCATCACCGCATCCGAAACCGTGGCATCGGGCACGTCCACCCGGGTCTCCGCGATGATCAGCGGCGCATCGACCGGCTCGTCCTCGTCCACCGTCTCCTGAAACAGCGTGTAGCCGGCGTTGTTGTCATAGGCGCCGTTCTCGGCGAACGCATTGACCACGCCGTTCTGGCGGTCCTTCAGCCGGCGCGTATAGCGGCGCAGCTGCTTGTCGATCCGGTCGGCCGCACCGTCAAAGGCGCCATGCGCCTCCATGCCCTTGTTCGTCGCCTTGAGGACCAGGCCCTGGGTGACGTGCATCACGATATCGCAGGTGAACCCATTGTCGTGCGGTCCCTTGCCGAAGGTCGCCTGGGACGAGATCGCGCGGGAGAAATACTTGCCCGCAATCCCCTGGAGCCGTTCGTTGACCTGCGCCTTGAGCGCGGCGCCCGTCTCGACCTGATGCCCAGAAACCCGGATGTCCATTGTTCACCTCCACTTTGTACCGAGGACCCGTACTGGGGTGGGTCCGAGCCGATTGACCGCCGGCGATCGCCGGGAGTCAACTGGCCGGGGCGGTGCCCCAGAGCGGGTCCTCCATCTTAGAGAGAAAGGCCGCGTGGCGTTCGAGTTCCGCCGCGCTGGCCGTAAATTGCCGGGCCGGGCGCGCATGCACGCGCGACGGCGCCTCGACCATGGTCTCGCGCACCACCGGCGCGTCCACCGCCAGGCCCAGCGTGATCTGCCGCCCGCCGGTAAGCTCGACATAGACCTGGGCCAGCAGCGAGGCGTCGATCAGCGCGCCGTGCAGCGTGCGCTGGGTGAGATCGATGCCGTAGCGAGTGCACAGCGCATCGAGCGTGTGCTTGGCGCCCGGATGCTTGACACGCGCGATCGCCAGCGTGTCGACCATGCGGCCCAGGTCGACGATCGGCCGGCCGCTGCGGGTCAGCTCGCCATTGATGAAGCCGAAGTCGAAATTGGCGTTGTGCGCGATCATCGGGCTGTCGCCGATGAACTCGAGCATGTCCTCGACCACATCCTCGAACAGCGGCTTGTCCGAGAGGAACACGTCCGACAGGCCGTGGACGTTGAACGCCTCGATCGGCATCGGGCGCTGGGGATTGATATAGGCGTGGTAGGTGCGGCCGGTCATGACGCGGTTGACCAGCTCGACGCATCCGATCTCGACCAGCCGGTCGCCACCCGAGAAGCTGAGCCCGGTGGTTTCGGTGTCGAACACGATTTCACGCATTGGGACCTTATCCTCCCACGCGGCCCGCTAGGCAAGCGATGACATCACGGACCACCGCGCGCGTCTCCCCGATCGGCACGCCGGTGGGGATGACGAAATCGGCGCGCGCGCGCTTTTCCGAGTCGGGCAGCTGGCGGGCAAGGATCGCCTCGAACCGGGCCTCGGTCATGCCCGGGCGGGCGAGCACCCGTTCGCGCTGCACATCGGCGGGCGCGGAGGCCACGGCGATCCTGTCGACCTGCTCCCATCCACCCGCTTCGAACAGCAGGGGTATGTCGAGCACCACCAGCGGCGCATCGCGATTCGCCTGGAGAAACGCCTCGCGCATCTCGGCCACGGCGGGATGGAGGATCGCCTCCAACCGGGCAAAGGCACCGGGATCGGCCGTCACCGCCTCGCGCAGCAGCGCGCGGTCGACTCCGAGATCGCCGGTGGTGCCGGGAAACGCCGCCTCGATCGCGGCGAGCGCGCCGCCGCCCGGCCCCTGGAGCCGATGGACCTCCACATCGGCATCGAACACCGGCACGCCGTCTTCCGCGAACATCGCCGCCACGGTCGACTTGCCCATGCCGATCGACCCGGTGAGGCCCAGGATGATCGGGCGCGTGCTCATTTCAGCAGCAGCGCGCGCAGTTCCTCGTCGCGGTCGCGCGGCGGTTCGGCACCGAAGAACAGCTCGAAGGCAAGCGCGGCCTGGCCGACCAGCATCTCGAGCCCGTCCACCGTGTCGAGATCGCGGTCGCGGGCCTGGGCAAGCAGGTCGGTCTCGAGCGGGGCATAGACCGCGTCATAGACCACGGCGTCGGCGGGCAGCGGCGCCAGGTCGATCTCGAGCGGTGGCTGGCCGACCATGCCGAGCGCACTGGCGTTCACCAGCAAGGTGGCGGGGGGCAGCTTGGCGGTGAGCGGCAGCGCCTCGCCCTTGATCCCGAAGCCGGAAAGCAGGGCCGCGCCCTTGAGCACATTGCGGTTGAGCAGAGTCACCCGGCCGATGCCGACCTTGGACAGTGCGAACAGGATCGCCCGCGCCGCGCCGCCCGCGCCGATCACCACCGCGTGCCTGCCCTCGAGATCCAGGCCCGCGATCGGCGCATAGAAGCCGCCGGCATCGGTGTTGGTGCCGATCAGCGCGCCATCCTCGGCGCGCACCACCGTGTTGATCGCGCCGATCGACTGGCGGATCCCGCCGCGATCCTCGACGAACTCCAGCGCCGCCTGCTTGTGGGGCAGGGTGATGTTGCAGCCGCGCCAGTCGGGATCCGCCCTGCGCGCCTTGAAATAACCCGCCAGCTCCTCGGGCTTCACATGGGCTCGGCGATATTCGGCCGCGATGCCGAGCTGCGCCAGCCAGAAGCCGTGGATCAGCGGCGATTTGGACTGGGCGATGGGGTCGCCGATCACCTCGGCATAGGCTGTCATGACGTCAATATCCCCCGTACGCGCAGATAGTCGAGGATCGGCAGCAGCGGCATGCCGAGGATGGTGAACTGGCTGCCCTCGGTCCGGCTGAACAGCTGGACGCCGGGTCCCTCGATCCGGAAGCAACCGACACAGCCGGCGATCGCTGGCCATTCCATGTCGAGATACTCCTGGATGAATCCTTCCGAGAGCGGCCGGACGTGCAGCCTGGCCCGGTCGACATGGCGCCACACCGCGCGACCGCCCTCGGCGATCACGGCGGCGCTGTAGATGTCGTGCGTCCGGCCAGACATGCGGCGCAAGTGATCCGCCGCCTGCTCGCGGCTCTCCGGCTTGTCGAGCAGCGAACCGTCGGCGAGCGCGACCAGCGAATCGCCGCCCAGCACGAGCCCGGCCGGCACCAGGCCGGAGACCTTGAGCGCCTTGAGCTCGGCCAGCGCATCGGCCAGGTCGCGCGGGAAAATGCCGCCGGCGACCAGCGACTCCTTCGCCGAAGCCTCATCGACCTGTGCCGCCACGGCTTCGTGCGGCACTCCGGCGGCATCGAGCATCGCGCGGCGCGAGGCGCTTTGCGAGGCGAGGATGAACTTCATGACCTTCCCTTTTCGAGCGTCCGTTCGTTGCATAGCTGGATGATCGCCGCCGCGGTCTCCTCGATCGAGCGGCGCGTCACGTCGATCACCGGCCAGCCATTGTCGGCGAACATCCGCCGGGCATAGGCGACTTCGCGCGACACCGAGTCCTGGTCGACATAGCTCGTCTCGGGCGCCTGGTTCAGCGAAAGCAGCCGGTTGCGGCGGATCTGGATCAGCCGGTCGGCACTGGTAGTGAGGCCGACGATCAGCGGATGCTTGAGGTCGAACAGTTCCGGCGGCGGCGGCGATTCGACCACGATCGGGATGTTGGCGGTCTTGTAGCCGCGGTTCGCCAGATAGATCGACGTCGGCGTCTTGGACGAGCGGGAGACGCCGGCGAGCAGGATATCCGCTTCCTCCCAATCCTCGGCGAGCAGCCCGTCATCATGGGCGATGGTGAACTGGATCGCATCGACGCGCGCGAAATAGGCGGCATCCAGGGTATGTTGCCGGCCCGGCCGCGCCTTGGCTTCCTGGCCGAGCAGGTTGGAGAGCGCATGGTTGACCGGATCGAGCGGCGCGATCGCCGGCAATCCCATCGCCCGGCAACGGCTTTCCAGCGTTCGGCGGATCTCGGGGTTCACCAGCGTGTAGAGCACCAGGCCCGGGTTCTGCGCGATTTCCTGCAGGATGCGCTCGAGATGCGCCTCGCTGCGCACCATCGGCCAGAAATGCCGCAGCGTCTCCACATCGTCATATTGGGCGAGCGCCGCCTTGGCGATGTTCTCCAGCGTCTCGCCGGTGGAATCGGAGAGGAGGTGGAGATGAAGGCGCATCAGTGGTCCTTGCGGGAGGCGCGGAGTGCCACGGGGGATGAATCTGTGGAGAACATGCCGCACAGCCACTAGCGCAACCCGGCGCACGAACCAATCGGGCCAGTTCGACGACTCCCGCTGGTGATTCGTCCACATGCCCGTCCCCAGCTTGTGATTCCGATCCACAGCCTGTTGAAAACGGGGACGGCGCCGGCGAATCCGGAGACTCCCGAGAGGCCGGCGGAGTCAATCTGTTGGCAAGTCGCGGACGAATGCATAAGCCCCGGCTTTCACGCCCCAACAGACTCCAACAATTCCTAGATTCTCTTTTAATAGTTTTAGGACCGAGGCCCTGACCGCTCCCCGAACCAAGCCGTTGCTCGAGACGCTGAAGGGCGTCCGACAGGAAGTGCCGCCCCTGTGGCTGATGCGCCAGGCGGGGCGCTATCTGCCTGAATATCGCGCGCTCCGGGCCGAAAAGGGCGGATTCCTCGAACTCGCGCTCGACCCGCAGGCCGCTGCCGAGATCACGCTCCAGCCGATCCGTCGCTTCGGCATGGACGGCGCGATCCTGTTCTCCGACATATTGATGGTGCCGATGGCGCTGGGCCAGAAGCTCTGGTTCGAGACCGGCGAGGGACCGCGGCTGGCACCGACCGTGACGTCCCGCGCGGTCCTGGATGCCCTTGAATCGCGTCCTGAGGCCCTGCAGCCGGTGTACGAGACCGTCCGGCAGGTACGGGCCACCCTCGACCCCCGAGTGACCTTCCTGGGCTTCGCAGGCAGCCCCTGGACCGTCGCCACCTATATGATCGCGGGACAGGGCAGCCGCGAGCAGGCCGAGGCACGCCGGCTCGCCTATGCGGACCCCGGACTCATGCAGGCGCTGGTCGATCGCATCGCGGACTGCACGATCGACTATCTGAACGCCCAGATCGATGCCGGCGTCGAGGCGGTGCAGCTGTTCGACAGCTGGGCCGGCAGCCTTTCGCCCGAGCAGTTCGAGCGCTGGGTGATCGCGCCCACCGCCCGCATCGCGGCCGCGGTGAAGGGCAGGGCGCCAGTGATCGGCTTCCCCAAGGGCGCCGGCGGCAAGCTCCCCGCCTATGCGCGTGAGACCGGCGTGGACGCGATCGGGCTCGACGAGACAGTCGATCCCGTCTGGGCCGATGAGGTGCTGCCCGGGAATCTCCCCGTGCAGGGCAATCTCGATCCGCTCGCGCTGATCGCCGGCGGCGAGACGCTCGATCGCGCGATCGACCGGATTCTTTCGGCCTTTCCAAGCCGCCCGCATGTGTTCAATCTGGGGCACGGCATCCAGCAGGACACGCCGATCGCGCATGTCGAGCGGCTGCTGGCGCGGATCAGGAAAGGGTGATGGCAGCCCGCGAACGGAGGCGAGCATGAGTGGATTCCTGGGCGGGGCCTATCTCTGGGTCAAGGCGTTCCACATCATCTTCGTGATCTTCTGGATGGCCGGGCTGTTCCTGTTGCCGCGCTATCTCGTCCATCACCAGGAGGCGCTGGGCACGCCGGAAGCCGCCGCCTGGGCGAAGCGCGAGGCGCTGCTCCGCCGGATGATCCTCACGCCGTCGATCCTGGTGGTGTGGCTGCTCGGCCTGGCGCTCGCCGCCAATCTCGGGCTGTTCGAAGAGGGGGCCGGGCTCGGCTGGCTGCATGCCAAGTTGTTGATCGTGTTGCTGCTTTCCGGATTCCACGGCTGGGCGGTCGGCTATTCCCGCAAGCTTGCCGGCGGCCATGGACCGATCCCGGCGCGGCGCCTGCGCATGCTCGGCGAGCTGCCCGCGCTGGCGGTGATCCTGATCGTCATCCTGGCGGTCGTGAAGCCTTTCTGACCGCGGACGTAACATAGTTGCGCGAGCCTTCCGTCCCCCGCAAGATGACACCTGCCGCAAAAGCGCATTCCAGACCGCGGAGACCGGTTGACTTGGCCTTGGGCCCTACCTAATTCGGCGTTGTGGTCCGGGTCACCGGGCCATCCCTCCTCCAAGCATCGTTATTCGCGCGCGACCGTACCGCCGACCGACGCTCTCCCCAAGCAATCCAGGCATCCGGACTCCCAATGCATCTCAAGGACCTCAAGAAGAAAGCCCCCGCCGAACTGGTCTCGATGGCCGAGGAGCTCGGCGTCGAGAGCGCTTCGACTTTGCGCAAGCAGGATCTGCTCTTCGCGATCCTCAAGGCACAGGCCGAGCAGGGCGACCAGATCATGGGCGAAGGCACGATCGAAGTGCTGCCCGACGGCTTCGGCTTCCTGCGCAGCCCCGAGGCGAATTATCTCGCCGGGCCCGACGACATCTATGTCTCGCCCAACCAGGTCCGCAAGTTCGGCCTGCGCACCGGCGACACGGTGGAAGGCGAGATCCGCGCGCCCAAGGATGGCGAGCGTTATTTCGCGCTGACCCGCCTGGTCTCGGTCAATTTCGACGACCCGGATGCGGTTCGCCACCGGGTAAATTTCGATAATCTCACTCCGCTCTATCCCGAGCAGAAGCTGACGCTCGACAGCCTCGATCCGACGATCAAGGACAAGTCGGCCCGAGTGATCGACATCGTCGCGCCCCAGGGCAAGGGCCAGCGCGCGCTGATCGTGGCGCCGCCGCGCGTCGGCAAGACCGTGCTGCTCCAGAACATCGCCAAGGCGATCACCGACAATCACCCCGAGGTCTTCCTGATCGTGCTGCTCATCGACGAGCGCCCCGAGGAAGTGACCGACATGCAGCGCAGCGTGAAGGGCGAGGTGATCTCCTCCACCTTCGACGAGCCGGCGCAGCGCCACGTCCAGGTCTCCGAGATGGTGATCGAGAAGGCCAAGCGGCTGGTCGAGCACAAGAAGGACGTGGTGATCCTGCTCGATTCGATCACGCGCCTCGGCCGCGCCTACAACACGGTGGTTCCGTCCTCGGGCAAGGTGCTCACCGGCGGCGTCGACGCGAACGCGCTGCAGCGGCCGAAGCGCTTCTTCGGCGCGGCGCGCAACATCGAGGAAGGCGGCTCGCTCTCGATCATCGCCACCGCGCTGATCGACACCGGCAGCCGCATGGACGAAGTGATCTTCGAAGAGTTCAAGGGCACCGGCAACTCGGAAATCGTCCTCGACCGCAAGGTGGCCGACAAGCGCATTTTCCCGGCGCTCGACGTCGGCAAGTCGGGCACCCGCAAGGAGGAGCTGCTGGTCGACAAGTCCAAGCTCACCAAGATGTGGGTGCTGCGCCGCATCCTGATGCAGATGGGCACCGTCGACGCGATGGAGTTCCTGCTCGACAAGATGAAGGATTCCAAGACCAACGAGGATTTCTTCGACAGCATGAACCAGTGATCGTCCGGACCCCTCCTTTCGGGGAGGGGCGGATGGCGGATCGGGAAAGGCCGGGCATCACGCCCGGCCTTTTCTTTTGCCCGCGTCACGCTAGGGCTTGGCGATGCTCGACTTGCTCTTCAGCGCCGCCGCGGCCGGTATCGGTTCCCCGCTCGAGATCTGGAACCACATCGTCGCCGATTTCTCGAACCTCGGCGATCCGTCCGCGCTCGCCGCCTTCGGCTCGGTGCTGATGATCGACCTGGTGCTGGCGGGCGACAATGCGATCGTCGTCGGCGCGCTCGCCGCGGGCCTGCCGGCGGAACAGCGTCGGAAGGTGATCCTGATCGGCATCGGCGCCGCGCTCCTCCTGCGCATCCTGTTCGCGCTGATCGTCAGCTGGCTGATGGGGATCGTCGGGCTGATCTTCGCCGGCGGGCTGCTGCTGCTCTGGGTGAGCTGGAAATTCTGGCGTGAGATCCGCGAGGGCGGGCCGCATGCCGATGAGGTCGAATCCGGCCTGAAGCCGGCCAGGAGCTTCGCCGCCGCCGCCTGGGCGGTCGCCGTGGCCGATGTCTCGATGAGCCTCGACAATGTCCTCGCCGTGGCCGGCGCCGCGCGCGAGCATCCCGGCATCCTCGTCGTCGGCCTGCTGCTCTCGGTGGCGCTGATGGGCATTGCCGCCAACCTGATCGCCAAGCTGATCAACCGCTATCCGTGGATCGCCTATATCGGCCTCGTCGTGATCGTCTTCGTCGCCTTCCGGATGATCTATGAGGGCTGGGTGGGCACGCACGAGACGCCGGGGATCGTCAGCTTCTTCTGAAGAACGGGCTGGATGTCCTTGCAATGGCCCTGGACATCGCTGCTGGTGATCCTGGCCATGGCAGTGATGTCGCGGGTCGTTGCATTCTTGTTCGGACGGGGGAGGGCGAGCGGGCGTTCATCGCCCAAGCGGCCTTTCGCATATGAAGCCGATCCGCCGATGGCCGCGCACGAGATGCTTGCCGGCTTCTGGGCGCGTGGCGGCGACCGTCCGGTACCCCATGAAGAGGAGGAGGGAGCTGGAGCGCCGCTATGGTATCGTGCTGCCCGCGGACTTTCGCGCCTATCTGCTGCACGTGGCGCCGAAGGAAGATCATTGGGATGATGGGGATGCCATCTGGTGGCCGCCGTCCAGAATCCGGAACATCCCTGAAGAATATCACCAGCGGCTCGAGAACAGGGCCGTTGCGGCCGGCGGCGGAGCGCTGCCTGTTCTTCGCCGATTACATGGTTTGGTGCTGGGCCTGGATCATCTGCTGCGAGGAGGGCGAGGATCATGGCCGGGTCCCCGTTATCGGCGCGGGGGATCGCCGGGTCGCCGACAGCTTCACCGACTTCGTGAAGGCCCATGTCGCCGATTCGATGTCGGTGTGCTGAGGCAATCGCAATTGGCTTGCCTCAGCACATGAATTTCAGTTCCCTACGATAGATTCTTCGCAAAGAACTCGGCCGTCCGCCCATCCGCCAGCTTCGCCGATTCATCCGAGCGGCGCTTGCCGAAGGTATCGGCGAATCCGTGATCCTCGCCCGGATAGTCGAACAGCGTGACCTTGGGATGGTCGTCCAGCCCGGCATGCATCGCCGCCTGCGTCTCGGGATCGACGAAATGATCGGCCTGCGGGATATGGAGCAGCACCGGATGAGCGATGCCGTGCTTCTCGCCGAGCAGATTGTCGATCCCCACGCCATAATAGCCGACGCTCGCATCGCTGTCCGTCCGGGTCGCGGTCATGAATGCCAGGCGGCCGCCCAGGCAGAAGCCCACCACGCCAACCTTGCCGCCGGCGCCGAGCAATGCCCGGGCGCGCCTGATCGTCGCTTCGATGTCGCGGATGCCGGCGTCCTGGTTGAACTTGCCCATCAGGCCCAGCGCCCGCTGGAACTGCTCCGGCACATCGGGATCGAGCTGGATGCCCGGCTCCAGGCGCCAGAACAGGTCGGGCGCAAGGCTCAGATAGCCCTTGGCCGCCCAGTCGTCGCACTTGCGGCGAATGCCCGGGTTCACGCCGAAAATCTCCTGGATCACGATGATCGCCGCACGCGGCGCGCCTTCGGGACGCGCGACATAGGCCTGGAAGCTGCCGCTTCCGTCGATCGTGTCGATGCTGATCATCTCGCTCATGGCAATGTCCTTCCGGCGTGGCGCCGCTCGCGCTCGAGCGGCTGGGATTGATCATCGGGTCCGTATCGGGTCCGGGCCCGCCCGCCTTCGACCCGGGACGGGATCGATGGGCGTTGCGATCACGGCACGGTCGCGCGCATAGATGGGTTCGAACTAGCAGCCACGGTGCTGCCCGCGCAACGGAGACGGCCATGAAGATCAATGTCGAGGTGGATTGCACCCCCGAGGAAGCGCGCCGCGCCATGGGGCTGCCGGACCTCGCCCCGGTGCACGAGCGCTATGTCGCGATGATGGTGGACGCGATCGACAAGCAGGGCAGCCCCGAAGCGTTTCGGGCGATGCTGCAGAGCTGGGCGCCGATGAGCGAGGCCGGCATGGGATTCTGGCGCGCGATGTTCGACGCCGGGAGCAAGACCGAGAAATAATGGACACGATCTACGCGGTCTCCAGCGGCGCGCTTCCCGCCGCGATCGCCGTGCTGCGCGTGAGCGGGCCGCGCGCCTTCGACATGGTGCGCGATTTCGCCGGCGACTTGCCGGCGCCGCGCCGCGCCGTGGTGCGGGCGCTGGCCGATCCCGCCGATGGCGGCCTGCTCGATCGGGCGATCCTCCTCTGCTTCCCGGGCCCGCGCAGCGCGACGGGAGAGGATCTCGCCGAATTCCATCTCCATGGCGGTCGCGCGGTGGTGCGCGCGGTTGAGGCGGCGCTGGCCCGCCGGCCGGGGCTCCGGCCCGCCGAACCGGGCGAGTTCACGCGCCGGGCGCTGCTGCACGGCCGGATCGACCTGAGCGAGGCCGAAGGGCTGGGCGACCTGCTGATGGCCGAGACCGAGGCGCAACGCCGGTCCGCGATCCGATCGGCGGAAGGGGCGGTTCGCCGGGCAGTGGAAGGCTGGACCGATCGGCTGCTGATGCTTGCCGCGCGAGTCGAGGCCGAGCTCGATCACAGCGACGAGGAGGATGCCGCCGACGCCACGCTGCTTCCGGCGATTCGATCCGGTGCCGCGGCGCTGGCGGCGGATATCGCCGCGGTGGCGGATCGGCCGCCGGTCGAGCGGCTGCGGGACGGAATCCGCGTCGTGCTGGCCGGGCCGCCCAATGCCGGCAAGTCGTCGCTGCTCAACGCAATGGCCGGGCGCGACGCGGCGATCGTCTCGCCGATCTCCGGCACTACGCGGGACCGGATCGAAGCGCCGGTGGTGCGCGGCGGCATCGCCTGGCTGTTGATCGACACGGCGGGCCTGGCGGCGCGGCCCGGCGACGAGATCGAGGCGATCGGCATCGCGCGGGCCCAGGCCGCCCAGGCCGAGGCGGACATCCTGTTGTGGCTGGGGGACGATGCACCTCCGGCGCATGACCGCAGCCTCTGGCTCAATCCGCGCGCGGACCTTCCCGGGCGCCCGGTCGCGACGGACCGATTGTCGCAATCATCGCTGACGGGCGAGGGGATGGATGGGCTGTGGGATGCAATGGCGGCGCTTGCCGCCGACATGCTGCCGCCGCCCGACCAGATGGCGCTCAACGCCCGGCAGCGCGCGCTGGCGCAGAACGCCGCCACGGCGCTGCGGGCGGCGGCGGCGGAGGGCGACCTGTTGCTGATCGCCGAGCAGCTGCGCAGCGCGATGCGTGGCTTCGACGCGATCACCGGGCGCGCCGGGGTGGAAGCGATGCTCGACGCGCTGTTCGCCCGCTTCTGCATCGGCAAATGACCCTGTTCCACGTGGAACGGTTTTGACGTGGCCGCGCGCATTCTGTAGCGCGCGGCCAATGGATTTCGACGTCATCGTCATTGGCGGCGGGCACGCCGGCACCGAAGCGGCCGCCGCCTCGGCCCGCCGGGGCGCGCGCACCGCGCTGCTCAGCTTCGACCTGACAAAGCTGGGGGCGATGTCGTGCAATCCGGCGATCGGCGGCCTGGGCAAGGGGCATCTGGTTCGCGAAGTCGATGCGTTCGATGGGCTGATGGGCCGGGCGACCGATGCCGCGGGCATCCATTACCGGATGCTCAACCGGTCCAAGGGCACGGCGGTGCAGGGGCCGCGCGTCCAGGCCGACCGGGTGCGCTATGCCGCCGCGATCCAGAAGATGCTCGCCGAGCAGCCGAACCTGCACCTGGTCGCAGGTGAGGCAGAGGCGCTCGAGCTCGCGGGCGGTGCCGTTGCCGGCATCCGCCTGGCCGATGGCAGGCTGCTTTCCTGCCGCGCCGTGGTGCTCGCCACCGGCACTTTCCTTGGCGGCCGCATCTTCCGGGGCGAGGAGCGCGAGACCGGCGGCCGGGTGGGCGAGGGTTCGGCCATTCGCCTCGCCGAGCAGCTGCGTGGGCTCGACCTCCCCATGGCCCGGCTCAAGACCGGCACGCCGCCGCGCCTGGACGGGCGCACCATCGACTGGGCACGGATCGAGGAGCAGGCCTCCGATGCCGATCCCTGGACCATGTCGCCGCTTACCCCGCGCCGCGTGCTGCCGCAGCTCCATTGCGGAGTTACCCGCACCACCCATGCCACGCACGCCGCGATCCGCGCCGGGCTCGATCGCTCGCCGCTGTTCACCGGCGCGATCGACGCGCAGGGGCCGCGCTACTGCCCGTCGATCGAAGACAAGATCCATCGTTTCGGCGATCGCGACGGCCACCAGATCTTCCTCGAGCCCGAGGGCCTCGACACCCATCTGATCTATCCGAACGGCATGTCGACTTCGCTGCCGGTCGATGTGCAGGTGGCGATGGTCAATTCGATTCCGGGGCTGGAGCAGACCGTGATCGTGACTCCCGGCTATGCCGTGGAGTACGACCATATCGATCCGCGCGCGCTCGACGCGACTCTGGCATTGCCGGCGATCCCCGGCCTGTGGTGCGCCGGCCAGATCAACGGCACCACCGGCTATGAGGAAGCGGCGGGGCAGGGCCTGGTCGCCGGGCTCAACGCCGCCGCCCATGCCCGCGGGCTCGCGCCGCTGATCCTCGATCGCGCGACTTCCTATCTCGGTGTCATGGTGGACGACCTTGTGCTGCAGGGCGTTACCGAGCCTTATCGCATGCTCACTGCCCGCGCCGAGTTCCGCCTGCGCCTGCGCGCCGACAATGCCGGATCGCGCCTCGGCCCGATCGCCGCCGGACTGGGATGCCTGGGGGCCGAGCGGCTTGCCTGGCTCCAGGCCCGCGAACAGGGCAGGGCCAGGCTGGACCAGGCCTTTGCCGTGGAGCGCACCGCCAGCGCCCTGGCGGCCCGGGGCGCTACTATCGCCCAGGATGGCGCGCGGCGCCCGGCGCGCGAATGGCTGCGCTTTCCGGGCATCGAGCTCGCGCATCTCGACATCGCCCCGGAAGCCGATCCCGATCTGCTCGCCGAATATGTCGAGGATGCGCGCTATGCCCCCTATCTCGAGCGCCAGGAGGCCGAGGTTGCCCAGCTGCGCGCGAACGATGCAGTGAAGCTGCCCGCCGGCATGGACTTCGCCGCCATTGCCGGGCTCTCCAACGAGATGGTGGAGAAGCTCGGTGCGGCGCGGCCCGAGACGATCGGCGCCGCCGCGCGCATTCGCGGCATCACGCCGGCGGCGCTTTCCGCCATTCTCCTCCACGCGAAACGGCGCGCCGCATGACCGAAGACGAAGCCCGAGACTGGATCCTGAATCGCTTCGGTGTTCCACGTGGAACGCTGCTGGAGCGCTTTGGGGCGATCCTGCGCGAAGAATCGGCTCGGCAGAACCTGATCTCGGCAGCGTCCTTCGAGACGCTCTGGGCGCGGCACTTCGTCGATTCGGCCCAGCTCATCCCGTTGGCGGCCGATGCCGGGGAGGGGGTCTGGCTCGATATCGGCACCGGTGCCGGCATGCCTGGCCTGATCGTGGCGCTGCTGATCGATCGCCCGGTGGTGATGGTGGAACCGCGCATCCGCCGCGTCGAGTTCCTTCGGACAGCGGCCGAGGCGCTCGGCATTGGCGATCGGGCCAAGGTCGCGCATTGCAAGGTCGAGGCCTATGTGCCGGAGGGCAAGACCGCGATCGTCTCCGCCCGGGCAGTCGCGGCGCTGCCCGATCTGTTCCGCGGCGCGGCGCATTGTACCGACTCGTCCACAATCTGGTTGCTGCCAAAAGGGCGAAGTGCGCAATCGGAGGTGGAAGCGGCGCGCGCGAAATGGCAGGGTGCGTTTCACGTGGAACCCAGCATCACGCAGCCGGAATCGGGTATCGTGGTCGCGCGAAAGGTACGCCCCAGATGATCTGCATCGCTATCGCCAACCAGAAGGGTGGAGTGGGAAAGACCACTACGGCGATCAATGTCGGCACCGCGCTCGCCGCGACCGGCCAGCGCGTGCTGCTGATCGACTTCGATCCGCAGGGCAACGCCTCGACCGGCCTGGGCATCACGCGGGCGGAGCGCGAGCATTCGAGCTATGACCTGCTCGTCAGCGATGTGAATCTCGAGGACGTCGCCACGCCCACCAAGGTGCCCGGGCTCGATATCGTCCCGGCGACGCAGGATCTGTCGGGCGCCGAGATCGAGCTGATCGAGTTCGAGGCGCGCACACACCGGCTCGATGCGGCGATCGCCCGCCATCATGCCAATCGCTGGGACGTGATCCTGATCGATTGCCCGCCTTCACTCGGCCTGCTGACGATCAACGCGATGGTGGCCGCGCATGCCTTGCTGGTGCCGCTGCAGTGCGAGTTCTTCGCGCTCGAGGGGCTCAGCCAGCTGCTCACCACCGTCGAGCGCATCCGCAGCCGCTTCAATCCGGGCCTGTCGATCCTCGGCGTGGTGCTGACCATGTATGATCGCCGCAATCGCCTGACCGACCAGGTTTCGGACGATGTCCGCGCCGTGCTCGGCCGGGTGGTGTTCGATACGGTGATCCCGCGCAATGTGCGCCTGTCCGAAGCGCCCAGCCATGGCCTGCCGGCGCTGATCTATGATCATCGTTGCCCCGGCTCGGAAGCCTATATCGCGCTTGCCCGCGAAGTGATCGACCGCCTGCCCAAGCTCAAGAAAGCCGCATGACCGACGCCAACCGCAAGCCTCGCCCCGGCCTTGGCCGCGGGCTTTCGTCCCTGCTGGGCGATGCCGTTCCCGAAGCGCCGGTCTCGGGCACGCCCGATGCCGCTTCCGGCCTGCGGATGCTCCCGGTCAGTTCGCTGGTGCCGCATCCGGACCAGCCGCGCCGCCATTTCGACGAGGATAAGCTGGAGGAGCTGGCCCAGTCGCTCAAGCAGCGCGGGCTGATCCAGCCGATCGTCGTCCGGCCGACCGGCCATAACTACCAGATCGTCGCCGGCGAGCGCCGCTGGCGCGCCGCGCAGCGCGCCCGGCTGCACGAAGTCCCCGTCATCGTTCGCGATTTCGACGATGCGGAGACGATGGAAATCGCGCTGGTCGAGAATATCCAGCGCCAGGATCTCAATGCGATCGAAGAGGCGGAAGCCTATGCCCGGCTGATCCGCGAGTTCGGGCACAGCCAGGAAGCGCTCGGCAAGCTCGTCCACAAGTCACGCAGCCATATCGCCAATCTGCTCCGCCTGCTCGACCTGCCCGAAGGCGTGCGCCAGATGGTGGTGGTCGGCGATATCGACATGGGCCATGCCCGCGCGCTGATCGGCGCGCCCGAGGCGGAGCGGCTTGCCCGCGAAGTCGCCGCCAAGGGCCTGTCGGTGCGCGAGACCGAGAAGCTGGCGCGCAATGCCAAGCCGGGATCGCGGCGCAAGGCCGATCCCAAGATCCGCGATGCCGACATCACGGCGCTCGAGCATCAGCTGGGCGATGTGCTCGGCCTCAACGTCCGCATCGCCCATGGCGCCAAGGGCGGCACGCTCACGCTTTCCTATTCGACGCTCGACCAGCTCGACATGGTCTGCCAGCGGCTGAGCGGCGAGCGGATCTGAAACTCGGCCGTCCTCCCGGGGGAGAGCCGGGACGACGAATTACAGCAGCTGCGCGATGCGCTCGGCCGCCTGATCGGGCGAGGTCCTGCCCGTATCGATCGCCAGGGCAGGGGCGGGCATCGCCGTCATGCATCGCTCGAACTCCCCGTGCAGGGTCCGCAGCAGCTCCAACGAGCGCAGCTTGCCGAACGCGGCCCGCTCTTCGGCCAGCAGCCGGCGCTCCTGCTCCGCACGGTCGAGCGTCAGCGCGACGAACAGGGCCTGGCCGCCATGACTCTCGACAAGTGACTGGACCCGCTCGGGAAAATCCCCCGCCACGCTCGGTTCGGGCGCAAAGGTGAAGATCAGCGACCGGCCCTGGCGCGCGGCTTCGGCAACCACCTCCAGCCAGAATTGCTCGCGCAGGCGCACAAAGGCGTCGCTGCCGAACGGAAAGACCGCGGCGACGGCGTCGACGACGAGATGGTTGTGGAACAGCGGCAGGCCGGTGCGGGCGGCGAGCGCCTTGCCGACTGTCAGCTTGCCAGTGGCGACTTGCCCATAGAGGAACACCAGCCGCACGGGGCCTAGCCTCGCGCCCGCGCCGCCTGGCGTGCGATCGTCACGGCCTCGGCATCGGCCAGCACTTCGCCGGCGCTGCCCGAATGCATCATCGCCCGCTCGGCCTCGCGCACTCGATCGATCGCGCGGGCGAGCTGCACGCCGTTCCAGCGGCGCAGCGCGCGGCCGGTGGCGGCTTTCTCGCGGAAGAAAACGCGATGCTTCTCAAGGACTTCATCCATGTCGCCGCCGCGATCCAGGTCGATCCGCATTTCGGCCATGGATTGCAGCCGCCGGGCGAGCTGGCGCATCAGCGGCACGCCGATGCCTTCGCCCAGCCGGGCGAGCTCGGTGCCGATATCGCCCACGCGGCCATCCACCACCGCCGTGATCGCGTCGCTCAGGTCCGAATCGCCCAGATCGGCGCCGATCGCGTCAAGCGCCGCGCCATCGGCGTCCCTGGGCCGCTCCGGCGCCGCATCGAGATAGAGCGCCAGCTTCTCGATCTCGCGCGCCAGGATCGCTCGGTCGCCCGCGGTGGCGGCGGCGAGCCGCTGCGGCACCTCGCCGGTTAGCCGCAGGCCGTGCTCGCGCGCGATATTGGCGGCCAGGCGGGTGGCGTCGATGCCCTCGGGCACATAACAGGCATGGGCATAGGCGTTCTGCGCGGCGATCACCGATTTCACCAGCTTGCCGCTTGCCTTCAGCCCGGGGCCGATCGCCACCACCGGGTTGCCGGCGCGCTCGGCGTTCAGCAGCAGCCCGATCGCTTCCGCCGCGCCTTCCTCGACGCCCAGCAGGCGGACATAGCGGGCACCGCCGAACAGCGAGAGCGATGCCGCTTCGTCGGCAAGCCGGCCAGGCTGCTCGCGCAGCGCCTTCATGTCGAGGTCGATGCGTTCGGCTTCCGGCCCCAGCGCCTTGCCGAGCTTTGCGGCGAGATCGGCGGCGCCGGCCTCGTCGGGGCCGTGGAACAGGTAGAGCCGCGTGTCGGGGTTGAGCTTCTCGATCGCGGCGCGGATCTGCGTCGCGTTGGCCTTCACTGGCTGCCGGTCCCGGGCGCGTTCTGCGCATAGCGGGCGACGCGCGCGACGATCTGGTCGGCGACGATGCCCGAAAGCCGCTCGAGCGCGCTCTTCTCCGCCGCGATCGTGGCATATTCGCTGCCGACCACGTCGATGCCGGCATCGGAGCCCGCGGTAGCGTCGAGCACGACATTGCCGTTCGAGAGGTCGATCAGCTGGTAGCGCGCGCGCAGCGTCCGCCGCTCGCGCGCCACCGAATCGTCGCGTCGCACGCCCAGGCCCGCGATCTGGTCGTCGAGCGTCACTTCCAGCCGATAGCGGGCAGGGGCGTCATTATGGTCGAGCCGGTCCTTGAGCGCATTGGCGACCAGCCAGCCCGACTGGCCCTTGATCGGCGCGACTTCGACCGCGGAGAGCGTGGAGCGCACCGCGCCGTCGGGCCCGCCGCCATAGAGCGGGCGAAGGCCGCAGCCCGACAGAGCGAGCGCGGCGGCGGCGAGGAGCGCAAGCTGCCTCATGCGACGATGTTCACCAGACGATCGGGCACGACGATCACCTTCCTGGGTTGCTTGCCTTCGAGCGATCGAACGATCTTGTCGCTGGCAAGTGCCGCGGCTTCGACCACATCCTTGGCCGCGCCCTTCGGCATTAGCAGCGTATCGCGCAGCTTGCCATTCACCTGCACGGCGATCGTCACTTCGTCGTCGACGAGCAGCGCGGGATCCACGGCGGGCCATTCGGCATCGGCGATCAGGCCCGGATTGCCCATGGTCGCCCAGGCTTCCTCGGCGATATGCGGCACCATCGGCGCGACGATGCGGGCCAGGGTGCGGATCGCTTCCGTTCTGGACGCCGAAGGCTGCGCCTTCTCGATCGCGCCGACCAGCTCGTAGAGCTTGGCGACCGATTTGTTGAAGGCCAGCGCCTCCACATCCTCGGCCACGCCGGCGATGGTGCGGTGCAGCCGCTTGTCGAGCTCGACATCGCGACCGGTGCCGGCTTCGGCTTCCGAAAGGCTATCGAACAGGCGCCACAGGCGATTGACGAAGCGCCAGGCGCCCTCGATGCCGCTTTCGCTCCATTCCAGGTCGCGCTCGGGCGGGCTGTCGGAAAGCATGAACCAGCGCGTGGCGTCGGCGCCATATTGGTCGACGATCTCGGTCGGGTCGACGGTGTTCTTCTTCGACTTCGACATCTTCTCGATGCGGCCGACGATCACGTCCTCGCCGGTATCGGTCAGATAGGCGGTGCCGTCGCCGCGCCGCGAAATCTGGGAAGGCTCGAAATAGGCCTTCCGTTCCAGCCCGTCATGCTCTTCCATCTGATAATAGCTGGCGTGCGTCACCATGCCCTGGGTGAACAGGCCGGCGAATGGCTCGGTCACGTCGAGCTTGCCGATATGGCGCAGCGCCCGGGTGAAGAAGCGCGCATAGAGCAGGTGCAGGATCGCATGCTCGACGCCGCCGATATACTGGCCGACCGGCAGCCATTGCTCGGCCACGGCCTTGTCGAACGGCCGGTCCGCCGGCTGGCTGGCGAAGCGGATGAAATACCAGGAGGAATCGACGAAGGTATCGAGCGTGTCGGTCTCGCGCCGGGCGGGCGCGCCGCATTTCGGGCAGTCGACATGCTTCCAGCTCGGGTGCCGGTCGAGCGGGTTGCCGGGAATGTCGAACGACACGTCCTCGGGCAAGGTGATCGGCAGCGATTCGCGCGGGGCGGGGACGACGCCACAGCTTTCGCAATGGATGATCGGGATCGGCGTGCCCCAATAGCGCTGGCGGCTGACGCCCCAATCGCGCAGGCGCCACACCGTCTGCCCCTGGCCCCAGCCGCCTTCCTCGGCGCGCCGGATCACGGTGCGCTTGGCGTCGGCCACGTCCATCCCGTCGAGGAAGTGCGAGTTCACCAGCGTGCCGGGGCCGGTATAGGCCTCGGCATCGTGGAATTCCGGCGCGATCTTGTCGCCCTCGGAAACGACGCGGCGGATCGGCAGCTTGTACTTGCTGGCGAACTCATGGTCGCGCTGGTCGTGCGCCGGCACGCCGAACACCGCGCCGGTGCCATAGTCCATCAGCACGAAATTCGCGATATAGACCGGAACTTGCCAAGTAGAATCAAAGGGATGGGTGGCAGTGAGGCCAGTGTCGAAGCCCAGCTTCTCCTGCGTCTCCAGCTCGGCCGCAGTGGTGCCGCCCTGCTTGCACAGCTCGACAAAGGCGCGAACTTCCGGGCTCGAAGCGGCCAGTTTCTGCGCGATCGGATGATCGGCCGCCACCGCAATGAAGCTCGCCCCGAAGATCGTGTCGGGGCGGGTCGTGTAGACCTGGAGCTTCTCGCCATCGGAAAGCGTCCAGTCGAACTGCAGGCCCTCGGACTTGCCGATCCAGTTCTCCTGCATCAGCTTGACCTTGTCCGGCCAATGCTCGAGCCCGCGCACGCCCTCCAGCAGGTCCTCGGCGAATTCGGTGATCTTGAGGAACCATTGGCTCAGCTTGCGCCGCTCCACGAGCGCGCCCGAGCGCCAGCCGCGCCCGTCGATCACCTGCTCATTGGCGAGCACGGTCATGTCGACCGGATCCCAGTTGACCGCCGATTCCTTGCGATAGACCAGGCCGTTCTCGAAGAAATCGAGGAAGATGGCCTGTTCATGGCCATAATAGTCGGGCTCGCAGGTGGCGAGCTCGCGGGTCCAGTCGAGCGCGAAGCCCAGGCGCTTCAGCTGGGCCTTCATCGTCGCGATATTGGCGCGGGTCCAGCTGCCGGGATGGACTTTCTTCTCCATCGCGGCATTCTCGGCCGGCATGCCGAACGCATCCCAGCCCATCGGATGGAGCACTTCCATGCCCTGCATCCGCCGGAAGCGCGCGAGCACGTCGCCCATCGTGTAGTTGCGGACATGGCCCATATGGATGCGCCCCGAGGGATAGGGGAACATCTCGAGGACGAAGCTCTTGGGCTTGGGCGAATCGTCACGCGCGGCGAAGGTGCGGTTCTCTTCCCACACCTTCTGCCATGCGGCGTCCGCCTTCAACGGGTTGAAGCGAGACAAATCAGTTCCTGCTGTCTTCTCGCGGTGCCGGCCTGCTTCGCCGGGCGGGAGAGCAGGCTGGAACCGTCACTAGGGGATCAGTTGGTGGCCACGGCGGCGCGGCGCAGGTCGCGGGCGCGGGTGAGGATGATGTCCTCGAGCTTCTGCACCGTCGCGGCCTGGACCGGCGCGGCGACCCAGGCGCCGCCCCGGTTCACTTCGCGCAGCGCCGCGACGCGCAGCGCATCGGCGCGCAGATCCTGGTCGAGGATCGTCACGGTGACCTTCATCCGCTCGGTCTGGACATTGGGATTCACGTACCAGTCGGTCACGATCACGCCGCCGTTCGAATCCGTCTGGAGCAGCGGCATGAAGCTCAGCGTGTCGAGGCTGGCGCGCCACAGATAGGAGTTGACGCCGATCGTCGTCACCTTCGAGGCGGCGAGATCCGCCTCGGGGCGCTTGGTGTGACCGCCGCACGCGGTGATCGAGAGAGCAAGCGACCCCAGGATCGCGGTGCGCAACAGGCGGTTCATCGTCACATTCCTACCAGGCGAGAAAAGTCGGGAGCATCTATAGTGGCGCATGTGGCGGGAGCAAGGCGGGAAGCCATGCCCCGATTCGCACGTTTGAAACACTGCTGGTTAAAGGGACCGCAAGCAGATTCTGTGGGTCTGGTGCAACACCGTCACGAAATTTGTGCCACCGGTGGAACCATGGTTCCGAATCATGGTAGGCGACATCATCTAGGGATTCATGACGATGCGAGTCGGACGGACGAGGACGGGAATTGCACTGGGAGCGCTCTGCGCTGCCGGGCTCCTGCTCGCGCCGGCGATCCAGGCGCAGACCAGCCGGGCCGATCGCGTCGCCCCGGCCAAGCGCGCCGCCGTGCCGGCGCGCGGCGGCATCGGCATCTTCACGCCGGCCGCGGCCGACCCCAAGCTTGCAGCGGTGCTCGCCCGTTCGGGCCTGCCCGAGGGCAGCTTCCGTTTCACGCCGGCCGAAGCGCGGGGCGGCAGCCATGGCGTGACCGTCGCCGTCCGCGCCACTTCGAGCCGTGCGGTGCGCGGCCGCGACGTGGCGCATGAGGTTGCCGTCGCGTCGGCGGCGCCGGTCAACCTGGCGCCGATCTCGTACAATCTCGGCGTCTCGGTCGGCTGGAAGCGCCTCGCCGTCTCGGGCGACGTGACTCGCGTCGAGCTGGTGGACCAGCCCGGCAGCCGCGAGCGGGCCGATATCGGCGTCAGCTACACCGGCAAGCGCCTGAGCGGCCGGCTGAGTGCCTCGGCGGATCGTCCGCTGGCCAACACGCCGGTGCTGATCGGCGACAAGCCGAGCTATTCCATCGATCTGGGCGGCAGCTATTCGCTGACCCGCAACCTGGATGTGACCGCGGGCGTGCGCTATCGCAGCGAGGAAGATCGCCTGCCCAAGCTCAACGAGAGCCGCCGGGACAGCCAGGCGGTCTATGTGGGCACCGCCTTCCGCTTCTGACGGCGCGCCCGTCCGTCCCAATGCCTGACGTCGGCCCCACGAAATCCTTGCCGCCAGTCCGGATGCCGTGACGGCGAAGCTTCGGGATAGTCCGGAGCAAGCCGCGCCCGCTCCGCCCGCGGCTCCGGATCGCTGTCCTTGCAGGAGTGGCGGAGGCATGGCCGGGCTCTCGATCCAGGGTCAGCGGGCCAAGGGCGGATTGCCCATAGTCGAGCCCTGCGCTCTCCGGAGAGCGCTCGCCCAGTGGCGTCGTTGTCCCGAGCTACCCGGACCCCGCTTTCGCAGGAATGGCGGTGTCTGCCGATTGAGTCGCGCCTAGTCTTTCGCCCCCGCCCAGGCGTCGATCGCCGCCCATCCATATATCTCCAACGGCCCGAGGCTGGCCGCCCTGCGCGCGTCCATTCCGCCCAGAGCGATCACCGGCACGCCGAGCCCCCGCGCCAACAGGCCGAAGCGCGCCCGCCCGAGCGCCCGGGCGCCCGGGTGCGAGCGAGTGGGGAAGGCAGGCGAGACGAACAGCGCGTCCACGCCCGCCCGCCGCGCGGCGATCGCCTCGCGCCGGTTATGCGCGGGCGCCGTGCGCAGGCCCCGGCCGCGCCCGCCATGCACACCCGATTCGCCGCGCATCGGCTGCGCCCCGGCGCGAATGAGCGTCAGCCCGCGCCGGCGCGCCACCTTCAGCACCTTCGCGAACAGCGCCCGCCGCTCGGCCGGTGGCAGGCCATAATGCCGGAACACCACGCCGCCCCCGCGCGGCAGCCGCGCCAGCGCATCCCACAGGGCGTCGCCCATGCGTTCGTCGGTCATCAGCCAAAGGCGCGGGAGGGGGTGGCGGCGGCGCATCGCCCTGCCTATAGCGCGGGCCATGCCGATAGACGAAGCCAGCCAGCGCCTTGCCGATGTGCGCGCCCGAATCGCGCGCGCGGCCAGGATCGCCGGGCGCGAAGCCGACGCGGTCACGCTGATCGCCATCTCCAAGACGCACGATGCCGATGCCATCCGCCCGCTCATCCATGCCGGCCAGCGCGTGTTCGGCGAGAATCGCGTGCAGGAGGCCGAGGGCAAATGGCCGGCGCTGCGCGAAGCGGCCCCGGACGTGGCGCTCCATCTGGTCGGCCAGCTCCAGTCGAACAAGGCCGAGGACGCCGTGGCGCTGTTCGACGCGATCCATTCGGTCGACCGCGCCTCGCTGGTGCATGCGCTCGCCCGGGCGATGGACAAGGCGGGCAGGCGCCCCGCGTGCTTCCTCCAGGTCAATATCGGGGACGAGGAGCAGAAGGGCGGCTGCGCCGTGGCCGCGCTACCCGAGCTGCTCGCCGAGGCGCGGGCAGCGGATCTCCCCGTGCAGGGGCTGATGTGCGTGCCTCCGCTCGATCTCGAGCCCGCCCCCTATTTCGCCCTGCTCGCCAGCATCGCCCGCGATCACGGCCTTGCCGGGCTCTCCATGGGCATGTCGGGCGATTTCGAGACGGCGGTGACGATCGGCGCGACGCATGTCCGCGTCGGCACCGCCCTGTTCGGAGCGCGCGCGTGAGATATGATGCGATATTGTTCGATTTCGACGGGGTGCTGCTGGAGAGCGAAGCGGCCGGCAACCGGCAGATCGCGGCCTATCTGACCAGCATCGGCCATCCGACCACGCCCGAGGATTCGATGGCCAACTTCATGGGCCTGTCGGGCGCGGATTTCCTGGGCGCGATCGAACGCTGGATCGGCCGGGCGATACCCGAGGATTTCCACGCCGCCCGCGCCGAGGAGGATGCGCGCGTGCTGGAGGAGGGGCTGCCCGCCGTTGCCGGGGCGATTCGCTTCGTCGAGGAATTGCCCGCCGGACTGCCCCGCGCGATCGCCTCGTCGAGCTCGACCCGGTGGATCAGCCGGCACCTCGCGCATCTCGGCATCCGTGCCGCGTTCGGCGAGCATATCTATAGCGGCCACGAGCATGTCGCGCGCGGCAAGCCGGCGCCCGATCTCTATCTCCACGCCGCCGCCGCGATCGGGGTGCCGATCCAGCGCTGCGTGATCCTCGAGGACTCGCCGGTCGGGGTGACCGGAGCGGTCGCCTCGGGTGCCGACGTCATCGGCCTGTGCGCCGGCTCGCATTGCGCGCCCGACCATGCCGAGCGCCTGCGCGCGCTGGGCGTGAAGCTGATCGCGCATGATTTCGGCGAAGTGGCGCGGCTGGTCGCCTGATCCGGCGCCGAAGGCGTTCCAGACTCGTTGCGCCGCCGCGTGGTTGCGCGCGAAATTTGATTCGCGCGGCGCCGCGACGAAGAATGAGAAAGCGCTGCGCTAGAAGCCCCGCGCCTCGCGCGCGAGCAGATGCTCCCGCAGCGCCATGGCGTCAGCCAGCGCATTGTGTGGCCGTTTGCTCATCGCCGCGCTGTCGAAGCCGAAGGCGTCGCACAGCTCGAAGCGGATGCGGTCGATCGGATGGCGCCGGCCCGGCGCGGCGATCAGCAGCTGCGCGGCATGGGCGATGTCCTCCGGCCAGTCGGCGACGAGCAGCGGATCGGGGTCGTCGCCCAGATAGGCGGCGAAGGCCTGGCCCATCGCCGCACGCGATATCGGCGCCGTATCGAGCACCGGCAGGATGTGCGCCGCCACCCAGGGCGTGGGGTCGGGGCAGGGCAGCGCTTCGTAGAAGGGAATGCTCCCATCCTCGGGCGCCAGCGCCAGCGCGATCAGCGGCCCGCCAAAGCCGTTGAACTCGGTGTCGAGGAAATATCTCAGAACTGGTGCCCCGTCCGGTCGCGTTTGGTGGCGAGATAGCGTTCATTGTGCGGGTTGGGCGGCAGGAAGTGCGGCACCCGCTCGGCCACCCGGATTCCCGCCGCTTCCAGCGCGGCCACCTTGTCGGGATTGTTGGTCAGCAGCCGCACCTGGTGTTGGCCGAGCAGCGACAGCATCTTCGCCGCGGTGGCGAAGTTGCGCGCGTCGATCGCGAAGCCCAGCCGGGTATTGGCGTCGACCGTGTCGAAGCCCTGGTCCTGCAGCGCATAGGCGCGCAGCTTGTTGATCAGCCCGATCCCGCGCCCCTCCTGGCGCAGATAGAGCAGCACGCCCCAGCCGCTGGCCCGGATTTCGCGGATCGCCGCCTGGAGCTGGGGCCCGCAATCGCATTTCAGGCTGCCCAGCACGTCCCCGGTCAGGCACTCGCTGTGCAGGCGCACCAGCGGCGGGTTGCCGTTCGGCTCGCCGATCAGCAGCGCGACATGCTCGCCGGGCATCTCGTCGGTGCGGAAGGCGACGATCTCGCTATCCTCGGCATCGGCGACCGGCAGCCGGGCGCGGGCGACGATGCGGAGGCGGTCGGCATCCTCGTGCGCGTCGATGTCCGCGGGAAGGATCATTTCCTCGCCAGCCGCGCGGCGCACGAAGAAAGCCGGGAGCAGCCCCGCGACGCGGGCCAGCCGCAACGCCGCCGCCGCCAGTTCGGGCTCCGCCAGCGGAATCGCCCGGAAGGGCCCTTTCAGGGGCGTGGCGAGATCGAACTGGGGATCGGCGAGCGCCGTCGCCATGTCGAAATCGAGCCATGGCGCACGCGCCACCAGCACCGGGGCATCGGGTGTCGCCGCATCGCGCTGGTTGGCGAGCTTGAGGGTTGCCGCGCGTCCGGCCGAGAGCAGCAGGTCGGCCGTGCCCGCCTCGTCGAACGCCGCGAGCCGCCGGGCATCGCCGGTCTCGACCGCGAGCAATGCGAGGTCCCCGATCGCCACGGGCCAGCCCCGGCGCAGCGCATCGATGGCGCGGGCCGCCTGGTGCGCGCTCAAAGGTCGAACTCGGTGACGATGGGCACATGGTCGGAGGGCTTGAGCCAGGAGCGGCAGGGCTCGCAAACCTTGTGCGACACGGCTTTCGCGGCAACGTCGCGGCTCGCCCACATGTGATCGAGCCGGCGGCCGCGGTCGGACGCCGCCCAGTCCTTCGCCCGGTAGCTCCACCAGCTATAATAGCGCGCCGGCGCGGGGATGAAGTGGCGGCCGAGATCGACCCAGTCGTTCGCCGCCTGGAGCCGGCCCAGCGTCGCCACTTCGATCGGCGTATGGCTCACCACGTCCAGCAGCTGCTTGTGGCTCCACACATCGCTTTCCAGCGGCGCGACGTTGAAGTCGCCGGTCAGGATCGAGGGGACGGCCAGCCCTTCTGACCAGGTGATCATGCGCTCGAGGAAATCGAGCTTCTGGCCGAATTTCGGGTTCACCTCGCGGTCCGGAACATCGCCCCCGGCGGGGACATAGACATTCTCGAGCCGCACGCCGCCCGGCAGCCGCACGCCGACATGGCGGGCCTCGCCGTTCGCCTGCCAGTCGAACCGGTCGTCCTCCACCACCGGCACGCGGGCGATGATCGCCACGCCGTGATGCATGCGCTGGCCGTGCTTGATGATGTGGTCATAGCCGAGCGCGCGGAACGGAGCCTCGGGGAAGTCCCCGTCGATCACCTTGGTTTCCTGGAGGCAGAGGATGTCGGGCGCTTCCTCGCGCAGGAACTGCTCGACGATCTCGATGCGGAAGCGGACGGAGTTGATGTTCCAAGAAGCGATCTTCATCGGGCGGGATTTAGGCGGTGTTTCGCCCGCGCACCAGTGGGGGAGGCCCGGACAAGGAAAGGCCCCCGCTCCGGGGGCAATGGAGCGAGGGCCGACCTAGCGTTCGTCACGCAGGCGGGAAGTGAAGATCCCGAGCAACAGGGGGAAAATCCCGGGTACGCCCTCACATCCGCAAGACAGGTTCTAGGCTGGCCAACCTGTCGCCAACATGAACGATGTTCAGCTTAGCGCGGGCCCTGGCGGCGGGGATCGTTCCAGCGGAACGTTCCGTCGCTGACGTTCGTGTTGAACGCCTGGTCCGACAGGCGGATCGTCGTGCGGTTGTTCTGCGAATCGAGCGCCACCCAGCCCTGGAGCATCAGCCCGCCCGGCGCGGTGGCGTTCTTCTGGAAGATCAGGGTGATGCGGCCATATTCGGGGTGATCCGTGTCATGCACCTCCACCGAGACGAGCTGGTCGCTGCCGGTGGGGATCACTTTGGCGAACTTGGCGATGTCCTTCTTGGGGTTGAGCAGCACGGCGAGCGGCGAGTTGCCGATCGGCCAGCGCTCGACCTGGCGGACCTGATAGTCGATGAAATAGAGGCTGCGCCCGTCGGCGACGATCAGCTGCGGCACGCCCTTCTGATATTGGAAGCGGATCTTGCCCGGGCGCTTCAGCGTCATCGTGCCGGTGAGCGTGCGGCCGTTGCGGTCGGTCTGCGCGAAGCTGGCGGTCATCGAGCTCACGGCTTCGAGATGCTGCTGTACCTGGGCGAGCTGGTCGACAGGCGCCGGGGCCGCGATCGGGGCCGGCGCGGGCGCCGCCGAAATCAGCATGGGCGCTGAAAGGGCGAGGCTGAGGGCGAGGGGCCGTGCAAACACGTGTCGATTCTCCGAAATTGCGGCTGATGCCCTGGGGGCAGGGGCTTGAATGTCCCCTGAACCCGCCAAGCGCGGTTTTCGATCCCGTCTAGAGCTGGCGGCCGTCGGTATCCATCAGCACTTCCCGGCGGCCGACATGATCAGGGCGCGAGACGAGCTCGTCCTTCTCCATCCGCTCGATCAGGCGCGCGGCGCTGTTGTAGCCCACGCGGAGCTGGCGCTGCAGCCACGAGGTCGAAGCCTTCTGGCTCTCCGCCACCAGCTGGATCGCCCGGCGATAGAGCTGGTCCTCGGGCGAATCGTCGCCCTCGGGCGCGCCGTCCAGGCTGAAGCCGCCATCCTCGGGCTCCTCGGTGACTGCGGAGATATATTCGGGCGTGCCCTGCGCGCGCCAGTGATCGGACACGGCCTGGACTTCGTCGTCGCTGACGAACGGGCCGTGCACGCGGACGATCTGCTTGCCGCCCGGCATGTAGAGCATGTCGCCCTTGCCCAGCAGCTGCTCGGCGCCCTGCTCGCCCAGGATGGTGCGCGAATCGATCTTGCTGGCGACGTAGAAGGACAGGCGGGTCGGCAGGTTCGCCTTGATCACGCCGGTGATGACGTCGACCGAGGGACGCTGCGTCGCCATGATCAGGTGGATGCCCGCCGCGCGCGCCTTTTGCGCCAGCCGCTGGATCAGGAATTCCACTTCCTTGCCCGCGGTCATCATCAGGTCGGCCAGCTCGTCGACGATCACCACGATCTGCGGCAGCGGCTGGAGGTCGAGCGCTTCCTCCTCGTAGATCGGCTTGCCGGTGTCGGGGTCATAGCCCACCTGCACCTTGCGGCCGAGCTTCTGGCCCTTCGCCTTCGCCTGGCGCACCTTGTCGTTGAACGAGGCGAGGCTGCGGACATTGGCATGCGCCATCATCCGGTAGCGGTCCTCCATCTGCTCGACCGCCCATTTCAGCGCGCGCACTGCCTTGGCCGGCTCGGTCACCACATCGGCAAGCAGGTGCGGGATGTCCTTGTACATGCTCAGCTCGAGCATCTTGGGATCGATCATGATCATCCGGCACTGCTCGGGCGTGAGCCGGTAGAGCAGCGAGAGGATCATGCAGTTGAGCCCCACCGACTTGCCCGAGCCGGTGGTGCCGGCGACGAGCAGGTGCGGCATCGGCGCCAGGTCGGCGATCACCGGATCGCCCGCGATGTTCTTGCCGAGCACCAGCGGCAGCGTCGCTCCCTGATCCTCAAAGGCCTGGCTGGCGACCAGTTCGTGCAGATTGACCGATTCGCGCGCCGCATTGGGCAGCTCGATGCCGATCACGCTGCGCCCGGGGATGGTGGCGATGCGCGCCGAGGTGGCGGACATGTTGCGCGCCACGTCGTCGGCGAGCTGGATCACCCGGCTCGCCTTGATGCCTGCCGCCGGCTCGAGCTCGTACATGGTGACGACCGGGCCCGGCCGCACCTCGACGATCTGGCCCTTCACGTTGAAATCGTCGAGCACGCTCTCGAGCAGCCGGGCGTTGCGCTCCAGCGCCGCCTTGTCGATCCCGGCATTCTTGTTGACCGGCGGCGGCTTGAGCAGGTCGATCGAAGGCAGCTGATAGCTGTCCTTGAAATCGAGGCTGGTCTGGGTCGGCGGCTTGGTCCGTGCGGGCGAGGGCGTGAGGTTGCGATCGGCGATCACCGGGCCGGGCCGGGTGTCGGGCACCACTGTCTTGCGCGGTTCGCGGCCCTCGCGGATTTTCGGCTCGGGTGCGGCGAGCTCCTTCTCCGGCGCGCCGAGCAGGGCCGTCTTGCCCGGCCCCTTGAGGCTGGGGATGCCCGGCAGGCTCACGCGCTCGGGCAGCGAGAAGTCGAGGCTGCGCCACCAGATGAACAGGCCGATCAGCCCGCAGACCAGGCCGAGGCCGCGCCCGGCCCACCAGCTGATCACCGGATCGCCGGCAAAGCCGATCAGCCAGTTGAAGAAGCCGGCGATCGACAGGCCGACCACGCCGCCCCAGCCGCCCGTCAGCGACAGCACCGCGTCGGCGGAGAAGAAGGCGAGCGCGGTGGCGGTGAAGACCACGCCCAGGCTCACGCCGCGGAACATGGTGCCCCAATTGCCCACCGGCCGGTCCTTGAGCAGGCGATAGGCGACGATCAGCCCGATCGGCAGGAACAGCACCACCGCGGGGCCGAGCAGCGCGAACAGGAAATCGGCGGTCCAGGCGCCGGGCTCGCCCATCCAGTTGCGGGCGGGGCCGGCGGCCGCGGTGTTCATCGACGGATCGGTCGGCTGATAGCTGCCCAGCGCCACGCCGAGCGCGAGCACGCCCAGGAACAGAGCGGCTCCGCCGATCACCGCGCCGCTGCGGCGCGCGCCGGCCTTCATGGTTTCGCGCCAAAGCGGCGCCTGTGCCCGGGACGCCATGCCCAGCCTCCAGATTTTCAGGGGTGCGGGCCGGTTAATCGCCTGAGCGGACTCCGGCGTCAAGCGTTCCCCGCACGTTCCGCCGCATCCCGCGCGGGGATGACGGACGGGAAGGGAGGCGCTACGGCGGGTCCATGGATCGCGCAGACGTTCTCATCCTCGGCGGCGGGCTGGTCGGCTCGGCGCTGGCTACCGCGCTCGATGCGCATGGCATTTCCTCGATCGTGATCGATCCCGCCGATCCGGCGCAGATCCTCGCCGCCCGGCACGACGGCCGCGCCTCGGCGATCGCCAGCGCGCCGATGCGGATGTTCGAGGCGATCGGCGTGGCGGCGCGGCTGGCGGGTAAGGGCTGCCCGATCGCGGGCATCCGCGTCTCGGACGGGCTCGATCCCGGCAAGCTCGATTTCGCGCCCGGCGAAGGCGAGGGCGCGCTCGGCCACATGTTCGAGAATCGTGTCCTTCGCACCGCTCTCTACGAAGCCGCGGTCGCGGCGCCGCTCGCCGATATGCGCATGCGGACGCGCGCGCTCCGCGTGGAGCGCGGCGCGTTCGGCGTCTCTGCCGAGCTGAGCGACGGCACCACGGTCCATGCCCAGCTGCTGGTAGGGGCCGAGGGCCGCAACTCGCCGACGCGCGAGGCCGCCGGGCTCAGCACCGCGCGCTGGAGCTATGATCACGCCGCGATGGTCGCCACGCTCGGCCATGAACGCAGCCACGAGAACATCGCCTTCGAGATCTTCTATCCGACCGGCCCGTTCGCGATCCTGCCGCTCCTGGACGACGCGCACGGCCATCGCTCGGCCGTGGTGTGGACGGTCCATGCCCGCGACGCCGCCGGCATGATGAAGATCTCCGAGCGCGCCTATCTGGCCGAGGCGGAGAAGCGCATGGGCGGGTTCCTGGGCAGGCTGGGCCCGCTCACCGCGCGCTTCAGCCATCCGCTCGGCTTTCACCATGCCGCCTGGATCACCAGCGACCGGCTGGCGCTGGTCGGCGACGCCGCGCACGGCATCCATCCGATCGCGGGGCAGGGGGTGAATGTGGGCTTTCGCGACGTCGCCACGCTGGTCGAGGTGCTGGTGGACGGCAAAAGGCTGGGCCTGGACATGGGCGACCCGCAGCTGCTCGCGCGCTATCAGCGCTGGCGCGGGCTCGACACCTTCATGGTCGCCGCCGCCACCGACGGGCTGACCCGCCTGTTCGGCATTCCCGGCAAGACCGCCAGCGCCGTTCGCCGCTTCGGCCTCTCCGCGGTCGACCGGCTGCCGCCGCTCAAGCACTGGTTCATGGCCGAGGCGCGCGGCGAAAGCGGCGACGTGCCCAAGCTGCTGCAGGGGATGCCCGCCTAGAAATTTCGGGGAATGGCAGGATGAGCTGGGATTTGTACGCGCAGGATTTTCCGCCCGTCGCTTCGGTCGAGGACATTCCCGAGGACTTCGATCCCCAGCCACTGGGTCCGCGCGATACGGTGATCTTGAAGATCAGGGCCGTGCTGCCCGACGTCGATTTCAGTGACCCCGGCTGGGGCCTGCTCAGGCGTGAGGGCTGGTCGATCGAGTTCAATTTGGGAAACGATGCGGAATGCAGCGGCGTCTCGCTTTACGTGCGCGGCGGTGGCGCTGATGCGATGGAAGTGGTCGATTCGATCCTGCATGCGATAGGTGCACGCGGCATCGACCTCCAGACCAGCAGGTTCTTCACGCTGGAAGCCGCCCGAAAAAGCTTCGGGACATGGCAGGACTATCGCGATCAGGTCGTGGCCGAATATGTGCCGGCACCCAAACGGGGCTTGCTTTCCCGCCTTTTCGGCAAATAGGGAGCACCCTATTGCAGCGTCCCCTCGTCGCCGTCGTGGCGGCCGAAGAACTGCATCAGCTGGACGATCAGCTCCGATCGCTCGGCCAGAGTGTCCGCCTCCAGCAGCGCCTGTTTCGAAGCGACGTCGAACGGCGCGATCTGGGCGATGCCGTTGACCAGCGATTCGTCGTCCAGCCGGCTCACCGCCTCCCAGTCGACCGCATAGCCGAGGCCATCGGCGAAGCGCCGCGATTCGATCTCGAGGGCGGCGCGCTCGGCCATGGCGAGCACTTCGATGTCGCCCGCCTGTTCCAACGCGGCCTCGACCTGGCGGAACGGCGTCGTGACGTCGAGCTCGCGCACCAGGGAGAAACGGGCCAGCCCCTCGAGCACGATGTCGAAGCGCCCGTCGTCGAGCGCCTCCACTTCGGCGATGCGCCCGACACAGCCGATCTCGAACAGGGCCGGCGAATCGCCCGGGCCGCGCGGTTGGATCATGCCGATCCGCCGGTCGCGCGCCAGCGCGTCCGAGACCATCGCCCGGTAGCGCGGCTCGAAGATGTGGAGCGGCAGGTGCATGCGCGGGAAGAGCAGGGCCCCGCCCAGCGGGAATATCGAGAGGCGCGAGAGCGTCCCGCCGGGAATCATCCGAACAGGATCGCCGACAGCTTGCGGCGCTGCGCCGCGACCCAGGGATCCTCGATCCCGGCGGCCTCGAACAGCTTCAGCAGCCGCTGGCGCGCCGCGCCCTCGTTCCATTCGCGATCGTCGCGGATCATGCCGAGCAGCGTCGCGGCGGCCGCATCGCGATCCCCCGCCGCCATCTGGCCGCCGGCGAGCTCGTAGCGCGCTTCCATGTCACCCGTCGCCGCCTGCGCGGCGAGGCCGCTCAGATCCTCGACCGGGCGGGCCTCCTTCGCCAGCGCGATCGCGGCGCGCGCCTGTTCGATCTCGGCGCCCTTGGCGTCTCCCGGCAGGGCGGCGAGCACGGCTTCGGCCTCCTCGGTCCGGCCCAGCGCCAGCAGCGCGCGCGCGCGGCCGGCGGCGACCGCGCCATGCTCGGGCGCCATCTCGGCAATCTGCTCGAAGATCGCGAGCGCGCGCTCGGCATCGCCTTCGGCCAGCACCTGCTCGCCCATCGCGATCAGCGGCTCCAGCTCGGCCTCCGCCTGCGCGTCGGCGCTCTGCACCGGAAGCTGGCGCAGGATCTGGTCGAGCATGGTGCGCAGCTGCGATTCGGTGCGCGCCGAGCTGAGGTCGGCGACCAGCTGGCCCTGGAACATCGCATAGACAGTGGGGATCGAGCGGACCTGGAACTGGTTGGCGATGAACTGATTCGCATCGACATCGACCTTGGCGAGGACGACGCCCTTGCCGGCATAGTCGGCGGCGACCTTTTCGAGGACCGGCGCCAGCGCCTTGCAGGGGCCGCACCATTCCGCCCAGAAATCGATGATGACGAGACTGGTCATCGAGGGCTCGACGACGTCGCGGCGGAACGCGTCGACGGCATCCTTCTCCGCGGGGGTGAGTCCAAGCGTGGCCAAGGCGCGTGCTCCTGAAAAAAGTGCTTCGTGGTTTCGCGGCGATATGTGGGCTTTCGCGCGTCATGCGCCAAGCCTCTAAAAAAGTTGCATCCATGGGGTTGCCCACCCCCAAAGCCGGTGCTAGTGGCCGCGCCTCACCCGCCCGGTGCGCTGATCGCCCGGGCCAAAACGCCAGAGCGGGCGTAGCTCAGGGGTAGAGCACGACCTTGCCAAGGTCGGGGTCGAGGGTTCGAATCCCTTCGCCCGCTCCAGCGTTTCCTGCCGGATCCCCGGCACTTTCCAGGGAAGCGTCGAAATCGCCCCGGCCGCTGCCGATGGCGCTCCGGGTATCGCCCGGAGCAGCGGTGCTGCGCCTGGCCGTCGAGCCGGGCCGATCCGTCCGATTCGGACATGCCGGGCTGCCGGCCATTTCAGCCTGGGTACAGATTCCGGCGGCGATAAGCCCCGCCATGTTCGGCAAGTCCTTCCGGGCGATCCTGCCCGCGCTCGCACTCTCCTCCACGCTGGTCGCCTCCGTGGCGGCCGGCTCGCCATCCGATGCGCCGATCGCCAGCGAGTGGCGCAATCCCGGCAACAGCGTCCATGTCCGCATCGACGAATGCGGCGGCGCGCTGTGCGGCACCATCACCTGGGCGAGCGAAGGGGCGATCGCCGATGCCCGGCGCGGCGGCACCGAGCAGCTGGTCGGCACGCGCCTGTTCCGCGACCTCAAGCCCGCCGGTCCCGGCAAGTGGAGCGGCAAGGTGTTCGTGCCCGATATCCGCCAGACCTTCTCGGGCACCATCCAGTTCCAGGACGGCGACAAGATGGTCGGCAAGGGCTGTGTGCTGTTCGGAGTCGTCTGCAAGGCGCAGACCTGGTCGCGGGTGCGTTGAGCGGGTTTGGCCGCAGCCTTCGGGCTGGCGGCGCGGCGCGGAGCGGCTAGGGTCGGGCGCATGAGCATGGCACCCATTCGAGTCGGCATCGGCGGCTGGACCTTCGAACCCTGGCGCGGGACCTTCTATCCGGAGGGGCTCAGCCAGAAGAAGGAGCTGGAATATGCCGCGCGGCAGCTGACCGCGATCGAGATCAACGGCACCTATTATTCCAGCTTCAAGCCGGCGACTTTCGAAGGCTGGGCGAAGACGGTGCCCGACGGTTTCGTCTTCGCCGTGAAGGGCTCGCGTTTCTGCACCAATCGCAAGGTGCTGGCCGATGCCGGCGAATCGGTGGCGAAGTTCGTCGGCCAGGGAGTCGTGGCGCTGGGGGATCGGCTGGGGCCGCTGATGTGGCAGTTCATGGCGACCAAGAAGTTCGACGCCGCCGATTTCGGCGCGTTTCTCGACCTGCTGCCGCGCGCGCATGAGGGCGTGGCCCTTCGCCACGCCGTGCAGGTCCGTCACGAGAGCTTCGCCGTTCCCGAATTCGTCGCGCTGTGCCGCGGGGCCGGCGTCGCGATCGTCTATGCCGATTCGCCGCAATATCCCGCGATCGCCGACGTGACCGGCGACTTCGTCTATGCCCGGCTCGAGGCGGGCGAGGACGACAATCCCTTCTGCTATCCCGAAGCCGATCTTCCGCGCTGGACCGCGGCGGCGGGGACCTGGGCTTCGGGCGGCCGCCCGGAAGGCCTGCCCTATGTCGAGGACCGGGACCCGCCGGCGGTGCCGCGCGAAACCTTCCTGTTCTTCATCCATGGCGGCAAGGTGCGGGCGCCGGCGGCGGCGCGGGAACTGATCCGGCGACTCGGCCAGTCAACTTGACCGGAACACCTCCGAAATGGTTTAAACAATTGCCAGATCGGTAGTAAACTGAGAGGTTTCGACACAATTTTGCAGTCCTGCAACTTGGCAGAAACATTACAGCCAAGATGCGTGCCTTTCTGGATACAGAAGAAAGGCAAAACGCGAGCCTGCCTTTTCGGCGCTTTACGCGCGAATCCGCGACTCTCATCCCGAAGCCAGTCCATGCCGTTACGGCGGCACGGCCGGCTCACACCCCGCGCAACGCTAGCGCTGGGCAGTAGGGAAAGGGTACCATGTTCAAGCGTAATATCGCTCGTACGCTCCGTGCGGGGACCGCGCTCTCGGCGCTGTCTCTGGCCGCGAGCCTCCTCGCCGTCCCCGCTTTCGCGCAGGACACCGCCCCCGCCTCCACTCCTACCCCCAGCCAGAACCAGCCCGCGGCCGACGATGCCGAGATCGTCGTCACCGGCTCGCTGTTCGCGACTCGGGTGACGACGTCGCCGGTAACCACCGTCACGGCCGAATCGCTCGATCAGCGCGGCATCAGCACCGTCCAGGACGGCCTGCAGCGCCTGGCCGCCAACAACGGACCCTCGCTCACCAACAGCTTCTCGGCCAATGGCGCGTTCGCCGGCGGCGCGTCGGGCATCTCGCTGCGCGGCCTGACGACCAACTCGACGCTGGTGCTGTTCGACGGCCTGCGTGCGGCCTATTATCCGCTCGCCGACGATGCGACCCGCAACTTCGTCGATCTCAACACGATTCCGGACGACATCGTCGACCGCGTCGAAGTGCTGAAGGACGGCGCTTCGTCGACCTACGGCGCCGATGCGATCGCGGGCGTGGTGAACATCATCACCAAGCGCAGCTTCACCGGCCTTTCGGCCCGGGCCGAGGCCGGCGTCTCGCAGGACGGCATCGCGGCGACCCAGCGCTTCTCGGTGACCGCCGGCACCGGCGACCTCGATCGCGACGGGTTCAACGCCTATATCAGCGGCTTCTATTATCACGCTGATTCGGTCAACAACCGCGACCTGCCCTATCCGTTCAACTCGGACAACCAGACCGGGATCGGCGGGCCGAACAACCTGATCAACGGCGACAATTTCGGGACCACCTCCGCCGGCTCGAACCTTTATGTCGCGCCGAGTTCGGGCGGCCGCTACCAGCTGCTCGGGAGCGGCTGCGCCAATGGCACGCCGATCCAGACCACGGCGGCCCAACAGGCCGCCAGTGGCCTGGTGCCCACGTCAATGTGCCAGCAGGACATGGTCAACCGCTACGGCGTGGTAGCGCCGGAGATCGATCGCTTCGGCTTCACGGCGCATGTCGCCAAGACGTTCGGCGATTCGACCGAGGCCTATCTGGAGCTCAACTTCCAGCAGTCGCGCAGCCAATATTCGGGCCTCCCTTCGTCGATCTACGCCAATGCGCCGGCGGGCATCTATTCCCCGCCCTATTCGACGCGCGGCAGTGGCCCGAGCTTCGCGCCGGGCTCGGGCCCGCTGACGCTGCCGGTCTATGTCTGCGCCGCGCGGGTGAACTGCACCGCGGCCAACGGCACGCTCAACCCGAACAATCCCTTCGCGGCTTCGGGCCAGACGGCGCTGCTAATCGGCGGCATGCCCAACATCACGCGCTATGACGAGACGCGCAGCCGCGTGTATCGCGCCGCCGCGGGCATCAAGGGCAGCTTCGGCGACGACTGGAACTACAAGATCGACGCGACGGCGATGCACACCGATCTGCGCCGCACGTCCAACGGCTATATCTATATCCAGCATCTGCTCGACGTGATCGCCGACGGCACGTACAATTTCGTCAATCCCTCGGCCAACAGCGCCGCGATACAGAGCTATCTGGCGCCGGAGCTCAACGTCGATGCCTCCTCGGATCTCTACCAGGTCCAGGCGAGCGTGAGCAAAGCGCTGTTCCAGCTCCCGGGCGGTCCGGTCCAGCTCGCCGTCGGCGGCTCGCTCTTCTACGAGGCGGTCGATGCGCCTTCGGCGAACAGCGACATCAACGGGCCGACCCAGCGCTACTTCACGATCAACGCGTTCGGCACCGAGGGGCACCGCACGGTCGCCTCGGCATTCGGCGAGCTGAGCGTGCCGGTGTTCGAGTTCCTCGAGCTCAACGCGTCGGGCCGCTATGACCATTATTCGACCGGCCAGAGCAATTTCTCGCCGAAGGTCGGCGCGAAGATCAAGCCGTTCGAGATGCTGACCCTGCGCGGCAACTGGTCGCGCGGTTTCCGCATCCCCAGCTTCGGCGAGGCGAACGCATTGCCGACCACGGGCTATGTCACCAACTCGGCCGGCCTGTTCAACGATGCGTATCTGGCCCAATATGGCTGCTCGGTCGCGACCTTCAGCACCGCCTGCCCGCAATATCTGCGCACGGCGAGCTATGGCCAGACCACGCTCGCCTCGCCGGACCTGAAGCCGGAGAAATCGCGCAGCATCACGCTGGGCGCCGTCTTCCAGCCGCTGCACAGCGTCTCGATCAGTGTCGATTACTTCAACATCAAGAAGACCGATGCGATCACGTCGCTCTCCTCGGGCGTGGCGCTCCAGGCCTATTATGCCGGCAATCCGATCCCGGCCGGCTACACGATCATCCCCGACGCGGCGGATCCGGCCCATCCGGGCGCGCTGCCGCGCGTGGCCTATGTCCAGTCGCACTATGTCAACGCCAACACCCAGAAGGCGGAAGGCATCGACTTCGCCGCGAATGGCCGCTTCCGCTTCGGCGACGTGACCTGGACGAGCAACCTCGACGCGACGCTCATGCTGGAGCTCAGCACCACGCTGCCCGACGGCACGCGCCAGACCTATGTCGACACGCTCGGCAACTTCAACCTCACGGCGGGCACGGGCACGTTCCGCTGGCGGGGCAGCTGGCTGAACAGCTTCGCGATCGGCAACTATACCCTCAGCGGCACGGTCAACTACACCTCCGGCTACAACCTGTCGGCGATGGACCAGGGCAATGCGTATGAGGATTGCGGCCTGGCGCCGTCGCCCGCCTATACCGGCTGCCGAGTGAAGAGCTACATCACGTTCGACCTGAACGCGACCGCCAAGATCGCGGACAAGTTCACCATCTACGCGAATGTGCTCAACCTGTTCGATCGCCTGCCGGGCATCGATCCGGTCACTTATGGCGCGTATCTCTACAATCCGGTCCAGGCCGGGGACAACATCTATGGCCGCCGTTTCACGGTGGGTGCCAAGGTCAATTTCTGATCCTTGGACGGGCCTGAAAGGAAAAGGGCGGTCCCGAAAGGGGCCGCCCTTCTTCGTTCCGGTGCCTGCCGGGGTCAGGGCCGCCTGGGGCTGGCCCGCTCGGCGGCCATGCGCTCGCCGTCGATCATGATCGGCGTGGCGATCCCCGGCAGGCCGTCACGCTCGATCTTCATGCCCCGCGCCGCCACCTGCGGATCGGCGAACACCTCGTCGACCGTGTTGATCGGCCCGGCCGGCACGCCTTCGGCCTCCAGCGCCTCGTAGAGATCGGCCTTGGCCCATTGCCGGATCGCCGCCTCGAGCAGCGGGATCAGCGCCACGCGGTTCACCACCCGCTGGGGATTGGTCGCGAAGCGCGGATCGGTGCCGTATTCGAGCCCGAGCACCCCGCACAGCTTGCGGAACTGCGAATCATTGCCCACCGCGATGATCAGCTCGCCATCCTTCGCGTGGAACGCCTGGTAGGGCACCAGATTGGCGTGTCCGTTCCCCATCCGGTGCGGCACCTTGCCCGATGCCATCCAGCCCAGTGCCTGGTTGGCGAGCACGCCCACCTGGGTGTCGAGCAGCGCCATGTCGATATGCGCGCCCGCGCCGGTAAGGTCGCGCTTCCTCAGCGCCGCCAGGATCGCCACCGCCGAATAGACGCCGGTGAAGATGTCGGCATAGGCGATGCCGGCCTTTTGCGGCGCGCCGTCGGGCTCGCCGGTCAGCGACATGAAGCCGCCCATGCCCTGGATGATGAAGTCATAGCCCGCGCGCGGCGCATAGGGTCCGGTCTGGCCGAAGCCGGTGATCGAACAGACGATCAGCCGGGAGTGGCGCGCCCGCAGCGACGCCGCGTCGAGCCCGTATTTCAACAGCCCGCCGACCTTGTAGTTCTCGATCACCACATCGGCGTCCGCCACCAGCGCGTGCACCGCCGCCTGCCCCTCGGGGGTGGCGATGTCGATCGCCCGGCTCGTCTTGCCGCGGTTGCAGGCGTGGAAATAGGCGGCGTCGCGATTCTCGCCCTCGGCGTCGTGGAGGAAGGGCGGCCCCCAATGGCGGGTGTCGTCGCCTTCGCCCGGCCGCTCGACCTTCACCACCTCGGCGCCCAGATCGGCGAGCAGCTGGCCGCACCACGGGCCGGCGAGGATCCGCGCCAGCTCGACGACCCTGATCCCCTCCAGCGGCTTCATGGCCGGGTAATCTCGTAGATCAGGTGCGGCTTCATCTCGCCCGCCATCATCCGCTCGACCGTGCCCGGCCGCGCCACGCCGCCGATCTTCTCCATGGCCCGGCGCGAGCGCAGATTCCCGACGCCCACGGTGAACACCGCAGTGCGCACGAACCGGTGGATGTGATCGAGCATCAGCCGCTTGATCTCGCGATTGTAGACGCCGCCCCAATAGGCCCGCGCCAGATAGGTCCAGCCGATCTCGATCTCGTCGGCCTCGGGCACCCAATTGTCGAAGCGCGACGAGCCGATCACGGTGCCGGTCGCCTTGTCGACAATGGTCAGCGCTCCGCCGCTGGCGATGCCGGCGTCGAAATAGGCGCGGAATACCGGCTCCTGCCAGCGGTCATGCGCCGGATGCACTTCCCAGAGGAGCGGATCGGAGGCGACCGCGAACAGCGCGTCCCAGTCCGCCGGCGTGCTGGGGCGCAGCATCACCAGCCCGCCTTCCAGCATCGGCTGCCGATCGGGTGCCATCAGAACGCCGCGATCCCGGTGATCGCCCGGCCCAGGATCAGGCCGTGGACGTCGTGCGTGCCTTCATAGGTGTTGACCGTCTCGAGGTTGATCGCGTGGCGCATCACATGGAATTCGGCCGAGATGCCGTTGCCGCCATGCATGTCGCGCGCGATGCGGGCGATGTCGAGCGCCTTGCCGCAATTGTTGCGCTTGATGATCGAGATCGCCTCGGGCGCGAGCGTCCCCTCGTCGAACATCCGGCCGGCCCGCAGCGCCGCCTGCAGCCCGAGCGCGATCTCGGTCTCCATGTTGGCGAGCTTGAGCTGCACCAGCTGGTTCGCCGCCAGCGGCTTGCCGAACTGGGCGCGGTCGAGCGTATATTGCCGGGCGGCGTGGAAACAGGCCTCGGCCGCGCCCATGCTCCCCCAGGCGATGCCGTAGCGGGCGCGGTTGAGGCAGCCGAACGGCCCCTTCAGCCCCTGTACCTCGGGCAGCAGCGCGTCCTCGCTCACTTCCACCCCGTCCATCACGATCTCGCCGGTGATGCTCGCGCGCAGGCTCAGCTTGCCTTCGATCTTGGGCGCCGAAAGGCCCTTCATGCCCTTTTCCAGGACGAAGCCCTTGATGCCGCCGCCATGCGCCTCGCTCTTCGCCCAGACGACGAACACGTCGGCGATAGGCGAGTTGGTGATCCACATCTTGCTGCCGGTCAGCCGGTAGCCGCCGTCGATCTTCGCCGCGCGCGTGCGCATGCCGCCGGGATCGGAGCCGGCATCGGGTTCGGTCAGCCCGAAACAGCCCACCCATTCGCCGGTGGCGAGCCTGGGGAGATATTTCCGCTTCTGCGCCTCGGTGCCATAGGCGTTGATCGGGTGCATCACGAGCGAGCTCTGCACCGACATGGCCGAGCGATAGCCCGAATCGACGCGCTCCACCTCGCGCGCGACCAGCCCATAGGAGACATAGCCGAGCCCCGCGCCGCCATAGGCTTCGGGAATGGTCGCGCCGAGCAGGCCCAGCGCGCCCATCTCGGCCATGATCTCGCGGTCGAACCGCTCTTCCAGATAGGCGCTGGTCACGCGCGGCAGCAGCTCGCCCTGCGCATAGTCGCGGGCCGCATCGCGGACCATCCGCTCCTCGTCGGTCAGCTGCGCATCGAGCCCGAAGGGGTCCGACCAGTCGAACCGGCCCATCTCTGCCATTTCCTCGTCCTTCTCTCGTCGGCCCGGCCAAGGCCGGGTGTTGCTCCGCCGTCCCGCTTAATGGCTCCGGTTCCCGGCGCGCGTCGGGATGACGGCATGGGGTATGCGGTGCGGCTATCCCGCCTGCCGGGCGGGCGGCGACGGCACGTCCATCGCGGCGCGTTCGATCTCGGCAAGGCCGGCACGGGCCGCGACATAGCGCCGGGCGGCACCGGTCCAGCTCTCGGCGACCGCGACGCCGGGCATATGGGCCACCTCGGCGAGCGCCGCCTCGACATCGCCGCGGTCGAGCGCGCGGCGGGCACGGCGCAGCCGCTCGGCGGGGAGCGGGCTCGGCGTGTCGGCCTGGCGCAGCACCACCAAGTCGCCGAGCATCCGGCGCACCCGGTTCCACAGGCTGTCGCCCGGATCATTGGCGAGGCGCGGCCCCAGCGTGTCGAGCGCGAGCCGCAGATCCTCGAGCGTCACCGGCTGGGCGGCGGCGCGCAGGATCGCGGCGACGGCGTCGCCGTCATGCTCGCCGAAACGCTGCTTGAGCTGGCCCTCGAGCGGTCCCAGCGGCTGGCCGCGCTCGAGCGCGCGCCGTGTCGCGAGGACGATCAGCATCCGCTCGGCGCGCGTCGCATAGGAAGCGGCATTGCGGGCGCTGCCGTCGGCGTCGCGCAGGCGCAGCTCGATCTGATCCAGCTTGCCCGCCAGCAGCGTCTCGCGCGCGCTGAGCGTGGCGAGGTCGGTGCCCGGCGGCAGCGCCGGCACCACCGGCTGCGCGCTGGCATTGGGAGAGGGCAGGGGCGCCGGCGCGGGCGGGCGCGGCGAAAGCCCGCCGGCCAGCCCGACGGCGGCGATGGTCACGCCGATCCCGCCGGCGAAGGCGATCGTGCCGATCAGGCTGGCGCTGCGCCACCAGGGCACGCGCGGCGCCGCGGGCGCGAAGGTCTCGTCGCTCATGGGGCCCTTATTCGCCGCGTGGCCCGGCCCGGTCAATCGGCGAGCTGCAGGGCGAGTGCGATCAGCGTGTCCGCCCGCAAGTCGGCGGCGACGGCGACGCGGAGCCAGCCCCGGCCCGCCGCTTCGGCCGCGCGTGCACTGATCGCTGCGATGCCGGTGGCTGCGCGGTGATCCGGCGCCACCAGCTCGGCGAGCCGTGCCCCGGCCCGGGGGGACTGGACGAGCGCGACCGCGCCGTGCAGCCGCGCTGCCTGTTCGGGCGCGATCGGCAGCGGTTCGCTGGCATAGACGGTGATCGCCCGGGCGATGATGCCGCCGGCTTCGAGCATCCGATCGCGCCCGCCCAGCAGCAATGCCCGGCGCACGCCGGCGGCTTCGGCTGCGGCCACCAGCGCGGCCCCGTCGCCGGTGCCGGCATGGGCGACGGCGAAGCCCGCCCGCCGCGCCGCAGCGGCGGTCGCGCCGCCCACCGCATGCACCGGCAGGCTCCGCAGCGCGGCCAGCTCCGTCCCGCCATGGCGCAGGGCATTGGCGCTGGTCAGCAGCAGCGCGTCGAACGCTGCCGGATCCGGAGCGCACCAGTCGACCGGCGCGGCGGCGAACAGCGGCAGGCGGATCGCCATGCCCCCCGCCGCTTCGATCGCCGCGATGGTCGCGCCGTTGCCGGGCTCGGGCCGGAGCACGGCGATCGGGCGGCTCACCCCTCGAACAATCGGCGGACCGCTGCCGGCGCGCGTGCCAGCAGATCGCGGGCGAGCGCGGCGGGCAGCGCATGGTCGAGCGGCGCGCCCTCGATCGCGCCATGGACATGCGCGGCGCCGTCCTCGGAAAGCAGCTCGGCCTCGAGCGTCAATATGCCTCCCTCGATCGTCGCCAGCGCGGCGACGGGTGAGTGGCAGCCGGCCCGGAGCGCAGCGAGCAGCGCCCGCTCGGCGGCGATGCAGCCATGGGTCTCGACATGGTCGATCGCGCGCAGCAGCTCGCGGGCATGGGTGTCGTCGGCGCGGATCTCGACGCCCACGGCACCCTGGGCCGGGGCGGGGAGGAGGATGTTGGTGGGGATCGGCGTGCCGACGTCATGGCGCCCGAGCCGGGCCAGCCCGGCGGCGGCGAGCAGGGTCGCGTCGGCTTCTCCCTGGGCCAGCCTGGCCAGCCGCGTGTCGACATTGCCGCGGAACAGCACGATCGACAGGTCGGGCCGCAGCTTGCGGATCTGCGCGGCGCGGCGCGGCGAGCTGGTGCCCAGCACGCCGCCTTGCGGGATCGCCGCGATGGATGCGGCGCCCACCAGCCGGTCGCGGACATCGGCGCGGGGCAGCATCGCGGCGATCGCGATCATCTCGGGCCGCAGGGTCTCGACGTCCTTCATCGAATGGACCGAGGCGTCGATCTCGCCGGCGAGCAGGGCGCGGTCGAGCTCCTTGGTCCACAGCGCCTTGCCGCCGATCTCGGCGAGCGGACGGTCCTGCACCTTGTCGCCGGTGGTGCGGATCACGACGATCTCGAAGTCGGTCACCGGCCGCGCGTGCGCGGCGGCGAGCGCGTCGCGCACCATCTCCGCCTGTGTCAGCGCGAGCGGCGAGCCCCGGGTACCCAGTTTGAAAACGGCCATGTCGTTCGCCTTACCGGCTCGTGTGCCGCTTGTCGAAGCGGACACTCTTGTTCGCGCGGAGGCACAGGGAGGGCAGAGGGTTTCGAGGCCTCTACGCGGCGGTTTTACTTCTCCGCGCTCTCCGCGCCTCCGCGCGAACAAAAATCCCGAACTTCGACAATCGCCTCCCGACACCCTAGATGCGCAAGCAACGGAGTATGAAACGAACGACATGGCCCTGATCCTCGGCCTCGAATCGAGTTGCGATGAAACCGCCGCCGCATTGGTCACCACCGATCGGCGGGTGCTGGCGCACAAGCTGGCGCGGCAGGAGGCTGCCCATCGCCCCTATGGCGGCGTCGTGCCCGAGATCGCCGCGCGCGCGCATGTCGAGGCGCTCGGCCCGCTGATCGAGGGCGCGTTCGCGGAAGCGGGCGTCACCCTCGCCGATGTCGACGCGGTCGCCGCCACGGCCGGCCCGGGCCTGATCGGCGGAGTCATGGTCGGCCTGGTCGCCGGCAAGGCGCTCGCGCTGGCGGGCGGCAAGCCGCTGATCGCGATCAACCATCTGGAAGGGCACGGCCTCTCGCCGCGGCTCACCGATCCGGACCTCGCCTTTCCCTATCTGCTGCTGCTCGTCTCGGGCGGCCATTGCCAGCTGCTGCTGGTCGAGGGCGTGGGCCGCTACCGGCGCCTCGCCACCACGATCGACGACGCCGCCGGCGAAGCGTTCGACAAGACCGCCAAGATGCTCGGCCTCGGCTTTCCCGGCGGTCCGGCGGTCGAGGAAGCGGCGGCGCGCGGCGATCCTCGGGCGGTGCCGCTGCCGCGTCCGCTGCTCGGCTCGGCGGAGCCCCATTTCTCCTTCGCGGGCCTGAAGAGCGACGTGGCGCGCAAGGTCGGCCGCTATGGAGTCGAGGATATCGCGGCCTCGTTCCAGCAGGCGGTGGTCGATTGCCTGGTCGATCGCACGCGCCGGGCGATGGCGCAGGTGCGGGCGACGGCGCTGGTCGTCGCCGGCGGCGTCGCCGCGAACAAGGCGGTGCGCGGCGCGCTGGAACGATTGGCGGCGGAAGCCGGCATGCGCTTCGTCGCGCCGCCGCTCTGGCTCTGCACCGACAATGCGGCGATGATCGGCTGGGCGGGGGCCGAACGGTTCCTCGCCGGGTTCAGCGATCCGCTCGACACGCCGGCGCGGGCGCGCTGGCCGCTCGATCCGGATGCGGAGAAGGTGCGCGGCGCGGGAGTGAAGGCATGAGGATAGGGGTGATCGGCGGCGGCGCCTGGGGCACGGCCCTGGCCCAGGTCGCGGCGCGTGGCGGCGAGGACGTGCTGCTCTGGGCGCGCGAAGACGAAGTCGTCGAGAGCGTGAACACCCGTCACCGGAACGATCTGTTCCTCTCCGGCGTGCCGCTCAGTCCCTCGATCCGCGCCACGCGGGCGCTTTCGCAGCTTTCGGACCGGGACGCGCTGCTGGTGGTCGCGCCCGCCCAGCATGTCCGCGGCGTCCTTTCCCAGCTCCCCGTCGGCACCACGCCGCTGGTCCTCTGCGCCAAGGGGATCGAGGCCGGCACCAAGCTGCTGGTCGGCGAGGTGGCCCATCAGGTCGCGCCCGGGGCGCCGCTCGCAGTGCTGTCCGGGCCCACCTTCGCCCATGAGGTCGCGGCGGGCAAACCCACCGCCGTCACGCTGGCCTGCGAGGACGAGGGGCTGCGCGCCCGCCTTGCCGAGCGGCTGGCCGGCCCCGCCTTCCGCACCTATGGCTCGGCCGACCTGGTGGGGGCGGAGATCGGCGGGGCGGTCAAGAACGTCCTCGCCATCGCCTGCGGGGTGGTGGAGGGCGCCGGCCTCGGCCTCAACGCCCGCGCCGCGCTCATCGCCCGGGGCTTTGCCGAGATGACGCGCTTCGGCCTAGCCCGCGGTGCCCAGGCGGAGACGCTCACCGGCCTGTCCGGCCTGGGCGACCTGGTCCTCACCTGCTCCTCCACCAATTCGCGCAACTTCTCGCTCGGCCTCGGCCTCGGCCAGGGGAAGCAGGCGGCGGCGCTGCTGGCCGATCGCAAGACGGTGGCCGAGGGCGCCTTCACCGCGCCCGTCCTGCGCGAAGCCGCGCGGGACGCGGGAATCGACATGCCGGTGACGGAGGCGGTCAACGCCCTGCTCGAAGGCGTTCCCGTGGCGCAGGTGATCGAAGTGCTGCTCAGCCGGCCCCTGCGGGAAGAAATGGCATGAAATGGGCGGCGATGCTGCGGGGCATCAACCTCGGCAAGCGCCAGCTCAAGTCGGCGGAGCTCAAGGCGGTGGTCGAGGATATGGGCTTCACCGAAGTCAGGACGATCCTCGCCTCGGGCAATGTCGTGTTCGAGGCCGGCGACGCGGCGCCCGAGGCGCTCGAGCGCGACCTCCACGCCGCGCTGGAGAAAGCCACCGGCCTCAAGTCCGAGGTGTTCGTGCGCAACCGCGCCGATCTCGAGAAGCTGGTCGAAGCCAATCCCTTTCCCGAGGAAGCCAGGGAGCGGCCGAGCTATCTGGTCGTCAGCTTCCACCACGCGCCGCCGGACCGGGCGGCGATCGACCGGCTGGCCCAAGGCTATGACGGCCCCGAGCGCATGATGGTGGTCGGCCGCGAGCTGTTCACCGACTTCCCCGAGGGCCAGGGCCGTTCGAACCTGATCCCCGCCCTGCAAAAGGCCAGGCTCGCGCACGGCAATACCGGGCGCAACTGGAATACCTTGCTCAAGCTGCTCGCCGCGCTGGACGACTAGAAATCGACGGCGATGCCCTTCAGCTCCCAGTCGCCATAGCGGGTGGGATCCTGGCCGAGCGGGTCCTTCGTCTCCTTCGCCGGCGCGGGCTCGGGCACCGGCGGGCTCGGCGTCAGATACGCGGGCGGTTTCACATTTGCGGGGCGCTGGGCCATAGGCGGCAGATCGTCCTTCCCATCGCCGAGGTCAAGTGAAGCCGCCGCGCCGCCATTCTCCCCGTCCTTCTCCCCGCCAGGCGCCCGATGCCCCCGGCGTCCCCACGCGCCGCGCCGCGCTCAGGCTGCTCGATGCCGTGCTCCGGCGCGGGCTGGCGCTGGAGCAGGCGCTCGACTCGGCCGCGCAGGGCCTTGCCCCCAATGATCGCGGCCTGGCCCATGCCATCGCGGCCGAAGTGCTGCGCCGGCTCCCCGATCTCGACGCGCTGATCGATTCGGCGACGAAGCAGCGCCTGCCCGACGACGCCAAGGCGCGCTTCGCGCTGCGCATCGCGCTCGTCCAGGCGCTCGCGCTCGGCACGCCGGGCCATGCCGCGATCGCCACCGTGCTGCCGCTCGTCGACGGCGGGCCGCGCAAGCTGGTGCACGGCGTGTTCGGCGCGCTGGTCCGCCAGGGCGCGATGCTGCCCGAGCCGCCGACTCTGCCCGATGCGGTGGCGCTGCGCTGGCACGCCGCCTGGGGCGACCAGATGATCGAGGATGCCGAGCGCGCCATCGCGGTTCCGCCGCCGCTCGATCTCACGCTGCGCGATCCCGCGATCGCGCCCGACCTGCCCGGCGCCAGCCTGATCCCGGGCCATCTCCGCCTCGACGAGAAAGGCGCGGTGGCGATGCTGCCGGGCTATGCCGAGGGCCAATGGTGGGTGCAGGATCTCGCGGCCTCGCTTCCCGCCCGGCTGATCGGCAAGGTCGAACCCGGGGGCAATGGCACTGCGCTCGATCTCTGCGCCGCGCCCGGGGGCAAGACGCTCCAGCTCGCCGCCGCCGGCTGGCGGGTGACCGCAGTCGACATCTCCGAAAGTCGTCTGGCGCGACTTCACGAGAATCTGGAGCGTACCGGCCTCGCCGCCGAGGTGATCGCCGCCGATCTGCTCGGCTGGGCGCCGGCCGCGCCGGCCGACGCGGTGCTGCTCGATGCGCCGTGCAGCGCCACCGGCATCTTCCGCCGCCATCCCGACGTGCTCCACCGCGTCCGGCCGAGCCTGATCCGGGAGATGGCCGAGCTGCAGGGCAGGCTGCTCGCGCGCGCGGCGGACTGGGTGCGGCCGGGCGGCACGCTCGTCTTCTCGACCTGTTCGCTCGAGCCCGAGGAAGGCGAGGCGCAGCTGGCGGCGTTCCTCGGGGCGCGTTCCGACTATGCGATCCTGCCGGTCCGGCCCGAGGAACTCCCCGATGGCGTCATGCCGCGCGCGGACGGGAGTTTGCGCCTGCTCCCCGGAACGCTTGGCGATGCCGGCGGGTTGGACGGTTTCTTCATCGCGAGGCTCGTCCGCAACGGCTGAGGTTGCGCGCGAATCGCGGGGTGCCTAAGGATTCGTCATGGCCGTCCGCATCGCACCTTCGATCCTCTCCGCCGATTTCGCCAGGCTCGGCGAGGAAATCCGCGCCATCGACGCGGCGGGAGCCGACTGGATCCATGTCGACGTGATGGACGGGCATTTCGTGCCCAACATCACGATCGGGCCGGGCGTGATCAAGGCGCTGCGCCCGCACAGCGCCAAGCCGTTCGACGTGCATCTGATGATCGCCCCGGTCGATCCGCTGCTCCAGGCGTTCGCGGATGCCGGTGCCGACTGCATCTCGGTGCACCCGGAATCGGGCCCGCACCTCCATCGCACGCTCCAGACGATCAAGGGCCTGGGCAAGCGTGCCGGGGTGGTGCTCAATCCCTCCACGCCGGTCGACGCCGTCGACTATGTCATGGACATGATCGACCTCATCCTGGTGATGAGCGTGAATCCGGGCTTTGGCGGGCAGAAGTTCATCGAGAGCCAGCTCGGCAAGATCGCCGAGCTGCGCAGGCGGATCGATGCCAGCGGCCGCGCGATCGACCTGGAAGTGGATGGCGGCATCGACCGCGAGACCGCGCCGCGCGCCATTGCCGCGGGCGCCGATGCGCTGGTCGCCGGCACCGCCACCTTCACCGGCGGGCCCAGCCACTATGCGGCGAACATCGCCGCGCTGCGAGGCGGGTGAGCGATGGCGGCATCGACTCCGGGGCCGACGGAGTCGAGCAGGGCAAGCGGCTCATCCGCACCGGCGGGGAACGCGGGCTCAGCCTCGCCGAGCGCATCTCCGAGCGCTTCCAGCGGCTCGCCTGGCGCACGCCGCTCCACAATATGCGCCTGAAGGGCCGGCATCCCCTGAAGCTGATCGCAGTCGGCGAGGACCCGTTCTTCGGCGATGTCGAGCGCGGCAATGCGCTGCTCGACGGCCATATATTGTTCCGCGGCGAGCAGCGCGCGATCGCCGGGCTCGACTTCGCCCGGCCCGACTGGTCGGCGGCGATGGGCGTGTATCTCCACGGCTTCAGCTGGCTGCGCGATCTCTCCAGCGTCACCACCCGCGTCACCGCGGCGCCGATCGCCGAGGCGCTGACGCAGCGCTGGCTCGCCGTGCATGGCGACAAGGTCTCCGATCCCGCCTGGCGCGCCGACCTGGTCGGCCGGCGCATCCTGGCCTGGACGGCCCATGCGCCGCTGATCCTGTCGGCGAACGACCTGGTCTATCGCTCCTCGGTGCTCCATGCGCTCGCCAAGGGTGCGCGGCACCTCGATCGCGCCGCCGATCGCGTCCCGCTCGGCACGCCGCGCATCGCCGCCTGGTGCGGGGTGCTGGCCGCCGGGCTGATGATCCCGGGCGGCGATCCGCGCCGTTCCTTTGGCGAGACCGGGCTGCGCCGCGCGCTCGAACAGTCGATGTTCGACGATGGCGGCACCGTCGGCCGCTCGCCGGCCGGCCAGCTCGACGCGGTGCAGCTGCTTTCGGTCCTGGCCAATGCCTATGCGGCGCGCCGGCTCGAGCCGCCGGCCTTTATCGGCTCGGCGCAGGCGCGGATGGTCACCGCGCTGCTCGGCGTCTGCCATGGCGACAAGGGGCTGGGCAGCTGGCAGGGCAGCGCGCCCGTGCCCGGCGCGCTGATCGAGCAGGCGGTGGAGGCGACCGGCGTGCGCACCCGCCCGCTCAAGCAGGCCCGCGAATGGGGCTATCAGCGCCTGGGTGCCGGCGGCACCGTGCTGATCGTCGACGCGGCGCCGCCGCCGCTCGCGCGGCTGGCCGCGGGCGGCTGCGCCTCGACGCTCGCCTTCGAGCTGTCGGACGGGCCGCACCGGATCGTCGTCAATTGCGGTGGCTCCAACATGGCCAATGCCGCGGTGCCCGCCGCGCTGAGCGAGGGCCTGCGCACCACCGCCGCGCATTCCACCCTGGTGCTGGCCGACAGCAATTCGACGGCGATCCACCCGGACGGGTCGCTCGGTCGCGGCGTGGTGGAAGTCGAGCTGGCCCGTACCGAGAGCGAGAATGGCAGCCGGATCGAGGCGAGCCATGACGGCTATGTCCGCCGCCTGGGCTTCGTCCATCGCCGGCTGATCGCGCTGGGCGGCGACGGGCGCGACGTGCGCGGCGAGGACATGCTGCTGCCCGCCGACAAGCGGAAGCGCAAGGCGAACACGCCGTTCGCGATTCGCTTCCACCTGGCGCCCCAGGTCGAGATATCGCCCACCGCGGACGGGCAGGCGGCGATCCTGCGCCTGCCGAGCGGACATCTCTGGCAGTTCCGCTGCAAGGGCGGCCTGCTGGCGTTCGAGGATTCGCTCTGGATCGACGGCACCGGCAGGCCGGTGGCGACGAAGCAGCTGGTGATCACCGGCGAATCGCTCGCGGGTGGTGCAAACGTCAGCTGGCTGTTCCACCGCGCGAAGTGATAAGGCCTCGCCCGCGGATTCGGGGGAGGAAGCGAGATGGCGCAGGTCGAGGTATTCGATGAGGAGGATGCGCGCGAGCCGTTGTTCGTCGGCGAGTTCGGCTTCCTGCCGCGCGCGGGCGAATGCCTGTCGATCGCAGTCGATGGTGCGTTCAGCTATTACCGGGTGACCGAAGTGTGGTTTCGCCACGACGAGGAAGGCGAGGCATTCCAGCCTTGCCTGCGCGTCGAGCTCGAAGACTAGCCGTTAGGGGGTTGCGCCGGGCGCCCCGATCCGTAGAGGGGCTTGCCGCATGGATCAGGTGAAAATCAGGCGCGCACTCCTCTCGGTCTCCGACAAGACCGGGATCGTCGAACTCGCACGGGCGCTGGCGGCGCAGGGAGTCGAGCTCGTCTCGACCGGGGGCACCGCCACCGTGCTCCGCGATGCCGGGCTCGCGGTTCGCGACATCTCCGACCTCACGGGCTTTCCCGAGATGATGGACGGGCGCGTGAAGACGCTCCATCCCAAGGTGCATGGCGGCCTGCTCGCGATCCGCGGCAACGAGGACCATGAGGCCTCGATGGCCGAGCACGCGATCGCGCCGATCGATCTCGTCGTGGTCAATCTCTATCCCTTTGCCGAGACGGTGGCGCGCGGCGCGAGCCGCGACACGATTATCGAGAATATCGATATCGGCGGCCCGTCGATGGTGCGCTCGGCGGCGAAGAATCACGAAAGCGTCGCGATCCTCACCGATCCCGCCGACTATGCGCTGGTGACGGACGGCTCAACCACGCTGGCCCAGCGCCGCAAGTTCGCCGCCAAGGCCTATGCCGCCACCGCCGCCTATGACGCGATGATCGCCAGCTGGTTCGGCCTGGTCGATCAGGGCGAGGAATTCCCCGACACGATGCACCTTGCCCTCAAGCGCGGCCAGCAGCTGCGCTACGGCGAGAATCCGCACCAGAAGGCCGCCTTCTACATCCATGGCGGCCCGCATGTGCAGGGGATCGGCCAGGCGCGCCAGGTCCAGGGCAAGGAGCTGAGCTACAACAATTATAACGACGCCGATGCGGCGCTCGAGCTGGTCAGCGAGTTTCGCGACGGCCCGCCGAGCGTGGTGATCGTCAAGCATGCCAATCCCTGCGGCGTGGCCAGCGCGGCGACGCTCGCGGACGCCTATGCCGCGGCCTTTGCCTGCGACACCGTTTCGGCGTTCGGCGGCATCATCGCGGTCAATCGCCCGCTCGACCGCGCCACCGCCGAGCAGATCACCTCGATCTTCACCGAAGTGGTGGTCGCCCCCGGTGCCGATGCGGAAGCGCTGGCGCTGTTCGAGGCGAAGAAGAATCTCCGCCTGTTGCTGACGGAGGGCCTGCCCGATCCGGCGCGCGGCGGCCTGACCGCCAAGTCCTTCGCGGGCGGCTGGCTCGTCCAGAGCCGCGACAACGGCATCACCGCGCGCGAGGACCTGAAGGTGGTGACCCGGCGCGCGCCGACCGAGCAGGAGCTGGCCGACTGCCTGTTCGCCTGGAAGGTGGCCAAGCACGTCAAGTCGAACGCGATCGTCTATGCCAGGGACGGCAGCACCGCCGGCATCGGCGCGGGCCAGATGAACCGCCTGGAGAGCGCGCGCATCGCCGCCTGGAAGGCGAAGGACGCCGCCGAGAAGGCCGGCTGGGCGCAGCCGCGCACCATCGGCTCGGCGGTCGCCTCCGACGCCTTCTTCCCCTTTGCCGACGGCCTGCTCGCCGCGGTGGAGGCCGGGGCGACGGCGGTGATCCAGCCCGGCGGCTCGATCCGCGACGACGAGGTGATCGCGGCGGCCGACGCGGCCGGCCTGGCGATGGTCTTCACCGGCATGCGGCATTTCCGGCACTGAGCAATTCCCCCTCCCCGGCAAGGGAGGGGTGCTAGAGCGGCCCTTCCGTCGGCAGCGTCGCTTCGCTGGCCGCCGGCATCTTGCGGAACAGCGCCCGGTCCTCCGGGCCGAAGCCGAACTTGATGATCACGAACAGATAGGTGACCAGGATCGCCGGCATGCCGATGCTGAGCTCGGCCCATTCATATTGCTTGGGCAGGGACGTGAACGCGCCGCCGACCAGGCCGGCGATCGCGATCGCGGCGAAGAAGCTCGGGCGGATCGAGACGACCGACGCGCCGGTGAGGCGATAGAGCAGGGCGGCCTTCACCGCCGAGCCGATCGTCAGCGACACGGCGAGCGCCAGTGCCGGCCCGGCGGCCTGGACCGGCTCGGACCAGCCCTCCGCCCGCGCGACGAAGACGAACACGAAGCTCAGCACGATCTGCAGCAGCAGCACGCACACCGATATCGCCAGGTTCTTGTGCCGGGCGATATAGACCAGGCCGGTCTCGCAGACCGCCCCGGTCGAGGCGAGCACTTCCGCGACGAGCAGGATGCACAACGCGCCGGCGCCGATCACGAACTCCTTGCCGATCAGTCCCATCACGCCCTCGGCCGGGAGCGAGAACATCACCGCCAGCGCCGCCTGGGCGCTGGTCACCCAGAAGCCGACCTGGCGCACCTGCTTGGCGACCGCCACCCGGTCGTCCTCGGCCAGCGCCTTGGTGACGACCGGCCCCAGGATCGGATCGAAGCTCGATTTCAGCCGCTGCGGCACCGACGCCACCTGCTGCGCCATATAATAGATCCCCACCACCGCCGGGCTGAACAGCAGCGCGAGGATGAAGCGATCCACGTTGCGCGTCGCCCATTCGATCGCGTCGGCGCCGGCGAGCGGCGCATTGGCGCGCGCGAGCCACCAGATCGAGCTGGGGCGCGGCCGCCAGCCATGCGGCAGGCCATATTCCTTGACGAAGGGCACGATCGAGGCCGCGAGCGCCGCGATCATCGACAGCGCATAGGCGAAGATCAGCCCGTCGCGCGCCGAGACATAGGAAAAGGCCCAGGCGGCGATGCTGATCGTCCAGGGCTCGATGATCGCCCGCGCGGTCACCGCCGCGCCGATATTGTGGCGATAGGCGCAGGCTGACAGCGCGACGTCGGAAAGCGCCGGGCACAGCACCACCAGCGCGACCAGCGGCTCGAGCCCGGTCACCTGGCTGTTGGGGAACATCGCCTGGGGGAAGACGACCAGCACGCCGCTGGCGATCAGCGACGCGATCAGCGCCACCACCATCGCGTCCCACACGACATGGGTATGCGGCCGATCGGTGCCGGCCAGCGCCTGGGCGAGCCCGCGCTTGAGGCCCAGCGTGGCGAGCAGCGCCGCGACTTCGATCACCAGCACCGCGATCGCATAGCGGCCGACAATGTCCGGGCCATAGGCGCGGCCGGCGATGAACAGGAACGGCAGCCGCGCGGCGAGGCGCAGGACGAAGCCGAGAATGTTGGTTCGCCCGCCCTTGGCGAGCGCGTCGATGTCCTCGCCCCCCGACGGCGCGGTCACGGCCTGGCTCAATGCGCCGCGCCCCAGCTCGGACCCACGCCGATCTCGACGCCCAGCGGCACGCTGAGCCTGACCGCCGGCTCGGCGGCGGTCGCCATCACCCGCTGGATGACCGGCCGCGCCGCTTCCACATCGCCCTCGGGCAGCTCGAACACGAGTTCGTCATGCACCTGGAGGAGCATCCGGACGTTCGGCAGGCCGGCTTCGAGCAGTGCCGGGCCCATCCGCGCCATCGCCCGCTTGATGATGTCGGCGCTGGTGCCCTGGATCGGCGCGTTGATCGCCGCCCGCTCGCTGCCGGCCCGCTCGTTCGGATTGGGCGATTTGAGCCGCGGGAAATGCGTCTTCCGGCCGAACAGGGTGGTGGTGTAGCCGTGCTCCTTGGCCAGGTTCAGCGTATCGGCGATATAGCGGTTGATGCCGGGGAAGCGCTCGAAATAGCGGTTGATCATCGCCTGCGCCTCGTCGGGCGTCACGTCGAGGCGGCCGGCCAGGCCCCAGCGCGAGATGCCGTAGAGGATCGCGAAGTTGATCGTCTTGGCGCGGCCGCGCGTATCGCGGTTCACTTCGCCGAACAGCTCCATCGCGGTGCGGTTGTGGATGTCCTCGCCCTGCTCGAACGCTTCGCGCAGGGCGGGCACGTCGGCGATATGCGCCGCCAGGCGCAGCTCGATCTGCGAATAATCGGCCGAGAGGATCACATTGCCCGGTTCCGCCACGAACGCGTCCCGGATCTGCCGGCCGGTCTCGGTGCGGATCGGGATGTTCTGGAGGTTGGGGTCGGTGGAGGAGAGCCGCCCGGTCTGGGCGCCGGTCAGGCTGTAGCTGGTGTGGACGCGCCCGGTCGCCGGGTTGATCTGCGCCTGGAGCGCATCGGTATAGGTGGATTTGAGCTTGGTCAGCTGGCGCCAGTCGAGCACCTTCAGCACCATCTCGCGGCCCGGGGAATCCTTGTCGGCCGCGATGCGCTCCAGTTCGTTCACATCGGTGGAATAGACGCCGGACTTGCCCTTGCGCCCGCCCTTGATCCCCATCTTGTCGAACAGCACGTCGCCCAGCTGCTTGGGGCTGCCGATGGTGAACTTGAAGCCGGCCAGCCCGTGGATCTCCTCCTCCAGCGCGGCGATCTGGTGCGAGAAGTCGGTCGAGAGCCGGTGGAGCACCTGCGCATCCACCTTGATGCCCGCGCGCTCCATGTCGGCGATCACCTTGACGAGCGGCCGGTCGACCATCTCGTAGACTCGGGTCGAGCCCTCATAGGCGAGCCGCGGCTTGAAGCGGCGCCACAGCCGCAGCGTCACGTCCGCGTCCTCGGCGGCGTAGCGGGTCGCGGCCTTGAGATCGACCTGGCCGAAGCCGAGCTGGTTCTTGCCCGTGCCGACCACGTCCTTATAGGCGATGCAGCTGTGCGAGAGATGGGTGGCGGCCAGCTCGTCCATGCCGTGGCCGTGCAGCCCGGCGTCGAGATCGAAGCTCATCACGATCGTGTCGTCATAAGGGGCGACTTCGATGCCGCAGCCGCCGAGCACGATCAGGTCGTATTTCAGGTTGTGGCCGATCTTGAGGACGGCGGGATCCTCGAGCAGCGGCTTCAGCTTGGCGATCGCCACCGCGCGATCGATCTGCACCGGCTTCTCGGCGAACATGTCGGTGCCGCCATGGCCGATGGGCACGTAACAGGCCTTGTTCGGCGCCAGTGCCATCGAGACGCCGACCAGCTCGGCGCGGGTGGCGTCCACCCCGGTGGTCTCGGTGTCGACCGCCAGCCAGCCCTGGTGCCGGGCCTCGGCGATCCACCGGTCGAGCGCGGCTTCGTCCACCACGGTCTCATAGCCGTCGTGATCGCAGGGCGGGTCTTCTGCCAGCCCAGGCGTCTCGTGCGTCTCGACCGGCGCATCCGCCACCGCCGAGAGCCGGTTGAGCAGGGTGCGGAAGCCGTGATGCTCCAGGAATGCGCGCAGCGGCGCATCGGGAATGCCCTGCAGCGCGAAGGCCTCGAGCGGCTCGGGCAGCGGCACGTCGCTGGCCAGCTCGACCAGCTGGCGCGACAGCCGTGCCATATCGGCATGCTCGATCAGATTGTCGCGCAGCTTGCCGGCCTTCATCGCCGGCGCGGCGGCGAGCACCGCCTCGACATCGCCATGCTCGAGGATCAGCTTGGCCGCGGTCTTGGGGCCCACCCCCGGCACGCCGGGGACGTTGTCGACGCTGTCGCCCATCAGCGCCAGCACCTCGCCCAGCTTGTCGGGCCCGACCCCGAACTTCTCGATCGTGTTCTCCGGCCCCAGCCGCCGGTTGTTCATGGTGTCGAGCATGTCGACGGACGGGTCCGTCATCAGCTGCATCAGGTCCTTGTCGGAGCTGACGATGGTCACGCTCCAGCCCTGGGCCAGCGCCGCCTTGGTATAGCTCGCGATCAGGTCGTCGGCTTCCCAGCCCGCTTCCTCGATGCAGGGCAGCGAAAAGGCGCGAGTCGCGTCGCGGATCATCGGGAACTGGGGCACCAGATCCTCGGGCGCGGGCGGGCGGTGCGCCTTGTACTGGTCGTACAGCTCGTTGCGGAACGTGTGCTCGCTCTTGTCGAGCACCACCGCCATATGGGTGGGGCCGTCGGCCTTGTTCAGCTCGTCGACCAGCTTCCACAGCATGGTCGTGTAGCCATAGACGGCGCCCACCGGCTCGCCATGCTTGTTGGTGAGCGGTGGCAGCCGATGATAGGCGCGGAAGATATAGCCGGAGCCGTCGACGAGATAGAGATGGGGCATCGCCGCGCCGGGATAGCCGAGCCCGTGCGCCGAACAAAGCCCGCTTTGCTCCAGTTTGCGTCGGGGACGCCGATTCCCGGCACGGGCAGCGCTCCGGCACGCATTTCGCCGGCGTCATCGGCCATGGCGGGATGCGGTCGCCGCGGTCATGCGCGCGGCGTGTTCCGCCGCGTTGCCCGCGCGCTAGTCGCGATGGGCGACGATCGCCTGCGCCACCTGCTGCATCAGCATCTGGCGCTCGCGCACCGGGCGGTGCGTGTCGCCGATCATGATCGCCAGCGCATAGGATTTGCCGTCCGGCGCCGTGAGGATGCCGACATCGTTGAAGCCCGCAGTGCGCGCGCCCAGATCCTGGCCGGTGCCGGTCTTGTGGCCATAGGTCCAGCCCGGCGGCACCGCGCCGTGCACGCGGGCGCGGCCGGTCTTGGCGCCGTCCATGGTCTGGAGCAGCCAGGCGGTGGCGGTCGGCGACAGCAGCTCGCCGCGCTTCAGCCGGGCGAGCGCCACCGAGATGCCGGCGGCGGCGGCGCCGTCGGGCGGATCCTTCACATAGGATTCGAACGCTGCGAGGCGCACGGCGGGGGAGAGGCGCGAGCGGGCGATCGCGAAGCTGTTGCCCATCGAATATTCGGGCTTCCACGCCAGGCCCGCGGTGCCGGCCTGGAGCAGCTTCTCGCCGGGGCCGAAGCGCACGCCGGTGATGCCCTTGCGCGCGAGGAAGCTGCGAACGGCGTCGGGCCCGCCGACCAGCCGCAGCAGCTTGTCGTTGCAGGTGTTGTCGCTCATCTGCATCGCGCGGCGGATGATCTCGCCGACGCTGGCGGTATAGCCGGCATCGCCCTTCACCAGCGCGGCGACCGGCTGGTGGAACAGCGTGAAATCGGCCCGGGTGATCGTGATCGGATCCTCGAGGCGGATCCTGCCCTGGTCGACCTGGTCGAGCACGGTCATCGCCACCCAGAGCTTGGACACGCTCTGCTGCGGCATCGGCCGCTCGCCGTTGGCGGCGACGATCCAGCCATCGTCGATGCTGGTCACCGCGACGCCGACAAGGCCCTCGAAACCGTTGGTGATGCCGCGGATCGCCTGGTCGAGCGCGCGGGGCGCCGGCGCGGTCGGCTTCCATGCCGAGCTCTTCGCCTTGGCATCGCCCCAGGGAAAGGCCAGGCTCACGCCATAGGCGGCGGGCAGATAGGTGGCGAGCGACGGATCGCCGTGCACGGTGCAACCCACCAGCATCGCCGGGCCGAGGCCCGCGATGGTCACTGCACGCTGAAACGTCGAGAAGTCCTCGAACTTAAACACTTAACACGACCCCTTGCCCGTCTCCGACCATGCGGCGGATGTGTTGCGCGGGAAAGTCCGCGCCATGCCGGGTTGCGACGAATACCAGTCTTGTAGCGGTGAAGCGTGAACGCAGCGGAAACGCGCCGTGATTTTTCGGCGGAATGCGGGGAAAGTCCGGAGGTTCAGTTGCCGCTGGCGCGAAGCCATGCGTTGATCTCGGGCACGGCCGGATCGGGCGTGCAGCCGCCGGCGCGGCGCAGGACGCAGCCGGGCGCGTCGGTGAGGCCGGGCGCGGCGCAGGCCTCGAGCCGATAGTGCTTCGGCAGTTCCCCGGCATGGGCGCGCGGCGCCACCACCACGTCGAAGGCGCCCGCATGGCGCGCGGCTTCCGCCGGCGTCCGCAGCACATAGATCGGCGTATCGCGGCGATAGAGCGCATAGGCGCCCGCGACGGTGTCGCGCGGCCGGTAGAGGGCGAGGCCGCAGGTGGCGGCGGGCCGGCCGGCGCGCTCGAGCGCGCCGGCGAGATCGGCCTCCAGCGACCAGTTGGGGCGGAAATGCCCCGCCGCCAGCGCCGCCGAGGCCGTGCCCCACAAGGCGAGCGTGCCCATGGTCGCCAGCGCCAGCCGGCGGCGGGGCACGCGGCGAAGCAGCTCGGCGCTGCCGATCGCGGCCAGGATCACCAGCAGCGCGGCGCTCGCCAGCACGAAGCGATATTCCTTGTGCCCGATCAGCGAATGGAAGCCGAGATGCGCCAGCGCCACCCAGAGCAGCACCGGATAGCGCTTCGCGCCGATCCAGGCGAGCAGCAGGATCGGCGCCGTCGCGAGATACCAGTACCAGGCGATCAGCGAGAAATAGCCGGTGACGGGCATCTCGCCATAGGCGCCGGCGCGCCCGGCGATCAGGTTGATCCGCGCCGCCTCGATCATCCAGCGGAAGGGCATGGCGCCCATGGCGAGATTGGCGGCCGCGTCGATCGCCAGCGCCCCGCAGCCGCCCGCGATCATCGGCAGCCAGGCGCCGCGCCAGTCCCGCCGCGCGGTGAGGATCGCCAGCGTCAGCAGGGCGGGGGCATATTGGATGCGCGCGACGAAGCAGAGCCCCATCAGCAGCCCGGCGACCGCGAACTGGCGCGGCCCCGGCTTTCCACCCGGCTTTCCACCCGGCTTTCCGCGCGCGAGCAGCAGCCAGATCGCGCCCATCAGCAACGCCAGCCCGATCGGTTCGGAAAGCGCGCGCGGGGCGAAATAGACGAGCTCGAACCAGGTCGCCGCGACGAACCCCACCACGATCCCGTGCAGCCGCGACAGCCGGAGCCCCAGCGCCGCCGCGCTTCCCACGATCGCCAGCGACAGCGCCGCGAGCGCCAGCCGCGCCAGCAGCAGATGGAGCGTGGTATCGGGCGAAAGCGCGTGCCCCAGCGCCATCGGCCCCGCGAGCAGCTCGGGGATCAGCCAGCTGCGCAGGCCTTCGCGATAGTCCCAGGTCTGCACCCAGGGGCCGGCGACCAGGTGCCAGGCGGGCTCCAGATACTGCCAGATCTCGTCGAACCAGCCGACCGTGAAGGGGATCGAAGCGGCGATGCGGAGCGCCGCCGCCAGGGCGATCGCGCCCCAGAAGATCCGCGCGCGGCTCAGGGCACCAGCACCGTGTCGACCGCCGCCGGCAGCATCTCGGGATAGTCGAGCGTGTAGTGGAGGCCGCGGCTCTCCTTGCGGTGCAGCGCGGAGCGGACGATCAGGTCGGCGCTCTCGAGCAGGTTCCTGAGCTCGATCAGGTCGGGCGTCACGCGGAAATGGCCGTAATAGTCCGCCACTTCGTCGCGCAGCATCTTGATCCGGTGCGCCGCGCGCTCGAGCCGCTTGGTGGTGCGCACGATGCCGACATAGTTCCACATGAAGCGGCGGATCTCGGTCCAGTTCTGCTTGATCACCACTTCCTCGTCGGAATCGGTGACCCGGCTCTCGTCCCAGGGGCGGATGGCGGGGGGCGGGGCAAGGTCGCCCCAATGCGCGGTGATGTGGCTGGCCACCGCCTCGCCGAACACGAAGCATTCCAGCAGCGAGTTGGACGCCAGGCGATTGGCGCCGTGCAGCCCCGACTGGCTGACCTCGCCCGCCGCATAGAGATTGGGCAGGTCGGTGCGCCCGTCGCGATCGATCACCACGCCGCCACAGGTGTAATGCTGGGCGGGGACGACGGGGATCGGCTCCCGCGTCATGTCGATGTCCAGGTCGAGCAGCCGGGCATGGATGGTCGGGAAGTGCTGCTTCACGAACTCGGGGCCCATGTGACTGATGTCGAGATGGACATAATCCAGGCCTAGCCGCTTGATCTCATGGTCGATCGCCCGCGCCACGATGTCGCGCGGGGCCAGCTCGGCGCGGGGATCGAGATCGGGCATGAAGCGGCGCCCCGCCTCGTCGCCCGCATCCGGCGGCAGGAGCAGCCGCCCGCCCTCGCCGCGCACCGCCTCGGTGATCAGGAAGTTCTTGACCTCGAGATTGTAGAGGCAGGTCGGGTGGAACTGCATCATCTCCATGTTCGAGATGCGGCAGCCCGCGCGCCAGGCCATGGCGATGCCGTCGCCGGTGGCGCCGCGCGGCGCGGTGGAGAAGAGATAGGTGCGGCCCGCGCCGCCGGTCGCCAGCACGGTGGCGCGCGCGGTGAACAGCTCCACCCGGTTGGTCCGCCGGTTGAAGGCATAGACGCCCCAGACATTGCCGGCCCCCGAATAGCGTTCCTCGTGCCGGCTGGTGGCGAGGTCGATCACCACCATGTCGGGCACCAGGGTGATGTTGGGATTGGCCTGCGCCGCCTTGAGCAGCGCGGTCTGCACCGCCAGCCCGGTCGCGTCGTCGACATGGACGATGCGGCGATGGCTGTGCCCGCCCTCGCGCGTGAGGTGCAATGCGCCGCCCTCGGTGTTGAACGGCACGCCGATCTCCGCCAGCCGCGCGATCGCGGCGGGGGCGTTCTCGACCACCATCTCCACGGTTGCGCGGTCGTTGAGCCCGGCGCCGGCGATCATCGTGTCCTCGATATGGCTCTCGAACGTGTCGCCCGGCTCCAGCACCGCGGCGATGCCGCCCTGCGCCCAGGCAGTCGATCCTTCGGCGAAGCCGCCCTTGGCGAGCACGGTCACCTTGAAGCGCTGGGCAAGGTTGAGCGCCGCGGTGAGCCCCGCCGCGCCCGATCCGATGACGAGGATGTCGCTGCTATGGGGATCGTGCGCCATGTCTTCGCTGGATGTCTCTTCCGCTGGTTCCCGCCCGGACTAGGCGCTAGGCAGGGGTGCTGGCAACGGGAGAGAGATATGCGCCGCCAAAGCCTGGGTTTCGCGCTGGCCGCGCTGGCGGCGCTCTGGGCCGCGCCCGCCGTCGCCGCCGGCTGCACCCTGGGTGCGCCGGGCGAGACGGTGCGCGTCGCGGTGGGCGGCACGGGGCGTTCGGCGATGCTGCACCTGCCCGCCGGCTTCGCGCGCGCCCGCCCGGCGCCGCTCGTCCTGCTGCTCCATGGCAGCGGCGGCAGCGGCAAGGGCATATTCGAGAATTCGAAGCTCGCCGCCGCCGCCGATCGCCATGGCTTCATCGTCGCCGCGCCCGATGCCGGCATCCCGGTGCAGCAGGGTTTCGTGTGGAACATCCCGGGCGTCCCCACCGTCACCGGCAAGATCCCCGGCCCGGGGGATGCCGACGACGTCGCCTTCCTGACGGGCATGATCGACTGGCTGGCGGCCAATCGCTGCGCCGACCGGACGCGCGTCTACGCCACCGGGCTTTCGGGCGGCGGGCGGATGAGCAGCTGGCTCGGCTGCGTCGCCGCCGAGCGTTTCGCCGCGATCGCGCCGGTGGTCGGCCTGCGCGCCGGCAACCCGCTGGCGGGCAATCCGCGCGTGCCGGATCCCGCCACCTGCACGCCGTCGCGCGCCGTTCCGGTGATCGCCTTCGCCGGAGACGCGGACAGGACCAACCCGATCCAGGGCGGCGGCGCGGGCTATTGGCAATATACGATGGCGATGGCGCTCGCCCGCTGGTCGGACCTGGATGGCTGCCGTGCCGGCCCGGCGCAACGCGAGCTGGGCGCGGCGCTATATGAGGTGCGCTATTCCGATTGCCGCGCCGGCGCCGAGGTGCTCGGCCGGATCACCCGCGGCGCCGGCCATGTCTGGGCCGCCGACAACGATGCGATGTGGGCCTTCTTCGCGCGGCACCGGCGGCGCTGAGCCGGCCCCGGCCTAGCTATTGGCCGCCCGGGTGAGGTTGAGGAACACGTCCTCCAGATCCGCCTCGCGGGTCGAGACGTCGACGATGCCGAGACCGGCGCCCTGCACCGCGCCCAGCACCTCGCCGGCATTCGCCTGGTCCTTGCGATAGGTGATGACCAGCGTCCGCGCGCCCTTCATCTCCACCTTCTGGAAACAGGCATTGGCCGGCGGCGCCGCCACGTCGCGGTCGACCGTCACTTCGACCACCTTCTCCTGCGCCATCCCCACCAGCTCGCGCGTCGGCTTGTTGGCGATCAGCTTGCCATGGTTGATGATCGCGATCCGGTCGCACAATTGCTCGGCTTCCTCGAGATAATGGGTGGTCAGCACCACCGTCACCCCGCGCTGGTTGAGCTGGCGGACATAGGCCCAGAGCTGCTGGCGAAGCTCGACGTCCACGCCCGCGGTCGGCTCGTCGAGCACGAGCACCGGCGGCGAATGCACCATTGCCTTGGCCACCATCAGCCGGCGCTTCATGCCGCCCGAAAGCGTGCGCGAATAGGCATCGGCCTTGTCCTCCAGATGGACCGCGCGCAGCAGCTCCATCGCGTCGAACCGGTCCCGGGCCACGCCGTAGAGCCCGGCCTGGATCTCCAGCGTCTCCTTGGGCGTGAAGAAGGGATCGAAGATGATCTCCTGGTTGACGATGCCGATGCTCGCCTTGGCGTTGCGCGGATGCGCATCGATGTCGAAGCCCCAGATCGAGACCGCGCCGCTGGTCTTGTTGACCAGCCCGGCCAGGATGTTGATCAGCGTCGACTTGCCGGCGCCGTTCGGGCCGAGCAGCCCGAATATCTGCCCGCGCGGCACGTCGAAGGTCACCCCGTCGAGCGCGCGCTTGCCGCCCTGATAGGTCTTGGAGAGATCCTGGATCGCGATCGCAGCCTGAGTCATGCCCCGCGCATATCGCGTTGCGGCGGCGCGGCAAAGGCCCGGCGGCGGCGTGGAGCGTCAGGCGGCGTCGCGCAGCCTGTCGGCAGGGGGGATCGGCAGCCGGATCGTCGCGCGATAGCCCTGGTCGATCGGCTCGCTTTCGAGCGACGCGGCGTCGGCATAGACCATCTGGAGCCGCGTGCGCGTGTTGGCCAGGCCGATGCCATGGCCGGCGCGCTCGCCCTGGGGGGCGTCCGGTCCCTCCCAGCGATTCTCCACCGTCAGCACGAGCATGTCATCCTCGCGATGGGCGCGTATCGCGATCTCGCTCCTGCCCGAGACGGCCTCCACGCCATGCTTGATCGCATTCTCGACCAGGGGCTGGAGCAGGAAGCTGGGCACGGATACGGCACCGAGCCCGGCGGCCACGTCCATCCTGATCTCCAGCCGCTCGCCGAAGCGCGCGCCTTCGATCTCGAGATAGCGGTCCACCGTTTCCAGCTCCTCGGCGAGCGGCAGGCTCTGCGTCTCGATGTCCATCGATGCCTGGAGGAAATTGGCGAGCCCCTCCGCCATCTGGTTCGCCTCGGCGGTGCGCCCGGTCACGATCAGGCTGGAGACGACGTTGAGCGAATTGCACAGGAAATGCGGATTGAGCTGCAGGCGCAGCATGGTGAGCTCGGCCTCCAGCCACGCCACCTTGGCCTCGGCCAGCTCGCGCTCGCGCAGGCGGATCTTCCGCATCGTGCCGGTGATGACGAACAGCGAGAGATTGCATGCGTCGATCAACAGGTAGATCACGGTGACGAGGAGCAGCGCCTGGCCCGAATGGTCGGGAATGCGCGTCGCCATGAACTCATGGGTCGCGAACTGGCCGGCATAGTCCAGGACCATCTGGAGGATCGCAGTGCCGAGCAGCACGGCGAGTCCGGCCGGGATGACGAGCCGCAATCGCTTGCCGACCGCCCAGCGCAGCACGGCATAGGGCAACGCGGCCAGCAGGAGCGCCGCGCCCGTTCCCCAGGCGAGGGTGATCCATTCGCCCGCGCCCACGATCTGCCCCGAGACGAACGAGCCGGGTATGATCACCGACATCGTCGCGCCCCACAGCACCGCGGTCAGCTGCGCGGCCTGTTTCGGGGTGGGCGGCACGATATCGAACCGGTTCGTCATGGCGTGACAGGATAGTAACGCACGGTGCCGATAGGCAAGCGTCGCCGAATCCGCGCATCGTTGCGGGACGCGAGCGCGCTTGCTATCGGCGACTCATGACCGCGCCCCTGCCCGAGACCATCCGCACCGCTTCCGCCCGCGTCGCCTGTGACGGCACCGGCCCCGGCCTGCCCGCTGCCCTTGGCCATCCGCGGGTGTTCCTGCAGATCGACGAGCATGGCTATGTCGATTGCGGCTATTGCGATCGCCGCTTCGTGCTGATCGGCGGCCCGGCCGACGGCGCCGACCAGGGCCGCCTGCCGGATCATCCGGCCGGCGCGAGCATCTAGGGCGGATCGCGCTTCGATCCGGGGCCGAATCGCGTCGGCGCCGGGCCTAGGCGAGCTTCAGCGGCAGCCGGACCGCCGCCCGGAACCCGTCCGCGACGGCACCGGTCTCGAGCGACGCCTCGCCGGCGAACAGCATCTCGAGCCGCGCCCGGGTATTGGCCAGGCCGATGCCCCGGCCCGGTCGGACCGGGGCCGCCGCCGGGGCCGGTGCCGATCGGTTCTCCACGGTCAGCACCAGCTGCGTGCCGGCCCGGACCGCCGCGATGCGGAGGCTCGCCGTCCCGGCGCTCGCCTCGACGCCGTGCTTGATCGCGTTCTCCACCAGCGGCTGGAGGAGGAAGCCCGGCACCAGGGCTCCATGCAGCGTGGCGGGGGCATCGGTCTCCACCCTCAGCCGTTCGCCGAAGCGCGCCTGCTCCAGGTCGAGATAGCATTCGATCAGCTCGAGCTCGCGCGCCAGCGGCACTTCGGACCCGTCCAGGTCCATCGCCGCATGCAGGAACTCGGCCAGGCCTTCCGCCAGCCGGTTGGCCTCGTCCGCCCGGCCGAGCGTGATCAGCGCCGAAAAGGCGTTCAGCGAATTGTACAGGAAATGCGGGTTGAGCTGGAGCCGCAACAGGGCGAGCTCGGCGCGTAGCCGGGCGATCTCGGCACGGGCCAGCTCGCGCTCGCGGCTGCGGATCCGCTGGAGCACGCCGGTCACCACGAAGACGGCGCCGGCACAGGCATAGATCAGGAAATAGATGATCCGGACGATCAGCGTCTCCTCGGGCGAATGCGTCGAGAGGCGGGTGGGGAGCAGGCCATGGACGAGCGCCTGGATGCCGAAATCGCTCGCGGTCTGGATCGCCGCCGCGCCCGCCAGCGCGATCAGGGTGATCGCCACGCCCAGCCAGAGCGGCTTCCCGTTGCCGGCGGAGAGGCCGAGATAGACGGTCACGGTCAGCGCCGCGCCGGAGAGCATCACGCCGGCCTGCGCCACCCATTCGGCGCCGCGGAGCTGGTCGGCGGCGGCCAGGCTGGGCAGCAGGATCGCCGCGATGCCGATCCACAGGATCGCGCCGAGCTGGGCGGCCTGGCGAGGCGGGGGAAGCTGGAAGTCGAGCCTGGGCATGCGCATCCGGAGCGGTTTCTGGGGCAGTGGCCGCCGCCGGTGCGAAGCCATATGGCGTCCGTCGGCGGCTTCCCTATATCTGGGGCATGTACAGCGATCCACGCAACTTCCTCTATCGCGACGGTTTCGATCCCGATGCCGCGGCGACGCTCACCGCCGAGGCGCTTCGCGGCGCGGAAGATGGCGAACTCTATCTCCAATATCGCAAGACCGAGGCGTTCGGCTTCGACGACGGCCGGCTGAAGACCGCCTCGTTCGACACGCAATCGGGTTTCGGCCTGCGGGCGGTATCGGGGGAGACGACGGCGTTCGCCCATGCCAACGAGATCTCGCCCGCGGCGATTCGCCGCGCCGCCGAGACGATGGCGCTGATCGATCCGTCGAAACGGGCCAAGGCCCCGCCGCCCCAGGGCAACAACCGCCATCTCTACACCCATGCCGATCCGCTCGACCTGGTGCCCTTCGCCGACAAGGTGAATCTGTGCCAGGCGATCGACGCCGCCGCCCGCGCCCGCGATCCGCGGGTGGCGCAGGTCTCGGTCGGGCTCACCGGCTCGTGGAGCGTGGTCGAGATCGTGCGGCCGGACGGCTTCGTCGCCACCGATGTCCGCCCGCTGGTCCGCCTCAACGTGTCGATCGTGGTCGAGCAGAACGGCCGGCGCGAGACCGGCAGCTTCGGCCTGGGCGGCCGCACCCTCTACGACAATCTCTTCCGGCCCGAGACCTGGAACCGCGCGATCGACGAGGCGCTGGCCCAGGCGCTGGTCAATCTCGACGCGGTCGACGCGCCGGCGGGCGACATGACCGTGCTGTGCGGCCCGGGCTGGCCCGGGGTGCTGCTCCACGAGGCGGTGGGCCATGGGCTCGAAGGCGATTTCAACCGCAAGGGCACCTCGGCCTTTTCGGGCCGGATCGGCGAGCGGGTCGCGGCGCCGGGAGTCACGGTGGTCGATGACGGATCCCTTCTCGACCGGCGCGGCTCGCTGTCGATCGACGACGAAGGCACGCCGACTCGCGAGACGGTCCTCATCGAGGACGGCATTCTCAAGGGCTATATGCAGGATCGGCTGAATGCCCGGCTGATGGGCGTGGCGCCCACCGGCAACGGCCGTCGCGAATCCTTCCAGCACGCGCCGATGCCGCGCATGACCAACACCTTCATGAAGGGCGGCCGGGACGATCCCGCCGAGCTGCTGCGCCGCGTGAAGAAGGGCATCTACGCCAAGTCGTTCGGCGGCGGGCAGGTGGACATCGTCTCGGGCAAGTTCGTCTTCTCCTGCACCGAGGCGTACAAGATCGAGGACGGCAAGCTGGGCGCCCCGATCAAGGGCGCGACGCTGATCGGCGACGGCCCCTCGGTGCTCACCCGCGTCACCGGCATCGGCAACGACTTCGCGCTCGACGAGGGCGTCGGCATGTGCGGCAAGGGCGGGCAGAGCGTGCCGGCCGGCGTCGGCCAGCCGACGCTGCTGGTCGAGGGGCTGACGGTGGGCGGCACCGCCGCGTGAGATCGGCCGGGCGTCGCCTTCACGCGGCGCTCGCCACCTGGCCCGATGCGCAAGGCTGGCGGCAGGCGGGGCGGGAACTGCTCTGGGGGCTGCCCGCCATTGCCTTGCTCGCGTTCGTGACCGGGCTTGCCCGGTTCGATCCGATGCCGTTCGGCGCGCCCTGGCTCGCTTTCTTCTTCGGCCTGATGCTGGTGCCCGCGCTGGGCGAGGAACTGGCGTTTCGCGCGCTGCTCGTGCCCAGGCCGGATCAGCCCTTCCCGGCATGGCAGGCGGTGCTGGCCGTCACTGCCTTTCTCCTCTGGCATCCCTTGCAGGCGCTCGGCTTCGGTCCGCCCTGGTCGGCGCTCTTCCTCGATCCGCGGTTCCTGGCGATCGTCGCGGTGCTGGGCGCGCTGCTTGTCCGCCTCTATCGCGCGACCGGCAGCATCTGGCCTTGCGTCGCCACGCACTGGCTTGTCGTCGCGGCATGGAAGCTGTTGTTCGCCGGGCCGATCGGATAGGATCCGGGCATGACCCAGGCGTTGCCCCCACTCGACTGGTCCGGCTGGCGCGAAACCGCGCGGCACCTGCACCTGATCACCCAGATGATCGGCAAGATCCGCCTCGCGCGGACGCCCTGGCTCAACCATGGCTGGCACGTGGCGCTCTATCCCATGGTGCATGGCCTCACCACCGGCCCGATCCCCTGTGCCGAGGCGACGCTCCAGCTCGATCTCGATCTGCAGGCGGGCGAACTCCGCCTCGCCACCGATGCCGGGGGCGAGGCCAGCCTGCCGCTCGGCCCGGGCAGCATCGCCGATTTCCACGCGGCGCTGACCGGCGCGCTCGCCGCGCTGGGCACGCCGGTGAAGTTCAACGGCGTGCCCAGCGAGATGCCGGATGCCGTCCCCTTCGCGCAGGACGTCGAGCCCCGCCCATGGGATGGCGAGGCGGTGCGCGATTTCCACCGCGCGCTGCTCTGGATCGATCGCGTCTTCCAGCAGTTCCGCACCGGCTTTCTGGGCAAGGCCAGCCCGGTGCATTTCTTCTGGGGCAGCTTCGACCTGGCAGTGACGCGCTTCTCCGGGCGGACGGCCCCGCTGCATCCGGGGGGCATTGCCGGCCTGCCCGATGCGGTGACCTGCGAAGCCTATAGCCATGAAGAGGCCAGCGCCGGCTTCTGGCCCGGGAACGACGCGTTCCCGAAGGCGGCCTTCTACGCCTATGGCTATCCGGCGCCCGCCGGCCATGCCGAAGCGCGGATCCCGGCGCCCGCTTATTACGATGCCGCGCTCGGCGAATGGCTGCTCGATTATGATGCGGTGCGCTCGGCGGAAGATCCGCAGGCGGTACTGCGCGCCTTCCTCCAGGCGAGCTATGATGCCGTCGCCGATCTCGGCCATTGGGACCGCGCCCATCTCGAATGCGTGCCGGGCATCCCGCGCCGCCCGCGCCAGGTATAGCCGGCGGCATGGCCCGGTTCTTCGATGCGCTTTCGGACGATCATCGCGCCTTCATCGCTCGCCAGCCCCTGTTCTTCGTCGCCACCGCCGCGGCCGGCGGCCGCGTCAATCTCAGCCCCAAGGGCATGGACTGTTTCCGGGTGCTCGGGCCCGATCGCATAGCCTATCTCGACGTCGCCGGATCGGGGAACGAGACTCATGCCCATCTGGTCGCCGATGGGCGCATCACCCTGATGTTCTGCGCGTTCGACAATCCCGCGCTGATCCTGCGCCTCTATGGCCGCGCCGTGCCGGTGCTGCCCCAGGACGAAGGCTGGGCGGCGCTGCGGGCGCATTTCACGCTGCTGCCGGGCACGCGCCAGATCTTCGACATGACGGTGGAGAGCGTCCAGACCTCGTGCGGCTGGGGCGCGCCGCACATGCGCTTCGAGCGCGAGCGCGAGACGCTCGCCAAATATCATGCGACGCACGATTCCGCGCTGCGCTTCGCCAAATATGCGGTGCGCACGCACAGCATCGACGGGCTGCCCGTCCGCAACCCCACGCAGGAGCCCGGCTGATGCCGCTCGTCGAACTGGGCCGGTACGACCGGCAGGAAGCCTTTATCGTTCAGGGCCGGCTGGAGGACGAGGCCATCCCCAGCTTCGTGTTCGACGCCGGGACCAGCATCGCCGATGGCTCGTACCTGCTGATCCCGGTGCGCGTGATGGTGGACGACGAGGATCTGGCGCGGGCGCGCGCGATCCTCGACGCCGCTCGGCTCAGGTGACGATCCTGACGGGCATCGTCGCGATTTCCTTGCCGTCGCAGAAGATCGTGACGGCCCGGTATTTCGGCAGCGCCGGCTTGACCTCGGCCTTCACGTCCTGAGTCGTCACGACCTGCGGGACCGGACCGGTCGGCGCGGTGGCGATGAAATCGAAGCGCTGGGTCGGCGGCAGGGCCTTGTCGAGGATGCCCCGATGGAGCGCCAGCTTCCAGCCGGCCGTGGGCGTGGTCGCCTTTCCGAGCACATGAAGCGTCGGCGTGGAACCGGGCCCGGGCATCTTGTCGAGCCATGCCTTCCAGCCAGTCGTCTTGACTCTCACACAGGCATTGGCCGGCACGGCCGATGCATCCGCGGCGGCGGGAAGCGATGCCTCCCTGGCATCCAATGCCGTATAGCCGGCGGCGAGCATCGCAACGAGGGCCAGCGACGGCCAAGATAAAGCCTGCATGTCCATTTCTCCCCATGAGTCGTGGTGCGGGGATGCTGCGCTCGTTCTACTGGAAGTCAAACAGGTTCGGCGCCGAAATGGACATGTAATGCAGGCCGGCCGATTGCCGATTGATAATAAAGCTATTTAGTTTCGCCGTCGGGATTTCGAAGAGTATTTGGTTCGGCCAGCAACAGGGCGGTCGCTTTCTTCGCGATCGCGATCAGCTCGTCGCGCGGCGTGCCGGCCCGGGCGCGGGTGCTCAGCGAATGGATCACCGAAGAGGCGACCTGCGCATCGCCGCGCGGGTCGGCGCTTCCCGCCTGCGCCATCAGCCGCTCGATCCAGCCGTCCTGCAATGCCATGAACGCGGCCAGCGCCGCGCGGATGTCCGGATCGGTAACCGCTTCGGCCGCCGCGGTATTCACCGCGATGCAGCCCGAGGGGCCATGTTCGCCGGTCAGAAAGCCTTCGATCGCGCCGAGGAACAGCGCCTTGAGCATCTTCTCCGGTGGATAGCCCATCGCGTGGAGCGCCGCGAAGGTCGAATCGATCACGGCATGGGTGCGCGCCAGGCCGGCGAGATACAGCGCCTTCTTGTCGCCGAACGTCGCATAGAGGCTCGGCCGGTTCACGCCGGTCGCCGCGGCCAGCTCGTCGAGCGAAGTGTTGGAATAGCCGAGCGTGCGAAAACGCTGGAGCGCGGCGCGCAACGCCGCCTCCTCGTCGAACTTGCGCGGCCGTCCCCGCCCGCGCGGCGCTGTTTTTGTATCGTTTCGCATTAAATTCCTTGACGCCCCGATTTTTGTGCGGGATCGTATAAAAATCAAGGGAGACTCGCCATGAAGCTCTATTTCACGCCCTTCGCCTGCTCGCTCGCGGCGCGCATCGCGCTCGAGGAAGCCGGGCTCGACGCCGAATATGTCCAGGTGCCCAAGGATCTGCGCCTGGCGGACGGGCGCGATTTCACCGAGATCTCGCCGATGGGCTATGTCCCCGCGATCGAGACCGGCACCGGCTTCGTGCTCACCGAAGGTCCGGCGGTTCTCACCTATATCGCCGAGCTGGCGCCCGAAGGCGCGCTCAGCTTCACCGGCTTTTCCGACGGGCATTACCGGATGCTCGCCTGGCTGAACTTCGTCAGCACGGAGCTGCACAAGGCAGTGTTCATGCCGATCCTCGGCAAGGGCTATGGCGCGGCCGAGCAGGATGCCGCCCGGGCCCGCCATGCCCGGCCTTTCGCCGTGCTGTCCAGGCATCTCGAGGGCCGCGAATATCTCGACGATCGCTTTACCGTGGCGGACGCCTATCTGCTCGCGGTGCTCAACTGGTGCGAATATTCGAAGGTGCCGCTTGCCGAATGGCCGGTGCTGTCGGCCTATCGCGAGCGCGTTCGCGCCCGCCCGGCGGTGGCCCGGGCGATGGCCGCCGAATGGCCGCTGCTCCAGGCGGCCTGATCTTCCTCCCGGGCTCCGGGCGTGGCCGCATCGCGGCCTCTCCCGCCACACCTGCCCCTTCCGCCCGCGCGGGAGGGGCATTTTTGTTGGAATCGCGCGAATCGCTGGGTTAGGTTTGTGCCATGCCCGCAACGATCAACTGCGACGTGGCGATTGTCGGCGGGGGCCTGGCCGGCGGGCTGATCGCGCTCGCCCTGCGCCGCAAGCGCCCGGATTGCGACGTGCGCATCGTCGAGGGCGGCAGCCGGATCGGCGGCAACCATCTCTGGTCCTTCTTCGCCACCGATGTCGCGCCGGGGGACCGCTGGCTCACCGCGCCGCTGATCGGGCATGGCTGGACCAGCTACGACGTCGCCTTTCCGGCGGTCTCGCGGACCTTGCGCACCGGCTATTATTCGATCGAATCGCGCCGGCTCGACCAGGTCGTCCGCGCCGAGCTGCCCGCGCAGGCGGTGATGACGCGGCGCAAGGTGCTTGCCGCCAGTCCCACCGCGGTCGTCCTTGCCGATGGCGACCGGATCGAGGCCAAGGGCGTGATCGATTGCCGCGGGCCCGCCGATCTCGCGGCGCTGCGCTGCGGCTGGCAGAAATTCTACGGCCGCGAGCTGGCGCTGGCCGAAGCGCACGGCCTGGCACGGCCGAAGCTGATGGACGCGACCGTCGAGCAGCTGGACGGCTACCGGTTCGTCTATGCGCTGCCGTTCGGCCCCACCTGCGCGTTCGTCGAGGACACCTATTACAGCGACACCCCGGATTTCGATGCGGCGCTGCTCGGCGCGCGGATCGACGCCTATGCCGATGCGCGCGGCTGGCAGGTCGATCGCGTCGTGCGCGAGGAGGGTGGCGCGCTGCCCGTGGTGATGGGCGGCGACTTCGAGGCCTATTGGCAGGCGGGCGGCAACAAGGTCGCCAAGGCGGGCGGGCGCGCCGGCCTGTTCCATCCGCTCACCAGCTACGCGCTGCCCGATGCGGTGCGCACCGCCACGCTGGTCGCGGCCGCGAGCGACCTGGGCGGGCCGGCGCTGCACCGGCTGCTGCACGATTTCGCCCGATCGACATGGCGCCGGCGCCATTTCTACCGCATGCTCGCCGCCATGTTGTTCAAGGCCGCCGAACCCGCGGAGCGTTACCGCATCCTCCAGCGCTTCTACCGGCTCGATCCGCAGCTGATCGGGCGCTTCTATGCCGGGCATTCCACCCTGGCCGATCGCCTGCGCCTGGTTTCGGGCAGGCCGCCGGTGCCGATCGGCCGCGCGCTCTCGGCGATCCGGGAGTCGTTCCGGTGAAGCGGGCCGTCGTGGTCGGCGCCGGGATCGGCGGCCTGGCGCTCGCGATCCGGCTGCAGGCGGCGGGCGTCGACACGGTGGTGCTGGAGGCGCGCGACAAGCCGGGCGGGCGCGCCTATTTCTGGGAGAAGGACGGCTTCACCTTCGACGCCGGCCCCACGGTGATCACCGCGCCCGAGGCACTGCGCGAACTCTGGCAGCTTTCCGGGCACGACATGGCTGCCGATGTGAAGCTGAAGCCGGTCACGCCCTTCTATCGCCTCTCCTGGCCCGACGGGACGCGCTTCGACTATTCCAACGACGATCACCAGCTCGCCGCCGAGATCGCGCGGTTCGAGCCGCAGGATGTCGCCGGCTATGGCCGCTTCCTCGAATATGCCGCCGGCGTGTACGAGGAAGGCTATGTGAAGCTTGGCCATGTCGCGTTCCAGGACGTGATGTCGATGGTCCGCGCCGCGCCGGCGCTCGCCAAATATGGCGCCTGGCGCTCGGTCTACGCCAAGGTGGCGAGCTTCATCCGCAACGAGAAGCTGCGCCAGGCCTTTTCCTTCCACACGCTGCTGGTGGGCGGAAACCCGATGACCGCGAGCGCGATCTATGCGCTGATCCACCAGCTCGAGCGCCAGAGCGGGGTCTGGTGGGCCGAGGGCGGCACCAACCGGCTGGTCGCCGGGATGGTCCGCCATTTCGAGCGGCTGGGCGGCACGCTGCGGCTCGGCGATCCGGTGACCGGCATCGACACGCTGGGCGATCTCGTCACCGGCGTGCGCACGGCGGGCGGCCTGGAGCTGCAGGTCGATGCGCTCGCCTGCAACGCGGACGTGGTCCATGGCTATCGCGACCTGCTGAAGGGCTCGCGCTCCAGCCAGCGCGCGGCGCAGGCGCTGGTGCGCAAGCGCTTCTCGCCGTCGCTGTTCCTCGTCCATTTCGGCGTGCGCGGGACCTTTCCCGAGATCGCGCATCATTCGGTGCTGTTCGGGCCGCGCTATCAGGGCCTGCTCGCCGACATCTTCGATCACGGCGTGCTGAGCGAGGATTTCTCGCTCTATCTCCACCATCCGAGCGCCAGCGATCCGACGATGGCGCCTGCCGGGCATTCGACCTTCTACGCGCTCTGCCCGGTGCCGCATCTCGGCAAGTTCCCGGCGGACTGGAGCGAGGTCGCCCCGATCCTGGAGGAGCGTATCCTCGCCGAAATCCAGCGCCGGCTGATTCCGGACCTCGGGAATCGTATCCTAACCAAATTCAGCTACGCGCCGCCCGATTTTCGCGACGATCTCGGCGCGCATCTGGGCTCGGCCTTCAGCCTCGAGCCGATCCTCACCCAGAGCGCCTGGTTCCGCACCCACAATCGCGACGATGCGATCCACAACCTGTTCTTCGTCGGCGCCGGCACCCATCCCGGGGCCGGCATTCCCGGCGTGGTCGGCAGCGCGAAGGCGACCGCCGCGCTGATGCTCGGCGACGGCAAGTGAGCGGCTTGCCCCCGCGCGCATTCTGGTCGAAGGCGGGGCGAATCATGGCTATCGGGAAGATCAGATGAAGCGCGTCGCAGTCTATTGCGGTTCGGCCAGCCCGGCCGATCCCGTCTATATCGAGGCCGCGCGCCATGTCGGCCGCACGCTGGCGCAGCGCGATATCGGCATCGTCTATGGCGGCGGCCGGCTCGGCCTGATGGGTGCGGTCGCCGATGCGGCGCTGGAGGCCGGCGGCGAAGTGATCGGGGTGATCCCCGAGCTGCTGGTCAATGCCGAAGTCGCGCATCGCGGCTGCACCGAGCTCCACGTCGTCGCCACCATGCACGAGCGCAAGGCGCGTTTCACCGACATCGCCGACGGCTTCATCAACTTGCCGGGCGGCACGGGCACGATGGACGAGCTGTGGGAAGCGCTCAGCTGGGCCCAGCTCGGCTATCACACCGATCCGGTCGGCCTGCTCAACATCGCCGGCTATTATGACAAGCTGGTCGAGTTCTGGCAGCATATGGGCAAGGTCGGCTTTGTCCGCCCGCAGCACCAGGACATGTTGATCGTCGACGGCACGCTCGAGGGGCTGCTCGACAAGATGATCGCGGCTAAGCCGGTCGAGACGATCGTCCAGATGCGGCGCGGCGATCTGTGAGTTCCCCGCTTCCTGGGCGTGCCGCGATCGTCGCGACCGCGCAGGAAGCGATCGCGCGGGGCTCGCGGAGCTTCGCCGCCGCCAGCCGGCTGTTCGAGCGCGAGACGCGCGAGCGGGCCTGGCTGCTCTATGCCTGGTGCCGCGCCTGTGACGACCTTGCCGACGGACAGGACCATGGCGGCGAGGCGCGGGCGGCGGATGCCGCAGCTGGCCTGGCGCGCATCCGGCTGCTCACCGAGGCGGCGCTCGCCGGGGAGCGGGTGGGCGATCCCGCCTTCGATGCGTTGCGCATCGTCGCTGCCGAGGCGAAGCTGCCGCACCGCTTTGTCCGGGACGTGGTCGAGGGCTTCGCGCTCGATGCGGCGGCGTGGGTGCCGCGCCATGAGGACGACCTGTATCGCTATGCCTATCACGTCGCCGGCGCGGTCGGCTGCCTGATGGCGGTGATCATGGGCGTCCCGCCCGAGGACGAGGCGACGCTCGACCGGGCCTGCGACCTCGGCATCGCCTTCCAGCTCGCCAATATCGCCCGCGACGTCGAGGCGGACGACCGGATGGGCCGTTGCTACCTGCCGCAGGACTGGCTGGCCGAGATGGATGTCCCGCCCGGCCAGCACATGAAGCCGCCCTTTCGCCAGCGTCTCGCGGTGCTCGCCGGCCGGCTCACCGGCCGGGCCGCCGACTATGCCGCGAGCGCGCGGGGCGGCACGCCGGCGCTGGGCTTTCGTTCGGCCTGGGCAGTGCTCGCCGCCGCCGGCATCTATGGCGATATCGCGAGAAAGGTCGCCGAGCGCGGCGAGCATGCCTGGGATCGCCGCGTCGCCACTTCCGGCTTCGAGAAGATCGGCTGGATCGCCCGTGCCGGGTGGCAGGGGCTTCGTCGCCGGGATCTCTATCCCGCGGCGCCGCGCGATCCCGCGCTCTGGACGCGCCCGCGCTAAGCCGGGGCACGGGGCGCCGGCGAGCCTCGTCATCCGCCTCCAAGGGCCCGGTCCATCGCGCGTCCCTTTCCGGAGCCGATAGCCAAATGTTGCATCCCGGTGCCGAGCGCCCCAGATCTGGCGGCGATGGCTTCCAATCCCGACACACCCGCCGGCGAGCGCCCGATGCTCGCCACGCTGCGGCGTTTCCTCCCCTATCTATGGCCCAAGGACGCCCCCGGCCTGCGGGCCCGCATCGTCCTCGCGCTTGGCCTGGTCGTCGTGTCGAAGCTGGTCCAGGTCTATGGCGCGCCCTTCGCGCTGCAGGGCGCGATCGACCGGATGGCGGGCGGTTCGCGCGATGCGGTGTGGCTCGTCGCGGCGCTGGTCGCGGGCTATGCGCTGGCGCGCTTCGGCACGGTGCTGTTCGACAATCTGCGCAACGCGGTGTTCGAGAAAGTGGGGCAGGACGCGACGCGCCGGCTTGCCTCGGACGTGTTCCGCCACCTGCATCAGCTGAGCCTGCGCTTCCATCTCGAGCGGCGCACCGGCGCGATCACCAAGGTGGTCGAGCGCGGCACCAAGAGCATCGACACGATGCTCTATTTCCTGCTGTTCAACATCGCGCCCACGATCCTCGAGCTCGCCCTGGTCATAGGCATCTTCTGGACGCGCTACGGCGTGTGGCTGGTCGTCGGCACCCTGGCGATGGTGGTGCTCTACATCGCCTTCACTCGCTGGGTGACCGACTGGCGCTCCAAGCTGCGCGAGAAGATGAACGACCTCGACACCGGCGCCGTCGCCCATGCGGTCGATTCGCTGCTCAACTTCGAGACGGTGAAATATTTCAACGCCGAGGCGCGCGAAGCGCGGCGCTACGAGAATGCCGTCACTGCCTATGCCCGCGCGGCGACCACCAGCGAGAACAGCCTGGCCTGGCTCAACATCGGCCAGGCGCTGATCACCAACTTCATGCTCGGCGCGGGCATGGCGCTGGTGGTGTTCGGCTGGAGCAGCGGCAAGTTCACGGCGGGCGACGTGGTGCTGGTCTCGACGCTGCTGTCGCAGCTGTTCCGCCCGCTCGACATGCTCGGCTGGGTCTATCGCACCATAAGGCAGGGCGTGATCGACATGGGCAGCATGTTCGACCTGCTCGACAGCGCCGCCGAAGTGAAGGATGCGCCGGGCGCCGCGCCGCTGGTCGTCAGCGCGGGCCATGTCCGGTTCGAGGGCGTGCATTTCGGCTATGATCCCGAGCGCGAGATACTGAAGGGCATCGATCTGGACATCCCGGCGGGCGCCACCGTCGCGGTGGTCGGCCCCTCGGGCGCCGGCAAGTCGACGCTGGCGCGACTGATGTACCGCTTCTACGACGTGACCGGCGGCCGCATCACCATCGACGGGCAGGACATTCGCGACGTCACCCAGACCTCGCTGCGCGGAAGCATCGGCATCGTTCCGCAGGACACGGTACTGTTCAACGACACGATCGGCTACAACATCGCCTATGGCCGCGAAGGCGCGAGCGACGACGAGATCGCGTCCGCGGCGCGGGGCGCGGCGATCGCCGGCTTCATCCAGTCGCTGCCCGCCGGTTTCGAGACTCGGGTCGGCGAGCGCGGGCTCAAGCTCTCGGGCGGCGAGAAGCAGCGCGTCGCCATCGCGCGGACGCTGGTCAAGAACCCGCCGATCCTGATCCTCGACGAGGCGACGAGCGCGCTCGACAGCCGGACCGAGGCGGACATCCAGGCGACGCTGGAGGCGATCGAGCATGGCCGCACCACCATCGTCATCGCCCATCGCCTCTCGACCGTGGTCCATGCCGACCGGATCATCGTGCTCGAGGCCGGCCGCGTCGCCGAGCAGGGCACGCACGCCCGGCTCTTGCGCAAGAACGGTCTCTATGCCGAGATGTGGGCGCGGCAGGCGCAGGAGCGCGCGGCCGAGGGCGGAGAGGAAGTCCCCGCCGAATAGGAGGGGCGATGATTGGGTTCCTGGTTGCGCTGGCGGTGGTGATCGCCGCGCTCGTCCTGTGGTCGGGCTATGTCTCGCGCGGCGTCGAGCGCTGGGTGCCGATGGACGGCAGGCAGGTCGAGGTGCCGGGCGCGCGGATCCATTATGTGGAGACCGGGCCGGCCGACGCGCCCGCCATCGTGATGATCCACGGCATATTGAGCCAGCTGCGCGTCTTCACCTATGCGCTGGCCGGCCGACTGGCGACGGACCGCCGGGTGATCGTGATGGACCGTCCCGGCTGGGGCTATTCCACGCTTACCGGGCCGCGGCTCGACATTCCCGGCCAGGCCGACGCCGTCGCCGCCGCGATCCGGGCGCTGGGGCTGGAGAAGCCGCTGCTCGTCGGCCATTCGATGGGCGGGGCGGTGAGCCTGGCGCTGGCGCTGCGGCATCCAGGCGCGGTACGGGGCCTCGGGCTGATCGCGCCCTATACCCAGCCGATCGACGAGCCGCCCGCGCCGCTCGCGGGGCTGCGGGTGCCGGGCCCGCTTCGCCCGCTGATCGCCTGGACGATCGCGGTGCCGCTCGCGATGCGCACCGGCAAGGCGAAGACGGCGGCGGTCTTCGCGCCCGATCCGGTGCCCGAGGATTTCGCGATCCGGGCCGGCGGCGCGCTCGCCATCCGGCCCGCGAGTTTCCAGATGGGCTGCTACGAGATCGAGATGGGGCCCGCCGCGATGAAGGTCCAGGCGCCGCGCTATGGCGAGATCGCCGTGCCGGTTTCGATCCTCTACGGCCGGGAGGACGCGCTGCTCGATCCCGAACTGCACGGGCGCAAGACCGCTGCGGACGTGCCGAACGGCCAGGTCGAGATCATCGAAGGCGGCCATATGCTGCCGGTCACGCATGTCGACGCCACCGAGGCCTGGCTGCGCGGGCTCTGATACCGGTCCTAGCCGCCGATCTCCGCGGGCTGGGTGGTCCAGCCGAGCCGCGGGATCGTGATCGAGCGCTTGCCCGAAAGGTCGGTGCGCGTCACGAACAGCTCGCGGCTCTCGATATATTGGAGGAGCCGGCGCACGCGGCCGAGCGAGCTGGTGCCATAGGTGGCGGCGATCTCGGTGTCGCTCGGGCAGGGCGCGCCTTCGCGCGCCGCGCGGGCGACGAGCAGGAACGGGCCGAGCATGTCGTCGGGCAGCGCGCGCGCCGCGTCGAGCGCCTGGGCCCATTCCGCGTCCGGATCGCCATGGATGCCGGCACGCGCGGCCGAGAGCCGGCGGACGAAGGCGGAGAGGTCGAGCGGGGCCCGGGCCAGGCCGACCATCCGGCAGCGCACCAGGAAATCCTGGTAGAGCACCGAGGGCGAGCGATAGGCGCTCTCGGCATCGGCGACGATGTCGCGCAGCACGTCGGCGATCTTGGCGGCGGCTTCCTCCGGATCGACCTCGGGGATTTCCTCGCGCACCGGCGTCGAGCGTGCGAGCGCCTCGAGCAGCCGGTCCGAGGCGAGCTGCGGCGCCTGTGCCGGCGCCGGCGGGGCGGGGGGCGTCCATTCGGGCTCGGCCGGGGCGAGGAGCAGGTCCTTCAGTTCCGCCGAGGGCGCCTCGGGCAGTGGAGTCAGCTTGGGGCTGCCGCTGCGCGCGCTGGTCTCCACCGCGCCGATCTGCACCGAGATGGGCCGGCGCGACACGGCGGGACCGAGCGCCAGGAAATGGCCGCGCGCGAGATCGCGGATCGCCTCGGCCTGGCGGCGTTCCATGCCGAGCAGGTCGGCGGCGCGCGCCATGTCGATGTCAAGAAAGGTGCGGCCCATCAGGAAGTTCGAGGCTTCGGCCGCCACGTTCTTGGCCAGCTTGGCGAGGCGCTGGGTGGCGATCACGCCCGCCAGGCCGCGCTTGCGCCCGCGGCACATCAGGTTGGTCATCGCCGAGAGCGAGGCGCGGCGGACGTCCTCCGCCACCTCGCCGCCGCCCGAAGGCGCGAACAGCTGGGCTTCGTCGACCACCACCAGCGCCGGATACCAATGGTCGCGCGGCGCGTCGAACATCGCGTTGAGGAAGGCGGCGGCGCATTTCATCTGCCCCTCGGCCTCCAGCCCTTCCAGGCTGAGCACCACCGACGCGCGATGCTCGCGAATCCGGGTGGCGAAGCGGGCGATCTCGCGCTCCGAATAATCGGCGGCCTCGATGGCGATATGGCCATATTTGTCGCCGAGCGTGACGAAGTCGCCCTCGGGATCGATCACCACCTGCTGGACATGGCCGGCGCTCCGCTCGAGCAGCCGGCGCAGCAGATGCGACTTGCCGGACCCCGAATTGCCCTGGACGAGCAATCGCGTCGCCAGCAGCTCTTCGAGATCCATGGCGACGGCATCGCCCTTGCCGTCCACCCCCATGTCCACGCGCACCGTCATCGCCGGACGCTTTGGCCGATGGCGATGGCGGGGGGAAGCGCATTCCGGCGAAAATCTGTGGGCGGTACGCTTGCGAAACGCCCCGCCCGGCCGGCGGCGGGGCGCGAACCCCCTTGCGGGATCCCGGCGCGGCGCGGATAATCGCTGGAGAAACAGGGGGGTGATCGGCATGCGGGCATGGGTTTTGGCGGCCGTCGGCGCCGCGCTGCTCGTCCCGGCCGGCGCGCGGGCGCAGGCGGTGGGGATCGCGCCCGGCGAGGAAGCCGCCTTCTCCTTCGATGGGCGGACGGCTGGCGAAGTGCGGCGGACCGCCGCCACGCCCACGCCGTTCGAGGCCGCGGTCGGCCGCGAATATTCGGGCATGACGCCGCCCGAGGCCCCGGTGCCCGAGGCGGCGCCGCTGCCGAACCAGAACAACCTGCCGCCCCTGCCGATCCCCGATCCGGGGAAGCTCCGCTTCCGCTTCCTGCTGGTGCCGGGCTCCAGCCATTCGCTGCTGATCGTCCACAACGGCTATCCCAAAGCGCTTGTCTATCGCGCACGGATCTGGGCGCATGGCGGCAATCGGCCGACCGATGTCTGCCTGGTGATGCCCGGCAGGCCCGGCGTCGAGTATTGGCCCTATGCGATCAGCGCGATCGAGGTCAGCGCCTTCGAACTGGTCGATTGGAAGCCCGAGGACGGCGTTCCCTGCAAATAGCCTCGACTTCGCCGGCCGTCCCCCGCTAACCGGGCGCGATGGCTCCCGCGATCGAAACCCTCCGCCGCGTCTTCGGCTTCGACAGTTTTCGCGGCGTCCAGGCGAACGTGGTGGAACGCGTCCTGGCCGGCCGGCGCACCCTGGCGGTCATGCCCACCGGCGCGGGCAAGTCGCTCACCTATCAGCTGCCCGCCGTGATGCTCGAGGGCACCTGCGTCGTCGTCTCGCCGCTGATCGCGCTGATGCACGACCAGCTGCGCGCCGCCGAGGCGGTCGGCATCCGCGCCGCGACGCTGACGTCGGTGGACGAGAATCGCGCCGAGACGATCGAGCGCTTCCGCTCCGGCCAGCTCGACCTGCTCTATGTCGCGCCCGAGCGCGCCTCGGGCGAAGGCTTCCGCAACCTGCTGGCGAGCGCGAAGCTGTCGCTGTTCGCGATCGACGAGGCGCATTGCGTCTCCGAATGGGGGCATGATTTCCGCCCGGACTATCGCCTGCTCCGCCCGCTGCTCGATCGCTTCCCCGACGTGCCGCGCCTCGCGCTCACCGCCACGGCGGACGCGCATACCCGCGCCGACATCCTCGAGCAGCTCGGGCTGCCGCAGGAGGGGCTGATCGTCGCCGGCTTCGACCGGCCCAATATCCGCTACGCGATCACCCCGCGCGAGAACACGACGCGCCAGGTGATCGACCTGATCGCCGAGACGCCCGGCCCCGGCATCGTCTATGCCCAGACCCGCGCGGGCGTGGAGAAGCTGGCCGAGAAGCTTGCGGCGGAGACCGGCCGGCCGGTGCTGCCCTATCATGCCGGACTCGATCCCGCGGTCCGCCGCCGCAACCAGGCGGCGTTCGTCGCCTCGGAGGAGATGGTGATCGTCGCCACCGTCGCCTTCGGCATGGGGATCGACAAGCCGGACGTGCGCTTCGTCGCCCATGCCGGCCTGCCCAAGTCGATCGAGGCCTATTATCAGGAGACGGGCCGCGCGGGGCGCGACGGCGATCCGGCGGTGGCGCATCTCTTCTGGGGCGCCGATGATTTCGCCCGCGCCCGCCAGCGGATCGGCGAAGTCGAGCCCCAGCGCCAGCCCGGCGAGCGCGCCCGGCTGACGGCGCTCGGCGCGCTGGTCGAGACCGCGACCTGCCGGCGCCGCATCCTGCTGCGCCATTTCGGCGAGGAGCCGGCGGAGCAGTGCGGCAATTGCGACAATTGCCTGAGCCCGCCCGCCGCGATCGACGCCACGGTGACGGCGCAGAAATTCCTCTCGGCGGTGTTCCGCACCGGGATGCTGTTCGGCACCGGCTATATCGAGAGCATCCTGCTGGGCCAGTCGAGCGAGCGCAGCCTGACGAACGGGCACGAGAACCTCTCCGTCTTCGGCATCGTCGACGGCGAGGAGGCGGCGCTGATCAAGCCGGTCGCCCGCGCGCTGCTGCTGCGCGACGCGCTGCGCGCCAACGAGCATGGCGGGCTGGAATTCGGGCCCGAGGCGCGTTCGATCCTCAAGGGCGGCGCCACGGTGGCGCTGGTGCTGCCGCCCAAGCGCGAGCGCCGGCGGCGCGGCGGCAAGGCGGGGGCGCCCAATCCCGTCGGCGATCCGCTGTTCGAGGCGCTGCGCGCCAAGCGCCGCGAGATCGCCCAGGAGACCGGCCTGCCGCCCTATGTGATCTTCCATGATTCGGTGCTGCGCGACATGGCCCTGCTCCGGCCCGCGAGCATCGCCGCGATGGGCAACATCTCGGGCGTTGGCGCGCGCAAGCTCGACGCTTATGGTGACGCCTTCCTGCAAGTGATCCGCGATGCCGCATGAAGACGATCCTGCTCGCCGCCCTCGTCCTGCTCGCCGCCTGCGCGCCGCAGCGCGCGCGGGTCCCGACCATGCCCGTGCCCTCGACCATCGCGATGGACCGCAACAGCTGGGGCCATCTGGTCTCGCGCTGGACGATCGACGGGGCGGGCAAGGGCAGCTACACCATGGCCGAGCCCGATACCTACAAGCCCGAGCGGCTGGTGACGCGGCGTTTCTCCGCCGGCAGCGCCGGCTTCGCCGAGATCCGCAAGCTGCTCGCCCTGGGCGAGGCGCAGGCGGAGAGCGAGCTCGACTGCGGCGATCGCATCACCGACCAATATTACGGAACGGTCCGCTGGGACGATGCGAGCCTGACCTATGACATGGGCTGCCAGGCCCCCGCCACCGAGGAAGTGCTCAAGGGCATCACCGCGGCCGAGCGCCGGATCGCCGCCTGGGCCGCCAACCAGCCGATCACGGAAACCCAGAAGGTGGAGAAGCAATGACCAGCCCGCGCCGCGTCGACGACAATATCTCGGTTGCTCCCCAGATCGCGGCCGAGGACATCGCCTTCCTTGCCGAACAGGGCTTCACCTATGTGATCAACAACCGCCCCGACGAGGAGGAGAGCGGCCAGCCCGAGGGCGAGGCGATCCGCGCCGCGGCGGAGGCGGCCGGGCTCGGCTATGCCGCGATTCCCGTCACCCATGCCGGCTTCTCCTCCGCCCAGGTCGAGGCGATGGCGGCGGCCTTGGCGGAGGCTTCGGGGCCGGTGCTCGCCTATTGCCGCTCGGGCACCCGCTCGTGCAACCTCTGGGCGCTGGCCGAGGCGGCGCGCGGCGGCGATCCGGCGGAGATCACCGCCAAGGCCGCCCAGGCCGGCTACGACCTGTCGGGCATCCGTCCGCTGCTGGACCAGCTTTCCGGCCGGGCGTGACGCAGCTCACCATCTTCGGCGGCTCGATCGTCGCGGTGCTGGTGCTCGCGCTGCTCGCCCGGCTGCTCGGGCTCGGCGGCGCGCGCATCGGCAGCGCCGAGGAGGCCCGCGCGGCGGCGGAGGCAATGATCCCCGGTTTCGAGGGCGGCGCGGTGGTGATCGGCAGCGACGGCAAGGCAGCGCTGGTGCGGGGCGGCGCGGGCGACGCCGCGCTGCTCAAGATCCATGGCGCCCGCATTGCGGCGCGGCACCTGCGGGCGCCGCTCGCCGGCACGCCCGCGCCCGACGGGCTCGCTTTCGACAGCGGCGATGCGCGCTTCGGCACGGTGGTGCTCAAGGGCGTGACCGCGCTGTGATCCCGCCCGCGTTCCATGCCGCAGCGCGGCGTGACTCGCTACTGACATTGCGGTAAACAAGGTCGATGCCCGAGATGCCGCTGCTCTTCGATCCGGTGAACTATGCCATTCCCGGCTTCGTGGCGCTGATCGTCGTCGAGATGCTGATCGCGCGGACGCGGGACCGGCAGCGCTATTGCCCGCGGGACACGCTCACCTCGCTGCTGCTCGGCTTCGGCAGCACGGTCTCCAGCGCGCTCACCGCCGGGCTGGTCTTCGCCATCTCGATGTGGGTGTATCAGTTCCGCTTCTTCACCATCGGCTTCGCCTGGTACTGGTTCGTCGTCGCCTTCGTGCTCGACGATCTCGCTTATTATTTCGCGCATCGTACCGGCCACCGCGTCCGCTGGTTCTGGGCGAGCCATGTCATCCATCATTCGAGCCAGCACTATAACCTGTCGACCGCGCTGCGGCAGACCTGGACCGGCTTTGTCAGCCTGAGCTTCCTGTTCCGCCTGCCGCTGTTCCTGATCGGCTTTCATCCGCTGATGATCTTCTTCTGCGCCGGGCTGAACCTGATCTACCAGTTCTGGATCCATACCGAGGTGGTCGGCCGGATGCCGCGCTGGTTCGAGGCGGTGATGAACACCCCGTCGCACCACCGGGTCCATCACGCCACCAATCCGCGCTATCTCGACAAGAACTATGCGGGCGTCTTCATCGTCTGGGACCGGCTGCTCGGCACGTTCGAGGCGGAACGGGAGGACGAGAAGCCGCGCTACGGCATCGTCAAGGATCTCGGCAGCTTCAGCCTGTTCTGGGCCGCGTTCCACGAATGGGTGGGCATCGCGAAGGACGTATGGGCCGCGCCGGACCTGAAGTCCCGAATCCTGTACATGATCGCGCCGCCGGGCTGGAGCCATGACGGCAGCCGCGATACATCCGAGACCATCAAGGCGCGCTGGGAGGCGCGGCAGCAGCGGGGGATCGCGTGGAAGCAGCCGACATCGTCGTCATCGGTGGAGGATCGGGCGGAAGCGCCGTCGCAGGCCGCCTGAGCGAAGGCGGCAGGTACAGCGTCGCGGTGCTCGAGGCCGGCGGCCGCAACACCGGCATCAAGACGCGCATGCCCGGCATGCTTCCGTTCCAGGGCCCGGCGACCAACTGGGCGTTCGAGACGGTGCCGCAGCGCGGGCTCAACGGCCGGCGCGGCTATCAGCCCCGCGGCAAGGGGCTGGGCGGGTCGAGCGCGATCAACGCGATGCTCTATGTCCGCGGCCATGCCCGGGACTATGACGAATGGCGCGACCTCGGCTGCCCGGGCTGGGGCTGGGACGAGATGCTGCCCTGGTTCCGCCGCGCCGAGCACAATGTCCGCGGCGCCGATGCCTTCCATGGCGACAGCGGCCCGCTCTGGGTGAGCGACCAGCTCTATGCCCATGGCGGCAGCGAGGCGTTCATCGAAGCCGCCGGCGCGCTGCAGATCCCGCGCAACGACGATTTCAACGGCGCGCACCAGTCGGGTGCCGGCCTCTTCCAGGTGACGCAGCGCAACGGCGAGCGGTGGAGCGCCGCGCGCGCGTATCTCGAGCGGCGCGAGACACTCGAGATCATTACCGAGGCCAGCGTCGAGCGCGTGCTGTTCGAGGAAGGCCGGGTCTGGGGCGTCGCCTATCAGCGCGACGGCGTGGCGCGCGAGATCCGGGCCCGGCGCGCCGTCGTGCTCGCGGCCGGCGCCTTTCAGACGCCGCAGCTGCTGATGCTCTCGGGCATCGGCCCCGGCGAGCATCTGCGCGAGATGGGCCTGTCGGTGCGGATCGACCGGCCGGCGGTGGGCGGCAATCTCCAGGACCATCTCGACTATGTCGCCGCCTTCGAGACGCCGGGCAGCTATTTCCTCGGCAGCTCGGGCATGGGCAAGCTGAAGTCGCTGGCATCGATGGGGCGCTGGATGCTCACGCGCAAGGGCGGGATGACCAGCCCCTATGCCGAGGCCGGAGCCTTTCTCCGCAGCGATCCCGCGCTGGAGCGGCCCGATCTCCAGCTCCATTTCCTGATCGCCATCGTCGAGGATCATGGCCGCACCCCGGTGCCGGGGCATGGCTTCAGCTGCCATGCCTGTGTGCTGCGGCCCGAGAGCCGTGGCACCGTCCGCCTCCAGTCGCTCGATCCGCGCGCGGCCCCGCTGATCGATCCCGATTTCCTCGGCGATCCACGCGACCTGGCGCTGCTCAAGCAGGGCGTGCGGACCATGTACCGCATCCTCGAGGCACCGCAGCTCGCCCGGTATAAGGGGCGCGATCGCTATCCGATCGACCTGGCCGACGATGCCGCGCTCGAGCGGCTGATCCGGGCCCGGGCGGACACGATCTACCACCCCGTCGGCACCGCGCGCATGGGCTCGGACGAAGGCGCGGTGGTGACGCCGCGGCTCAAGGTGCGCGGGGTGGAGGGGCTCTACATCGCCGATGCCTCGATCATGCCGCGGCTGATCGGCGGCAACACCAATGCGCCGACCATGGTGATCGGCGAGCGCTGCGCCCGTTTCATCGAGGAAGACCTGGCCTGATCTCCTTCTCCCTTGGCGGGAGAGGGAAGGGGCCCGCCGCCAAAGGCGGTGGGAAGCATGTATGGGGTATTCCGCGGCCCAAGGGCCGGGGTCCCGGGATCCCCGCCTTGGCGGGAATATGCGTCCGCGTGCCTCCGGCCCGCAAACGCCAAAAAAAGGGCCGATGGTCGAGACCACCGGCCCAAGTCGTCCGCAGGAGGAACCTCGGTTGGGCGCCGCGCGCGCAGGAGAGATGCGCGCGGCGCCCGATCTCGTCAGTAATTGTAGGCGCGCTCGCCATGGGCATTGATGTCCAGGCCTTCGACCTCGACTTCCTTGCTGGGGCGGATGCCGATCGTGAACTTGAGCAGCAGGAACAGGACCAGCGACACGCCGCCCGACAGGGCCAGCGTGGTCAGCACGCCCTGGGTCTGCACCCAGAGCTGGCTGGCCATGTCGTACTTGCCGGCCACCGCCGGGATCACGGTGAAGTCCATGAAGCCCTGGCCGCCCAGCGCCGGATCGGCGACGATGCCGGTGCCGATCGCGCCGATGATGCCGCCGATGCAGTGCACGCCGAACACGTCGAGCGTGTCGTCATATTTCAGCGCGTTCTTCACCGTGGTGACGAAGAAGAAGCAGCCGATCGAGGCGACCGCGCCGAGCACCACCGAAGTCATCGGGGCGGCGAAGCCGGCGGCCGGGGTGATCGCGACCAGGCCGGCGACCACGCCCGAGGCGGCGCCGAGCAGCGACGGCTTGCCGTGCACCACCTGCTCGATGATCGCCCACATCGCGCCCGCCGCGGCGGTGGCGACCATGGTGTTGATGAAGGCGAGCGAGGCGAACTTGTTGGCCTCCAGGTTCGAGCCGGCGTTGAAGCCGAACCAGCCGACCCAGAGCAGCGAGGCGCCGATCATCGTCATGGTCAGCGAATGCGGCGGCATCGGCTCGCTCTTGTAGCCCACGCGCTTGCCGATCACGAGGCAGCCGACCAGGCCGGCGATGCCCGCATTGATGTGCACCACGGTGCCGCCCGCGAAGTCGAGCGCGCCCTTGCCCCACAGGAAGCCATGATCGTCGGGCAGGCCGGCGGTGAAGTCCGGGCCCGGCCAGTACCAGACCATGTGCGCCATCGGATAATAGACCAGGATCGACCAGGCGACGACGAAGAGGATCAGCGGCGTGAACTTCACGCGCTCGGCAAAGGCGCCGACGATCAGCGCCGGCGTGATCATCGCGAAGGTCATCTGGAAGACGACGAAGGTCGTCTCGGGCAGATAGACGCCGTTCGAGAAGGTCGCGGCGAAGGTGTTGGCGTCGACGCCCTTCATCAGCGCCTTGGAGAAGCCGCCGACGAACGCGTTGAGCGCGCCGCCATTGGTGAAGGCCATGGAATAGCCGATGGTAACCCAGAGCAGGCCGGCGACGCAGACGATGGTGAGCACCTGCATCAGCACCGAGAGCATGTTCTTGGTGCGGACCAGGCCGCCATAGAAGAGCGCGAGGCCGGGCACCGACATCATCAGCACCAGCGCGGCCGAGACGAGCATCCAGCTGACGTCGCCCTTGTTGACCATCGCGTCGGTCGGCACCACCGGGGCGGCGGCGGGCGCCTGCGCGAGCGCGGGTATCGCGGCGAACAGGGCGCCGAGCCCCGCTCCCGCGGCAATCTTCATCGCTAGTTTCATCTGGACCCCCATCTTCACAGCGCCGTCTCGTCGGTCTCGCCCGTGCGGATGCGCACGGCCTGGCCGACATCGAGGACGAAAATCTTGCCATCGCCGATCGCGCCGGTGCTGGCGGCGGCCTGGATCGCTTCGACGGCGCGATCGGCCAGGTCGGCGCCCACCACGACCTCGATCTTGATCTTGGGCACCATGTTGGTGCTGTATTCCGCGCCGCGATAGATTTCGGTCTGGCCCTTCTGGCGGCCGAACCCCTTGACCTCCGACACGGTCATGCCCGCGACCCCCACGCCCGTGAGCGCCTCGCGGACCTCGTCCAGCTTGAACGGTTTTATGATGGCGATGATGAGTTTCATGTCGCCCCCTCGTTGGCGGTTATCCCGAGAGGTGCAGGAGCAAGCGGCGTGCCAAGCGCAAGAATCCCACGATTCCGCGGGGTTTCCGCGCAATCAAATACTACCTGGCGGTAAAATTTTGTGCAGTTGCGAAGGAGTGCCTAAAAAACGGGCAGAATTCGTTGTGCATCCGGTGCGGCGGATGTCATTTTCAGAAGACGACTGCACGGATGTCAAAAGGCGACTGCACTAGGGCGGCGGCAGAATGGGTGAGCGCCAAGTGGACGGACGATGTTCGGGGGGCGTCCTGTCGTGAGAAACGGTCTTGAGAGGCTAGGACTTTCGAGCCGAACGCATCATTCTGATCGCCCTTCGAATGGGTGTGAATGGGCGAGGTTGAAATAGTACGATGTCGGCGGCCAGGAGAGCCGTGGAGGATTCGATATTGGGCAGCTGGAATTTCGAGAAGCCTTGAGCTTTGTGCTCGATAAACGACCGGCGCGCTTCGCGCTCGGCTAGCGTGCAGGTATTTTAGCAGGAATCTGCTATGTTCCCCTGGATGGGAACCGAGCGCGCCATTTTCGAAAGCACCGACCTGGCGGCCGAAGCCGCGGCCGATGCCCGTGCGGATGCCGATTCTGCCGCGGGCCGAATTGTCGACCATGCCGAGGTAGCGGCATGGCTGGCCAAGTGGGGTACGGCCGACGAGACCCCGATGCCACCTCAATGGCTCGCGTAGTCCGGACGCCAACTATAGCGGACTCGACCACAAGAACGTGAAGGTCACCGGCTCGTCGAACCCGGCGCCCTGATCCCGCGTGGCGCTACCTGCGCCCACACGCCTGCTCACAAATGTTCTGATAACGGACAAGCAGGTCACCGGCTTGATCGTACCGTACCGCGCCCTCGCTCAGGCATCCCGGTCTCGGAGCCAAACGGCAGCGAGCGCTTCTTCTGTCGCCTCACAGACTTCCGCCGTGTCAACGCCAGCTATGACAAGCGCGCAGACATCTTCCTCTCCGCCATCCTCGTCGCCATCATCTGGTGGACCGATAGAGCCGATCCCCAGGGCGCGAAATGCCCCAAGATTACTTGATTCTTACCGTCTCATCTTCCCATGTCACCTGAGGAAAATTTACGTTCGCTTCCCTAGAATATGTCAATCTAGGATCATTTCTATCGGGAGTGAACATCTTTTCATCAGGGTTCTTAATAACAAAGACATTATAGGTCGAAAACGTAACCATGCTCTCGTTGTCGCATATGGTCAAATAGAGCAGTGCGCTTTTCTGACCTGACGGCGAAGCAATCACTGACATCTTTTTCCAGGTGCAAGCATATTCTTTTGGCTTGATCGCGGACATCATGATTATAGGAAATATGAGCGTGAGTGCCACCAGCATGACGATAGCCAAAGCCAATTTCTTCATGAAATCATTCCGGCAGGAAACACAGCACGCTTGCAATATCGCCGACTATAAATTCAAACATTAACAAAACCTGTATTTTTCACCGTTTACTTCGATACAAAAATCCCCAAATCCACTATCAAGCGACGGATTCGTGTCATCTATAGTGTATTTTGATTTGGATCTGGTGCCTCTTATTATCGTACCATTCTTTGATATTTTAGTTATATTTGGATATATGACAAACTCACCGTTATTCTTTATAATGGCCTTGTTGTCGCCATCTAACTCAACCAGCTTCAATCCTCCTCCGAGGCTCACCTCGCCCCTAGAGCATCCGCCACAGGCGATAGCCACCAGCGCAATCGAATAAGATAGGTTTCTATTCATTATCGAGCCTGAACCAAGCCCCAGCAGGGCACCGCCACAGCGAGGCCGGGTGACATGACACCCGGCACAATCCGCTGGCAACGCGCCGTTTTAATGGCGGCAAGAGGGGCTTGGACTGCATCGATCGCTTGACAAGCGGAACGCCCTCAGAAAACCGCGGAGTATTGCTGATCAATCGGTGTAGAACGGAGCGCCTAGAATACGTTGCTCATCGCCGCGACGAAACCGCTATTTGCGCCCACAAACATTGACATAAACTGTAACCATTTTGATGACGCGCGCGACTCAAATTTCGGTGAGTACAGTTTATTCCTTGACAAAATGCCCATTTACCCAATGAAATTTCACGGTAGTCAAATCGGTACTCCTATCGGACGCGTGCTGAGCTAATGTTACCATAACGACGCTTCCTTCGGCGTGTATATTTAGTGGTGCCATTGAATATTCATCCAGCACCTTCACCACGCCATCACCCGATATACGAAAAATCCTAACCTTATAAGCGCTGGCCGCCTGCCAATATGACACGATCAAATTATCCATGTCATAGTAACTGAATAATCCTAGCGGGGTGTCTCCGTAATTTTCCGAAAAGTATACGGGCCTTTTGCACCCTTCTAAGCAAGTCGCCCTGAGACGATATGGAGATCTTACTCCATCTTGAGTTATATCTGCCAAAAATACCGCGCCGTTGTCGTACATGCGTAACTTTGCATACACGATTTGATCATCCGCTTGGCAAGCGTAATCCGCACCCGTTAACATAAATGCGAATATTATCCATATTACACCTTTCATGGCTTTCCAATCTCCTGAATTAGAACGGCCATTGGGTCTCGAGGGCCAAGAATAAGCTGATTATAGGCGTCGATTATCGATATTGAATATCCGCGACCAGTGCCAAATCCGTTGAGCCCAGCCTGAATACTCCCTGCTCTATCAATACGTATCTGAAGATACATCGTCCCTGCTTGTATATTTGTCGAAGAGGTTAGCATATCATCATATGCAAACGATGTTTTATTAACTCTGTTAACCTCGTTCACGGCTGTTTTTGTCATTTGCATCAATCCAGCGGCGGTGCTATTTTTTTGGCGCTAGATTTTGCGCTCGGGTCAAATCTGGATTCCTTATATATGAGCGCGATTACAAGTTCATCTCTTTGATCGGATTTGTTATTGCCTTTAACAAGTGTGGCAATTTCAGAGTAGGTTAAGCGATCTTTCGTGCCTCCATATCCGCCGTCCCAACCGGCAATGGGTGCGCTCATACAGGCCGCTGAAGGAGAGTTAATGCAGGATATTATCTGATTCACACCGAGTTTGGAAATGCCCGGAAGCGCCCCTTGGATGGCGCTTTCTAGCTTCGCATTCCGGTAACCACCGGCTGCATTCGAAGCCGCCGGGTTCGTACTTGTGCAGCTACTTCCAGCTGGGCAGCCACCAAAAAGGCCAAACATTCCTGACGGGTCGGTAGCATTAATTGGATCGGCCCCTACGTACGCGTAAGAGTTGAGGCCATCGCTATAACCAATCGGATCAGTCTGGTAGTCGGTAGTCGAGCTAGTGTCCGATCCCTTGGTCGCCACCGGATAGCGGGTCTTAACGAGGCGATAGACGCCGTCATATTCATAGGTCGTCTTGTTGCCTTCGGCGTCGGTTACCGATGCCACCCGACCGTTGTTAGAATAGGTCGTGCTTACGTCATCCGATTGGGTGTCGGTCACGCCAAAGGCTGAGGTGACCTTCGTAACGTGGTCGGCGACATCGTAGGTGGTTTTCGTAATGCGGTCAGGCCCTGCCGCGCCGGTGGTGCCAAGGGTGCAAGCTGAAGCCGGCAGCGAATTCCATGTCGCGCTGTTCATTCGCGCCGCAGAGCAATCGAGCCGGCCAGCTGCGTCATAGCTATACTGTGTCAGCGAATAACTGGTGCTCCCGGATTTGACTGTGACAGTCAACTTTCGATCAAGACCATCATAGCTGGTGGCAACCGCCTGTGCCGGTGTGAAGGCGGCCCAGGCCGTGTCGCTCTGGTCGGTAACGGTGCCAGTCTCAACCAGGGTCACGCGACCCTTGTCGTCATACGTGTTCCGCACCGCTCGGGGTTTGCGGGCACCTGCTCCATCGGGATCGGGACTGGTTACGCCAACCAGCTGCCGCGCAGCGTCAAAGCGATAGCGAGTGGTGTCGACCGTGCCGGAAAGCGGCCCATCGACGGTGATCGCATTGCCGACGTTATCATATCCTGTAGTCGTCGTGGCGCTCAACGAACTGTCGCCCGCTTTCGTCGTTACCGATACCGGCAGCAAATTATCGCCCGGGCCCGCGACCTGCGGACCGTAATCTATAATGGTTTTCACCTCGTCCGCGGTACCGGTACAGGTCGCGCCGGTCTGGCACTGGGAAACGGAGGTCAGGCGATAAACGGGCTCGCCCGATGCCACGATTCCGGACCCTTTGTTGAAATACGCCTGCAGGGACGTGTAGGTGTACCGTGTTTGCGGTCGCGTCGCGCCGGTCGTCGGCGCCGGCGCGGTAACGGTAAGCACGCCACCGTGCGTCGTGTCATAAGTATAGTCGGTGACGTTGCCGCGTTCGTCGGTAGTTGTGGTCGGCTCGTTGCAGGTTACGTCAACGCAGGTCGCCGGGTAGCTCGCAGAGGTGACAATATCGGCTACGCCCGAGCCCGACTTTGCCACCATACGCTTCTCGGTCACGTTGCCGCGCGCGTCGTAGGTGAGCTGGAGGTAGTTGCCCTCGGGCTGGGTGACGCGTGTGATGCGACCGCTGCTGTCATATTGCCAGCTTGTCGTGTGACTTAGCGCATCGGTTTTGCCCGTCATGCGCTGGAGCGCGATGTCAAAAGTGTGCGTTGTGGCGTGTGACAGAGGATCGGTGACCGTCACAGTGCGCACGTTGCCCGCGTCGCTTGAGGAGTAGGTCGTGGTTCCGTCCGCTGTGGTGATGCTCGCCACCCGGCCGGCATTGTAGGTGAACGTCACGTCCTCGCTGGCGCTGCCTGGACGCGTTATGCCAAGCATCTGGGGACCATTGGTGCGGTAGACCGTAACGCGACCGAGCGCGTCGGTACTGGTGCCATAGGAATAGCCGCCGACTGCCGCGAACGTGAAAGTCAGGGTTGGCGTCGGGCCGACTGCCGCAGCATTGATAGCCTATCCAGCGGTCGGTTCGGATGCGCTGCACCCGCTCTTCCGCCGGCAAAAGCGCCAGGCCCTGTACCGCCGGCAGCAAATGAGACAGATCGACCATCGAAGCTTCGTTCACGGCTACCACTCCTCGATCTGATCGAAAGGCTTGGCCAGCGGCAGGTCGCTTTGCAGAACACTCGGGGCGTTCATCTGTGACGGAACGCGGGGATCAGGCGGAGCCTGCGTCTCGAGATGCTGGCGGCGGTCTGCGTCGCGTCGCGCCTTGCGCGTAGCTTTCTGTGCGGTGGCGACGATCTCACGCATCTGGCCGATCATGCGGAATAGCGCCGATTCATCAACTTGGTGGCGCCCTTGCTGCCGCAACTTTGTCAGCGCCTCTCGCTGTTCCCAGAGGGTGACAGCCGGATGTGCCAAGGTTCGGTACGGGACTTCCAGATAAAGTGCCCCTTCGGGCTCCAGCACCCAGATGCGGCTGATATCGCGCGGGTCACGCCGGATCAGGAAGGGCTGCAAGTGGTCACGGCGTGCGATCCACGGCTTGAGTGCATCAGTATAGTAAAAGACGTGGTCGATTACGAAGCCAGTACGTTGGAGCGTGCGCCGTATGATGGGCAGAAAGTCCACCAGAAAAGCCTTGGGATTGGTGACGATGGCAGGCATGCCTTCGTAGGCCATTACCTCGGACCAGCGCGCCATAGGCGGTTGCAGCAGGCCGCTATGTACGGATCCGTGATAGGTGCCGACCGCCAGTGCGAGCCAGCGCTCCAGCTCACGCAAGGTCAAGGATGACATCTTCTCCGAGGCGTACTTCCCGCGCTGACCGGGATTGGAGAAGGTCGTGCCCGGCAATTCGTTGTGGATCATCTGCATTGTGGTGCCGATGATCCGCTCCACGATGCCTCCGTAATGCGGTTGCCCAGGCGGACGATAGTTTAACCTGATGCCATGTTGTTCGCAGCCGCGGCGCAGGGCCTCACTTTTGAATTCGGCTGCGTTGTCCAGGTAGAGCAGCTTGGGCTTGCCGCTCATCGGCCAATCTATCTCTGCGTTCAGCTCCTGAAGCCAAGGGCGCTTGTCGGACGCGATATGCGCCAGGCAGAGGCCGACCGAGACAGCGGATGGGGCTTCAAGCGTGACCACCATGCCGAGCACGCATCGGGTAAACACGTCGATCGCGATCGTAAGATATGGGCGCCCAATCGGCTGACGATCACGTTCGTCCACAACGATCAGGTCGATGACCGTGTGGTCGATCTGGACCCGTTCAAGCGGTGCGGTCAGGACTGGCGGTCTGCCGCTGGCACTTTGCAGGCCGCGGGATGCATCCTGACCCTCCCGGAGGCGAGTAGCTTTGATCGGGTCGAGGCCAGCAATTCGTCGGGCCAAGGTATTGCGCGTCGGGATCGGGAGATTCTGCGCCGTGCAGACACGCGCAACCTCGCGATGGAATGCCGCGACGCTCCGCTTCTCCTTGGTCAAGAAGCGCCTTTGAAGAAGGTCGCGGATAATGAATTCGACCTGCTCCGACAAACGGCTCTTGCCTTTGCCACCGCCGGATTGCCCGCGAGCGACATCCGTCGCCAGTCCCTCGCCTTGTCGAGCGCGGCGGACAAGGACATAAATCTGCCGCCTGGACAGGCCGAGTGCTTGAGCGGCGATGTCCGCAGCTTCGTGGCCGACTACTGCAAGGTCCGCCAATGGTCCGATGACCTCGGCCCGACGCCGACATTGCGCCCATTCTTCCTCGGAAAGGGTGGCCACGCCGCGTTCGGCTATCGAGGCTGTCTCAGACGCCATGCGCGAACCTCAATTTGGTGCACACGGCTAGTGAGCATAGCCTAAATTGGTGCTGCCGTCTTCTGATCATTGGATATCAGAAGTCGGCTGCACTCTCGGGATCACTCCCTGTCGATTTAGTGCAGTCGTCTCTTGAAAATGACAGCGGAGCGGAACATGTCGATCCGCGCGAAACTGGGGTAAGGAGCGACCCATGCCATTCGCCATGCCCGTTCCGCAGGACAATGTGCCGACGGTCGGCTATCCGGTGCTCGCGGCTGAAGCCGCAGGCGCCCGGGGCTTCGTGCCGCGCGGCTGGACATTGGAGAGCGCGGTGACCGGCGATCTCGACGGCGATGGCCGGCCTGATCTCGCCTTCGTGCTCCACATGACGGACCCCGCCAATGTCCGGAAGAACGATGACGGCCTTTGCGGCGATACGCTCGACACCAATCCGCGCATCCTCGGCGTCGCGCTCGCGCGGCCGGAGGGCGGCTATCGCCTCGTCGTACAGAATCACGATCTGGTGCCGCGCCGCGACAATGCCTGCGCCGAGGACTGGTTCGATGGCGAGACGGGCGGCGGGATCGCCATCGCACGCGGCAATGTCGTGGTCACGCTCGGCCGGTTCATGAGCGCGGGCGGATGGGGCATGGGGCGCACCGTCTTCACGCTGCGCTGGCGTGAGGGCGCGCTGCGGCTGATCGGCTTCGACGCCCGGAACACCCAACGCAACAGCGGCGAGACTTCGTCGCTCAGCGTCAACTATCTCACCCGCAAGGTGCGGATCGCGCATGGCAGGATCGACAGCGATGCGGAAACGGTGCGCTGGACGCGGCTGCCCGGCACCACGCTCCCCGCGATCGATGCGATCGGCAACGGGCTCGACTATGATCCGGCGGGGCTGGCCGGGAAGCTCTGATGCTGCTCGCCATCCTCCTCTCCGCGCTGGCGATGACGCTGATCGTCGGCTTCCGCTATCTGCTGGCGAGCGGCGGTTTCGCGCTGGCGACGCGGCTCCGGCACCCGGGGCTCTATGCCGGGCTCGGCCCGCAGATCCGCCGCGAGATCGGCTGGAGCTTGGCGAGTGCCGCCATCTACGGGGTGCCGGCGGGCGTCGTTGCCTGGGGCTGGGCCAATCGCGGCTGGACGCGGATCTACGCCGATGTCCATGGCTTTCCGCTCTGGTATCTCCCCGTCTCGGTGCTGCTCTATCTCCTCGCGCACGATGCCTGGTTCTACTGGACGCATCGCTGGATGCACCGGCCCGCGCTCTTCCGCCGCATGCATGCCGTCCATCACGCCAGCCGGCCGCCCACCGCCTGGGCGGCGATGAGCTTCCATCCCCTCGAGGCGGTGACCGGCGCCGTGGTCATCCCCGGCCTCGTCTTCCTGGTCCCCATCCATGCCGGTGCATTGGGAGGGGTGCTGGCGATCATGACGGTGATGGGCGTCACCAACCATATGGGCTGGGAGATCTGGCCGCGCTGGGTCTGGCGCGGGCCGCTCGGCGCCTGGCTGATCACCGCCAGCCACCACCAGCGCCATCACGAGCGCTACAACCGCAATTTCGGCCTCTATTTCCGCCATTGGGACCGGCTTTGCGGCACCGATGCCGGGCTCGGCGGCTTCGCGCCGCCCGGACCGTCCAAGGGCCGCGACTGGTCCTGATTTGCCGCCGGCCGGAGGAACCGGGTTCGCGCGGGCGGCGTTTCGCAGCTGCAACATCCGGGAAACCCAGTTCATGCGTATCCACCGTGCCGCGCTCTTCGCGGCGCTCTGCCTCGCCGCCATGCCTGCCCTGGCCCAGGACGAAACGCCGCCCGCCACGCGCGACAAGGGCGATTTCGCGATGATCGGCGTCGGCGCGGCGGTGCTGCCCGATTATGAAGGCTCGAACGACTATCGTTTCGCCCCCGTGCCCTTCGCCGTCGGCAAGCTTTCGGGGTTCGGCTTCGAGCTTGCGGGCACCCGGCTGAGCATCGACCTTATTCCGGATCGTTCGGCCAGCGGCCTCGACTTTCAGGCCGGCCCCACGGTCAACGTCAACTTCAACCGCACCAGCATCGGCGCCATCGCGGATCCGCGGATCCGGGCGCTGGGCAAGCTCGATGCGGCGATCGAGGTCGGCGGCTTTGTCGGCGTCGCCAAGACCGGGGTGTTCACCAGCGACTATGACCGGATCGCCTTCCGCGCCTCCTATCGCCATGACGTGGCCGGGGTCTCCAGCGCGGGCGTGTTCAATCCCTCGATCACCTATATGACGCCGCTCAGCCGCAAGGCGATGGTCGGGCTGTTCCTTTCCGCGACCCGCGTGGAGAAGGGCTATGCCACCACCTATTTCGGCGTGACTCCCGCTGGCGCGGCCGCCAGCGGCCTGGCCGCGTGGAACCCCAGGGGCGGCTGGAAGGACTGGACCGCGGGCCTGGGCGGCGCGGTGTCGCTCGGCGGCGACCTCACCCATGGCCTCCAGCTCGTCGGCGGCGCCACCTATCGCAGGCTGATCGGCGACTTCGGCGATTCGCCGATCGTCCGCACCGCGGGCGCGCGCGGCCAGTGGCTGGGCAGCATCGGCGTTGCCTACAGCTTCTGAAGCATCGCTGGACCTTGCCGGCCCGAGCGCCTAAGACTCCGCCATCCCCGGGGGACCGCGCCTGAGCGGTTGAGAGTTGGCTGAAGCCAAGACCCGCTGAACCTGATCCGGTTGAGACCGGCGTAGGGAGGGAGCGGCCTTTACCCGAAGACCGTCCTCTCCCGTCATGGAGAAGACGAATGGCCGACATCCCCGCCAAGACCGAACTCGCCCCCGCGGGCAGCGCATTGGCCGTCACCACCGGCGCGATCCGCGGCTCGAAGAAGATCCATGTCGGCCCGCTGAAGGTCGCGATGCGCGAGATCCATCTCGAGCCCGGCTCGGGCGAGCCGCCGGTCCGCGTCTACGACACCTCGGGCCCCTATACCGATCCCGATGCCCGCATCGACATCATGGCCGGCCTGCCCGAGCTGCGCCGCGCCTGGATCCGCGGGCGCGGCGATGTGGTGGAAGTGCCGCAGCGCGAGGTCCGTCCCGAGGATAACGGCCAGCTCGGCCCCGACCGCTCGGGCGGCGTCCAGCCCTTCCCGAACGTCCGCAAGCAGGTGCTGCGGGCCAGGCCGGGCATGAACGTCTCGCAGATGCACTATGCCCGGAAGGGCATCGTCACGCCCGAGATGGAATATGTCGCCGAGCGCGAGAATCTCGGCCGCGAGCGCCTGAAGGAATATGCGCGCGACGGCCAGGGCTGGGGCGCCGCCATCCCCGACTATGTGACGCCCGAATTCGTCCGCGACGAAGTGGCGCGCGGCCGCGCGATCATCCCGAACAACATCAACCACCCGGAATCGGAGCCGATGGCGATCGGCCGCAACTTCCTGGTCAAGATCAACGCCAATATCGGCAACTCGGCCGTCGCCTCGAACGTCGCGCAGGAAGTGGACAAGATGGTCTGGGCGATCCGCTGGGGTGCCGACACGATCATGGACCTGTCGACCGGCCGCAACATCCACGACACGCGCGAATGGATCCTGCGCAATGCGCCGGTTCCGGTCGGCACCGTGCCGATCTACCAGGCGCTGGAGAAGGTCGGCGGCATCGCCGAGGACCTGACCTGGGAGATCTTCCGCGACACGCTGATCGAGCAGGCCGAGCAGGGCGTCGACTATTTCACCATCCATGCCGGCGTCCGCCTGCCCTATGTGCCGCTCACCGCCAAGCGCGTCACCGGCATCGTCAGCCGCGGCGGCTCGATCATGGCGAAATGGTGCCTGGCGCACCACAAGGAGAGCTTCCTCTACGAGAAGTTCGACGAGATCACCGAGATCATGAAGGCGTATGACATCGCCTATTCGCTGGGCGACGGCCTGCGCCCGGGCAGCATCGCCGACGCCAATGACGAGGCCCAGTTCGCCGAGCTCTACACGCTGGGCGAGCTGACCAAGCGGGCCTGGGCGCAGGACGTGCAGGTGATGATCGAGGGCCCCGGCCATGTGCCGATGCACAAGATCAAGGAGAATATGGACAAGCAGCTCGAAGCGTGCGGCGAGGCGCCCTTCTACACGCTCGGGCCGCTCACCACCGATATTGCGCCCGGCTATGACCATATCACCAGCGGCATCGGCGCCGCGATGATCGGCTGGTACGGCACGGCGATGCTCTGCTACGTCACGCCCAAGGAGCATCTGGGCCTGCCGGATCGCGACGACGTGAAGGTCGGCGTGGTGACATACAAGCTCGCCGCCCATGCCGCCGATCTCGCCAAGGGCCATCCCGCCGCCAAGGTCCGCGACGATGCGCTGAGCCGCGCCCGCTTCGAGTTCCGCTGGCGCGACCAGTTCAACCTGTCGCTCGATCCCGACACGGCCGAGCAGTATCACGACCAGACGCTGCCGGCCGAAGGCGCCAAGACCGCGCATTTCTGCTCGATGTGCGGCCCCAAATTCTGCTCGATGAAGATCACCCAGGAAGTGCGCGACTTCGCCGCGAAGCAGAATGCGCCGGTCGAGGGCTTCCTGGCGGCGGAAGATGCCGAGGCGGGCATGGCCGCGATGAGCCAGGTCTTCAAGGAAACCGGCAGCGAGCTCTATATGGGCGCGGGCGGCCGCGAGCACGACTAGGGGTTTCGTTCCTAATATGTTCCAATCCTGCGGAGGCTGTGCTAGGGCTGCGCCGTCTCCGCAGGAGTAATGTCCATGCACCACGTCGAACCTTGCCGCGATTTCGATTTCCAGCGGGGCCGCTGGCACGTCCGGCATCGCCGGCTCACGGCGCGGCTGGCAGGCTGCACGACCTGGGAGGAATTCACCGGTACCAGCGAGCAGCGCCCGCTGCTCGGCGGCAATGGCAATATCGAGGACAATCTGCTCCATCTGCCCGGCGGGACCTATCGCGCGGTGGCGCTGCGCTCCTATGATCCGGCAAGCGCCAGCTGGGCGATCTGGTGGCTCGACGGCCGCGCGCCCCATCGGCTCGACGTGCCGGTGATCGGCGCGTTCGAGGATGGCATCGGCCGCTTCCATGCCGATGACGTGCTGGACGGCCGCCCCGTCCGCCTGCGCTTCCTGTGGCTCGGGACCGACGGCGCTGCCCCGCGCTGGGAACAGGCGCTTTCGCCGGACGGCGGCGCGACCTGGGAGACCAACTGGACGATGGACTTCACTCGGGCCTGAACCGGTTTCCGCCCGGGGCGGAATCATCTCCGGAACGGATGAGCCTGTGTCCATTCCCGACAGATTGGGCGCTATTCCCCCCATCGTTCGCATCGGGGAGAGGTCATGGCGCGGGGCGGGAAACGATGGGCGGGAGCGTTGCTCCTCTTCGGCGGGCTCGTTCCCTCCGCCGTGGCGCAGGAGCGAATGGCGTGCGCGCCGGATTTCTCGGCGGTCACCAGCGATGCGGCGGCGCACCGGCTCGTCCGCGAGGGGAGGCTGGTCGCGATCCGCCCTTTCCCCGGCGGCCCGGACGATATCGGCTATCTCTCCCCCGCGGCCGAAGCGGCGCGTCGTCATTTCATCGGCATGCTCGGTCGCCTGGTCGAGCAGGACCTGATCGACAGCCTCGAGGTTCTGCCCGAATATCGCGGCGAGAGCATCGTCCCCGTCCGCCTCCGCTTCCGCGGCGATCATAGTCGGGGCGGCGGCGCGCCGTTCGAGGCCGTGGTCGAGATCTGGTGACCGCCCGCCCCGTGACGGCACTGGCATCGGAGCCCGTGCCGGTGCAGGCTGTTTCCGGCCGCGACGAGGGGCGGGGCATGGGCAAGGCATGGCGGAGGCAGGCAATGGCACGGGACGGGGATCGAAGCATCGGCGGCGCGGCGAATCGGCGGGGCGGGCGCCGTGGCGTGGTGCTGGCCCTGGCGGCGCTGGCCTGCCTGCCCGCCGCCGCCCATGCCCAGCGCAGCGCGATGACGGTGATCATGCCGGAGAATCCCGCCGCGAAGGCGTCGCAGGAGGATTGGGGCTATGCCGAGGCGGTGGTGGCGGGCAACACCATCTATCTCTCGGGCGTGGTGGTGGGCCTGGCCCCGGGCGAGACCGATCTCGAGGCCGCGTTCGACCGCGCCTTCCGCCGGATCGAGGCGACGCTGAAGCGCGCCGGCGCGAGCTGGGACGATGTGGTGGATATCACCAGCTTCCATACCGAAATCCTGCCCCAGCTCGCGGCGATGAAGCGGGTCAAGCACCGTTATGTCCATGCGCCCTTTCCCGCCTGGACCGCGATCGACGTCGATCGCCTGCTGCCCGACGCGGGGCTGACGGAGATCAAGGTCGTGGCGGTGAAGCGCTAGGTCGGATCGACATTTGGCGGGAAGAGGCTTTCCCGTTCCCCGGCGAAGGCCGGGCCCCAGTCCCGGTGCATCTGGCCGGGCACGAGAACCTCTCGCACGGCGTTGCAACCGGGCCCCGGCCTCCGCCGGGGAACGGCTTTTCCTCCGTCGGCAAGGCGCGCTCGATACAGATCCCAAATGTCGATCCGCGCTAGGGTGACGACCCAGGCAGTGGAGCTGGTCATCCCCGCGCAGGCGGGGATCCAGGGCCGGGGACAAGGCGCGCAAGGCTCGCTTTGCCGTTTCCGACCAGCATGCGCGTGATTGCTTCGATCCTCCCGGACTGTCCTGGATCCCCGCCCGCGCCGGGATGACGGAAGTGATCTCAAAGGCTTGTTCGGGTCTTCAACCAAGGTTGGACTCATATTCCCGGTTGCGGGGACGACGATCAAAAACGGGGTCTCCGGCCGCGGGGGCCGGGATTCCAGTGGCTCCCGGGTTCATTCCCGCGGGCGCAGCGTGTCTTCGATCATCGGCACCAGTCCGACCCAGTCGCGCGGCAGGCGGGCGATCAGGAAGCGCTCGATGGTCTGCCGTGGATCGGCAAGGATCGCGTGCGGCGTCCGCACCGCGCCATGATAGGCGCGGCAGCCATCGGCGCGGATCGCATAGAGGAAGCCGCGATAGCCGAGCGCGGGAGGCTCTCGCCAGCCCGCGCCCGCAATCAGGGCATCGTGCAGCGCGGTCAGCGCCGCGGCGGCTTGCGCGTCGAGCTGCCAGGCCGGATTGGGCCGGCCGCTGAAGACATCGAGCTCGACGCGCATGGCCTGGTTCAGTTGATCACCACCGATCTGCCTGCGTAGAAAAAGTCGCAGAAATTGGCGTACGGCCCCCGCGCGCAGGTCTGCGGGTCGGTGATCAGCACGCCGTTGCTGTCATAATTGCGTGCTGCCGTGCTGCCGGGCTTGTGGCCCCAGAAGCCGCCGCGCTGGTGGCGATACCAGTGATAGTCATAGCCCGGCGCGATCACCAGCGCCATCAGCCGGCGCGGATATTCGCTCTGCGGCAGGCAGGTGCACCGCTTCTTGAGGCCGTCGGCCATCGCCGCCGCGGTCACCGTGTTGCACGCCATGACGGATGTTCCCGCACCATGCGCGCGGCCCGGCTGGGCGAAGGTGTTGGTGCGCCAGTTCCGCGCGTAATTGTAGCAATTATTATAGGGCTGGGTCGCCGGATTGTTCCAGAAGCCGGGGTTATACTGGCTGACCTCATATTGGCACTGGCTGCACTTGCTGTCGGGAATGGTGGTGATGAGCGGGTTGCTCGGCGGGGGCGGCGGGGGCGGCGGTCCCGGCGGCTTCCGCATCAGGCGCGTCGTCACCTCCATCCATTCCAGCGCGGTCTCGCGCAGCTTCTCGTCGAGCGGTGTCACGGCATGCTCGACCAGCCGGACCTCGGAGCGGAGCGGCATCGTCCCGATGAGCAGGCGCGCCAGCTCGCCCGCGGCATCCAGATTTTCCTTTCCGGTCGGCGCCACCGCGAATTTCTGCGGCAGCCCGCGCGGCGCCCGCACGTCGTCGAGGAGATTCTCGACGCGAACCTCGCGAAAGCCGAGCCCGTCATAGCCCGCGCCGGGCTTGGTCACCGCGGCGCGCATCTCGCGGGCCGCGCCGAGCAGCTTCTTGGCTGCTTCTTCCTCGGTGATCATCCAGACCGGATTGGGCCGGCCCGAGAACATATCCACTTCAATGCGTAGCATGATCGATTCTCCCCAGTAGAAGAATTGGCGTCATGCGACCCAGGATTTATCGAAGAAATTTATTGGCTGACCCGAATTGCCCCATGGAGTTTCGCGCAGTTCATGTGCGACTCGACATGCGGGTTTCAAGCATAGCCCCTGCTTTTCGATCCACGCAACCGAATAGACTGGAAGAATAATCCATTTTGGGTATCAGCCATTCCGGCGACGGCGCCCGAGCCCGTTGCCGCGGCCCGGCTTGCTCTGGAGACAAGGTGCCCCAACTCGCCCATATCACCCTCATCGTCCGCGACTATGACGAGGCCCTTGCCTTCTACATCGGCAAGCTGGGCTTCACGCTGGTCGAGGACAGCTACCAGCCCGAGCAGGACAAGCGCTGGGTCACGATCCGCCCGCCCGGCGCGCCCGATGGCGCCACCACGCTCCTGCTCGCCCGGGCCGCCACGCCGGAACAGGAAGCCGCGATCGGCAACCAAGCCGCCGGCCGTGTCTTCCTGTTCCTCGCCACCGACGATTTCGCGCGCGACCATGCGGCCTTCGCCGCGGCCGGCGTGCGCTTCGTCCGGCCGCCTGCCGTGCAGCCCTATGGCAAGGTAGCAGTGTTCGAGGATCTCTACGGCAATCGCTGGGACCTGATCGGGCCCGCCCGGGACTGAAGACGCCGCCCGGCCATCGATGCTAGGGTGCCGCTCCGAAGGGAGCCCCGCGCATGGACACCGAACCGCACCCCCTGTTCGCGCCGCAGACCGCCCGCGCCACCTTCCGGGTCGGCGATCGCGTGGTGATGGAGGCGGAGGCGCGCACGACGCCGCTCGGGCTGCTCGCGGCCGGGGGAATGGTCGCGGCGATCCTGCTCGCGATCCCGCCGATCCTGCTTGCCAGGCGTATCCGCGCGGCGCCCCGGCCGCCCGGGGCAGGCGGCTCCGCGATCCCTATGGATGCCCCCGCGCAACACCTGCCGGAAACCTCTCCAACCACGCTCGCAAAATAGGACTTCGCCTGGCCTATCCGGCCCGATGAGGAGGAGGCGCAGTGCCGCCGCCTCGCTGCTCTCTCGCGCGACGCACAATCTGGAGGAGGTCCGGGCCGCCGGCCTGGCCCGGGAGGAAGAAGCGCGCGCAGCGGCGGACGAAGCGCGGCGCGAGGCCGAGTTCCAGGCCCATCTGGATGAGATCGCACGCACCGAGGGCGGGGGAAAACTGGCCCCCCGATAGTCTAAACTTCGTAAACTTCCGCGCGCGCGGCGCTGCTTCGGATGCTCCTCTCAGATGCCCCGGCGCCGCTTCCAGTCGAGCGCCACGCCGATGCGCTGGTCCCAGCTGCCGTCCCAGCGAGTCTCCAGCCCATGCGCCTCGAGCTCGGCGACGATGTCGCGCGCCACCGCCAGCGCCGCGTCCTCGCCCTCGTCGCAGGCGCCGTAATTGAGGTACAGCCCGCCGCCGTCCACGGCGCTCTCGGTGTCCTGCATGTGGTAAAAGGCATAGCCGCGTGCCGGCACCCCGGCATCCTCTGCCGCGCGCACCTCGTCCCAGATCTCGGTCGCGCCGCAATTGCCGCAGCAGCTGAAATTCTGGCGGGCGATCACGCCGCTTTCCTCCAGCGCGGCGAAGGCGGCGTCGAGCCGGTCGCAATCCGTCTCGTCGGGCCAGTGGCGCTCGGCGGCGCGCTGCTCGGCCAGCGCCTGGCGGAGCAGCTTCTGGGCGAGCGGGCGCAGTTCGTCGGGAGACAGGTCGTCGGCAAAGGCGTCGGACGCGTTGGTCAGGATCGCGTCCTCGTCATAGAAGCCGCTCGCCACGTCGCGGCGGATCTGGTCGCGCACCCATTCGGTCTTCTCGGCCAGCGGCGTGGCCGGGGGTGCCAGCGCGGCCTCCGGCTGCGGCGCGATGCGCTTGCCGAACAGGCGGCCGAACAGCGACTTCATTGCTTCCTCCATTGTCGGGAGGGGAAGATAGCAACCCCGAAGGCCCGCGCCTATGCCACGCGCCGCAAAAACGGATCAGAACATGCCGGGCACGTCGCGCTGGGGCACGCTCGGCCGGGCGGGCGCGAGCAGCTCGTGCGCCGCCGCGCTGCCCGTCTCGGTGGCGCTTTGCGCCGCGGCGGTGGCGGTCACGGCGCTGATCGCGGTGCAGCTCCTGCCCTGGATGAAGTCGAGCGCGGCGCGGGTCGATGCCTCGCGCGGATCGCCCATGGGATAGGCGATGTCGTCCGACGCGCGGCAGCTCGCCCGCACCGTGCCGGCGAGGCCGGTGAAATAGGCGCCCTGATGGTCGCGATTCTGCAGGGCGAAGGCGATGATGCGGAAACGGTCGTCGCAGGCGGTCTTGTCGATGGCGATCTGGCCCACCGGCTTGCCATAGGTGTTGGTGCCGACCAGGGCGAGGCTGGTGCCGAGATAGGGCAGCATCCCGGCGACGACGAGCTCGCTGGCCGATGCGGTGCTCGACGTGCCGATAAAGGCGACGCGGGTCGGCGCGATCGACTGGGTCTGGGGCGCGAAATAGGCGGTGCTGTTCTCCGCCGACTTGCTCGGGCGGAAGGTCATATAGTCGAACACGTCCGAGGTCGCCCGGTTGGCGCCCATCAGATTGCCCATCAGCTCGGCGATCGAGACGAGCCCGCCGCCATTGTAGCGCAGGTCGATGATCACTTCGGTGATGCCGGCGGCGCGGAACTGGGCGAAGGCGGCGCGCAGCGGCGAATCGGCGGTGTTGATGAAGGTGCGCAGATTGACATAGCCGACGCGGTGGCCGCCATCGTCGATGATCTTGGCGCCGTAGCGCGAGGAGACCGGGGTGAGCGTATAGTCGGTCTTGGCGATGGTCACCACGCGGGTGCCGGCGGCGGCGTCGTTCACGCGCATGGTGCGGCTGGTGCCGGCGGTGTTGGGCCCGAGCGCGTCGGTCAGCGCGGCGGTGCCGCCGCCGGCGAGGATGTCGCTGACGTTGCGCAGGTTGGCGGCGCTGGTGCCGATCGCCTGGATCTCGGTGCCGCGGTCGATCCCGGCGGTGAGCGCGCTGGTGCCCTCGAACGTCTCGGCGGAGTAGAGCCGGTTGCCGTCGAGATAGAGGCGGAAGCCGAAGCCGGCGCTCGAGCCCGAATTATAATAGGCATTCTCCTCGGCGATCGAGGTGACATAGGTGAAATAGCGATCGCGCCCCTGGGCCCGCGCGGTGGCGGTGAGCGCGTCGACATAGGCGCCGACGCTGGCATAGGGCGTGGGATCGAGGCTGGCGGGCAGCGTCTCGGGAAAGAGATACCATTCGTTGAGCTGGGCGGCTGCCCAGTCCTGGCGTTCGCGCAGGGTGCAGCCCGCCACGGTGGGGGTTGGCGTGTTGGTCGGCGTCGGCGTTACGCTGCCGGACGATCCGCCGCCGCCCGCGACGGACCCGCCGCCGCCGCCGCCGCTGCAGGCGGAAAGGGAAAGCGCGATCAGGGCAGTCAACGTACGGCGCATGCGAAGTCTCCTCGGCGGGCAGCCTAAGTCAAGCGCTGGGCCAAGTCATCCTGTCGTATAGGTGTAATCTAGGGCCAATCGACATTCAGGCTCAGGATGTAGCTGGCAAGCCGGAGCGCTTCGGACCAACCTTATTCGTCACCCTGAACTTGTTTCAGGGTCCAAGGTGCCCCCGGGCGATATCGCTGGTGGAGAATTGGATGCTGAAACGAGTTCAGCATGACGGAAGAGAGAGGTTTCGGCATTCAACTTCCGTCCTGCGCCGCCGGGAACGGAAGGAACCTAGCCCTGCAGGGGCGGCAGCGCCCAGTCGATCGGCTTCATGCCGCGGCTCTCCAGGAATTCGTTGGCCTTGGAGAAGTGCCGGCTGCCGAAAAAGCCCGAATGGGCCGAAAGGGGGGAGGGATGGGGTGCCTTGAGCACCAGATGGCGGCCGCCGCGATCGATCGAATCGACGAACGCCGCCTTTTTCTGGGCATGGCTGCCCCAGAGCAGGAAGACCACCGGCTCGGCGCGGGCGTTGACGAGGCGGATCACCGCGTCGGTGAACCGCTCCCAGCCGCGCCCCTGGTGCGATGCGGCCATCCCCATCTGCACGGTGAGGACCGCATTGAGGAGGAGGACGCCCTGGCCGGCCCAATGCTCGAGAAAGCCGTGGCGCGCCGGCGGGATGCCGAGATCGGCCTCCATCTCCTTGTAGATATTGACCAGGCTGGGCGGGGTGCGCACGCCCGGCCGCACCGAGAAGCACAGCCCGTGCGCCTGGCCCTCGCCATGATAGGGATCCTGGCCGAGGATGACGACGCGGACGTCCTCGAGCGGCGTCAGGTCGAGCGCGCGGAACCACTCGCTGCCCGCCGGGAAGATGCGCTTGCCCGCCGCCTTTTCGGCGACGAGGAACTGGCGGAGCGCCGCCATGTACGGATCGGCGAACTCGCCCTGCAGCGGTTCGAGCCAGCTCGGATGGAGTTTCACCTCGGCCATGGCCTCCTGTCCGAAAGCCGCGCCGCCCTGTCAATCGCCTCGCGCGCGGCAATCGCTCCGCAAGGGGCAGCGCGCGCAGTCGGTGGCGTCGAAGCGGCAGAGCGTCTGGCCGAGCTTCTTGGTGCCGATATGGAAATCGAGAAAGTCGTGGCCCCGCCATTCGGGCATCGCCCGGGTCACCGCCTCGCTCGCCGCGCGGCCGCCGGCGCCGCGGCGGACCAGGCCGGTGCGCTGGAGCACGCGCAGCACATGGCCGTCGACGATCAGCACCGGACGGTCGAGCGTGCTGGCGTTGAGCGTGGCGGCGGCGACCTTGCGGCCCACGCCCGGCAGCCGCTCGAGCCAGGCCAGGGCGTCGTCGAGCTGCAGCTCGCCGAGAAAGCCCAGGTCGAACCCCTGGCGCTCCGCCGCGATCCGGCCGAGCGCGCCGATCACGTAGCGCGCCTTGTCCTCGGCATGGGTGACCGCGCCGATGCAGCGCAGCACGTCCGCCGGGCCGGCCGCGAGCACCCGCGCCGGGGTGCCGAACGCGGCGACGAGCCGGTCATAGGCGGCGAGCGACACCGCGTCCCTGGTCCGCCCGCTGATCATCGACTTGACCAGCGCCCCGATCGGCGAGCGCCGGGGTAGCGGTCCGGCCAGGGCGCGGATAGGCTCCAGCGCGCGCTGCCAGCGCTGGATGTCGTCGTGCCCGCAGAATCCGAAGCCCGATTGCATGGTGGCAGCGTAGAACATAGCTAGAACAAGAACAATGGGCGGCGCCGGCGCGCTGCCCAAGGAACAGGAGGAGAGCCGATGCCGTTCACCGGAAGCTGCCATTGCGGCGCGATCGCCTATACGGTCGCGGAGGATCCGCCCGGCCAGGCGATGCAATGCAACTGCTCGATCTGCCGCCGCAAGGCGCCGCTCCACCATTTCACCACGCCGGAGCGGTTCACGCTCCATACCCCGCGCGATGCGGTGGCGACCTATCGCTTCAACCATCATGTCATCGATCATCACTTCTGCGGAACCTGCGGCGTCGCGCCCTTTGCCGAGGGGCAGGGGCCGAACGGGCCGATGGTCGAGATCAACCTGCGCTGCGCCGACGGGATCGACCTCGATGCCCTTCATGTGCAGCTGTATGACGGGGCGAGCCGCTGAGCGCTGGTCTCGGCGGCGTGGCGGTGGCAGAGGATCGGCATGCACCTTTCCCATGATCCCGCCGCCCCCGCCGCCGAGACGATCGGCTTCGACCAGTTCCTGTCCGTCGACATCCGGGTCGGCACAATTGTCGAGGCGCAGCCTTTCCCCGAGGCGCGCAAGCCGGCCTACAAGCTGCTGATCGATTTCGGCCCCACCATCGGCCGCAAGCGCTCCTCGGCGCAGATCACCGAGCATTATGCGCTGGAGGAACTGCCGGGGCTCCAGGTCGCCGCGGTCGTCAATTTCCCGCCGCGCCAGATCGGCAAGTTCATGTCCGAAGTGCTGACGCTCGGCTTTCCCGACGCGGCCGGCAGGGTGGTGCTGTTCCATCCCTCGATGCCGGTGCCCGATGGCGGCCGGCTCTTCTGATCGGTAGCGCTAACATTTTCCGTTGAAACGTTCCGGACACAGGCATAGCCTCGCCGCAAAATAACGAGGGGAGGCAAATATGACCAAGCGACTGGCGCTCGCCGCCATGGCCCTGCCGATTCCGGCAATCTCGATACCGGCCCTGTCGATTCCGGCAATGGGCTCCGCCCCGCGCGCCGCGCAGGAAGCGCCGCCGGCGGCGGAGCCCGAGATACTCAACAATGCCGATCCGGACAGTTTCCAGGTCTATGGCCTGCCGGGCGGGGCCAAGCCGGCGTCGATCAAGGATGCCAAGGTCCAGTTCGGCAAGGCGATCCGCGTCGAGACGCCGGGGGGCGGCAATGCCTGGAGCGTCGGAGTCAACGCGCCGTTGCAGGCGGGCGTGCGGAAGGGCGACAAGCTGCTCATCGCCTTCTATGCCCGGGTGGAGAAGCCGGCCGAGGGCGCGACCACCGCGACGATCGCTTCGGCCCAGCTCCAGCTTGCCGCCGCGCCCTATACCAGGCTGTTCGGCGAGGGCGTCACGGTCGGGCCCGAATGGAAGCTCTACAAGGTCGTCGGCCATGCCGATCGCGACTATGCGAAGGGCGAGCTCGCCGCGGCGCTGCACATCAACACCGCCCGGCAGACGCTCGACATCGGCGCGATGGCGGTGCTGGACTTCGGCCAGAAGCCCTGAGCAGCGGTTGCGCCGCGGCCACGCATGGCCCAGTGCGTCCCGGCAATATATGCGGAGAGCGAAGCGCGTGGCTGACGAATCCATCAAGGGACCGGCTTCCTATTTCCCGTCCATCGAGAAGAAGTACGGGCGCCCGATCGGCGAATGGCAGGAACTGGTGCGCAAGGCGCTGCCCGCCAGGCACATGGAGCTGGTCGCCATGCTGAAGAACGAGCACGGCATGGGCCATGGGCATGCCAATGCCGTGGTCGCGCACGTGCTGGCGGCGGAAGGGCGCTAGGCTGCAGATCGTGACCGCTCCGCCGGGGACGGTCTAGGCCCGCACCACCGTGACCAGATAGTTCAGCGCCTCGCCGGTGCCGGTCACGAAGCCGCGCGCCGGCGAAAAGCCCAGGCCGGTGCGGTCGATCACCTTCAATCCCGTGGCGACCAGCAGTTCCTCCAGCTCCTCCGGGCGGAGGAACTTGCGCCAGTCATGCGTTCCCGGCGGGATCGCGCCGGTGCCCTCGGCCAGCGTGATCATCGCCAGGCGCGAGGCGAGCGTGCGGTTGGGAGTGGAGAGGATCATCAGCCCGCCCTCGGCCAGCGCCCCCGCCAGCGCGGCGACGAAGGCGGCCGGATCGGTGACGTGCTCGATCACTTCCATCGAGGTGACGAGGTCGAAGGTCCGCCCCGGCAGATCCTCGATCCCGCCGGCGACATAGTCGATGGCCAGCCCGGCCGCCGCCGCATGCGCGCGGGCGGCGCCGATATTCTCGGGCGCGGCGTCGATGCCGGTGACTGTCGCGCCCAGCCGGGCGAGCGGCTCGGCGAGCAGGCCGGCGCCGCAGCCGACATCGATCGCGGTCTTGCCCGCCAGCGGCGTGAAGCGCGTGGAATCGCCGCCCCAATGCGCATCGACCGCGGCCCGGACATAGCCCAGCCGCGCCGGATTGAGCCGGTGCAGCATCGCCGAGGAGCCCTTCGGATTCCACCAGTCCGCGGCCAGCTTGCCGAAATGCTCAGCTTCACGGGGGTCAATCGTAGCTTTGGTTGCGCTTGCCATGCGCCGCTCCTATCAGGGCGCCCCATTATCGTCATCCCCGCGCAGGCGGGGACCTCAAGGCCCGCAAAGCAGACAGGCTCCTTTCCATGGCGCGTATCGTGATGAAGTTCGGCGGCACCTCGATGGCTGGCATCGAGCGCATCCGGAGCGTCGCTGCGCGGGTAAAACGCGAATGGGAAGCCGGCAACCAGGTCGCGGTGGTCGTCTCGGCCATGGCCGGCGAGACCGACCGGCTGGTCAATTTCTGCCGCGAGGCAAGCTCGCTCTACGATCCGCGCGAATATGACGTGGTCGTATCGAGCGGCGAGCAGATCACGTCGGGCCTGCTCGCGGTCGCGCTCCAGGCGATCGGCGTGCCCGCGCGTTCCTGGCTCGGCTCGCAGGTGGCGATCCACACCGACGCCGCCCATGCCAAGGCGCGCATCCGGTCGATCGATTCCGCCGGGCTCGAAGCGGGCTGGTCGCGCGGCGAGGTCGCGGTGATCCCCGGCTTCCAGGGCATCGCCAATGACGGCAGCAACCGCGTCACCACGCTCGGCCGCGGCGGATCGGACACCTCGGCGGTGGCGGTGGCGGCGGCGGTCAAGGCCGATCGCTGCGACATCTATACCGATGTCGACGGTGTCTACACCACCGATCCGCGCATCGTCCCCCGGGCCCGCAAGCTCAGGAAGGTGACGTACGAAGAGATGCTGGAGCTCGCCAGCGTCGGGGCCAAGGTGCTCCAGACGCGCTCGGTGGGCCTGGCGATGAAGGAACAGGTCCGCGTCCAGGTGCTGTCGTCGTTCACCGGCGACGATGCCCCGATGGCGGACACGCTGCCCGGAACGATGATCGTGGGCGAAGAGGAGATTCAGGACGTGGAAAGCCAGCTCATCACCGGCATCGCGCACGACAAGAACGAAGCGAAGATCACGCTCACCGCGGTGCCCGACAAGCCCGGCGCGGTGGCGACGATCTTCAATCCGCTGGCCGAGGCCAACATCAACGTCGACATGATCATCCAGAACATCGCGCACCAGAGCACGGGTTCGGCGAGCGCGACCGACGTGACCTTCACCGTGCCGGCGGCCGATCTGGCGCGCTCGATCGAAGCGCTCAACCAGGCCAAGGGCTCGATCGGCTTCGCCGACCTGCTGCAGGACACGCGCGTCGCCAAGATCTCGGTGGTGGGCGTGGGCATGCGCAGCCATGCGGGCGTGGCGGCGACGATGTTCAAGACGCTCGGCGAGCGCGGGATCAACATCCAGGCGATCACCACTTCGGAAATCAAGGTCAGCGTCCTGATCAACGAGGACGAGACCGAGCTGGCGGTGCGCATCCTCCACACCGCCTATGGCCTCGACGCGACCGACGAAGCGGCCTGATCCGCTTTTCCGCCACGGCGGCAACATGTCGTAACATGGGGCGCGATGCTGCCATGTTTCGGTCGTGGTGCCGCCGCGGCGCAATGGTTGGGGCGAAGCCGTGATGCGGTGGCCTTCCCGTCTCTTCGCCGATTCGGGACTGCTCCGCAGGCGGGGCGCCGCATTGCTGCTGGCGCTCGCCATCGAGCTGCTGCTGGTGCTGCTCCTGCTCTTCTTCGTGCCGCCGGTGCCGGGCCGCAAGGAGAGCGGGCGCACCACCGTATTCGGGGTCGAGGCGTCGAAGGGCGAGGACAGTCCCGACAAGAAGCCGGCCGAGAAGCAGCAGCAGAAAAAGGCCGCGAAGGCGCAGCGTGCCGAGGCGCAGACCCAGCCGCCGCCGCCGGTGCCCGTGCCGGTCGAGACCCCGGTGCCGGTGGGGCCGCCGACCTTCCTCAAGCTCAGCCGCAACGATTATCAGCAGGGCGATATCGCCAGGATGCCGTCGCGCGGGCCGACGCGCAGCCAGGACAGCGAGGTCGCCGATAGCGGCGGTGCGCGGGCGGACGATAGTCCGATAGTCGGCACGGCCCCCAATGGCGAGCCGCTCTATGCGCCAGGCGGATGGGTCCGAAAGCCTACCAATGCCGAAATCGAGCCCTATCGGCCGCGCCGGGCCAAGAACGGTACTGGCACGATCGCGTGCCGCACGGCGCCACGAAACCGGCTTGTCGATTGCCAGATCCTTGGTGAGTCGCCTCGCGGATCGGGCTTCGGTTACGCGGCGCAGCAGGCATCCTGGCAATTCCTGATGCGGCCGCCGCGCCTGGGCGGCAAGGAGCAGATCGGCGTTTGGGTGACCGTCACCGGCGAATATACGACTACCGAGAAATGACACCGGGCTTGCGGGGAGCCGCCGGGCGCGGCTAGGCCCCTGCCATGACGATCGGACAAGAGAGACTGGAGCGCCGGATGGCGCGGGGACGCGACTTTCTGGGCAGCGAGGTCGCGATCATGTGCGGCGCGATGTCATGGGTGAGCGAGCGCAACCTCGTCGCCGCAATGTCGAATGCCGGCGGCTTCGGCCTGATCGCCTGCGGCGCGATGACGCCCGAGCTGCTCGACGCGGAGATCGCCGGCACCAAGGCGCTCACCGCGAAGCCCTTCGGCGTCAACCTGATCACCATGCACCCGCAGCTGTTCGACCTGATCGAGGTCTGCAACCGGCATGGCGTCGGTCATGTCGTCCTGGCTGGCGGGCTGCCGCCGGCGGGCTCGCTCGACGCGATCAAGGCCAATGGCGCGAAGCTGATCTGCTTCGCCCCGGCGCTCAGCCTCGCCAAGAAGCTGATCCGCTCGGGCGTCGACGCGCTGGTGGTGGAGGGCATGGAGGCCGGCGGCCATATCGGCCCGGTCTCGACCAGCGTGCTCGCGCAGGAGATCCTGCCCGAAGTGGCGGAGGCGGTGCCCGTGTTCGTCGCCGGCGGCATCGGCCGGGGCGAGGCGATCGCGGGCTATCTCGACATGGGCGCGGCCGGCGTCCAGCTCGGCACCCGCTTCGTCTGCGCGACCGAAAGCATCGCGCATGCGAACTTCAAGAAGGCCTTCATCCGCGCCTCGGCGCGCGACGCCACCGCCAGCGTGCAGATCGATCCGCGCCTGCCGGTGATCCCGGTGCGCGCGCTCAAGAATGCCGGCGGCGAGCTGTTCACCGCCAAGCAGCGCGAAGTCGCCCAGCTGCTCGACGAGGGCAAGGTGGCAATGGCCGAGGCGCAGCTCCAGATCGAGCATTACTGGGCCGGGGCGCTGCGCCGCGCGGTGATCGACGGCGATGTCGAGCATGGCAGCGTGATGGCCGGCCAGTCGGTCGGCATGGTGACGAAGGAAGAGCCGGTGGCGGACATCATCGCGACGCTGATGGTCGAAGCCGCCCATGCGCTGGAGAAGCGCGCGGCCTGAGGCTTGCCGAGCGCCGGGCGGGGAACACCCGGCGCTGGTGCCAGGCCGAGGACCCATGTTGCTTCAACCGTCACCCCGGCCCTGTGCCGGGGTGACGAAGAAGGAACCGCTGAGTCCCCAAAAGCTAGCGAGGCTCCTTGTAGAGCTGGTACAGCTCCTTCACGCATTGCCAGGCGGAGATCGCCGCGACCACGATCACTGCGATCTCGAGGCTCTTGTCGAGGCTCTGCTGGATCTTCGCGACCTTGGCCGCATCGGCGCCGGCAACGATCACGATCCGCTCCGCTGCATGCAACACCGCGGCGATGGCGAGCGTGCCGGCGGTGCTGGCGAGGATCAGGAGCGCGCGCAGCGGCTTCCAGGCCGGCCGCAGGAATCGGACCAGGCTCAGCAGGATCCGCGCCCAGACCAGGGCCACCACCGGCCAGTAGAGCGTTGCCCAGATCGGCGCGGCGGTAATCGCCATCCCGTCGTCGTGCGGGAAGAAGGGGATGGTGAAGGCGCCCGCCCACCAGGCAAGAAAGCCGATGCCGAAGGCGATCTCGAACACCGGCTCCCAGCGCTTGCGCGGCGGCAGGTCGAGGCGGAGCTTGCCGAGGTCGGGCAGTTCCTCGGGCTTCCAGCGGGCGAGATAGGTGTCGAGCCAGCCGGCCTGCTCGATGGCCGCGAAGGCCAGGGTGATCAGCGCGCCGATGGTCAGCAGCGTGTTCGCGGCGTCGCCGAGCCCCTGGGACAGCGCCTGGAAGAAGGGCTCGCCGCTCACCGCGATCCGCCCGGCGGTCTTCACCGCCTCGATCACCGCGAAGAGCGCCAGCATGATCCGCAGCGCGAACCAGTAGAAGGGGAAGAGCTCCGCGCCGATCAGCACCTGCCGGTCGTGATAGCGGCCGGCGACGGTGAGCGGGTGGCCGAATTCCCTGAGGATCTGGCTCACCTCGCCCTTGTCGAGCGGGCGGCCGAGCGCTTCCTCACGATCCTCGATGCGGGCGGCGATCAGGTCGGCCAGTTCGGCGATGATGTCGCCGGCCTTGGCCGAGGGCAGGTTCCAGCGCACCGCGCCGAGATAGCGTTCGATGAGGTCCATCACTTTTCTCCCTCGGTCAGGCGCAGGATCGATTCCGAGATCGCGTTCCATTCGGCGAGAAGCTGGCCGAGCACGTGCAGGCCGTCGGGCGTGAGGCGGTAGAAGCGCTTGTTGCGCCTCGCTTCCTCGCGCCATTCGCTGGTGAGCAGCCCCTGTGCCTCCAGCCGGCGGAGCAGCGGATAGAGCGCGCCTTCGTCGATCGGCAGCCCCGCTTCCTCCAGGCTGGTGCGCAGCGTGTAGCCATAGCGTTCCTCGCGCAGCGCGCCGAGCACCGCCAGCACCAGCGATCCGCGCCGCAGCTCGACGCGCAGTTTCTCGAACAGGTCTTCCTCGACCGGCATCGTCCTGTGCCTCATATCGTGTATGACACACACTGTGTAGCATACAGTATATGGGGCCGCAAGCTCCCCCCGGGATCGTTTCGCCGGCGTTCGCGATTCGCGGCGGGCCGCCGGTGGCGGCGCACACTTGTTTCGCCTGCGCATGGCGCGCGCGATCACAATCTGTTAGCGCGCATCCATGCCCGTTTCCGCAGCCGCCTCGGCCCGTGAGATACTGACGCGCCTCCACGACGTGATGGCGTCGCGCAACCCGGCGCAGTCGAAGCTCAATTCGGTGGTCAACATCATCGGCGAGGCGCTGTCGAGCGAGGTCTGCTCGATCTATCTGCTGCGCGAGGGGCTGCTCGAGCTGTTCGCGACGCGCGGCCTCGCGCAGGAGGCGGTGCACGTCACCAAGCTCGCGCTGGGCGAGGGCCTGGTCGGCACGATCGCCCAGAATGTCGAGACGCTGAACCTCGACGAAGCCGAGCTGCACCCCGCCTTCGCCTATCGCCCCGAAACGGGCGAAGAGGCGTTCCACAGCTTTGCCGGCGTGCCGATCATCCGGCGCGAGCGGGCCGTGGGGGTGCTCGCCGTGCAGCATGCCGAATCGCGCCGCTACGAGAGCGAGGAGATCGAGGCGCTGCAGACCGTGGCGATGGTGCTGTCCGAGCTGATCGCCAATGCCGATCTGATCGACCCGGCGAGCGGCGGCGGTTCCACCCGGCTCCAGTCGACCGCGCCCGAGCTCGGCCATGGCTTCAAGCTGGTCGACGGCATGGCCGCCGGCGTGGCGGTGTTCCACCAGCCGCGCATCGTGATCGAGCACACCGTCGCCGAGGATACTGAGGCGGAGCGCCACCGCGTCTATGCCGCGTTCGACAAGATGCGCGAGCAGATCGACCGCATGGCCAGCCAGGCGGAGTTCGGCGGCGGCGGCGAGCAGGACGAGATCCTCGCGACCTACAAGATGTTCGCCTATGACGAGGGCTGGTCGCGCCGGATCAACGAGGCGATCGATTCGGGCCTCACCGCCGAGGCGGCGATCGAGCGCGTCCAGCAGCGCACCCGCCAGCGCATGCGCGAGATCGACGATCCGCTACTGCGCGACCGGATGCACGATCTGGAGGATCTCTCCAACCGGCTGCTCCGCATCGTCTCGGGCCAGCTCGGCACCGCGGCGCAGATGGGGCTGCGGCAGGATTCGATCCTGATCGCGCGCAATCTCGGCCCGGCGGAGCTGCTCGAATATGATCGCCGGCGCCTGAAGGGCGTGGTGCTGGAGGAAGGCTCGCTCACCGCGCACGTCACCATCGTCGCGCGCGCCATGGGCGTGCCGGTGCTGGGGCGGGTCCGCAACATCCGCCAGATGATCGCCGAGGGCGACATGCTGCTGCTCGACACGAGCGAGGAGAGCCTGTTCGTCCGCCCCACCCAGGCGATGCAGGAAGCGTTCGAGGCCAAGCTCGAGCTGAGCCAGAAGCGCCGCGCCGCGTTCGCGCAGATGCGCGGCGTCGCGCCGGTGACGACCGACGGCCACCGCGTGACGGTGATGGTCAATGCCGGCCTGCGCGACGACATGGCCGCGCTGGATCTTACCGGCGCCGACGGCATCGGCCTGTTCCGCACCGAGTTCCAGTTCCTCGTCTCGGCCACGCTGCCCCAGCGCGAGATGCAGCGCCGCCTCTACAAGGATGTGCTCGACGCGGCGGGGGACCGCCCCGTTACCTTCCGCACCGTCGATATCGGCGGCGACAAGGCGTTGCCCTATCTCAACCATGACGAGGATGGCGAGGAAGAGAATCCCGCGATGGGCTGGCGGGCGCTGCGTCTCGCGCTCGATCGCGACGGGTTGATGAAGGCGCAGGCGCGCGCGCTGATCGAGGCCGGTGCCGGCCGCACGCTCAACATCATGTTCCCGATGGTCTCGGAGCCATGGGAGTTCGACGCGGCGCGCGAGCTGTTCGAGGCGCAGCGCACCTGGCTGGCCGCGCGCGGGCGCAAGATGCCGACCGAGATCCGCTATGGCGCGATGCTCGAGGTGCCGGCGCTGGCGGAGGTGCTCGACCTGCTGCTGCCGCGGCTCGATTTCCTGTCGATCGGCACCAACGACCTCACCCAGTTCCTCTTCGCCGCCGATCGCGCGCATCCCAAGCTGGCGTTGCGCTATGACTGGCTGAGCCCGTCGATCCTGCGATTCCTCAAGCGCGTGGCGGACCAGTGCCGGGCGGGCGGCGTGCCGGTGGGCGTCTGCGGCGAGATGGGCGGGCGGCCCCTGGAGGCGCTGGCGCTGGTCGGGCTCGGCATCGATCGCCTGTCGATCACCCCCGCCGCAGTGGGGCCGATCAAGGCGATGGTCCGTTCGATCGATCGGGCCGCGCTGATGACGGCGATGGCCCGGATGCTGGCCGATCCGGGCAGCTCGCTGCGCGACCAGCTGGAGGCATGGGCGAGCGAACATTCCGTCGAACTGGCCTGAACTGCGGGCAAAATCACCTTGGCCGGCGTTGACAGGCGCGGCTTGGTGAACGACAGCTTCAGCCGTCGGCGGGAGCAACGGGCGCAACCCTTCCGCCCGGAGAGTATGGATGGAAGGCGAAGCCGCCGAAGACCCGACCCTGTTTCCCGCCAGCGTGGGCGAGAAGCTGCGTGCCGCGCGCGAGGCGCAGGGCCTCGATCTTCCCGAGATCGCCGCGCGTACCCGCATTCCGCAGCGCCATCTCGAGGCGATCGAGAAGGGCAATTATGCCGGGCTTCCGTCGATCACCTATGCGCTGGGATTCGCCAAGGCCTATGCCCGCGCGGTCGGTGCCGACGAAGTGATGATCGCGCGCGAGCTGCGCACCGAGCTGCACCGCAATCCCGAGCGCGCGGCGCCCGTTCCCGCCTATGAGACGAGCGATCCGGCGCGCGTGCCGCCGCGCGGGATCGTCATCTTCGGGGTCGTCCTGGCGCTGCTGCTCGTGGTCGGCGGAGTGCTCTATTACGGCACCGGCCTGTTCCGCGGCAGTGCTCCGGCGCCCGAGACGCTGGCGACCGAGGAGCCGCAGGCGAACCTGGCCGACAATGCCAGCATCGCCAATGCAACCGCGCCGGTGGCGGCCAGCGGCGGCCAGGTCTCGCTGATCGCGCTCGACACTGTCTGGATTCGCGTCACCGACGCCAAGGGCGCCAAGCTCGTCGAGAAGGAGCTCGCGCCCGGCGAGCGTTACGATGTGCCGGCCGATGCCGATCATCCGCGCATCCGCACCGGCGGGCCCGAGAAGATCCAGGTGACGCTCAACGGCTCGAACGTCGATCCGCTCGGCCGCGCCGGCACGACGGTGGATGTCGAGGTGAGCGCCGATGCGCTGCGCGCCCGCGGCCAGCCGGGCGTTTCGCCGACGCCGGCTGCCGCCGCGACGACCACCGCGACGCCGGCTGCGCGCCGCGAGCGTCCGGCCGCGCGCCTCTCGACGGCGACTCCGGCGCCGACGCCTGCCGAGCCGGCTGCGACGAGCACTGGCAACAGCGCGCCGTAAGGACTGGCGAGGCGGGCGGCCTCCCGGCTATAGCGGACCAATTCTCCATGTCTGACCTGCACCGGGGGGTGTGATCGATGCGTTTTCTTCTTGCCGCCACCGCAATGGCCGTCGTCTTCGGCGCCGGCACCGCCCAGGCCCAGGATTCGGCGCTGTCCGGCCGCGTCGACCGGCTCGAGCGCGAGATGCGCGCCGTGCAGCGCAAGGTGTTCCCGGGCGGCGCCGGCCAGACGGTGGAACCGCAGATCACGCCCGAGACCAGCACGAGCGTGCCTGGCACGCCGTCGGGCACACCGCTGATCGACCTGACCCAGCGCGTCACCGCGATCGAGGAGCAGCTGCGCACGCTCACCGGCCAGGTCGAGCAGGGCCAGTACCGCCTGCGCCAGCTCGAGGACGCCTTCGCCGCCTACAAGCGCGGCAATGATGCGCGCATCAAGGGGATCGAGGACCGCGCGACCGCCAATGCGGCGCTGGGCGGCGAGGACACGACGGTGCCGGCCGATACCGCCGGCGCCACGATCCGCCCGCCGGCGGGCGGCACGCGCCCGACCACGCCGCCTCCGGCCGCGGGCACCACGCCGGCCGCGCCCAAGCCCGGCGGCACGCGCGCCCAGCAGGTCGCGGCGATCGAGAAGCCCAATACGGGCGATCCCGCCGAGGACGGCTATGCCTATGGCTTCCGCCTGTGGCAGGCCAAGCTCTATCCCGAGGCCCGCCGCGAGCTCGAAGCGGTGGCGACCAAATATCCGACGCATCGCCGCGCCAGCTATGCGCAGAACCTGCTCGGCCGCGCCTATCTCGACAGCGGCGCGCCCAGCCTGGCGGCGGTGGCCTTTTACGAGAATTACAAGAAGAATCCCAAGGGCGAGCGCGCGCCCGACAGCCTCTATTATCTGGCCCAGGCGCTCATCAAGCTGAAGAAGCCCGCCGCCGAGGTCTGCAAGGTCTATACCGAGCTCGACCAGCTTTACGGCGACAAGCTCTCGATCGAGATGAAGACCGGCGTGGCGGAGGGCCGTGCAAGCCAGAAGTGCAAGTGACCGGCCGACGCCCGACCGGGAGAAGGTCGAGCGTTTCCGCCGCGATTGCGAGGCGCTGACCGGCGGCGCTCCGGATGCGGGGCGCGCGCTGGCCCTGGCCGTCTCGGGCGGCCCGGACAGCCTGGGACTGCTCCTTCTCGCCCATGCGGCCTTTCCCGGCGCGGTGATCGCGGCGACCGTCGATCACGGCCTGCGCCCCGAAGCGGCGGAGGAAGCCGGGTTCGTCCGGCAGCTGTGCAATCGGCTCGGCCTGCCGCACGAGACGCTCGGCGGAACCGTGCCGGCCGCCGGCAACCTGCAGCAGGGCGCGCGGGCGCTGCGCTACAAGCTGCTCGCCGATTGGGCGGCGGGCCGGGCCGCGTGGCTCGCGACCGCGCACCAGCAGGACGATGTCGCCGAGACCTTCCTGATGCGGGCCCGGCGCGGCGCCGGGGTGGGCGGGCTTGCCGCGATGGCGGCGGCCCGGCCGCTTGGCCGGGTCATGCTGATCCGGCCGCTGCTCCACTGGACCCGGGCGGAACTTGAGTCAGTGGTCGTGGACGCGGGAATCGCGCCGGTGCGCGACCCCTCCAACGCCGATCCGCGCTTCGACCGCGCCCGCATCCGCGCCTTGCTGGCGCAAATGGGGGAGCTGCCCGCCGATCGCCTTGCCGCCGCGGCGCGCAATCTGCGCGATGCCGAGGACGCGCTGGCCTGGCTCGCCGATCGCGAATGGCAGGCGCGGGCGGTGGTCGACGGCGGCGCGGTCGCGCTCGATCCCGCCGGTCTGCCCCGGGAGATCCGCCGCCGTTTCGCCGAGCGCGCGGTGGCGACCGTCCGCGCCGCGCACGGCCTGGGCCCCGAGTGGCGGGAGACCGGGCTCGAGCCCCTGCTCGCCGCGCTGGATGCGGGAGGCACCGGTACGATTGCGGAAGTGATCGCCCGGGCCGGGGCTGCTATCTGGCATTTCGCGCTGGCGCCACCGCGTCGATCACACTGATCGACGCTGTTCCATTGCCATTAACTTGGCCGTGCCTATCTTGGGCAGCGGAAAGGTACCGAATCCGCATGAGCGACAACGACAAGCAGCAGGGCCCCGACAATGGGGGCGGCAACCCCTGGATGAAGAGCCTGTTGATATGGGTGGGCATCCTGGCGGCGCTCGCCCTGTTCGTGACGATCTTCGACAAGAACAATGCCCCCGCGCCCGGCGATGCCGTGGCCTATTCCGATTTCATGGCCAAGGTGAACAACGGCGAAGTGAAGTCGGTGAACATCTCGCGCGCCACCGGCGTGGTCAGCGGCGAGCTGTCGAACGGCGGCAAGTTCCGCACGAACGCGCCCGAGGATCCCGCGATGATCGGGACGCTCCTCGCGAAGAACGTGAAGGTCTCGGCCCGCGCCGAGGAGGGGCCGAACATCTGGATCTACCTCCTCTACCAGTCGCTGCCGTTCCTGCTGATGCTCGGCATCGCCTTTTTCGTGATCCGCCAGATGCAGAAGGGCTCGGGCTCGGGCGCGATGGGCTTCGGCAAGTCGCGCGCGCGCCTGCTCACCCAGAAGGAAGGCAAGGTCACTTTCGACGACGTGGCCGGCATCGACGAGGCGCGCGAGGAGCTGCAGGAGATCGTCGAGTTCCTCAAGGACCCGACCAAGTTCGCCCGCCTGGGCGGCAAGATTCCCAAGGGCGCGCTGCTGGTCGGCTCGCCCGGCACCGGCAAGACGCTGCTCGCCCGCGCCATCGCGGGTGAGGCGGGCGTGCCCTTCTTTACCATTTCGGGCTCGGACTTCGTCGAGATGTTCGTCGGCGTCGGCGCGTCCCGTGTCAGGGACATGTTCGAGCAGGCCAAGAAGTCGGCCCCCTGCATCGTCTTCATCGACGAGATCGACGCCGTCGGCCGTTCGCGCGGCGCCGGCCTCGGCAACCAGAATGACGAGCGCGAGCAGACGCTCAACCAGCTGCTCGTCGAGATGGACGGCTTCGAGGCCAATGAGGGCATCATCATCATCGCGGCGACCAACCGCCCCGATGTGCTCGATCCCGCGCTGCTGCGCCCGGGCCGCTTCGACCGCCAGGTCCAGGTGCCGCGTCCCGATATCGAAGGCCGGGTGAAGATCCTCCAGGTCCATATGAAGAAGGTGCCGCTGGCGCCGGACGTCGAGCCGCGCGTCATCGCGCGCGGCACGCCGGGCTTTTCGGGTGCCGATCTTGCCAATCTGGTCAACGAGGCTGCGCTGCTCGCTGCTCGCCGCGGCAAGCGGCTGGTGGCGGCGCAGGAGTTCGACGACGCGCGCGACAAGGTGCTGATGGGCGCCGAGCGCCGCTCGATGGTGATGACCGACGACGAGAAGCGGATGACCGCCTATCACGAGGCCGGCCATGCCCTGGTCTTCGCGCACGAGCCGACGGCCGACCCGATCCACAAGGCAACGATCATCCCGCGCGGCTTCGCGCTGGGCATGGTCCAGCCGCTGCCGGAGCGGGACAGCTACAGCTATCACCGTGACAAGATGCACGCGGATATCGCCGTGGCATTTGGCGGCCGCATCGCCGAGGAGCTGATCTTCGGCTATGACAAGGTCTCGTCGGGCGCCTCGAACGATATCATGCAGGCGACGCGGCTTGCCCGCGCGATGGTCACCAAATGGGGCCTGTCGGACAATGTCGGCCCGCTCGACTTCTCGGAGAGCGACGAATCCTACGGCTATGCGATCTCCCGCGCCAAGCCGATGTCGGACGAGACGGCGCGACTGATCGACAGCGAAGTGAAGGCGTTCGTCGAGCGCGGCCTTGCCCGCGCCCGCCAGCTCCTCACCGATCATATCGATCAGCTTCACACCATCGCCCAGGCGCTGCTCGAATATGAGACGCTGACCGGCGAAGAGATCAAGCGATTGATCGCGGGCGAGGATCTGGGCCGTGAGGATCCGGGCGCCGCCGCGCGGCCGGCGGCGGTAGCGGGGACTTCGATTCCCAAGATTCGCAAGCCCAAGGGCCCGTTCGGCCAGCCGGCACCGCAGGGCGCCTGAGGCGGGGCTCCAGTTCCAAAGGAAAGGGCCTTCCCGGTCGTCCGGGGAGGCCCTTTTTCTTCGCCGCCATCTTCCTGGATCGTAATCCCGCCCGGGATTCCGGCCCGGCGATTTCGCAACCCGCCTGGTGGACCCGGGCACGAGGCCGGAGTGACCGGAGAAAGGTCGCTACGCGCTCGTCCGGCCTGAACCTCGGTACGGCCTGGGAGCAAAAGCTGGAAGGCTTTGATTTCTTTCGTCCTCCCCGCCTGCACGGGATGACGGTGTCCGTTGACTGAGGCGGGACCCCAGGCCGCCCGCTCCGCCTATCCGAACAGCCCCAGCGCCACCAGGATCAGCACGAAGATCGTCAGGATCCAGCTGATGAAGAAGGTCAGCACCCAGGCGCGCATGATCGCGGAGAACCAGTTCAGCTGATAGGCCTGTTGCAGCTGCCGGGTCACATGGACGAACGGTATCGCCAGCGCCGCCACGGCCAGCCAGCCGCCGCCCAGCCCGATCGCGGCGACGATCGCCACCACGATATAGAAGAGCGACATGAAGGTGATCGAATAGGTGACGAACACCGCATGGTCGTAGAGCTTGTACTGGCGCTTCCAGAAGAACAGCGCCCATAGGAACGGCACCGAGAGCGGGATCAGCAGCCAGGAGAATTTGTAGCTGGCCGACTGGAGTTTGTACATCATCAGCGCCGGGTTCTTCTGCCACTTCTCGATGCCGTGATCGAGTGCGTGCCAGCCGGTATGGGCCTCCGCCATGGCCATGTCGACATTGCCGCCGCCTAGCGACCTGGCTGCCTTGTCGAGCCCGGCCAGGCTTTGCTGCGCATCGGCGATGCGCTCGCGATACTCGGCCTTCTCCTCCTCGTCGCTGGCCGCGGCGAGCTTTCGTTGCGCCTTGTCGAGCTTCGCCTGCGCATCCTTGCGCGCATAGTCGATCGCGACGAAGGGCTTCATGTTGCCGGCATTGAGCTCGGTCGGCGCCGAGATTCCCACCCAGGAGAAGACCGCGAACATCGCGAAGACCGAGAAGAGGAAGATCGCCATGGGCGAGACGAAGCGGGCGCGCTCGCCGGCGATGTAGCGCCGCGTCAGCTCGCCCGGCCGCCAGGCGAGCATCGGCAGGGTGCGCCACAGCTTGCCTTCGAAATGGAAGACGCCGTGCAGGATGTCGTGCCCGATCGCCGAAAGCGAGCGATGGATATGCCCCGCCTGGCCGCAGCCGTGGCAATGCGATCCGATCAGCGCCGTTCCGCAATTGAGGCACAGCCCATGTGCCGCATCATGACCTGCGCCATGCCCTTCGCCCGCCTGCGGCTCCACCGCACGGCCGAGCAATGCCCCCGTCGCCAGTTCCCCGGCTGCTTCGATTCCCCCCGACATGGCGCCCGACCTATCAGCTTGATCTTGCACGTGCTAGGCGCAAGCGCAGCATGACCGACACCGCAGCCCAGATCGCCCAGATGGCCCAACGCGCCCGCCGCGCCGCAGTGCAGCTCGCCGCCATGCCGACCCCGGCCAAGGCCGCCGCGCTGCGCGCCGCCGCCGCCGCGATCCGCGCCGACATGCAGGCGATCCAGGCCGCGAATGCCGAGGACATGGCCGCCGCCGAAGCCAATGGCCTGTCGGGCGCGCTGCTCGATCGCCTGAAGCTCGATGCCGGGCGGATCGAAGCCATGGCCGCCGGCGTCGAGGCCGTGGCCGGGCTCGCCGATCCGGTCGGCGACGTGATCGACCGGGTCGAGCGGCCCAACGGCCTGGTGCTCACGCGCGTCCGCGTGCCGATCGGCGTGATCGGCATCATCTATGAGAGCCGGCCCAACGTCACCGCCGATGCCGGCGCGCTCTGCGCCATGGCGGGCAATGCCGCGATCCTGCGTGGCGGCTCGGAGGCGATCCGCTCGAACCGCGCCGTCCATGCCGCGCTCGCCCGCGGCCTGGCGGAGGGGGGCATGCCCGAGGATGCGGTGCAGCTCGTTCCCGTCACCGATCGCGCCGCGGTCGGCGCGATGCTCACCGCCGAGGGAGCGATCGACATGATCGTGCCGCGCGGCGGCAAGAGCCTGGTCGCCCGGGTCCAGGCGGAGGCGCGCGTCCCCGTGCTGGCTCATCTCGACGGGCTCAATCACACCTATATCGACGGTGCCGCCGATCCCGCGATGGCGCGCGATCTCGCGCGCAACGCCAAGATGCGCCGCACCGGCATCTGCGGCGCGACCGAGACGCTGCTGATCGACCGCGGTTTCGCCGATCCGCGGCCGGTGCTGGCCGCACTGGCCGATGCCGGCTGCGAGCTGCGCGGCGATGCCGAGATCCGGGCGCTCGAGCCGCGCGCGGTCGCCGCCGATGCCGAGGATTGGGACACCGAATATCTCGATTCGATCCTGTCGGTGAAGCTGGTCGACGGCGTGGACGCGGCGATGGCGCACATCGCCGCGCACGGCTCGCACCACACCGATGCGATCGTCACCGCCGACGCGGCCATTGCCGAGCGCTTCCTGGCGCAGGTCGACAGCGCGATCGTGATGTGGAACGCCTCCACCCAGTTCGCCGATGGCGGCGAGTTCGGGCTGGGTGCCGAGATCGGCATCTCCACCGGCCGTCTCCACGCCCGCGGACCGGTAGCGCTCGAAGGGCTGACGACCTATAAATGGGTGGTGCGCGGCACGGGCCAGGCGCGGCCTTGAACTCTTGAATACGAATGTATACAATAGTGACATGAGCAAATCCGCCGTCGTTACCGCGCGTCTCGATCACGAGACGCTGGACCTTGTCGACAAGGTTGCGGCCGCGCAGGGTCGAACCCGTGCCGATTTCGCTGCCGAGGCGATCCGGCGCGTTGCGGAGAGCGAAGCCGACTTCATGGCCTTTGTGCAGGTGGGGATCGATGCCGCCGAGCGCGATGAAGTCGTGCCGCATGCCGAAGTCATGGCGGAACTCGAGCAGATGATCGAAAAGCACCGGGCTCGATGCCGGCCCTGATCTGGACGGTACCTGCACGGGATGACATTCGCAGGATTGAAGCCTGGCTCGATGAGAATGCCACGCCTGGTTCCGCCGTCGCGACGCTGACGGCGATCTATCGTCGCGCCGCATTTCTCGCGAATTTTCCCCGGTCGGGACGCCCGTTGAAGAATGGTCTGCGGGTTCTGCGCGTCCTCGATACGCCGCACGTGATCCTGTACCGCGCGACGGAAGCGGCAGTGCAGGTTCTGCGCGTGCATCATGAGCGCGAAGACTGGCTGGTCGAGCCATGAAGCGCATCGGCCTGCTCGGCGGCTCGTTCAACCCGGCGCATCTCGGCCATCGCAAGCTCTCGCTCCACGCGATCCGGGCGCTGGGGCTGGACGAGGTGTGGTGGCTCGTCTCGCCGGGCAATCCGCTGAAGGACAAGGCCGGCATGGCGCCGTTCAAGGCGCGCATGGCCTCGGCCCGGCGCATGGCGCGGCATGCGCCGATCCGCGTGTCGGACATCGAGAAGCGGATCAAGACGCGCTACACCGCCGACACCGTCCGCAAGCTGCCCCGGCTGTTCCCGCAGCATCGCTTCATCTGGCTGATGGGCGCGGACAATCTCGCCCAGTTCCACAAATGGGAGCGCTGGCGCGACATTGCCGAGCAGGTTCCGATTGCGGTGATCGCGCGTCCGGGGTATGATCGCGATGCCCATGCAAGTCCTGCAATGGGTTGGCTGCGGCGCGCTGTGTGGCCCGCAGGCCAGGCGAAGAACTGGACGCGTTGGAGATTGCCGGCCCTCGTGCTGTTGCGCTTCCGCCCCGATCCGACTTCGGCGACGAGCCTTCGGGCCGCCGATCCCGCCTGGCACCGGCGTTTTTCCGCGTCGTCTCCACAACAAGCGCGCACAGACAAGTTGCAACCCTAGGAGGCCCCTTGGCCACATCGCCCAATGTTCTGCGTTCGCCCGATGCCGCTGGTGGCACCGAGGCGCTGCATCAGCTCGTGATGGCGTCGCTCGACGACGATCAGGCGGTCGAGACAGTCTCGATCCCGCTCGCCGGCAAGAGCAGCATCGCCGATTATATGGTCGTGGCATCCGGCCGTTCGACACGCCAGGTCGCGTCGATGGCGGTGAAGCTCGCCGACAAGATCAAGGCCGAGTTCGGCCGCACCCCGCGCGTGGAGGGCCTGCCCACCGCCGACTGGGTGCTGATCGACGCGGGCGACGTGATCGTCCACCTGTTCCGCCCCGAGGTGCGCAGCTTCTACAATCTCGAGCGGATGTGGTCGTTCGGCGAAGCCGGCCAGGCGTGATTCGCTAGAAAGGGGGCGGCACGGGCGATGCAGCTCCATATCGTCGCGCGCGGGAAGATCGGCCGCAGCCCGGAGGCGGAGCTGGTCGATCGCTATCTCCGGCGCATCCAATGGCCGAGCAAGGTGACCGAGCTGCCCGATACGGGCGGCAAGGTTCCCGAGCTTTCGGGCAGCACCCGGATCGTGATGCTCGACGAGACCGGCGAGAACCTGCCCTCGCGGGTGCTTGCCGAGCGGCTGGGCGCCTGGCGCGACGACGGGGTGCGCGAGGCGCGCTTCCTGATCGGCGCGGCGGACGGGTTCGAGGATGCCGATCGCGCCCAGGCCGATCTGCTGCTCAGCTTCGGCCGTGCCACCTGGCCGCACATGCTGGCGCGTGCGATGCTCGCCGAGCAGCTGTGGCGCGCCACTTCCATCCTTGCCAACCACCCCTATCATCGCGAAGGCTGAGCCGGTGCTCCGCCCGCTGATCCTCGGCGCCAGCCTGCTGGCGATCCTCGCCACCGGCAGCTTCGCCGCGGCGCAGGCGCCGAGCCTCGGCGAGCAGCAGGGCCGCCTGCGCGAGGCCACTGCCCAGAGCCGTGCGGCGCAGGCGCGCAGCGCGCAGCTCGAGCGCCAGGCGGCGTCGGAGCGCGACCAGGCCGCGCGGGCGCGGGCGCAGGAAGCCGCCGCCGCCGAGCGAATCAAGGCCGCCGAGGCCGACATCGCCGCCGCCCGGGCGCGCATCGGCATCGTCGACCGCCAGCTCGCCGCGCAGCGCACCCGCGTCGCCGAGCGCCAGGGCCCGATCCTCCGCCTGATCGCCGCGCTCCAGTCGATGGCCCGCCGCCCGGCGGTGCTCGGCCTGGTCCAGCCCGGATCGACCGGCGACATGGTCCATGTCCGCGCCGTGCTCGGCACGGTGATGCCCGTGGTCGAGGCCCGCACGCGCGACGTACGCGCGGAGCTCGGCCATATCCGCGCGCTGCGGGCCGATGCGCTCGCCGCGGTCGAGAGCTTCCGCGCGGCGCGCCGGCGGATCGAGGACGAGCGGGTCGCCCTGGTCCGGCTCGAGGCCGATCACCGCGCCCGTTCCGCCCGGCTCGCCTCGAGCGCGCTGGTCGAATCGGACCGCGCCATTGCGCTGGGCGAGCGCGCCCGCGAGATCGTCGACCAGATGGAGACGGCGGGCCAGGCCGCCGGGATCCAGGCCGATCTCGCCGCGCTTCCCGGCCCGCTGCCACGCCCCGGCAGCGCCGTCGCGGCGCCGTCGCGCAGGGCCGGCCCCCCCTATGTCCTGCCCGTCGCCGGCGCGGTCGTCACCGGCATGGGCGAGCTTTCCGCCACCGGGGTGCGCGCCCGCGGCGTAACGCTCGCCTGCGCGGCCGGCAGCGATGCCGTGGCTCCCGCGGCCGGGCGCATCCTCTTCGCCGGCCCGTTCCGCGACTATGGCGGCGTGGTGATCATCGACCATGGCAATGGTTGGACCAGCTCGGTCACCGGGCTGGGCGGCACCAGCGTCCGCGTCGGCGAGCATGTGATGCAGGGCGCGCGCATCGGCCGGGCCCCTGGCGGCGAGGCGCCGCGCGTCACGGTGGAGCTGCGCCGGCGCGGCGAGCCCATGGACCTTGCGCGCCTGCTCGGCTGATTGTGCCGTGCATTTGCCGCGATCCCGTCCTAGATTGATCCTCGAACGCGTTTCCGGAAAGTAACTATGCTTCGTTCGTTCCTTCAGGTCACCGCCGCGGTCGGCGCGCTGGCGCTCGTTCCCATTGCCTCGGGCGCCATGGCCGGCGTGGACACTTCGAGCTTCAAGGAGCTCGACACCTTCATGGAAGTCTACAGCCAGGTGAAGGCGAACTATGTCGACAAGGTGGACGACAAGACGCTGATGAAGGGCGCGATCCAGGGCATGCTGGCGGCGCTCGATCCGCACAGCAGCTATGCCGACGGGCTCGATTTCGACAATCTGAAGATCCAGACCGACGGCAATTATGGCGGCCTCGGTCTCACCGTGACCCAGGAGGACGGGGCGGTGAAGGTGGTGGCGCCGACCGAGGACACGCCGGCCGCGCGCGCGGGCATGAAATCGGGCGATTTCATCACGCATATCGACGGCAAGTTCATCGTCGGCGGCAGCCTGGACGATGCGATCCAGCAGATGCGCGGCAAGCCGGGCACCAGCGTCACGCTCACCGTGATCCGCCCGGGCGCGGACAAGCCGCTCACCTTCACCATGAAGCGCGAGATCATCGTGCAGCGGCCGGTGAAGTGGGACGTCAAGGACGGCGTCGGCATCCTCAACATCAACACCTTCACGGCCCAGACCGGGGCGGACACGATCAAGGCGATCCAGGAGATCGACAAGAAGCTGGGCCACAAGCCGCTGGGCTATATCGTCGACCTGCGCCAGAATGGCGGCGGCCTGCTCAGCCAGGCGATCGAAGTGTCCGACATATTCCTGACGCATGGCGAGATCGTCTCGCAGCGTGGCCGCGAGAAGGCCGATATCGAGCGCTGGTATGCCGATGTGAGCGAGCCGGGCATCGTCGCGGTCCCGGGCGACCTTGCCCAGGGGCTGCCGGTGGTCGTGCTGATCGACGCGGGCACCGCCTCGGCCTCGGAGATCGTCGCCGGCGCGCTGCAGGACCATCACCGCGCGCTCGTCATGGGCGTGCGCAGCTTCGGCAAGGGCTCGGTCCAGTCGATCCTGCCGATGGGCCCGCGCGCCGCGCTGCGCCTCACCACGGCGCGCTATTATACGCCATCGGGCCGCTCGGTGCAGGAAGGCGGCATCAAGCCCGACCTGCTCGTGCCCCAGCTCACCGATCCCGACTACAAGACCCGCCCCTCGATCCGCGAGGCGGATCTGCGCGCGCACCTGATCAACAACGACAAGGTCGACGATTCGGTGCTCGAGGACGATCAGCGCGCCGATCCGCGCTTCGCCAAGACGGCGGAGCAGCTGAAGAAGGAGGGCATCGACGACTTCCAGCTGCATTATGCGCTGCAGACCATTTCCCGCCTCGAACCCAAGACCCAGGTCGCCGCGACACGGAGCAAGTAAGCCATGCGTAACGACGGCCTCCGCATCGCGCGCTGGATCGCGCTCCTCCTTCCCCTCGCGCTGGTGGGCGGCGCGCATCTCTCCGAGCTGTTCGGCCTGGTGCCGTGCGAGATGTGCTGGTGGCAGCGCTGGCCGCATTATGCCGCGATCCTGGTCGCGCTCCCGGCCTTTTTCGTGCGCGGCCGGCCGCTGCAGATGACGATCGTCCTGCTCGCCGCCACCCTGATCGCGGTGAGCGGCGGCATCGGCGTCTTCCATGCCGGCGTCGAGTATAAATGGTGGGAGGGCATTACCGCCTGCACCGCCCAGGTGCATGGCGACAATCCGATGGACATGCTGAACGATGCGCTGCGCCGGCCGCTGATCCGCTGCGACGTGCCGCAATGGACGTTGTTCGGGATCAGCCTGGCCGGCTTCAACGCGATCCTCTCGCTCGGCGGTGCCGCGGCCATCTTCCTGCTTGCCGCTCGCAAGGGCGCCCGCGCATGAGCTGGAAGCCCGGCGATCGGCGCGAGGGGCTGGCCTCGATGGTCCGCGTCGACCAGGCGGGCGAATATGGCGCGACGCGCATCTATGCCGGCCAGCTCGCGGTGATGGGCGATCGCACGCCGATGGCGCGGATGATCGCCGGCATGGCGAGCCAGGAGGAACGTCACCGCGCCTTTTTCGACGCGATGATCGCGCGCCGCGGCGTGCGCCCGACCGCGCTCCAGCCCTTCTGGAACGTCGCCGGCTTCGCCCTGGGCGCCGCCACTGCGGCGATGGGCCCCGAAGCGGCGATGGCTTGCACCGCCGCGATCGAGACCGAGATCGACCTCCATTACCAGCAGCAGCTCGAGGAGATCGGCGATAGCGATCCCGAGCTCGCCCAAGCCGTGGCGCAGTTCCGCGACGAGGAACTCGAGCATCGCGATACCGCGCTCGCGCACGGCGCGGAGCATGCCCCGGCCTATCCGCTGCTGTCCGGGCTGATCCGTGCCGGCTGCCGCGCTGCCATTGCGATATCGAAACGGATATAAAGGCCCCATTCAGCCGTTTTGGACCAGGCACGGCACAGCAGGAGTAAGCCGATGTTGAACCGGATCATGATCGCAGGCGCGCTCGCCGCCCTTCCGATGCTGGCGCCCGTTGCCGCGCATGCCCAGAACGCGGCGCAGAACGGCGTGCTGGTGATCTATGGCAAGGACAAGTGCCCGACCAACTCGAACGGCGAGGAGATCGTGGTCTGCAAGCGCCTCGACGAGCGCGAGCGCTATCGCATCCCGTCGAACCTGCGCGAACAGGCCGGCCCGCCGCAGAAGACCGAGAGCTGGGCGGTGCGTTCGCAGGACGCGCTCACCTCGGGCGATTTCGGCACCGGCAGCTGCTCGACCACCGGGGCCGGCGGCGGCACCGGCTGCTTCGTGCGGAAGGCGACCATTGCCCGCGCCGAGGTTCGGGCGCGCAAGAAGGCCGAAGAGAATCTGCCGCTGCCTTGAGCTGATTCCGCTCCCGCGCCCGCGCCACGAGAGCCTGGGAGGGGAGCCGCGCCAACCGGAGGGCCCCCTCCCACATCACCGCTCCTGGCGGCGCGCGCCTTTCCGGTGCGCTCGCCCGGGGAGAGCGGCTTCTGCCTGGCGCGCCGGCGGGAGTGTCACCCATTCGGGCGGCGCGCGGCGCACGCAATCGGCGATGAGCCACAGCATCACCAGCGCGCGCGCCGCCGCGGCGCCGGCAACGTCCAGCGTGTTCGCCGCCGGCCAGGCGCCGTCCATGCCGGCCAGGAACCAGAACTCGGCGAAATAGGCGAAGATCCCGGTCGCCGCGAACAGCGCCACCGGCCATAGCCGCGGCGCGGTCATCACCAGCATCGGCCACAGCCACAGGTCGAACTGGGGCGAATAGACCTTGTTGGTGAGCATGAACCAGGCGAGCAGCGGCGTCGACAGCAGCCAGAGCCGCGCATGGTGGCGCCGCCAGCCCAGGCCGATGATGGCGGCCCCGCCGATCGCGAAGGCAAGGGCGGCCAGGAGGTTCTTGCCCGGCGTGCCGAGCTGCAGGATGCCGAGATTGCCGAGCACGTCCCAGGTCCCGGCAACCGTGCCGCCGCGCGCCTGCGAGAAGCGGTAGAATTCGCTCCAGTTCGCCGGCGCGAGCAAGGCGACCGGCAGGTTCACCGCCAGCCAGGCTCCGATCGCGGCGAGCTTCACCCAGCCGGCGCGCACCACCCGCTGCCACCAGCCGCGGCCCTGCCCGAGAAACGCCGAGAGGGCGAACAGGGGCAGCATCACGATCGGAAACAGCTTGGCGGCCACGCCCAGCCCGGCCGCGGCCCCCGCGCGGATCAGCCGGCCCTCGCGGGCCAGCAGCATCGCCCACACCGCCAGCGTGACGGCGATCATGTCCCAGTTATGCCCGACATAGAGGATGAGCGGCGGCGCGGCGGCCCACCACCAGAGCCGTCGCCGGTCCATCCCGGCCCGCCGGAACATCCAGAGGATCAGGAAGGCGAGGGCGATGTTCACTGCCGTCACCACGCCCAGGAACTTGGCGTCATTGGCCTCGCGCCCGAAGATCAGATGCGTCGCCGCGCCTTCGATCCAGATCGCCGCGCCGGTCAGCACCGGATATTCGATCGGGGTCTGGAGATAGGGGATGCTGCCCTTGTCCACCGCGCGCGCCGTCCAGAAGGGTACCGCGTCGCTGTAGCAGCCGGTGAGATATTGTTCGGAATCGGTCCAGCCGCCCGGCATGCAATGCTGCTTGAAGCCGAAGCCGAGCAGGCAGGTGACCGCCAATACGGCCAGCAATGCGCGGAAATGCCGGTCGATCCTCAATCGCATCGCGCGCTCCAGAATTTCCGCCCCCAGATGTGCTCGGGGAGGAAGCGATTGTTTTCGCTCGCCTCCTTCCACAACCCGCTGGACACCGCAACATCTGGAACATAAAGCGAACGAATGTCGCAGCTCGATCTCCGCGCGAAGCTCGCCATCCTCGCCGATGCCGCCAAATATGATGCCAGCTGCGCCTCGTCGGGCACGACCAGGCGCAATTCGGCGGCGGGCAGGGGGCTCGGCTCGACCGAGGGCATGGGCATCTGCCACGCCTATGCGCCGGATGGACGCTGCATCTCGCTGCTCAAGATCCTGCTGACCAACAGCTGCATCTTCGACTGCCACTATTGCATCAACCGCAAGAGCTCGAACGTCCGCCGCGCCCGCTTCACGCCGGAGGAGGTGGTCGACCTCACGCTCGGCTTCTACCGGCGCAACTATATCGAGGGGCTGTTCCTTTCCTCCGGCATCATTCGTTCGAGCGACTATACGATGGAGCAGATCGTCCGCGTCGCGCGGCTGCTGCGCGAGGTGCATGACTTTCGCGGCTATATCCATCTGAAGACGATTCCCGATGCCGATCCGGAGCTGGTGCGCCAGGCCGGGCTCCATGCCGATCGGGTCTCGATCAATGTCGAGCTGCCGACGGTGGCGGGGCTGGCGCGGCTGGCGCCCGAAAAGTCGGCGCCCCGGATCGAAGGCGCGATGCGGGACGTCCGTGCCGCGATCGAGGACGGCGCCGATGCCGGCCGGCGCTACAAGGCCGCGCCGAAATTCGCGCCCGCCGGCCAGTCGACCCAGATGATCGTCGGTGCCGATGCCGCCACCGATGGGGACATCATCGCGCGCGCGGCCGGGCTCTACGACCGGTTCCAGCTGCGGCGCGTCTATTATTCGGCGTTCAGCCCGATTCCCGATGCCAGCGCCGTGCTGCCGCTCCGGCGCCCGCCGCTGATGCGCGAGCATCGGCTCTACCAGTCCGACTGGCTGATGCGCTTCTACGGCTATGCGCCGCGCGAAGTGGCCGAGGCGGCGGATCCCGTCACCGGCATGCTCCCGCTCGACATCGATCCCAAGCTCGCCTGGGCGTTGAAGTTCCGCGCGCATTTCCCCGTGGACGTCAACCGCGCCCCGCGCGCGGCGCTGCTCCGGGTGCCGGGGCTCGGCGTCAAGGCGATCGACGCGATCCTCGCCGCGCGCCGCTGGCGCCGGCTGCGCCTGGCCGATATCGCCCGGCTGACGGCTTCGCTCGCCAAGGTCCGCCCGTTCCTGATCGCCGAGGACTGGCGCCCGGTCGCGCTGGCCGATCGCGCCGACCTGCATGCGCTGGTCGCGCCAAGGCACGCGCAGCTCGAACTGTTCGGCGCCTGAACGCGCGGCTAGGCTCGCCGGCATGAAGCTGCTCGTCGCGCTGCTCGCCTTGCTCGGTGGCCCCGGCCAGCCCGCCGAGCGTCCCGGCTATGCCGCCGGGCAGGTCTGGGAATATCGCACGCGCCCGGTCGAGCCGCGGTCGCTGCTCAAGATCCAGGCGATCGAGGCGGATCCGCGCGGCGATCCGATCTACCATGTCAGCCTGGTCGACCTCGCCATAGCCGGCGGCGAGGTGCAGCACCTGCCGGTATCGCGGCGGACCCTTGACGCGAGCGTGACCCGGCTTGCCGCGCGCCAGCCGGATTTCCCCGATCCCGCCGCGGGCATCGCGACGTGGCGCGAGGCGCGGGGCGGCGTCTTCACCATTTCGATCGCCGGGATCGTCGACATGCTCGACGCGTCGCTCCGCGAGGGGCAAGCGGAGCATCGCTAGGGGAACCCGGGATCGCCTCCCATATCATTGTATACAAAGGAGTTTCTCTATCTTCGCCGATCATGATCGGCAGCGCGACTTGCTCGCGCGCCGAAGCCGGTCCGCCGGGGAATTCGCGCGAATAGCCTAGTCGGCGATCGGCACGAGCAGCCCGCGCTTGCCCACGCCCAGCGCGACATTGGTGGTGAAGCGGCGCACATTCGGATTGTCCGCCATCAGCCGGCTCATCAGCGCGTCATAGGCGCCGACATCGGGTGCGACGACGACCAGCACGAAATCGGCGGTGCCCGTGACGTAATAGACCTGCTGGACCTGCTCCTCCGCGGCCAGCCATTGGCGCAGCCGGGCGATCAGCTCGGGGCGCTCGCGCTCGATCTCCAGCGCTGCCAGGAAGAAATTGGGCTTCCCCACCTTGAGCGGATCGACCACGGCGATCTCGCCCAGGATCACGCCCGTCGCGCGCAGCCGCTTGAGCCGCCGCTGCACCGCCGATGCCGAAAGCCCGACCTGTCCGGCCAGGGCTTCGGCGGTCTGCGCCGCGTCGCGCTGGACCAGGGCGAGGAGCCTGCGGTCGAAGGGGTCGAGATCGGATCGGGCCATCGGCCGCACCCTAGCGTGCAAATGCGCCGAAATCCGCCGATTCGACTCCCCTATTCGCGGAAAAGCCGCGCGGGCGCGCGCCTATCTCCCGGGGCGAAGGAGAATGTCATGATCGACCATATCGAGATCCGCACCACCCGCCTGGCCGAGAGCCTGGCCTTCTATGCCGATGCCCTGGCACCGCTCGGCTATACCCAGAAGGTCGACGGCCCGGCCAAGGGCTTCGGCAATGATTCCGCGCTCGACCTGTTCCTGGTCGAAGGCGAGGCGCCGTCCGACCTCCACTTCGCCTTTGCCGCGCCCGATCGCGCCACGGTCGACCGAATCTATGCCGCCGGCCGCGATGCCGGCCATGTCCTCGATCGCGCGCCCGCGCTCGCCCCGCACATCCATCCCAATTATTACGCCGGATATCTTCGCGATCCCGATGGGCGGCTGATCGAATTCGTCTGCCACGGACCTAATTGACAGGCCTGTCAATTTCTCCCGATCGGCGTATCATCTTCAAAAATACGCAAAAGGGAGAGAGGGATGCTTCGATTCTGCGCGCTCGCGACGGTGCTGCTCGCCGTTACTCCGGCCCTGGCCCGCGACCTCGTCGTCGAGGCTGGGCCCAATGCCCAGGAACGGCTCCAGTCCGCGCTGCTCGACGCCAGGCCGGGCGACACCGTCCGCATCGGCGCCGGCCGCTTCGAGCTGACCGACGGGCTCAGCCTCGACGTGAACGGCGTCACGGTGCGGGGCGCCGGGGCCGAGCGGACGGTGCTCAGCTTCAAGGGGCAGCTGGGCGCGGGCGAGGGGCTGCTGGTCACTTCGGACGATGTGGTGCTGCGCGACTTCGCGGTGGAGGATTCGAAGGGCGACGGCATCAAGTCCAAGGGAGCCGACCGGATCGTCTACAAGAATGTCCGCGTCGAATGGACCGGCGGGCCCAAGGCGACCAACGGCGCCTATGGCGTCTATCCGGTCGAGAGCGAGGATGTGCTGATCGACGGCGTCACCGTTAAGGGCGCTTCGGATGCGGGCATCTATGTCGGCCAGTCCAACCGGATCGTCGTGCGCAATTCCACCGCGATGTACAATGTCGCCGGGATCGAGATCGAGAATAGCGGCTTTGCCGAAGTCACCAACAATCTCGCCACCCACAACACCGGCGGCATCCTGGTGTTCGACCTGCCCGCCCTGCCCCGGCGCGGGGCCGGCTGGGTGAAGGTGCACGGCAACAGGGCGATCGACAACGATACCCCCAATTTCGCCCCGCCCGGCAACACCGTCGCCACTGTCCCCACCGGCACCGGCGTGCTGGTGATGGCCGAGAACGACGTCAGCGTGACCAGCAACGAACTCAGCGGCAACGGCACCGCCAACATCATGGTCGTCGCCTATCGCCAGCCCTTCGAGGACAAGGGCTATGATCCCTATCCCCGCAACATCCGCCTCGCCGGCAACAAGCATGGCCGGGCCGGCTTCGCCCCCGCCATGCCCGGCGGCAAGGAGCTTGCGGCGGCGCTGGGCGGCGCGCTGCCGCCCGTCTTCTGGGACGGCACCGGCGGCGACAAGGTGCGCCTCACCGGGGATGACGGACCGGTGCTGACCCTGGGTCTTGCGCTCGGCGCCGGCATCGAGACCGCCAGGCCGCAGATGATCAAGCTCGACAACGCGGCCCCGCCGCCCTGGCAGAGCTTCAAGCTCCCGCCCGCGATGGAGGCCGCCGCCAAATGAAGGCGCTGCTCGGCGCGGTCGCCCTGTTCGCCGCCGCGCTGCTCGGCCGGCCGGGCGGAGTGAACGACGCGGCGATCACCGGCGAGGGCTATCCCGCGCGCCTCTCCGAATTCGGCTTCTTCACCGATCTCGCGGCGCGCGCCCCGGCCCGGGGCCTGTTCCATTACGACCTCGAGACTCCGCTCTTCTCGGACTATGCGGCCAAGGAGCGCTATATCTACCTGCCCGCCGGCACCCGGGCAAAATATGATCCGGACGGGCCGCTCGATCTCCCGGTCGGGGCGGCGCTGGTCAAGACCTTCGGCTATCCGGTGGACGGCCGGTTCAAGCCGCTGGAAACCCGGGTGCTGCTCCACCGGGCCGGCGGCTGGGTGCCGATACCCTATGTCTGGAACGCGGAGGGAACCGATGCGGAGGTGAAGCGCGCCGGCACGCGCATCCCCGTTGCCTTCACCGATCCGTCCGGCGAGCGGCACGCCATTTCCTATGCCGTGCCCAACCAGAACCAGTGCAAGGATTGCCACGGCCTGGCCGGCCAGGTCACGCCGATCGGCATCAAGGCGCGCTATCTCAACCATGGCGGCCAGCTCGAGGCGATGCTGGCCGCCGGCATGCTCGACCGGCTTCCGGCGGACGCGCCCCGCGTCGCCCGCTGGGACGACCGCGCCGCGCCGCTCGACGCGCGCGCCCGTGCCTGGCTGGAGATCAACTGCGCGCATTGCCACAATCCGCGGGGCGCCGCGTCCAATTCGGGCCTGTTCCTCGATCTCGCCCGTGCCGATCCCGAGCAGCGCGGGCTGTTCAAGCGCCCCACCGCCGCCGGGCGCGGGGCGGGCACGCGCGATTTCGACATCGTTCCCGGCGCGCCCGACGCCTCGATCCTGCTCTACCGGATGGAATCGACCGATCCCGGCATCGCCATGCCCGAGCTCGGCCGCGCCACCGTCCACAAGGAAGGCGTGGCGCTGGTCCGCCAATGGATCGAATCGATGCCGAAATCCGCGCCGGGGCGTTAGAGCCCGCCAACCGGAGGGCAGAGTGCGCGTCGTCACCTTGGCAAGCGAAGACGATTTCGAGGGCTGGCGCGATGCCGCGCGCGGGCTTGCCCAGGCCGGCGTCCCCCCGTCGGAAATCCTCTGGCAGGTCGGCGAGACTCCGACGGACCTGTTCGCCGGCGAAGCCGCGATGCCGGTGGTCGCGTCCCGCGTCGTCAAGGTCCCGCCCCGATTCCTGGACCTCGCCCGGTCGGCGATCCTGCACGGCGATCCCGCGCGCTTCGCGCTGCTCTATGCGCTGCTAGCCGACGATCCCCGCCGCATCGCCGACCCGGCCGATCCGCGCGTCCGCCGGCTCGAGGCGATGGCCCGCGAAGTCCGCCGCGACATCCACAAGATGCGTGCCTTTGTCCGGTTCCGTGAAGTACGCGACTCCCCGGCTTTCCCGGGCATCGGCGCGCCCGGCGTCCGCTATGTCGCCTGGTTCGAGCCGGCCCATCACATCGTCCGCGCCAATGCCCGCTTCTTCGTCGAGCGGTTCGCCACTATGCGCTGGTCGATCCTCACGCCCGCGCTCTCGCTCCACTGGGATGCCGAGGTGCTGCGCGAAGGCCCCGGCGCCAGCCGGGCGGAGGCTCCCGGCGAGGATCCGGTGGAGGATATCTGGAAGACCTATTACGCCGCGATCTTCAATCCGGCCCGGCTGAAGACCGGTGCGATGCTCCGGGAGATGCCGCGCAAATACTGGAAAAACATGCCGGAAACCGCGTTGGTGCGGGAACTGGTCGCAACCGCGCGCCAGCGGGAGACGGCGATGGTGGCGGCACATGTCCGGTCGGGCGGCGATGCCGATGCGGCATGGCGGGCGCTGCGCGACGAGGCGGCGCACTGCACCCGCTGCGACCTGCACCGGCATGCCATGCGGACCGTGTTCGGCGAAGGCTCGCCCGATGCCCGGATGATGCTCGTCGGCGAGCAGCCCGGCGATCAGGAGGATCTGGCCGGTCGCCCGTTCGTCGGCCCCGCCGGGGAGATGCTCGACCGCGCCATGGCCGCGGCGGGGATCGATCGCGCCAGCGTCTACGTCACCAACGCGGTCAAGCATTTCAAGTTCGAGCGCCGCGGCAAGCGCCGCATCCATGCGAGGCCCGATGCCGGCGAGATCCAGGCCTGCCGCTGGTGGTACGAGCAGGAACGCGCGCTGGTGAAGCCCGGGATGACCGTGGCGCTGGGCGCGTCCGCCGCCCGTCAGCTGCTCGGCAGGGCCGTGACGATCGCGGCGACGCGCGGCCGGGTGCTGGAGCTGCCCGAAGGCGGGCTCGGCTGGGTGACGATCCACCCCAGCTATCTCCTGCGCCTGCCCGACCGGGCGAAGGCGGAGGATGAATTCGCGGCGTTCGTGGAAGACCTGGCGGCGGCGGCGAAGGCTCTGGCCTAGCCAGAGCCGCTCCGGTGCGGGCCGGGGCATTTTCAGAACTCGCGCGTTGTCATCGTCTCCAGGAGAAAGCGCATGCGAATCCTGCGCATGGCCGGCGCGTTGGCGCTGGCCGTCCCGGCTATAATGGCGACCATCATCGCGGCGATCCTCACCATCGCGGTGACCATGATCGTTCCTGATCGGATCCCAGGCCGCTGAACCCCGGGGCCCGCCGCGCGTTATGCGCGGCGGGGCTTGTTCCTTGCAGCATCATGCAGTATTGTTCGTTCGAACGAACAGGGCTTGCGATGACCAGCCAGACGCTGATCGAGACGGCGATCGACCAGTTCGGCCGCCACGGCTTCGAAGGCGCGAGCACGCGGGAGATCGCGCGCGCCTCGGGCACGGCGATGTCGTCGATCACCTATCATTTCGGCGGCAAGCAGGGGCTGTACCTCGCCGCCGCCGATCACATCGCCGCCCGTGTCCGCGAGATCCAGGGCCCCGCGCTTGAAATCGCCCGCGAAACCGCGCGCGCCGGCACGCGCGAACAGGCGACCGAGGCGCTGCTCGCCTTGCTCGACGGCTTCGCGCTGATGATGATCCGCCCCGAATCCGAAGCCTGGTCGCTGTTCATCACGCGCGAGCAACAGGCCCCTACCGAGGCTTTCGACCGGATCTACACCGGCGTGATGCAGGAGGTCGTGGGCGTCTTCGTCGCGCTTCTTGGCCGTATCCGCACCGATCTTGGCGAGCGCGAAGTGCTGGCCATGGGGATCATGCTGTTCGGCCAGACGCTGGTGCTGCGGGTCTGCCGTGCCGCCGTCACCCGCATCCTCTCGGTAGAGACGATCGACGAGCCCACCCGGGCGCTCCTTCGCGCGCGGCTGCGCGCCAATGCCCTCTGCATCCTGTCGGAGAATGCCGCATGAACCGCCGCCGCATCGCGATCTTCGTCGTCATCGTCGGGCTGGTGATCGCCGCGATCGCCACCAGCGGCTTCGGCCTGTTCAAGGCGCGGGACGATGGCGCGCTTCGGCTGAACGGCAATGTCGATATCCGCGAAGTCGATCTCGGCTTCCGGGTGAGCGGCCGCATTGCCGCGATCGGCGTGGAGGAAGGCGCGCGCGTGAAGCAGGGCCAGCTGCTCGCCACGCTCGATGCCGCCACGCTCGACAGCCGCATCGCCCAGGCGGACGCGCAGGTCTCGCAGGCTGAGGCGCAGCTCGCCAAGCTCCGCAACGGCAATCGCGCGCAGGACATCGCCCAGGCCCGCGCCCGCGCGGATGCCGCCGCCGCGGTGGCGCAGGATGCCGAGCGCGACTATGCGCGGCGCCAGCCGCTGGTCGAGCCCGGCGCGATCAGCCGGGACGTCTGGGAGCAGACGGTGGCGGCGCGGGACAAGGCGCGTGCCGATCTTGCCCAGGCGCGCCAGGCGCTCTCGCTGATGCACGCCGGCAGCCGCAAGGAGGACGTCGCCGCGGCCGCCGCCGACGTCCGCGCCGCCATGGCCGCGCGCCAGGGCGCCGCGACCGATCTCGGCGATGCCCGGCTGCTCGCCTCGACCGACGGCACGGTGGTGACGCGCGCCCGCGAGCCCGGCGCGATCGTCCAGCCCGGCGAGACGGTCCTGACGCTGGCGATCCTGCGGCCGTTGCGCGTGCGCGCCTATGTCGCGGAGAGCGATCTTTCGCGGATCGGCCCGGGGATGAAGGTGGTCGTCTCCGCCGACGGCAATCCCAGGCGCTATCACGGCACGATCGGCTATATCTCGCCGCGCGCCGAGTTCACGCCCAAGACGGTCGAGACCGAGAATCTGCGCACCGATCTCGTCTATCAGCTGCGCATCATCGTCGACGATCCGGACGACGCGCTGCGCCAGGGCCAGCCGGTGAGCGTCTCGGTGCCCGGCGCGCGGCCTAAGCACAAGGATTGAGGGGGGTGGTGCGCGCTTCCCCGCGCATTCCCCTCCCTGGAAGGGAGAAGATGACCCAATCCCTCGCCCAAACCACCGATCTCGTGAAATGCTTCGGCGACAACCGTGCGCTCGACGGCGTGGCGATGGCGATCGCGCCGGGACGGATCACCGGGCTGGTCGGACCGGACGGGGCGGGCAAGACCACGCTGATCCGCATCCTGGCCGGGCTGATGGCGCCGAGTTCGGGAATCGTGGAGGTGCTCGGCGGCGCGCCGGGCGAGAAGCTCGACGATCTCGGCTATATGCCCCAGCGCTTCGGCCTCTACGAAGACCTGTCCGTCATCGAGAACCTCGAATTATACGCCGAAGTGCGCGGCCTGCCGAAGGACGAGCGGCGGGCGAGCTTCGACCGGCTGCTCGAATTCACCGATCTCGCCCGTTTCCAGGATCGGCTGGCGGGCAAGCTCTCGGGCGGCATGAAGCAGAAGCTGGGCCTTGCCTGCGCGCTGGTGAAGACGCCCAGGGTGCTGCTGCTCGACGAGCCCGGCGTCGGCGTCGACCCGATCAGCCGCCGCGAGCTCTGGAGCATGGTCGGCGACCTGACCGGGCAGGGCATCGGCGTGCTGTGGTCGACGGCCTATCTCGACGAGGCGGAGAAGTGCGACACCGTCTATCTGCTCAACGAAGGCAAGCTGCTGTTCGACGGGCCGCCGGCGGAGCTGACCGGCCGGGTGCGGGACCGGGTGATCCGCGTCACCGGCTTCAAGGAGCGCCGCCGCGCCTTCCTCACCCATGCGCTCGACCGCGACGATGTGATCGACGGCACGATCCAGGGCCGCTCGGTGCGGCTGCTGCTCCGGGACGGCAGGCCGGTGCCCGATGCCGGCGCCTTCGCGGCCGGCCCGGACACCGAAGTCCAGGCTGCCGATCCGCGCTTCGAGGACGGCTTCATCGAGCGGCTGGGCGGCGGCCCCAAGGGCACGTCCGCGCTGGCGGAGCGCTATCGCACCATCCCCGAAACCGATGTCGATGCGATCGCGGCGAACGGCCTCACCAAGGTCTTCGGCGACTTCACCGCGGCCAGGGACATGAACTTCCGCATCCCCAGGGGCCAGATATTCGGGCTTCTCGGCCCGAACGGAGCGGGCAAGTCGACCACGTTCAAGATGCTCTGCGGGCTGCTTTCGCCCACGTCGGGGACCGGCGCGGTCGCGGGCCGGTCGCTGCGCCACAGCCGTGCCGACGCCCGCGCCCAGCTGGGCTATATGGCCCAGAAATTCTCCCTCTATGGCGATCTCTCGGTTCGCCAGAATCTCGATTTCTTCGCCGGCGCCTATGACCTGCCGCGCGACAAGGCGCGCCGGGCGATCGCGGCGATGATCGAGATCTTCGAGCTTCAGGACAAGCTCGACGTCAATGCCGGCACCCTGCCGCTGGGCTTCAAGCAGCGCCTCGCCCTGGCCTGCGCGGTGATGCACGAGCCGCCGGTGCTGTTCCTCGACGAGCCGACTTCAGGCGTCGATCCCGTCACGCGCCGCGAATTCTGGATGCACATCAACGGCCTGGTCGAGAAGGGCGTGACCGTGCTGGTCACCACCCATTTCATGGACGAAGCCGAATATTGCGACCGGGCGACGCTGATCTACCGCGCCGAGCAGATCGCCACCGGCACGCCCGACGAGCTCAAGGCCGAGGCCGCCCGCCTCATCGGGGCGGAGGACCCGACGATGGAGGACGCGTTCATCGCCCTGATCGAGGCGTTCGACCGCAAGCGCGAAGCGAGGGAGGCCGCATGAGTTTCCGCTTCGACCTCAGGCGCCTGGCGGCGCTGGTCCGCAAGGAGGGCGCGCAGATCCTGCGCGATCCCTCCACTTTCCTGATCGCCTTCGTGCTGCCGATGATCCTGCTCTTCCTGTTCGGCTATGCGGTCTCGCTCGACAGCACGCGCACCCGGGTGGGCCTGGTGATCCAGGACGGCAGCGGCCCCGCGCTCCGCCTGGCCCAGGCCTATCGCAGCTCGCGCTATTTCTTGGTGACCGAGGCGCGCACCGTCGCGGAAGTGCGCGACAAGCTGATCGATGGCGAGCTGCGCGCGCTGATCGTCATCCCCCAGGATTTCGGCCAGGGCGTGAAGCGCGGCAAGGTCCCGCCGATCCAGATCGTCACCGACGGTTCCCAGCCCAACACCGCCAATTTCGCCGCGGCCTATGGCGAAGGCGTTCGCGCGACCTGGGCCGCGGCCGAGGGGCTGGAGCGCGATCCCGGCGCCCGCGAGGCGCCGGTCACCATCTCGGCGCGCTACTGGTACAATCCCGAGCTCAAGAGCAGATTCTTCCTCGTCCCCGGATCGATCGCGAACGTGATGACGATGGTCGGCACCCTGCTCACCGCGCTCGTCGTCGCCCGCGAATGGGAGCGGGGGACGATGGAGGCGATGATGGCCACGCCGATCTCGATGGCCGAGTTCATCGCCAGCAAGGTCATCCCCTATTTCTTCCTGGCCCAGGCCTCGATGACGCTCTGCGCGGTAATCGGGATATGGATATTCGGCGTGCCGTTCCGCGGCTCGATCTTCGCGCTCTACGCCATCTCCTCGGCCTTTCTGATGCCGGCGCTGGGCCTGGGCCTGTTCATCTCGGCGGCGACCAAGAACCAGTTCGTCGCGAGCCAGGTGGCGCTGCTCTCGGCCTTTCTGCCGACCTTCCTGCTCTCCGGCTTCATCTTCGAGATCGGCTCGATGCCCTGGCCGATCCAGGCGCTGACCTATATCGTCCCGGCGCGCTACCTGATCCCCAGCCTCGAGACGGTGTTCCTGGCCGGCGACCAATGGGGGCTGCTGCTGCCGAACATCGGCATCATGCTGGCCTTCGGCATGGTCTTCTTCACGCTCTCCTTCCGCGTCACTCGCCGGAGCCTCGACTGATGCGCCGCTTGTTCGCCATGATCGTCAAGGAGATGTGGGCGGTGCTGCGCGATCCGCAGGCGCGGCTGGTGCTGTTCGTGCCGCCGCTGATGCAGCTCTTCATCTTCACCTATGCCACCACGCTCGACGTGAAGAATGTCGATATCGGCATCCTCGACCGCAGCTCGGGCGCGCATTCGGTCGAGCTGGTCCAGCGCATCGCCGGCAGCCCCAATTTCCGCCGGATCGAGCGGCTGGCGACGCCGGCCGCGCTCAAGTCGGCGATCGACAACCAGAAGGTGATCGCCGCCCTGGTGATAGACGAGGATTTCGACCGCAACCTCGCGCGCGGCAAGACCGCCACGATCGGCCTGGTGCTCGATGGCCGCCGCTCCAACGCGGCGCAGATCGTGGCGGGCTATGTCACCAACATCGCCGGCACCCTGGGCGCCGAGCTGGCCCCGCCGCAGCTGCGCGGGCAGGCGGGCGGCAGCGTGGTGACCAACTGGTACAATCCGGCGCTCGACTATATCTGGTTCACGCTCCCTTCGCTCGTCGCGATCATCACTTCGGTGGCGGGGCTCGCCATCACCTCGCAATCGGTGGCGCGCGAGCGCGAGCTGGGGACGTTCGACCAGCTGATGGTCTCGCCCTTGCGGGTCCATGAGATACTGATCGGCAAGATGGTGCCGCCCTTCGTGATCGGGATGATCAACGGCAGCGTCTATCTGGTGGTGGCGCCGCTGGTCTTCGGCGTGCCCTTCACCGGATCGCTGCTGCTCTTCTGGCTGTCGCTCGGCATGTATCTGCTCGCGCTGATCGGCATGGGCATGCTCGTCTCGGCCGCATCGCAGACGCAGCAGCAGGCCTTTCTCGGCGTGTTCCTCGTCACCACGCCGCTGATCCTGCTCTCCGGCTATGCCAGCCCGATCGACAACATGCCCGATTGGCTGCAGACGATCACCTATCTCGATCCCGCCCGCTATTTCCTCGTCATCGTCCAGGGGCTGTTCCTCAAGGCGATGCCGGCGGAAGCGGTGTTCCACCAGCTCTGGCCGCTCGCGCTGATCGCCTGCGTCACGCTCTCCGCCTCGGCCTGGCTCTTCCGCGCGCGCATGGAGTGATCCCGATGATCCGCTCGCTTCCCCTGTTCCTGCCGCCCCTGCTGCTGGCTTCCGCCTGCACGGTCGGGCCGGACTATCACGCGCCCGAGACCAAGGCGGCACCCCAGTGGCTGGAGGCCGGCGCGCCGGGCCAGGTCGACCTGAGCTGGTGGGACCGGTTCGGCGATCCGCAGCTCTCCGCGCTGGTGCGGCGCGCGGTGGCTTCCAGCCCCGATCTCAAGGAGGCCCAGGGCCGGCTCGCCGAGGCGCGGGCCAATCGCGAGGCGATTGCGGGCGGGCGGCTGCCCAGCGTCACCGCCACCGGCTCGGGGACGGAGAATGTGCTGAGCAACAACGGCCAGCTGCCGCTCGGCAGCATTCCCTTTCCCGGTTTCTCGCGCGATTTCCCGCTCTTCGACCTGGGCTTCGACGCGAGCTGGGAAATCGACCTGTGGGGGCGCCGCACGCGCCAGATGCAGGGCGCCGCGGCGCGCGAGCAGAGCGCGGAATTCGCCCGGCGCGACGTGATGCTGACGCTGATCGCCGAAGTGGTGCGCAGCTATATGGACCTGCGCGCCGCCCAGGCCGATACGGCCACCGCCGAGCAGCAGGCGCTGTCCAATGCCGAGCTCGCCCGCCTCACCCGCCTGCGCTTCGATGCCGGCGAGGCTTCGCGCCTCGACCTCGAACGGGCCGACGCCGCCGCCCGGGCAAGCGCGGCGGCGGTGCCCAATGCCCGGGCGCAGGCCAGCGCCGCCGCCTATCGCATCGCCACGCTGGCGGGCGCGCCGCCCGAGCAGCTGGTGCCCGAGCTGCAGGCCCCGGGCTCCTTGCCGGCGAGCCCCGATGCGATCCTGGTGGGGCTGCGTTCCGAGCTGCTCGAGCGCCGCCCCGATGTGCGCCGCGCCGAGCGCGACCTGGCCGCGGCCACCGCCGATATCGGTGTCGCCACCGCCGATCTCTTCCCGCGCTTCAGCCTGTTCGGCAGCATCGGCCAGCAGGCGCGCAAGCCCGGCGATCTCTTCTCGACCGATTCGACGCGCCTGCAGATCGGGCCCAGCTTTTCCTGGCCGATCTTCCAGGGCGGCACGATCCGCGCCCAGATCCGCGCCGCCGATGCGCGCGCGGACCAGGCCGCGGCGCGCTACGAAAAGGCCGTGATCGGCGCGCTTTCCGACAGCGAGGCGGCGATCAACCGCTTCCTCAACGCGCGTGCCGCCGCGGAGGATGCCGCCGCGTCGCTCCAGCGCGAACAGGGGGCCTTCGCGCTTGCCCGGAAGCGCGCCGATCGCGGCGAGGACGACCGGCTGACGCTGGAGCGCGCCCGCCAGTCGCTGCTTGCCGCCGAGCAGCGCGACCAGCAGGCACGCGCGGCCAAGGCGCAGGCGGCGACGGCGCTCTACAAGGCGCTGGGCGGGGGCTGGAGCTGAGCCCGGGACAATCCTTCGTCGCCCTTGCTATGTAGGATTTCGCCTGCTTGCGTCTCGCAGCCGAGCTTCGCGTCCGGCCGCTCTTTGTCTTGTTGCATGGATAGGATCACGCACACGCAAGAATGTTGCGAGATGCGGCCGGTTGACGGGAAATTAGGGAAAATAGGCTGCCGCGAGAACTGCGCTTGGCGTGAACTTTGGCGAGTCCCCCGGCGACGCGCAGTTCGAGAACGCGACGGCGGTTCAGGCGGCCGGCATGCGGATCTCGAAGCGGGTCCCGCGCTCGGCCGCCGCCAGCGCGATCGTCCCGCCATGCGAGGCGAGCAGCGAGCGGGCGATCGGCAGGCCCAGCCCGGTGCCGCCCGCGGCACGGCGGCTGGTGAAGAAGGGCTCGAAGATCCGGGCGCGATCCGCCTCCGGGATGCCGGGGCCGTCATCGGCGACGGTCAGCAGGATCTCGCCGCCCGCCTCCTCCGCCGCCAGCCGCACCCGGTCCGCGCCGGCCTGGCGGCTGTTCTCGACCAGGCTGCCGACGATCGCCTCCAGCATCGGCCCGGGCAGGGCGGCGCGGGGCAGCGCGCCGGGCACGTCGATCGCGAAGGCCAGCCCGCGCTCGCCCCAGGCATCGGCGATGCGGTGCAGCGCGGGCGCGATATCGGTGGCCGCATCGGCATCGGTTTCGGCCATGTCGGCGCGCGCCAGCTCGAGCAGGCGCGTGACGAGCTGGGCGAGCCGGTCGGCATCGGCGCCGGCATTGGCGAGGAAGCGGCGGCGGTCCGCCTCGTTCATCCCGGCGTGATGATCCTCTAGGATCTCGATCACGCCGCGGATGCCGGCCAGCGGCGTCTTGAACTCGTGGCTCACCGCATGGGCGAAGTCGCGCAGATAGCGCGAGCGCCGGTCGATCGCGCCGGCCATGGTGGCGAAGTCGGCATAGAGCGCCTGGATCTCGATCGCGGCGGTGCGCGGCACTTCGGGCACGGTGCCGCCGCCGCGCGCGACGTCGCGGGTCGCCTGGCTCAGCATCTCGATCGGCCGGGCGATGCCGCGCGAGAGCAGGCCGCTCAGCACGACGAGCGTGGCGAAGATCGCGCCGATGCCGAACAGGATCTTGCCGCGATCCTCGTAGAGTCCGCGGTACAGCGCGCGGGGCGAGCGCGAGAGCAGCAGGACCGCGACGACCTTGCCGTTCGCCAGCACCGGCCGGGCATGGTGGATGCGCAGGCCGGAGGCGCGGCTCAGCCATTCAAAGGCATATTCGGGACGATAGTCGCCGCGGCGGCGCAGCACGGTCTCGGGTCGGCCGCGGGCCGCCGTGGCGAGCTCGGGCAGGCCGGCCAGGCTCTTGCCGATGTTCCTGCCGATCAGGATGCGGCCGTCGGGGGCGAGCAGCAGGATCGAGGCGAGCGTCGCGTCTTCGGTGGCGGCGACCAGCGGGGCGAGCCGGCCGGCGGCGGCCAGCGCGTCGGGCGAAGCGCTTCCCGGCAGCGCGACCGGTTCGGGGCGCTCGGGCAGCGGCCGGGTGCCCAGGTCGATGGTCGAGAGCGGACCGCCCGCGATGCCGCGCGCGCCCGGCGGCGGCTCGCGCACCAGCTCGGGCCCGGCCGAGCCCGGCCATTCGGCGCTGGCGATGGCGGCAAGGGCGGTGCCCTGGGCGATCAGCTCGGCCTCGGTCTGGCGGACCAGGGTGTTCTCGTAGACGCGCAGGAACAGCGCGCCGGCGCCGGGCAGGGCAGCGACGAATATCAGGGTGGCGAGCAGGATCGTCCGCAACCGCAGCCGCGGCCAGTGGCGCCGCACCGGCGCCTTGAGCGCTTCGATCACGCGCCGGATCGTGCCCCGGATCACTGGCCCGAACACGGGCCGATGCGATATCCGATGCCGGGCCGGGTCTCGATCAGGTCCTGCGCGCCCGCCTGGGCGAATTTGGCGCGCAGGTTGCGGACATGGCTGTCGATCGTCCGGTCGGTGAGCGCGAAGCCCGGCCCGCGCAGCCGATCGATCAGCGCGTCGCGGCTGAACACCCTGGCGGGCATGCCGGCCAGCGTGCGCAAGATGCCGAACTCGGTGACGGTGAGCGGCACCGGGGCGCCCGCCCAGCTGGCGTCCCAGCTCTCGGGATCGAGGGCGAGCCGGCCATGACGGATCGTTCCGGGGGCACGATCGACGGTGGGCGCCTGCGCGGCGGTGCGGCGGAGCACCGCCATCACCCGCGCCACTACCTCGCGCGGCGAGAAGGGCTTGGTGACATAATCGTCCGCGCCCAGCTCGATGCCGAGGATCCGGTCGATCTCGTCGTCGCGCGACGAGAGGAACAGGATGGGCAGCCCGCCCTCGGCACGCAGCCTGCGGCAGACTTCCAGCCCGTCCATGCGGGGCATGTTGATGTCGAGCACGATCAGGTCTGGCTGCTGGCTCTCCGCGATCCGCAGCGTCTCCTCGCCGTCCGCCGCCTCGATCGTCTCCAGCCCCGCCTTGGCGAGCGCGAAGACGAGCAATTGCCGGATGTGCGGATCGTCATCGGCGACGAGGATGGTGCGGGGCATGGGGCATTGGATCATCGCGAAGGTGCTCCGGTCAACGGCGGAGTGGTGTTTTCGACCGCGTCGGCGATCGGGTCGCCGGCCGGCGCGGCGGCCGGACCCGGCGTGGGCTGCTCGGCGGCGATGGGGTGGAGCGTTCCGTCGCAATCCCGCTCCATGCCCGGCAATGGCGTCGCCGCGGCGGGCGGATTGGGGCCGAGCAGGTGCCGCGCCGTCTCCAGCCGATATCGTCCGCGCCAGGTCCAGCTCCGCCAATCGGCTTGCCGCCGAGCGAGATCGGCCATCACCTGCGCGCGGACATGGCGCACCCGGTCGCGGAACCCGGGCGGCAGCGGCCGGCGCTCGAGCGCGACCAGCGAAAGCAGCGCGGCGGGGCCGGTTTGCGCGAGATAGCAGAGGTCCAGCGCCACCCCGCGACCGCTCGTCTCGCGGGCATGGCGCACATTCCAGGCGGCGGCGCTTGCCTCGAGATCGGCGATGCTCGCAGCGCTCAGCACCAGGGCCGCCATCAGCGCATTGGCGTTGATCAGCCAGGCGGCGCTCCTGCCGGCGAGCATCCGCCAGCAGATCAGCGCCAGCCCGATCGCGACCAGCCCCATCCAGGCGAGCGCGGCGATCCGCAGGCTCGTCAGCGAATAGGCCGCGACATAGTCGAGCGTGCGCAGGATCGAGGAGGCGACGAGCAGCAGGTTCTGCGCCACCCACAGCACCACCAGCCGGCGGATCGCCGGATCGGCGGCGCTGGCCGAGCCGGGCTTCAGCGCCACCAGCACGAACAGCCCGGCGAGCAGGGCGGTGGCGATCAGCGGATAGGCACCGCGATGGGCATAGTCGGCCAGCGTCACGCCCGGCGGCAACGGCGCGCCGCTCCACAGAAAGGCGAGGTCGAGCCCGTTCTGGATGGCGAACACGATGTTGAACAGCAGCAGGGAGAGCAGCAGCGAGGCGGCCGGGATGCCGGGCAGGGCGATGTCCGCGCGCGGCAGCAGGGCGGCGGCGCGGGTCGCCCAGCGGGTGGGGCGCAGGCTCGGCCAGATCAGCGCCAGCAGCAGCGCCCAGAACAGCATTTCGCCGAGCCCGGGCAGGCGGACCCGGGCGAGCGCCTGGGCGATGACGGGGTTGGCGCTGGCGAACAGCGCGACGAACAGCGCGGTCATGCCGAGCGGCAAGGCGAGCAGCGCGGCGAGCCTCGCCGGGCCGTGCCCGCCGCGCCGCGGCTTCAGGCGCGCGAGGCGGATCAGGTCGAGCGCCGGGGCGAGCGGTCCGCTCAGCCCGTGCGCGGCCAGGCGCAGGCTCCAGCGCCAGGCATCGTCGAACCGCCCGATGCGCGGCATCAGCGCGGCGATCGAGAGCGCGCTCCAGAACAGCATCCATCCGAGGCCGCCGGGGTCATGGGCGAGCACGACGGCGAAGCCCGCCGCGATCGCCAGCGCGGCCAGGCTCGGCCGCCGGCGGAGCGCCGGGCGGGTGGCGAGCAGCGCGCCGGTCCAGGCAAGGGCGAAGCCGCCGATCCACGATCCCGCCGCGTCGCCGAGGAACAGCCGGTCCATCGCGGCGATGATCGCGATGGCGGCGGCGACCTTGGCCAGAAAGCTGAAGCGTGCGGTGCGGATCATGCGGGTCTCCCGGGTTCGGGATTGCGATGCGCCCGCACCGTCCAGCCCGGGCGCCGAAGGCCAAGGAGAGGTTGTGCAGGATCGATGCAGGACGATAGAGGCGCCCGGACCATGACCGCGCTTCCCGCCCTAGGCTTCGATTTCGGCACCACCAATTCCGTCGCCGCGCTGGCGGACGAGGGAGGTTCCACGCTGGTGCGGCTGGACGGGCCCGAACGCGCCGATCCCGTTTTCCGCTCGGCGCTGTGCTTCTGGCAGGACGAAGCGGAGCGCGGCGGGCTCGGCGTCGCGGCCGGGCCCTGGGCGATCGCCGAATATCTCGACTTTCCCGAGGGCAGCCGCTTCCTCCAGTCGTTCAAGTCGGTCGCGGCGAGCGCGAGCTTCGAGCATGCGATCGTCTTCGAGCGGAGGCTGCGCTTCGAGGAACTGGGCCGTACCTTCCTGGCGCTGATGGCGGCGCGGGCGCAAGGGGCGCTGGCCGGCGGCGCGCGGCGCGTGGTGGTCGGCCGTCCGGTCGAATATGCCGGCAGCCGGCCCGACGAGGCGCTCGCCCGGCAGCGCTATGACGCGATGTTCGCCGGGTTCGGCGCCGAGATCCATTATGTCTATGAGCCGCTGGGCGCGGCATTCAGCTATGCGACGCGGATCGCCGAGCCGGCGACCGTGCTGGTGGCGGATTTCGGCGGCGGCACCAGCGATTTCTCGGTGGTGCGGATCGAGGCGCCGGGCGCCCCGCGCCGCTGCTCGCCGCTCGCCCATGCCGGCGTCGGCATCGCCGGCGACCGGTTCGACCAGCGAATCGTCGAGCATCTGATCCTGCCGCTGCTCGGCAAGGGCGGCCACTATCGCTCGTTCGACAAGGTGCTGGATATTCCGGCGGGCTGGTTCGCCGATTTCTCCGACTGGTCGCGCCTCGCGCTGATGCGCAACCGCAAGACGCTGGCCGAGCTGGAGAAGCTCCGGCGCGCGGCGCTGGATCCGCAGGCGATCGGACGGATGATCGCCGTGATCGAAGGCGAGCTGGGCTATCAGCTCTATCATGCGGTCGGCGCGCTCAAGCGGGCGCTCTCGACGGCGGACGCGGCGCATTTCCGCTTCGAGGGCGGCGATCTCGCGATCGAGGCCGAAGTCACCCGCGCCGCGTTCGAGGCGTGGATCGCACCCGACATGGCGCGGATCGAGGCGGCGGTGGACCGGGCGCTGGCGCTCGCCGGCATCGATGCGGCGGCGATCGACCGCGTCTTCCTGACGGGCGGCACCTCGCTCACGCCCCGGGTCCGCCGGCTGTTCGAGGAGCGTTTCGGCGCGGAGAGAATCGCCGCCGGCGGCGAACTCACTTCGATCGCCCATGGGCTGGCGCTGATCGGCGGCCAGGAGGACGTGTCCGCCTGGGCGGCCTGAGGCGCAGCCGGCGGGGATATGCGGCGGATGGCGCCCGATACGGGCCGGAGCCTCAACCCGTCGCGAGGATCGGCTCCAGCGTGCCGAGCCAGGCGACGAGCGTCAGCACGATCGCCGCGCAGGCGGTTTCCAGGGCCAGGCTGATCCGCAGCGCGGCCAGGGCGCCGTCATGGTCTTCGGCTGCGATGCGCGCGAGGAGCGCGGGCGTGAGGCGATACCGGTTCGCCGCCGCGAAGCCGAGCATCGCCGCGAACAGCGCCAGCTTGCAGAGAAGCAATTGCCCGTAGAGCGTGCCGGGCAAGCTTGCCACGCCGGCGGGCCCGACGAGCAGCCACGCGTTCACCATCCCGCTGGCGACGATGACCGCTACCATGACGGTGCCGATGCGCGCGAAGCCGTCGAGCGCGCGATGGGTGGTGCGGAGATGCCCGGCATCGGCGCGGGCGGCGGGGCGTGCGACCAGCAGGAGGAGTGAGAGGAGCGCGCCGATCCAGGCCCCGGCGGCGACGAGATGCGCGATATCGGCTCCCAGATGGAGCCAGCCGATCGCGCCTTCGTCCATCGCGCCATGCCCCGCCCAGGCCAGGGTGCCGAGCGCCGCCCCGCCGCCGATGGACGCCGCGGCGAGCGCGGCGCCGGGCCTTTTCCCGATCCGGAACGCCGCAAGGACGAGGAGGGCGAGGCCGGCGATGCGGGCGGCCCAGGCCTTGCCCAGCGGCATGCCCGTCAGGATCGTCGACAGGGTGCCGGCATCCACTTGCCCGACCGGCACGCCCGCCATGGCCGCCGCGATCACCGCGAGGCCGAATATCGACAATCCGACCCCGATGATTCCCGTCGCGATCAGGATGGCGCGCAGGGGCAGCGCCTCACGCACCCCGGCGGCGCACAGCGCGAAGAAGGACACGCCGAACGCCGCCGCCAGGTCGAGATAGAGCGCGAACCTGATGGCGACGCCAAGCGTGTCCATGTCTCACTTCACCTTGAAAGCGTAGCTGCCCTGCACCCGGTGCGTGTCGTTGGAGACGGCGTGCCAGTCGAGCTTGTAGGCGCCGCGGGGCAGGGGCTTCGCCAGCGTCACGACCATGGTCTTGCCGTCCGGCGACAAGGCGGTGGTGAGCTGCATCTTCATCGGTGCGGACATCTTCATGCCCGGCATGTCGGTCATCACCAGGTCGACGCCCGAGAATTTGTCGACGAGCGCTTCCGAGAACACCAGCTGCAGCCGCGTCGGGGCCGCGACGACCGAGTCCGGCGCGGGGGTGGCGGACATCAGCTTCGGATGGGCCAGCGCGGGCGTCGCCATCAAGAGCGCGGCGGCGGTGAGGATTCCAAGGCGCATTGTCGAGACTCCATGAACCGGCCAGATGCCGGCACGACCGATACGCGGGGCCGGGACCGATCCCTCATCCGAAAGGCGGCCGTCGATCGCGCTTCACCCCTGTGCCGGTGCCCGCAACGCCATTAGGATGGGCGAGGGTGCACGCGCTCGCCTGCGTATTGCAACGAAGGGAACTGGAGCGGACAATGGAAACCGACATCGACGCGACGCTGCGCAAGCTGGCGAACGCGGATCATCCCGGGCTCGACGGCATGGAGGCCGCGGTGCTGGCGGGCGTGCGGGCAAGGCGCGAAGCGCGGGCCGGCGTCCGGATGGCCGCCGTCGCCGGCATCGGCGCCGTGGTGCTCGGCGCGGTGGCGGCCGGCCCCGGCACCTCGCCGGCTTCCGCCGCGGCGCCCTTTGGCGGTGCCGCTTCGCTCGCGCCGTCGACGCTGCTGCTGGCCGAGCGATGAGGCAGGCGAGGCTCGCGGCCATCGTCGCCGCCATTGCCTTTCTGGCCGCTGTGGCCGGGGTCTGGGTGGGCCGCACGCTGATCCCGGCGCAGGGCCATCAGGGATCGGAGCTCCACGAGGTCCTGCACCACCAGTTGACGCTGGACGACGGGCAGAAGGCACGGCTCGCGCTACTCGAGCAGAGCTTCGCGGTCCGCCGCCAGGCGCTGGAGCTCGAGATGAAGTCGGACAATGCCCGGCTGGCCGAGGCGATCGCGGCCGAGCACGGCATCGGCCCGCGCGTGACCGCCGCCGTCGATGCGTCGCATCGCGCGATGGGGGAGCTGCAGAAGGAAACGCTGGCGCATATCTTCGCGATGCGGGAAATCCTGCGGCCCGATCAGCAGGCCGTGTTCGACCGTGCGGTGGTTCATGCGCTCACCGCCGACGCGCGGTGAGGTCGGATTACGGTTCCCTGTCCGACGGCGACCTCGTCACGCTCGCCGTGGCGGGAACCGACGCCGCCTATGCCGAGATCGTGCGCCGCCATCGCAGCCATGTCTATCGATTGGTCCTCGGCAATATCGCCGATGCCGACGAGGCGCTGGACCTTGTCCAGGAAACCTTTCTCTCGGCGCACCGGGCGCTGCGCCGCTATGATCCGGCGCGGCCGATGCGCGGCTGGCTTGCCACGATCGCGCTCAACAAATGCCGTGACTGGGCGCGTCGCCGGACGGTGCGCCGGTTCTTCACCTTCGCCCGCGACATCGACGACGTCGCCGGGGCGATGCCCGACGACCGGCCCGACCAGGCAGTGGTGGCCGCCGACCGCCAGGAACTCGCCCGGCTCCGCCGCGCGATCGCCGCGCTTCCCGCATCGCTTCGCGAGCCGCTCGTGCTGCATGCGATCGAGGGCATGAGCCAGGCGGAGGCCGCCTCGGTGCTGCGGATCACCGGAAAGGCCGTCGAGATGCGCCTCCGCCGCGCCCGCATCAGGCTGGGCGAGATGCTGGGGCGCTGATCCGCCGCGGCCCGGTCCGGGCGGATCCGCGAGGGGTGGCGGGCGCTGCCGCGTACCGGATGGAAAGAACTATTCCCAGCACAGGGGTGATGATGACGAAGACGATGGACCGGCGGAGGCTGTTGCGCGGAGCCGGGCTTGGCGCCGGCGGGCTTGCGCTCGCCGCATGGATGCCCGCCTGGGCCCAGAGCGTCTCCCCCGGCCTGGCGCCCGACTTGCCGACCGTTTCCGGCGAGGACATCAGGCTCCGGATCGCCCGGCAGCGCATGGCGATCGACGGCCGGCAATATCGGGCGATCGGCGTCAACGGCACCGTGCCGGCGCCGCTCATCCGCCTGCGGGAAGGGCAGAATGTCCGCCTGCACGTCGAGAACGCGCTCGACGAGGACAGCTCGATCCACTGGCACGGCCTGATCGTGCCGGCCCAGTTCGACGGCGTGCCCGGCGTTTCCTTCCCCGGCATCGCGCCGCGCTCGACCTTCCTCTACGAGTTTCCGGTCCGGCAGAACGGCACCTATTGGTATCACAGCCATTCCGGGGGGCAGGAGCAGCTCGGCCTCTACGGCCCGCTGATCATCGATCCCGCCGGCCCCGATCCCGTTCGCTACGATCGCGAGCATGTGATCCTGCTGTCCGATCATAGTCGGTCCAGCCCCGAGGCGATCTTCCGCAACCTGAAGGCGATGCCGGGCTATTACAATTATCAGCGCCAGACGCTGGCGGGCCTGCTTGCCGGGCGCGACCAGAAGGGCAAGGACCGCGCCGAATGGGGCAAGATGCGGATGGATCCCGCGGACATCTCCGACGTGACCGGCGCCGCCTATACCTATCTCGTCAACGGGCACGGGCCGTTCGACAACTGGACCGCGCTGTTCAAGCCGGGCGAGCGGGTGCGGCTTCGCATCGTCAACGCCTCGGCGATGACCAGCTTCAACGTGCGCATTCCGGGACTGCGGCTCACCATCGTGCAGGCCGACGGCCAGCATGTCGTGCCGGTAGAGGTCGACGAGTTCCAGATCGGTGTCGCCGAGACCTATGACGTGATCGTCACGCCGGCAGAGGACCGGGCGTTCACGCTGGTCGGCGAGGCGGTCGATCGTTCGGGCATGGCGCGCGCCACGCTGGCGCCCCGGCCCGGCATGGCGGCCGCGGTGCCGCCGCTGCGCCCGCGCCCGCTGGCGACGATGAAGGACATGGGCATGGACATGTCGTCGATGGACCATGGCGGCGGCGCCGCGTCCGGCGGCATGCAGGGCATGTCGCACGGCGCGATGCCGGCGGCGCGCGGCGTCGATCCCAGCGCGGAGCGGAACGCCTCGGCCAGGCTCGGCGGCGTGGCCGAGGCGGCCGCGAACATGGCGGGGATGGACCATTCGCGGATGGATCACTCCACGCATGGCGGCGCGCCCGGCGCGGACATGGCCGGCATGGACATGGGCGCCATGCGGATGCGCGATTTCTCCTATGCGCCCGAGGTGCGGAAGACGCCCGGCGTCCAGACCATCTCGCCGATGCCGATGGATCGCACCGGAGAGCCCGGCCAGGGGCTGGAGGATGTCGGCCACCGCGTGCTGGTCTACAAGGACCTGATGGCGCTCGATCGGAACCCCGATGTCCGCGCCCCGTCGCGCAGCCTCGACATCCATCTCACCGGCAACATGGAGCGCTTCATGTGGGCGTTCGACGGGGTGAAGATGTCGGACACCATGGAGCCCTTTCCCTTCGTCGAGGGCGAGCGGGTGCGGGTCAATCTGATCAACGACACGATGATGGCCCATCCCATCCACCTGCACGGGCATTTCTTCGAGCTGGTCACCGGCCATGGCGACCATGCGCCGCGCAAGCATACGGTGATCGTGCAGCCCGGCGGCAAGGTGACCTGGGACTTCACCGCCGACGCGGTGGGCGACTGGGCGTTCCACTGCCACCTCCTGTATCACATGATGGCGGGGATGATGCGGACCGTGAGCGTGCGGCCGAAGGGAGGCCCGGCATGATCCGGCGCGCCGCGATCCTCGCCAGCGGTGCCCTGCTGGCGGCGGGCGCGCCGGCGGCGGCGCAGGATCATTCCATGCACGGCATGCCGATGCCGAAGGCCCCCGCGAAGCCGAAGCCCGCGCCCGCGCCGGAAAACGCCGCGCCGCGACAGGATGCGCCGCCCGGCACCGACAAGCCGGCGGACGCGCAGCCGATGGATCATGGCGGGATGGACCATGGCGCCATGGATCACGGCGCCATGGATCATGGGACGACGCCCGCGATGCAGGCGGCCGGCACCGCGCTCGAGGCGGGCGACGCCCCGGCCCCGGCGCCGCCGGCCGACCATTATGCCGACCGCTTCTTCCCGGCATCCGACATGGAGCGATCGCGCAAGGCCTCGATGCGCGAGATGGGCGGGCGGCCCCTCGGCTCCGTCCTGTTCAATCTCGCCGAGTTCCAGCCGCGCCCGAGGGGCGACGCCTATCGCTGGGAGGGCGAGGGCTGGTTCGGCGGCGACGTCAATCGTCTGACGGTGAAGAGCGAAGGCGAGGGCCTGGTTCGCGGCGGCATCGAGAGCGCCGAGGTCCAGCTGCTCTACAGCCGCGCCATCGATCCCTATTTCAACTTGCAGGCCGGCGTGCGGCACGATTTCCGGCCGGGGCCGGCGCGGACCTATGCCGCGCTCGGGTTCGAGGGGATGGCGCCCTATATGTTCGAAGTCGAGGGGGCGGTCTTCCTGTCGACCAGGGGCGAGCTGCTCGGCCGGCTGGGCGGCTATTACGACCAGCGCATCACCCAGCGGCTGATCCTCCAGCCGCGCGCCGAGTTCAACTTCTCGGCCCAGGACATGCCGGCGCAGCACATCGGCACCGGGCTGACCAGCGCGGAACTCGGCCTGCGGCTGCGCTACGAGATCGCGCGGCGCTTCGCTCCCTATGTCGGCCTTTCCTGGGAAGCGAAGGCGGGGCGCACGGCGGACTATGCCCGGGCCGATGGCGAGAAGCCATCGGCGCTCGGCCTGGTGGCGGGCCTCCGCTTCTGGTTCTGAAGCCGGCCGCCGCCGCGCTTCCCGGGATCGCCGGGGGCGGTCAGCGCGATGCCCGATCGTCCTTCCGCTCGATGTTGGGAAGCAGCGCCGTCAGCAGGCCGATCGCGGGCAGGAAGGCGCAGATCTGGTACACCGTCTCGATGCTGGTCGTGTCGGCGAGCCATCCCAGCGCGGCGGCGCCGAGCCCGCCCATGCCGAAGGAGAAGCCGAAGAACAGGCCCGAGATCATGCCGACCTTGCCCGGCACCAGCTCCTGCGCGAACACCACGATCGCGGGGAAGGCGGAGGCCAGGATCAGGCCGATCGGCAGCACCAGCACGCCGGTCCAGAACAGGCTGACATAGGGCAGCAGCAGCGTGAAGGGCAGAGCGCCGAGGATCGAGAACCAGATCACATATTTGCGCCCGAACCGATCCCCCAGCGGCCCGCCCGCGATCGTGCCGACCGCCACCGCCGCCAGGAAGGCGAACAGATAGAGCTGGGCGCTCTGCACCGACACCTGGAAGCGATGGATCAGGTAGAAGGTGAAATAGCTCGTGAGGCTGGCGAGATAGACATATTTGGAGAAGATCAGCGCGAGCAGGATCAGGATGCCGCGCGTCGCATGCCCCCTGGGAAGCAGCTCGGCCATGGATGCGCGGCGCCCGGCATCAAGCCGCGCCAGCCCGTGATGGCGATACCAGGCGGCGACGTTCCACAGCACCGCGCCCGAGAGCAGCGCCAGCAGCGCGAAGAAGGCGAGGCTCGACTGGCCCCAGCGCACCACCACCAGCGCGGCGGCGAGCGGGCCGAGCGCCTGGCCGGCATTGCCGCCGACCTGGAACAGCGACTGGGAAAGGCCGTGGCGCTGGCCCGCGGCCATGCGTGCCACGCGGGAGGATTCGGGATGGAAGACCGAGGAGCCGATGCCGAGCAGCGCCGCGCCCGCCAGGACCATGCCATAGCTGTGCGCGACCGACAGGATCGCCAGCCCCGCCAGCGAGAAGAGCGTGCCGCCGGGAAGCGCCAGCGGCGTGGGCCGCTTGTCCGCGTACAGCCCGATCAGCGGCTGCAGGATCGACGCGGTGATCTGATAGGCGAGCGTCACCAGGCCGATCTGGCCGAAGCTCAGCCCCAGATCGGTCTTGAGATTGGGATAGATCGCGGGAAGCAGCGACTGCATCATGTCGTTCAGCAAGTGGCAGAAGCTGATCGCGACGATCACGCCGAACACCGTGCCGTTCATCTCCGCCGGCGGGGCATCCATCGTCGCTGCACGGGTGTCGCTCATAATTCACTCCTTGTGAGCGCGGCACTAGCGGTCCAGAAAGCGTCCCGCTTCGCCATATGGGATAAATTATTTTGATGATGGGACAGTCGCACTATCGTGCGCCCGACGATTACGAGGATGTTCCGCGCCCGGTGGTCGGCATCGGCAATGATTATCCCCCCTCGTTCGAGCTGGCCGAGCACCAGCATCGCCGCGCCCAGTTCCTCTATGCCGCCAGCGGCGTGGTCGCGGTCAGCACGCCCGAAGGCGCATGGGTGGCACCGCCCGAGCGCGCGGTATGGATACCGGCCGGAACGCCCCATTCGGTGCGCATGGTCGGCGCGGTCCAGACCCGCAGCGTGCTGATCGAGGCGGCGGCCTGCCCGTCGCTGGGCGGCGCGTGCCGCGTCGTCGCGGTCTCGCCGCTGCTGCGCCAGCTGCTGGTCTGCGCGGCGGAAGTGCCGGTCGAGTATGACGAGGCGGGGCGCGACGGGCTGGTGATGCAGTTGCTGGTGGCGGAGATCGATCGCGCGCCGATCATCCCCATCCTCGTGCCGTTCCCGCGCCATGCGGCGCTGGCCGCGCAATGCCATGGCTTTCTCGAAGCGCCGCGGGTGAGCGCCACGATCGACGAATGGGCCGATGCGCTCGCGATGAATCGCCGCCGCTTCACCCGGCTCTTTCGCCGCGAGACCGGCATGAGCTTCGCCGAGTGGCGCCAGCAGGCATGTCTCTCGGTCGCGCTTCCGCGGCTCGCCGCGGGAGAGCCGGTCACCGCGGTCGCGCTGGACCTCGGCTATGAAGGCCCCGCCAATTTCTCGACCATGTTCAAGCGCGTGCTGGGGGCGCCGCCGAGCCGCTATCGCCAGTGACGCGACCGCCGTGCCGCGCGCGTGGCGGGGCTGGCATGTCGGGGGCGAGCGCGGTTATGAAATCGCCAAAGGGCCGGGAGGAAGCGTGATGTGGACGAGGCGATCGGTTGCGGGCGCGCTGGCGGCCACCTTGGGAGCACCCGCCCTGGCGCGAGACAGGGGGCGGAGCCGGCTGTTCTTCGATTCGTTGAGTTTCCTTCCCGGGGATCTGAGCCAGATTGCCGCTGCCGGACTGGGCGGGATGATCGCCGATGTCTCCGATCTGATCGCGACCCGCGATGCGGACGGCGTTCCCCGCTACAGCCGGAACTTCGCGGCCAATGATCCGGCGATCGACAAGGCCGTCGAACGGCTGCGGCGCACGCCGTTCGCCTATCTCGCCAGGAAGGGCAGCGAGATCGGGGCCCGCCCCGGCTGCGCGGTGTTCCTGCAGTTCCAGTCGACCGAGATGATCGCGCGCGATCTCTCGCGGATCGCCTATTTCCACGAAAAGGGCCTGCGCGTCCTGCAGTTCACCCATCACAACGACACCCTGTTCGCGGGCGGCGCGCTGGAGACTCGGCAGACCGGTCTCACGCCGCTCGGCATCGAGGGCCTGGCCGAGATGAACCGGCTGCGGATAGTGCCGGATGTCTCGCACGGCTCGGTCCCGACCATGATCGAGGCGGCGACGCGGTCGAAGACGCCGATAGCGCTGAGCCATGGCGCGGCGCGGGCGATCGTCGATCATCCGCGCTGCGCGCCCGACGAAGTGATCCGCGCGATCGCCGAGCGCGGCGGCGTGATGGGCATCTTCATGATGAGCTTCTGGCTCACGCGCCGGAATCCGCCGACGGTCGCCGACTATGTGGCGCAGGTCCGCCATGTCGTGAAAGTGGGCGGCCTGGAGGCGGTCGGCGTGGCCAACGACTTTCCGATGGCCGGCCAGCCCAATCTGATCAAGCTGGGGAACGACAATGGCAAGGGCGTGCAGGAATATCTCGACTGGTGGCGCGGCTTGCGGCGCCAGGGCGTGCCCGGGTTCGAATGGACGCCCGAGCACGTTGTGATTCCGGAACTCAATCGCATCGACCGGATGGCACGGATTTCACGGGCGCTCGAACAGGAGGGCTTTCGTCCGCGCGAGGTCGACAAGATCATGGGCGAGAACTGGAAGCGGCTTCTGACCGACGTCCTCGGATAGGCGCCCCCACCCCGCCGGGATCTTTGCCGCAATGGGCTTTTTCTGCGGCCTTCCGGCAAGTTCCAAGGGTTTTTGCGGGCCCTTGGGTGGGCGTGAATGGCGGAGCGGGAGGGATTCGAACCCTCGATACGGTTTTGCCGTATACTCACTTTCCAGGCGAGCGCCTTCGACCACTCGGCCACCGCTCCGCATGCTCTGGAAGTTGCGTGCCCTAGCGATTGGCGAAGGCCTAGGCAAGCAGGTGGTGCCGTGCCACTCTCGCGCCATGCTGAAGCCGATCCTAGCGCTTGCCGCGTTCGCCGTCCTTCCCGCCGCCGCCCAGACCGCCGCCGCCCCGTCGCCGGCCGATCCCGCGCCCGAGGACTGGAAGGCGATTCCCGATAACGAGATGCTGGTGATGACGCTGCAGGGCGGCCGCCAGGTCTTCATCCGCCTCGCCCCGCGCTACGCCCCCGCGCATGTCGCCAACATCCGCAGGCTCGCCGAGGCGCATTGGTGGGACGGCACCAGCGTCTACCGGGTGCAGGACAATTACGTGACGCAATGGGGCGGCGGCGACGACAAGACCGCGCTCCCGCCCGGCGTGATCGAGAACCCGCCCGCCGAATATGAATGGCCCGGCTTCGACGCGGTGAAGAGCTTCGCCTTTGCCAGGCCCGACAGCTATGCCGCGAAGACCGGCCTCAGCGCCGATGGCTGGCCGCTCGCCAATTACGGCGCGGTGAGCTCGCTCACCCATTGCTATTCGATGGTCGGCGTCGCCCGCGACCTCGCCCCCTCCACCGGCAGCGGCGCCGAACTCTACACAGTGATCGGCCACGCCCCGCGCCCGCTCGACCGCAACATCGCGATCGTCGGCCGGATCGTGGAGGGCATGCAATGGCTCTCCAGCCTGCCGCGCGGCACCGCCCAGCTCGGCGTCTATGCCAAGGACCAGGCGCCGACGCCGATCCTCTCGGTTCGCCTGGCCAGCCAGCTGCCGCAGGACGAGCGCCCGCGCTTCCAATATCGCGCCACCGACAATCCCCGCTTCGCCGCCTGGATCAAGGCGCGCGAGAATCGCGACGGCGCCTTCTTCACCGTGCCGATGGGCGGCGTCGACGTGTGCAACGCGCTGCCGGCGGTGCGCCGGGCACAATAAGGCCACCGTCCCGGCGAAAACCGGGATCCCAGGCGAAGGCGGGAAAAGCGCCGCCCGAGATCCCGGTTTTCGCCGGGACGACGGATAAACTCCTATTTCCCCACCCAGTCGGCCACCTGGACCGCAACCTGGTTCGCCGCCTGGTTGAGCGCCTTGGCGACCAGATCGGGCGTCACCTCGGCAAGCGGCGCGCGCGCTTCGAAGCGGCGCTTCTGGAACTTGGTGGCATCGTCGCCCTGCACCAGCAGCGCGTCGAACTGGACGACCGCCTCGTTGCTGTCGGCATCCACGCCGAACTGGCGCAGCTCGCCCGAGAGCACCGCGCCGGGATCGATCTGCGACTGGCGATAGCTCAGCACCGGCCGGCCGGTGCGCGCCGCGATGGTATCGCCCACCAGCCGCGCGAACAGGCGCGGCGGCGCCTCCACCCATTGCGCGTCCTTCACATAGGCGACGGCATTCTCGCCCGAATGGACCGGCACCCGCGTCGTCGCCAGCTCGTGCGGCACCGTCGGGAACAGCACGGTCACCGTGGTGCCCGAAGCGGGCGTCTGCACGTCGCCGGGCTTGATCTGCTCGGCGGCCTCGAGCGTGAGGAACGGCACCTTGGGCGGCTTGCCCCCGAACGAGACGCAGCCGGAGAGCGCGGCGGCGAACGGGGCGGCCAGCAGGAGCAGGGCGAGCTTCTTCATCGCGGGCCTCACTTGTTGGGCTTGTAGTCAGGGAGCTTCGGGCTGCCGACCAGGCTGCTCGCGCCGCCCTGGTCGATCTTGTCGGCGACCGAGGACAGCGATTGCGCCATCTGGCGCAGATCCTGGATCAGCTGGCCGATCTCGGGCACGGTCTTCTTCGAAAAGGCCTGCACGCCCGGCCGCGCATCGCCCAGCATCGCCTCGAGCGTGTCCATGCTCTTCTTGGCCGAGGCGATCGTCTGGTTGAGATTGGCGATGGTCGGCTTGACGTCGTCGGCCACCACGCCGTTGGTCGTCTTGGCCAGCTCGCCGATCTGCTCGGTGGCGGTGCCGAACTTCTGGATCGCGACCCGGGTCTCGGCCAGCGTGGCGGCGATCTCGGGTCCGCGATCGGCAAGCGCGTCGGTCAGCCGGTTGGTGTTCGCCAGGATGCCGGCGATCGAGGCCTGGTTCTTGTCGCTCATCAGCTCGGTCAGCCGCTCGGTGAGCGTGGTCAGCCGCTCGAGCAGCTTGGGCGCCGAGGAGAAGATCGCGCCCAGGCCGCCCGGCTTGGTCGGGATCACCGGCACGCCGAGCGGGCACGCGGCCTCGGGATGCTCGCGCGGGCATTTGATCGGCGGGGCGCCCTTCACCGCGCCTTCGAGCTGCACGGTGCTGGGGCCGGTGAAGCTGCTCTGGATCGTCGCGGTGGTGCCTTCGAGGATCGGCACTTCGTTGCGCACCGAGACGCGCACGCGCACCAGCTGCGGATCGGGCTTCCAGAACTCGATCGACTTCACCTGGCCCGAAGGCACGCCCGAAAAGGACACTGCCGAGCCCGCGCTGAGCCCGTCGACCGACTGGCGGAAGAAGATGTCGTACTCGCGCTCGTTGCCGCCGCTCAGCCGGGCGAGCCAGATGATGAACAGGGCGAGCACCGCGAGCAGGATCAGCACGACGGCGCCGACGAGCACGTGATTCGATCGAGTTTCCATCAGCCCCTGTCCTCAGCTCGATTCGCCTTGCTGCCGGCGACTGCCGCGCGCCCGCGCGGTCCGTTGAAATATTCCTGGATCCATGGATGATCCAAGGCGAGCAGCTCGGGAATCGTTCCGACTGCGATCACTTTCCGGTCCGCCAGCACCGCGACCCGGTCGCAGATGGCGTAGAGCGTGTCGAGATCATGCGTGATCAGGAACACGGTGAGCCCCAGCGTCTTCTGGAGCGAGGCGGTGAGCTCGTCGAACGCCGCGGCCCCGATCGGGTCGAGCCCGGCGGTGGGCTCGTCGAGGAACAGCAGCTCGGGATCGAGCGCGAGCGCGCGGGCCAGGCCGGCGCGCTTCTTCATGCCGCCCGAAAGCTCGGCGGGATATTTGGGCGCGGCTTCGGGCGGCAGGCCGGTCATCACCACCTTGTAGGCGCCGATCTCCTCGAGCAGCGCCGGATCGAGCTGCGGATAATATTCCTTGAGCGGGACCTGGACATTCTCCGACACGGTGAGCGTGGAGAACAGCGCGCCGCCCTGGAAAAGGATGCCCCAGCGCCGGCGGATCGCGGTCGCCTCGGTCTCGTCGCGGCCGATCGTGTTCTCGCCGAACACTTCGATCTCGCCCTCCATCGGCGTCTGCAGCCCGATGATCGAGCGCATCAGCACCGACTTGCCGGTGCCCGAGCCGCCGACCACGCCCAGGATCTCGCCGCGGCGCACGTCGAGATTCAGCCCGTCATGGACGATCTGGTCGCCGAAGCCGTTCTTCAGATCGCGGACGCGGATGACGATGTCGTCCGGCGCGGAGGCGGTGGAGTCGTTCATATCCACCCGATCTGGCTGAAGAAGACGGCGAAGAAGGCGTCGAGCACGATGACCAGGAAGATCGCCTGGACCACCGCGGTGGTGGTGCGCCGGCCGACCTGCTCGGCATCGCCCTCCACCTGCATGCCCTGGAAGCAGCCGGCGATGGCGATGATCGCGCCGAACACCGGCGCCTTGATCAGCCCGACCCAGAGATCGTTGAGCGGCACCACTTCGCGAACGCGCTGGACGAAGGTGATGGGCGGGATGCCCAGCTGGACCCAGCAGAGCAAGCCGCCGCCGATGATCGCGATCAGCGCCGAATAGAAGCCGAGCAGCGGCAGCATCGTCACCACCGCGATCGTGCGCGGCACCACCAGCGCTTCCATCGGCGAGACGCCGATCGTGCGCATCGCGTCGATCTCCTCGGTGAGCTTCATCGTGCCGATCTGGGCGGCGAAGGCCGATCCGGAGCGGCCGGCGACCATGATCGCGGTCATCAGGATGCCGAGCTCGCGCAAGGTGATCCGGCCGACCAGGTTGATCGTATAGACCTCGGCGCCGAACTGGCGGAGCTGCACCGCGCCCTGCTGCGCGATCACCACGCCGATCAGGAAGCTCATCAGCCCGATGATGCCGAGCGCGGAGACGCCGACCACCTCGAAGCGATGCACCGTCGCATGGAAGCGGAAGCGGCGCGGATGAGTCGCGACGTTCCAAAAGGCGATCACCGTGGCGCCGAGAAAGCCGAGCAGGCCGTAGAGCGTGTGCGCCGCGGTGAATATCGCGTCGCCGATCTCGGCGAGCAGATGGATGAAGGGGCTCTCCGGCTTGGGCGGCAGCTCGATCGGATGCTCGGCGGCGACGACCTGGTCGAACAGATGCTGGCTGGCCGGCTGGAGGCCCTCGACCGCGGCTTCCCGGTCGCGGGCGAAGCGATGGATCACCCAGGCGCCGACCGTGTCGATCCGCTCCACTTTCGACAGGTCGAGCCGCGCGACCTCGCCATCGACCCGGTCGAGCCGGTCGGGAAGGTCGCCCAGGCTGGCGAGCGACAAATTGCCGGTGAAGCGGAGCACCGCCCCGCCGCTGTCGGAATCAACCCGTTCGAAGTCGGCCAGGACGCTCATCGCCGGCACCTTTCCGCGATTCGGGCTGGATCGGCAAGCGTTGCCGCTCGTAGATGCTTCAATGCAGTTTCTCGCAATCTACGACATGGACAAGACCATCACCGCCGCGCCGACCTGGACGCGCTTCCTGGCGATGGCGGCGCGGATCCGGGCACCGTGGCGGCTGGCATTGTTTCCGGCGGTGGGCGTGGCCGGGGTCGCCTGTCTGCTCCAGCTGACCGATCGCGCCGGCCTCAAGCAATTCTCGCAGCGGCTGCTGCTCGGCGGGGCCTTGCCTCCCGAGGAGATGGCGCGCGTGGCGGAAGCGTTCGCCGCGCGCGAAGCGGCGCACGGCGTGCTGCACGGCGCGCGCGCGCGGATCGCGGCAGACCGCGCGGCGGGCTATCGCCTCGTCATGGCAACCGCCTCGCACGGCTATTACGCCGCCGCGATCGGGCACCTGCTGGGCTTTGACGATGTGATCGCAACCGAAGCGAAGCGCGATGGGCAAGGCCGGATTCTCTCCCTGATAGAGGGGGATAACTGTTACGGGCCCGCAAAGCTCCGCCGGATCGAGAGCTGGATGGCGGAACAGGGGATCGCGCGGGGCGGCGCCCATGTCCGCGCCTATTCGGATCACGTCTCGGACGCGCCCCTGCTCGGCTGGGCGGACGAGGGCTTCGCGGTCAACGCGCATGGGCCGCTGCGCAGGCTGGCCGCGGAGCGGGGCTGGCCGCTGCTCGACTGGCGATAGGTTCGTGGCGCATCGGGCGAGCGGCATCGGCTAGAGAAACGCGTCGACCGTGTGGATGAGCACGCCGACCAGCCCGCCCACCAGGGTGCCGTTGATCCGGATATATTGGAGGTCGCGGCCGACGGCATTTTCCAGCCGGCCGGTGATCGTCCGCGCGTCCCAGCCCTTGATCGTGTCGGAGACGAGGCGGACGATGCCGTCGCCATAATCGGCGGCCGCGCCGACGGCGCTGCGCCGGGCGAAGCGGTTGATCGTCTCGGCGAGCTTGCGATCCTGCTGCAGCGTGACGCCGAACTGGCGCAGCGTCTCGCCCATCCGCCCGCCCAGGGCCCTGCCGGGATCGCGGGCAAGGCGGAGCAGGGCGACACGGCTCGTCTCCCACAGCCCGTCGATCCAGCGCTGAAAGGCCTGGTTCTCGAGCATCTCGAGCTTGAACGCCTCCACCTTCTCGCGCAGCTCGGGCTTGTGCTGCAGGTCATGGGCGAGCCGTTCCAGCCCCTCCTCGGCCTTGGCGCGCAGCGGATGGCCGGGGTCCTCGGCCATTTCGCCGAGCAGCTTGTCGAGCCCCTCGATGATCTTGTTGGCCAGCGTCTCGTCGAGCCCGGTCCAGCGCATGACCGCGCCGGCGCGGTTGTGGACCATCTCGCGGATCATGTGCTCGTTGGCGGCGAGCACCTTGGCCGCCCAGCGGATCATGCCGTCGAGCAGCGGCAGGTGGCGGCCATTGGCGATGGCGGCGCCGAGCGCCTGGCCGAACAGCGGCGCCACGTCGATGGCGCGCAGCCGGGCGGCGATCGCACCCTTGGCCATGCCGCCCAGCCGCTCCTGGTCGAGCGATTCGAGGAAATCGGCGGCCAGGCGCCCGGCGCTGCGCCCGATCCGGCCATCGGCGTGCACCGGATTGGCGAGCCAGCGCCCGGCCGCGCCCGCCACGTCGAGCCGCTGCATCCGCCTGGCGACCACCTTGGGCGTGAGGAAATTGTCGCGCAGGAACTGGGCGAGGGTGCTCGCGATCCGGTCCTTGTTGCGCGGGATGATCGCGGTGTGGGGGATGGGCAGGCGGAGCGGGTGGCGGAACAGCGCCGTCACCGCGAACCAGTCGGCCAGCCCGCCCACCATCGCCGCCTCGGCAAAGGCGCGGACATAGCCGATCGCCGGATGCGCATGGTCGAAGGCGCGGGTGAGGAGGAACAGGGCGGCCATCGCCACCAGCAGGCCGGTCGCGACCAGCCGCATCCGGCGCAGGCCGGCGGGGATCGGCTCGGACGAAAGGGGAGTGCGCAACATGGTCACGCACTCCCCAATACATCAGACGGGATCAAGTTCACTCCGCGGGTTGCGGCGCGTCGTCCCCGGGCTTGTGCTCGATGGTCCCGCCGCCCTGGCCATGGCCGATGACGCGGCTGCCGTCGTCGCCTGGCCGGAAGGTGAGCAGGCGGCGCGACAGGCGCGGTCCGAGCCATTGCTCGAGCCCGACCGCCAGGCTGAACAGCGCCGGCACCATCACCAGGGTGAGCAGCGTCGACAGGATCAGGCCGCCGATCACGGTGATGCCCATCGGCGCGCGCCACGAGCCGTCGCCGTTGAGCGAGAGCGCGGTCGGGATCATGCCGGCGACCATCGCCACCGTCGTCATCAGGATCGGCTGGGCGCGCTTGTGCCCGGCGTCGACGATCGCGGTGAACTTGTCGACGCCCTTGGCCATCTCCTCCAGCGCGAAGTCGATCAGCAGGATCGAGTTCTTCGCGACGATGCCGAACAGCATCAGCGCGCCGATCAGCACCGGCATCGAGATCGGCTGGCCGGCGATCCACAGCGCGATCAGCCCGCCCAGCGGCGCGTTGAGCAGCGAGCCCATGTTGACCAGCGGCGACATGAAGCGGCGATAGAGCAGCACCAGCACCGCGAAGACCAGGAACACGCCCGACATCAGCGCGATGACGAAGTTCTTCACCATCTCCGCCTGCCACTTGGCGCTGCCGACGGTCATTTCCGCCACGCCGATCGGCAGGGCCTTCATGATCGGCAGCTGGTGGATCTTCTCGAGCGCCACGCCCGAGACCACGGCCTTGCCCGTCTTGGGATCGGTCGCCAGGTCGGCGCCGACGACGACGCGCCGCTGCAGGTTCAGCCGCTCGATCTTGGTCGGGCCGGTGCCGAAGGCGATGTCCGCCACGGTGCCGAGCTGGACCGAACCGCCATTCTGCGTCTGCACCGGCAGGTTCTTGATCGTGTCGAGCTTGGCGCGGGCATTCTCCTGGAGCGCCACCCGGATCGGGATCTGGCGATCCGTCAGCGAGAATTTCGCGCTGTTCTGGTCGATGTCGCCCAGCGTCGCGATGCGGATGGCGCTCGAGAGCGCCGCCGTGGTGACGCCGAGATTCGCCGCCAGGTCGAGCCGGGGCTTGATCACGATCTCGGGCCGGTTGAGGTCGCCCGCGATGCGCGGCGCCACCAGCTCGGGCATCTTCGACATCTGCTCGACCAGCGTGAGCGCGGTCTTGGTGAGCAGCGCGGGATCCTCGCCGCCGAGCGTGATGGTCAGCGCGCGGCCGCTCGAGCCCCAGCCGCCCTGGGCGCGGAAGCCCACCCGCGCATCGGGGATCTTGAGCAGCTCCGGCGCGAGGCGGCGCGTGAACGCGTCGCTCGTCTCGGTGCGCTTGTCCTTGAAGATGACCAGCACGCGGCCATTGCCGACACCGGCACGCTCGTAGAGATTCTCCACGTTCGGCTCGGTGCGCAGCCGCTCGGCGACCTGGCGGACGACGCGATCGGTCTGCTCCAGCGTGGTGCCCGGCACCATCTCGACATTGACGCTCACCTGGTCCTCGTCCTGCGTCGGCTGGAAAGTCATCGGCAGGATGAAGAAGAAGCCGACGGTCATGACCAGCGACAGGAAGAAGCCGAGGATCGCCGACCAGCGATGGTGCAGCGTCCAGCGCAGCAGCTTCACATAGGCGTCCATGATCCGGCCTTCGCCGTGCGAGGCATGGCCCTTGGCCTTGAGGAAATAGGCCGCGATCATCGGCGTGACGAGGCGCGCCACGGCAAGGCTCATCAGCACCGAGGCGACCACGGTCAGGCCGAAATTCTTGAAGAACTGGCCCGAGATGCCCGGCATCAGGCCGACCGGCAGGAACACCGCGACGATCGACATGGTGGTGGCGAGCACCGCGATGCCGATCTCGTCGGCCGCGTCGATCGATGCCTGATAGGCCGATTTGCCCATGCGCATGTGCCGGACGATGTTCTCGATCTCCACGATCGCATCGTCGACCAGCACGCCCGCCACCAGCGACAGCGCGAGCAGGGTCATCTGGTTCAGCGTGAAGCCCAGCAGGTCCATGAACCAGAAGGCCGGGATCGAGGAGAGCGGGATGGCCAGCGCCGAGATCACCGTCGCGCGCCAGTCGCGCAGGAAGATGAGCACCACGATGACGGCGAGGACGGCGCCCTCGATCATCGCCTCCATCGCCGAATCATATTGCTGCTCGGCGTATTTGCTCCAATTGGCCAGCAGCTCGAAATGAACCTTGTCGTTGTTCTTCTCGAGCTGCTTCAGCTTCTTCTGGGCTTCGTGATAGATCGTCACGTCCGAGGCGCCCTTGGCGCGCTGGATGTCGAACGAGATCACCGCATGGCCGTTGAACCGTGCCGCGCTGCGCAGCTCGGCATAGCTGTCGGTCACGCTGGCGATGTCGGCCAGGCGGACGGTGCGGCCGCCGCCGAGCGCGATCTGGGTCTGGCCCAGCGTATAGGCGTCCTTGGCGTTGCCGAGCACCCGGACCGACTGCTCATAGCCGGAGATCTCGGCGCGACCGCCCGCCGCGTTCATGTTCACCTGGCGCAGCTGCTGGTTCACCTGGCTGGCGGTGAGGCCATAGGACTGGAGCCTGGCGGGATCGAGCTGGACGCGAATCTCGCGGTTGACGCCGCCGTTGCGGTTCACCGCCGACATGCCCTCGATCGAGAGCAGGCTCTTGGCGACCGTGTTGTCGATGTACCAGCTCAGCTGCTCGACGGTCATGTCGGGCGCGATCGCGGTGAAGCTGGCGATGTCGTTGTCGCTGGCCGAATCGACGCGGCCGATCTGCGGCTCCAGGATGCCGTCGGGCAGGTTGCCGCGAACCTGCTGGATCGCGCTGCGCACATCCTCCACCGCGCGGTCGATCGGCGTGCCGATCGCCAGCTGCACGACAGTGGTCGAATTGCCCTCGGTCACCGTCGAGTTGATCTCGTCGATGCCCTGCAGGCTGCGCACTGCGCTTTCCACCTGCTGGGTGATCTGCGTCTCGAGCTCGCTCGGCGCGGCGCCCGGCTGGCTGATCGAGATCCAGACGACCGGGAAGTCGATGTCCGGATTGTTGTTCACGTCCATCCGCGAGAAGCTGACCAGCCCCGCGACGGTGAGGAACAGGAACAGGACGATCGGCGGAACCGGGTTCCGGATCGCCCAGGCGGAGATGTTCCGGAAGCTCATCGCGAGGATCCTATTGCTTCTTGAGGGGCTGGGGGATGACCTTCTGCCCCGGATTCAGGAACGCGCCCGCTGTGAGCACCACGCGCTCGCTGCCGGTCAGGCCCCGGGCGATCGAGACGCCGGCATCGGTCACCTCGCCGGTGACGACGGCGGTGCGGACGGCCTGGTTCTTGGCGTCGAGCGTGTAGACATAATTGCCCTGCGCGTCGGTCTGGATCGCCGACTGGGGCAGGATCACCGCATCCTGCGCGCCCGTGATGATCTGCGTGCTGGCGAAGCCGCCCGGGCGCAGCGCCGGATCATAGCTGAGCTGGATGCGGGCGATGCCCTGGCGGGTGCTCGGATCGATCACCGGCGAGACCTGCCACACCGTGCCGCTGAACACCTGGGTGCTGCCGGTCGGCGTCACTTGCGCGGTGGAGCCGACATGGGTGCGCAGGAGATCCGCCTCGGCCAGCTGCGCGCGCAGCTCCATCTGGCCGCCCATCGCCATGCGGAAGAGCACGCCCGAGCCGCCGCTGACGATCTGGCCCGGCTCGACCTGGCGGGTGAGCACCAGGCCGGCTTCCGGCGCGCGAATGTCGAGCCGGTGGTTGCGCGCCTGAGTCTCGGCGAGCTGGGCGCGGGCGACGCGGACCCGGGCGGAGGCCTGGTCGCGCGCGGCGGTCAGCCGGTCGATATCGGCCTTGGAGACGAAGCCGTTCGAGACCAGGGCCTTTGCGCGATCGAGATTGGCCTGGGCGAGCTTGGCGTCGGCTTCGGAAACGCGCACCGAGGCGGCGAGCGAATCGGCGGTCTGCACCTGGACCGAACGGTCGACGGTGGCGAGGACCTGCCCCTTGGCGACCCAGGTGCCGGGCTCGACGAGCACGCGGGTGACCAGGCCGCCTTCGCCGACCACGCCCACCGGCATCTCGCGCTTGGCGGCGAGGCTGCCGGTGCCGCTGATCACCGTCTGGACCGCCTGGCGGCCGGGAACGGCGATGGTGACCGTGGGGATCTGGGACTGGCTGGCCTGCTGGGACCCGCCCTTGCCCGCCGCCTTGCCGGCGGCGCCGTCCTGCTTGCCCATCATGAAGAACGCGGCAATGCCGACCAGCACCACTACGGCCAGCGTGATCCACAGCCAGCGCCGCGACTTCGGCGCTCCCTCACCACTATATTCCAGCCGCTCCTGTCGTCCGAACATCCCTGCCTCGTAATTCATGTGCGACATTCCGATCCGGCCGAATGGCCGCTGCCCCCCAATGAGATCGCACTGTATTAGATGAATAAGGCACCGGCCACAAGAGCCGTTTCGCTTGGGGCGGGCAAATGCCCGTTTCGGCCTTATTTCGCAAGTATCGGGAATGCCTCCCGAACCATTTCCAGCAAGAAACGGTTGCAATGACGGCGTTACGGCGCGACGTTCGCGCGCGGTCCGGGGGAGACGGGCCGAATCGAGGAGGGATTCAATGCCTCATGGGATTATCGGATGGCTGCTCATCGGCCTCGTCGCCGGAGCGCTTGGCAAGCTGATCATGCCGGGCAAGGACCCTGGCGGCGTGATCGTCACGATCCTGATCGGCATCGCCGGTGCGCTGCTGGCCTTCTACCTGACGCCGATGCTCGGTCTGGAGGTGCGGGACAGCACCTGGCAGGCCTATGCCGCGGCGACCGTCGGCTCGGTGGTGCTGCTGGCGCTGTACCGGCTCGTCATGGTCCGCCGGGTCTGAGGGCCCGGTTTCGTTCAGCTTCCATTTGTCCCGCGTGCGGCAAGGCCGGCGCGGGACAAATCGTTTTTGGAGCGTATCGATGATTCGGACTGTTCTTGCCACTTCCGCCGCACTGCTCACGGTCGCGGCCCTGCCCGCCGCCGCGCAGCAGGAAATGCGCCCCGTGCTGCTCGACGGTACGGTGCTGGACGTGAGCGCCACCGGGATCAGCACGCGCGTGCCCGACCTGGCGGTGATCCAGGCCGGCGTGGTCACCCAGGCGGCGACCGCCGCGGAGGCGATGCAGCAGAACAGCGCCCGGATGACCAAGGTGCTGGCCGCGCTGCGCAAGGCCGGCATCGCCGAGCGTGACATCCAGACCGCGACGATCGGCCTCTCGCCGCAATATCGCTATGCGCAGAACGAGCCGCCGGTGATCACCGGCTACCAGGCCTCGAACCAGGTCTCGGTGCGTTTCCGCGACGTGGCGAAGAGCGGCACGATCCTCGACACGCTGGTGCGCGAGGGCGCCAACAACATCTCCGGTCCCGAGCTGACGGTCGACAAGCCCGAGGGCGCGCTCGACGAAGCCCGGGTGGACGCAGTGACGAAGGCGCGGGCGCGGGCGGAGCTCTATGCCCGGGCGGCGGGGCTCAAGGTCGATCGCATCCTGGCGATCTCGGAGGGCGGGGCGCTGCCCAACCCGCCGATGCCGGTGATGATGATGCGAGTCGCCGCGGCGCCGATGGCGGACAAGACCGAAGTGGCGGCGGGCGAGCGCGAGCTCAACGTCACCGTCACCGTGCGCTTCCTGCTCAAGTAACCGGTCATGAAAAAGGGCCGTCCCTGGCGGGGCGGCCCTTTTTGCATGCGGGCGTCGGGGCTCAGCGCAGCGAGCCGCGGCGGACCAGGTTCACCAGCGCGAGCAGGATGATCGCGCCCACCAGCGACACCAGGAACGTGGTCGGAGTGATCACGCCGCTGTTGATGTCGCCGCTCGAGAACAGCCAGCCGCCGATAAAGGCGCCGACGATCCCGACGATGATGTTCAGGAAAATGCCCTGCTGGGCATCGGTACGCATCACGATGCTGGCGAGCCAGCCGACGACGCCGCCGATGACCAGCCAAACGATAAGACCCACCATAAGTCCCTCCGTTGTTTCGGCCCGTGGATCGGGCGACGGAAAGAAAATGAGTGGACGGTCATGTTGGTTCCGTACCGAAATTTTCGGGCCGCCCGGAACTTTTCGCGGCTTCCGGAAAGAAAAGGGCCCGCCCCGGCGTGCCGGGGACGGGCCGATATTGCGCCTCGAGGGAGAGGCTCAGTATTTCTGCTGGCGCTCGTAGAGCGAGCGATAATGCTGGATGCGGGTCACGCGCAGGCCCGGCATGCCCGAGCGATCGATCGCGCGCTGCCAGCCCGCGAATTCCTCGACGGTGAGGCCGTAGCGCTCGCAGACCTCGTCGACGCTGAGCAGGCCGCCGTTCACGGCTGCCACCACTTCCGCCTTGCGGCGCACGACCCAGCGAGTCGTCTCGGGCGGGGGCAGCGTCTCGAGCGTGAGCGGCTCGCCAAGGGGGCCAATCACCTTCGCCGGACGGATCTTTTGATTCTCAATCATCTACTCGCCTTTCGGGGCGGGGGGCCCCCGCTACGCAAACTCTGTGAACGACCGATATTCGTTGCACTTGAACATCGGCTAAATCGCCTCGGTAAATTCGATCTTCATTCTTCCCGGCGGCGGGTGAGCGCCCGCGCCGCGAGGCCGTGAAAGGCCCCGTGCGCCGGCGCGAGCAGCTGCTCGACCGGCGCGATCAGCGCCAGCCGGGCCTGCGCGCGCGCCGTGGGGCTCGCCGCCTGGCGCGCCGCCACGCCGACCAGCAATACCGCCAGTTCGGTCGGCATGGCCGTGACGGCCACATCGCGTTCCAGTCTGGCGAAACTCAGGTCCACGCTCTCTTACCCATCCGACAGGTCGATTTCGGATGAGGCGTTCTAGCCCAAAGTCTTGAAGGGTCCGTAAAGCAGGCGAAAACGCGTGCTTAACCAGCGTTACCGGAATCCCACCGGGGTGGCGCGCCGCCGCGCGAGCGCCTAAATGCGCGCGATCATGATCGCAGGAGACTTTCAGCTCGAAGCGCCGCTCAAGGCCAGGCGCATCGTCGTCGCCATGTCGGGCGGCGTCGATTCCTCCGTCGTCGCCGCGCTCGCCGCGGCCACCGGCGCCGAGACGATCGGCGTGACGCTCCAGCTCTACGACCATGGCGAGGCGGTGGGCCGCGCCGGCTCCTGCTGCGCCGGCCGCGATATCCGCGACGCGCGGGCGGTGTGCGATCGGCTGGGGATCGCGCACTATGTCTTCGACCATGCCTCGCGCTTCAAGACCGAGGTGATCGACGATTTCGCCGACGAATATCTCGCCGGCCGCACGCCGATTCCCTGCGTGAAGTGCAACATGGGGCCCAAGTTCACCGACCTGTTCGCGCTGGCCCGCGACCTGGGCGCCGACTGCCTCGCCACCGGCCATTATGTCCGCCGCGTCCTGGGGCCGCAGGGCGCCGAGCTGCACCGCGCGCACGATCCGGCGCGCGACCAGAGCTATTTCCTGTTCGCCACCACGGCGGCGCAGCTCGATTTCCTGCGCTTTCCGCTGGGCGGCATGCCCAAGCCCCAGGTGCGCGAGCTCGCCGCCGAGCTGGGCCTGGGCGTTGCCGGCAAGCCCGACAGCCAGGACATCTGCTTCGTCCCCGATGGCGACTATGCCAGCCTGGTGAAGAAGCTGCGCCCCGAGGCGGAGACGGGCGGCGATATCGTCGACGAGGCCGGCCGGCTGCTGGGGCGGCACCGGGGCCTGATCCATTTCACCGTGGGGCAGCGCCGCGGGCTCGAGATCGGCGGCGCGCCCGAGCCCTATTATGTCCTGCGGCTGGATCCCGCGACCCGGCAGGTCGTGGTCGGCCCCAAGCGGGCGCTGGCAGTGCGCGCGGCGCGGATCGAGGGGATCAACTGGCTGGGCGGCGACCATGCCGGGCCGCTCACCGCCAAGGTGCGCAGCCTCGCCCGGCCGGTGCCGGCGCGGCTGGAGGGCGACCGGGTGGTGTTCGAGGCGCCCGAATATGGCGTCGCGCCGGGCCAGGCCGCCGTGCTCTATGCCGGCGAGCGCGTGCTGGGCGGCGGCTGGATCGCCGAGACCGAGCGGGCCGAGCTGCTGCCGGCCTGAGCCGCGCGGAAGCTTACGAAGCATATGCCACGGGGGACGGGTTTCGCCCTCCGCGCGAGGCTGGCCGGCGCCGGCGGCGGCGCGGAAAGTCGCAATGGTCCTGACCCCATCGCGCGCGGCCCGGCACACGCGCTCGCCGGGGCGAAGAGCGGCGAAGGAAGTGGAGGAGGCGCATCGGGGCTGCATCCGCCAGCTTGGAGCAGAGGAAACCCTACATTGCCAGTCCGGCCGTTTGCCGGAACGCCATCGTCACCCCGGGGACAAGTCGGCGATTATCCCGATCAACCAAGGCATTCCCAATAGCCGTCATCCCCGCCTTCGCGGGGATGACGGACGAGTTAGCGGGGATGGCGGAAGAGTTCGCGGGGATGACGGAAAAGGGCGTATCCGTCCTTGCGGGGCAAGCGTCGCCACCGCCGGCGGATGTATTGGCAATCGACGGGATCGCCCTCTCCCGGGGGAAGAGGGCGGCCGGCCTATTTCAGGAAGGCGATGATCGCGTCCGAAGTGGCTTGGGGCTGCTCCTCCATCAGCCAATGGCCCGATGCGGGAATCACTACCTGGGTAACGTTGGTCGCGGCGGCGCGCGCCACCGTCGCCATGGTCGGCCCGAACGACTTCTCCCCGCCGATCGCCAGCACCGGCATGGTCAGCTTGCCCCGGGCGAGCAGCGCCCGATCGTCGATCGCGTCCTGGTCGAACGCGGCGAACTGGCTGAACCCGGCATGCATCGCGCCCGGCAGCGCATAGAGCGCGGCATAATGGACGCGCGAGGCTTCGTCGAACTTCGCCGGATCGGCCGAGAATTCGTTCCAGAAGCGATCGAGATAGATGCGCTCGCGCCCGGCGACGAGGCGCTCCATGTCCGGCCCGCCGAAGCGGAAATGCCAGAGCAGCGGATTCTGGAGGATCTCCTGCCAAGGGCCGATGCCCGGGATCGGCGCGTCCATCAGCACGAAATGCGGGACGCGCGCCGGATAGCGGCCGACAAAGGCATAGCCGACCATGTTGCCGATATCGTGCGCCACCACATCCACCCGGTCGACGCCGAGCGCGGCGAGCACGCCGGCGACGTCCTCTGCCTGGGTCTTCTTGTCATAGCCGCCCGCCGGCTTGGCCGAGAGGCCGAGCCCGCGCAGATCGGGCACGATCACCCGGTGGTTGCGCACCAGCCGCGCGGCCAGCGGCTCCCACATGTCGCCGGTCTCGCCATAGCCGTGCAGCAGCAGCACCGCCGGCCCGGTGCCGCCGACGCGGACATGGAGCGTGGTGCCGTTGGTCGCGATTTCCCGCGTGGTGAATTCGGCGGGATAGGGCGCCACCTGCGCCCCCGCCGGTGCGGCGCATGCGAGCGCCAGAGCCGCCAAGCCATATTTCCACATCGCGCTTCTCCTCCGCGGAGGGACGATGATTCGCCCGGGCCGGGATGATGACTCCGAAACGACCCGCGCGCCAACCCCCGCCCGCCGTCCGGAGGCGGCGCTTTGCGCGGGTGGCGCGCGCTGTGCCATAGGCACCTGGCACATAAGGAGAAATACATGTTCCTGGCCGCCGCGCTCGCGCTGCTCGCCCCCCAGGCCGCCCCCGCTTCCCCGGATTCGGCGCTGCTCGCCGAAGTGAAGGCCGCCGATGCGGCGCTGTTCGACACCTTTTTCGAGCGCTGCGATCCCGCCCGCCTGGCATCGCTGGTGACGCCCGATTTCGAGATGTATCACGACAAGGACGGCGTGGTGGCGACCAGCGGCGCGGCGTTCGTCGCGCTCTATGCCAAGCAGTGCGAGGCGCGAAAGGCGCCCGGCGCCTGGCGCAGCCGCCGCGCATTGCTGCCCGTGTCGCTGCGCGTCGATCCGGTGCCGGGCTATGGCGCGATCGAGGAAGGCGACCATTTCTTCTACGAGCGGCGCGGCGACGGGCCGGAGAAGCTGGTGGGCCGCGCGCATTTCGTCCAGCTGTGGAAGAAGGCGCCGGACGGCTGGCGGGTGGCGCGGATCCTCAGCTATGCGCACCAGGCAGTGGATTAGAGTGGCGACTCAATCAGCGAACCTCGCCATCCCCGCGCAGGCGGGGACGACCGGGCTCGCCGACTGAGCCTCGAGCCTAGCGCCTTTCCGGCTCCGGCTTTCCGGCGAGGATCCCGCGAACCGCGTCCGCATCGCCGCCAGCGGCCGGGAGGAGGAACGGGCTGGAGCAGGGCGCCTGCAGCAGCGTCGGCAAATCGGCGCGTGGGGCTGGGAAGATCGTGGCGCTCGGTCCGCGCAGGGGCGGTATCGGCCTGGCCGGATTGCGCAGCGCAATCAGATAGGGACCGGGCGCCATGCTTTCCGGCTCGTCGAAGGTCGAATTGTCCCAGGTGACCGAAAGGCGCCTTGGCGCCCGGCCCAGCAGCACCTGGTCGACGACCACCTCGAATCGGGCATAGTCCCAGATCGGCCCCGGGCTTTTCACCACCCGGTCGGCTTTCCTGCCCGAGGGATCGTGCCGGATGATCCGATATTTCTCCACGCGCCCGACCACGACGGTGTCGGCATAGCGGACATCCTCGGCCCGCAGCGGAACGAACGTCATGCAGGCCTTGGCGGGGACGGCGCCGGCAATGACGGCGACCGCCAGCATGCCCGTGTGCGAGAGATGGCGCATCCGCCTCGTCCTCCATTTGCCGGGAGGCAGCATTCCGCAAAGCCGGGCCCGGCGCAATGCCGTGCCTATAGCGCGAACTCTCCCATGATCACCGTCGCGCATCTGCCGCCCAGGATCACGCGGTCGCCGGCCAGCCCGCAGGCGAGATGGCCGCCGCGCTTCGAGGCCTGGAAGGCGCTGAACGTGTCGCGGCCCAGGCGCTTCGCCCAATAGGGCGCGAGCACCGAATGCGCCGATCCGGTGACCGGGTCCTCGTCGATGCCCGCGGCGGGCGCGAAGACGCGGCTGATCACGTCCGTCTCGATGCCCGGCGCCGTCACGATGTTGAGCGTGTCGCCGATCGCGGCGAGCGCGGCGAAATCGGGGCGCAGCGCCAGCACCGCCTCGGCGCTCTCCAGCACGGTCAGGTCATAGCCGTTGGGATGGCGCAGCGTCTCGCCCAGGCCGACGCCGAGCGCGGCGAGCAGGCCGGGCACCTCGGCGGGTTCGGGCGGATAGGCGGGCAGGGCCATCGCATAGCCGGCGCCGCTACCGGCGTCGTCGCGGCGCACTTCGAGGATGCCGGCCTTGCGGGTGCGGAAAGTGACGCGATCGCGCGCCGGATCGGCGGAAAGGACGAAATGCCCGCTCGCCAGCGTCGCATGGCCGCACAGCGCGACTTCGACGGCGGGAGTGAACCAGCGCAGCTCGAAATCCGCCGCGCCGCTGGCATCGGGCAGGAGGAATGCCGTCTCGGAGAGGTTGTTCTCCTCCGCGATCTGCTGGAGCACCGCGTCCGCCAGCCATTCGCGCAGCGGCATGACCGCGGCGGGATTGCCGGTGAAGGGGCGGTCGGCAAAGGCGTCGATCTGGGCGAAAGGCAGGCGCACTCAATTGTCCTTCAGCAGATTGGCTTCGATCATCGGGTTCTCGGGCACGTCGCAATGGCCCTCGGGATCGACATGGATCAGGATCTCGGTGCCCGGAAAGGCGGCGCCCAGCTCCTGCTCCAGCGCCTCGACCACGTCGTGCGCCTGCTGGATCGTCATCGCCGGGTTCATCGAGATGTGGAACTGGACGAAGTCGGCGGCGCCGCTGCTGCGGGTGCGCAGGTCGTGCAGGCTCTTGAGCGCAGGGTTGCGCGCGGCGACCTCGACAAAGGCGCGGCGCTTCTCCTCGGGCCATTCCTTGTCCATCAGCTGGTCGATCGCCGCCTCGCTGGCGCGCCAGGCGCCGAACAGCAGCCAGAAGGCGATGGCGATGCCGAACACCGGGTCGGCGCCGACCATGCCCCAGGCATCGAGCACCAGCGCGACGATCACCGCGCCGTTGAGCAGCAGGTCCGACGTATAGTGGATCCGGTCGGCGCCGATCGCGACCGATCCGGTGCGGGCGATGACATGCTGCTGGTAGCGGGTGAGCGCGAGCGTGACGACGATCGCGACCATGCTCACCGCGATGCCCGCTTCGGGCGAGGCGGAGACGTCGCCGCCCTGCAGCCGCTCGATCGCGCGCATCAGGATGGCGAGGGCGGAGATGGCGATCACCACCACCTGGAAGAGCGCGGCCAGCGCCTCGGCCTTGCCGTGCCCGAAGCGGTGATTCTCGTCGGCCGGCTGCGCGGCCCAGTGGACGCCGCCCAGCGTGACCAGCGAGGCGAACAGGTCGAGCACCGAATCGGCGAGGCTGGCGAGGACGGCCACCGATCCCGTCTCGATCGCCGCCCAGGCCTTGAGCGCGCCGAGCAGGATCGCGCAGCACACGCTGGCGATGGCGGCGCGGCGGGCGAGGTTGGTCATGGCCGGCCGCTCATGGATAGAGCAGGCCTTCGGACCAGTCCTGGCCGGTGCGGGTGAACAGCCGGCGCTCGTGCAGGCGGTGGGCGCGGTCCTGCCAGAATTCGATCCGGTGCGGCGTGACGCGGTAGCCGCCCCAGTGCGGCGGGCGGGGGACGTCCCCGCCCTCGAAGCGCGCCTTCGCTTCCTCGAACCGGGCCTCGAAGGTCTCGCGCGCATCGAGCGGGCGCGACTGGTCCGAGGCCCAGGCGCCGAGCTGCGAATCGCGGGCGCGGGTGGCGAAATAGGCGTCGCTCTCGGCATCGGTGGCGAAGCGCACGCTGCCCTCGATGCGGACCTGGCGGCGCAGCGACTTCCAGTGGAAGAGCAGGGCGACCCTGGCGCCGTCGCCCAGGTCCTGCGCCTTGCGGCTCTCGCGGTTGGTGTAGAAGACGAAGCCGTCCGGGCCATGGCCCTTGAGCAGCACCATCCGGGCGGAGGGCTGGCCGTCCGCGCTCACCGTCGCCAGCGTCATCGCGTTGGAATCATTGGGCTCGCTTTCGCGGGCTTCGCGGTACCAGGCGTCGAACAGGTCGAAGGGATCGGTGCGCATGGCAGGGGCTCTAATCGTCCCCCGGGCGAGTGTCGAGGAACGACTCCCCTGCTGGCACATTGAATCGGCTTCGCAACGAGGAGAGCGCCATGGCGGGGCGCCGCGATCCGAGCGAGCGGCTGGACGGGATCGCGGCGCGCGCGAGGACAGGCCGGCGAAGGAGGTCGTGATGAAGAAGCCCGTGCCGCTGTCCGAGTCGCTGTCCGCGCCGCCCGGATCGTCGATCGCGATCAGCAGCCGCGACCGGGTGATCTTCCCCGGCGACGGCCTGACCAAGGGCGACCTGGCCGATTATTATCTCGCCGTCGCTCCGATCCTGCTGCCCTGGCTCGCCAACCGGCCGATCAGCCTGGTGCGCTGCCCCCAGGGGCGGGCGCGGCGATGTTTCTTCCAGAAGCACGACGCCGGCAGCTTCGGCGCGCATGTCCACCATGTCGACGTGCGCGAGAAGGACGGGTCGGTCGAGCCCTATCTCCATGTCGACGATGCCGACGGGATCCTGGCCTGTGTCCAGATGGGGACGATCGAGTTTCATGGCTGGGGCAGCCTGGCCGCCGATATCGAGAAGCCCGACCGGCTGGTGTTCGACCTCGATCCCGACGAGGGGCTCGACTGGGCCGATGTGCGCAAGGCCGCGGCCGATCTGAAGGAGCATCTCGCCGAGATCGGGCTGACCAGCTGGCCGATGCTGACGGGCGGGAAGGGCGTGCACGTGGTGGTGCCGCTGGCGCCGGAGGCGGAATGGCCCGAGGCCAGGCGCTTTTGCGAGCGCTTCGCCCGCGCGCGCGCCGAGGCCGAGCCGGACCGTTTCACCGCCAACCTCAAAAAGGTGCACCGCAAGGGCAGGATCTTCATCGACTATCTGCGCAACCAGCGCGGCAGCACCGCGGTGCTGCCCTATGTGGTCCGCGCCCGCGAAGGCGCGCCGGTCGCGGCGCCGGTCGGCTGGAGCGAGCTGCGCGACATCGACGGCCCCCGGCACTTCACGCTTCGGGACCGCGCCGGGCTGATCGAGCGCGCGACCGGGCGGGCGCTCGCGGGCTGGGGGCTGGCGGAGCAGGTGCTGCCCGATGTCTAGGGTGAGGACCCGGACACGCCTTTGAAACCATGTCCGTCATCTTTGAAACTACGCCCGTCATCCCCGCCGTCGCAGGCGGGCCCCCAGCCATGTCCGGATCGGCAGGTCCCACCAGCCATGGGCCATCCAGGCGACCAGCAGCAGGAACGGCACCAGCGCGATGCCGATCGCGACCAGCGCGCCCTGCGAGGCGTGGCCGTTCGCGACGAAGTTCATCCAGACATAGAGGAAGGGGAAATGGGTGATGTAGATCGGATAGGAGATGCGCCCGCTCGCCTTGCACAGCCACAGCATGCCGCGCCCGGGCTCGGAATGGCGGCCGGCGACGAGGATCGCGGGAAATAGCAGGATGACGACCAGCGCCTCGTAGAGCCCGTTGAGCCTGATGCCGCTTATGGTCGGCAGCGTGGGCGCGGCGATCGCGGCGAGCATCGCCAGCGACAGGGGCAGCCAGCCGATCCGCACCTTCGGCAGGCGCTCGCGCACCCGATAGAGCCACAGGCCGGTGAGGAACGGAAAGAACAGGCGCACCGGCGCCATCCAGAAGGTCTCCCAATAGGAGCCCTGGTCCAGCGTGCCCTGCATCACGGCACCGGCCGTCAGCGCCACCCCGCTCGCCCCCGCCAGCAGGGCGAGCCACCTCGCCGGCAGCCGGCGCAGCACCAGCGCATAGGCGAGATTGCCGAGATATTCCTGGAACAGCGTCCAGATCGGCCCGTTCAGCGGATGGGTGTCGGTCCAGCGATTGGGCAGCGGCCAGCTCGGCAGCGCGAACAGGCACAGGGCGAAGGCGACCAGCACCTGCCGCAGCGGTACCGCCTGGGCCTGGCCGGCAAAGGGATCGAGCAGATAGCTGGCCAGCCCGAGCAGCGCGCCGAGGATGACGAGCGGATGCAGCCGGATCAGCCGGAGGGAGACGAAGCGGCCCACGCCCATCCGGCCCCAGCGATCATCATAGGCATAGCCGATCACGAACCCCGACAGCGCGAAGAAGAAGTCGACGGCGAGCGGCGCATGGTGCAGCACCACCCGGGCGCCGTCCCATTTCACCGTGATGCCCTGGATGTGGAAGAGCACCACGATCAGCGCGGCGGTGCCGCGCAGGCCGTCCAGCACCTCGAAATGCGCCTTGCCGGTCGCCGTCCGGTCGGGCGCGCCCGGCCTCCCTCCGGCGATCGCGTCGCCCATTGCCCTGTCAGCGCTGTCGGCCACGCGGCCCCCTCCCTGGTGCGTTGCCGCGATTGGTGTCCGGTCGCCGGGCAAACTGCAAGGCCGATCGCGATCCGCAAGAGTGGCGGTTGTTAGTTGCAAACGATTCTTAATATCACTAATGGCTCCGGCGAGGCGCGTGGGACGGCGCGCGTGGATCTGAAAAGGGGTCGTCGACTTGCATGTGAAGCTTTCCCTCTGCCTGGGCGTGGCGCTGGCCGCGCTGGCCAATCCTGCCTTCGCCCAGGCGCAGGACGCCCCGAAACCGGCCGAGGAGGGCGAGATCGTCGTCAGCGGCCGCTACACGCTGCCCGACAAGATCGACACCGCGACCGGCCTGGGCCTGACCGTGCGCGAGACGCCGCAATCGGTGAGCATCGTCACCGCCCAGCGCATCCTCGACCAGAATCTGATCAGCATCGCCGACGTGATCCAGAACGGCGTCGGCGTGACGGTCAACGAAGTCGACGATGTGCGGAACAGCTTCTACGCGCGCGGCTTCGAGATCCGGAACACCCAGCTCGACGGCGTGCCGACCAACTGGACGCTGGCGGGCAGCGCGGGCGAGACCAATATCGACGTGTCGATCTTCGAGCGGGTCGAGATCGTGCGCGGCGCGACCGGCCTGCTGAGCGGGGCGGGCGATCCTTCCGCTTCGGTCAACCTGGTCCGCAAACATGCCGATGCGCGCGACTGGGGCGGCTATGTCAGTGCCAGCTATGGCAGCTGGAACAGCCGGCGCGTCTCGGGCGATGTCGGCGGGGCGATCACCGCCGACGGGCGGGTGCGGGTTCGCGCGGTCGGCCGCTACGAACAGGGCGACTCCTATATCGACCTCTACAGCAACAGGAAGTTCGTGCTCTACGGCGTGGTCGACGCCGATGTGACCGACAATACCCTGCTGCGCATCGGCATCAGTCACCAGGAGGCGAAGCCCGACGGCGCGACCTGGGGGGCGCTGCCGACCTTCTACAGCGACGGCAGCCTGACCCGCTGGCCGCGCGACAAGACGCCGGCGGCACCCTGGACGCGCTGGGACACCATCAACCAGAACATCTTCGCCACGATCCGCCACGAATTCAGCGACCGCTGGAGCATCGTCGCCAACTATAACCGGGTGAAGAACGCGCAGCAGACCGAGCTGCTCTATCTCTCGGGCCTGGTCGACAAGGCGACCGGCCGGATCCAGTTCGCCTTCCCCTACAAGGACCAGGGCAACAACATCCAGAACAGCTTCGACGGGCAGCTCAAGGGCCTGGTCAAGCTGTTCGGGCGCGATCACGAAGTGGTGCTGGGCGCGCTGCACAGCACCCAGGATCGCGACACCGCGACCTTCGCCGCGCTCACTTTCCCGCCGGGCACCGATTTCGAGCGGTTCGGCGGCAGTTCCTATCCCTATCCGGGCTTCTCGACCACGCCGGCGGTGGGCGAGAAGACCAAGATCAGGCAGGAAGGCTATTATGCCGCGATGCGGCTCAACCTCACCGATCGCTTCAAGCTGATCGGCGGCGGGCGGCTGGCGAGCTGGAACATCAACGGCGTCCAGTTCGGCGTGACCACCGATTACGGCAACGACAACGAGTTCATCCCCTATGTCGGCGCGCTGTACGACATCACGCCGAACCACCGGCTCTATGCGAGCTACACCCGGATCTTCCAGCCGCAGAACAATCGCGACCGCAACCTCAACCTGCTCGCGCCGCTGAACGGCAAGGCCTATGAGATCGGCGTTAAGAGCGCCTTTTTCGGCGAGGCGCTGCAGACTTCGGTCGCGCTGTTCCGCATCGAGCAGGACAATGTCGCCCAGCCCGACATCGTGGTGACGCCGCCCAACGGCCTGCCGCAGCAGACCTATGTCGCCGCCCAGGGCGTGACCAGCGACGGCTTCGAGGTGGAAGTGACCGGCCGGCCGCTGCCGGGCTGGAACGTCAATTTCGGCTATAGCCAGTTCAAGGCCGAGGATCGCGACGGCAAGCCCGCCAACACCGATCAGCCGCGCCGCCTGCTCAAGCTGTTCACCACCTATGCCGTCGATCGCTTCACGATCGGCGGCGGCGTGAACTATCGCAGCAGGGCCTATACGCCGAGCGCCAACCCGGTGACCGGCGCGCCGTTCGACTTCCAGCAGGACGGCTATGCGCTGGTAAGCCTGATGGCGCGCTTCGCAGTGACGGAGCGGCTCCAGCTCCAGGCCAATCTCGAGAACGCGCTCGACAAGACCTATTACAGCCAGGTCGGGTTCTTCAGCCAGTATCGCTACGGCGCACCGCGCAACTTCACCGTGAGCGCGAGCTATCGGTTCTGACAAGGGGGCAGGGAGGTGCTCCCGGCGCCTCCCTCGTCCCGAGAGAGGAGAGTGACGATGAAGAAGCTTCTGCTTGCCGCCGCCGCGATGCTGATCGCCGCCCCGGCCGCCGCGCACGAGGTCTGGGTGGAGCGGGACGGCACGGGGCCGGCGCGCATCTATCTGGGCGAGCCGAACGAAGCGGTGCCCGCCAATGGCGATCCCGAATTCCCCAGGCTGCAAGCGCCCCGGCTGGTCGGCGGCACGGGCGCGCTGACGCGGCGCGCCAACCATATCGAGGCGGCGGTGGAAGGCACCGGCGACGTCCGGGTGCGCGACGATGCGGTGTTCGCGCCCTGGGCGGCGGGCGAGGGCAGGCAGGGCGCGATCTTCTATGCCCGTGCCGGCAGGGCGGAGACCGGGCACGGGCTCGATCTCGAGCTGGTGCCGGTGGCGGCGAACGGCGACACGTTCACGCTGCTCTTCCGCGGCAAGCCAGTGCCAGCCGCCAAGCTGTCGATCGTCACGCCCGATCGCTGGCAGAAGGGCTTCGTTACCGATGCGGGGGGGCGGATCACGGTGCCCCGGCTGGGCAGGGGCCGCTATCTGGTCAGCGCCGCGCACGTCGAGAACGCGCCGGCGAAGCTGGGCGGCCAGGACGTGACGAGCGTGATGCACGTCTCGACGCTCACTTTCGTGCGCTGAACCGAACCGGGGCGCCGCGCGGAGCGGCGCCCCGCGCGGCGCATCCCATGTTGCCATGCAGCAGGGATTCCCGCACTAGGTCTCCGGGATAGCTGGGGACGAAGCTTGGCGAGCAGCGCCGCACCTCTGTTCGACACGCGGACGATCGCTGATCGGTGGATCGCGGATTATTGCGCGGCCGCCAGCGCGGGCGACATGCTCCGTGCCCGAGCCGCGGAAGACGCCGCCTGGCCGGCGGTGTTCGAAGAGCTGGCCGGGCTTGCGGGCGCGAATCTCGAAGGCGCGCGCGAGCGGGCGCGCCGCCATGCCGAGGATATCGGCACCGGCTTCCGCATCGCCGGCGAAGGCGAGGAACGCCCCTGGCCGCTCTCTCCGGTGCCGCTGCTGATTCCGGAGGCCGAATGGCAGGGCATCGCCGCCGGCATCGTCCAGCGCGCCGAGGTGATGGAACGGGTGCTCGCCGATCTCTATGGCGAGGCGCGGCTGGTCGCCGACGGGCATGTGCCGGCGGCGCTCGTCACCGGCAGCCCCTTCTTCCTGCGCCCGCTCGCCAATCTCGTGCCGCCGGGCGGCTGCCATCTCCAGGCGGTGGCGATCGACCTGGGCCGCGGCCCGGACGGCGCCTGGCGCGTGCTCGCCGATCATCTGCGCGCGCCGGCCGGGGCCGGCTATGCGCTCGAGAACCGGCTGGCGATGGCGCAGACGCTGGACGGGCTCCAGACCCGGCTGAACATCGCCCGGCACGCGCCCTTCTTCGCTGCCTTTCGCGAGGGCCTGGCCGCGCGCTGCCGGCGCGCCGAGCCCCGCATCGCGCTGCTCACGCCCGGCCGGCTCGATCCCAGCTATGCCGAGCAGGCGCATCTCGCCCGCTATCTCGGCTGGCTGCTGGTCGAGGGCGGCGACCTCGCGGTGCTCGACGACCGGCTCTATGTCCGCACCATCGCCGGGCTGAAGCGGGTGGACGCGCTGTGGCGCCGGCTCGATCCGCGCCTGCTCGATCCGCTGGCGCTCGACAGCCATTCGACGGTCGGCGTGCCCGGGCTGGTCGATGCCATGGCCGCGGGCAATGTCGTGATCGCCAACGCGCCGGGCGCCGGGCTGCTCGAGGCGCCGGCCTTCGCCGCCTTCCTGCCGCGGCTCGCCGAGCTGCTGACCGGAGAGCCGCTGCGGCTGACCGGCATCGCCACCTGGTGGTGCGGCGAGGACAGGGGGCGCGAACATGTCGAGGCGGCGCTCGATGCGCTGCTCGTCGCGCCGGCCTTCGGCGTCGCGCCGCTCGGCCTGCCCGAGGGGAAGCCGGTGCTGGGTTCGGCGCTTCAGGGCGAGGCGCGCGCCGGGTTGCTCGCCGACATGGCGCGCCGGCCGCAGGACTATGTTGGGCAGGAGGTCTTGCATCTCTCGACCATGCCGGTGGTGGCCGAGGGCCGGCTCGCCGCGCGCCCGTTCACGCTGCGCGTGTTCGCCGCGCGCGGGGCGGATGGCGCCTGGACGGTGCTTCCCGGCGGGTTCGCGCGGATCGGGGAGCATGCCGATGCCCGGGCCGCGGTGATGGGCGAGGGCATGTGGTCGGCGGACGTCTGCGTCCATGGTTCCGATCCCGTCGAACCGGTCTCGCTGCTGCCCTCGGGCGATTCGACCCGGCTGCGGCGCAACCCGGGCACGCTTCCCAGCCGGGTCGCCGACAATCTGTTCTGGCTCGGCCGCTACCTGGAGCGGGGCGAGGCGCAGCTCGGCGTGATCCGGGTGCTGCTCGGCAACTCGATCAGCGCCGACACCGGCGCCGCCCTCGCCGCGGACACGGTGGGCCGGCTCGCCGACATCCTCGTCGCGGGCAATGCGGCGCCGGCGCCCCGGGCGCTCCGCCGGGCCGACCTGACCGAGCTTGCCCGCGCGGCGCTCGAGGAGGGCGGGGGCTGGTACAGCGTCGCCGCGATCAACGCCCAGGCACGGATGATCGGCGCCGTCTCGCGCGATCGGCTGGCGGCGGACATGGCGCGGCTGCTCGACGCGCCCTTTCCGGCGCGCGGGGGGCTGCTCGACAGGGCGGGCTCGCTCCAGCGGCGCTATTCGGCGCTGGCCGGGCTTGCCGCCGAGCATATGGCGCGCACCGACGCCTGGCGCTTCCACGACCTGGGCCGGCGGATCGAGCGGGCGCTGGCGACGCTGCGCTTCCTGCGCGCCTTTGGCCGGACGGACGCGACCGGCGACGATCTCGGCACCCTGCTCGACCTGGCCGACAGCCAGATCAGCTATCGCCAGCGCTATCTGACCGGAATCGCCCGCGTGCCGGTGCTCGATCTGGTCACGCTCGATCCGGGCAATCCGCGCGGCATCGCCTATCAGGCAGCGGCGATCTCGGGCCATCTGAACGCGCTGCCGGTGCTCTCGGACGACGGGCTGGCCGAGCCGCAGCAGGAGCAGGCGCGCGCGCTGGCGGCGATCCTGGTGACCACGCAGGCGGCGCGGATCGACGACGCGCTGCTCGCCGGGCTGGAGCTGCGCCTCGCCCAGCTCTCCGATGCGATCGCCCGGCGCTATTTCCTGCAGGGGGCGGAGCCGCTGCGCGCCGCCGGGCTGGTCCTCGCCTGATGCTCTACCGCATCCGCCATGTGACGCGGTTCGACTATGCCCAGCCGGCGGCGTTCGCGCGTTGCAACCTGCGGCTGAAGCCGATCGCCTGGTCGGGCCAGCAGGTGCTCGACTATGCCCTGTCGGTGGAGCCGGGCGGGCGCGCCTTTCCGGCGCGGGCGGAGGCGGGGCTCGCCAATGTCGTGCGGCTGGTGCTCGAGGCGCCGACCCGCACGCTGACGATCGAGAGCAGCGCGCGCATCCGGGTCGACCGGCCGATCCCGGTGCCGTCGCCGGGCGACCGCACGCTCGCCGAGATCGCCCGGCTGGCGCGGGGAAGCCGCGACGCCTCGCCGGCGGGCCCGGCCGCCTATCTCTTCCCCTCGCCGCAGATCCCGCTGGACGCGGCGATCGCCACGTGGTGCGCGTCCGACCTGGCGCCCGATCGGGGCGTGCTCGACGCCGCCCATGCGCTTGCCGTCCGGATCCAGCGCAGCTTCGATTTCGATCCCAGCGCCACGCTGGTCGACACGCCGCCGCGCGCCGCCTTCGACAAGCGGCGGGGCGTCTGCCAGGATTTCGCGCAGATCATGATCTCGGGCCTGCGCGCCGCCGGCCTGCCCGCCGCCTATGCCTCCGGATATCTCCGCACGCTGCCGCCGCCGGGCCGGCCCCGGCTGGTCGGGGCGGATGCGACTCATGCCTGGGTGCTGGTCTGGGCCGGGCCCGAGCCGGGCTGGGTCGGCATCGACCCCACCAACGGCATCTGGATGGCCGAGGACCATGTCGTGGTCGCGATCGGCCGCGACTATGCCGAGATCGCGCCGATCGACGGCATCGTCCTGGGGGCGGGCGCTCAGGACATGCACGTGTCGGTGGATGTCGAGCCGCTGGAGGAGACGGCGGCATAGGCATTTGTTCCGGGCGGGGAGTTTGTCCCCGGCCCTTGCGTTAGCCGGCGGACACGCCGAAATACGGCGCGTTCGAAGGGGTTTTGATGGCAGCTGATCCGTATTCCGTCCTGAACGTGGCGCGTGGCGCGAGCGAGGCCGATATCAAGAAGGCCTATCGCAAGCTCGCCAAGGAGCTGCATCCGGACCGCAACAAGGACAATCCCAAGGCGGCGGAGAAGTTCAGCCAGGTCACCCAGGCCTATGACCTGCTGACCGACAAGGACAAGCGCGCCCGCTTCGATCGCGGCGAGATCGATGGCGACGGCAACCCCGTGAACCCGTTCGGCGGCTTCGGCTCGGGCATGGGCAGCGGCGGCCAGGGCGGCTTCCGCGCCGATTTCGGCGGCGGCGGCGGCGGCGAGGCGGGCGGCTTCGGCGACATATTCGAGGGGCTGTTCGGCGGCATGGGCGCGCGGCGCGGCGGCGGCGGTTTCTCCGGCGGCTTCGGCGATTTCGGCCGCCGGGCCGCGCCCAAGGGCGCGAACATCGCCTATCGCCTGGCGGTGAGCTTCGAGGATGCGGCCAGGCTGGCGGCGCAGCGCATCACGCTGCGCGACGGCAAGACGATCGACCTCAAGCTCCCCGCCGGGCTCGAATCCGGCACCCAGATGCGCCTTGCCGGCAAGGGCGAGGAAGGGCCGGGCGGCGCGGGCGACGCGATCGTGACGATCGAGATCCAGCCGCACCGCTTCTTCCAGCGCGAGGGCGACGATATCCGGCTGGACCTGCCGGTCACTCTGTCCGAGGCCGTGCTCGGCGCCGAAGTGCGCGTGCCGACGCCGGACGGCCCGGTGATGCTCAAGGTGCCCAAGGGCTCCTCCTCGGGCAAGACGCTGCGCCTCAAGGGCCGCGGCTTCCACAAAAAGGCCGCGGGTTCCGCGGGCGGGCGGGGCGACCTGCTCGTCACGCTGATGGTCGAGCTGCCGGTGGACGACGATGCGCTGATCGCGTTCGCCAGGGGCTGGAGCGACAAGGGGAACCCGCGTGGCCGCATGGGCGTCTAACACCTTGTGACAACAGGGGAAGATTCGGGCGACGCGAAAGCGGGGCCGGGGCTTTGGTCCCGCATCCTCGGCTTGCTCGCCCGTATCGGCCTGGGCCCGCGCTTCTGGCACGTGGTGAAGCGCGTGCTGGTCGGCACCTTCGCCGACGGATTCACCTATGCCGGCAACCTGGCCTATCTCAGCCTGGTCACGCTCTTCCCCTTCTTCATCGTCGCCGCCGCGATCGCGCAGCTGATCGGCCGCAGCTCCGAGGGCATCCATACGCTGGAGGCATTCCTGCATACCGTGCCGCCCGACGTGGCCGAGTTGCTGCGCAAGCCGGTGTCGGACGTGCTGATGGCGCGGACGGGCAACCTGTTGTGGTTCGGCGCGATCGTCGGCCTGTGGACGGTGGCCGGCTTCATCGAGACGATCCGCGGCATCTTGCGCCAGGCCTATGGGGTCCGCTCGGGCACGCCCTTCTGGCAATATCGGCTGGGGGCGATCGGGATGATCATCGCCTCGGTGATCATCACCATGGCGGCGTTCAGCTTCCAGGTGATCCTGACCGGCGTCGAGCAGTTCCTCTACAACATCTTCCCCTGGGCGTCCGAGGCGCAGCGCATCGTCTCGCTGAGCAAGATCGCGCCCGCCATCGCGCTGTTCGGCGCGCTCTACATCCTGTTCTACTCGCTCACCCCCGGCCGCTACCGGAAGAGCAAATGCCCCAAATGGCCGGGCGCGCTGTTCACCGCGGCCTGGTGGCTGCTGGTCACCGCGCTGCTGCCCAAGATCCTCGGCACGCTCGGCAATTACGACCTGACCTATGGCAGCCTGGCCGGCGTGATGATCGCGCTGATCTTCTTCTTTCTCGTCGGACTGGGGCTCGTCGTCGGCGCGGAGTTGAACGCGGCTCTGGCGGAAACGCCCGAGAACGGTCTAGAGGAGCCCAGAGAAAGGGAGAATACGCCGTCGTGACCGGATTGATGCAGGGCAAGCGCGGGCTGATCATGGGCCTCGCCAATGACAAGAGCCTCGCCTGGGGCATCGCGAAGAAGCTCAGCGAACAGGGGGCCGAGCTGGCGTTCAGCTATCAGGGCGATGCGCTGCTGAAGCGCGTGAAGCCGCTCGCCGAGCAGCTGGGCTCGGACACGCTGATCGATTGCGACGTGTCCGACATGGATGCGCTCGACACGGCGTTCGCCACGCTCAAGGCGAAATGGCCGACGATCGATTTCGTCGTCCATGCGATCGGCTTCTCCGACAAGTCGCAGCTGCGCGGCAAGTTCTACGACACCACGCTCGACAATTTCCTGATGACCATGAACATCTCGGCCTATTCCCTGGTTGCGGTGGCCAAGCGCGCGCGCGAGATGATGCCGGACGGCGGCTCGATCCTGACGCTCACCTATTACGGCGCCGAGAAGGTGATCCCGCATTACAACGTGATGGGCGTGGCCAAGGCCGCGCTGGAGGCCAGCGTGAAATATCTCGCGGTCGACATGGGCCCGGAGAATATCCGGGTGAACGCGATCTCGGCCGGCCCGATCCAGACCCTGGCCGCGCGCGGGATCGGCGACTTCAACTATATCCTCAAGTGGAACGAGCTGAACTCGCCGCTCCGCCGCACCGTGACGATCGAGGATGTCGGCGGCGCCGGGCTCTACATGCTCTCGGACCTGGCGGCCGGCGTCACCGGCGAGATCCACCATGTCGATTCGGGCTATAACGTGATCGGCATGAAGGCCGAGGACGCGCCGGACATCGCGCTGAGTTGATGACGTTCGGCGCGCTGGCTGCGATCATGGGCCTGGCGGCGGTTGCTGCCGGACTCGTCTATTGGCTGGATCGGCGTGCCTCGCGCCGCAGCTATCGACCGCCGGCGCAGTCGAGAGCTTCGGCAGGCGCAGTTGCTGCTGAGCTTTGCCGCGGCCAGGGGGATTCCATGCTGGTTCCAGACCGATCCCTGGCTTTTTGTCGAAGGTGCCGGGCGTACCTTCCTATGCCTTGGCGCGAGCGCGGCGGCGTATCTGCTCCTGTCTCGCATGCCTTCGCGACTATAGCTTGAGGTGGCCATGAGCATTGCTATCCGACCCGCGACGGGTGGGGATGTCGCCGCGATCGACGCGCTGCTGCGCCGGGCCTTTCCGGCGGAGGACGAGGCCCGGCTGGTCCAGCGGCTGTGCATCGACGGCGACATGGTGCTGACCCTGGTGGCGGACGACGAGGAGACGGGCGCGCTCGCCGGCATGATCGCGTTCAGCCGGATGGACGTGGCGATCGCCGGCAAGCCGATCGCGGCGGTGGCGCTCGCGCCGCTGGCGGTCGAGGCGGCCTGGCGCAAGCAGGGCGTGGGCGAGGCGCTGGTGCAGGCCGGGATCGCCCAGCTCGCCGATGCCGGCGGGGTGCTCGCCTTCGTGCTCGGCGATCCGGCCTATTATGGCCGCTTCGGCTTCGCGGCGGAATGGGCGCGCGGATTTGCCTCGCCCTATGCCGGCGACTATCTGATGGCGCTGCCGCTGCAGGGCGGCGCCATGCCGTGCGGCGTGCGCGGCGCCGCGACGCATGCACCGGCATTTGCCGCCCTCGGCCAGGATGTTTGAGCTGAACGCCAACATCGTCGTCATCGCCTTCGCATTCACCGGGGCGCTGGGCAGCTTTCTCGATGCGCGACGGTCCGGGACGCCGCTGGTTCCCGCAATACGCGGCGCGGCGGGCATGCTGGTGTCGCTCGGGATCGTCAGCATCCTCTACTGGATGGCGCTGAACGCGCTGCGCCTCCCATGGAATTCCCTGGCCGGCTTTGGGCTGGGGCTGGTCTTCGGCTTGGGCGGGGCGTTGGTGCTTCTTTCTTTCAAATCCTGGCGACATCGGCGAGGAGGGTGGCGATGAGCTTCAACACCTTCGGACGCGTCTTCCGCTTCACCACCTGGGGCGAGAGCCATGGCCCGGCGCTGGGCGCGGTCGTGGACGGCTGCCCGCCGGGGCTGGCGCTGTCCGAGGGCGATATCCAGCCCTTTCTCGACAAGCGCCGCCCGGGCCAGTCGCGCTTCACCACCCAGCGCCAGGAGCCGGACCAGGTCCGCATCCTCTCGGGCGTGTTCGAGGGCCGCACCACGGGCACGCCGATCGCGCTCCACATCGACAATGTCGACCAGCGCTCCAAGGACTATTCGGAAGTCGCCAAGGCCTATCGCCCCGGCCATGCCGATTATGCCTATGACGCCAAATACGGCTTTCGCGACTATCGCGGCGGCGGGCGCAGCTCGGCGCGCGAGACGGCGGCGCGGGTGGCCGCGGGCGCGGTGGCGCGGCTGGTCATCCCCGAAGTGACGATCCTCGCCTGGGTGGAGGCGATCGGCGGCGACGCGATCGACTATGCCAATTTCGATGCGGCCGAGATCGGCAACAATCCGTTCTTCTGCCCCGATGCGGAAGCGGCGAAGCGCTGGGAGGCGCTGGTCGACGGCGCGCGCAAGGCGGGCTCGTCGCTCGGCGCGGTGATCGCCTGCGAGGCGAGCGGGGTGCCCGCCGGCTGGGGCGCGCCGCTCTATGCCAAGCTCGACAGCGAGCTGGCCGCCGCCTGCATGTCGATCAACGCCGTGAAGGGCGTCGAGATCGGCGACGGCTTCGCGGCGGCGGCGCTCACCGGCGAGCAGAATGCCGATGCGATGCGCCCGGGCAATGACGGCAGGCCGGTCTTCCTCGCCAACCATGCCGGCGGCATCGCGGGCGGCATCTCGACCGGCCAGCCGGTGCGCGTGCGGGTGGCGTTCAAGCCGACCAGCTCGATCCTGACGCCGGTGGAGACGGTGACGCGCGAAGGCGATGCGACCGAGATCATGACCAAGGGGCGCCATGATCCCTGTGTCGGCATTCGCGGCGTGCCGGTGGTCGAGGCGATGATGGCGCTGGTGCTGGCCGATCAGAAGCTGCTCCACCGCGCCCAGATGGGCTGAGCGTCCCAGGCCCGGGGCGTGGCGCGAATCTCCCGTCCCGACGATCTTCGCTTCTTCGGCCCGTCCCTCGTCCGGCTCGGCTCGCTGCCCAGCCGTGCGCGGGCCGGGGCTGGCCGTAACATCGGGAAACAATCCGGACATGCGGGGCGTCTCGAAGGGTCTTCGGCAAAAACCGAAGGAGGATTGCCCCGTATGTTGCTCAAGACCCTGATCGGCGCCGCGGCGCTGCTGGCCGCCCCCGCGGCCTTCGCCCAGACCACTTCCCCCACCGATCCGTCCGCGACGCCGCCGACGGAGCACCCCGCTCCTGCGCCGGCACCCGATCCGAGCGCCAATCCCCCGGCGCCCGCGCCGGATGCCACCACGGCCACGCCCGCGCCGGATCCGGCTGCCCCAAGCCATGACCCGGCGACGTCCGAAGACACGGACAAGCGCGGCAAGAAGGACAGGAAGAAGCCCCATTAAGGGCTCCTGACGCAGGAGATGCGCTACCCGCCCCGGCCGGACGGGTAGCGCATTGCCCGGTCAGTCCGCAAAGGGATCGCGGACCAGGCCAGCTCAGTCCGCGAAGGGATCGCGGACCAGGATCGTGTCCTCGCGCTCGGGGCTGGTCGAGACCAGGGCCACCGGGCAGCGGATCAGTTCCTCCACGCGGCGGATATATTTGATCGCCGCCGCCGGCAGCTCGGCCCAGCTGCGCGCGCCCGCAGTGGTTTCCTGCCAGCCCGGCATCGTCTCCCACACCGGCTCGACCGCGGCCTGATCGGCGGCGTTCGAGGGATAATAGTCGATCTCCTCGCCGCGCAGCCGGTAGCCGATACAGACCTTGATCTCGTCGAAGCCGTCGAGCACGTCGAGCTTGGTGAGCGCGATGCCGGTGATGCCGGAGACGGCGGCCGACTGGCGCAGCAGCACCGCGTCGAGCCAGCCGCAGCGGCGCTTGCGCCCGGTGACGGTGCCGAACTCGCGGCCGCGCGTGCTCAGCCGCTCGCCCACGTCATTGTCCTGCTCGGCGGGGAAGGGGCCCGAGCCGACGCGAGTGGTATAGGCCTTGGCGATGCCCAGCACGAAGCCGACCGCGCCCGGGCCAATGCCCGAGCCCGAAGCGGCGGTGCCCGCCACCGTGTTCGACGAGGTGACGAACGGATAGGTGCCGTGATCGATGTCGAGCAGCACGCCCTGCGCGCCCTCGAACAGGATGCGGCGGCCCCGCTCGCGCGCGGCGTTGAGCGCGCGCCACACCGGCTGGGCGAAGGGCAGGACGAAGCCGGCGATCTCGCGCAGCTGCTCGAGCAGCGCGGCGCGGTCGATCGGCGGCTCGCCGAAGCCGGCGCGCAGCGCGTCGTGATGCGCGGTCAGGCGATCGAGCTGGGGGCCGAGATCGTCGAGATGCGCGAGATCGCAGACCCGGATGGCGCGGCGGCCGACCTTGTCCTCATAGGCGGGGCCGATGCCGCGCCGGGTGGTGCCGATCTTGCCGGCGCCGCTCGCATCCTCGCGCAGCCCGTCCAGGTCGCGGTGGAAGGGCAGGATCAGCGGGCAATTGTCCGCCACCATCAGCGTGTCCGGCGTCACGTCCACGCCCTGGGCGCGGATCCGCTCCACTTCGTCGCGCAGCGCCCAGGGATCGAGCACCACGCCGTTGCCGATCACCGAAGGGGTGCCGCGCACGATGCCCGAGGGGAGCAGCGAGAGCTTGTAGACATTCTCGCCGACCACCAGCGTATGGCCGGCATTGTGGCCGCCCTGGAAGCGCACGACCATGTCGGCCCGCTCGGCGAGCCAGTCGACGATCTTGCCTTTGCCTTCGTCACCCCATTGGGCGCCGATAACCGCTACATTTGCCATGGATACACGTCTCCGCCTGCCGGGGCGGGCCCGAAGCCGCCCTTCGACAGGACTCGGCGGCTGGGCGGTACGGAGGCCGGGGCGCGGGGCGCCGGAGCCGCGGCGCGCATGGCCCCTGGGGGCGATTCGGTCAAGACCCTAAGCGTCCAGCGCCGCGCGCACGGCGGTGGCGAGGCGATCGAGATCGAAGGGCTTGGCGAGGATCGTCTCGCCGGCCACGCGCGCCGTCTCGGGCGCATAGCCGCTGGTCAGCAGCACCCGGAGCCCCGGCAGCTTGGCCCGGGCACGCGCGGCCAGCTCGTGCCCGGTCAGCTCCGGCATCACCACGTCGCTGAACAGCAGCGAGATGTGCGGCGCCCGGTCGATCAGCCGCAGCGCCTCGGGGCCGTCGCGCGCGCCGAGCACCTGATAGCCGAGCTCGCGCAGCGCCTCGATCGAATAGTTGCGCACCCGCTCCTCGTCCTCGACGACGAGCACCACTTCGCCGGGCCGCCCGCCGGCGGGGGCCGATGCGGCCCGCTCGGATCGCGCCGCCGGCGCCGCGCCCTGGTGGACCGGCAGATAGAGATGGACGCTGGTGCCCTGGCCCGGCGCGGTCTCGATCCGCACCGCGCCGCCGGACTGGCGGACGAAGCCGAACACCTGGCTGAGCCCGAGGCCGGTGCCCTTGCCGACGCCCTTGGTGGTGAAGAAGGGATCGAAGGCACGCGCGGCGACTTCGGGCGTCATGCCGGTGCCGCTGTCGGCCACGGCGATCTCGACATAATCCCCCGGCTGCAGCTCCAGCCCCGCCGCCGCGGCTGCGTCGAACCGCGCATTGGCCGTGGTGAGCACCAGCCTGCCCCCGCCCGGCATCGCGTCGCGCGCATTGACGGAGAGGTTGAGGATCACATTCTCGAGCTGGTTGGGATCGGCGAGCAGCGGCGCGATGCCGGCGGGCAGCACGGTCTCCACCGTCACATCGTCGCCCAGGGTGCGGACGAGCAGCTCGATCATGCCCTCCACCATCGCATTGGCGTCGATCGCCACCGGGGCGAGCGGCTGCTGGCGGGAAAAGGCGAGCAGCCGCTGGGTGAGCCCCGCGGCGCGGGTGGCGTCGTCGCGCGCGGCGGTGACGTATTTGCCGATGTCGCGATTGCCCTGCTTCAGCCGTCGCTCGAGCAGGTCGAGCGCGCCGATCACCACGGCGAGCATGTTGTTGAAGTCGTGCGCGATGCCGCCGGTGAGCTGGCCGACCGCCTCCATCTTCTGCGCCTGCCGTAGCCGCGCTTCGGCCGCCATCAGCTGCTCGGTGCGTTCGCGCACCGCCGCCTCCAGCGCCTCGCGCGAGCGGGCCAGCACTTCGCGCGCGTCGACAATGTCCTGGATGTCGGTGCAGGTGCCGAACCAGCGGGTGATCCCGCCCCGCTCGTCGCGCACCGGCTGGGCGCTGCCCAGCACCCAGCGATACCGTCCCGAGCGATGGCGCAGCCGATATTCGATCCGGTAGCGCGCGCCCGTCTCCAGGCTGTGGTGCCACACCGCCCAGGTGCGCGCGCGGTCGTCGGGATGGAACATGTCCTTCCACGCCTCGCCATCGGTGCTGCCCAGGGGCACGCCGGTATATTCGTACCAGCGGTCGTTATAATAATCGTGATAGCCGTCGGGCAGCGATGACCAGACCATCTGGTCGATCGAATTGGCGATGGCGCGGAACTTGGCCTCGCTTTCGCGCAGCGCGGCCACTGCCTCGATGCGCTCCACCGCGTCCCAGGCCGTCTCCGCCACGGCTTCGACAAAGGCGACTTCCTCGGCCGACCAGCGGCGCGGGCCGGCGGCGTTGATCGACATCACCGCCACCCATTGCCCGCCGCGCAGCAGCGGCACGCCCACGCCCGCCCCGGCGATATGCGCCAGCCCCGGCGCCTCGCGCGCGACATCATGGAGGATGACGGTGCGCCCGCTGCGATAGGCCTGGGCATTGTCGCCCAGCGCGTCGATCGCCAGGGTTTCCTCCAGCGGCGCGAGCGTGCCGTTGCTCCAATGGGGGCCGAAGCGCACATCCTCGCCCTGCACGCGGTGGAAGCCCACCCGGTCGAGCCCCAGCTGCTCGCCCAGGGCGGCGGCGGTGAAGCGCATCACCGAATCGGCCGAATCGAGCGCGCGCTGGTGATCGGCCAGCGCCGCGAGAAATGCCTGTGCCTCGTTCGCCTCGCGCAGTTCCTCGGCGGCGTCGCGCGCGGCTTCCTCGGCCAGCTTGCGCTCGGTGACGTCGAAGGCGACGCCGGGGAAGCGCAGCGGCCGGCCCTCCTCGTCGAAGGTCGCGCCGCCCTGGGCGCTCACCCAGCGCAGCGTGCCGTCGGGCTGGATCAGCCGATATTCCTCGCTGAACGGCACCCGCTCCTCCAGCGTGCGGGCGATGCCCGCCTCGAGCCGGGCGCGGTCGCCGGGGTGCACGTTGACGAAGAATTGCGCGATCGGCGTGCCGGTGCCGGCCAGCCGCTCGTCGACGCCATAGAGGCGCAGGAAGCGGGCATCGGCGGTGACCAGGTCCGCCGGCACGTCCCATACCCAGGTGCCGACGCCGAGCGAGGCGTTGAGCGCGAGCTGCAGCCGCTCCTCGCTCCGCCGCAGCGCCTCCTCCGCGGCGGCGCGCTCGCTCACATCATTGGCGACGACGAAGATGTCGGTGGTGTCGCCATTCTCGTCCTTGACCGGCTGATAGACGAAATCGACGACGCGCGTCTCGGGCGGCGCATCGGCGCGGTGCCGGAACAGCACCGGCACGCCATCGGCACGAAAGGCCTCGCCGCTGGCAAGGACGCGGTCGAGCAGGGCGACGAAGCCCTGCTCGATCAGCTCGGGCAGCGCCTCGGCCACCGTCCTGCCGAGCACCGGACGCCCGCCGACCAGCGCGAGATATTCGGAATTGGCGAATTCGAAGCGATGCTCCGGGCCATGGAGCAGCGCCACCGCGCCGGGGGCCTGCTCGAACAGGTCGCGCAGCCGCGCCGCCTCCGCCAGGCGCGCCCGCTCCGCCAGCACGGAGCGCGTCGTCTCATTGCCCTGGTTGATCAGCCCGCATATCCGGCCCGCGCCGTCGCGGAGCGGCGTGAAGCTGTAGTTCCACCAGGTCTCCTGGCGGCGGCCGGCCCGCTCCGTCGCCACGAGCTGGTCGTAGACCGCGAAGCCCTGCCCGGTGGCGATCACCCGCGCCATCTGCGGGCCGACCATGTCCCAGGCGTCGCGCCACACTTCGCGCGCCGGGCGGCCCAGCGCGCCGGGATGGCGCGCGGCCAGGATCGGCGCCCAGGCATCATTGTAGAGCAGGTGGAGATCCTCGCCCCAATAGATGGCGGTGGGGAAGGCGGAGGCGAGTGCCAGGTCGAGCGCGAATCGCAGCGCGTCGGGCCAGGTTCCGGGTGCCCCGAGCGCGTGATTCGCCCAGCCGAACGCGCGGATTCGCTCCGCCATCTCGCCTTCGTGATCCAGAAAGCGCGGCGGGGCGTTCATGCCTCGACCGATGCGGGGCCCCGGCGCCCGAGTCAACTCGACTTGGCCGCGCGGGCGGCTATGGATGGGGCAAAGGAGAGATTGATGAAGCTCGCAAGCCTGAAGAACGGCCGTGACGGCAAGCTGGTCGTCGTTTCGAACGACCTGGCCTGGTATGCCAGTGCCGACATGATCGCCCCGACGCTGCAGGCGGCGCTCGACAATTGGGATCGGGTGGAGACCGATCTCCGCAACCTCGCCACCGATCTCGACCATGAAGTGATCCCGCGCGAGCGCTTCCACGAGCGGCTCGCCGCTGCGCCGCTGCCGCGCGCCTATCAATGGGCCGACGGCTCGGCATATGTGAACCATGTCGCACTGGTGCGGCAGGCGCGCGGGGCGGAGATGCCCGACAGCTTCTGGCACGATCCGCTGATGTACCAGGGCGGCAGCGACGGGTTCCTCGGCCCGCGCGACCCGATTCCGCTGGCCGACCAAGCCTGGGGCTGCGACCTCGAGGCCGAAGTGGTGGTCGTCACCGGCGACGTGCCGCTGGGCGCCAGCCGCGAGCAGGCGCTCGCCGCGATCCGGCTGGTCGGCCTCACCAACGATGTCTCGCTGCGCAACCTGATCCCCGGCGAGCTAGCCAAGGGCTTCGGCTTCTTCCAGTCCAAGCCGGCCAGCGCCTTCTCGCCGGTCTTCGCCACGCCCGATTCGCTGGGCGACTGGTGGCAGGACGGCAAGCTCCACCGCAAGCTGATGGTCGATGTGAACGGCCAGGCCTTTGGCCGGGCCGAGGCGGGTGTCGACATGACCTTCGACTTCGGCACCCTGGTCGCGCATGCCGCGAAGACGCGCCGGCTCGGCGCCGGCACGATCATCGGCTCGGGCACCGTTTCGAACCGCGGCGCGGATGGCGGGCCGGGCAAGCCGGTGAGCGAGGGCGGCGTCGGCTATTCCTGCATCGCCGAGATCCGCACGATCGAGACGATCCGCGGCGGCGCGCCGGTCACGCCCTTCCTCAAGGCCGGCGACACGGTGCGCATCTGGGCCGAGGACGATCGGCACCACCCGATCTTCGGCGTGATCGAGCAGACCGTGGGGGGATAGGGCGCCCGGAGCGAACCGCAGAGGGGGTAGCTTGCGAATGCCGGTCGGCGTCCCGATCTTCAGGTCCGGCCAGGCTGGTGGAGCATCATGACCGTCGAGAGCTTCTACAGCGTGTTCGAGACCGTGGCGGGCTTTGCCGCCATCGGCTGGAACGCGCGGGGGATCAGCAGCTTCCGGCTGCCCCCGGGCACGGCGCGGGAGGCGGAGCGTTCGCTGCTTCGCCGCCTGCCCGACGCGAAGGCGGTGGCGCCGCCGCCGACCGTGCAGGCGGTGATCGACGATGCGCGGCGCTATTTCGCCGGGGAACGCGTCGACTTTACCGGCGTGGCCGTGGATCTCGGACGGCAGGAGCCCTTTTTCGCGCGCGTCTATGCCCAGGTGCGCCAGCTCGGCTGGGGCGAGACGGCCACCTATGGCGCGATCGCCAGGACGCTGGAGGCGGGGCCGGAATTCGCCCGCGATGTCGGCCAGGCAATGGCGGGCAACCCGGTGCCGCTGATCATCCCCTGCCACCGCGTGACGGCGGCGAACGGACGCATCGGCGGCTTCTCCGCGCCCGGCGGGTCGCTGTCCAAGGCGCAGATGCTCGCGATCGAGGGTGTCGAGGTGAAGGACGGCATCGTTACCCGGGACATGCCGCAGCTGGGCCTGGGCTTCTAGGTTCAAGGCGCAATCGGCAGGCGCCGTCATCCCCGCCTGCGCCGGGATGACGGGGAGAATGCGGGGATGACGGGTAGAATAGGAATGCCCGACCCTAGAAGCCGAACGACCCCTGGCGGTCGATCAGCGGCCAGCGGCCCAACTCGATATGCCGGTGCGCGCCCAGGATCGAGTGGATCAGCACGAAATCGGTGGCGTCCCAGCCGATCGGCGCGATCCTTTGCGTGAAGGGGCGGCCCTTGCGGTAGAGCAGGGTCACGTGCGGATGGAAGTCCCAGCCCCGGCGGAGCAGGGCAGCGGCGGCCAGGCCGCGCTGCAGCTGGCGGCCCAGCTCGGCGAGCGCGGTGATGCTGCGGCCGGGGCGCAGCGCGATCGAATCGCCGCCCGCCGAGATGCGATCGAGCAGGACCGGCACCGGCGCCGCCGCGACCTGCTCGCCGATCGCGATCAGCTCCCTGGCCTCGGCATAGGGGCGATGGCCGAAATCCTCGGTGATGCCGAGGGTCATGTGCAGCCGGTCATTCTCGACCAGTGCATCGGCCAGCCCGAGCCGGTCGCGCTGGACGCCGATCAGGTTGCGGGCCAGCGGCACCGGGCGCAGCGCGTAGAACAGGCGGTGTCCGTGGATCGGCATCAGTGGAAGTCCCGCGAGCGGACGGGGATCAGGTCCGGCGCCCTGAGGCTGCGGCGCGGCGGCCAGCTGCCGGCCGCGTGCGGCCGGTCGCGCGGGTCGATCTCGCCGCCATGCCGCGCGCCGTCGCCGGGCATGGTCATGTCCGGCAGGTCGAGCTCGCCCACTTCGCGCAGCCAGGGCGTGAGGTCGGTGATCCGCTCGGCGACGAGATGGATGACAATCCCCTCGCGCTGCACCCGGCCGGCGATCGCCAGCATCGTGGCGGACATGACCGTCCGGCGATTGGCCTCGAACCGGTCGGCCCAGAGCACGGCATTGGCGATGCCGGTCTCGTCCTCCAGCGTCACGAACACCACGCCCTTGGCGCTGCCCGGCCGCTGGCGGACGAGGATCAGCCCGGCGACTTCCACCCGCTGCCCGTCCTTCATGTCCAGCAGGTCCGCGCAGCGCGCGATCCGCCGCGCCGCCAGCCGGGCGCGCAGGAAGGAGAGGGGATGGGCGCGCAGCGACAGCTGGGTGGCGCGATAATCCTCCACAACCTCGCGCCCCGCGGTGAGCGGCGGCAGCGTCACCTGCGGCTCGATGCCCTCGGCCATGGTCGCGCCCGCGCGGGCATCGGCGGCGGCGAACAGGTCGAGCGGCGCCTGCCCCAGTCCCTTGATCGCCCAGAGCGCCTGGCGCCGGCCGAGGCCGAGCGCCTGGAAGGCATCGGCGCGCGCCAGCCGCTCGAGCGCGGCGGGCTTCACGCGCGCGCGGCGCCAGACGTCCTCGATCGACGCGAAGGGCGCCTGGGCGCGCGCCTTCAGGATCGCCTCGGCATCGCCCTGGGCCAGCCCCTGCACGATCCGCATGCCGAGCCGGATCGGCTGCAGGCCCGCCCAGTCCGCGTCGGTGCCGCAGAACTTCGCGTCGCGTGGGCGCGGGTTCGGCCCCTCGGGCACCATTCGCGTGTCCCAGTCGCTGTCGTTGATGCAGACGGCGCGCGCCTCCACCCCGTGCGTGCGCGCATCGCGGATCAGTTGGGCGGGCGCATAGAAGCCCATCGGCTGCGCGTTGAGCAGCGCGGTGCAGAACACGTCCGGATGATGGCATTTCATCCAGCTCGAGGCATAGGCGATCTTGGCGAAGCTGGCGGCGTGGCTCTCGGGAAAGCCGTAATTGCTGAAGCCCTTGATCTGCTCGACCATCTGCGCGGCGAAGGTCTCGCTGATTCCGTTCCTGCGCATGCCTTCGATCAGCTTGGGGCCGAACTCGCCGATATCGCCGCTCGACTTGAACGTCGCCATCGCGCGGCGCAGCCGGTCCGCCTCGCTGGCGGTGAAGCCGGCGCCGACGATCGCCACCTGCATCGCCTGTTCCTGGAACAGCGGCACGCCCAGCGTCTTCTTCAGCACCGCCTTCAGCTTGGGCGAGGGATAGTCGACCAGCTCCGGATGCTGCCGGCGCTTGAGATAGGGGTGGACCATGTTGCCCTGGATCGGCCCGGGCCGGACGATCGCGACCTGGATCGCCAGATCGTAGAAATCCACCGGCTTCATCCGCGGCAGCATCGACATCTGCGCGCGGCTCTCGATCTGGAACACGCCGAGCGTATCGGCCTGCTGGATCATCTCGAAGGTGAGGGGGTCGTTCTCCTGCATCCTCGGCGATGCCAGGGTCAGGTGCGTCCGCTTGTGCCGGGCCAGCAGGTCGAAGGTGCGCCGCATGCAGCCGAGCATGCCGAGGCCGAGGATATCGACCTTCATGAAGCCCAGCTCCTCGATGTCCAGCTTCTCCCATTCGACAACATGGCGATCGACCATCGCGGCGGGCTCCACCGGGATCAGGTCGTGCAGCCGGTCGCGGGTGAGCACGAAGCCGCCGGGATGCTGGGAGAGGTGGCGCGGCGTGTCGACCAGCTGGCGCGCGAGCTCCAGGGTCAGCGCCAGCCGCGGATCGTTGCGATCGAGGTTGAGCGCATCTGCATGGCGATCGTCGACGTCGTTCGACCAGCCCCAGACCTGGGACGAGAGCGCCGCGGTCATGTCCTCGGGCAGGCCCATCGCCTTGCCGACTTCGCGCAGCGCGCTGCGCGAGCGGAAGCGGATAACGACCGCGGTCAGCGCCGCATGGTCCTGGCCGTAATTCTCGTAGATCCACTGGATCACTTCCTCGCGCCGCTCATGCTCGAAATCGACGTCGATGTCGGGCGGCTCCTTGCGCTCGGTCGAGATGAAGCGCTCGAACAGCAGCTGGTGCTTGATCGGGTCGATCGACGTGATGCCCAGCGCGAAGCAGATCACCGAATTGGCGGCGCTGCCGCGCCCCTGGCACAGGATGTGCTGGCTGAGCGCGAACTGGACGATCGAATTGACCGTCAGGAAATAAGGCGCGTACTGCATCTTCGCGACGAGCCCCAGCTCATGGGTGAGCAGGTCCTGGTGCGCCTGGCTCGGCTTGCCGGCGAAACGCTGCCTGAGCCCGTTCCAGGCAAGCGCGGCGAGCGCGTCCTGGGCGCTGCGGCCATGGATGACTTCCTCCTCGGGATATTGATGCTTCAGGTCGCGCAGGGAAAAGGTGCAGCGTTCGGCGATCGCTGCGGAGGCGGCCAGCGCCTGCGGATAGTCGCGGAAGCGGCGCGCCATCTCCTCGGGCGATTTCAAATGCCGGTCGGCGCTGCGCTCGCGGCGGAAGCCGAGTTCGTCGATCGTGCATTTCTCGCGGATCGCGGTGACGACGTCCTGCAGCATGCGCCGGTCGGGCGTGTCGTAGAGCACGTCGCCGGTGGCGAGCGGCGTGAGGCCGAAGCGGCGGGCGGCGCCGTCGAGCGCGTGCAGCCGCATCGCATCCCCGGGGCGGCGATGCCAGGTGAGGCAGACATGGCCGCGCCCCTCGAACAGGTCCGCCATCCAGCGCAGTGCCTGGGGATCGCCGGTATCGGCAAGGCCGGGGACGAGCGCGCCGACCATCCCCTGCGCCGCTTCGGCAAGATCGTCCCAATGGAGGAAGCACCGGCCCTTCTCGCCCTTCTGCGCGTCGGCCCGCGACTTGCCCAGGGTGAGCAGTCGCGTGAGCCGGGACCAGGCCGCCACATCTTCCGGCCAGACCAGCACCGCGCTGCCATCGACCAGGTCGAGCCGGCAGCCGGCGATCATCCGGATGGGAATGCCGGCATGGGAGAGCTGCTCGGCGGCGACCAGCGAACGCACCACGCCGCCCACCGAATTGCGATCGACGATGCCGAGCGCGGGCAGGCCCAGCTGCGCGCCCGTGCGGAACAGGTCCTCGGGCGAGGAGGCGCCGCGCAGGAACGAGAAATGCGTCGTCACCTGGAGCTCGGAATAGGTCATCCGAACACGCCGTGGAGATACCAGCTGAGATCGCCGGTCACCGCGCGCTCGCCATCGCCCGAACGGAACAGCCAGTAGCGGCGGCCCGCCTCGTCCTCGACGCGGAAATAGTCGCGCACGCTCATCCGCTCGGCGTCGCGCTTCCACCATTCGCCCTGGATCCGCTCGGGGCCGTCGGCATGGATCACCTGATGGGCGCGGCCGCGCCAGGTGAAGCGGCGCGGGGCATGGTCGGGCAGCTCGGCCATGACGTGATCCAGCCGTTCGGGCCGGGCGAGCAGCCGCGCGGGGCGCGGCCAGCACGGGTGCCAGGGCGGCAGGGGCGGATTGCGATCGAGCTGGCGGACATCGTCGCGCTTCGCGCGCAGCGCCCCGCGCGCGGGCGGATCGAGCACCGGCGCGCGCGCCAGGGATCGCTCGGGCACGTCGCTTTCCACCGGCCGCATCCGCCACAGGGCGGCCAGGCCGATCCGCGTCGCCAGCGTGTCCACCAGCGTGGCGAGGTCGGGCGCGGCATCCTCGTCCAGCCGCTCGACCACCGGCTCGGGCCCGAGCACCCCGGCGCGGCGGACATGGAGCGTGATCGCATCGATGCCATAGCCGGGTTCGACATCCTCGATCCGGCGCCGGAGCAGGCGCAGGAGGTGCGCGCCGTCGCGGCTCGGCCGGGCGAGGCCGATGCGGATGCGCTGCGGCACGCCGTCGACGCGCTCGGCGACGCACTCGAGCGCCTGCACGCCCAGCCCCTCCGCCTCGAGCGCGGCGGCGAGGCGCGGAGTGAGCACGCCCAGCCAATGCGCGATCGCCTCGGCGGTGGCGATCGGCTCGGCGAAGCGCTGGCGGACGGCGATCGCCTCGGGCGGGATCACCGGATCGAGCGGCTCGGCGATGCGGCCCAGCGCCTGGTCGAGCCGCAATGCCGTGCCGCTGCCGAAGCGGCGGACGAGCGGCGCGCGGGGCAGGGCGGCGAGCTGGCCGATCCGTTCGACGCCCAGGCGCCTGAGCAGCTCCACCGCGGCCCCGTCGATGCGCAGCGCCGGGGTGGGGAGATCGGCGAGCGCGCGCGCCTGCTCGCCGGGCGGGCAGATGCAGCTTCCCCGGTAGCGGGCGAGCGCCCAGGCGGCGCCCGGCGTGTCGGCGACGGCGATGCGGGCGGCGAACCCGGCGCGGGCGAGCAGGCGGGCAATGTGCCGCGCCATCTGCTCCTCGCCGCCGAACAGGTGCGCGGTGCCGGAAAGGTCGAGGAACAGTCCGTCGGTGCCCGACAGCGCCGCGACCGGCGACCAGCGCCGCGCGGCGAGGATCGCCAGGCGCTTCAGCGCGGCGAGATCGCCCTCGGGATCGGCGGGGCGGATGTCGAGCCCCGGCACCTGCGCGCGCGCCTGGGTGATCGCCATGCCGGGCCGCAGCCCCAGTGCCTGGGCGGCGGGGCAGGCGGCGGCGATCTCGATCCGGCTGCCGCTGCGGATGGAAGTGACGAGGGGGGCGTATAATTCGTCCCCCAGCTCGCTGGGGGAGGGGGCGCGCGCAACGCAGTCGGGTGGTGGAGGGGCAGCGGGCGAAGCCCGCCGGCTGATGGCGGCGGCCCCGCCACCACGCCGCTTCGCGGCACGGTCCCCCTCCCCGAGCCGAGCTCGGGGAGGAACTGGTTCATCCGCCTGCGCCCATTTCGCGCCCGGCCGCCAATGGCCCTCATGCTGGGCCGGCTTGCGGAGTGGCGCCTGGGGCGTGGGGAGCGCGCGCGCGTCAGGCCGCGCGGCGGGGCGCGCTTCCGCCCGCCACAGCCTTTCGATGGGCCACAGCGGGAGGAAGAGCGCAGCGACCCGTTGCATCGCATGCCTCCACTATCGTCTCGAAACCCTCGCCCCCCTTTTGCCGCGCCAGCTCCAGCCGCCAGCGCGGCCGCCCGACGCCCGCCACCGGCAATGGCGCCGAAGGGGCGGACGTCACGCGCCAGCGCGTCACCGCCGCCGAGGGCATGCCGATCGGATCGCTGCCCTCGCGCGCGGCGCGCTTCAGCAGCAGCGCGATCGTCCGCCCGCCCTCCGCCGCCAGCTGGAGCCGGCGCGTCGCGGTCATGTCCGCGCGCCTGGCCTCGCCGATCACCGCGCCCAGGCCGCGATGGCGCAGCCCTTCCTCCATGATCGCGAGCAGCTCGGCATCGTCCTTCGCCTCGGCATAGATCAGCCTTTTGGGATCGAGCCCCGACTGGGCGAGGCCGGGCGCGAACAGGTCGCGCCGCCGCACCACCCAGAGCACCGGGCCCCAGGCGCGTGCCGCGAGCCCGGCGAGGAACAGGGTGGCCGCGCAATCATCGGCCATGTCGCTCGTGCCCGCCGCGACTTCGTGCAGCGCATCGAGCCTGAGACCGCCATCGGCAAGGCGCGAATCGATCGCCTCGATGCCGAAGGGCAGCGAAGGCCGCCGGCGGAAGCCACCGGTCTCGAGACCGCGCAGCGTCTCGCGCAATTGCTTCAGGACGGCAGGATCGGCCATGGGGCACGCGACTCGAGGAATAGGATGTTCCTATTCTGTTCCTTATTGCCGACGAGTCAATTGCCATTCCGCGGCGCGTGCCTAAGCTCGGCCGCAATTCGTCGTTTCCAGGGAGCCATCGGAACTTGATCCGCAACCTCAGCCGCCGCCAGGCGCTTCTCGGCACCAGCGCCTTGCTCGCAACGCCTTTCATGGGGAGCCTCATGGCCAAAGCCGCCGACACCGCAGATGCTTCGCCGCTGCTCGCGCCCTGGCCGGGCGGCTATGGCGGCGTGCCTCCCTGGGACAAGTTCCGCGCCGAGATGTTCCCCGCCGCCTTCGAGGCCGCGATCGCCGAGCAGCGCCGGGAAATCCATGCGATCCGCGATGCGCGCGCCGCGCCGACCTTCCACAATGTGACCGAGCCGATGCAGCTGGCCGGCGACATGATGGACCGGGTCCAGTCGGTCTGGGGCGTCTACACCAGCAACCTGGCCGACAAGCAGGTCCAGGCGATCGATCGCGAATGGAGCCCGAAGCTCACCCGGGCGAATGACGCGCTGTTCCTCGATCCCCTGCTCTTCGCCCGGGTGAAGGGCGCGTACGACACGCGCGCCGGCCAGAAGCTCGATGCGCAGCAGCTCCGCCTGCTCGAGCGCAGCTATCGCGGCTTCGTCCGCCGGGGCGCCGCCCTGTCCGATGCCGAGCGCGCCGAGGTCAGCCGGCTCAACCAGGCGCTCGCCAGCGCCTTTGCCGATTTCAGCCGGCGCCTGCTGGCGGACGAGGAAAGCTGGATTGTCCTCGACAGCGAGGCGCAGCTCGCCGGCCTGCCGGACAGCTTCAAGGCCTCGCTCAGGGCCGCGGCGGAGGAGCGCAAGCTGGCCGGATGGGCGGTGGTCAACACCCGCTCCTCGGTCGCGCCCTTCCTCACCTATTCGACCGACCGGGGGCTGCGCGAGAAGATCTGGCGCGCCTTCGTGATGCGCGGCGACAACGGCAATGCCAGCGACAACAAGGCCGGCATCGCCGAGATCCTGAAGCTGCGCCAGCAGCGCGCCAGGCTGCTCGGCTTCAGGAACCATGCCTATTACCGCATGGACGACACCATGGCCGAGACCCCGGCCAATGCGATGAAGCTGATGATGGCGGTCTGGCCCGCCGCCCGCGCGCGCGTCGCCGAGGAAGTCGCCGACATGCAGGCCCTGGCCGACAAGGAAGGGGCGAAGATCACGATCGAGCCCTGGGACTATCGCTTCTATGCCGAGAAGGTCCGCAAGGCGAAGTACGACCTGGATGAGAGCGAGGTGAAGCCGTATCTCGAACTCGGCAACATCCTCCAGGGCGCCTTCTACGCCGCCGGCCGGCTCTATGACCTGGGCTTCAGGGAAGTGAAGGACGTGCCGGTGTTCGACCCCGCCGTGCGCACCTTCGAAGTGACCGACACGCGCACCGGCAAGAATCTCGGCATCTTCTATTTCGACGGCTATGCCCGCTCGGGCAAGCGCTCGGGCGCCTGGGCGACGCGCTATCGCGGCCAGCAGAAGCTCGGCGGCGCACGCAACACGCTCGCCTCGAACAACAACAATTTCGTCAAGGGCGGCGCCGGCGAGCCGACGCTGATCAGCCTCGACGATGCGACCACGCTGTTCCACGAGTTCGGCCACGCGATCCACAGCCTGCTCCAGAACGTCACCTATCCGGGGCTGGCCGGCACGCCGCGCGACTTCGTGGAATATCCCAGCCAGGTGAACGAGAACTGGCTGCTCACCCGCGACGTGCTCGACAAGTACGCGAAACACTACAAGACCGGCGCGCCGATGCCGGCGGCGCTGGTCGACAAGATCGAGAAGTCGTCCACCTTCAACCAGGGCTTCGACACGGTGGAATATCTCGCCTGCGCGATCCTCGACATGCAGCTGCACGACCGCGAGGAACCGGTGACCGACATCGCCGCCTTCGAGAAGGAAGCGCTGGCGGCGCTCGGCATGCCCAGGGAGATCGTGCTGCGCCACCGCATGCCGCAGTTCAACCACCTCTTCTCGTCCGATGCCTATTCGGCCGGCTATTATTCCTATCTCTGGTCCGAGACGATGGACGCGGACACCTGGGCGGCGTTCCAGGAGACGGGCAATGTCTGGGACAAGAAGACGGCGGACCGCTTCCGCGCGACTTTGCTCTCCACCGGCAACGAGACCGACCGCAAGATCGCGTACCGCGCCTTCCGCGGGCGCGATCCGGACGTGTCGGCGCTGTTCAAGCGGCGCGGATTCCCGGTGGCGTGACGGCGCACATGACCAACTATTTCCCGCCGGGTGATTGGTTTAAGCAAAGCGGAGAGGCGGCCCTCTCCGCGATGCGCGAGCCCGCACTTTGGCGCGATACGTCGATCGAGGGCTATAGCCGCCGTTCACGGCTGCTCGTAGTGCCAAGCTTCCAGGCGCCCTATGCGATTCGTATCGACCAACCGCTTGGAGATCTGCCCGAGGCGCATTTCGTGGAAACGGACGGCATGGGCGGCTACGATCCCGGGCGGGTGGCCTCGCGGGAGCGAGGGTTTCTGGAAGGCGAAATCATTGCCGCGCTCCAAGATCATATCCGGGAGGCGCGCCTCGGCGAGCGGTTGGTCGAGCCGGAGCCAGGGAAGGACGATTTCGGAAATCCCAGCCCGGATGCCTATCAATCAGTATGGCTCGACGGCGCCAAGGTGATCTTCGAAGACAGGACGGTGGAGGGTTATGCGCTGGTGTCTCGCAGCGACGGCGATCTTGACGCCGCGCTCAAGGTACTCGCGCAGGTGTTCCTGTCGGCGCGAGGTGCGGCCCAGCGCTGATTTTCATCGCGAATTCCCAGCATTTTGCCCGACATTTCAGGTCAGTACCCCTGACCTACTTGCGCGGGCCTTTGAAATTTTATAACAATGGCGCGAAACGTGATTCCCGCGCGTTTGGCGACGGGAGCCTATGTCCGGAGAGCCCATGTCGAGCGAGCGCGACCGCGCCAATCTGCCCCCGCTTGCGCTGCACGTGCCCGAGCCGCGATTCCGCCCGGGCGACGAGGCGGACTTCAGCGACATCGTGGTGCCGGCGGCCGGCGCCACCCGCCGTCCCGACACCGCCGACCGTGCCGACAGCTTCCATGAGCTGGCATATGGCCTGGTCCGCGTGCTCGACGACGAAGGCAATGCCGTCGGCCCCTGGGACCCGCGGCTCGACGCCGATGCCAAGCGCCGCATGCTCCGCGCGATGGCGCTCACCCGCGCGTTCGACGAGCGCATGTTCCGCGCCCAGCGCCAGGGCAAGACCAGCTTCTACATGAAGTCCACCGGCGAGGAGGCCGTCTCGATCGGCGCGGCGATGGCGCTGGCCGGCGACGACATGTGCTTCCCCTCCTATCGCCAGCAGGGGATCCTCATCACGCGCGGCTATCCGATCGTGCAGATGATGAACCAGATCTATTCGAACAAGGCCGATCCGCTCGAGGGCCGCCAGCTGCCGATCATGTATTCGTCGAAGGAGTTCGGCTTCTTCTCGATCTCGGGCAATCTCGCCACCCAATATCCCCAGGCGGTGGGCTGGGCGATGGCGAGCGCGGCCAAGGGCGACACGCGCATCTCCGCCACCTGGTGCGGCGAGGGCTCGACGGCGGAGGGCGACTTCCATTCGGCGCTCACCTTCGCGACCGTCTACAAGGCGCCGGTCATCTTCAACGTCGTGAACAACCAGTGGGCGATCTCGAGCTTCTCGGGCTTTGCCGGGGCCGAGGCGACCACCTTCGCGGCGCGGGCGATCGGCTATGGCATCGCGGGCCTCCGCGTCGACGGCAATGACGCGCTCGCCGTGTATGCGGCGACCGAATGGGCGGCCGAGCGCGCGCGGACCAACCAGGGCCCGACGCTGATCGAGCATTTCACCTATCGCGCCGAGGGCCATTCCACCTCCGACGATCCGACGGCCTATCGCTCGGCCGGCGAGCCCAATGCCTGGCCGCTCGGCGACCCGATCCGCCGGTTGAAGGAACATCTCATCGCCATCGGCGAATGGGATGAGCAACGCCACGCCGCGCAGGACCTCGAGCTCGCCGAACTGGTCAAGGCGTCGCAGAAGGAAGCCGAGAAGAACGGCATCCTCGGCCACGGCATGCACCAGCCGTTCGAATCGATGTTCGAGGGCGTGTTCGAGACGATCCCCTGGCACCTGAAGGAACAGCAGCAGCAGATGCTCGACGAGCAGAAGGCGGCCGGCCTGTGAGCCTGGTCCTCAACCGCCGCGCGCTGGTGAAGGGGGCGGGTGCCCTCGGCGCCGTCGCGGTGCTGCCGCCCGGCCTGCTCCATGCCGCCACGATCGGCGATCCCGAGACGATCGACCTCGCCGTCTCGCCGACGCGCTCGACCAAGCTGTTTGTCTGGAAGCCCGCCAGCCCCAGGGGCGTGGTGCTGTTCTCGACCGGCCATGGTTCCTGGCCCGAGCGCTATGATCGGCTGATCTCGATGCTGCTCGGCCAGGGCTTTGTCGTGCTCGCGCCGGTGCACGTCGATTCGATGCACTATCCGGAGCGCGACAAGTTCACCTTCCTCTCGGGCCTGCCCGAGCGGTTCGTCGACATGCGCGCGACTGGTGCGCACGCGGCAAAGGCATTTCCCGGACTGCCGGTGATCGCTGCCGGGCACAGCTTTGGCACGCTCGTTTCGCTCGCCCTCGGCGGTGGCTTGCCGCAGTTCAAGGCGCGCAATCCGGCGGTGAAGGCGGTGCTGGGCTTCTCCTCGCCCGGCAAGGCCCCCGGGCTGGTGCCGGCGAACGCCTATACCAGCGTCGAAGTGCCGGTGATGATCGTCACCGGCACCGAGGATACGGTGCCGCCGGTCATGGGCCACGCCACGGCGGCGGCGGAACATCTCTTCCCGGCCGAGACCGCGCCCGCCGGCACCTATGCGCTGGTCGTCGAGGGCGGCACGCATCAGCTGGTCGACGACGCCGTCCGCTTCCCGCGCGCCGAGGCACCGGCGCAGCTGTTCGTCGATGCATATGGGCTGGGCGACGCCAAGGCGCGCCGCAAGCTCGATACATGGAAACCTTCGGCGGGCGACCGCTGGACTATTCGCAAGGCACAGGCATGACCGAGATGGTCACCGAAGCGGGTGCAACCACCCAGATGAACATGATCCAGGCGATCAATTCCGCCATGGACGTGATGATGGCGCGCGATCCGAACGTGATCGTGATGGGCGAGGATGTCGGCTATTTCGGCGGCGTCTTCCGCGCCACTGCCGGGCTCCAGGCCAAATACGGCAAGGCGCGCGCCTTCGACACCCCGATCACCGAGATCGGCATCATGGGCGTGGCGATCGGCATGGGCGCCTATGGCCTGCGCCCGGTGCCCGAGATCCAGTTCGCCGATTACATCTATCCGGCGCTCGACCAGCTCGTCTCCGAAGCCGCGCGCCTGCGCTATCGCTCGGCGGCGGACTTCACCGCGCCGATCACGATCCGCTCGCCCTATGGCGGCGGCATCTTCGGCGGCCAGACGCACAGCCAGTCGCCCGAGGGCATCTTCACCCATGTCTCGGGCATGAAGACGGTGATCCCCTCGACGCCCTATGACGCCAAGGGCCTGCTGATCGCGGCGATCGAGGACAACGACCCCGTGCTCTTCCTCGAGCCCAAGCGCATCTATAACGGCCCGTTCCACGGCCATTACGACCGCCCGGCCAAGACCTGGGCCGATCATCCCGGCGCGCAGGTGCCCCAGGGCTATTACCGCGTCGAGCTGGGCAAGGCCGCGGTGGTCCGCCCGGGCGAGGCGGTGACGATCCTCTGCTACGGCACGATGGTCCATGTCGTCGCCAACACGGTCGAGGAACTGGGCGTCGACGCCGAGATCGTCGACCTGCGCACGCTCGTCCCGCTCGACATCGCGACGATCGAGGAATCGGTGAAGAAGACCGGCCGCTGCCTGATCGTCCATGAGGCGACGCGCACCTCGGGCTTCGGCGCCGAGCTCTCGGCCCAGGTGCAGGAGCGCTGCTTCTACCATCTCGAAGCGCCGATCGAGCGCGTCACCGGCTTCGACACGCCCTACCCGCACAGCCTGGAATGGGCCTATTTCCCCGGCCCGGTCCGCATCGGCACCGCCCTCAAGAAGATCCTGAAGGACTAACATGGCACGCTTCACCTTCCGCCTGCCGGACATCGGCGAAGGCATTGCCGAGGCCGAGATCGTCGCCTGGCACGTCAAGATCGGCGACAAGGTGTCGGAGGACCAGCAGGTCGCCGACATGATGACCGACAAGGCCACGGTGGAGATGGAATCGCCCGTCTCCGGCGTGGTGGTCGAGCTGGCCGGCGAAGTCGGCGACCAGGTTGCGATCGGCTCGGCGCTGATGGTGATCGAAGTCGAGGGCGACGATGTTGTCGAGACGCCGGCCGCGGAACCGGCCGAGGCGGAGACGCCGGGTGTGGAGGAAGTCGTTGAGGCTGCTCCGGCGCCCGCACCCGCGCCCGCACCCATGCCCGCTCCGGAACCTGCGCCCGTCGCAGCATCCGAGCCCGTCGCGCACAAGCAGGTCCTCGCCAGCCCGGCGGTGCGCGCCCGCGCCAAGGATCTCGGCATCGACCTCGCCAGCGTGAAGGCGGACGGCAACCATGTCCGCCACGCCGATCTCGACGCCTATCTGCGCTACGGTAGCGGCCAGGGCTATCACGCCCCGCACGCCAGCCGCGCCCGCGAGGATCAGCCGATCAAGGTCATCGGCATGCGCCGCCGCATCGCCGAGAACATGGCCGCATCGAAGCGCGCCATCCCGCATTTCACTTATGTCGACGAGATCGACGTGACCGCGCTGGAGGCGATGCGCGCCGACCTCAACGACAATCGCGGCCAGCGCCCCAAGCTGACCATGCTGCCGTTCCTCATCGTCGCGATCTGCCGGGCGCTGCCCGATTTCCCGATGATCAACGCGCGCTATGACGACGAGGCCGGGGTGGTCACGCGCCATGGCCGCGTCCATCTCGGCATGGCGGCGCAGACCGATGCGGGCCTGATGGTCCCGGTGATCCGCGACGCGCAGGACAAGAATGTCTGGCAGCTCGCCGCCGAGATCGGCCGCCTTGCAGAGGCCGCGCGCACCGGCAAGGCCAAGTCGGAGGAGCTGTCGGGCTCGACGCTCACCGTCACTTCGCTCGGCCCGCTCGGCGGCATCGCCACCACCCCGGTGATCAACCGGCCCGAAGTGGCGATCATCGGCCCGAACAAGATCGTCGAGCGCCCGATCTTCGCTAAGAATAGTCAGGGGGGCGACGAGATCGTCCGCGCCAAGCTGATGAACCTGTCGATCAGCTGCGACCACCGCGTGGTCGACGGCTGGGACGCGGCGAGCTTCGTCCAGGCAGTGAAGAAGCTGCTCGAGACTCCCGTCCTGCTGTTCGCGGATTGAGCGGTGGCGGGGCGGGCCACCATCGCCGGTGCCGTCGCCGCCTCGCTTCCCGTCGCGATCGGCCTGTGGGTGGCGCTGCGCCACGGCCTGCCGCCGATCGCGGCCCAGCCGATGCTGTTCGCGCTTCAATGCTCGAGCGCGGTGGTGCTGCTCGCGCTCGTGCCGGGCATCGAGGCGGTTGCGCACGAGCGGCTGTTCCATCGCTCGATCGATCCCCTGGCCGGCGCCGATTCGCCGCGGCTGATCGTCAACCAGCGCTACATCCAGAACACGCTGGAGCAGCTGGCGGTGCTGCTGCCCGGCCTGTTCCTGCTGGCGCATTACGAGCCCGACCTGCGCCTCGTCGCCGCCACCGCGATCCTGTGGACGCTCGGGCGCTGGGCATGGTGGGTCGGCTATCACATCCATCCGCTGTGGCGCGGGCTCGGCGTCTATTCGATGTTCCTCGGGATGGTCGTGCTGCTCTGGGGCGTCGGCCGGTTCGGGTTCGAGCTGGCCGGCTGGGCCGGCGTGGCGGCGCTGCTCGGCCCGTTCGCGCTGATCGAGCTCTGGCTCTTCCGGGTGCTCCGCCGCTAGGATGCGGCAATGCAAGACTCGCTTCAGTGGCGGCCGATGACGGCGGACGATCTCGACGGCGTCGTCGCGGTGGCCCGAACCGCCTTTCCCGATCATCCCGAAGGCCGCGCCTGCTTCGTCGAGCGGCTCGCGCTCGCGCCCGGCACCTGCTTCGTGCTGGCGGGCGAGGGGCGGGTGGCCGGCTATCTGATCGCCTATCCCTGGCCGCTGGAGGCGATCCCGCCGCTCGACACGCTGCTGGGCGCGCTGCCGGAAAAGCGGGACAGCTGGTATCTCCACGACCTGGCGCTGCTTCCCGAGGCGCGCGGCGGCGGCAATGCCCGGGCGGGGCTCGACCTGCTGTTCGGCGGGATCGACGCGCCGATCGCGCTCGTATCGGTGAACGAATCCGCCGCCTTCTGGGCGGCGCAGGGCTTCGCGCCGCTCGACAGCCCGGCGCTGAAGGCCAAGCTCTCCAGTTATGGCCCGCATGCGCGTTACATGGTGCGGCGCGTCACAAAGCCGGTGTAGACCGGGGCCATGCACTTCGATCTTCTCCAGTCGATCAGCCTTGCCGGCGACGCTTCCGTTCCCAATGACGACCGCGCGGGCTTCGCGCGCACCCATGCCTGGGTGATCGACGGCGCCACCGATCTCGGCCCGCCGGGGCTGGTCGGCGCGCAGGGCGGCGCGGCCTGGCTGGCGAGCGTGGCGCACGCGGCGTTCACCGGCTCCGGCGCCGCGACGATCGGCACGCTCTATGCCGATGTCGCCGCGCACATCCTCGCCGCCTGGGAGCGCGACCGCACGCGCGATCCCGAGGATCGCTGGGAATATCCGCTCGCCTCCGCGCTCGCCGTCCGGCTGGGCGGCGAAGGGCTCGAGATCGGCTGGCTGGGCGATTGCGTCGGCTTTCTCCGCTCGGGCGGGAAGGTCGTGCGGCTCGGCCCGGAAAAGGAAATCCGCAATTCCGAGGCGGAGCGCGCCGCCAGCCTGGCCGAGCACGGCCTGGGCAGCCCCAAGCGCTCCGCGCCGATCCTCGCCAATCTCCGCGCGACGCGCGGGCGGACCGGGATGCGCGTGCTCAGCGTGGATCCCGGGCACATGGCGCAAGTCGATAGCGCGGGCATCGCCTGTGCGCCCGGCGACGAGGTCCTGCTGATGAGCGACGGCTATGCCGCGCTGATCGACAGCTATGCCGCCTATGACGATGCCGCGCTGGTCGAGGCGATCCGCGCGCGCGGCCTTGCCGCCCTCGCGGAGGAACTGCGCGCGATCGAGCGCGCGGATGCCGCCTGCACCCGCTTTCCGCGCTTCAAGGCGTCGGACGACGCCACCGCCCTGTGGCTCCGCATCGGAGGCTGAGATGCACTGGATCCTGCGCTACGCCATCGCGCCCGACTATCTGGAGCGCCGCGCCGGCTTCCGCGACGCGCATCTGGCGCTGGCCTGGGAAAGCGCGGACACGGGCGCGCTGCTTCTGGGCGGCGCGGTCGGCGATCCGCCCGGGAGCGCCCTGCTGCTCTTCGCCAGCGAAGCGGCGGCGCGGGCCTTTGCCCAGGCCGATCCCTATGTCGCCAACGGGCTGGTCACGGGCTGGGAAGTGCTGCCCTGGAACACGGTGGTCGGCGGCGCGGCGGCGAACCCGGTGCGGCCCGCCGCCTGAGCCCCGCTAATCCCGGGCATAGATCGAGCGGCTGAGCGCGTCGCGCACCTCGTCGCGGCCGGCGGTGATGCGCGCGCGGGCATCCCGGTCGATCGCGCCGGCCTGTTCGGCGACTGCCCGGCGGCGGGCGCCCAGCGCCGTGAAGGCCGCCGCATCGGCGCCGCTGCGGAAGCCGAAATAGCCATTGGCATTGTACCAGCTCCGGCGCGCGAGCAGCGTGCACAGCTCGGCGGTGGCGTCGAGCATCGCCTGCTGGCTGGCGGGCAGCGGATCGGCCGCGGCATCGCCGACGATCCGGGCGATGCCCAGCTTCGCCGCCCTGGGCAGGCTGGCGCTCCCGATCTCCTCGGCCAGCGCCTTGCGTCGCGCCATGCGCGCCAGGCCCTGTTCGGCGACGAGCGCGCGGATCGGCGCGATCTCCTTGCAATTGCCGATCGCATGCGGGTTCTGCTGGAGCAGATAGGGGCTGTTGAGCGCGCCGGCGCCGAACTTGTCCAACGCGTCGCCCAGCGCGCGCTGCGCGGCGACATCGGCCTGCAGCGCCTCGGCATAGAGGCGCGAGACCGGCCCGCGCGCGGCCGCGCCGGCGGGCAGGAGCGGCGTGCCGTCCGCGGCCAGCTCGATCTCGGCGAAGCTGCTCGCATCGGCGCGCGACTGGGTCTGGAACTGGCCGTGCGCGATCGCCGCCGCGCCGGCGCCGGCACCGATCAGCAATGCCAGCGAGCCGAGCTTCCATCCCAGATTCGCGTGGCGCGTCGTCGCCAGAAAGCCGATCAGCCACAGCACCAGCCCGGCCGCCGCGCCGCCGATCAGCAGCGCCGGAAACGGCAGCGGCGATCCGAAGCGCGGCCCCAGCAACGCCGCGAGCACCAGCACCGCGCCCCCGGCCAGAGTCGCGATCAGCGGATGGCCGTGCGGGCCTTCCTCATCCCAATTGTCCGACATGATTCCCCCAGTTCCCGGCGACAGCCTAGCGGGGAAGCGTTTCCGTGCAATCGCTTTGGCGGTCCCAAGCCGGCCTTGCTTGCGCCGCGGCGCCCGGCCGCGCAAGGAGCCCGCATGACCAGCACCACCGTTACCGAGCGCGCGTCCGGGCGCCGGGGCCTCGCCCTTGCGATCGGCGCCTATGGCCTTTGGGGCTTCCTGCCGCTCTATTTCCACATCCTGGCCAGCGTGCCGGCGCTGCAGATCCTGGCGCACCGCATCGTCTGGTCGGTGCTGTTCCTCGGCGTGCTGGTCTTCGCGCTCGGCCGCGCGGGCGCGATCTGGCGGGCGGCGCGCGGGCGCACCCTGTTGCTGCTCTGCGCCAGCGCCGCGCTGATCGCGGTCAACTGGTTCGTCTATATCTGGTCGGTCGAGACCGGCCATGTGCTCGAGGCGAGCCTGGGCTATTTCATCAATCCGCTGGTCAATGTCGCGCTCGGCATGCTCGTGCTCGGCGAGCTGCTGCGGCGCTGGCAGGGCGTGGCGATCGCGGTGGCCGGCGCGGGCGTGCTGGTGATGGCGCTCGATGGCGGCGGCGCGATCCTGATCTCGCTCGCGCTCGCCTTCAGCTTCGGCCTCTACGGGCTCGTCCGCAAGGTGGTGGCCATCGATTCGCTGGGCGGGCTCACCGTGGAGACGATCCTGCTGGTCCCCTTCGCCGCCGCCTGGCTGATCTACACCGCCGGGCAGGGGACGAGCGGCTTCGGCGTGTCGGCCGGGCAGAATGCGCTGCTCCTCGCCGCAGGCGTGATCACCGCGACGCCGCTGCTGATGTTCGCCGCCGCCGCCCGGCTGATGCCGCTCTCGATGCTGGGGCTGCTTCAATATATCGCGCCGACCATCCAGTTCTTCATCGCGATCGCGCTGGGCGAGCCGCTGCGCACCGTGCACCTGATCACCTTCGCGCTGATCTGGGCGGGCTGCGCGCTCTATGCCTGGGACAGCCTCCGCGCCGCCCGCGCGCCCATGCCCGGCGACGCCTAGATACTGCTTCAAATGTAGGATTTCTCCTGGTGGAGTCGGCGGATGACCGACTCCGCCAGGCCCCTCGTCACGCCCGAAGCCCGTGCTGCCGCGGAAGCCGCGCGCGATGCCTTCTTCGCACGCGCGCGTGCCAACGGAATCAAGATTTCCGCGCCGGAATCACGCGAAACCGCCGAAAAATATTCAACCGATCGGTTGACTATTCCGGCGGCGAGCGGCATATTAAACCACATGGTTGAACATCGACTCGACGCTACCTTCCACGCGCTTGCCGACCCCACGCGGCGCGGCATGCTCGCGCATCTCTCGCTGGGCGAGAAATCGATCGGCGAGCTGGCCGAGCCTTTCGCGATGTCCTTTGCCGGGGCGGCCAAGCATGTGCGGGTGCTCGAGGGCGCGGGCCTGGTCGCTCGCCGCAAGGTGGGACGCAGCTATATGTGTGCCTTGAAGCCCGATCCGCTCGCCGAGGCCGAGAAATGGCTGAAGCAGTGGGAGAAATTCTGGACCGTCCGCCTCGACGCGCTCGAAGCGATCCTCGCCGCGGACCAGCGGGAGAAGCCTGAATGAGCTATGTCGATGGTTATGTGCTCGCGGTGCCGAGCGGCAATCGGGAGCGGTACCGCGCCATGGCGGCGCGCGTCGCGAAAATCTTCGTCGAGCATGGCGCGCTGCGCGTGGTCGAGAATTGGGGCGACGACGTGCCCGGCGGCGAGCGTACCGATCTGAAGCGCGCGGTGGCGCTGCGGGAAGGCGAGGCCGTCGTCTTCTCCTGGGTCGAATGGCCGTCGAGGGAAGCGCGCGATCGCGGCAACGAAGCCATTGCCGCCGATCCCAGGCTCCAGCCCGACGCGGCCGATGCCGACATCCTCGATCCCGGGCGCATGATCCATGGCGGGTTCGCCACCATTGTCGACGAAACGGGAGGCAAGGCATGATCCAGGCGACTCCCTTTCTGATGTTCCAGGGCGGCAAGGGCCAGGCGGCGCTCGATTTCTATGTCGAGACCGTGCCCGGCAGCCGCATCGAATCGGTCGAGCGTTTCGGCCCCGACGGGCCGGGGCCCGAAGGCACGATCCTGCGCGCCCATGCGGTGATCGCCGGGCAGAAGGTGATGGTGCATGACAGCTTCGTCACCCATGGCTTCGATTTCACGCCGTCCTGGTCCTTCTTCCTCGACGTGGACGATCGCGCGGCGTTCGACCGGCTGTTCGCGGCCCTGTCGGACGGGGGCGGCGTGCTGATGCCGCCGGACAATTATGGCTGGAGCAGCCGCTTCGGCTGGGCGAACGACCGGTACGGCATCTCCTGGCAGGTCAACCTCGCATGAGCGCGCCGGTGATCCTCACCGTCACCCGCGCCTTCGCGGCGAGCGCGGAGCGGGTGTTCGATGCCTGGCTCGATCCGGCCCGGGCGGCGCGCTTCCTGTTCGCCACGCCCGAGGGCGAGATGCTGGTCTGCGAGATCGATGCGCGCGTCGGCGGCCGGGGGCTGATCGTCGAGCGGCGGGCCGGGGGCGATGCCCGCCACCGCCTCCGCTTCGAGGTGATCGAGCGCCCGCGCCGCCTCGTCTTCCTCTTTTCGGCCGACCCGGCGGAGGAGGGGGAGTGGACGCGCGTCGCGATCGAGATCGCGCCCACGCCCATGGGCTGCATGTTGACGCTCACCCATGAAATGGACCCTGCCTGGGCAAGCTATGAGGAGCCGACCCGCAAGGGCTGGACGATGATCCTCGAGAGCCTGGGCCGTATCACGGAGACGGAAAATGGCTGACACCCTCACTGCCGACACGATCACCCCGCAGATGCTCCGCTTCGAGCGCGACCTGGCCGCGCCGATCGAGACGGTGTGGCAATATCTGGTCGATCCGGAGCTGCGGGCCCGCTGGTTCATGGGCGGGCCCACCGAGCCGCGGATGGGCGGCAAGCTCGGCCTGACCTTCAATCATCAGGACCTGTCCGACGGCGATGTGCCCAATCCCGAGCGCTACGCCCAATATGAGGGCAAGGCCTGGTCGGAGACGATCCTGCGGATCGAGCCGCCGCATTGCCTCGCCTTCACCTGGGACAATGGCGAGGCGGGGGAAGTGACGATCGAGCTGTTCGCCTTCTCGCCGGCCCGCACGCGCCTCGTCCTCACGCACAACCGCCTGCGCGGGCCCGAGGATGCGCGCAGCTTCGGCGGCGGCTGGGCGGCGCATCTCGCGGTGCTGCAGAAGCGCCTGGCCGGCGAGCATGTCGCCAGTTTCTGGGACCTGCATACCGAGGCGGAGAAGCGCGCGGCGGAAGCGGTGGGGCTGGCCTGAGCCGAGGCGCCGCCAGCCATGGGACGCTCCCCCGGCCTTGCGCCGGGATGACGGCAATGGGGTAGAGAGGAAGGACGGGGAAGCGCGAGCGGCCCCGCCGCGCACCCGCCACCGGCGGCGCCCTGCGAAGCCGGGGCGTGCCCGCCGCTGCCGCCGGGATGGCGCTTCCAATGTAGGATTTCGTCTGGAAGACTGGCCGCGCTCTTTCTCATGGCGAATCCTGCGACGACCGGCGGCCAGGCGCCTCCCCGGCCGGCTCCGGCCCTTAGGTTGAGGACTCATATTCTTCCTTCGTCACCCCGGCCTTGCGCCGGGATGACGGTAGAAAATCAGATATTTGGTTGGGTTCTCAGCCCAGGGGTTGTGACCTTCGGCGCCTTTGTGGCCCTTTCCGGGTAAATTGGCCTGGCTCAGGGGATTTCGAACAGCCCCGCCGCGCCCATGCCGCCGGCGGTGCACATCGAGACGACGACATGGCGCACGCCGCGCTTGCGCCCTTCGATCAGCGCATGGCCGACGAGGCGCGATCCGCTCATCCCGAACGGATGCCCGATCGCGATGGCGCCGCCATTGACGTTGAGCCGGTCGGGGTCGATCCCCAGCGTGTCGCGGCAATGGAGGCATTGGCTGGCGAATGCCTCGTTGATCTCCCACAGGCCGATATCCTCGACCCTGAGGCCGGCGCGCTTGAGCAGCTTGGGCACCGCGAAGACCGGGCCGATCCCCATCTCGTCGGGCTCGCAGCCGGCGACCTGGAAGCCGCGATAGATGCCTAGTATCTCCTTGCCTTCGGCCCTGGCGGTCTCGCGGTCCATCAGGATCTGGGCGGCGGCGCCGTCGGAGAGCTGGCTGGCATTGCCGGCGGTGACGTGCCGGCCCTGCGCGACGAACTGGCCGTCCTTCCAGACCGGCTTGAGCCCGGCGAGCACTTCGGCGGTGGTGCCGGCGCGAATGCCTTCGTCCCGGGTGACGGTGACGGTCTCGCTGCCGGTGCGGTTGCCTTCCTTGTCGAAGAGCGCCTTCGCCACCGTGATCGGCGCGATCTCCTCGGCAAAGGCGCCGTTCTCGAGGCCGGCGGCCGCGCGCTGCTGGCTGGCGGCGGCGAAGGCGTCCTGGGCCTCGCGGCTAATACCATAGCGCTCGGCGACGATCTCGGCGGTCTCGATCATCGGGATATAGGCCGCCGGCACCCGGTCGGTGACAGACTTGTTGGGATAGCGCGGCGCGTCGCGCATGGTCAGGCTGATCGATTCCATGCCGCCGGCCAGCGCGACGTCGATCTCGTCGGTCATGATCGAGCGCGCGGCCAGGGCGATGGCGGTGAGGCCCGATCCGCATTTGCGGTCAAGGCTGAAGGCGGGCACGCTGTGCGGCAGGCCGGCGGCGAACAGCGCCATCCGCGCCATGTTCGCGCCCTGGGTCCCCCATTGGTTGCCCATGCCGTAGAAAACGTCGTCGATCCGCGCCGGATCGATGCCGGCACGCGCCACCGCCGCGTTCATCACATGGGCGGCGAGCACCGGCGCCTCGGTGTCGTTGAAATAGCCGCGCCCCGCCTTGCCGATTCCGGTTCGCGCCGTCGAGACGATCACAGCTTCACGCATTGCGGCACCCTCCTGTTTTCGAAGATGCGGTATGGCTGCGCGGCGCCGCGATTGCAATGGCTCCGCAGCGCCCCATATCCACGGCCGGAGGTGCGCCATGGCGAGCAGGCCGATACGGATTCCGGGGCCCGACCACCCCATCACGGTCACCCGGTCGGATGCGCATGTGGTGGTGCGCGCCGCCGGACGGGTGATCGCCGAGACGCGCCGCGCGCTCGAACTGCGCGAGGCGAGCTACCCGCCGGTCTTCTACATCCCCCGTGCGGATGCCGACATGACCCTGCTCGTGCGGACCGAGCATGCGAGCTATTGCCCGTACAAGGGCGAGGCCGCCTATTTCTCGATCCGCGGCGGGGCCGAGAATGCGGTGTGGAGCTATGAGGCGCCCTATGCGGCGGTCGCCGAGATTGGCGACCATCTGGCCTTTTATCCGGACCGGGTGGAGGCGATCGAAGTCAATCGCTGAACGCCGGCGGGCGCTTCTGCATATTGGCCATCACTGCCTCGATCTGGTTGGGCGTGCGCAGCAGCGCGGCCTGTTCCCGGCTTTCGGCGAGCAGGGTCTCGGTGGTGCCGGCCTCGAGATTGGCGAGCCGCTTGGCGGCGCGGACGGCATGGGGGTTGCGCCCGGCAATGGCCCGGGCGAGCGCCATCGCCTCTGCATGCGGATCCTCGGCGATGCGGGTGACGAAGCCGAGCGCCGCTGCTTCCTCCGCGTCGAACTCGCGAGCGGTATAGGCGAGCTCGCGCAGCACATCGTCGCGGACATTGCCGTGCCAGAGCGCATAGCCGGCCATGTCGGGCACGATGCCCCATTTCATCTCCATCACCGAAAGCCGCGTGCCCGGCGCGGCGATCCGCACGTCCGCGCCGCTGGCGATCTGGAGGCCGCCGCCGAAAGCCACGCCGTGCACCGCCGCGATCACCGGCATGGGCAGGGCGCGCCAGCCCCAGGCGACTTGCTGGAAGTCGTTGGCCGGGCCGTGCGTGCGCCGGGCAAGGTCGATGCCCGATCCTCCGGCCGCCATGCTGGCCATGTCCAGGCCGGCGCAGAAGCCGCGTCCTTCGCCCGAGAGCACCACGGCGCGGATGCCGGCCTCTCCCTCCAGCCGGGCGATCGCCGCGATGATCGCCGCGAACATCGCCGGATCGAGCGCGTTGAGCTTGTCGGGCCGGGCCAGCCGCACCTCGGCGACGCCATCCTCGATCTCGATCCTGACCCGCTCTTCCATGCCTGCTCTCCTTTGCCTCGCGGACAGAATAGCGCGCAATCAGCCCGCGCAAAGCCGATAGCCGCGCCCCTTGTCGGTGCGCAGCATCGGCACGGCGAAACCCCGGTCGAGCTTGGCGCGCAGGCGCGAGACATGCACCTCGACGACATTGGTGCCGGGATCGAAGCCGAGGCCCCAGACCGCCGCCAGCAGTTCGGAGCGTCCCGCCGGGCGGTCGCCCTGGCGGACCAGATGGAGGAGCAGGGCATATTCGCGGGGGAGCAGCGATATCGGCCGGCCGGCGCGGGTCACGCGGCGCTCGACCGGGTCGATGCGAAGCTCGCCGAGCACGATCTCGGGCCGCCGCCGGATCCGCGCGGCAAGGCGGGCGGCCACTTCCTCGGCGGTGGCGGAGGCGGGCATCGCATCGTCGGCACCGGCATCGAGCGCATGGGCCACGCTGCCTTCGCTCGGCAGCAGCAGCAGGAGCGGCTCCTGCCAGCCCAGTGCCCGGATCCGCGCCACGCTCTCGCCGGTGCCCGCGAACAGGCCCGCCGCCGCCTTCACCCCCGGCGCATAGGGGACGAGCCCCAGTCCGCGCGCCGCAGTGGCTCGGGCAAGGTCAGGGAGTTCGACTGTACAGGCGACACGTACGGTCACGGCACCGAAGCTAGCGGCGATGGCACCAATTCGGCGGCAACCATGTCCGTTACGGAGCTAGTCTCGCCCGGGCATGGCCGGCGACGAAGCGGTCGGGATCGTCCGTCGCGCGGGAAAGCAGCATCGGTGCCTCGTCGGGCAGCGCCGAGACCAGCGCGTCTAGCGCGGTCACTCGCATTCGCGCACAGGGATGGTGGCGAGCGAAACGTTCGGCGAGATCGAGCCCGTTGCCGACATGCACCGCGACGGCGACCAGGGCCTCCGCGGCCGTCACCGTCAGCCCCTCGGCGATCGTCCCGCGCCCGATATCGAAGCGATACTGGTCGAGCCAGGGCTGGGCGGGATCGGCGCCGAGGATGTTGAGCGAGACCGACATGCTGTCCGGCGGCAACTGGACGTGCACGTCGCGCCGCATCCGGTAGAGCATCAGCCTGCCCGGTTCGAGCCGGGCACGTTCGACGAAGCGCAGCCCCGCCTGCTCGCCGGGCAGGCCCGTGAGCGGCGCCGCGTCATATTCGTAATAGTCGCTCCAATAGCCCGGGCCGAGATAGCCATAGGTAAGGAAAGGGAAATTATGGTCGTGCGGCAGGTCGTAGAAGAAAGCCGCCGGCCCGCTGCGGCGCGTGGCCGAATCGGCGCGGGCCGGCCAGAAATTGGCACGCAGCACATAGCGGCCATTGGGCGGGCGCAGCAGGAAGACCTGCGCGCCATAGCCATTGCCGGCATGCTGGGCGGCGCAGCGCGTCTTGAGCTCGGCGATCGCGAGGTCGGCGAGGAAATCGCGGTTGCGCCCCAGCCGGGCGAGCAATGGCCCCCAGCTCGCGAACGCGTCCTCGTCGCGTGCATCGACGGGATAGGCATCGAGCGTCTCGACCAGTTCGACCAGCTCGATCGCGCCGCCCAGGCCCGGATCGATCAGGCGCGGCATGCCGCCCCCAGCCGTGGACGCACCACCGCGAGCGTCCGGGCGGCCGCCTCGCGTATCTCTATGTGCGGATCGTCTGCCGCCATGGCTTCGAGCCGGGGCAGGGCGGCGCGGGCATCGAGCGCCAGCCATTCGCGCATCGCCGCCCAGCGCAGATGAAAGGCCGGATCGCGGCTCGCCGCGTCGAATTGCGGTGCCGCATCGGCCCGCCCGGCAAGGCGGAGAAAGGCGAGCAGCACCTCGGCGCGCGAGGCCCGGTCGTCCCCGCTCGCGACGCGGAGCAGCTTGCCGTCGCCGATCGCATGCTCACGCATCAGCGGCGCGGCACCGGCCCGGATCGTCGCCACCAGCGTGACCACGTCGCCCCTGGCATCGGCGAGCAGCTGGGCTTCGCGGCGTCCATCGATCGCGTGGACGATGCCATCGGCGAGCCGCAGGGGGGCCATTTCCGTGCAAGGTGGCGCCTCGGCGGCGCGGAAGTCCGGCCCGGCGGGCGCGGTCCGCCAGCGCCGCAGCGTCGCCCCGCCGGCGCGGATGAACCGCGTCACGGCGAGGCGGCCGGAAAAGGTGCAGCTGGCCGGCGGCGGCCGCCGGCGCATCGCGGCCGCGCCGGTCACGCAGGCGGAGATCGCCACCGCGGGACAATCGAACAGCACGGCGCCGACGCGAAGGCCGTCGCGGCTGGCCTTGAACGGCGGCTCGAACAGGGGATCGGCAGCGAGCGCATCGATCAGCGGCTGGAGCAGAGCCCCGGCCCAGCCGCCGTCGCGGAGGAGCTTCGTTGCGCGGTTCATCGCCTCCTCGGCATCGCTCGCGGCGCAATCGGCGAAGAGCGCTTCGAGCGCGCGATGAGCCTCGCCATGCCGCCACTTCCGGATCGAGCCCCGCCCAGCCTCTCGCGCGGCGATGAGTGCCGCGCGCGTTCCGGCGTCCATCCCGTTCATGCGAAGTCGGGCGCGATCTCGTAGATCAGGATCGCGATGCCGACGATCAGCTCGAACAGATCGTCGACATCGTTCAGGACCGTGCGCAGCGTTCCGTGCATCGCCACGCTGGTGCCCAGTTCCGGGATCTCGCCCAGATCGATCTTCAGCAACCCCATGCTTCCCTCCCTTTCGAAGGTTCCCCGATGGCGCTACGCTAGGGCGGGACGGGAATGGTGCATCTTACAACGATGTAATTGCCGCCATTTGCGTGCTTTCCTCCACCGCGCTAGGGGGCGGCCATGCGCCAACCGGCCCCTTCCGCCTTCGACCCGCTGCGCTTCTTCGAGCTGCGATATGCCAGCCACGGCACCCGGCTGGGCATCGGCTATCGCGCGCACGGGCCCGACTGGGCGGAGCTCGAGCTGCCCTATCGCGAGGACATGATCGGCGATCCGGCCTCGGGCGTGCTCGCCTCCGGCCCGATCCTGGCGCTGATGGACATGGCCACCGCGGTCTCGGTCTGGCTGCGCGCCGGCGCCTTCGTGCCCCAGGCGACGCTCGACCTCAGGATCGACTATCTGCGCCCCGCGGCACCGGGACGCACGGTGGTCGGCCGCGGCGAATGCTATCGGCTGACGCGCTCGATCGCCTTTGTGCGCGGCCAGGCGCATGACGGCGATCCGGACGATCCGATCGCCCATGTCGCCGGCACCTTCATGGCGACGGAGCGCTACCGGTGATCCTGCCTCCCTATGCGGAACTGCTCGGCCTGACGGTCGAGCCCGGCGCTACGGCGCCGGTGCTGGTGATGCCCTTTGGCGAAGGCGTGCTCGGCCGCCCCGGCTTCCTGCACGGCGGCGCGATCGGCGGCCTGCTCGAAATGGCGGCGGTGGGCGCGCTCTGGCAGGCGCTCGGCACCGACGAGACCCAGGTCAAGCCGATCAACCTGACGGTGGACTATATGCGTGGCGGCCGCGACAAGCCGACCCGGGCCCGCGGCGCGGTGACCCGGCTTGGCACCCGCGTCGCCAATGTCGAGGCGATCGCCTGGCAGGACGAGCCGGACCGGCCGATCGCGGCGGCGCGGATGAACTATCTGATCCTTCGCTAGGATCCTCTGGGCGTCAGCCGGAACAGCCGCCCATTGGCCTTGCCGGCGTCCTCGAGCAGCCACACCGCGCCGTCCGGGCCCTGCACCACGTCGCGGATGCGCATGCCGAGGTCCCATTGCTCGGCCTTGCTCGCCCTGTCGCCGTCCAGCGCGACGCGGATCAGCGCGCGACCCGACAGCGCGCCGATCAGCAGCGAGCCTTTCCATTTCGGGAACATGCCGCCCGAATAATAGATCATCCCGCCCGGCGAGATCGACGGGTTCCAATAGACCGCCGGCGCCTCGAAGCCGTCGCCGGGGGCGTGCCGCGGGATCGGCGTGCCGTCGTAATTGTCGCCGTTCGAGACCAGCGGCCAGCCATAGTTCCGGCCCCTGCGGATCAGGTTGACCTCGTCGCCGCCCTTGGGCCCCATCTCGTTCTCCCAGAGCCGGCCGCTCGCGTCGAACACCAGCCCATAGGGATTGCGATGGCCGAGGGTCCAGGTCTCTGCGGGGACGAGATTGGGACCCTCCACTTGCTGCGCGCGGCTCGCGGCGGTCTTGGCGATCTCGGTGTTCTTCGGCGGATCGGTGACCGTCACCGTCGCGGTGCCGGCCTTGCCCGCCCAGGGGTTGCCGGGCGCCGGCTTGCCGTCCAGCGTCAGGTGCAGGATCTTGCCGAGCGCCTGGTTCGGGTCCTGGGCCGGGGTGAAGCGCTGGCGCTCTCCCGACGTCAGGAACAGCGACTTGCCGTCGGGCGCGAAGGCGATGACCGCGCCGAACTGGCCGCCCTTGCCGTCCGATCCCGCGCGCCACAGCACCTGCGGGTCGGTGAGCGCCGGCGTCGCGCCGTCGACGAAGGTCGCGCGGGCCATCGCCAGGCTGGATCCCTGGGGCCGCGGCTCGGCATAGGTGTAGTAGACTCGCCGGCTCTTCGCGAAATCGGGCGCGGGGATCACGTCGAGCAGGCCGCCCTGGCCCTGAAAGGCTACGTCGATATTGGCGATCACCCGCCGCTGCCGGCCGTCCGCCGAGACCAGCAGGATCCGGCCCGCCTTCTCGGTCACCAGCATGCGGCCGTCGGGCAGGAAGGCCATGGCCCAGGGCGCGTCGAAAGCGGCGACCTGCGCCATGGTGAAGGGCGGTTCGCCATTGGCGGCGGAAGGGTCCGCCTGCCGCGCCGAGAGGCCCGAGCCGGCATTGCAGGCGGCGAGCAATGCCAGCGCGGGCAATGCCAGGCGAAGACTGTTCTGCATCGGATCGATCCCTCTCTTTCGTTGTCGCGGCGCCAACGCTTCGAAAGCCGTAGCGGCTCCGGGCGTTGCCTCCGGTGCCAATTCTGCTTGCATCCCGGGCGCCTGCCAAGTGAAGCTGGCACGGGGAAGGCAAAGGGGGAATCATGCGAGGCAAGCTTTTTCGGGGGATGGCGTTCGCCTGCGCCATCGTACTCGCCGGCATCGCGACGGTGACGGCGATGGCGCGGTCCGGGGCGGTCGCTCCGGATCCCGATCCCGCCGTGCCGAGCGCCGCTGATTTCGGGGCACTGCCGGCGATCGGCGCCCCCGTGATCGCGCCCGACGGGAAGCTCATCGCCGCCAAGGGGCTGATCAAGGGCAAGCCGGTGGCGCTGATCTTCGAGACGGCCATCGAGGGGCGCAAGATCCGGCCGATTCCGATCCCGGACAAGCACCGCATCGAATGGATCCGCTGGGCGGGCAGCCGGCGCGTCCTGGTCAGCCTGAGCACGGCGGCCCGCGTGCTCGATGAGGATACCCGGCTGACCCGGATCGTGCTGCTCGACCTCGATACCGGCAAGCAGAGCTCCATCGGGCCGCGCGACCAGGGCGTGGTCGGCGACAATGTCGTCCATGTCGATCGGGACGGGCAGTATCTGCTGCTCAACACCCAGCCGAGCATCTATGAATGGCCGTCGGTCTATCGCGTCGATCTCGGCACCGGCAAGTCGACCAAGATCGTCAGCTCGCGCGAGGATGTGTGGGACTGGTATGCCGATTCCGACGGCGTGGTGCGGGTCGGCATGGGCACGCGCGACGGGCGCTACTGGATCTATTATCGCGACAGGGACGGCGAGGACTTCCGGCGCAGCCAGCGCCGCGACGTGGGCACCGGCGCCGGCGACACCCGGATCGACAGCTTCACCCTGGCGCCCGGCAGTGCCCAGGGCTATGCGGTGGCGGCGGGCAAGAGCGGCCGTTTCGGCCTCTATCGCTACGACTTCGCCAAGGAAGCGCTGGGCGAGCAGATCTACGAGAATCCGCAGGTCGACATCGACGATTTCGATCTTGGCCTGGACGGCAAGGTGCGCGGCGTCTTCTACGAGGAGGACAAGCCCGGGGTCACCTGGTTCGATCCCGAGATGCAGAAGCTCCAGGCCGGGCTCGACCGTGCCGTGCCCGGCCATCTCAACCGCGTCGTCTCGTCGAGCCGCGACAAGATGCAGCTGCTGATCTGGAGCGCCTCTTCCGACGATCCCGGCGCCTATTACGTCTATGATCGCAGGACCCGGCACATGGACGCGTTCGCCGCGCCCTATGACAGCCTGATCGGCAAGCGGCTCGCCGCGATGGAGCCGGTCCGCTACCAGGCGCGCGACGGGCTCGAGCTGCGGGCCTATCTGACGATGCCGCCGGGCCGCGGCGACAAGAACCTGCCGATGGTCATCATGCCGCATGGCGGCCCCTTCGCGCGTGACAGCTGGGGCTATGACGCCTGGGTCCAGTTCCTGGCGAGCAAGGGCTATGTGGTGCTCCAGCCCAATTTCCGCGGCTCGACCGGCTTCGGCCGCGATTTCGTCGCCAAGGGAATCGGCCAATGGGGGCGCGGCATGCAGGACGATATCGACGACGGCGTGAAATGGCTTGCGGCCAGGGGCGTGGTCGATCCCAAGCGCGTCTGCATCATGGGTGCTTCGTTCGGCGGCTATGCGGCGATGTGGGCGGCGGTGCGCAATCCCGAGACCTATCGCTGCGCGATCAGCTTCGCCGGAGTTTCCGACGTCGCCTCGATGCTGCGCTACGACGGCCGCACGATGGCCGCGACCCGCTATTTTAGCGACTGGCGCACCCGGGTGCAGGGCGACAAGCATTTCGAGCTCGATACCGTCTCGCCCCTGAAGCAGGTCGAGCGGATGCGCGTGCCGATCCTGCTCGCGCATGGCGAGGACGACGACAATGTGCCGCTCTACCAGTCGCGCCGTCTGCACGACGCGCTGCAGAAGCTGGGGCGGGCGCATGAATATGTCGTCTATCCCAAGGAAGGGCACGGCTTCGCCGATCCGGTGCATTCGACCGACTTCCTCACCCGGGTGGGCAAGTTCCTCGACACGCATAATCCGAGTTGAGGGCCGGGCAGCGGATTTACCCGGACGGCGCGGCAAAGTTTACGAACCATATGCATGCGGGCCCGGATTCTGCTCCCCCAGACGCGCCGATGCCGGTGGATTTACCCCGCTGGGGCGAAGTGTCGTCCTGTGCGACGCGAAGGGGCACGGGGACGCCGTGTCACGCGAAAACCTGCATTGAAAGGCCCTTCGCCCCTGGCCAGGGCGGGATCCCGCCCCGGCCCGAATCCGATTGCTCTTGCCGCCGCCGCGCCGAGTGCGTATATCGCTTGTGCTTTCTCGACATCGTCAAACATGCCGAGGTCGGGGCCCGCAGGGCTCCGGCGCCGAAGCTGCTTGACCAATTCCGGAGTGCCGCGTGGCGAATATTGCCGACCTCACCAAGCTGATCGAACCCGAAGCCCAGGCGCTCGGGCTCGCGCTGGTGCGCGTCAAGATGTTCGGCGGCACCAGCGACCCGACGTTGCAGGTGATGGCCGAGCGCCCCGACACCCGCCAGCTCACCATCGACGATTGCGCCGATCTGTCGCGCCGCATCTCCGATGTGTTCGACGCGCTGGAGGAAGCGGGCAAGGACCCGTTCGATTACGCCTATCGCCTGGAAGTCAGCTCGCCGGGCATCGACCGGCCGCTCACTCGGCTCCAGGACTATGCGGACTGGAAGACGCACGAGGCGCGGCTGAACCTGGCCGAGCCGCTCGAGGACGGGCGCAAGCAATTGACCGGCGACCTGATCGGCATCGAGGGCGATCTCGTCTCGATCGACGTCCGCAAGTACAAGGTAGTCAGCGTTCCGTTCGGCAGCATCGCCGACGCCAAGCTGCTGATGACCGACCGACTGATCAACGCCACCGCGCCGCTCTCGACCGAGGGCGCGGACGAATACGAAGCAGAGGAAGACAACTGATGGCCACCGCCATTTCCGCCAACAAGGCCGAGCTGCTCGCCATCGCCGATTCGGTCGCGAAGGAGAAGCTGATCGACAAGGCCATCGTCATCGAGGCGATGGAAGACGCGATCCAGCGCGCCGCGAAGAACCGCTACGGCGTGGAGAACGACATTCGCGCCAAGCTCGACCCGAACACCGGCGACCTGCGCCTGTGGCGCGTCGTCGAGGTGGTCGAGGCGGTCGATGATTATTTCAAGCAGGTCGACGTCAACCAGGCGCAGAAGCTCCAGAAGGGCGCGGCCGTGGGCGACTATATCGTCGATCCGCTGCCCCCGATCGAGTTCGGCCGCATCCAGGCCCAGGCCTCGAAGCAGATCATCTTCCAGAAGGTCCGCGACGCCGAGCGCGAGCGCCAGTATGAAGAGTTCAAGGACCGCCAGAACGAGATCATCACCGGCGTGGTGAAGCGCGTCGAGTTCGGTCACGTGGTCGTGGACCTGGGCCGCGCCGAGGGCGTGATCCGCCGCGACCAGCAGATCCCGCGCGAAGTGGTTCGCGTCGGCGATCGCGTCCGCTCGATCATCCTCAACGTCCGCCGCGAGAACCGCGGCCCGCAGATCTTCCTGAGCCGCGCGCACCCCGAGTTCATGAAGAAGCTGTTCGCGCAGGAAGTGCCCGAGATCTACGACGGCATCATCGAGATCAAGGCCGCCGCCCGCGACCCGGGCTCGCGCGCCAAGATCGGCGTGATCTCGCATGACTCGTCGATCGATCCGGTCGGCGCCTGTGTCGGCATGAAGGGCTCGCGCGTCCAGGCCGTGGTGCAGGAGATGCAGGGCGAGAAGATCGACATCATCCCCTGGTCGCCGGACACCGCGACCTTCGTCGTCAACGCGCTGCAGCCGGCGAATGTCAGCCGCGTCGTGATCGACGAGGAAGAGGACCGTATCGAAGTCGTCGTTCCCGACGATCAGCTCAGCCTCGCCATCGGCCGTCGCGGCCAGAATGTGCGCCTGGCTTCGCAGCTGACCGCCAAGGCGATCGACATCCTCACCGAGACCGACGCCAGCGAGAAGCGCCAGGCCGAGTTCGTCGCGAACAGCGAGATGTTCCAGAACGAGCTCGACGTCGACGAGACGCTGGCCCAGCTGCTGGTCGCCGAAGGCTTCAGCAGCCTCGAGGAAGTGGCCTATGTCGAGCTCGACGAGATCGCCTCGATCGAGGGCTTTGACGAGGAGCTCGGCCAGGAGCTGCAGAGCCGCGCGCAGGAAGCGCTGGAGCGCCGCGAGGAAGCCAATCGTACCGAGCGCCGCGCGCTGGGCGTCGAGGACGACCTCGCCACCATGCCGTACATGACCGAGGCGATGCTGGTCACGCTCGGCAAGGCGGGCATCAAGACACTCGACGACCTGGCGGACCTCGCCACCGACGAGCTGGTGCAGAAGAAGCGCGCCGAGCCGCGCCGCCGCAACGAGGACGCGCCGAAGCGCGAGCAGGACAAGGGCGGGATCCTCGCCGAGTACGGGCTCAGCGACGAGCAGGGCAACGAGATCATCATGGCGGCCCGCGCGCACTGGTTCGCGGACGAGGACGATGCCGCGGCGGTCGCGCCGGCGGAGGACGAGGCCTGATGCCCTTCATCGACATCCGTCTGGCCGGCCCGGCCACCCGCGAGCAGAAGGCTGGCATCGTCGCCGATGTCACGGCCTCGATGGTCGCGCGCCTGGGCAAGCCGGCGGGTGCCGTCCAGGTCAACATCACCGAGCTGAGCTTGGAGAATTACGGCGCGGGCGGTCAGCTGATCGCGGACCGCAATGCGCCGGTGCAGGGAGACGCGCATGCGGAACCCTCACAATGACACGGCACGGCTGAAGACCAGCGCGACCACCTCTTCCGCATCGCGGGAGGGGAGCGACCCCATGCGCACCTGCATCCTGAGTCGCGAGGAAGCTCCGCGCGACGGGCTGATCCGACTCGCGCTCTCGCCCGACGGCGAGGTGCTGCCCGATGTCCGCGCCAAGGCGCCGGGCCGCGGCGCCTGGATCGGCGTGACTCGCGCGGAACTCGAAGCTTCGGGCAAGAAGCTCAAGGGCGTGCTCGCCCGCGCCTTCAAGGGCGCCGAGCTGCGCATTCCCGAGGATCTGGGTGCGCGGATCGAGGAGCAGCTCCGGCGCAACGCGCTCGACCGGCTGGGCCTGGAGTTCAAGGCCGGGCATGTCGCGATCGGCGGCGACCGCATCCAGGAAGCCGCGCGCGGCGGCAGGCTCCACCTGCTGCTCCATGCGAGCGATGCCGGCGAGGACGGCGCGCGCAAGCTCGCCCAGGCCTGGCGCGTGGGCAGCGATCGCGAGGGCAGCGGCCTGCAGGGCTTAACATTGCCGATCCCGCGCACCATATTGTCCTTGGCGCTTGGCCGCGAAAATGTGGTACATGCGGGCCTGACCGACGCCAAAGCGGCTGCGCGGACGAGCGAAGCGCTCGATCGGTGGCTGCGCTTTATCGGATCCGATTCCACCCCTCGCCCTTGCGAAACCGCTTCGCAAGGCGCATCGGCGCTTCCGTCGGAAGCGTCCGAAGACGAACGACAGACTGAAGGACTTTAGGCAGGCGCATGAGCGACACCGATAACGATAAGCCGAAACTGGGCATGCGCGCACCGCTGGGGCTGAAGCGCACGGTCGAGACGGGCAAGGTGAAGCAGAGCTTCAGCCATGGCCGCTCGAACACCGTGGTCGTGGAAGTGAAGCGCCGCCGTGTCCTGGGCCCGCACGGCACTCCGCAGGACGAGGCGCAGGCCGCGCCCGAGCCTGTCGCCGCGCCCGTCGAACGAGACGGCGCAGGAGCGCCAGGCCCGACTGCTGCGCGAGGCGGAAGACCAGCGCATGCAGGCGAACGAGGAAGCGCGCCGCCGCGAGGAGCGCGAGCGCGCCGAGGCCGCCGAAGCCGAGGCCCGTCGCATCGAGGAGAAGGCCCGGGCCGAGGCGGAAGCCGCCAAGGCGCCGCCGGCTCCCGAGCCCAAGGTCGAGAAGGCCGTCGAGGCCGCTCCGGCACCCGTCGCCGCTCCGGCGCCGACTCCGGCCCCGGCTCCCAAGCCCGCGCCGACGCCGGCGCCGCCCCCGGCTCCGGTCGCGCTGCAGCTCGATCCGAGCCGCCCGGCCCCGCGCCTGTTCACCCCGGTGCAGCGCCCCGAGATTCCCAAGCCGCAGCCCAAGCCCGAGCCGAAGCCCGAGGCTGCCGCTCCGGCGCCGACCCAGGCCGCGCGCCCGGCCGGCGGCGGCAATGCGCCCGCATCGCGCCCCGCCCCCACGGGCGGTGCGCCGGTGCGCCGCGGCCCCGAGCCCGCGCGTCCGCAGCAGCGCGACCGCAAGGGCGACGATCGCCGCCAGTCGGGCAAGCTCACCGTCAATCGCGCGCTGGGCGGCGAGGACGGCGCCCGCGCCCGCTCGCTCGCCGCGCTGAAGCGCGCCCGCGAGAAGGAGCATCGCCGTGCGTTCGGCGGCGGCTCGATCCAGCGCGAGAAGCAGGTCCGCGACGTGGTCGTCCCCGAGGCGATCACCGTGCAGGAGCTCGCCAACCGCATGGCCGAGAAGGGCGCCGACCTGGTGAAGGCGTTGTTCAAGATGGGCATGCCGGTCACCGTCAACCAGACGATCGACCAGGACACCGCCGAGCTGCTCGTCACCGAATTCGGCCACAACCTGCAGCGCGTCAGCGAGAGCGACGTCGACCTGGTCGAGGCCGAGGCCGATGCCGAGGACACGCTGCAGCCGCGCGCGCCGGTGGTGACGATCATGGGTCACGTCGACCATGGCAAGACCTCGCTGCTCGATGCCCTGCGCGGCACCGATGTGGTGAAGGGCGAGGCCGGCGGCATCACCCAGCATATCGGCGCCTATCAGGTCACGCTGAAGGACAAGTCGAAGATCACCTTCCTCGACACGCCGGGCCACGAGGCCTTCTCGGAAATGCGCGCGCGCGGCGCCGACATCACCGACATCGTCGTGCTGGTGGTGGCCGCCAATGACGGCCTGATGCCGCAGACGATCGAGGCGATCAACCACACCAAGGCGGCCGGCGTGCCGATGATCGTGGCGATCAACAAGGTCGACCTCGACAGCGCCAATCCGCAGCGCGTGCGCGAGCGCCTGCTCGAGCATGAGGTGATCGTCGAGGAGATGGGCGGCGAGACGCAGGACGTCGAAGTCTCCGCGCTCAAGAAGATCGGCCTCGACGACCTGATCGCCAAGATCCAGATCCAGGCCGAGCTGCTCGACCTCAAGGCCAATCCGGACCGCGAGGCCGAGGGCACGGTGATCGAGGCCAAGCTCGACAAGGGCCGCGGCCCGGTCGCGACGATCCTGGTCAGCCGCGGCACGCTCAAGGTGGGCGACGTGTTCGTCGTCGGTGCCGAGAGCGGCAAGGTCCGCGCGCTGATCAACGACAAGGGCCAGCAGGTGAAGGAAGCGGGCCCGTCGGTGCCGGTCGAAGTGCTCGGCCTGTCGGGCGTGCCGATGTCGGGCGACGGGCTCCAGGTCGTGGAGAACGAGGCGCGTGCCCGCGAGGTCGCCGAATACCGCCAGGGCGTGGCGCTGCAGAAGCGCACCACCCAGGCGCCGGCCAGCCTCGAGAGCATGTTCTCGGCGCTGCGCGACAAGCAGGCGATCGAGTATCCGCTGGTGGTCAAGGCCGATACCCAGGGTTCGGTCGAGGCGATCGTGGGCGCGCTCAACAAGATCTCGACCGACGAGATCAAGGTGCGCATCCTCCACAGCGGCGTGGGCGCGATCACGGAAAGCGACGTCAATGTCGGCGCGGCCTCGGGCGCTCCGATCATCGGCTTCAACGTCCGCGCCAATGCCAAGGCGCGCGAGATCGCCGAGCGCAACAAGGTCGCGCTCAAATATTATGATGTGATCTACGACCTGACCGACGAAGTCCGCGCCGGCATGGCGGGCGAGCTCGGTCCGGAAGCGTTCGAGACCGTCGTCGGCCGCGCCGAGATCAAGGAAGTCTTCTCGGCCGGCAAGCACGGCAAGGCCGCCGGTCTGCTGGTGGTCGAGGGCGCGATCCGCAAGGCGCTCAAGGCGCGCATCACCCGCGACGACGTCATCATCTACAATGGCGAGATCGCGTCGCTGCGTCGCTTCAAGGACGATGTGGCCGAAGTGCGCGCGGGCCTGGAGTGCGGCGTGACGTTCAGCCAGAACTTCACCGACATCAAGGCCGGCGACTATCTCGAGACCTTCGAAGTCGAGATGCGCGAGCGCACGCTCTGATGCCGGAAAGCCGGAGGAGACGACGCAAGTCCTCGCCTCCGGCACCGCGCCGGCGAAGCTGGTGGCGCGGGGCGCTGTTCTCCGCGGCGGACGGCGCGAGCATCGGCTGCCTGCCGCTGCTCCTCTGCCTCGCCCTGCCGGCGTCGATGCTGCGATGAGCTCGATCTTCGACGATTTCCCATCGCCTTCCTCCGCCCGGCTGCTCGGCTGGGAGATGAGAGGGTTCGACGCGGCGGCGCGGACGATCGAGATCGGCTTCACCATCGACGACCGGTTCCTCAATCCGGCGGGCACGGTGCAGGGCGGGTTTCTGGCGGCGATGCTCGACGATACCCAGGGGCCCTGCCTGTTCGCGGCGAGCGAGGGGCGGGTCTATGCGCCGACGATCGATTTCCATGTGGTGTGCCTGAGGCCCGCGCGGCCCGGCCGTTTCACGGGGAAGGGCAGGGTGGTGAGCCTGGGCAAGACGATCGCGGTGACCGAGGCCGAATTGTTTGACGAAGGCGGCAACATGGTCGCCCGCGGCACCTTCACGGGCCGCGTGATGGAAGGCGCGATGGCGCGCCGGGGTGAGAAATGAAGACGCAGACCACCACCGAAGAGCGTTCCGTCCGCCTGCTGCGCGTCGGCGAGCAGGTGCGCCACGTGCTGAGCGAGATCCTGCAGCGCGGCGAAGTGCACGACGAGACGCTGGCCAGCCACATGGTCTCGATCACCGAAGTGCGCATGTCGCCCGATCTGCGCCACGCCACCGTGTTCGTGAAGCCGCTGCTCGGCAAGGACGAGGAAGTGGTGATCAAGGCGCTGCGCACCAACACCGCCTATCTCCAGCGCGAAGTCGCCCACCGGGTGAAGATGAAATATGCGGCCAGGCTCAAGTTCCTGGCGGACGAGAGCTTCGACGAGGGCAGCCATATCGACAAGCTGCTGCGCGACCCCAAGGTGGCGCGCGACCTGGGCGAGGATGGTGAGGGCGATTGACTCCCGCGCTGGTAAGACGCATCTTACCGCCATGAACGCGCACACTCGAATGTCCGACAAGGGTCAGGTGGTCGTTCCCAAGTCCATACGGGATCGGCTTGGCTGGGCTGCCGGGGCCGATCTCGAAGTCATCGAGACATCGAGCGGAATTTACCTCACGCGCCGTCAGGCGCGGCAAGCATCGCTAACGGTCGAGCAGGCCGTCCGGCAGCTTCGCGCGATCTACAAGCATGCGGGACCGCCGGTTGCCGTCGAGGATCTGGGCTGGTCATCCGACATTGCGGACGACGCATGAGGTCCGTCGACACCAATGTGCTGGCGCGTTTCATCCTGGCCGACGATATGCCGCAGCACAGGATCGCCAGCGCTGTTCTGGCGGAACCGGTCTGGGTCACGCCGACTGTTTGGCTGGAACTGGGCTGGTTGCTCCACAAACGATTGAAGCTGGCGCGTTCGGTCGTGGCCGACGCAATGATCGTCCTTCTCTCGATCGAAACGATACGGACCCAGGGTTCGGATCGCCTGCGCTGGGCCATTGAGCAATACAGGTCGGGCGCGGATTGGGCAGACGCGATGCACCTGATCATGTCGGAGGACGTGGCTGATAAATTCGCCACTTTCGACAAGGGCGTTGCTCGGCAGGTCGGCGAAGCAGCATCCGTCTCTATCGAGATTCTCGCATAAAATGGCCAAGCTCTATTTCTACTATGCCTCGATGAACGCGGGCAAATCGACCACGCTGCTCCAGGCCGATTTCAACTATCGCGAGCGCGGCATGCGCACCTTGCTGTTCACCGCCGGCATCCATGACCGGGGCGGCAAGGGCGTGATCGATTCGCGCCTGGGCATCAGCGCCAATGCGGTCCCCTTCGAGGAAGCGACTGACCTGCGCCGCATCGCCGAGGACGCGCATTACGAGATGCCGCTCGCCTGCATCCTGGTCGACGAGGCGCAGTTCCTCTCGCCAGCCCAGGTCCGCCAGCTCGCCCATCTCGCCGACGAAGTGGGCATCCCGGTGCTCTGCTACGGCCTGCGCACCGATTTCCAGGGCCGGCTCTTCCCCGGCTCGGCAGAGCTGCTCGCGCTCGCCGATTCGCTGGTCGAGATCAAGTCGGTGTGCGAATGCGGGCGCAAAGCGACGATGAACCTGCGCGTCGATGCCGCGGGCAATGCCGTGCGGCAGGGCGAGCAGCGCGAGGTGGGCGGCAACGAGCGCTATGTCGCGCTGTGCCGGCGCCACTTCATGCAGCGTACAGCCTGACTATGCTAAGGCGCGGGGCAGGAGTGTTCCACATGGTCTTCGAAAGGAGACGAACCATGTTCCGCAAGACCGTCCTCGCGCTGGCGCTGCCGGCGCTGTTCGTCACTTCCGCTGCCTCGGCGCAGCAGGCCGGCCCCACGCCCGGGCCCAAATCGGGCGAGCCGGCGACGATCCCGTTCATGACCCGGAACGACATCCGCACCTTCGAATCCACCGACGATGGCGACGGCGTCTACATCCAGGATGCCCGGCGCAACTGGTATTATGTGAGCTTCTTCGGCCGCTGCAACGAGCTGCCCTGGGCGATCGGCGTGGGCTTCAAGACCTTTGCCGGCGGCTTCCAGATCGATCGCGGCGACACGATCATCGCCGGGCGCGAGCGGTGCAGGATCGACGATATCGTCCATAGCGGCCCGCCACCGGCCAAGGCGGCGAAGGCCGGCAAGGCCAAGGGCGCCTGACGCTGGCTCCGGCGGCCGGCCTCGGCTAGGGGCCGCCGGATGCATGGCTGGATCATCCTCGACAAACCTCTGGGCCTCGGCTCCACCCAGGGCGTGAGCGCCGTCAAGCGCGCGCTGCGTGACGGCAAGTACGGCAAGTTCAAGGTCGGCCATGGCGGCACGCTCGATCCGCTGGCGACCGGGGTGCTGCCGGTGGCGATCGGCGAGGCGACCAAGCTGGCCGGGCGGATGCTCGACAGCGACAAGGTGTACGACTTCACGATCTGCTTCGGCGCGGAGACCGACACGCTCGATCTCGAAGGCAAGGTGATCGCGACTTCGGACGTCTTCGTTGACGGCGCGGACGTGGAAGATGTGCTGGCCGAATTCATCGGCGAGATCGATCAGGTGCCGCCGGCCTATTCCGCACTCAAGATCGACGGCGAACGTGCGTATGACCTGGCGCGGGCAGGCGAGGAGGTGACGCTCGCGACGCGTCGCGTCACCATCCACGATCTGCGTTATGTCGCGTGGTGGGCGGAGGAGGGGAAGCAATTCGCCACGCTGCGCGCCCATGTCTCCAAGGGCACCTATATCCGCAGCTTGGCGCGCGACATCGCCCGGGCGCTCGGCAGCGTCGGTCACGTCACGATGCTGCGCCGGGTGAAGGCCGGGCCCTTCACCCTGGATTCCGCGATTTCGCTGGACAAACTGGACGAAGCCGCTAAGGGCCGCTCCCTTGAACAACTCCTCCTGCCATTGAGGGCGGGGCTGGACGACATCCCGGCTCTATCCCTCACCCCCGACCAGGCAGGGCTGCTCCGACAGGGGCAGGTTCTGGCCGGGATCGCCAAGGAAGACGGCCAATATTTCGCGTGCCTGGGGGACACCCCGATCGCGCTGGTGGAGGCTCTATCCGGTCAAATCCGGGTCGTTCGCGGCTTCAATTTGTAAGCGATGTCGAAGGAAAGACTATGTCGATCACTGCCGAGCGCAAGGAAGCGCTCATCAAGGAACACGCCCGCGGCGGCACCGACACCGGCAGCCCCGAAGTGCAGATCGCGATCCTTTCGGAGCGCATCTCGAACCTGACCGAGCACTTCAAGACGCACGCCAAGGACAATCACTCGCGCCGCGGCCTGCTCATGCTGGTCAACAAGCGCCGTAGCCTGCTCGACTATCTGAAGAAGAAGGACGAGAGCCGCTACACCGATCTCATCGCGAAGCTCGGGCTTCGCAAGTAACCGAAAAGGCGGCCCTCGGGTCGCCTTTTTGTCATTCGGGCACGCTACCGTGCCGAACCGCCTCCGCACCGGAGGCACGACGGGGATCGGCAATCCGGCCGATCCTGGAGCCACGTATGGCTCAACTCATAGGCCCCCGCTGCATCGGGTAGCGGGAGTGAAGGAAAACACATGTTCGACAAGAAGACTGTATCGATCGAGTGGGGCGGCAAGACGCTGACTCTCGAAACGGGCAAGGTTGCCCGCCAGGCCGACGGCGCCGTGATGGCGACCCTCGGCGAGACGGTGGTGCTCTGCGCGGTCACGGCCGCGAAGAGCGTGAAGGAAGGCCAGGACTTCTTCCCGCTCACCGTCCACTACCAGGAAAAATTCTCGGCCGCCGGGCGCATCCCGGGCGGCTTCTTCAAGCGCGAGCGCGGCGCCACCGAGAAGGAGACCCTGGTCTCGCGTCTCATCGACCGCCCGATCCGCCCGCTGTTCCCGGAAGGCTTCTACAACGAGATCAACGCCATCGCTCAGGTGCTGAGCTATGACGGCGAGAACGAGCCGGACATCCTGTCGATGGTCGCCGCGTCCGCCGCGCTCACCATCTCGGGCGTGCCGTTCATGGGCCCGATCGGCGCTGCCCGCGTCGGCTATGTCGATGGCGAGTACATCCTGAACCCGACCGACGAGCAGGTCGCCGCCGGCGAGCTCGATCTGGTCGTCGCCGCCACCTATGACGCGGTGATGATGGTCGAATCGGAAGCCAAGGAGCTTTCCGAAGAGATCATGCTCGGCGCCGTGCTGTTCGCGCACGACGCCTGCCGCGAAGTGATCAAGGCGATCATCAAGCTGGCCGAGCAGTCGGCCAAGGAGCCTTGGGAAATGGCGTCGCAGGACGACAACGCCAAGCTCAAGGACAAGATCAAGAAGCTGATCGGCAAGGACATCGCCGCCGCCTACAAGCTGACCGACAAGTCGGCCCGCTCGAACGCGCTGAACGAGGCGCGTGCCAAGGCCAAGGCGCAGTTCGCCGAGGACGGCCTGACGCCGCAGGAAGTCATGGCCGGCATCAAGCTGACCAAGAAGCTGGAAGCCGAGATCGTCCGCACCGCCATCCTGAAGGACGGCAAGCGCATCGACGGCCGCACCACCACGCAGATCCGCCCGATCGTGGCGGAGACGCACTTCCTGCCGCGCGCGCACGGCTCGGCGCTGTTCACCCGCGGCGAGACCCAGACCATCGCCACCGCCACCCTGGGCACCAAGGATGCGGAGCAGATGATCGACGGCCTGAACGGCCTGTCGTACCAGCATTTCATGCTGCACTATAACTTCCCGCCCTATTCGGTCGGCGAAGTGGGCCGCTTCGGCGCGCCGGGCCGCCGCGAAGTCGGCCATGGCAAGCTGGCGTGGCGCGCGCTGCACCCGGTACTGCCGTCGAAGGAGGAATTCCCCTACACGATCCGCCTGACCAGCGACATCACCGAGTCGAACGGCTCCTCGTCGATGGCTTCGGTCTGCGGCGGCAGCCTCGCGATGATGGACGCCGGCGTGCCGATCAAGCGCCCGGTCTCGGGCATCGCCATGGGCCTGATCCTCGAGGGCAAGGACTATGCGATCCTGAGCGACATCCTGGGTGACGAGGATCACCTGGGCGACATGGACTTCAAGGTGGCGGGCACGTCCGAAGGCATCACCACGATGCAGATGGACATCAAGATCGCCGGCATCACCAAGGAGATCTTCGAGGCGGCCCTGGCCCAGGCCAAGGACGGCCGCGCCCATATCCTGGGCGAGATGAACAAGGCGCTGGGCGAGGCTCGCTCGGAACTGTCGGCGCACGCGCCGCGCATCGAGACGATCACGATCGACAAGACCAAGATCCGCGACGTCATCGGCACCGGCGGCAAGGTGATCCGCGAGATCGTCGCCACCACCGGCGCCAAGGTCGACATCGACGACGAGGGCGTGATCAAGATCTCCTCGTCGGACCTGACCCAGATCGAGGCCGCCAAGAACTGGATCCTCGGCATCGTCGAGGAAGCCGAGGTCGGCAAGATCTACACCGGCAAGGTGGTCAACCTCGTCGATTTCGGCGCGTTCGTGAACTTCATGGGCGGCAAGGACGGTCTCGTCCACGTCTCGGAGATCAAGAACGAGCGCGTCGAGAAGGTCTCGGACGCTCTCAGCGAAGGCCAGGAAGTCAAGGTCAAGGTCCTCGAGATCGATCCGCGCGGCAAGGTCCGCCTGTCGATGCGCGTCGTCGACCAGGAGACCGGCGAAGAGCTGGAGGACACGCGTCCGGCCCGCGAGCCGCGCGAACCGCGCGGTGACCGTGGCGATCGCGGCGACCGTGGCGACCGCCGTCGTGACGGCGGCCGCGGCGGCGATCGTGGCCCGCGCCGCGAAGGCGGCGATCGCGACCGGGGCCCGCGGGGCGACCGTGGCGATCGCGGCCCGCGCCGCGAGCGTTCGGAATCGAAGGAGGAGGGTGGCGAGAATATCGGCCTGCCGGCGTTCCTCACCGGCGGCGACGACTGATCGTCCGCGGGTAGATCCGCAAGAATGGCGAAGGGGTCCGGGTAACCGGGCCCCTTTTTCGTTTCGGGTCAAATCCACGGAAAATCCACTGGGCCCGTAACGGGGCCGTTTCTATTTCCCGCCGACCGCCCCGTTCCAGCAATGGGGTGGTGCGTATTTGCGTTATCTTACGCTTCTAAAAGGGGGAATCCATGAACAAGCTTTTCGCGGCCGCGGCTGCCACGCTTCTGCTCGCGCCCGTTTCGGCGGTTGCCCAGGACCGGGCCGAGCCGGCCCATGACTTTGCCGGCCCGCGCATCGAGGCCCGCCTCGGCTATGAGACGCCGACGGTCAGCGACGGCAGCGGCGGCGTGTGGAAGATCGGCAGCGCCGTTTCCTATGGCGGCGAGATCGGCGTCGACATCCGCGCCGGCAACAAGGTCGTGGTCGGCCCCTATGCCAATTACGAGTTGTCGAGCGTCTCGCTGTGCGGCGGCGGCCTCTGCCTCGAGGAGACCGGCAATCTCAGCGTCGGCGGCCGGCTCGGCTTCGTCGTCGGCACCAAGTCGCTGATCTATGTGAAGGCCGGCTATGCCAGCATCACGCTCGAGAGCAAGTCGGGCGCCACCTCCGCTTCGGAGAGCAAGAGCGGCATTCAGGGCTCGGTCGGCGTCGAAGTCGGCCTCGGCAAGAAGACCTACGCCTTCCTCGATGCCAGCTATGCCGATTATGGGCGCTTCCACAGCGTCAACCTGCAGCGCCGCCAGGTCGCGGGCGGCGTCGGCATCCGCTTCTGATCGGATCGTCCGGGAACCGGGGGCATCCGGCGACGGGTGCCCCTTTTTCCCGTCATTTCCGAAGACTAGCCGGGAAATAGCCGCATCGTCTTGCCTCGGATCAGCATGTCGGGCCGCGCCCTGTGCTATCACCGGGGCGGTAGGAGGAGGGCGATGACCCAGGTCGATGGCGAGGTTCGCTGGCCGGAGAAGCTGCCGCTTCTCGAGGATCGGCCCTGGCTCCAGCTCGGTCTGACCCTGGCGATCACCGGGATCGCGCTGCTGATCCGCCTGGCGATCGGGAACATGCTGCCGCCCGGCCTGCCCTATGCCACTTTCCTGCCCGGCGTGATCGTCACCGCCTTTCTGTTCGGGGTGCGGCCCGGCCTGCTCGCGGCGGTGCTGGGCGGGATCCTCGGCTGGGTGTTCTTCATCAAGGACCCGCTCCACGACGCGCCGTTGCCGGGCGTCGCGCCGTCGATCTTCCTCTATCTTTCCGCCGGCACGCTGGTCCTGTTGCTGTTCCACTGGATGCAGACGGTGACGCACGGGCTGATCGCGCAGCGCGAGCGCAACCATCGGCTGGCCGAGACCCGCACCTTGCTCTTCCACGAGCTGCAGCACCGCGTCTCGAACAATCTCCAGGTCGCCGCCGGCCTGCTCGCGCTGCAGAAGCGCCATGTCGGCGACCCCGCCGCCCAGGCCGCGCTCGACGAGGCCGCGCGCCGCGTCGGGACGATCGGGCGGATCAGCCGCCAGCTCTATCGCTCCGACGGCGGGGCACGGGGCGTGCGCGCGCTGCTCGCGCCGTTGGCCGGCGACGTGATCGCGGCGGACGGCAAGCCGGTCGCGCTGGCGATCGAGGATCCCGATGCGCTCGAGCTCGCGCCCGACGCTGCGGTGCCGGTGGCGCTGATCGTCGCCGAAGCGGTGGCCAATGCGATCGAGCACGGCTTTGGCGGGCGGGAAGGGGGGCGGATCGTGATCCGCTGCCGGCGCCGCGAGCCGGGCTTCGCAATCGAGATCGAGGATGACGGACAAGGGCTCCCGCCCGGCTTCGACATCACCCGCCACGCCAGCCTGGGTCTCCACATCGCCGCGACGCTGGCCGGCCAGCTCGGCGGCCGGTTCGAGATGGCGCCACGGCCGGGCGGCGCGCTCGCCCGGCTGGCCGTGCCCTAGCCCTGGCCCTCGCGCCCGGGCCGGTAGCGTAGCGCCTCCACGATCGCGGCGAAGGCCGGGGTCGGCTGGCGCCGGCTCGGATAATAGAGATGATAGCCGGAAAAGGGCGGCGACCAGTCCTCGAGCACCGCCTCCAGCGCGCCGCTGTCGAGATGCTCGCGGACCAGATTCTCCATCAGATAGGCGAGCCCGAACCCGTCGAGCGCCGCCTCGCGGATATGGAAGATGCTGTTGAAGGTCAGCTGCCCGTCCACCCGCACCCGCTGCGCCCGTCCGCCCCGCTCGAACTCCCAGGCGTAGAGGCCGCGCAGCGTGGGCAGGCGCAGGTTGATGCAGCAATGGCCGGCCAGTTCCTGCGGCGTGCGCGGGCGGCCCGCCCTGGCGAAATAGCCGGGCGTCGCCACCACCAGCATCCGCATTTCCGGGCTGATCGGCACCGCGATCATGTCCTTGTCGATGATGTCGCCCAGCCGCACGCCCGCGTCGAACTTCTCGGCGACGATGTCGACCAGCCGATAGTCGGTCTCGATCTCCAGCCGGATGTCCGGATAGCGGGCGAGCGCGCCGCGCAGCCGGGGCCAGAGCACGGTCTGGAGCGAGAATTCGTCGGCGGTGATGCGGATATTGCCGGCGGGCCGCTCGCGCAGGTCGTTGAGCGCTGCGACATGCGTCTCGATCTCGTCGAGATGGAAGGCGACCGAGCGCAGCATCCGCTCGCCGGCCTCGGTGGCGGTGACGCTGCGCGTGGTGCGGTTGAGCAGCCGCACGCCCAGTCGCTCCTCGAGCCCGCGCATGCAATGGCTGAGCGCCGAGGGGGTCACGCCCAGCTGCGCCGCCGCGCGGGTGAAGCTGCGCTCGCGCGCCACGGCGACGAAGGCGGCGAGATCGGCAAGGTCCTGGCGGTTCATTGCTGAAAATCTCTCATAAACCCGTTCAGATTGCAGCCCCTAATCGGCGGGGCGATCCGCCCTATCTCTGCCGGGTGCGGGGCGACCTCATCTCAGGAAGGCAGGACATGCAGAAGCGCATTCTCGGCAACGGCCTCGAAGTCTCGGCGATCGGCTATGGCTGCATGGGCCTGGACTTCGCTTATGGCAGCAAGCTGAGCACGGCGGAGAGCAGCGCCCTGCTGCGCGCTGCCGTCGATCGCGGCGTCACCTTCTTCGACACCGCGGAAGTCTATGGCCCGTTCACCAATGAAGGCCTGGTCGGCGAAGCGCTGCGCCCGGTGCGCGACCAGGTGGTGATCGCCACCAAATTCGGCTTCAATATCGTCGACGGCGTGCAGCAGCCGGGCCTGAACAGCCGGCCGGAACATATCCGCGCGGTCGCCGAGGCTTCGCTCCAGCGGCTCGGCATCGAGCAGATCGACCTGTTCTACCAGCACCGCGTCGATCCCGATGTGGCGATCGAGGAAGTCGCCGGCGCGGTGAAGGCGCTGATCGCGGAAGGAAAGGTAAAGCATTTCGGCCTGTCCGAGCCGGGCGCCGATACGGTGCGCCGCGCGCATGCCGTGCAGCCCGTCACTGCGATCCAGAACGAATATTCGCTGTGGACGCGCGGCGTGGAGACCAACGGCATCTTCGCGGTCTGCGAGGAACTGGGCATCGGCCTGGTGCCCTACAGCCCGCTCGGCCGCGGCTTCCTCACCGGCGCGATGCACGCGGACACCGCGTTCGGCGATGGCGATTTCCGCAGCAAGCTGCCGCGCTTCACGCCCGACGCGATGGCGAAGAACCAGGCGCTGGTCGACCTGCTCCAGCGCATCGCCGCGGAGAAGCAGGCGACTCCGGCCCAGGTCGCGCTGGCCTGGATCCTGGCGCAGCGCCCCTGGATCGTGCCGATCCCAGGCACGACCAAGCTGCACCGGCTCGAGGAGAATCTGGGCGCCGCCAAGGTGGCCCTCACTGCCGGGGACCTTGCCGGCATCGCCGCCGCGCTCGCCGAGATCGACATCGAGGGCGAGCGCTATCCGGCCCCGCTGATGCAGGTCGTCGGCCGGTGAAGCCGGCGCCGGCGTTCGCCGTGCTCGCCCTCATGGCCGGGCCGGCGAGCGCCCAGTCCCTTTTCCAGGAGAAGCCCAGCATGAAGCTCAATCGCAGCGGCTCCCAGCCTTCGCAGAGGGGGCCCGCCGAATGGTTCACCGGATCGGTGCGGATCGATCCGCTCACCATCGCGCCGGAGCCGCGCTACGGCGTGGCGAGCGTCACTTTCGAGCCCGGCGCGCGCACCGCCTGGCACAGCCATCCGCTCGGCCAGACGCTGATCGTCACTTCGGGGCTGGGCTGGACCCAGTGCGAAGGCGAGGCGATCGTCGAGATCCGTCCGGGCGATGTGATCTGGTGCCCGCCCGGCCATCGCCACTGGCATGGCGCCAGCCCCACCACCGCGATGACGCATATCGCCATCCAGGAGGCGCTGGACGGCAGGATGGTCACCTGGCTGGAGCATGTGACCGACGCCGAATATCTCGCCGGCCCGGCCCGGGAGCGCTGATGCCGCACGTCATGCTCCACCTCGCCGCCGGGCGCTCCGATGCCGAGAAGCGGCGCCTGGCCGATGCGCTCGCCGCCGCCGTGACGGCCGCGATCGGATCGCCGGCGGAGAGCATATCGGTCGCGATCGAGGACGTGCCGATGGACGACTGGCCGCAATTCTATCGCCGCGAGATCGCCGCCCGGCCCGCGCTGCTGTTCAAGCCACCGGGCTATTCCTTCTGACCCCGATTTCCTTCCCCCCAAAGACCAACCGAGGACCATCATGCCCAGCCCAGCCAAGGCCTATGCCGCCCAGTCGGCGACCGCGCCGCTCGCCCCCTTCAGCTTCGCGCGCCGCGACCTGCTGCCCGACGATGTTTCGATCGACATCCTCTATTGCGGCGTCTGCCATTCGGACCTGCACACCGTGCGCGGCGAATGGGGCGGCACGCTCTATCCCTCGGTACCCGGCCATGAGATCGTCGGCCGGGTGACGGCGGTGGGCGGCGACGTCACGCGCTTCGCGGTGGGCGACCTGGTCGGCGTCGGCTGCATGGTCGACAGCTGCGGCCATTGCCCGTCCTGCCATGCCGGCGAGGAGCAGTTCTGCGAGACCACCGGTTTCGTCGGCACCTATAATGGCGCGGACAAGGTGCTCGGCGGCCACACTTTCGGGGGCTATTCGGACCATATCGTCGTCAAGGACGTCTTCGTCGCGCGCATCCGCCACGACGAGAAGGATCTGGCCGCGGTCGCGCCGCTGCTGTGCGCGGGCATCACCACTTATTCGCCGCTGCGCCACTGGAAGGCGGGGCCGGGCAAGAAGGTCGGCGTGGTCGGCATCGGCGGGCTTGGCCATATGGGCATCAAGCTCGCCGCGGCGATGGGCGCGCATGTCGTCGCCTTCACCACTTCGCCCGACAAGATCGAGGATGCGAAGAAGCTGGGCGCGCACGAAGTCGTGGTCTCGCGCGATGCCGAGGCGATGGCGGCCCATGCCAACAGCTTCGACTTCATCCTGAACACCGTCGCCGTGGCGCACGACCTCAATGCGTTCCTGGTGCTGCTCCGCCGCGACGGCACAATGACGCTGGTCGGCGCGCCGGAGCATCCGCATCCTTCGCCGGATATCTTCAACCTGCTGCTCAATCGCCGCGCCATCGCCGGCTCGCCGATCGGCGGCATGGTCGAGACGCAGGAGATGCTCGATTTCTGCGCCGAGCGCGGGATCACCGCCGATATCGAGATGATCCGGATCCAGGATATCGAGACGGCCTATGCGCGCATGACGAAGAGCGACGTGAAATATCGCTTCGTCATCGACATGGCGTCCTTGAAGGCGGAGGGCTGAGGGTGGCGGCCGGCGCTCCGAACCGGGGCGCCGGTCGCGGCCGTGCGCCGTCCTGCGCGACGCCCCGGCTCCGCCCCGAGGCCGACTGCGAAAATGGGAGGCGATTGGGGAGCTTCTGTTGCCCGGCGCTCCCCGTGCCGCTGGATTCCGCTTCTGTTGCCCGGTGCGGTCCAACCGCGCATTTTAGAGTAACCTTAAGCCGTTAGGCCGTGGGGTTACGCCGCAATAGCGAGTGCTTCGTTATCGTTGGCACTTGTGTTTCAGACCGTCGCGGTGGCCCAAGCCGAGAGATAGTCAGCGCTTTTCAACACACGTCGATCCTAGTTCGGCCCCGTCATCAACTGCCTTGGCAGGTAGCTGGTGGTGGAGCCGCCGGGTACCGCCCCCGGGTCCGCTGCGCCTATTGCACGCCGTCGTTTATCCCCATAGCCGACCGAAGCCGGCAGCCCCTATATAGGGGCTCGGCGATTAATGAAAAGGTCAGGCTGCATTTCCTAAGGCCTTCACAGTGCCGCAAACAATTGGCATGGAGGCTGCATCATGTTGACCCAGCGTTCCCGCTATGCGCTGCGCGCGATGCTTTTCCTTGCCGGACAGCCCGCCGCGGGCGCGCCCACGCCGATGAACCGCATCGCCGCCGAGGCGAACGTGCCGCGCAAGTTCCTCGAGCTGATCCTCGCCGACCTGCGCGAGGCGGGCTTCCTCCTCTCGACGCGCGGCAAGGCCGGCGGCTATCGCCTGGCGCGGCCGACGCACCTTATCTCGCTGGGCGAGATCATCCGGGTGATCGAGGGGCCGCTGGCGCTGGTCCCTTGCGTCAGCCGCACCGCCTATCGCCCCTGCAACGACTGCAAGGACGAAGCGAGCTGCGCGATCCGCCACGCCATGGCGCGCGTGCGCGACGAGACGGCCCGCATCCTCGACGGCACCAGCCTGGCCGATGCCGTCGCGGAAGACCTTGCCGCGGCCTAGGCCGCGTTCTTCTTCTTCAGCTCGTCGCGAATCTCGCGCAGCAGCGTCACGTCGGCCGGTTCGGCGGCGGCGGCCTCTTCCGGCTTGGGGAGCATGCGGTTCACCGCGCGCACCAGCAGGAAGATGATGAAGGCGACGATCAGGAAATTGACCGCCGCGGTGACGAACGCGCCATAGCCGAACAGCGGCACGCCGGCCTTTTTCAGCGCGGCATAGTCGGTCGACCCGGCCAGATTGGCGGGGATCGGGCCCAGCGCGATGAAATAGCTCGAGAAATCGAGCCCGCCAAAGATCTTGCCGATCAGCGGCATCAGCAGATCGTCGGTGAGCGAGCTCACGATCTTGCTGAAGGCGGCGCCGATGATGACCGCCACCGCCAGGTCGATCACATTGCCGCGCGAAACGAACGCCTTGAATTCCTTGAACATCCCTTCGGCTCCCGTCTCCTGCCGCCGAGGTGCGGCATCCCCGGCATGATGCACGGATGCGGCTCCCGCGCAAATGCCGACTGTCCGATTTCGCTTTCGAACCCCGGTGTGGCCACGGTATAAGACACTCCGAACCAGATCCGGAGGATCATGACGTGATGAAGTTTCGTGCCGTTCTCGCCCTTGCCGGCGCCGCCCTGCTCTCGGCCTGCGGGCTCAACAGCGTGCCCACCGCGGAAGAGAATGCGAAGGCGAAATGGGCTGACGTGCAGGCCGCCTATCAGCGCCGCGCCGATACCATCCCCGCGCTGGTCAACACGGTGAAGGGCGCCGCCGCGTCCGAAGGCAAGATCCTGACCGACGTGGTCGAGGCGCGCGCCAAGGCGACTTCGGTGCAGGTCTCCGCGAACGATCTCACCGATCCGGCCAAGGTCCAGGCCTTCCAGGCGGCGCAGCAGCAGCTGAGCGGCTCGCTCGGCCGCCTGCTCGCCACCGTCGAAGCCTATCCCCAGCTCCAGAGCCAGCAGACCTTCAAGACGCTGATGGATCAGATCGAGGGCAGCAACAACCGCATCACCATCTCGGTGCGCGACTATAACGCGGCGGTGCAGGCCTATAACACCCGCATCCGCACCTTCCCGGACGCGATCGGCGCCAAGATCTTCTACGGCGCCAAGCCGATCGTTCCGTTCCAGGCCCAGGCCGGCGCGGAGAAGATGCCCGAGGTCAGCTTCGGGAACAGCAACTGATCCTGAGGGCGCTCCTCCTCTGCGGCGCGCTCGCGGCCTGCAAGCCGGCAGCGCAGAACGCGCAGTCCGTCTCCGCCGGATGTACCCCTCCGGCGGGGGCCGTGGCGGCGCCCGTGGCCGATGCGGTGGGGAAGCCCGGCCCCACCCCGGCCGGCTATGACTTCCCGGCGCTGACCGGCCGCGTGGTCGATGCTGCGGGCCTGTTGTCGGTCAGCGAGCGGCGCAGGCTCTCGAACCGGCTGGTCGATGTCGAGAAACAGTCGAAGCATCAGTTCGTGGTGGTGACGGTGAAGAGCCTGGGCGGCCACGACATCGCCGATTACGGGGTGAACCTCGGCCGCACCTGGGGCATCGGCCGCAAATGCTTCAACGACGGCGTGCTGCTGATCGTGGCGCCCAACGAGCGCAAGGTCCGGATCGAAGTCGGCTATGGCCTCGAAAAGGCCCTGCGCGACGAGGAAGCGGGCGAGATCATCCGCAACGAGATCCTGCCGCGCTTCAAGGAAGGCAAATACCCCGAAGGCATCGCCGCCGGCAGCGAGGCCATCATTCGCGAGATCACCCGATGATATTGTTGCGTAGCCTGCTCGCGTTCCTGCTCGTCCTGGCGCCGCTCTCGGCCCAGGCGCAGCCCAATTTCCCCAAGCTCACCGGCCGGGTGGTCGACGACGCGCATCTGCTCTCGCCCGAGCAGGTCGCCCAGCTCACCCAGCTTTCGAACGATGTGGAGAAGGCCTCGTCGCGCCAGTTCGTCGTCGCGACCATTCCCGATCTCCAGGGCTATGACATCGCAGATTATGGCTATCAGCTCGGCCGGGCCTGGGGGATCGGGCAGAAGGAAGCGAACAACGGCATCGTCCTCCTGGTCGCGCCCAACGAGCGCAAGGTGCGGATCGAAGTCGGTTATGGGCTCGAGCCGATCATGACCGACGGCCTGTCCAGCCAGATCATCAGCGAGACGATCATTCCCAGGTTCAAGGCCGGCGACATGGCGGGCGGCATCGTGGCGGGCGCGCAGGCGATCGGCGCGCAGATGAAGCTGCCGCTCGAAGTTGCCGAGCAGCGCGCGCAACAGCAACAGGCCCAGGTCACCCAGAAGCGCCAGCAGGGCCATGGCGGCAGCGGCTTTCCCATCGGCCTGATCTTCTGGGGCATCATCCTGGTCTTCGTGATCCTGCCGATGCTCGGCATTTTCGGCCGGCGCCGGCGGCGCGGGCCCTGGGACCGGCCCTATCGCGGCGATGGCGGCGCGCTGCCGATCATCCTCTGGTCGATCGCCAACGAGATCGGCCGCGAGGCGAGCCGCGGCGGCGGTGGCGGCGGCGGCTTCTCGGGCGGCGGAGGATCGTTCGGGGGCGGCGGCGCCTCGGGGAGCTGGTGAGATGCGATTGACCGATCAGGACCGCGAGGCCGTTACCGCGGCCGTCACCGAGGCCGAACTGACCACCAATGGCGAGATCGTCACCGTCGTCGCGGGGCGTTCCGATGCCTATCACGACGTCGCGCTGCACTGGGCGGTGCTGGCGATGCTGCTCGTCCTCGCGCTGCTCGCCTGGCAGCCCTGGCCGGCGGAGTGGCTGCACACCCGCTTCGTCGACAGCTGGGCGCAGGCGGTGCCGGCGCGCTGGTATCTCACCATCGCGCTGGTGCTGATGGCGGCGACCTTCCTCGTCGCGCGGGTGGCGCTCGCGCTCGACGGGCTGCGCCTGTTCCTCACGCCGGGCGCGACCAAGACCCGCCGCGTCCACCGCCGCGCGCTGGAGCTGTTCCGCGCCGCGGCGGAGAAGCGCACCCGGGGCGCCACCGGCGTGCTCGTCTATCTCAGCCTGGCCGAGCATCGCGCCGTGATCCTGGCCGATGAGGGGATCCATTCGAAGGTCGCCGCCGATGTCTGGGGCGCGGCGATGGCGGCGCTGGTCGGCGGCCTCAAGGAGGATCGCGCCGGCGAGGGCATGGCCGAGGCGGTGCGCCGGATCGGCCTGGTCCTGGCCGAGCATTTCCCGCGCAGCGCGGACGATGTGAACGAGCTTCCCGACCGGGTGATCGAACTATGAGCGACGCGGTGGAGGAAGTCGCGTGGCAGGGCAAATGGATCACGGCCAAGCGACGGGGGAAGTGGGAATATGTCTCGCGCGCCCGGGGCATCCGCGCGGCGGTGATCGTCGCGATCGACGCGGACGACCATGTCCTGCTCGTCGATCAGTATCGCGTGCCGCTCGGCAAGCGGTGCCTCGAGCTGCCGGCCGGCCTGATCGGCGACGAGGCGGGGCGGGAGGGGGATTCGCCTTTCGACGCCGCGCGGCGCGAGCTGATCGAGGAGACCGGCTATGACTGCGCGGCCGTGGAGGACCTGGGCGAATATCAATCCTCGCCCGGCCTGGTCAGCGAGAGCTTCACGCTGGTGCGCGCCACGGGGCTGACCAGGGTGGGCGAAGGCGGCGGCCTGGAGGATGAGGACATCATCGTCCACCGCGTGCCGCGCGCGGAGATCGCCGCGTTCGTCGCCGCCAAGCGCGCCGAGGGGCTGGCGATCGACGTGAAGCTGCTGCTGCTGCTTTCGGGCGCGCTGCTGGGGGATTGATCCAGGCCGGTTGCCTAGGGTCGCTGCGCAATCAGCAAGGCCCGTCATCCCCGCGCAGGCGGGGATCCAGAGTCACGAGCGGAGTGCGCGCAGCGGAGGCTCGCGCGCTCCGGAGAGCACTCGCGCAATGGTGTCGATTTCCGTGCTACCCTGGGTCCCCGCCTGCGCGGGGATGACGGGGTCGCCAATTGAGTCGTAACCCCGCGCCGAAAGCCCGGCCATGGCCCCCGGAACAAGTCCGGACGACGCCAGGGCTAGGTTGCCGCTATCCGATCAGCGGAAATTGTCCGCATAGGCCTGGAGCTTGAGCTTGCGCTCCGGGGCGGCGACCACATGGAAGGCGAGGCCCTCGCGCTCGGCATAGCCGGTGGCGGCTTCCAGCGTCGGGAAGCTCATGCGGAGCTGGGTGGCGGTGGCGTCGCCGCCGGCCCAGCCGGTGAGCGGATCGGCCTGTTGCTGGCGGACCGGCTCGAACTCGAGGATCCAGCGATCGGTGCGCGCACGGCCCGACTGCATGGCGTTCTTGGGCTTCTGGAAGATGCGGGCGGTCTTGGTCATGGCCATGTCCCTTAGCGCGGGCCGGCGGCCCTTGCATCTGCCTTTTTCGTCCGCAGCGTGGCCGAGGCGGCGGCGGGATCCTCGGGCCAGGGATGCCGGGGATAGCGCCCGCGCATCTCCTTGGCGACGGCGGCCCAGCTGCCCTTCCAGAAGCCGGGCAGGTCACGCGTGGTCTGGATCGGCCGGCCGGCGGGCGAAGTGAGGCTCAGCACGAGCGGCGTGCCGTCGCCCAGCATCGGATGCCGGTCGAGGCCATAGAGCGCCTGGACCCGCACTTCCACCGTCGGGCCGCCTTCGGCCGCATAGTCGATCGCATAGCTCGAGCCCTCGGGCGTCTCGAACCGCGCCGGGGCCAACCGGTCGAGCGTCTTCTGGCCGTCCCAGCCGAGCAGGTTGTTCAGCGCGTTGGTGAGCCCCTCGACCGCGTCGAGCCGGCGCTTGCCGGCGAGCAGGCCGGGCAGCCATGTATCGAGTTCGGCGAGCAGGCGCGCATCGGAGAGCGAATCATTCCCGGCATAGGCGGCGCGGGTGCGCAGCGCCCGGGCAGTGTCGGACCAGGGCAGCAGCGCCAGGCCATGCTCGCGCACGCCCTCGAGCAGCGCTTTCTCGATCTCGGCGGAATCGGCGGCCGCGTCGGGGCCGCTGGACAGGCGGATCGCGCCGAGCCTGCGTTCGCGAAGCGCCTCGATCCGGCCGGTGGCGGGATCGAAGCGCACGCTGCGCCGGGTCTCGATGCGATCGGCGAAAAGGGATTCCACCTCGGCCGGATCGATCGGCGCGGCGGAGAGGATGCGCGCGCCGGCGGCCATGCCCTGGGTCTCGGCGACCGCGAGCCATTCGGCGCGGGCGAGCGAGGATGTCGGGTCGAGCCTGAACCCGCGCCCGCCGGCCGAGGCCCAGGTCTCGCCCGATGCGTCGCGGCGGCGGGCGATGCGATCGGGGAAGGCGAGGGCGACGCAGGCGGCGATTTCCTGCTCCCTCTCTCCTTCAGGGGAGAGGGGGAGGCCGGCAGGCTCGCGGCCCATGCCCCTTTCCCCAGCCCTCTCCCCGCCAGCGGGGAAAGGGAGAAGGCGCGCCCAGCGCTGCGCCAGCCGCCGGGCATTCTCCGCGCGCGGGCCGCGCTCGTTCCGCCAGCGGCGCAGGCGCAGCTCCAGATCGGCATCATTGCCGCCAAGGCCACGCTCGCCGAGCAGCACCGCGACTTCCGCGGCGGTGCGCGCCATGCCGCGCTCGGCGGCGCGGACCAGCATATGGCCGAGCCGGGGCGGCAGCGGCAGGCCGGCGATCGCCTTGCCATGCGCGGTCGGCCGGCCGTCTTCGTCGAGCGCCTCGAGGCTGCTCAGCCGCGCGCGCGCTTCGGATATCGCGGCGTCGGGCGGCAGGTCGAGCCAGCGCAGGTCGCGCGGATCCTGCACGCCCCATAGCGCGCAATCGAGCACCAGCGCCGAGAGATCGGCTTCCAATATCCCCGGCGGATCGAAGCGCGGCAGGCCCGCGGTCGCCGCTTCCTCCCAGAGCCGATAGGCGGTGCCCGGGCCCTGGCGCGCGGCGCGGCCGGCGCGCTGGATGACCGCGGCCTGGCTGGCGCGCTCCGTGACCAGCCGGGTCATGCCGGCGGCACGGTCGTAGCGCGGCCGCCGGGCGAGGCCCGAATCGACGACCACGCGAATGCCGTCGAGCGTGAGCGAGGTCTCGGCGATCGAGGTGGCCAGCACGATCTTGCGCCGGCCCTCCGGATCGGGCGCGATCGCGGCGCGCTGGGCGCCGGGCTCCAGGCTGCCGTGCAGCTTGTGGACCACCGCGCCCGGCACCTCGCCGATCCGCTCGGCCGTCCGCTCGATCTCGGCTACGCCCGGCAGGAAGGCGAGCACGCCGCCCTCGGCCTCGCGCAGCGCCGTGCGGATCGCCGCGGCCACCGCTTCCTCGATCCGGGCATCGGCGGCGCGGCCCAGATGGCGCAGCTCCAGCGGCCAGCTGCGCCCTTCGCTCTCCACCACGGGCGCATCGCCCATCAGGCCCGAGAAGCGCGTGCCGTCGAGCGTCGCCGACATCGCGACCAGCCGCAGGTCCGGCCGCAGCGCCGCCTGGGCGTCGAGCGCCAGCGCCAGCCCGAAATCGCTGTCGAGGCTGCGTTCGTGCACTTCGTCGAACAGCACGGCGGAGACACCCGCCAGCTCGGGATCGGCCTGGATGCGATTGACGAAGATCCCCTCCGTCACCACCGTCACCCGCGTCGCCGCCGAACGCCTGCTGTCCATCCGGGTGGCATAGCCGAAGGTCTGGCCGACGCTCTCGCCCGCCAGCGCGGCCATCCGCTCGCCCGCCGCGCGCGCGGCCAGCCTGCGCGGGGAAAGCAGCAGCACCTCGCCGGTGCACCAGTCCTCGCCGAGCAGCGCCGGGGCCACCGCCGTCGTCTTGCCGGCGCCCGGCGGGGCGACCAGTACGGCGTTGCTGCCCGCGCGCAACGCGGCGAGCAGGGCGGCCAGGACGGACTGGATCGGCAGTGTCTCACGCATCACGCGCAACCAATTCCCCGAAGCCGGGTTTGGCGCAAGCGAAGCCTGAGGAGCGAAGACATGGCGAGAACCCTGGCACAGTTCAGCATCACCCCCGACAGCGATGGCGACTATACGCTGCATCTGGAGGACGACGACGGCGAGACGCTGGAGTTCACCGCCAGCTTCGAGCAGCTCGATCTGATCGTCGAGGCGATCGAGGAAGTGATCGAGGATGAGGGAGAAGACGCGCTCGCCGACGAGGACGACGACGATGCGGAACCCGAGGACGACTGAGCCTCAATAGGCCCGGGCGACCGCGAACTCCACCGCCTCGATCATCGCGTCCTTGGCCGCGCCCGCCGCGAAGCCGCCCAGCGCGTCGATCGCGCGCTGGCCGTAATGGCGGGCCCGGGCCAGCGTGTCGTCGACCGAGCGGCTCGCCTGGACCAGCCGGATCGCCTCGGCGAAATCCTCGTCCGAGGTGCGATGGCCGGCGATCGCGTCCTTCCAGAAGGCGCGCGCCGCCGCGTCGCCCCGGGCATAGGCGAGGATGACCGGCAGGGTCATCTTGCCCTCGCGGAAATCGTCGCCCGCGTCCTTGCCCATCGTGCCCGCGTCCGAGACATAGTCGATCGCGTCGTCGACCAGCTGGAAGGCGATGCCGAGATTGCGGCCATAGGCGTCGAGCGCCGCTTCCTCGGTTTCCGAACGCTCGGCCACCACCGCGGCGATCTTGCAGGCGGCGGCGAACAGGGCGGCGGTCTTGGCGCCGATGATGTCGAGATAGCGCTCCTCGGCCAGGTCGATCCGGCGGACGGCGGTGAGCTGGTTGACTTCACCCTCGGCGATCACGGCCGAGGCGTTGCTCAGGATCTTGAGCACCTTGAGGCTGCCGTCCTCGACCATCAGCTCGAACGAGCGCGAGAAGAGGAAGTCGCCGACCAGCACGCTCGCCGGATTGCCCCAGATGATGTTGGCGGTGCGGCGGCCGCGGCGCAGGTCGGAGCCGTCGACCACGTCGTCGTGCAGCAGCGTCGCGGTGTGGATGAACTCGACCGCGGCGGCGAGCCGGTGGTGGCGGGTGCCCGAATAGCCGAGCAGCCTGGCGCTCGCCAGCGTGAGCATCGGGCGCATCCGCTTGCCGCCGCCGGCGATCAGATGGCCGGCCAGCTCCGGGATCAGCGGAATCTCGGACTGCATGCGATCGAGGATCACTGCGTTGACGAGGTTCATGTCCTGGGCGACCAGCGCCATCATCGGATCGAGCGAAGGGGCGGGGCCGCCGCCGAGGCGATGGATCGTGGCGCTCATGGGCAAGCCTCTGGCGGGTGCGGCGCGCAAAGGCAAGGCTTGCGTGACCTTACGGCTATGCGCAAAAGGCCGGCCATGGCCGACGAGACTCTCAACCGCTATCGCCAGAGCATCGACAATATCGATGCCGCGCTCGTGTTCCTGCTTGCCGAGCGCTTCAAGGTGACGCAGGCGGTGGGGCGCTACAAGGCGGAGTCCGGGTTGCCGCCGGCCGATCCGGGCCGCGAGGAGCGCCAGATCGCCCGGCTGCGCGAGCTGGCCAAGACGGCGGACCTCGATCCGGAATTTTCCGAGAAGTTCCTGCGCTTCATCATCGACGAAGTGATCCGGCACCACGAGCAGCTGCGGGACGGCGCCTAGGTTGAGGACTCCTATTCTTCCATCGTCACCCCGGCCTTGAGCCGGGGTCCCGCTATCTCGCCAGCACAGGAAGAAGCAGGATCCCGGCTCAAGGCCGGGATGAGGGTGAAAGATCAGATACTTGTTTGGGTTCTCAACCTAGACGTGCAGGGCATAGCGCGGCCGGAGATGGCGTAGCGCACGCCAGGCGATCAGCGCGTTGACGAGGATCGGCAGCCAGCGCGGGGCCCAGGGCGCCGTGTCCGACGGGAACAGCACGGGCGTCACCACGATCGCGGCAGCGATGATCCAGGTGACGGGGCTGGTGACGACCTCGCGGCCGTCGGTGACGATCAGCAGGTGCTGCGGCAGCAGCAACAGGGCCGTGGCCGCCGCCAGCGGCATCAGCAGCGCCGGCGCCGGATGGAGCAGCAATGTCGCGAGCAGCGCCAGGGCAGGCACCGCCACCGCCAGGCCGGCGGTGCGGCGCAGCGGCTCCGATCCGGCCAGCGCGGCCTGCACCCGGTCGAACGCCCGGAAGCTGCCGAGCGCGGCGAAGACCATCGCGATGCCGCCGATTATCGCGGCGGCGCCCCGCGCCTGGAGCAGCAACAGCACCAGCCAGAGCAGCGGCGCGAGCCCGGGGGCCAGCATGCGGCGGAAGCGGTCGGCGGCTTCCGGGCCTTGCGCGGGCTCGGCGATCGCCAGCATCAGCACGGCGCCGAGCAGCCCGATGCCGATCGCGGCCCCGAGCTCCTGGGCGACGAACGGCGTCACCCCGGGCAGCAGGAGCAGCGCCGCGAGCGCGAGCATCTCATTGGCCGCCAGCCGCGCACCGGCCGGCCGGAGCCGGCGAAGCGAGATCCTGAGCGCGCTCAGCGCGGCGGCGGCCATTGCCGCGCCCGCCAGCACCGCGAGCCATGCGCCGAACGCGATTCCCGGATCGAGCAGGATCGCGGCAGCGGCGAACGGGAAGCTCCAGCCGGCGACCTTGATCGCCTCGATCCATGGCCGGGGGCGCTCGGCATGCGCTTCCCACCAGGCGCGCGCTTCGGGATCGACCTCGGCGAGGCGGTGCGGGTGGCGATCGGCATGTTCCAGCCACTTGCGCACGTCCTCGGCCAGCCGCTTTCCCTCCTGACGGTCCGGCGGCGTGAATGGCGCGCGCAGCAGCGCGAGGATCGGGTCGGGCCTGGCCTGATGCGCCCGGGCCGCCTGCGCGATTCGGTTCAGCTGGAGGATCCGGTCGATCGTGCCGGACTCGGGATCGCGCACGTCCCAGCCAAAGGCCGTAATCACTCGGCCGAGCATGCCGGTGGATTGCGGAACGGTGTCCAGCAGCAGCGCGGCGAGCCAGGGTTCGACGATCATCGCCGCATCGATATCGTCCACCAGCGCGGGCTCGAGCAGGATATCCAGCGCGGCGCCGACGCCGCCGGGATCGTCGCGCAGCGCCCGTTCCAGCTGGAGCAGCGCGGCCTCGGCCCGGTCGCGTGGCGCGGCGATCGGCGCGGTGGGCGCCGCCGCGCCTTCCGCCACCGCGAGCGCCGCCTCATAGGCCTCGCGCAGCGTGACGAAGGCGCGTGGATCGGCCTCGACATCGATCGCCTTGAGCGCGGCGGCATAGGCGCGGCGGATCGCCCTTGCGTCGCCGCTCGGAAAGATCACCGGATCCGTCGGGAAATCGGCGCCCCGGTTCATGCCCGGCGCCGCGATGCCATCGCCAATTTCCATATCCCCCTCGGCCGATCCTGGCGGGATATCCCCTGCTCGACAAGCGCGGAACGATTGCCGATCGTGCCGCGTTCGCGGGCCTTGTAGGGAGGGCGCTGTGCCGGACGACGATTTCCTGATCTTCCGCCCCGACGATGTCGACCTCGCCCGCTCGCCCCTGCGCAAGGGCGTGCGGGAGGCTACCCATGTGCTCGGTGCCTTCAACCCCGGCTTCACGCGGCTGCCCGGGGGCAATCTGCTGCTGATGGTCCGCGTGGCGGAGGCGCTGCGCGACCCGGTGGACGGCGACCATGCCCGGGCGATCCGCTGGACGCCGCAGGGCTATGTCCTCGATCGTCACCCGGTCGCCGGGATCGACATGGACGATCCGCGCCAGTTCGCCTTGAAGGACCGCAATCCGCGCCTGCTCGGTCTCACCTCGCTCTCCTGGCTGCTTCCCGTCGAGCTTGGGCCCGATGCCGCCCGGATCGTGAAGATCCACTACGACAAGGCGATCCAGCCTTCCGCCGCCTTCATGGACTATGGCGTGGAGGATGCCCGGATCAGCCTGGTCGGCGGCAGCTGGTGGATGACCGTCTGCGGAGTTTCGGCCGAGCGCCACTGCACCGCCATGTACCATTCGGTGAACGGGCTCGACTATACGCTGCTCGGCGTGGTGCTCGATCATCAGAACAAGGACATGGTCCTGTTCGAGGGCAGGCCGGGCGGCAGGTACATGGCGCTCACCCGGCCGCTCGGCGAAGTCTATTTCGCCTATCCCGAGGACAGCCCCTGGCTGGGCGGCCCGTCGATCAACATGGCCCAGTCGCCCGACGGGCTGCACTGGAAGCCGCTCGACACGCCCGGCATCCGCGCGCGCAAGGGCACCAGCGCCACCCAGCGGATCGGCGGCGGCAGCCAGCCGGTGCTCACGCCCGCGGGCTGGATGCTGATCTATCACGGCGTCGAGAAGCAGGGCGCGGTCGGCGTCTATCGCAGCTTCTGGGCGCTGCTCGACCGCGACGATCCCTCCAGGATCCTGCGGCTGGAAGACGAAACGCCGCTGCTCGAAGCCGATCCGGCGCTCACCGCTCCGATCGCGCACCAGCTCTATCTGCCCAGCCCCGTCGTGTTCACCACCGGCGTCGCCGAGGCCGGCGACCATTATGTCGTCGCCAGCGGCGAGGCCGATCTCGCCTGCCGGATCACCCGCATCGCGAAGGAGCGCTTCCGTTGAACGAATGGTGGAAATCGGCGGTCGTCTACCAGGTCTATCCGCGTTCCTTCCAGGATTCGGACGGCGACGGCATCGGCGACCTGAAGGGCATCGAGCGCCGGCTCGACGATCTGCAGGCGCTTGGCATCGACGCGATCTGGATCTCGCCGATCTTCCCCTCGCCGATGGCCGATTTCGGCTATGACGTCGCCGATTATCGCGACATCGATCCGCGGTTCGGCACGCTCGCGGATTTCGACGCGCTGCTCGCGGCGGCGCATGCGCGGGGCATCCGCCTGCTGCTCGACCTGGTGCCCAACCACAGTTCCAGCGCGCATCCCTGGTTCGAGGAGAGCCGCGCGTCGCGCGACAATCCCAAGCGCGACTGGTACATCTGGCGCGATGCCGGGCCGGGCGGCGGCCCGCCCAACAACTGGATCAGCGATTTCGGCGGCTCCGCCTGGGAATGGGACGCGGCGACCGGCCAATATTATTACCACGCCTTTCTGAAGGAACAGCCCGACCTCAACTGGCGCAACCCGGCGGTGCGCGCCGCGATGATGGACGTGCTGCGCTTCTGGTTCGCGCGCGGAGTCGACGGCTTCCGGATCGACGTGCTGTGGCACATGGTCAAGCATGCCGACCTGCCCGACAATCCGGTGAACACCGCGTGGCGGCCGGGCGAGCCCGATTATACTCGCGTCCACCAGCTCCATTCGGCCGATCAGCCCGAGGTCCATGACATCGCCGCCGAGATGCGCGCGATCGCCGACCGGTTCGGCGCCCGCGTGCTGATCGGCGAGATCTACCTGCCGGTGCCCAGGCTGGTCGGCTATTACGGAACGGCCGAGCGGCCGGGCGTGCACCTGCCCTTCAACTTCCAGCTGATCGGCGCGGAATGGAATGCGCGCGGCCTGGCCGCGATGATCGATGCCTATGAAGGCGCGCTGCCGCCGGGCGGATGGCCCAATTGGGTGCTCGGCAATCACGATCGCCCGCGCATCGCCACGCGAGTCGGCCCGGCGCAGGCGCGCGTCGCGATGATGCTGCTCCTGACGTTGCGCGGCACGCCGACGCTCTATTATGGCGACGAGATCGGCATGGAGGACGTGGCGATCCCGCCCGACCTGATCCGGGACCCGCGCGAGCTGAACGACCCCGGCATCGGGCTGGGCCGCGATCCGGTGCGCACGCCGATGGCCTGGGACGATTCGCCGAACGCCGGGTTCAGCGCCGCCGATCCGTGGCTGCCGCTCCACCACGACTGGCTGGCGCGCAACGTCGCCGCGCAGCGCGGCGATCCCGCATCGATGTGGCGGCTCACCCGGAAGCTGCTGCGCCTGCGCCATGCCCACCCCGCGCTGCGGCTCGGCGACTATCACCCCGTGGACGCGAGCGGCGATCTGCTCGCCTGGGAGCGCCGGCTCGGGCAGGACCGGCTGCTGGTGGTGCTCAATCTCGGCGGCCGGCCGCAGGGCTTCGCCATTCCCGAATGGGCCGAGGGGTTCCGCGTGCTCGCCGCGGCGCGCGGCGGCGCCGATCCCGCGCTGCTCGGGCCCGATGAAGGCTATGTCCTGGGATGAGGATCGCGATGCTCGCCCCGATCGCCTGGCGCACGCCGCCGCGCCATTATGGGCCCTGGGAGCTGGTGACGAGCCTGCTCACCGAGGCACTGGTCGCGCGCGGGATCGACGTCACCCTGTTCGCCACGCGGGATTCGATCACCGCCGGCACGCTCGATGGCGTGGTGCCCGCCGGCTATGAGGAAGATCCGGGGATCGATGCGAAAGTGTGGGAATATGCCCATCTGGCGCATCTCTTCGAACGGGCGGACCGGTTCGACCTGATCCACAACCAGGCCGATTTCCCCGCCCATGCCTTTTCCCGGCTCGTCGCCACGCCGATGGTGACGACGATCCACGGCTTCTCCAGCCCGCGCATCCTGCCGATGTACCAGCCGTTCGAGGACAGGGTCCATTATGTCGCGATCAGCGCGGCCGACCGGCATCCGGCGCTCGCCTATGCCGCGACGATCCATCACGGCATCCGCCTGGGCGAATTTCCCTTCGAGGCGGATGGCGGCGAGGACCTGCTGTTCTTCGGCCGCATGCATCCCGACAAGGGCGCGGCCGAGGCGGTCCATGTTGCGCGCGCCACCGGGCGGCGGCTGAACCTGTACGGCATCATCCAGGACCAGGGTTATTTCGACCGCGAAGTGGCGCCCTTTCTCGACGCGCACATCGTCTATCACGGACCGGTGGGCGGGCCGGAGCGGCTGCGTGCGCTCGGCAAGGCGCAGGTGCTGCTCCACCTGATCAATTTCGACGAACCCTTCGGCCTTTCGGTGATCGAGGCCATGGCCTGCGGCACGCCGGTGATCGCGATCGATCGGGGCTCGATGCCCGAGCTGATCGCCGATGGCGAGACCGGCTTCCTGGTCGATTCGGTGGGCGCCGCGATCACGGCACTGGCCCGGGTGGAGTCGATCGATCGCGCCGCCTGCCGCGCGCGGGTGGCGGCGCATTTCTCGGTCGAGGCGATGGCGGACCGCTATATCGACCTGTACCGGCGGATATTGGGCCAATAGCCGTCATCCCGGCTTGCACCGGGATGACGGTCAAGCCGCGAAAGCCGGCTGATATGCGTAGAGTCCCGGCGTGCCTCCGGTCATCACGAACAGCACGTCGCCGGTGAACCGCCCCTCGGCCAATCCCGCCAGCACGCCCGCGAACGCCTTGCCGCTATAGACCGGGTCGATCAGCAGCCCTTCCGCTCGCGCCATCAGCCGCACCGCGGCAAGCATCGCCTCGGTCGGGATGCCATAGGCCTCGCCGCGCTGCGAGCCGTCGATCCGGATATCGTCGTCTACCAGCGGATCGCAGGCAAGCGCCGCCAGCGTGTCGTTCGCCAGGGCCCGCGTATGGTTCCGCGCTTCCTCAACTTCTGCCAGCACGGTGAAGGACAGCACGCGTCGCGGATCATCTCCCGCGGCGGCCAGGCCGGCAACAAGGCCGGCATGCGTGCCGTGGCTGCCATTGGCGACGATGATCGTTTCGAAGCGGAGGCCTAGCTCGGCCTCCTGCGCCCGGATCTCGTCCGCGCAGGCGGCATAGCCGAGCGCGCCCACCGGCGAGGATCCGCCCGCGCCGACGACATAGGCCTTGCGCCCCTCGGCCTGAAGCTCCTTTGCCCGCGCGCGCGCCGCGGCAAGCGCGTTGCTCCCGGATGGCAGGTGGTGCACCGTCGCCCCGAACAGCGCGTCGAGCAGCTGGTTGCCGTTATGCCGATATGCCTCGTCCTCGCGCGGCACCGTGTCGGTCAGCATCAGCTCTGCGGCGAGGCCCATCCGCGCCGCCGCCGCCGCGCTCAGCCGGGCATGGTTGGATTGCCGCGCGCCGGTGGTGACGAAGGTGTCGCAGCCCTGGGCGATCGCCGCACCGAGCAGGAATTCGAGCTTGCGCAGCTTGTTGCCGCCGCCACCCAGGCCCATCAGGTCGTCGCGCTTCGCGAACAGGCGCGCACCCTTCAGCCCCAGCGCCGCCTCGATGCGCTCCAGGCGCTGGATCGGGGTCGGTGCATCGAACAGGCGGATGCGGGGGAAGGTGTCGAGGTTCATCGAGGATATCACCAGGGAATCGAGTTGAGGGTTCATGCGCATAATAGCCATCCCCGCCCGCGCGGGAATGACGGAGACAGGTTCGAAACCCGCCGGTATCGCGTACGGATCCTAGAGCGCCGGCTTGCAGCCACGCGTCTGATAGACGCCGCGCAGGAAGCCGCGGCGCGCGAAGCCGGCGTCGACCGCGGCGTTGAGCTCGCGCTGCGCCGATGCCGCGCCGCTGACTTCGCGGACGATGCCGCGGAACGGCACGATCAGCCCGGCCACGGTGTCGCCGGTGACCTTGACCTTGCGGCTCTTCTTGCGATCGACCCCGCCGACGAAATCGGGGCCCAGCGCTTCGCCGAGCTCGTCGAACGCCGCTGCGATGCGCGCGCATTTCGACAGGCCGGACAGGCTGTAGGGCGCGGCCGCGGCGCGTTGGAGCACCGGCGGGATCTTGGTCTTGACCACGCCGACATCCTTGGCGGGCTGCTCGGCGATCTCGCCCGCGCGATCGCCCGTCGATTGCTTGTCCTGGGCGAAGGCCGGGCCGGCGGCGAGTGCCGCCACGGCCATGCCGATCCAAAGGCTCGATCGCATGTATTTCCTCCTGTTGCCCATCCTATCGAACCGTTCGACGCGCGTATCGATCACAGGTTCCACCAGAGAAGGGCGACGAGCAGCGCGATGCCGAGGATCGCCACCAGGCAGCCGGCCATTCCGTGGCGTTGCGCGATGAGCCGGCCCACCGCTTCCAGGCCTTCCTGGAGCACGGCCTCGATCAGGAAGGTCATTCCGCCGCCAACAGGCTCTCGGCCCCGCCGAGATCGACCGAGACCAGCCGGCTCACGCCGCGCTCCACCATGGTCACGCCGAATAGCCGGTGCATGCGGCTCATCGTCGCGGCATTGTGGGTGACGATCAGATAGCGAGTCGCGGTCTCCTGGGTCATCCGCTCGAGCAGGTCGCAGAAGCGATCGATATTGGCGTCGTCGAGCGGCGCGTCGACTTCGTCGAGCACGCAGATCGGCGCGGGATTGGTGAGGAACAGCGCGAAGATCAGCGCGACGGCGGTCAGCGCCTGCTCGCCGCCCGAAAGCAGCGTGAGCGACTGGAGCTTCTTGCCCGGCGGCTGCGCCATGATCTCCAGGCCCGCTTCGAGCGGATCGTCCGAATCGATCAGCTCCAGATGGGCCTGGCCGCCGTTGAACAAGGTGGTGAACAGCCGGCGGAAATGCTGGTCGACCGCTTCGAAGGCGGCGAGCAGCCGCTGGCGCCCCTCCCGGTTGAGCGTGCCGATCGAGCCGCGCAGGCGGTTCACCGCCTGGGCCAGCTCGTCGCGCTCGGCGGCGTTGGTGGTGAAGGCGGCCTCCAGCTCGGCCAGCTCGGTCTCGGCGACCAGGTTCACCGGCCCGATCCGCTCGCGCTCGGCGTTCAGGCGTTCGTGCGCGGTCGATTCGTCCTCGGGCGTGCGCACCGTGGCTTCCTCGAACCCGGCTTTCTGGGGCAGCAGCGGCGGCGGGCATTCGAAGCGCTCGCCCGAGATGCGGCCCATCTCGATGCGGCGGGCTTCCTGGTTCTCGGCGCGGGCCGCGGCGCCGGCGCGTTCCTCGCGCGCCTGGGCGAGGATCTCGTTGGCGCCGCGCACCGCGCCTTCGGTCTCGCGCACTGCCAGCTCCGCCTCGCGCTCGGCGGCCTGGGCGGCGGCGCTTTCGATGCGCGCCTTCTCGGTCGCGGCCTCGGCCTCGGCGAGCTGGGCTTCGAGCTGGGCCGGCCGGCCGGCCAGCGCGTCGCTCTCCTCGGCGAGCTGAGCCGCGCGCTTGTCCATTTCCGTGGCGCGCCGCGCGGCCTCGCCGGCGCGCGACTTCCAGCCCTTGGCCTCGGCGCCGGCGGCGGCGTGGCGCTCGCGCGCGCCGGCGATCTCGCGCTCCAGCGTGCCGCGCTCGGCGCGGGCCGAAGCGGCGGCGGCGCGCTTGCCCTCGGCATCGGTGGAGAGCGCGGCGACGCGGGCGCGCGTGTCGGTGCCGTCGGGCAGGGCGGCCTTGGCTGCCTCGGCGCGATTGCGTTCGGTCGCCGCCTCGTCCTGCTCGGCGGCGATGCGGCGGATGCGGGAATCGAGATCGGCGCGCTGCGAATCGAGCCGTTCGAGCTGCGCGGCGGCCCGGTCCTCGGCCCGGCCGGCCTCGCGCCCGGCATTCTCCGCATGGTCGAGCACGCGGCGGCAATCCGCGGCGGCGCGGCGCGCCTCGGCGATATTGTCCTCGATCCGGCGCAGCTCGGCATCGGCGCCTTCGACCGCGCGCACTGCGGCCGGCCGGGCCTTCTCGATCGCGCCGAGCCGGTTGACCCGCACCAGCCGCTCCGCCGCGGCCGCGCCGCCCGATCTGGCGACATAGCCGTCCCAGCGGCGCAGCATGCCGCCGAGCGTCACCAGCCGCTGGCCGACCGCGAGCGGCTGGCCGTCATCCGCCTCCGCCACCAGCACCTGGGCCAGGCGGCGCGACAGCCCGGCCGGCGCCCGGACATGCGCGCCGAGCGGCGCGGTGCCCGGCGGCGCGGCGGGATCGCCCGGCCGCGGCTCGGCGCCCGCCCAATAGCGCTCGGCACCGGTATCGAGCCCGGCCTCGAGATCGTCGCCCAGCGCCGCCGCCAGCGCGCGCTCATAGCCGGCATCGACCTTCAGCTTGTCGAGCAGCCGGTCCTTGTCCGAAGGCCGGGTCGCCTTGGCCAGCGCGGCGGCCTCGCTGTCGAGCTGGGCGAGCTCGGCATGGGCAGTGGCGCGTGCCGCCTGGGCATGGTTGCGCGCCTCGATCGCCGCGCGTTCCTCGGCATCGGCGCGGGCCAGGCCGGTGCGCGCGCTCTCGGCCTGGCGGAGCGCCTGGGCGCGCGCCTCGGCCGCGCGGGCCTTCTCCGCCTGCAGCGGCTCGGGATCGGGCAGGGCTCTCAGCTCGGCATCGATCCGCGCCCGATCGCGTTCGGCGCGTTCCGCCCGGGTGCGGGCCGCCGCCAGCGCGGCCTCGGCGACGCGTGCCTCGGCGGCTTCGCTCGCCTGCGCGGCCAGCGCCTGGGCCAGCGCCACCTCGGCATCGCGGGCGGCGCGTTCCGCCTCGGCCAGCGCGGTATCCAGATTGGGCATGCGCGCGGTCGTCTCGGCGATGCGCGTGTCGAGCGCCTTCGCCTCTTCCTCCAGCCGGGCCAGCGCCTCGGCGGCGTCGCGGGCGAGCGCGCCCTCGCGGCCGCGATCCTCCTCCAGCCGGCGCACCGAATCCCGCACCTCGGCGATCCGCCGCTCGATCGCCGCCTTGTCCGCGCGCAGCGTGGCGAGGCCGTGCATCGCCTCGCTCGCCCGGTCGCGCACCGCCAGCGCCTCGGCGCGCAGCGTGGCGAGCTTCTCCGCCGCCGCCTGCTGCACCGCCACGGCCGAATCATGGGCGCGGGTCCGCTCGGCGACCAGCGCCTCGGCCGCGGCCGCTTCCTTCCTGGCCGCGTCCGCCGCCGCCGCCGCATCGCGCCAGCGCGCGAAGATCATCCGCGCCTCGGCGACGCGGATCCGGTCCGAAAGCTCGCGATAGCGCTCGGCCTGGCGCGCCTGGCGCTTGAGCTGGGCGGCGCGCGTCTCCTGGTCGCCGATCACTTCGTCGAGCCGGGCGAGATTGGCCTCGGTCGCGCGCAGGCGCTGCTCGGCATCCTTGCGGCGGACGTGCAGCCCGGCGATGCCCGCCGCCTCTTCCAGCATCGCGCGGCGTTCGCCCGGCTTGGCCTGGATGATCGCGCCGATCCGCCCCTGGCTGACCAGCGCCGGCGAATGCGCGCCCGTCGCCGAATCGGCGAAGAGCAGGGCAACGTCCTTGGCGCGCACGTCGCGGCCGTTGATCCGATAGGCCGATCCCGCGCCGCGCTCGATGCGGCGGACGACTTCCATCTCGTCGTCCTCGCCCACCTGGTCGGCGAGGATCGAGACTTCGGCGAAGTCGCGCGACGGGCGAGTCGCGGTGCCGGCGAAGATCACGTCCTCCATGCCGGCGCCGCGCATCGACTTGGCGCTGGTCTCGCCCATCACCCAGCGCAGCGCCTCGAGCAGGTTCGACTTGCCGCAGCCATTGGGGCCGACGATCCCCGTCAGCCCCGGCTCGATGCGGAGGTCAGCCGGGTCGACGAAGCTCTTGAAGCCCGTCAGCCGCAGCCGCTTGATCTGCACGCTTGCCTACCCCCGCAGCGTCATGGGGATCAGCGCGCCCCCGCCGCCTTGAGCAGCGGCTCGAGCTGTTCCCACGAGCCGGCATCGACCTTCTTGCCGTTGATGAAGAAGCTCGGCGTGCCGTTCACGCCGTACACGGTGGCCGCATCCGCGTTGACCTTGGCGATCTCGTCGATCTTCTTCTTGTCGCCCAGGCACTCGCGCGCCTTCGCCTCGGGCACGCCGCGCTGCTTCATGAAGTCGATCATGCCGAGCTGCTCGGCAAAGCCCACCGCGGCCTGGGGCGGCGGCAGCTGCTGCAGCTGCTGGGCGAGCTGCGGATTGGTCTTCACCAGCTGCTCGGTGCGGGTGAGGAAGCTCTCCTGGTTCTCGAAGAACTGGTCGAGCATGCTGAAGAAGGATTCGTCGGGCACGCACTGGTTGAGCAGCGCGGCGGCGAGGTCGGGCGCGCCGTGGATCAGGAAGTCGCGGAACTCCCAGCTGACCTTGCCGGTCGAGATGTAGTTCTTGCGCAGCGGCTCGGGCGCGGTGCGGCCGAACAGCCCGCAATAGGGGCAGTTGCGCGAGCCATATTCGACCAGCTTGATCGGCGCGTTGGGATTGCCCTGGAGATAGCCGCCGTCCTTGGTCCTGCTGATCGTGTCGACCCAGGCCTTGCCGGTGGGCGCGGGGACGGTGGGAACCGGCGTGGCGGAGCTGACCGCCGCGCTGCTGTTGCCCGTGTCGCCGCCGCCGCACGCGGCCAGGGCGCCGGCGAGCGCCAGCATGGGGATCAGGACCAATTTGATACGCATAGTCTGTTCTCTCCAGAAATCGCGGTTCAGGCGCCGTTCGCCCAGAGCTCGGGCAGCAATCGTTCCCAGCTGAAGGCACTTACCTTGCGCTCGTTGACGATGAAAGTGGGGGTGCCCCGCACCTGATGGACCTTCACCGCATCGGCATTGGTCTTGGCGATGCGCTCGATCAGCTTGGGATCGGCGAGGCACTGGCGGGCCCTGGCCTCGGGCAGGCCCTGGGTCTTCATGAAGGCGATCAGGCCCAGCGCCTCGGCGAAGCGAGTCGCCATCTGGGGGGCCGGCAGCTTCTGCCAGGCCTCGGCCTGCTGGGGCTGGCTCTTGAGCAGCGCCTCGAGCCTGTCCTCGAACTGGCGCTGATTGGCGTAGATCGCGTCGAGCACCGGAAAGAAGCGCGCGGGCGCGACGCACTGGTTGAGCAGCGCCATGGCGAGATCGGGGGCGCCATGGATCAGGTAGTCGCGATATTCGTAGCTGACCTTGCCGCTCGCGATGAAGTCGCGCCGCAGCGCCGGTACGCCCTCGGTGGCGAAGCGCCCGCAGGTGGGGCAGCCGCGCGAGCCATATTCGACGAGCTTCACCGGCGCATCGGGATTGCCCTGGCGAAAGCCGCCCTGCGGCGTGATGGCGACGGTGGCGGCCCAGTCGGGCGCCGCCGCCGGTTTCGCCACGGGCTGGCGGGCCCGCTGCGCCGATGCGCCGCCGGCCAGCGCCAGCGCCAGCGCGCCGGCGATCATCAACCGGGCCCGCATCAGTCGATCCGGCCGATCTTGGGGCGCTCGTCGCTCGCCGCGACGCCGGCGGCCAGCGCCTCGAGCACGGCCTTCAGCTCCGGATCGCCGATGCCGCGCAGGCTCTCGCCCATCGCTTCGCTCAGCGGCTTCAGGCTGGGCGGCGGCGCCGTCTTTTCGGGGCGCTTCACTTCGCCGTGGCGAATCGCCAGCCGGGCCACCGCCGCATAGCCGAAGAAGCGGTTCACCCGCTCGACGATCTCGGGCGCGATGTGCTGCATCGTCGGGGCGTGCGCACCGGCGACGACGAGATGGAGCACGCCCTGCTCGCGCTTGCCCTGCGGGAAGCGAATCGATTCGGGCATCGAGACGCGCGCATAGCGCTCGCCGACGATCTCCACCCAGCGGCTGACGATGGAATGCTGGACGAAGCCGAACTTGCGGAAGGTCGCCCGGCCGACATCGGGCAGCAGCTCGGATACCGCGCGGGGACGCAGCGCGCGCTGTGGCGCCGGGGCCGGCTGGCGAGTGGTGGCACGGGGGGGCTTCGTCATTTCCGCCAACCCATGCCATAGGGGCATGTGCCCGACAACGCCCCTCGCGCAATCGCCTCCGCGCTGCTCCATTGGTACGACCGCAATGCCCGCGACCTGCCCTGGCGCGCGCGGCCCGGCGCCAATGCGCCCGATCCCTATCGCGTGTGGCTGTCGGAAGTGATGCTCCAGCAGACCCAGGTCGCCAGCGTCATCCCCTATTTCGAGCGTTTCACTGTGCGCTGGCCGAGCGTCGAGGCGCTGGCCGCGGCCGAGGATGCCGATCTGATGGCCGCCTGGGCCGGGCTCGGCTATTATGCCCGCGCCCGCAACCTGCTCGCCTGCGCCCGCGAAGTGGCCCGGCGCGGCGGCTTTCCGGACAGCGAATCGGAACTGCGCACTCTACCCGGCGTGGGCGGCTACACCGCCGCGGCGATCGCGGCGATCGCGTTCGGACGGCGCGCGGTGGTGGTCGACGCCAATGTCGAGCGAGTCGTCGCGCGGCTGTTCGCGGTGGAGGAGGCACTGCCGGGCGCGAAGGCCGGAATCCATGCCCGCACCGATTCGATCACTCCCGATCTGCGCTCCGGCGATTTCGCCCAGGCGATGATGGACCTGGGCAGCGGCGTCTGCACCGCGCGTTCGCCGCGTTGCCTGCTCTGTCCCCTGCGCGCGCATTGCGCCGGCTTCGCCGCCGGCGCGCCCGAGCGCTTCCCGGTCAAGGCCGCCAGAAAGGCCAAGCCGCAGCGCCATGGCACGATGTTCTGGCTCGAGCGGGACGGCGCGGTGCTGCTCGTCCGCCGCCCGGGCAAGGGGCTGCTCGGCGGCATGCGCGCATTGCCGACCGGGCCCTGGGCCGATTCGCCGCCGGGCCTCGACGGCGCGCCGGCCCCGGCGGCATGGCACATGCTCGACGAGCGGGTCGGCCATGGCTTCACCCATTTCAACCTCGACGTCGGACTTGCGGCCGCAACGATCCCGTCGCATGCAGGCGCCGCCGTGGAAGGCGAGTGGTGGCCGGTCGCCGATCTCGAATCGGCCGGATTGCCCACCGTCTTCGCCAAGGCGGCACGGACATTCAGGAGGCGGCTATGCGCGGCGTGATCGGTTTCGGCTTTGGCTTGGCAGTGCTGGCGTCGCCGGCTTTCGCGCAGACCGCTCCCAAGCCGCCCGCCGCGCCGAACGTCGCGGCCGAGACCGCGCTCGCCAAGCGCTATGTCGCCGAGGGCAAGGTGCCCGGCATCGTCATCCTTGCCGGCCGCCCGGACGGCGCGGTCACCGTGGTCAGCGAAGGCCGCGTCGCCGACGAGCCGGGCGCGCACGCCGCCGATGTCGACAGCCTGTGGCGCGTCTATTCGATGACCAAGCCGATCACCGGCATCGCCGCGATGATCCTGATCGAGGAAGGCAAGCTCAAGCTCGACCAGCCGATCAGCGACTTCATCCCGGCGTTCAAGAACATGAAGGTGCTGGTCGATCCGGCCAAGGACCTGACGAGCCGCCCGGCGACCAGGCCGATCACGGTGCGCAACCTGCTCACCCATACGGCGGGCCTGGGCTACAACATCATCACCAAGGGGCCTTTGCTCGACGAATACAACAGGCTCGGCATCAACCCGGCCCAGGTGAACGTCCAGATGGAAGGCCAGATGGCGGCGCTCCGCCCGGACAGCCTCGAGGAATTCGCCAACCGCACCGCCAGCCTGCCCCTGATCGCCGAGCCCGGCGCCAAGTGGAGCTATTCGATCGGGCTCGACATTCTCGGCCGGGTGATCGAGGTCGCCAGCGGCATGCCGTTCGACCAGTTCGTCAACACGCGCATCTTCAAGCCGCTCAAGATGGAGCAGAGCTACTGGACGGTGCCGGCGGACAAGGTCGGCAATTTCGCCAGCAACTATGTCTTCATGGGCGCCACCCGCGTGCCCGCCGATCCGGCGGCGACGTCGATCTATCTGAAGAAGCCCGAATTCCCCTATGGCGGCGCCGGCCTGGTCATGTCCGCGCGCGACTATGACCGGTTCCTCCACATGTTGCTGAACCGCGGCGAGCTGGATGGCGTGCGCATCCTCAAGCCCGAGACGGTGGCCGTCGCCATGTCGAACCTGCTGCCCGCCGGGGCCGACACCTCGATCCTCAACGAGACCGCGAAGGATACCGGTGCCCAGATGGGCTTCGGCGCCGGCGGCTCGGTCTATCTCGGCGACGTGCCGGGCGGTCCGGGCAAGGGCAGTTTCGGCTGGGGCGGCGCCGCCGGCACGATCGCCTGGGTCGATCCCGTGCACAAGGTGCGCGGCGTGGGGATGATCAACCTGTTCGGCGATACGCCGCTGAAGCGCGAAGTCTCCAAGGCGATCTACGCCGATCTCGCCAAGTGACGCGCGCGCCCGGTTTCACCGGCGGCACGCTCGATCGTGCCGACCGGGTTCGCCACGAGCCGGAACTGCTCGCCGCCGCGCTCGCCGATCCGCGCGCGCGCCTGCTGGTGCTCGATTCGCTCGATCCGGTGCTCGACGAAGGCGGCCGGCTGACCTGGACGGACCTGGCGGCGGCGCAGGGCGAGCTGTTGTTCCTCGGCTATGACCAGGGCGCGCCGCGTTTCGCCTCGGCCTTGCCCGACGGCATGCCGGTGCCGATGGGCCGATCGCCGGCGATGTTCGCGCTGCTCGATCGCTTCGCCGTGCCCGATGCCGCCAACTATGCTTCGGCGCGCGGGCTGGTCTTCTGGCATGGCCGCAACCGCTTCTGCGCCAATTGCGGCGCGTCCACCCGCATCACCCATGCCGGCTGGGCGCGGCACTGCCCCGATTGCGGCGCCGAGCATTTCCCGCGCGTCGAGCCGGTGGTGATCATGCTCGCCGAGCATGGCGACCGCGCGCTGCTCGGCCGCCAGCCGAGCTGGCCGCCGGGCCGCTATTCGGCGCTGGCCGGTTTCCTCGAAGTGGGCGAGGCGATCGAAGAGGCGGTGCGCCGCGAGACCTTCGAGGAAGCGGGGATCCGGCTGGGCGCGGTCCGCTATGTCGCCAGCCAGCCCTGGCCCTTCCCGGCATCGCTGATGGTCGCCTGTATCGGCGAGGCGCTGAACGACGATATCCGCGTCGATGTGAACGAGCTGGAGGATGCGCGCTGGTTCACGCGCGCGGAAGCGGCGCTGGCGCTGGCCGGCGATCCCGCCGCGCCCTTCCTGGGCCCGCCGCCCTATGCGATCGCCCATACGCTGCTGACGGCCTGGGTGGAGGGGGGCTAGCCTCCCCCTCTTCCCCTTCCCGGGAGGGAGGGGAGTTTCAGCGGGGAGTTCAATCCTCCTCCACCGGCCGGGTCGCCCAGCTGGCGTGCAGCGTCGGCACGGTGAGGTAGAGCACGAACAGCATATAGGTGAAGTTCGCGAGCTGCGCGATCAGCGCCTCGCGGCTCCAATGGTCGAGCAGCGTCAGGCCGAGCATCAGCCAGATGCCGATAAAGGTCGTGAAGCTCACCGTCGCGAAGCCCGCCAGGAAGGCGCGCTGGCGCAGCTGCCGGTCGAACTCGTCGACCAGCCTGGGGCCGCCCCAGGGCTTGATCGGCCCGAAGATCGGCAGGAGCGTGCCCAGCACGAACCCCGCCGAGATCAGCGCATAGCCCGGATAGGTCCCGTCGGGCCGCGCCAGCCCCCAGGCCCAGCCGCCCAGGGCCAGGGCGAGCGCGAGGATCGGGATCCAGCGCAGATGGCGTCGGCGGACCTCGGCCCGGGCGAGCGCGGGGATGCCGGTGCGATCGGCGGCGGCGTCGAGCCGGGAGAACAGGCGCTGGTTGAAACGGGACATGTCGGCCTCCGGGATCATTCGGCCGCGCGGCGCAGCGCCGACGCGACCGATTCGAAAGGAGTGAAGGAGAAGAGCAGCTCGACCGGCGCGTCGAACACCGCGGCGAGCTTCATGCCGAGCTCCAGGCTGGGGCTGTAGTCGCCGCGCTCGAGATAGCCGATCGTCTGGGGGTTCACCCCCACCGCTTCGGCCAGCGCGCGCCGGCTCATCCCGCGTTCGGCGCGGAACAGGGCAATACGGTTGTGGATCTGCGGCAATTTGACGACTCGGAAGATGATATATTGCTTATACACAACAAATCATCGCGTGAGTCAAGCGAGTGCCCGCCCCCTGAAGAGCATGTTCCGGTGGTGACCGAGTTGCCTCTGGTGTGAGTTGGGACGGATCGACATTCAGGCTAGGGGTGGGGCGTGGCGGAACATTTCGAACCAGCCTCCTCCGTCACCCTGAACTTGCTTGGCGCTTATCCCCTTGGGACAGGGCGTGCCCGATAGCCGTCATCCCCGCGCGAACGCTCTCCGGAAGTGCCAGGAATTCCTTGCGCCTGTGCCGCGCCTGGCCCTGGATCCCCGCCTGCGCGGGGATGACGGAATGGGGTGCACTTGTCTTTACGGGACAGGCGCCAGCTTGTTTCAGGATCCAAGGTGCCGCCGGCGATATCGCTGGTGGAGAATTGGATGCCGGAACAAGCTCAGCATGACGGAGGGGAGAGGCTTCGACATGCGGCTTCCGTCCCTCGCCGCCGGGAACGGAAGGGACGGAGCTGAATGTCGATTGGCCCTAGGCCCGTTCGCGCGCCTGGGCGTAGGTGCCGAGCACGCGCATCCACTTGGTGTGGAACTTCAGCTCCTCGAGCGCGCGGGCGACCGGCGCCTCGTCGGGGCTGCCGACGATGTCCGCATAGAATTCGGTCGCCGCGAAGCTGCCGCCGCGCTGGTAGCTCTCCAGCTTGGTCATGTTGACGCCATTGGTCGCGAAGCCGCCCAGCGCCTTGTAGAGCGCGGCGGGGACGTTCTTCACTTCGAAGACGAAGGTGGTCATGAACGGGGCCCCCGCTTCCCCGGCCCCCTCGGCGGCCAGCGGCTCGCGGGCGAGAATGACGAAGCGCGTCATGTTGTGCTCGGCATCGGCGATGTCGGCGCCCAGCGTCTGCAGGTCGTAGAGCGCGGCGGCGCCCGGGGGCGCCAGCGCGGCGACCGCCGGATCGCCGGCCTCCGCCACCATCGCGGCGGCGCCGGCCGTGTCGGGATAGGCGAGCGGCTGGATGCCCTGGGCCTTCAGCCAGTGGCGGCACTGGCCGAGCGCCTGGGGATGGCTCATCGCCTGGCGCACGCCTTCGACCGGGCCCAGCCCCATCAGGGCGTAGCGGATCGGCAGGAAATGCTCGCCGATGATCGACAGGCCCGATTCGGGCAGCAGGAAATGGATGTCGGCGACGCGGCCGTGCAGCGAATTCTCGATCGGGATCATCGCGCAGCCGGCACGGCCTTCCTTCACGGCGTCGATCGCGTCCTCGAACGAAAAGCAGGGGAGCGGCAGTCCGTCGGGGAAGCATTCGCGCACCGCGATGTGCGAATTGGCGCCGGGCGCGCCCTGGAAGGCGACGGCCCGCACGGGGGTCTTGGCGGCTGCCTCGGTCATCTCCGCGACGAGCTTTCTCGCCGGGCTCGCGAAATTCTCCATAATGGCCGGGCGCTAGCCGCCGAACCTCGCACTCGCAAGCCCCGCTTGCTTTAGTTGCGGTGCCGGTTTTAAAGGAACGCAATTTTTCCGCAGGGGCATTTCATGGACAATCGCTTCAATACGATCGCGGGCTGGGCACTTGCGGGCGGCATTGCCGCGCTCGGGCTTTCGATCGCCGGCGGCATGCTGTTCCATGGCGAGCGTCCCGAGCACATGGGCTATGTGATCGAGGGCGTCGAGGAAGGCGGCGAGAGCGGCGCCGCGGCGGTCGAGCCGATCGCGGTGCGCCTGGCCAAGGCCGATGTCGCCAAGGGCGAGGCCTCGTTCAAGAAGTGCATGGCCTGCCACACGATCAACCAGGGCGGCGCGAACGGTATCGGCCCCAATCTCTACGGCACGATGGGCGAGGGCATCGCCCAGGGCAAGGCCGGCTTCGCCTTCTCCGATGCGCTCAAGGCCGTGGGCGGCAATTGGGACTTCGACAAGATGGACGCGTGGCTGTCCAACCCGCGCAAGTTCGCCTCGGGCACCAAGATGACCTTTGCGGGCATCGCGGACGGCCAGGAGCGCGCGAACGTGATCGCCTATCTGAACGCGCAGGGCTCGAACCTGCCGCTGCCGGCGGCCCCGGCCGCCGGCGCGGCGCCCGCTCCGGCGGAGGGCAATGCGACCGACGCGCACGCCGCCGGCGGCAACGCGGCGGCTCCGGCCGAGGCCGCGCCCGCCAAGGATCCCGCCGCCAAGCCGCCGGTGGAGAAGAAGGGCGCCTGAGGGCGCGCGCACGGATCGGATGCACGGGGCGCCGCGAAGCATTTCGCGGCGCCTTTTCTTTTCCGGCAGGACGGCGTGGCGGTCTTCGCGCCGCTGCTGGACGGGTTCGGCCCGGCCTGGCTAGGGAAGGCGATGGCCTCGCACCTTTCCCCCGAACTCGCTATCCGCATGCGCCGCGCCGCGTTCAACCGGGCGCTGGCCGAGGCCGATCTCGCTGCGATCGGCCCGCTCCTCGCGCCCGATGTCGTGCTGGTCGCCGGCACCGATTCGGCGGTGATCGCCGGCCGCAAGGCGCAGCTGCTCGCCTGGAAGCGGGAATTCGCGGCGCCCGATCGCGCCGTCTATGCGCGCACGCCGGAAGCGATCACGCTTTCCCCGGTGGCGCCGATCGCCTTCGAGCACGGGGCCTGGCAGGGCGTGTCGTCGCGAAACGGCGCGATCGAGGCGGCGGGCGCCTATACCGCCAAATGGCGCGAGCGCGGCGGCGAATGGCTGATCGAGGCCGAGCTCTATCTCACGCTCGCCTGAATGGTGCGGCGCGGCAAAATGTAACGCACGGTAAGCCGGTGCGAAGCCTGGGTTTTCGCAAAAACCCTCTCCTTCTCCGCAGATTCCGCGTGACTTGCCGCGAACGCTTTCGGTACCGTTATGGTTATTGGGCCGTAAAGGCCGGAAGGATCGGGTCGCCTTGTTGCTTGCTCTCGCCCTGTTGGCGATAGTTCCGGGATCTGCTGAGGTACCGATCCTGGCGGCCGACACCCGCTTCGCGCCAGGCACCGAGGACAGCGCCGTCGCCCGCACCGTCGGCGGAATCGCGAGCTATACGCGCTGGCCGGAGCCGATACCCACCCTGCATGTCTGCGTCGCTGGTGCAGTGCACCATGCCGACCGGCTGGGCGAGGCGGCGCGCACGGCGGGCCGGCCGGTGGCGGTGCGCCGCCTTGGCGTCGGCACGGCGCTGGCCGGCTGCGACCTTCTCTATCTCGGGGCGATGCGGCCGGCCGAGAGTCTGGGCATGATCCGCGCGACGCACGGGCGCGCGATACTATCGATCGCCGAATCCGATCCGGCATGCCGTGGCGGCGCGATGTTCTGCCTCGCGGTGGGCGCCTCGTCGCTCAGCTTCCGGATCAACATCGATGCGATCTCGCGCAGCACGTTGCGCGTCGATCCGCGCGTGCAGCGCGTGGCAACCCTGACGGGAGGGGGAAACTGATGGCGGGTCCTACGCAATTGCCGAGCGTGCGCCAGGTGCTCTCGAGGGTGCATTTCCGCGTCACCCTGGTCGCCGTGGCGATCGCCGGGCTCACCGTGATGCTCACCGGCTTCGCGGCGCTCGGCATCTATGCCCGGCAGAACCTCGAGCTGATCGCCCAGACGGCGAGCTACAGCGTCGCGCCCGCGCTGGTGTTCGACGATCCCGACGCGGCCAGGCTCACCATCGAGCCGCTGGCGGAGAGCCCGGGCGTGGCGGGTATCGTGGTGTTCGGCCCGTCCGCACGCCCCTTTGCCGAGCGCGCCAAGGCGACGCTGGCCGCCGGCTCGTCGATCGGATGGGTGGCGAAATCGCTGTTCTTTCCCCGGCCGGTCGCCGCGCCGGTCACGCAGGGCGGCCGGGTGATCGGGGAGGTCCGGGTCGAGGGCGATGCCTCGATCGTTGCCGGCTATATCCGTGCCGGGCTGCTCGGCGGCCTGGCCTGCCTCCTCGTCACCGCGATCGCCACGTCGCTGCTCGCGCGGCGACTGCAAGAGGAGATCGCCGCGCCGCTCCAGGCCATGGCCGCCGTCGCGCATGCCGTGCGCGTGGGGCGCGCCTTCGATCGCCGCGCGCCCAGCGCGAGCATTCGCGAGATCGATTCGCTGCGCGACGACTTCAACGCCCTGCTCGCCGAGCTGGAGGAATGGCATCATCGCATGCGCGACGAGAATGCCGCGCTCAGCCACCAGGCGACGCACGATCCGCTCACCGGGCTGCCCAACCGGGCATTGCTGGAGCAGGAGCTTTCGGCGGCGCTGGAGCGCGCCCGGCGCGAGGGCACCAGCTTCGCGCTGCTCTATGCCGATGGCGACGGCTTCAAGGCGATCAACGACGCCTATGGCCATGCGGCGGGGGACGCGGTGCTGGTCGCGATCGGGCGCCGGCTGCGCAAGGGCCTGCGCGCCAGCGACATCGCGGCGCGGCTCGGCGGCGACGAGTTCGCCATCCTGCTCGCGGCGCCGAGCGGGGCGGAGGCGGTGGCGCGCGCCAGCGAAGGGATCGCGCGCCAGATGGCCGCGCCGATCGCGCTGCCCGGCGGCGAGCAGGTGGTGGTGGGGCTGACGCTGGGCGCCGCCGTCTATCCGCGCGACGGCGAGGATCTGGCGGCCCTGGTCCATCATGCGGACCTCGCGATGCTCACCGCCAAGCAGGGACGCCCCCAACCTCGAAAGGAAGGCAGGAAATGAAGCTCGCCGGATATGGTCCCTTGCTTGCGCTGCTGGCGCTGCTGCTGGCCGGCTGCCAGGCGTCGATGCGCCCCAAGCCGCTCTGGACCGCGCCCCAGATCGAAGCGATGCGCGCCGCCGGCTTCGTGCAGACCGATCGCGGCTGGGAGCTCAGCGTCGCCGACCGCCTGCTCTTCGCGTCGGACGAGAGCCGGGTCGACGAGAAGCAGGCCGTGGTGATCGCGCGCATCGCGAGCAACCTGCAGGCGGTGGAGATCCGCCACGCCACGATCGAGGGGCATGCCGACATCACCGGCACCCGCCACCACAATCTGGTCCTGTCGGGGCAACGCGCCCGGGCGGTCGCCAATGTGTTCGTCGGCGCGGGTTTCGATCGCGACAATATCCGCGCCGAGGGGCTGGGCGATCGCTATCCGATCGAGGACAATCGCACGGCCGAGGGGCGGCAGGAGAATCGCCGGGTGGTGATCCTCCTCACCGCGCCTTGAGCGCGCCGGCCGGATCGCTTTCCGGCCGGATGGCCTATTCCGGCTTGTCGATCCCGGGCCGCGGGCGGGCGATCACCGTGTGGTCCTTGCCCTTCCAGAAATCCTGGACGATCCGCCAGCCCTCTTCCGCGGTCTCGCAGAAATGGAACAGGTCGAGGTCCTTGGGCGAGATGACGCCTTCCTCGACCAGTGCCTCGAAATCGACGACCCGGTTCCAGAAGTCCTTGCCGTAGAACAGCACCGGGATCGGCGCGATCTTGCCGGTCTGGATCAGCGTCAGCAGCTCGAACGATTCGTCGAAGGTGCCGAAGCCGCCGGGGAACACCGCCACCGCGCGCGCATGCAGCAGGAAGTGCATCTTGCGGAGCGCGAAATAATGGAACTGCATCGACAGGCCCGGCGTCACATAGGGGTTCGGCGCCTGCTCATGAGGCAGCAGGATGTTGAGGCCGATCGTGTCCGCGCCCACGTCGCGCGCGCCGCGATTCGCCGCTTCCATGATCGACGGGCCGCCGCCCGAGGTGACGACGAAGTGGCGGTTCCCGGCTTCATCGAGCGGGAAGTTCGACGCGAGCTGGGCAAGCTCGCGGGCGACGTCGTAATATTTGGATTTCTCGACCAGCCGCTCGGCGATCTTCTTCTGCTGCTCGGTCTCCGCCAGCGCGAGCAGCGCGGTCGCCTTGCTCGGCTCGGGGATGCGCGCCGATCCGTAGACGACGAAGGTCGACTTGATGTGCGCCTCGTCGAGCAGCAGCTGCGGCTTGAGCAGCTCCAGCTGGAAGCGCACGGGCCGCAGGTCCTCGCGCAGCAGGAAGTCCATGTCCTGGAAGGCGAGGCGGTAGGCGGGGTGCTCGGTCTGCGGGGTGCCGGTGGCGGTGTTGGCGTTCTGCACTTCCTGCTGGGCAGGGCGGAAGACGCGGCTCGGAACTCTCGTATCGCTCATTTCGCCCGGCTTAGGCCCAATGCGGACGCGCTGCAATCAGCGGCAGAACGGGCCCCGCCCCATGTCGAGATGGAGATGGTTGTAATGCGCCGCGTTGTAATCGGGGCTCAGCACCGTGGCGAAGCGCTTGCAGGCCGATCCGTGGATCGTCTCGAGAAAGGCGCGCACCTGGCCGTCGCCGCTGCGCCAGTCGCGCTCGATCGTGATGCGTCGCCCGTCCGCCAGCACGAAGCCCGACACGTCGACCGCATTGGCCAGCCCGTGCTCGGACATGCGCTGCGCCGATGCCGCGCCGTTGCCGATGATGCCGCGGCACGAATAGGTGCCATAGGTCTCGACCCTGACCAGATCGCTGCCCAGCATCTGCCGCGCCGCCGGGGCGACGGCGAAGCGCACCCAGGCGGTGAAGCTGCGCGCCAGCCCGCATTTCATCGATTTCAGCCCGGTCACCGGCACGCCGATGTCGAGCAATTGTACCGCGCCGGTGACGACGCAGCCGCCGCCGAAGTCGCGATCGGGGAGCGCCGAATAGCGCACCCGCTCGCGCGACAGGTCGGCGAAGCATTGCTGCGTCTCGCGCGGCGTCGGGCCGTTCAGCGTGACCGGGCCGCCGGGCCGCTCGCGAATCGGGGCGGGGGCGGGGCGATCGCCGCCGCCGCCGAACAGGCAGCCGGAAAGCAGCAGGGGCAGGAACAGGGCAAAAACGCGCATGGTGGGCGCATAGCATCATCGGCGCGCGCCATGGTCAACGCCACAAATGTTCGCCGATCCGCCCTTTCGCGCAATTGACTTTGCCGGGCGTGCCGCTAGGGCCGTCGGCGGGCCACGCGGTCCCAACGCCGCGCGTGCTCTCTGCAAGGAGAGTCTATATGACTGATACGACTGCCGCCGACGCCGGAATTGCGTCCATTGCCAAGCCCGCCGCCAAGCCGGCACGCCCCCATTTCTCCTCCGGTCCCTGCGCCAAGCCTCCCGGCTGGTCGCCCGAGAAGCTCGCCACCGAGTCGCTCGGCCGCTCGCACCGCTCCAAGCTGGGCAAGAACCGCCTCCAATATTGCATCGACCTGATGCGCGAGCTGCTGCGCCTCCCCGAGACGCACCGCATCGGCATCGTTCCCGGCTCGGACACCGGTGCCTTCGAGATGGCGATGTGGACGATGCTCGGCGCCCGCGGCGTCACCACGCTCGCCTGGGAAAGCTTCGGCGAGGGCTGGGTCACCGACGCGGTCAAGCAGCTGAAGCTCGAGCCGACCGTGATCCGGGCCGACTATGGCCAGCTGCCGGACCTCGGCCAGGTGAACTGGGCGGACGACGTGCTGTTCACCTGGAACGGCACCACTTCGGGCGTGCGCGTGCCGGACGGCGACTGGATCGCCGCCGATCGCGAGGGGCTGAGCTTCGCCGACGCCACCTCGGCGGTGTTCGCCTATGACCTGCCCTGGGACAGGATCGATGTCGCCACCTTCTCCTGGCAGAAGGTGCTGGGCGGCGAGGGCGCGCACGGCGTGCTGATCCTCGGGCCCCGCGCGGTCGAGCGGCTCGAGAGCCATGTCCCGGCCTGGCCGCTGCCCAAGGTCTTCCGCCTCGTCTCCAAGGGCGCGCTCGCCGAGGGCGTGTTCAAGGGCGAGACGATCAACACCCCGTCGATGCTCGCGGTCGAGGATGCGATCTTCGCGCTCGAATGGGCCAAGGGCCTGGGCGGCGCCGAGGGGCTGATCGCGCGCTCGGACGCCAATGCCGCGGCGCTCGACGCGATCGTGGCGGAGCGCGACTGGCTCGGCCATCTCGCGGCCGATGCCGGCATCCGCTCGAAGACCAGCGTGTGCCTCACCGTCGAGGGCGCGGATGCCGACTTCATCAAGAAGTTCGCCGGCCTGCTCGAGAAGGAAGGCGCGGCGTATGACGTCGCCGGCTATCGCGACGCCCCGGCGGGCCTGCGCATCTGGTGCGGCGCCACCGTCGACACCGCCGACATCGTCGCGCTCGGTCCCTGGCTCGACTGGGCGTACGAAACCGCGAAAGCGGGCTGATCCTCCCTTTCCCCTTCAGGGGAGAGGGTCGGGGAGAGGGGCTTGTCGCGAGCCGCTCCTCTCCAGCACCGCCCCTCTCCCGCGCGTCGCTTCGCTCGCTTGCCCTCTGCCCCAAGGGGAGAGGGAGAGAAAGGAATCCCCATGCCCAAGGTACTGATTTCCGACAAGATGGATCCCAAGGCCGCGCAGATCTTCCGCGAGCGCGGCGTCGAGGTCGACGAGATCACCGGCAAGACTCCGGAGGAGCTCAAGGCGATCATCGGCCAGTATGACGGCCTCGCCATCCGCAGCTCGACCAAGGTGACCGCGGAGATCCTGGATGCCGCGGCGAACCTCAAGGTCGTCGGCCGCGCCGGCATCGGCGTCGACAATGTCGACATCCCGGCCGCTTCGGCGCGCGGCGTGGTGGTGATGAACACGCCCTTCGGCAACTCGATCACCACCGCCGAACATGCCATCGCGCTGATGTTCGCGCTCGCCCGCCAGCTGCCCGAGGCCGATGCCTCCACCCAGGCCGGCAAATGGGAGAAGAACCGCTTCATGGGCGTCGAGCTTACCGGCAAGACGCTCGGCCTGATCGGCGCCGGCAATATCGGCTCGATCGTCGCCGACCGTGCCCAGGGCCTGAAGATGAAGGTCGTCGCCTTCGATCCGTTCCTGACGCCGGATCGCGCGATCGAGATGGGCGTGGAGAAGGTGGGGCTCGACGACCTGCTGCTCCGGGCGGACTTCATCACGCTGCACACGCCGCTGACCGATCAGACGCGGGGCATCCTCTCGGCCGAGAATCTCGCCAAGACCAAGCGCGGCGTGCGCATCATCAACTGCGCACGCGGCGGCCTGATCGACGAGGCGGCGCTCAAGCAGGGGCTGGAGAGCGGCCATATCGCCGGCGCGGCGCTCGACGTGTTCCAGGTCGAGCCCGCCAAGGAGCACCCGCTGTTCGGCACCCCCAACTTCGTCTCGACGCCGCATCTCGGCGCATCGACGACGGAGGCGCAGGTGAACGTGGCGATCCAGGTCGCCGAGCAGATGGCCGACTTCCTCGTCTCGGGCGGCGTCACCAATGCGCTCAACATGCCGAGCCTCTCGGCCGAGGAGGCGCCGCGCCTCAAGCCCTATATGGCGCTGGCCGAGAAGCTCGGCTCGCTGGTCGGCCAGCTCGCGCATGGCGAGCTGCGCAACATCGCGATCGAGAGCGAGGGCGCCGCGGCCGAGCTCAACCAGAAGCCGATCGTCGGCGCCGTGCTCGCCGGCCTGATGCGCGTCCATTCGGACACGGTGAACATGGTCAACGCGCCGTTCCTGGCGAAGGAGCGCGGGCTCGACGTGCGCGAGGTGCGCCATGACCGCGAGGGCGATTATCACACGCTGGTCCGCGTCACCGTGGGCACCGCGCAGGGCGATCGCTCGGTGGCGGGCACGCTGTTCGGCAATGCCGCGCCGCGCCTGGTCGAGCTGTTCGGCATCAAGGTCGAGGCCGATCTCGCCGGCCACATGCTCTATATCGTCAACGAGGACGCGCCGGGCTTTATCGGCCGGCTCGGCACCACGCTGGGCGAGGCGGGGGTCAATATCGGCACCTTCCATCTGGGCCGCCGCGAGGCGGGCGGGGAAGCGGTGCTGCTGCTCTCGGTCGACGACGTGGTGAACGAGGCGCTGCTCGCCACGGTCCGCGCGCTTCCCGGCGTGAAGACGGCGATGGCGCTGACATTCTGACGAAACGACTCCCGTCATCCCGGCGAAAGCCGGGATCTCAGGCGAAGGCGCCGTGCCCGCCGCACGAGATCCCGACTTCCGTCGGGATGACGGAATGTTCTAGGGGAGCGGGATGAGCGGACTGTTACCCGAAGGCTTTCACGATCGCCTCCCCCCCGCCGCCGATGCGGCGACGCGGCTCGAATCGCGTGTGCTCGGCGTTGCCCGGGGCTATGGCTATGAGCAGGTCGATCCGCCGCTCGCCGAGTTCGCCGACGAGCTGAGCGCGCGCCTCAAGGCCGCGGGCGGCCTGCGCGATGCGGTGCGCTTCGTCGATCCCGTGTCGCAGCGGACGCTGGCGATCCGGCCCGACCTCACCGCCCAGATCGGCCGCATCGCCGCCACCCGCATGGGCCATCATCCGCGCCCGGTGCGCCTTTCCTATGCCGGCCCGGTGATGAAGCTCTCGGCCTCCGAGCTCGATCCGCTGCGCGCCACGCGCCAGATCGGTGCCGAGCTGATCGGTCTCGACACCGTCGCCGCCGCCACCGAAGTGGTGCGCGTCGCGATCGAGGCGCTCCGGGCGGGCGGCGTCGAGGGCATCGCGCTCGACTTCACGCTGCCCGATCTGGTCGATTGCCTGGCCGGTGACAGCCTCACCCCCGCCCAGCTCGCCACCCTGCGCGACCGGCTCGACGCCAAGGACGCCGCCGGCGTCGCCGCGATCGCGCCGCGCTACCTCCCGCTGATCGAGGCGGCCGGGCCCTTCGATGCCGCGATCGAGCGCCTGCGCGCGATCGATGCGGGCAAGGCGCTCGCCACGCGGCTGGACGGCCTTGCCGAGATCGCCGCGAGCATCGCGGGCCAGGCCGCGCTCACGCTCGATCCCACCGAGCGGCACGGCTTCGAATATCAGAGCTGGCTCGGCTTCTCGCTGTTCGCGCGGGGCGTGCGCGGCGAGATCGGCCGTGGCGGCACCTATACCATCCTGCACGGCAATGGCCGCGAGGAAGCGGCGGTGGGCTTTTCGCTCTATGCCGATCCGATCCTCGATGCCGGCATCGGCGCGGGCGAGCGACGCCGGCTGTTCCTCCCCTTCGGCACGCCTGCCGGCATCGGCGCGAAGCTGCGCGAGGAGGGCTGGGTGACGGTCGCGGCGCTCGAGGCGGACGACACGCCCGAGGCGCAGCTCTGCACCCATGTGCTGCGCGACGGCGCGCCGGCGGCGGTCTAGGACGGATCGACATTCGGCTATGTCCCCGCCGTTCCTGTGGCGAGGGACGGAAGCTGCATGTCGAAGCCCCTCTCTCTTCCGTCATGCTGAACTGGTTTCAGCATCCAATTCTCCACTGGCGATATCGCTGGTGGCGCCTTGGACCCTGAAACAAGTTGGCGTTTATCCCCTTGGGCCAAGGACACCCCATTGCGTCATCCCCGCGCAGGCGGGGATCCAGGGTAGTTGCGGGATATCGGCGCCACCGGGCGAACGCTCTCCGGAAGTGCCGGGAATTCCTTGCACCTGTGCCGCGCCTGGCCCTGGATCCCCGCCTGCGCGGGGATGACGGCGATCGGGCACTCCTTGTCTTTACGGGATAAGCGCCAAACAAGTTCAGGGTGACGCAGGAGGTTGGTTCGACGCCAAGCCACACCTTAGCGGGGTTTCACATCCATCTTGCAATGTAGGATTTCGCCTGCTTGCCTCCCGCAGCCTGGCCGCCGCCGGGCCGCTCTTTCGACCCGTAGGAAATATAGGACCCGCTCCGCGCAAGGATCTTGCGGGATGCACACTCTTTCCGGGAAAACAGGGAAGATAAGCCGCCGGGGAATCGGCTGGGCGCGCGACCTTGGTGACCTTTGCCAAGTCGACGGCGCCGCCGTCGTAGGAACTAGCGCCCCAGCAGCACCGCCGCCCGCCCATCCAGGAACGCCGCGACCGCCGCCGTCACCGCATCGCGGAAGCGCGGATCCTCGGCCAGCCTCGCCGGGAACACCTGGCGCAGCGCCAGCACCGCCGCCGCCGGATCGCCGCCCGAGGCCGCGCCCGCCAGCAGCTCGGCGAGCGGATCGGTGATCGTCTCGCCGGCCTGGGCCTTGCGGCGCAGAAAGGCGATCCACGCCGCCACCGGCACCGCCAGCCGCGCCACGTCATGCCCTGCCGCGAGCCGGTCGCGAACCGTGTCGAGCAGGCGATAGGGCAGCTTTTGCGAACCGTCCCAGGCGATCTGGCTGAGCAGGTGGCGGATCGCCGGATTGCGGAACCGCGCCAGCACCGCATCGGCATAGCCCGGCAAGTCGAGCCCCTCGACCGGCTTCAGCGAGCCCGCGATGTCCCGGTGCATCAGCCGGCTGGCGAAGCCGCCCAGCGCGGGATCGCTCACTGCCTCGAACACGGTCTCGTGCCCGAGTGCCAGGCCGATATAGGCGAGGCTGGAATGCGCGCCGTTGAGGATGCGCAGCTTGGCCTGCTCATAGCCCTGCACGTCGCCGGTCAGCGTCACGCCCGCGGCGGCAAGGTCCGGCCCGTCGGCCAGGTCGAAGCGCTGCAGCACCCATTGGGTGAAGCGTTCGCGCTGCACCGCCGCCCGGTCGTCGACGCCGAGCTCGGCCGCGACCTTGGCGAGAAAGGCCGGGTCGCTCGCCGGCGTGATCGAATCGACCATCGAATCGGGGAAGGCGACTTCGCCCGCGATCCAGTCGGCCAGCCCGGCGTCCCATTCGCGGGCGAGCGCGACACAGGCCGCGCGCAGCTTGGCGCCGTTGCCGGTCATGTTGTCGCAGCAGAGCATCGCGAAGGGCGCCGTGCCGGCCGCGCGGCGATCGGCGAGGCCGGACACGATCCAGCCGATCACGCTTGCCGGCTCGGCGGGGCGGGCGCGGTCATGGACGATGTCGGGATGGGCGAAGTCGAGGCTGCCATCGGCGGCCAGGCAATAGCCCTTCTCGGTCACCGTGCTGGTGGCGAGCTTCACTGCGGGATCGGCGAGCAGCGTGCGCAGCCGCGCGCCTTCGCCCGGGCCGATCGCATCGGAATGCGCGGCGATGATGCGCGTGCCCGGCTCGCGATCGATCACCGCGAGAGTGTAGAGCCCGTCCTGCGCCTTGAGCGCGTCGACGGTGCCGGCGCTGCGCAGCGAGACCGCCGCGATGCCCCAGCGCGGATCGCCGTCCAGCACGCGATCGAACACGTCCGCCTGGTGCGCGCGGTGGAAGGCGCCCGGCCCGAAATGGACCACGCCGGTCCGGATTGAGGCCGGCTCGTGCCCCGGCCGGGCGATGGCGATGGGAAGCGAGGCGAGCGCGGCGCGCGAGAGGCTGGTCATGCGGCGCGACCAACCCGCCCGCACCGCCAAAGTCAATGGGCGGCGCGGGTGGCGGGGTCGTCAGTAGCGCGTGACGGGTGAAGTGCCGCTCACGCCGGGGATCATCGAGCCGGTGGTGCGTTCCTTGGGGCTGTTGTCCACCGGCATCAGGAAGCGGACCTGGCGGTTGGGGAAGTCGATATCGACGCGGCGAAAGGCCCGTAGCGCGTCCATGCCGAGCAGCAGCGCCGGGCGCCGGGTGAGGCCGAAGCGCTCGAAGGGCGTCACATCGGCAAAGGCCACGGGCATCGCGCCGAAGCGGACCTTGCCCACCGTGATATTGGGTATCTCGGTATAGTCGGCGGTGGTGCGGTTGCCGATGACGCTGGTGAGCGTGATCGGCTGCGCCTTGGGCGCATCGCGGCCGACACGCTTGCGCAGCGCGCTGTTGCCCATCGTCACCTGGCTGCCGGTGTCCAGCACCACCTGGATCCGGGTATTGTCGTAATAGGCATCGGTCACGATCAGCTGGCCGAACACATTCTTGGCGGTGACCACGATCTCGTTGGGATCGCGCTTCGCGAAGGTCTTGCGCTTGACGCTCGGGCGCACGGCCATGACGCCGTTCTCGAAGTCGATGGTCACCTGGTGGTTGCGCAGCGTGTCGATGCCGAGCAGGCCGAGCGCGCCGAGGTTGCGGGCCTCGAGCGCGGGGGCGATGATCGTATGCTGCTCGCCGATCGACTTGATCGAGAGGCCGGGCACCACGACGGTATTGACCCGGTCGCGCCCCGTCATCGACGTGATGACCACCGGGGCGGAGGCTCCCAGCCGCAGCGATCCGGCGAGCTCGCGCGACACGACGGTGCGTTCCGCCCCGGTGTCGATGATGAAGTTGTAGGGCCCGCTATTGCCCACGGCGACGGGAACGGTGAGCCGCTTGTCGATCTCGCCCAGCGCCAGGAGAGTCGCCTCGACATTCTCGGGCGTGGGCATGGTCAGCGCCGGATCCTGGGGGGGCGGCGGCGGCGTGCCGGCATGGGGATTCTGGCGGTCATGCGCTCCGGCGGTTGCGGCCAGCGGGAGCAGGAGAAGCGCGGCGAGCCTTTTCATGGACGTGAAGATACACCTTCGCATGCTGCGCAGCAATCTTTCCGGATCGTGTCTAGTCAAGGCGCATCGCCTCCGCCGCGATGTCCTCGGCTTCCATCAGCAGCGCATCCTCGGTGACGCCCTGGGCGACGTTTTCGCGCCCGATCATGATGAGCACCGGCACGGCCATGGGCGAGACGCGGGGCAGATCGATGTGCAGCATCGTGTCGGCGGCGGTGTCGAGGAGATGGCCGAGGCGGCCGACATCGGTCATGCGGGCGCGCGCATCGGCCCAGGCGGCGCGCAGCAGCAGATGGTCGGGCTCGTACTTGCGCAGCACGTCGTAGATCAGGTCGGTCGAGAACGTGACCTGGCGCCCGGTCTTCTTCCTGCCGGGATGCTGGCGCTCGACCAGCCCGCCGATGATCGCCACTTCGCGGAAGGCGCGCTTGAGCAGCGCGGAGCCCTGCACCCATTCGACGAACTCGTGCTCGAGAATGTCCGGCGAGAAGAGCGGGCGCGGGTCCGCGATCTTCTCCAGGCCATAGACGGCGAGCGCATAGTCGTTGGCGACGAAGCCCAGCGGCTTCAGCCCCAGCGCTTCCATCCGCCGGGTGATGAGCATGCCGAGCGACTGGTGCGCGTTCCAGCCCTCGAAGCTGTAGATCACCATGTGGTGCCGCCCCTCGTGCGGGAAGGTCTCGACGAGCAATTGGCCCGGCGCGGGGATGGCGGAGCGGCGTGCCTGCATCTCCAGCCATTCGCGGACATCGGCGGGAAAGCGCCGCCATTGCTCCCGGTCGTGGAGGAAGCGGCGGACCCGGTCGGCGAGGTTGGCGGTGATGGCGAGGCGGGCACCCATATAGGAAGGGATGCGCGCGGTTCTCGACGTGGCGCGGACGATCAGGTCGGTGGTGTCGACTCGCTCCACCTCCAGCGCCAGGCCGGCGAAGAAGAAAGTGTCGCCGGGGGAGAGGGCGGCGGCGAAATTCTCCTCGACCTTGCCGAGCCGGCGGCCGTTGCGGAAGCGCACTTCGAGCATCGGCGCCTCGACGATGATGCCCGCATTGAGCCGATGCTGCGCAACAAAGGCCGGGGTCGTGACGCGCCAGAGGCCGTCCCGGCCGAGCGTCAGCCGCTTGAACTTGTCATAGGCGCGCAGCGCGTAGCCGCCGTCGGCGATGAAGCCCAATATCGCGTCGAACGTCTCGTCGGGCAGCGCGGAATAGGGCAATGCTGCACGGATCTCCCGCAGCAATTCGCCTGCATCGAACGGAGCGGCACAGGCACAGGCCATGACGTGCTGCGCCAGCACGTCGAGCGCGCCGGGCCGGAAGACGTCCGGATCGAGTTCGCCATGCTCGACCGCGTCCAGCGCCGCCCGGGCCTCCAGATATTCGAAGCGGTTGCCGGGGACGAGCACCGCCTCGCTCGGCTCGTCCAGCCGGTGGTTGGCGCGGCCGATGCGCTGGAGCAGGCGCGAGGATCCCTTGGGCGCGCCCATCTGGATCACGCAGTCGACATTGCCCCAGTCGACTCCCAGGTCGAGGCTGGCGGTGGCGACCAGCGCGCGCAGCCTGCCGTCGGCCATCGCCTGCTCGGCCCGCCGGCGCGCCTCGAGGCTGAGGCTGCCATGATGGACGCCGATCGGCAGCTTCAGCTCGTTGACCTTCCACAGCTGCTGGAAGACCAGCTCGGCCAGGCCCCGGGTGTTGCAGAAGACGATGGTCGTCCCGTGCGTCTCGATCTCCGCCATCACCTGGGGAATCGCATAGACGCCCGAATGGCCGGCCCAGGGCACCTTGTCCTCGGGAAGCAGGATGGCGATGTTCGGCTCGGCGCCCTTCTCGCCCTCGACCAGGGTGACGCTGCCGATATCGCCATGCGGGGCGAGCCAGGCGCGATAGCCGTCCGGATCCGCCACCGTCGCCGAGAGCGCGACGCGGCGCAGGCCGGGGGCGAAGCGCTGGAGGCGGGCGAGCGCGAGGGCGAGCAGGTCGCCGCGCTTGCCGGTGGCGAAGGCATGGACTTCGTCGATGACCACCGTCCTGAGCCCGGCGAACATGGTCAGGCTGTCCTCATAGGAGAGCAGCAGGCTGAGCGATTCGGGCGTGGTGAGCAGGATCTGGGGCGGACGGGCGCGCTGGCGGACCTTGCGATCCCAGGGCGTGTCGCCCGTGCGCGTCTCGACCCGGATGGGGATGCCCATTTCCTCGATCGGGGCGAGCAGGTTGCGCTGCACGTCCACCGCCAGCGCCTTAAGGGGCGAGATGTAGAGCGTGTGCAGGCCGTCGGCCGGCGCCTCGATCAGCTCGGCCAGGCTGGGCAGGAAGCCCGCCAGCGTCTTGCCCGCGCCGGTGGGGGCGACGAGCAGCGCATGCTCGCCCCGGCGGCCGGCGGCGAGCATCTCGAGCTGGTGCCGGCGCGGCGCCCAGCCGCGCGCGGCGAACCAGTCCGACAGGATCGAGGGGAGAGTGGCGTCCATGCGATGGCGGGTCAGGGAGCCGGCGGCGCGCCCTTGGACCGGACGACCAGCGCGGGCGGCGCGTCTCCCGCCACCGCCAGCCTGGCCCGCTGGCCGCCGTCGCGATCCTCGAGCTCGAGCCAGGCCGTGTCGCCGCGCGTGCCCAGCCGCACGCCTTCGGCATATTTGCCGAGCGGATTGGCGTAGTTGACCGTGAAGCCGGCGAAGCCGCTCTGCTCGTTGACGATCATCGCCACCGCGTCGCCGCCCGACCGGTCGAGCGCGATCACGCCGCGGCCATTGTCGAGCCAGCTCATCGCGCCGCGCTCCGATCCGGCGGCGTCGTGCAGGACCAGGCCATAGGCGCCCGCCACGCGCGGATAGCTCTTGCCGGCCAGCCGGGGATCGGGCTCCTCGCCCAGGATCACCCGGTCGCGCCCATCGGGGCCGAGCACCACGATGGAAGCGGTCTGCCCGTCGGCGCGCTCGCGCCCCTCGGCCGGTGGCGGCGCGCCGATCAGGATGCGCGGCTTGCCGGCGGCATCGACCACCCGGATCGCCCGCGCCTCGATCACCCCGGCCGGCGCGGCGGCGGCGATGACGAGGCCGGCGGCCCCGATCCCGGCCATGGCGAACAGCGCGATGCGCTGGCGGCGAAGCTGCGTCTCGAGCCGGGCGATGCGTGCCGTGCTGTCCATTTCCTCTTCCTTTCCCGGTGCAAAGCGAAGGATCGTCCATTCCGATCCGATTGGAACCCGCGCGCCGCCCAGCCATATATAGGGACGATGGCATTGGGCAGCTGGATCGAGCCGCGTCCCGCGGGCATCTATATTCCGGCGGCGGACGCGTGGATCGATCCGTCGCAGCCGGTGGCGCGCGCGCTGGTGACGCATGGCCATGCCGATCATGCCCGGGGCGGGCACGGCGCGGTATGGGCGACGCCGCAGACGCTGGCGATCATGGCGGCGCGCTACGGGCCGCAGAACGGCCGGCCGGTCGATTATGGCGAGCCGATCACCATGCACGGCATCGATATCCGCTTCGTGCCCGCCGGCCATGTCCTCGGTTCCGCCCAGATCGTGCTCGAGCATCGCGGCGAGCGGATCGTCGTCTCGGGCGACTACAAGCGCCGCGAGGATCCGACCTGCGCGCCCTTCGAGCCGGTGCCCTGCGACGTGTTCGTCACCGAGGCCACGTTCGGCCTGCCCGTGTTCCGCCATCCCGAGACGCATGACGAGCTCGACAAGCTGCTCGCGGCGCTGCGCGCCAATCCGGAGCGCTGCGTGCTGGTCGGCGCCTATGCGCTGGGCAAGGCGCAGCGCGTGATCCGCGAGCTGCGGGTGATGGGGTTCGACGATCCCGTCTATCTCCACGGCGCGCTCCAGCGGCTCTGCGACCTCTATGTCGAGCAGGGTATCGCGCTGGGCGCGCTGCGCCCCGCCACCGGAGTGCCGAAGGCCGAGCTGCGGGGGCGGCTGGTCCTGTGCCCGCCGGGCGCGCTCAACGATCGCTGGTCGCGCCGGCTGCCCGATCCGATCACCGCGATGGCGTCCGGCTGGATGCGCATCCGCCAGCGCGCCCGGCAGCGGGGCGTCGAGCTGCCGCTGATCCTGTCCGATCACGCCGATTGGGACGAGCTGACCCGCACCATCGCGGAACTGGAGCCGCGCGAAGTGTGGGTGACCCATGGCCGCGAGGACGCGCTCGTCCATTGGTGCCGCCTCCACCAGATCAAGGCGCGCGCGCTCGATCTCGCCGGGTTCGAGGACGAGGACGATTGATCCAGCCCATCGCGGCGGAAATGTTGAATCCCTTGATGCTCGCCGGCGACGATTGCCGCGAAAGGCCATGAAGGTCACGCCGGTGCGCGGCGTCGCGCCGGTGGCCGCGCACCATGCTCGCGCGCGACCGATCCTGTTTTTCCAACGAAACGAAAGAGCGGCGGGACGCTGCCCGGCCGATCGAGAAGAACAGGCGAAGCCCTACATTGCAAGCGGCCGCTCAGGCGGCGGCGCGATCCGCGCCGGCGAACAGCCAGGCCTCGGCCGCCCAGGGATCGTCGAAGCAGCGCGCGGTGCGCCGGTCGAGCGCGCGCTGGAGCTGGGTGCGCGCCAGCGTCCGGCCGATCACGAAGGCGAGCCGGCGCGAGCGATAGGCGGGATCGGCGAGCATCGCGCGGAACATCTCGACGCTTTCCTGCGCCTGGATCTTCATCTCGCGCAGGTCGTTGAGCGTCAGGTGCCGGTTGGGGCCGCAGCTGAGCGTGGCATGCGCCTGCGCGCGCGCGGCGAGAAAGGCGTCGATATCGCCGGAGGTGAAGAAGCCGCCCATCCGGATGCGGACGAGATCGCGATCGGGTTCGACGTCGATGGTGAAATCGGCAGACATGGAATCGGCGATAGCGCCGACCGGCCTACCAAAATCCTAAGGGCGTTCCTTCCCCTGCCAGTCGAGCGTCGCGACCACGGGAAAATGATCCGAGGGATAGAGCGCGCCGCGATGCGCATCGATCGTCCGATAGCCGCGTACCGCGAAGCCCCGCGTCAGGATCCAGTCGATCCGATGGTCGGGCACGCCCTTGAAGCCGTGAAAGGTCGCCATGGGGCCCAGCGGCTTCGCCACCGCATCGCGGGCATCGGCCAGCACTTCGCCCAGCAGCGCATGCGGTGCCGAATCGGGGCCGGTGTTGAAATCGCCGGTGAGCACCACCGGCACGCCCGGGGCCAGGGCGGCGATGCGCTTGCGGAGCAGGGCGGCGCATTTCTCCCGCGCGGCGGCATCTTCCGCCCGATAGGGGAAATGGGTGTTGAGCAGGTAGAAGCGCCTGCCCGAGCGCGTCTCGAACAGGCCCCAGGTGACCATGCGCGGAAACAGATTGCCCCAGCTGATGCTGGCGACCTGTTCGGGCGTGTCCGACAGCCAGAAATCGCCCCGCTCGACCAGCTTCAGCCGGTCGCGGCGATAGAAGACGCCCATATGCTCGTCGGCATGGCCGCCGCGCCGGTCGATGCCGAACCAGCTGTATCGGGGCAGCTTCGCGGCGAGGTAGTCGCCCTGGATCTGGAACAGCTCCTGCGTGCCGATCACGTCGGGATCGGCCGCGGCGATCGTCTCGACGAAAAGGTCGCGGCGATTCTCCCAGACGTTCGCGCCGTCCGAAGGCGAAGGCAGGCGGACGTTGAAGCTCATCACGACGAGCTCCTCCCGGGCCGGTGCCGTCGCCGGTGCGACCAGGGCCAGCAGCAATGCGAGAAAACGGATCAACCCACGCCCTCCAATGCCTTTTGCCGGCGGCGCTGCACCGAGCTGCCGATCCCCATCGCCTCGCGATATTTGGCGACGGTGCGCCGGGCGATGTCGAAGCCCTTGGCGTTGAGCAGCTCGACCAGCGTGTCGTCCGACAGGATCTTGCGGGGATCCTCGGCCTGGATCAGCGCGCGGATCGCGTTCTTCACCGCCTCGGCCGAGACCGCGTCGCCGCCATCGGCGGACTGGATCGCCGAGGTGAAGAAATATTTGAGCTCGAACAGCCCGCGCGCGCAGCTGAGATATTTGTTCGAGGTGACGCGGCTCACCGTCGATTCGTGCATCTCGATCGCCTCGGCGACCTGGCGCAGCGTCATCGGCTTCAGATGCGCGACGCCCTTCAGGAAGAAGGCCTCCTGCTGCTTCACGATCTCGCTGGCGACCTTGATGATCGTGCGCTGGCGCTGGTCGAGCGCCTTTACCAGCCAGTTGGCGCTGGCCAGCATGTCCGACAGCCAGGCCTTGCTCGCCTTGTCCTGGGGCCCCGCCGAGACTTCCGCATAATAAGCGCGGTTGACGAGCAGCCTGGGCAGGGTGGCGGCGTTGATCTCAACCGCCCAGCCGGCGCCGCGCCGGGCGACGAAGATGTCCGGCGTCACCGCGAGCGTCGGCTCCCCGCCATAGCGGCAGCCCGGCTTGGGATCATAGCCGCGCAGCTCGCGGATCATGTCCGCCAGATCCTCGTCGTCGACGTCGCAGATGCGCTTGAGCCGGGTGAGGTCGCCGCGCGCGACCAGATCGAGATTGTCGATCAGCCGCGCCATGCAGGGATCGTAGCGATCGGCTTCCTTCGCCTGCAGCGCGAGGCATTCGGCAAGGTTGCGGGCGCCGACGCCGGTGGGATCGAAGGTCTGGATCGTCGCGAGCACCGCTTCCACCCGGGCAAGCGGCACGTTCAGCCGATTGGCGATGTCGAGCAGCGCCGCGGTGAGATAGCCCGCCTCGTCGATCTGGTCGATCAGGTGCGCCGCGATGAACAGGTCGCGGCCGGCCACGCTCGTGCCGGCCTGCGCCATCAGGTGATCGGCCAGGCTGAGGTCGGGGCTGCCGAGATTGTCGAAATCCGGCCCGTCCTCGGGCGCGGCGCCGCCGCTGCCGCCGGAGAGGCCCAGGCTGCCGTCCAGCCCGCCGCCCGCGCCGATCGTGTCGCTGCCGCTGTCGTGGTGGAAGGTCTCGGCGGCGAAATCCACGTCGAGCGCGGCTTCGCCCGCCGCGTCGCCGCCGCCGGCGATCAGCTCGCTGGCATCCGCCGGGCCGTCGCGCTCCGCCTGGTCGCGGTCGGGTTCGGGGGGCTCGGCGGATTCGCCGCCCCGCTCGTCATCGCCCCCGGTGCCGCCGCTCTCGAGCAGCGGGTTCTTCTCCAGCTCCTCGGCGATGAAAGTCTCGATCTCGAGATTGGAGAGCGCCAGCAGCTTGATCGCCTGCTGGAGCTGCGGCGTCATCACCAGCGATTGCGACTGGCGCAGGTCGAGGCGAGGCGCGAGGCTCATGCCAAGGCCGCCGCCCCGGCGACTCCGGGATGACGGCTATGAGAGGCGCCGTCTTCCATGGCCTACAGCTCGAAGCTCTCGCCGAGATAGAGGCGGCGGACATTCTCGTCCTTGACCAGATCGGCGGGCGCGCCGGCGAACAGCACGCGGCCGTCATAGATGATGTAGCCGCGGTCGACGATGTCGAGCGTCTCGCGGACATTGTGGTCGGTGATCAGCACGCCGATGCCGCGCTGCTTGAGCTGGATGATCAGGTCGCGAATGTCGGAGATCGAGATCGGGTCGATGCCGGCGAACGGCTCGTCGAGCAGGATGATCGTCGGGTCCGCCGCCAGCGCGCGGGCGATCTCGGCGCGGCGGCGCTCGCCGCCGGACAGCGCCATGGCCGGCGCGGCGCGCAGCCGGGTGAGGCCGAACTCCTCGAGCAGCTCGTCGAGCCGGCGCTTGCGCGCTTCCTTGTCGGGCTCGGACAGTTCCAGCACGGCGAGGATGTTGCCCTCCACCGTCAGGCCGCGGAAGATCGACGTTTCCTGGGGCAGATAGCCCAGGCCCAGGATGGCGCGGCGATACATGGGCAGGCGCGTGATGTCCTCGCCGTCGAGCATGATGCGGCCGCTGTCGGGCTTCACCAGCCCCATCACCGAATAGAAGCAGGTGGTCTTGCCGGCGCCATTGGGGCCGAGCAGCCCGACCACCTCGCCCCGGCCGACCGAGACCGACACGTCGGTCAGGACCACGCGCTTGTCATAGGACTTGGCGATCGAGACGACCGCGAGGCCCTTGTCGGGCAGCGGCGCGGGATCCGCGACGGGGGTTTCGAGAGTGGCGACGTCGGTCATACTCGGTCCCTGCATAAGCGGGTTCGCATTGCCGGCGGGGTGTTCCCTCCGGCGGTTTGGCAGGATTCCTGCATGAACTGGGCCGGGAAGGGAAGGGGCCGCGCGGCGTGGCGTGGAAAAAGGGCGACTACTGCTTCGGCGCCGGCGTGGCCGCGGGCGCCGGCGTGGCGGCGGGCGTCGGCGTGGCGGCCGGGGCATTGGCGCGCTTGGGCACCGAGAACCGGCCGGTGACGCGGCCGCCGCGGCTCTGCACGCCGGGCGTGCCCGGCACGGCCGTCGAGCCGCCGACGCCCGAGCCGTCGATCGTCGCGCGGCCGGTGTCGAGGTTGATCACCAGGCGGCCGCCCGAGACGGTGTTGGTCCCCTGCTTCAGCGTGACGCCGCCGACCATGGTGATGATCCGCTTGGTGACGTCGTACACCGCGAACTGGCCGGTCGCGCGCTGATCGGGCCGAGTGACGGTGACGCCGCCGGCCGCGTCGAGCCGCGAGACCTCGGGCGAGCCGTCGGTGATCTGGCCGGTATAGGCGACGGTGACGCGCGCCGCCTCGAGCATCATCTCGGCCTGGCGGATCTGCACGCTGCCGCTGAACAGCACGCGATTGGCCTTGTCCTGCAGCTCCATGTGCTGGGCGTTGAAGTCGATCGGCGCGTTGCTGTCGTGGCGCTGCTGCGCAGCCGCGGGCGCCGACGCGGCGAGCGCCAGCGAGAAGCCGATCGGAAGCAGGGCAGTCGCACGGATCATGTCAGCGCCTATTCGCGCGCTTGGGGACGATCCGCAAGCGTGCATTGCCATCTAGGGAGATGGTGCGGTTTTCCAAGTCGGCGGTCATCTTGTTCGCGCTGAACACGCCGGTGGGCGTCTTGCCGGTCACCGCGCCGCCGCTTTCCATCTTGCGGGTCTTGAGGTCGACGGTCGCGTTCTCGGTGTCGAGGACATAGCCGTCGGCCGTCTGGAACTTGACCGGGCCGTCGACCGAGACCTGTTCCTTGTTGAGATCGTAATGGCCGCGGTCCGCCTTGAGCGTGGCGGGCCCCTCGGGCAGCCTGATCTCGGCGGCGAGATCGCGCAGCTGGACGATCGGCTCCGCCGAGCTCTTCTGGATCGCCGAGCCCGCGTTGAGCTGGAAGGGCTGCCCCTTGCTGTCCTCGCCGCGATACACCGCCGATTCGAGCCGCAGCCGCTCGGTGGCCATGTCGACCTTGTTCTTGTCGAGCACGAAGCTGACATCGCCCTTGGTGAGGAGCGGCGCGAGCACGAGAAAGGCCGATAGCACCCCGATGCCGACCGGCAGGAAGATCAGCGAGAGCCGGATCAGCCGATCGTGCGCACTGCCGGGATGCGCCCAGCTGCGCTTCTGCGATTGGAGGCGGGTGGCGACTTCCGACATCTAGATATGCGCGAAGATGTCGGTTTCGGGCCAGCCGGCCAGGTCGAGCTCCGCGCGCCAGGGCAGGAAGTCGAAACAGGCCTGGGCGAGGTCGGTGCGGCCTTCGCGCTCGAGGCGCCTGTCGAGTTCTTCCTTCATGGCGTGCAGGTAACGCACGTCGGACGCCGCGTATTCACGCTGCGCGTCGGAAAGTTCGGGGCCGCCCCAGTCGGAGGACTGCTGCTGCTTCGAGATCTCCACGCCCACCAGCTCGCGGGCCAGGTCCTTGAGGCCGTGGCGATCGGTATAGGTGCGCACCAGGCGCGAGGCGGTCTTGGTGCAATAGACCGGGCCGGCGACGACGCCCAGATAGAAGCGGATCGCCGCGAGGTCGAAGCGCGCATAATGATAGAGCTTCAGCCGCTCCGGATCGGCGAGCAGCATCCGCAGGTTCGGCGAATCATAGGCCGAGCGCGGGCCGAAGCGGACGAGATGCTCGTCGCCCGAGCCGTCCGAGAGCTGGACGACGCACAGCCGGTCGCGCGGCGTGATCAGCCCCATCGTCTCGGTGTCGACGGCGATCGAGGCCCCCGGCGCGAACAGGTCCTCGGGAATGTCTTCTTCATGAAAATGCACAGTCATGGCCGCCGCCTAGACCCGATCGCCGCCGGGCTCAATGGCCGGCGCTTCCCGGGCGGCGGCCTGCCGGCGCGCCCGCGCGGTCCGCGCCCAGATGTTGAGTCCCTCGACGGCGGCCGAAAAGGCCATGGCGGTGTAGATATAGCCCTTGGGGATATGCGCGCCGAACGCCTCGCCGATCAGCACCATGCCGATCATCAGCAGAAAGCCCAGGGCGAGCATGACGACGCTGGGATTGCGGTTGATGAAATTGGCGAGCGGATCGGCCGCGATCAGCATCACGCCGACCGCGACGATCACCGCGACATACATGATCTGCACATGCTCGGTCATGCCGACGGCGGTCAGGATCGAATCGACCGAGAAGACGACATCGAGCAGCAGGATCTGGACGATCGCGGCGGTGAAGGTGATCGAGGCGACCTTCTTCTTGTCGAGCAGCTGGTCGGCCTCGCCCGGCGCGTCGGCATCGACCGAATGATGGATCTCGGTCGTCGCCTTCCACATCAGGAACAGGCCGCCGGCCAGCAGGATCAGGTCCTTCCACGAGAAATCGGTCTCGAAGCTGGGCACGCCGTTCGCATCGGGCGGCCCCTGGATGCCGAGGCTGAACACCGTGTTCTTCAGGCTGATGATCCAGCTGATCGCGGTGAGGAGCCCCAGCCGCATCGCCAGCGCCAGGCTGATGCCGACTCGGCGGGCGCGCCGGCGCTGCTCCTCGGGCAGCTTGTTCGAGAGAATCGAGATGAAGATCAGGTTGTCGATGCCCAGCACCACCTCCATCACGATGAGCGTGACGAGCGCGGCCCAGGCGGCCGGACTGGCGAGCAATTCGGCGATCGCGTCCATATGCCTACCTCTGCCGTGCCCCCGATTGTGGCGCAAGCGCCGCGATTAACGATTGTTCGCCCCGATCAAGTCGAATTTCGTTCGCTCGCTGTCCGATTTTGGGCTATGCCTGATTCCATGGCGCAAGTTTTTGCGCTGGAAGACCTGCGTTTTTCGTCCGGCGCTTGGCTTTTGATTTGATTTGTGGGCGAACCGGGAAGACGAACAGGGCATGAGTTTCGATAGAGGGCGCCGTGGGGATCGCGGCGGACGTGGCCGCGACAAGCGTGATGGCTTCGGCGGCGATGATTTTGGTGGCGGCGGCTTCGGCGGCGGTTTCGAGGATCGTGGCGGTTTCGGCGGCGGTGACCGATTCGGCGGCGGCGGTGGCGGTGGCTATCGCGGCGGCGGTGGCGGCTTCGGCGGCGGCGGCGGCGGTGGTTTCCGCGGCGGCGGTGGCGGCTTCGGTGGTGGTGGCGGCGGCTTCGGCGGCGGCAACCGCATGCCCCCGCAGGTCATCGGCGAAGGCACCGGCGTCGTTAAGTTCTTCAACGGCCAGAAGGGCTTCGGCTTCATCGTCCGTGACGATGGCGGCGAAGACGTCTTCGTGCACATCTCGGCGGTCGAGCAGGCGGGCCTTACCGGCCTGGCCGAGGGCCAGCCGCTCGGCTTCACGCTCGTCGATCGCGGCGGCCGCATCTCGGCCACCGAGCTCAAGATCGATGGCGAGCCGATGCCGGTCGAAGAGCGCGCACCGCGCGAGGATCGCGGCGATCGTGGCGGCTTCGGCGGCGGCGAGCGCGGTGGTCCGCAGCGCCAGCTGACGGGCGAGAAGGCGACCGGCACGGTCAAGTTCTTCAACGCAATGAAGGGCTTCGGCTTCATCCAGCGCGATGACGGCCAGCCGGACGCGTTCGTGCATATCTCGGCCGTTGAGCGTGCGGGCATGCCGACGCTCAACGAGGGCGACCGGCTCGAGTTCGAGCTCGAGGTCGATCGTCGCGGCAAGTACGCTGCGGTGAACCTCACGCCGTCGAGCTGAGGTGCGCCTTCGGGCAAGCGAATCGAAGGGGCCGGGCGGAAACGTCCGGCCCTTTTGCTTTCCGTTTCGCGCGGAGAAGGTGCGGAGATTCGTTCGCGCAGAGGGCGCTGAGAACGCGGAGACTGGCTCGCGCTGCGCCGGCGGCGCGCCAATCCAATGACCTGTCACCCTTCCTGACGCTGACGCCTCCAGCAAATGCTCCCCGCGTCCTCAGCGCGAACAAATCTTCTTTCTTCGCCGCGAATCAGATCCGAACTGAATCGGCACATATCCCCTTGGGACAAGAAGTGCCCAATAGCCGTCATCCCCACAAAGGCGGGGGTGACGGAAGGGTGCTTGGCTCAGTGGGATGAGGGCGCTTGGCTCAGTGGGATGAGCGCCAACTGAATCATCCCTCCAGCAGCTCGTGCAGCGGCAGCGCCGGCGTGAATTTGCGGCGGCGCTTCACGAAACTCGTCTCGTAGCGCCGCACCACCGGATCGCCGCCGAGCAGCGAATCGACCAGTGCATTGAACGAATCCATGTCGCGCGTCGAAACGAGCAGGACGAGATCGAAATTGCCGGTCACTTCCAGCATCAGCTGGACATGCGGGCTGGCGAGGATCCGGCGCTGAAAGGCCTGGAGCGCGTCGAGCGAGTGCCGGTCGAACTGGACATGGACCAGCGCCGACAGGAACGGGCCCACTTCCTCGGAAACGATGGCGACATCGGCGGCGATCGTGCCGTCCGCCCGCATCCGGCGGATCCGCCGGGCGATCGCGCTGGGCGAGAGCGGCAGCCGCTCGGCCAGCAGGTCGGCGGTCATCAGTGCGTCCTGCTGGAGCAGCGCGAGGATGCGCAGGTCGATGGCGTCGTGGGTCATCGCACCCCTATGCCAGATTCTGGCAAGCAGGCGGCCGAAATTGCGCGCCACGCGCCCGTGCTTCGCGCCATGCAGTGTTATGCAGGTAACACGGTTGGGGAGAGACTCATGAAGATCGCACTTGCCGCGCTGGCGCTTTCCGCCGGCCTGCCCATCGCTGCCCAGGCGCAGCAGGGGCCCGGCCCCACCCAAGGCCCCGCGCCGATGGCCGCGCCGGCGGCGCGCAAGGCGGAGGTCGTCGCGGGCATCCGCAAGGCGATCGCCGAGAATTACGTGGTCGCCGGCAAGCGGGCCGGGCTCGACGCCGCGCTGGTCAAGGGCCTGAAGGCCGGGCGCTACGATGTGGCGGATCCGGGCGAATTCGCACGCCGGCTGAACGAGGATCTCTATGCGGTGGCGCAGGACAAGCATCTCTCGCTGTTCTTCGATCCGCGCATGTCGGCCGAGATCGCCGGCCGCGGCAGCCAGAATGACGAGATCGAGGACACGCCCTTCTTCAGGACGATGATGCGCCAGCGCAACTATGGCATCACCGAGATGAAGCTGCTGCCGGGCAATGTCCGCTATATCCGCTATGACGGGTTCGGCTGGACCGGGGCGGAGAGCCGGGCGGCGATCGATGCGGCGATGGCGTTCCTGCGCGAAGGCGATGCGGCGATCCTCGACCTGCGCGGCAATGGCGGCGGCAGCCCCGAGGCGGTGCGCCGCCTCGCCAGCTATTTCGTGCCGGCGGGCACGCTGCTGGTGACCTTCCATCTGCGCGGCGAAGCGCCGACCAGCTCGACGAGCGAGGCGGTGCCCGGCGGGCAGCTCCGATTGCCGCTCTATGTGCTGACCAGCAATCGCGCGGCATCGGCCGCGGAGGAATTCGTCTCGCATGTCGCGCGGCTCGGCTTCGGCACGCTGGTGGGCGAGACGACGGCGGGCGCGGCCTATCGCAACGAGCATTTCGCGGTGCCCGGCGGCTATGTGATGAGCGTGTCGATCGGCTATCCCGAACTGCCGGGCGGCGGCAACTGGGAAGGCAAGGGCGTGGCGCCGAAGATCGCGGTGCCGGCGGACCGGGCGCTCGACCGCGCCCAGCAGGATGCGGCGCTGAAGCTCGCCGAGAAGGCGCAGGGGGCGCAAAGGACCGAGCTGGAATGGACTGCCGCGCTCTATGCGGCACGCGTGACGCCGGTGGCTCCCGCCCGGGCGCTCGCGGCCTATGCCGGGCGGTTCGGGCCGCGCACGGTGGCCGTGGAGAATGGCGCGCTCACCTGGCAGCGCGACGGCGCTCCCAAATCGGCGATGGTGCCGCTCGGCGGCGATCTGTTCGCACTCGAGTTCGATCCGCGCACCCGGGTGCGCTTCACCGGCGAAGCTGCGATAGCGGGTCTGGTCATCGAGCGCGCGGACGGCTCGAGCAGCCCGGTTGCCAGGGAATAGGGGGCGCTTCGGGGGCGGTGCTAGAGCAGGATCAGCACTGCACCGGCGAGGATCCCGGTGACGCCCAGCACCCGGCCGGGCGTCACCTTCTCGCCCAGGAAGAGGGTGGCGATGACGAGCGCGGTGACCATGCCGGTCTCGCGCAGGGCGGCGAGCGGGGCGGTGGGGCCGATCGCCAGCGCCGAGAGCGCCAGGCCATAAGTGACGATCGAGAGCGCGCCCGCGACCACGCCCGGCCGCCATTGCCGCGCCGTCGAGGCGAAGATCGCGCCCCTTGAGAGCAGGGCGAACATCGTCACCGTGCTCATCCCCATCAGCACGAACATCCAGACGATATAGCTGTTCGGCGTCGGCGCGGCGCGCACGCCGTGCGCGTCGATCACCGTGTAGCCGGCGATGGTGAGCCCGGTGAGCAGCGCCCAGCCCAGGCCGGCCCGGCCGATATGCCGGCCCAGCACCATCACGAACATGGCGCCGCCGACCAGCGCGATGCCGGCCAGTTCGCGTGCGCCGGCGGGCTCGCCGAGCAGCCCGATCGACAGCGCGGCGGTGACCAGCGGCGCGGTGCCGCGCAGGATCGGATAGGCGGCGGAATAGTCGCTCGCCTCGAAGGTGCGGACCAGCGCATAGAGATAGAGGCAATGGACCAGCGCGGTGCCGGCGATCCACGGCCAGGCGGCGGCCGGCAGCGGCACGAGCAGCGTTGCGGGCAGCAGGATCAGCGCGCTCGATCCGTCGATGATCGCGCGGCCGGCCATCTTGTCGCGGCCGCCCTTCAGGATCGCGTTGACCACCGCATGGATCGAGCCCGAGGCGATCATCATCGCCGGGGCGAGCAGTTCGGGCTTCACCAGGCAGTGTCGCGGACGTGCCGGAGCCAGAGCGCGAGCAGGATTCGCGAGACGATTCCGGAGAAAAGCACGAGCGGAACGACCAGCCAGAGCATCAATATCTGGAAGGCGCTCCATTGCCCGGCGACGAGGTGCCGGGCGCTGCTCAGCGCGGTCCAGCCCAGGATGATCGCGGTGGTGACGAGCCCGGCGAGCAGGGCGGCACCGATCCAGCGCCGCCAGGGCAATGCAGGATCGCGCAGGAAAATCAATGCGATAGGCGTACCGACGACCAGCGCGTAGCACAGGCCGAACAGCGCCAGCGTGGCCCAGACCCGCAGCAGCGAATCGGCGCCACCGCTGCCGGCAAGGGCGGCGAGCAGCGACGCGGGGACCGGTCCCGCGAGCACGCAGGCGATCAGGGGCAAAACCGCGATACGATTTCCCTTGGCCATGGACGCGAAACTGACTCAGGTGACGTGCTTGCGCAACGCCTCGATCGTGTCCGCTTCGCGCGCCGGCTTGTCGGTGCGGATACGGCTGATTCGCGGGAAGCGCATCGCCAGGCCCGATTTGTGGCGCCGCGATTCGTGGATCGAATCGAAGGCGACCTCGAGGACGAGGCTCTTGTCGGTCTCGCGCACCGGGCCGAAGCGGTTCACCGTATGGGTGCGGACATGGTGGTCGAGCCATTTCAGCTCTTCGTCGGTGAAGCCGAAATAGGCCTTGCCCACGGGCAGCAGCTCGCCCTCCGCCGTCCAGGCGCCGAAAGTATAGTCGGAATAGAAGCTGCTGCGCTTGCCCGAGCCGCGCTGCGCGTACATCAGCACGCAATCGGCGACCAGCGGATCGCGCTTCCATTTGTACCACAGCCCCGCGCGCCGCCCGGCGACATAGGGCGAATCGCGCCGCTTGAGCATCACCCCCTCGATCGAGGCATCCCGCGCGCCCGCGCGAATCTCCTCCAGCGCGGCGAAATCCCGGGCCTCGATCACTGCCGAGACGTCGAACCGCCCGGGATCGAGCCGCGCGGCGAAGCGCTCGAGCCGGGCCCGGCGCGCCGACCAGGGCAGGTCGCGCAGATCCTCGCCGCCGTCGAAAAGAATGTCGTAGAGGCGGACAAAGGCGGGATAGTCGGCCAGCGTCCTCGCGCTGACCAGCTTGCGGCCCAGGCGCTGCTGGAGCGTGTTGAAGCTCGCCGCCTCGCCGCCCTGGAACGCGCCCTTCACCAGCAGCTCGCCGTCGAGCACGCCGGGCGTGGCGAAGGCCCCCGCGACTTCGGGGAAGCTGTGGGTGATGTCGTCGCCCGCGCGGCTGTAGAGCCGGGTCTCGCCCGCGACATGGACCAGCTGGACGCGGATCCCGTCCCATTTCCACTCCGCCGCATAATCGGCCAGGTCGACATGCTCCTGCTCGAGCGGATGGGCGAGCATGAACGGGCGGAAGACCGGCAGGTCGCGCGCGCTGGGCTGGGCGGCGCGGCCCTCCGCCCAGTCGAACAGCGGCGCATAGGGCGGAACCAGGCCGTGCCACACTTCCTCCACCGCATCGACATCGAGCCCGAAGGCCTGGGCGAGCGCGGTCTTGGCGAGCCGGGCCGAGATGCCGACGCGCAGCGCGCCGGTGGCGAGCTTGAGCAGGGCGAAGCGCGCATCGGCATCCAGCCGATCGAGCATCGCCGCGAGCGCCGCGGGCGCATCGGACCTGGAAATGCCGCCCAAAGTCGCGACCACCTGCGATACGGTGAGCGATGCCGCCGCCGCGGGCGGCGCCGAGGGTGCGGGCCAGAGCAGCGCGATCGTCTCGGCCGAATCGCCGACAAAGTCGCGGCTCATCGCATAGAGCACCGGATCGACGCGTTCCTCCACCATCGCGCGGATCAGCGCCGGCTTCACGGCAGGCAGGTCGAGCGTGCCGGTGAGCGCCGCCATCGCCCAGCCGCGGTCCGGATCGGGCGTGGCGCGCAGATAGTCGCCGAGCAGCTTGAGCTTGGCGTTGCGCGAGCGCGTGTAGATCAGGCCATCGAGCAGGTCGGCAAAGGCACGCATGACGGCGCAACGCATGGCGTGGCCGATGCGCTCCCGTTACGATGCCCGCATGCGCAAGCTCATCCTCATCCTCGCCGGCCTGGCCCTCCTGCTCGCCGGCTTTCTCGGCTGGTGCTTTCGCGAGGCGACCAGCGACCCGCTGGTGCGCCGTGCGGAGGTGGCCCTGCCGGGACTGGAGCGGCCGGTGCGGATCGCGCTGCTGAGCGACATCCATATCGGCACCGCGGCGATGGGGCCGGAACGGCTCGGGCGAATCGTCGCGCAGGTGAATGCGCTGAAGCCCGATCTGGTGGTGATCGCGGGCGATTTCATCTTCGGCCATGATCCGCGCGGCGCGGCGAAGCTGGGGCCGGCGATGGTCGGGCCGCTGCGCCAGCTGCGCGCGCCGCTGGGCGTGGCGGCGGTGCTCGGCAACCACGATTACTGGACGGGCCCGCAGGCGGTGCGCGACCAGCTCGCCCGGGCGGGGGTGACGGTGCTGGAGAATGATGCCGCGCCGCGCGGACCGGTGGCGCTGGGCGGGATCAGCGACGATTTTTCGGGCCATGCCGACATCGCCGCGACGCTGCGGGCGGCGCGGGCGATCGGGCGGCCGATCGTGCTGGTCACCCATTCGCCCGACGTCGCGCCCGATCTGCCCGCCGACGCGCACCTCCTCCTCGCCGGGCACACCCATTGCGGGCAGGTGCTGATCTTCGGCCGCAACGTCGCGCCCGAAGTGAGCCGCTACGGCAGCCGCTATCGCTGCGGACTGGTGCGCGAAGGGGCGCGCACGGTGATCGTCACCGCCGGGCTCGGCACCAGCGGCGTGCCGTTCCGCCTGGGCGCCCGGCCCGACATCTGGCTGGTGACTCTCGTGCCGCCGGCAATGGTGCGGACACGAAAAGCGGGTTAGGTTCGCAACTCCACCACCGGAGGGGTCTCCCGATAATGAAGCTCGTTCTCACCGCCGCCCTGCTCGCCTGCGCGCCCGTCGCCGCCTTCGCCCAGAACGCGCCGGCCCCGGCACCCGCCGCGACTCCGGCGCCGGCCGCCGCGCCCGCCGCCAAGTTCAGCGCGGATACGCCGATCGAAGCCCTGTTCGCCAATGAAGGCGCCAAGGCGGTGCTCGTCGCCGACGGCCTGGGCGATATCGACAAGCATCCCGCCTATGAGCAGTTCAAGGCGATGAGCTTCCGCGCAATCCAGCCCTTTTCGGAAGGCAAGCTGACCGACGAGATGCTGGCCAAGCTCGACGCGGACCTCGCCAAGGTCAAGTAACCGGGACAGGGCCGGCGCCCGCGGGGCCGGCCCTGTTTCGCGGTGCGCCGGGGCGGGGACCCATATCCTCCCCGGTCGTCCCCACCTTCTCCCCGTCGTCCCTATCTTCTACCCGTCATCCCCGCGAGGGCGGGGATCCAGGGCCGGGAGAACGGGCTGCGAGGCTCGCTTCGCCGTCTCCGGCAAGCCTGGGTGCCATTCTTCGATCGTCCCCGACTACCCTGGATCCCGGCCTTCGCGGGGATGACGGGTCTGCGGACGGCGGATTTGCGGACGGCAGGTTTGCCGTCGGCGGATTTGCTGACGACGGGTTTGCTAAACGACGGGCCCGCCGATCCGGGCGGGGCTCGCCGATTCGGATGACGCGATTCGCGGCGCCGGAACCGGCGTTTGCCGATCCCGCCTCCGACCCCAAGGTGCGGGTTCAGCCCTTGCGCGATGCCTCGAACAGGAACCAGGCGCGCTCCTCGGCCTGGTCGGTCCATTCGTCGACGATGCCGCTGGTCGCATTGTCGCCGGCATCCTCGGCTGCCTGCTTCACGGCGCGGAAGCTCTCGATCAGCTTGAGATTGTCCTCGCGCAGCTCGGCCAGCATGTCGCCGGGCGCGACATAGTCCGCGTCATTGTCGGTCAGCGTCTGGCGGCGGGCGATGTCGCCGATCGAGCGCAGCGTGACGTTGCCGGTCTTGCGCACGCGCTCGGCAATGGCATCGGTGATGCCGTAGATCTGTGCCGCCTGATCGTCGAGCAGCAGGTGATAGTCGCGGAAATGCGGGCCCGAGACGTGCCAGTGGAAATTCTTGGTCTTGAGATAGAGCGCGAAGCAATCGGCCAGCGCGCCGTTCAGCGCGTCCGCCACGCTCCTGGCGTCGTTGCGGTTCAGATCGGTGGGGGTGCGGAGCGCCGCATTGGTATCAGCCATGTTCGTCCTCCCGGGATTCGGTTCGCAGGGTCAACGAACGGAATATGGGATCGGGTCCGCCCGGCGCATTTGCATTTTCCCGATCTCAGAGATCGATCAGGTCAGGCGCAGCGCGTTCACGCCGATCCAGCAGCCGGCGACCAGGAAGCCGATGCCGCTCAGGATGCGCAGCCAGCGCCAGGGCAGGGCCGCCCAGCTCCGCTCGCCGAGCAGCGCGGCGACGAACGCCACGCCGAACGCGCCGATCGATGCGCCGGCGGCCGCGAACCAGGGCTGGCCGCCGGTGGCCAGCGCGAGCGTGAAGAAGGGCGTGCTCTCGCCAAAGGCGAGGATCAGCACTCCCAGCAGCGCCGTGAAGAAGGAGCCGAGCTTCCAGCCGCCCAGCCGGTCCTTCACGCGATTCGATCCGATCGCGCCCAGCGCGCCGAAGATCAGCGCCATGGCGAGCAGCAGCGCGCGGGCATTGGGCGTCATCATCGGCCCGATCAGCGATCCGCCGAAGCCGGCCGCGAAGTTGATGGCGGCATGGGCGATGCCCGCCGCGACCGCCACGGCGAGCGGCCGGCCATAGCGATCGGCGAGGATCGCGCAGAGCAGGGCCGGCTTGTCGCAAAGCTGGGTGAGGACGGCCAGCAGGAAGGCCGGGACCAGAGCTTCCATGCGCTTCCCCTTTCGCGCGGCATTCTGGGCGCGCAGGGTTAAACCCGCGTGAAGGATATCCAATTCCTCCCCCGGCTTGCCCGGGGGAGGGGGGCGCTCGCGAAGCGAGTGGTGGAGGGGCATGGCGATCACCGTCGCGGATCGCCGCCATGGCCCTCCACCACGCCCCGCGGGCGGGCTCTCCCTCCCCGAGGCGAGCTCGGGGAGGAATTGCTTGGCCCCAGCCTTGACTTTTGGCCGAGAATCGCACAGTTGCCCGCGTCTGGCAGCGGTGCGCTCTGGCGTGCCGCTCTTTTCTTTTCGCAGTTTCAAGGGTTGTTGGGTCATGGCCAAGCCGACCACTGTCAAGATCAAGCTCGTCAGCACGGCGGACACGGGTTTCTTCTACGTCACGAAGAAGAATCCGCGTACCCAGACCGAGAAGTTCTCGTTCCGCAAGTACGATCCCGTCGTGCGCAAGCATGTCGAGTTCAAGGAAGCCAAGATCAAGTAAGGCGGGCGCGCGCCCGGCTTGCCTCGCCCCCGCATGCGCGGGGCCGGTCTTCAAGCTTAGCCCCGCATGCGCGGGGACGGTCTTCAAGAAAGCCCCGGGCCGTCAAGGCCGCGGGGCTTCTTCTGTGTCCGTGTTCGGGGCTTCGAGCGGCGGCGCCGGCGATTCGGCCGGCATCAGCGCGCGCACTTCCTCCATGAAGCGCACCAGGCTGATCGGCTTGGAGACATAGGCATTGGCCCCGGCCGCGCGGATCCGCTCCTCGTCGTCGCGGCCGGCATAGGCGGTGACCGCCATGATCGGGATGGTCCGCAGCCTGGGGTCCAGCTTCATGTGCTGGATCAGCTCGAGGCCGGTCACGTGCGGCATCTGGATGTCCATCACCACCAGCTGCGGATCGAAGTCGCGCGCGCGCCCCACTGCCTCGCGCCCGTCGCGCACCGGCTCCGCCTCGAACTGGTGCGCGCGCAGCAGGTCGCAGAACAGCTTCAGATTGAGTTCGTTGTCCTCGACAACGAGCACCCTTTTTGCCACGCGCTACCCCCGGATCGACTCTTAGGCGATGTAGGATATGGCGGGCGCGGAAACAAATGCGGAAGCGCTGGCGCTGCAGGCACTTGTGTGGACGCTGGGCGAGGAAGCGCGGGCGCGGCGCCTGCTCGACCTCACCGGCCTCGATCCCGCCGAGCTGCGCCGGCGGGCGGGCGAGGCGGTGGTGCTCGCCGCGACGCTGTCGTTCCTCGAATCCCACGAGCCGGACCTTGTCGCCTGCGCGGCGGCACTCGACATAAGCCCCGAACAACTGGTCGCCGCCCGAGCGACGCTGGAAAGATCATGAAGCCCCTGCTGATCACCGATTGCGACGAAGTCCTGCTCCACATGGTGCGCCATTTCGGCGTGTGGCTGGGCGAGACGCACGACATCGAGTTCACGCCCGATGGCGGCGATTTCGCCAATTCGATGCGCCGCCGCGCCGATTCGGCCGTGGTGGAGCGCGAGGAGATGTGGGGCCTGCTCGACGGCTTCTTCCCCGCCGAGATGGATCGCCAGACGCTGGTGCCGCATGCCCGCGAGGCGCTGGCCGTGCTGGCCGGGCGCGCCGATATCGTCGTGCTGACCAACCTGCAGGATCATTGCCGCGCGCATCGCATCGCCCAGCTGACGAATCACGGGATCGAGCACCGGGTGGAGTGCAACCAGGGCGGCAAGGGATCGCCGGTGGCGCGGCTGGTCGAGGAATATCGGCCGAGCGTCACCGTGTTCGTCGACGATCTGGCGGTCCATCACGAATCGGTGGCCAAGCATGCGCCGGGGGTGTTCCGCCTCCACATGGTCGCCGAGCCGAGCCTGGCGCCGAGCGTGGCGAAGGCGCCGCATGCCCATGCCCGGATCGACGACTGGCGCGAGGCGCTGGGCTGGATCGAGGCGCGCTTCGACACGGGCTTGACCGCCGACGCGGCGAGTGGTTGAGCGGGCCCATGACCACGCATGTCGATCGCAAGCTCGAAGAGCTCGGCCTCGCCCTTCCCGAAGCCGCGGCGCCCGTCGCCGCCTATGTCCCGGTGGTGGAGGCGAACGGCCTGCTCCACGTCTCGGGCCAGATTCCCTTCAAGGACGGCGTGCTGATGACCGGGCGGCTGGGCGAGGATCGCGACCTGGCGTTCGGCACCGAGGCGGCGCAGCGCTGCGCGCTGATGCTGGTCGCGCAGATCAAGAAATATCTGGATGGCGACCTGTCGCGCGTCGAGCGGATCGTGAAGCTCGGCGTGTTCGTCAATTCCGCCGCCGACTTCACCGACCAGCCCAAGGTGGCCAATGGCGCCTCGGAGCTGATGCAGGCGCTGTTCGGCGATGCCGGTCGCCATGCCCGCAGCGCCGTGGGCGTGCCCGCCTTGCCGCTGGGCGTGGCGGTGGAAGTGGACGCGGTCGTCCAGATCCGCTGATCCCGCCTTTCCGGTCTCCGTTCGCGGCTCGCTCCCCACCGGGGAGCGGGCCGTTTTCGTTTGCCGGGGCCGGGCTGTTGCCACCCAGCAACAGTTTGTCACGATCCCGTGACGGAGCAGCAATTAATGTTGTGCGGTGCAGCGTGGTGCGGCAAGACAGCCGGGCTTCGCAAGCAGCGCAGGCCGATGAGCCTCCAGTCGACGCCGTACCGGAGCAGCAGGCGGGAACCCTTTTTTTTGAACAACGGGAAGGGTATTCCATGCGCTACACCATGATCAGCCTCGCCGCGCTCGCGGCCGTGGCCGGGGCCAGCCCCGCAATCGCCCAGGACCAGACCGATCCGCCGCCCGCCGTGACGATCAGCGGCAGCGTCGGCGTGGTCAGCGACTATAAGTTCCGCGGCATCTCGCAGACCGACGGCAATTTCGCCGTGCAGGGCGGCATCACCGTTGCCCATGCGTCGGGCTTCTATGTCTCGGTCTGGGGCTCGTCGATCGACGACTATGTCACCGTGCATGGCACCGCCCATCAGGAGCTCGACCTGATCGCCGGCTACAAGCATGCGTTCGACGGCGGCGTCACCGTCGATGTCGGGGCGCTCTATTATGTCTATCCGGGCACGCGCCCGGGTTTCACCGGCGACCGGAGTTCGTCGGACTTCCTCGAGCCCTATGCCTCGGTCAGCTACGCGATCGGGCCGGCCACCGCGAAGATCACCGGCAATTACGCGCCGAAGCAGAAGGCGCTGGCGCTCGACCAGGGCCAGAGCGGGCTGCTGCGGAAGCAGGACAATTTCTACCTGGCCGGCGATCTCTCGGTCGCGATCCCCCGGACGCCGATCGGCCTCACCGCCCATCTCGGCCACACCTGGGGGCCGAGCTGGCTGTCGGGGCCGACCAGCGAATATACCGACTGGTCGCTGGGGGCGACGGCGACCTGGAAGTCGCTGACCTTCGGCGTCTCCTATGTCGATACCGACACCAATTTCATCACGCCGAGCGGCAAGGACGCGGCCAAGGGCGGCATCCTCGGCTCGGTGAGCGTCGCCTTCTGATATCGGAGGGAGGGGGGAGCGGCGCGCCGCTCCCCGCCCCCCTCCCGGCCATGCGAAAGCGCCGGCCCGCATGGGGATGCGGGCCGGCGCTTTCTTCGTTCGGGATAGGGCGGGCGCCGCTTATTTCGGCGTGCTGGCCTTGGCGTCCTTGCCGTCGCCTTCCGGCGCCGCGACGATGTCGCGCGTGGTCGAGCCCTTGTCGATCACGGTCGTGGCCGGGCTGCCCGCGGTCGAGCGCGCGCTCTGGTCGGCGCCGGTGCTGCCCGACTGGTCCATGATCGCCTGCTCGCCGGGGCTGCGCGCGGCCGAGCCGCCGAACATCGCGTCGAGCGCCTGGTTGGCCGGATTGCCTTCCTGCGGACGCGGCGCGCCCGGCTGCGGCGGCACCAGCGAGAAATCGGGCGGGATCACCAGCGGCGCCTGGCGGGCCACGGCGAACTCGTCGGGACGCGAACGGTCATAGCCGCGCTTGCCGCAGGCGGAGAGCGATGCCGCGAGCGCAATGGCGCTCACGATGGTAACGGTCTTACGCATTGACTTCATTCTCCACAGCGGCCGGGCTGTCGCCTGCGGCCTTATCGCGCACTAGAAGGGCGCGGATCAACAGGATCAGCACGCCGATGGTAATCGCCGCATCGGCGACGTTGAAGACCAAAAACGGGCGCCACGCCCCGAAATGCAGGTCGGCGAAATCGACGACGAAGCCGAGGCGCGCGCGATCGAGGATGTTGCCCAGCGCCCCGCCCAGCACCATGCCGAGCGCGCAGATGTCCGGCAGCTTCTTCTCGCGGAACATCCACCAGACCACGCCCGCGGCGATCGCGCCGGTGAGCGCCACCAGCAGCCAGCGAGTCGCGTCGCTGTTCGCGGCGAACAGGCCGAGCGACACGCCGATATTGGCGACGAAGCGCAGGTCGAAGATCGGCAGCACTTCCTGGACATGGTTGAGCCCGTCGAGCCCCAGCTTCTGGCCGATCAGCGTCTGGACGAACTTGAGGTCGACGCCGAGCGCGCGCACGACGAGCAGCTTCGTCACCTGATCGATGACGAAAACCAGGGCCGCCACGGCGAAGCCGATTCCACGAGTCACGTTCATTCCACCACCCCGGCACAGCGGTCGCACAAGGCGCCGTCCTGCGCAACTTCCGGGAGATGCCGCCAGCACCGGCCGCATTTATGGCGCTGGGTGGGCATGACCGTGACCGTTTCGCCCTTCGTCACCGCCGAGACGATGAACAATTCGGCGAGATCCTCCGCCGAGGCCGGCAGATCGGGCACCGTCACCTCCGCCTCCAGGCTCGATCGCACCTGCTTCTCGCGGCGATAGGGCTCGATCGCCTCGGTCACCTGCTGGCGCAGCGCCCGGATCGCGTTCCAGTCGCTCTCCACCGCCGCGCCCCGGGGCAGCACCGGCCATTCGAGCAGATGGACCGATTCGTCCGCGCCCGGGAAGCGCGCCTGCCACACTTCCTCGGCCGTGAAGGCGAGGATCGGCGCGGCATAGCGGACCAGCGCGTGGAACAGCACGTCCAGCACGGTGCGATAGGCGCGGCGCTTGGCCGAGCCCTCGGCATCGCAATAGAGGCAGTCCTTGCGGATATCGAAGAAGAAGGCCGAGAGGTCCTCGTTCATGAAATCCGTGAGCGCGCGGCTGTAGCGGTTGAACTCGAACGCATCCGCCGCGCCGCGCAGCTCGGCATCCAGCTCGGCGAGCTTGGCCAGGATGTAGCGCTCCAGCTCGGGCATCTCGGCCACCGCGATCCGTTCGCCCTCGCCGAACCCGTCGAGCGCGCCGAGCAGGTAGCGGAAGGTGTTGCGGATCTTGCGATAGGCGTCGCCCGTGCCGGCCAGCACTTCCTTGCCGATGCGGACGTCCTCGAAATAATCGGTCTGCGCGACCCAGAGGCGCAGGATGTCCGCGCCGCTCTCGCCGATGATCTTGAGCGGATCGACGACATTGCCCAGGCTCTTGGACATCTTCTTGCCCTGGCCGTCGAGCGCGAAGCCGTGCGTCAGCACCGCGTCATAGGGCGCCCGGCCGCGCGTGCCCGAGGATTCGAGCAGCGACGACTGGAACCAGCCGCGATGCTGGTCCGAACCCTCGACATAGAGGTTGGCGCGGGTGCCGGCGCCGTAGCGCGCCTCGATCACGAAGCTGTGCGTCGAGCCCGAATCGAACCAGACGTCGAGAATGTCGGTGACCACCTCATAATGGGCGAGGTCGTAGCGCGGGCCGAGCAGCGCCTGGTGGTCCGCCTGGAACCAGGCATCGGCCCCGCCGGTCTCGAAGGCGTTCAGGATGCGGGCGTTGACCTCCGGATCGCGGAGATACGCGCCGGTCTGGCGATGGACATAGAGCGCGATCGGCACGCCCCAGGCGCGCTGGCGGCTGATCACCCAGTCCGGGCGGCCTTCCACCATCGCGCGGATGCGGTTGATCGCGCGCTCGGGCACCCAGCGGGTATTCTCGATCGCGTCGAGCGCGATGCCGCGCAGGGTGGCGCCGTTCGAGGCGGAGGCGTCGCGCGATTCCTCGTCCCAGCTCGTGTCGTGCGTGGCGGTGCTCCGCCGGTCCATCGGGATGAACCATTGCGGGGTGCAGCGGAAGATCACCTTGGCCTTGGAGCGCCAGCTATGCGGATAGCTGTGCGCGAAGTCGTCCGAAGCGGCGAGCAGCGCGCCCGCCTCGCGCAGGTCGGTGCAGATCGGGCCGTCCGATGCGACGAACTTCTTGTTGATCACCGAGCCCTGGCCGCCGAGCCACAGCCAGTCCGGCCGGTACATGCCCGCCGCGTCGACCGCGAACACCGGGTCGATGCCATGCGCCTTGCAGAGCAGGAAATCGTCCTCGCCGTGATCCGGCGCCATATGGACGAGGCCGGTGCCGGCATCGGTGGTGACGAAGTCGCCGGGCAGGAAGGGGCGGGGCTTGGCGAAGAAGCCGCCGAGACGGTGCATCGGGTGGCGGGCTACGGCGCCGTCGAGACTCGCGCCGTCGAAGTCGCCATCAGTCCGTAGCGAGACGGTGACGCCCAGGGATTTGGCAATGCGCCTCTCAAGCGTCTCGCGCAGGTTCGCTGCGACGATGTAGCGGCCGCGTTCCGCCCATGGTACGGAGCCCCAGACAGCCTCACGCTCACCGTCCGCGATCAGTCGATCCGCGACCAGCAGCTGGCAATCTAGATACTCAATCTCCGGCCCATAGGCGAGCGCCTGGTTCACCGGGATCGTCCAGGGCGTGGTCGTCCAGATCACCGCATGCGCGCCGACCAGTTCGGGCGCGTTCGGCGCCTCGACGATCTCGAACGCCACGTCGATCTGGGTCGAGACGATGTCGTCATATTCGACCTCGGCCTCGGCCAGCGCGGTCTTCTCCACGGGCGACCACATCACCGGCTTGGCGCCGCGATAGAGCTGGCCGCTCTCGGCGAACTTGAGCAGCTCGCCGGCGATGATCGCCTCGCTCTCATAGTTCATCGTGAGATACGGGTTGGCCCAGTCGCCCATCACGCCCAGCCGCTCGAACTGGCCGCGCTGCACGCCCACCCATTTCTCGGCATAGGCGCGGCATTCGGCGCGGAAGGCGACGGGATCGACTTCGTCCTTGTTCAGCTTCTTGGCGCGATAGGCTTCCTCGACCTTCCACTCGATCGGCAGGCCGTGACAGTCCCAGCCCGGGATGTACGGCGCGTCCTTGCCCATCAGGCTCTGCGAGCGGACGACGATGTCCTTCAGGACCTTGTTCATCGCATGGCCCATGTGAATGTCGCCATTCGCATAGGGCGGGCCGTCGTGCAGGATGAAGCGGGTGCGGCCGGCGCGCTGGGCGCGCAGCTTCTGGTAGAGGCCGATCTTCTCCCAATGCGCGAGGATGGCCGGCTCCTTCTGGGCCAGTCCGGCCTTCATGGGGAACTCGGTCTTCGGCAGGAAGACGGTTTCGCGATAGTCTTTTTGGTCACTCATGGGTGCGCGGGAATTAGAGGAAGCCGCGCGGCATGCAAAGCAGATGTTCTGATGCCGCGCCGGACGGGCGATTTCGGGAAGTCTCGCATGCGTGCGGGCGCGTCTTTTCCTATCGGGCGAGCAGCGCGCGCGCCCGGGCCGCGTCGGCGGCGATCTGCGCGGTGAGCGCCTCCAGCGAATCGAACTTCGCCTCGGGACGCAGATAGTCGACCAGCTGCACTTCGATCGTCTGGCCATAGAGGTCGCCGTCGAAATCGAAGAAATGCGGCTCGAGCAGCTCGACCGGCGGCTCGAAGGTCGGGCGGATGCCCAGGCTGGCGACGCCGCCCAGCACGCGCCCATCGGCCAGCCGGCCGCGCACGGCATAGATGCCGTAGGCGGGGCGCAGATAGTTGGCGAGGCTGAGATTGGCGGTGGGGAAACCGAGCGTGCGGCCGACCTGGTCGCCATGCTGGACCACGCCCTCGATCGCGAAGGGGCGGGTGAGCAGCCGCGCCGCCTCGGCCGGGCGGCCCTCGCGCAGATGCTCGCGGATGCGGCTCGACGAGACGATCTCGCCGTCGAGCCGGACCGGCGCCACCGTCTCGGCGGAGAAGCCCAGCTCGTCGCCCAGCGCGGCGAGCATCGCCACATCGCCCTCGCGGCCCTTGCCGAAGGTGAAGTCGCCGCCGGTCACCACGCCGCCCGCGCCGATGAACCCGACCAGCCGCTCCTCGGCGAAGCCGCGCGCGCTGAGCGCCGCCAGCGCGGCGTTGAACGGGAAGACCAGCATCGCGTCGACCCCGGCCTCGGCGAGTAGGCGCTGGCGCTGGTCCATGGTGGTGAGGCGGAACCAGGGGCTGTCGGGGCGGAAATAGCGCTGGGGATGGGGATCGAAGGTGCCGACCAGCGCCGGCCGCCCCTCGGCCCGGGCGCGCGCGACCGCGCGGCCGACCACGGCCTGATGCCCCAGGTGAAATCCGTCGAAATTGCCCAGCGCGACGATCGCCCCCCGATAGCGGGACGGCACCGCCGAGCCGCCGTCCAGCCGCTCCATCCGCGCGCCTATAGGGGGGGCGAGCGTGGCGATCAAATCCTCCCCCTGCGGGAGGGCCTTCACTGTCCCGCCACGATCCCCGCGCGGATCACGCGCAGCACGTTGCCGCCCATCACCTTGCGGATGTCGTCGGGCGAGAGCCCGGCATCGACCAGCGCGCCGGTGATCGCGATCAGCTGCGACGAATCCCAGCCGGTCGTCACCGCGCCGTCGAAATCCGAGCCGAGCCCGACATGGTCGATCCCCACCAGGTCGCGCACGTGCAGGATCGCGCGGACGACATTGGCCGGCTCGGTGCCGCACACCGCCGCGTCCCAATAGCCGATGCCGACGACGCCGCCGGTGCGCGCCACGCCCTGGATCTCCGCATCGGTCAGGTTGCGGTTCACCTTGCAGGTCGCCTGCACGCCGCCATGGCTGGAGACGACCGGGCGCTTGGCCATCGCCAGGATCTCGGCGACCGATTCGTGGCTCGAATGAGCGATGTCGACGATCATGCCGAGCTGCTCCATCCGCGCCACCACCTGGCGGCCGAGCGGGGTGAGCCCGCCCTTGTGGATGCCGTGCATCGATCCGGCGATGTCGTTGTCGAAGAAATGCGCGAGCCCGGCCATGCGGAAGCCCGCGGCGTGGAGCTTGTCGAGATTGGCGATCTGCCCCTCCAGGTCCTGCAGCCCCTCGATCGAGAGCATGCCGCCCACCACCTTCCGGCCCGCCGCGCGATCGGCGAGGAGGCGGTCGAGATCGGCCGGGCTATGGATCACGCGCAGCTTGCCGTTCGATCCCGCCGCCGCGCGATCGAGCTTGCGGGCATGGAAGAGCGAGCGCTCGAGCAGCGAGGTCCAGGTCTTGGGCGGCTGGAGCTGGGCGATGGTGAGCAGCGTGATATTGTCGGTGTCGCCCGAATTCGCGTCGTAATTCTGGTGCTTGGGCGTCTTGGTGACCGAGGAGAAGACCTGGAGCGCGACATTGCCCTCGATCAGCCGGGGCAAGTCGACCTGGCCGGTGTTCGAGCGCTCGAGCAGGCTGCGGCGCCACATCAGCGTATCGGCGTGCATGTCGGCGATCTGGAGCGAGGCGTGGAGCTGCTTCACCGCGTCGCTCGGTTTGGCGAGCTTGACCGGCACCACCTTGTTCATGCTGCCTTCGACGATGCCCGGCGCGAAGCCGAAAAAGCCGACCACGGCCAGCAGGAGCATGATCAGCACGCCCCAGAGGATCTTCTTCTTCATCCCACCCGCTCCAGCGTCACGAAGCTATAGGCAGGGCGCCCCGCTTCCTCGGTGAAATCCTCGCGCGCAACTTCGCGCCATTCAACCCCGAAAGCGGGGACGATCGCGTCGCCTGGCGGCGCGGCATGGATTTCGGTGAGCTCGATCCGGTCGGGCGCGAACTGCGCGAAGATCTCGGCGCCGCCGATCACCGCGACTTCGCCGGGACCGGCCAGCGCCAGCGCCTCTGCCGGCGAATGCGCCACCTCGGCGCCCTCGGCCCGCCAGCCGGCGTCGCGGGTCAGCACGATGTGGCGGCGGCCGGGCAGCGGGGCGGGGAAGCTCTCGAAGGTCTTGCGCCCCATGATCATCGGCTTGCCCATGGTCTGCGCCTTGAAGCGCCGGAGATCGGCCGGCAGGTGCCAGGGCAGCCGGCCGTCGACGCCGATCACGCCATTGTCGGCCCGGGCGAGATGGAAGGAGATCCGCTGCATCGGGCGACAGAAGCAGATGTGGTTCTGTATTGAAACCCGTCATGCCGAACGCGTTTCAGCATCCAAGGTGCCGCGAAGGATATCGTCTGTGGATAGTTGGACCCTGAAACAAGTTCAGGGTGACGGCCATGGATCATTCCGGCGCGTCGGTGCCCTTGCCGAACATGGTGCGCCACAGCTCGGCATAGCGCGGGTCGCGGATGCCGGCGCCGTGATAGGGATTGGGGCTGTTCGCGCCGAAGCCCGGCGGCAGGTCGAGCGTCAGCACATGCACCTGGGCCGCCGGCAGGCCGAGCGCGGCATAGGCCGCCCGGATCAGCGGCACCGTGTTCTCGCGGCTGTTATACGCGGCCTGCCAGCGCGCGACCGGCGTGGCGCTGGGCCCGGAGATCCAGGGCGCGGGCCGGCGCTGGCGGCCGCTGGTCTCCCAGGGGCTGGAGAAGAGCACGACGCGGCGGACCTTGTGGCGCTTGGCGATCCAGGCCGCCATGCCCGCGCCCTGCGACTGGCCGGAGAAGAGGATCGCGCCCCAGTTCAGGCTGTCGCCGTCGAGATACCGGCCCCAGCCGCGGCCGGGCTGTTCCCGCTCGAGCAGGCGGAGCAGCGCGACCAGGCGGGGCACGATGGCCTCGGCCCGGGGGTTGGACACCGCCCTGGACTTGCCGGTGCCGAAGACGCGCATCTCGCGAAAGTCGCTGGCGCAATCGGGATCGGGGTCGGTGGTGCAGACCTGCACCACGGCTGGATCATTGTCATAGCCGAGCGCGATCGCCCGGTAGCCGAGCCCGGCGACGAAGCGCATCAGACCGGCGTTATATGCGGGCTTGCCGTTGGTGCCGGGCAGGAACACCGCGAGCGGCGCATCGGCCGGCAGCCGGTCCCCGGCGAAGATGTAGCTGGGATCGTCGAACGCCTTGACCGCGGGGTCGGCCTTGGACGGCACGACCTGATAGCCGGCCTCCTGGTCCGCCGCCGGGGCCGCGGCCGCCAGCAGGGCGAGCGCGGCCAGCCGGATCATATCGCGACCGGCGCCTTGATGTGCGGCTGGGCGACGTAATCGTGGATCACGAAATCCTCATATTCATACGCGCTGATCGATGCGGGTTTCCGCAGGATTTCCAGCCGCGGAATCGGCCCAGGCGCGCGCGTGAGCTGCTCGCGCGCCTGGTCGAGATGGTTCGAATAGAGGTGGCAGTCGCCCCCGGTCCAGACGAAGTCGCCCACTTCCAGCCCCGCCTGCTGGGCGAGCAGGTGCGTGAGCAGCGCATAGCTGGCGATGTTGAACGGCACGCCCAGGAAGATGTCGGCCGAGCGCTGGTAGAGCTGGAGGCTCAGCCTGCCGTTCGCGACATGGCATTGGAACAGGCAGTGGCAGGGCGCCAGCGCCATGGCGTGGAGCTCGCCCGGGTTCCAGGCGGAGACGATCATCCGGCGCGAATGGGGATTGGTCTTCAGCGTCTCGATCAGCTCGGCGATCTGGTCGATATGGCGGCCGTCCGCCGCTTCCCAGTCGCGCCACTGCTTGCCATAGACCGGGCCCAGCTCGCCCGCTTCGTCGGCCCATTCGTCCCAGATGCTGACCTTGCGTTCCTGCAGCCACTTCACATTGGTGTCGCCGCGCAGGAACCAGAGCAGCTCGACGATGATCGAGCGCAGGTGCAGCTTCTTGGTGGTGAGCAGCGGAAAGCCCTGCGCCAGATCGAAGCGCATCTGGTGGCCGAACACGCTGCGCGTGCCGGTGCCGGTCCGGTCCATCTGCTCGGCGCCGTGCGCGAGCGCCCGTGCCATCAGGTCGAGATATTGCTGCATGGGCGCAGCCTAGCCCCGCGCCCCGGCGGCGCCAAGCGGGCGAGTTGCCTCCATTGTGGAGAAAAGCCGTCTCGGATGCCGGCCCCGCCCGTCCGGAACGGACCCGCTCGCGCTTCGGCCGGCGGATGGCGGATGGCAGCGCCGCGCGATGCTGTCCGGTGCCGAGAACCCGCCCCTGCGCCTTGCCGATGCCCAGGCCGCCGGCGCGCTGTTCGCGCCGCTCGCGCGCGAGACGGTGGAAGTGATGGCCTTCGCCTATCTCGACCGCCACCAGCAGGTGCTGGGCCTGCGCCATGTCCGCTCGGCGCATCGCGACCGGCTGGACCTGCCGATCCGCGACGTGGCGGCCGACGCGATCGCCTTCCATGCCTTTGCGGTGGTGATGGCGCACAACCATCCGAGCGGCGATCCCACCCCCAGCCAGGCCGATCGCGTGGCGACCGACCGGCTCGCCCGCGCGCTCGACACGCTGGGCGTGCGGCTGCTCGATCATCTGGTGGTCGCGGCGCGCGGTACCACCAGCTTCCGCAACCTAGGGCTCCTTTGATTCCCTGGACATGCTGGCCGGCGTCGCGGTCTTGCCGCTCTTGCACGCGCGGATCGCGCTCGGCTCGGGCCGCTCGCCCTGCGCCTGAAAGATCGCGATATAGCCGCCGGCCGAAGGCATCGGCCGGATCGAGGACAGGGTATAGCCCACCGCGGCGAACTCGCATTTGAGCAGCGCCGGCGGCGTGCCGTGATCCTGGGTCGGGCGATTGGCGTCGACCACCACGACCTGGCCGTCGGGCGCGAGCGCGGGGCGGAGCCGCCACAGAAACTCGTACGGGCTCTCGATCTCATGGTACATATGGACCATGAGGACGCGATCGAAGCTGTTCTCGGGCAGGCGCGGATCGGCGGGCAGGCCCAGGCGCACGCTGACATTGTCGAGCCGCTCGCGGATCACCCGGCCGGCGAGCTTCTGGATGGTGTCGGGCACGATGTCCTCGGCGACGACCCGGCCCTTCTTGCCGACGCGGGTGCCCAGGCGGACAGTGTAATAGCCTTCGCCCGCGCCGATATCGGCCACGGTCATGTCGCGCTTGATCCCGGCTAGGTCCATCACCTGCGCCGCTTCGTTCAGCCGGTCGCGCGCTTCCTCGGTCGACCAGCGCGGGGACAGGATGGTGGCGACCGGCCGGTCGGCGGCGGGGAAGCCGCTGTTGATCGCGGGGGCGCCCTCTTCCCGATTGTCGAGCGCCGGCCCGCCGCTGCATGCGGCCAGCGCCAATCCCAGGAGCAGGGCGAGGCCCGGTCTCAATCGACATCCTCCACTTCGACCGTCTCGCCGGTCACGCGCTGCGATAGCGCAGCCGCCATGAAGGCGTCGAGGTCCCCGTCGAGCACGTCGGATGGCGCGGTAGAGGTGACGCCGGTGCGCAGGTCCTTCACCAGCTGATAGGGCTGGAGGACATAGGAGCGGATCTGGTGGCCCCAGCCGATATCGGTCTTGGTGGCATTGGTCGCGTTCGCCGCCGCCTCGCGCTCGGCCAGCTCGCGCTCGTAGAGGCGGGCGCGCAGCTGGTTATAGGCCTCGGCCTTGTTCTTGTGCTGCGAGCGCTGGTTCTGGCACTGCACCACGATGCCGGTGGGGATGTGCGTGATGCGCACCGCCGAATCGGTGGTGTTGATGTGCTGGCCGCCCGCGCCCGAGGCGCGATAGGTGTCGATGCGCAGCTCGCTCTCGTTGATCTCGACTTCGATATTGTCGTCGATCACCGGATAGACCCACACGCTCGAGAAGCTGGTGTGGCGCCGCGCCGCGCTGTCATAGGGGCTGATGCGGACGAGGCGGTGCACGCCGCTCTCGGTCTTGGCATAGCCATAGGCGTTCTCGCCCTTGACCAGCAACGTGGCGGACTTGATGCCGGCCTGCTCGCCGGCATGGAAGTCGATCAGCTCGACCTTGAGGCCGTGCCGATCCGCCCAGCGCGTGTACATGCGCTGGAGCATGCCGGCCCAGTCGTTGCTCTCGGTGCCGCCGGCGCCCGAGTTGATCTCGATATAGGTATCATTGGCATCGGCCTCGCCCGAGAGCAGGGCCATCACCTTGTCCTTCTCGGCGCGCTCGGCCAGCGCGGCGAGGCTGGCGGTGCCTTCGCTCGCCATTTCCTCGTCGCCCTCGGCCTCGGCCATCTCGATCAGCTCGGCGGTGTCGTTGAGCTCGGTCTCGATCGCGCGGGTGGCGGAGATCGCCTCGTCCAGGCGGCGGCGCTCGCGCATCACGTCCTGGGCCTTTTTCGCGTCGTTCCAGAGAGTCGGGTCCTCGACGCGCGCGTTCAGCTCGTCGAGGCGGCGCAGCGCGCGATCCCAATCGAGGAAGCGGCGGAGCAGCGCGAGCGACTCCTTGATGTTGTCGACATGAGCCTGCGCTTCGGCGCGCATGGGTTTTACCTTTCGAACTAACTACTTCGTCATCCCCGCAAAGGCGGGGATCCAGGGTAACAAGCGGCGTCGCCTTTGGCTCTGAATCCCCGCCTTCACGGGAATGACGACCTATATGAGAACGCGCGCTAGTAGATTCCGCCCTCGCGTTGCAAGAAGTCGCTGTCGCCTTCCTGCTTCTTCGGCGCGGCCTTCTTCTCGACGGCCTTGGTTTCCTGGGTCTCGTCCTGCTCGCGCCGGCCGCGGCGCTGCTCGGTATCGGGCTTGAACGCTTCCCAGATCACGCCCGAGAGCGGGTCGCTCGACGGCCAGGCACCGGTCACCGGCTTGCCCGAGGCACGATCGATGCGGACCATGCGGATGCCCTGCGGCGCGGTGAAGGGGATCTTCTCCATGCCCTCGAAGGCGGGGATGGCGAATTCCTTGAAGATCGGTGCCGCGATCGAGCCGCCCTGGGCATAGCCGCCCAGGTTGGTCGGCGTGTCATAGCCGATATAGAGGCCGCCGATCATCTGCGGCGTGCCGCCGACGAACCACACGTCGGTGGGGCCCGAGGTGGTGCCGGTCTTGCCCATCATCGGCCGGTTCATGTCGCGCAGCACGGTGGCGGTGCCGCGCTGGACCACGCCCTCGGCGATATGGACCATCTGATAGGCGGAGAGCGCGTCGATCACCTGCTTGGCGCGATTGACCGGGCGCGGCATCGCGCCGCCCTTCCAGTCGGGCGCGTTGCAGCCTTCGCAGGGGCGCCAGTTCTCGGGCCACACCACCGCGCCCTTGCGGTTCTGGACGAAGTCGATCAGCGACGGGTTGAGCGCGCGGCCATGGTTCACCAGGATCGAATAGGCGTTGACCATGCGCAGCACGGTGGTCTCGCCCGCGCCCAGCGCATAGCTGAGATAGGGCGGGAATTTCTGCCGCGACACGCCGATGCGCTGCATCAGGTCGACGACATGGTCCATGCCGGTCTGGTTGGCGATCTGCACCGTCATCAGGTTGCGCGACTGCTCGATGCCCCAGCGCAGCGTCTTGGGCCCGGCGCCACGGGCATTGCCGAAGTTGCGGAAGCATTTCTGGCCGAGATTGGCGCCCTGCCAGACGCAGAACGGGCCGTCGACCACGATCGAGGTCGGCGTCATGCCCTGCTCCAGCGCGGCGGCATAGACGATCGGCTTGATCGTCGAGCCCGGCTGGCGCTGCGCCTGGGTGGCGCGGTTGAACGCCTGGATGCGCGAATCGAAGCCGCCCTGCATGGCGAGGATGCGGCCGGTGCGCGGATCCTCGACCACCATGCCGCCCGAGACCTTGGGGACCGAGCGGAGCGACCATTGGCCGCCCGCCTCGGGCGCCACCGCGACGATGTCGCCGGGCTTGAAGGCGTCGAACGCCTGGCCGCCCTGGCCGCGCACCGGCATGGTCGCGCCCCATTTGGGCAAGGTGCCGGTGGTGCCGTCGTCGAAGCCGATCTGCCAGCCATCGCCCGCCCGCTCGATCAGCACGCCGGCGCGCCAATCCTCGTAATCCAGGCCGATATTGGTGTTGAGGAACGACTGGAGCCAGTTGTCGGCATCCGCGTGTCCAATGGGCCCGGACCAGCCGCGGCCGCGATCATAGCGCAGCAGGCCGTCGCGCAGCGCCTTTTGCGCATATTGCTGCAGCCTGGGGTCGAGCGAGGTGCGCACCCACAGGCCGCCCGAATAGACGCTGTACGGCCCGCTCGCATCCGTCTCGCCGAACTTGTCGAGCAGCTGGCGGCGCACTTCCTCGGTGAAATAGCCGCCGACCCGCTCGAACTTGGGGGTCTGGCGCGGCACGGTGCCGAGCGGCGCCGCGACCGCGGCGTCATGCTGGGCCTGGTCGATGAAGCCGTTGCCGAGCATCTGGCCGAGCACCCAGTTGCGGCGATCGAGCGCGCGCTGGGTATGGCGTTCGGGGTCGTAGTTGGACGGGCCCTTGGGCAGGATCGCCAGATAGGCCATCTGCGGCAAGGTGAGCTTGTCGAGCTCCTTGCCGAAATAGGCCTGGCTCGCCGCCTCGACTCCGCCGGCGTTGCGCCCCAGCTCGATCGAGTTGAGGTACAGCTCCATGATCTGCTGCTTGGTGAGCGTGTCCTCCATGCGCCAGGCAAGGATGCCCTCCTTGGCCTTGCGCAGATAGCTCGTCTCGTTGCCGACCAGCAGGTTCTTCGCGACCTGTTGCGTGATCGTGGAGGTGCCGCGCGGCGTGGAGCCGCTGATCAGCCCCTGAAAGGCGGCGCGGGCGAGGCCCGGGAAATCGACGCCGTGATGCTCGAAGAAGGTCTTGTCCTCGGCGGACATATACGCCTCGACGAGGAGCTTGGGATATTCGGCGAAGCTCAGCTGCACGCGGCGCTCGCGCGCATAGCTGTGGATCGGCAGCCCCTCGACCGAGCGGACGTTCGTCGGGAGCGGCGGCTCGTAGTTCTTCAGCGTGTCGACCGAGGGCAGGTTGCGCGCGATGAACAGCCAGACGAGGAACACGAACAGGCCGGCGAGCAGCGCCAGCACCGCCAGGACCCGGAACCACCAGCGGTGGCGCACGCGGCCGAACAGCCCCTTGAAGCCCCCGATCTCGCGCTTGATGCGCATCTTTACGCTGGAAGTGGTCGAACCGTCGGACATGCGGCTCGCGGTTTAGCAGGATTGGGAGCGGAAGGAAGCAGGGAGTCTGGTGGCCGGCATCGCGCCTTCCTCCGTCACGCCCGCGAGTTCCCCGTCATCCCCGCGAAGGCGGAGGTCCGGAGTCACGCAGGACATCGCTGCATCGCCCTGGAACCCCGCCTGCGCGGGGATGGCGACCAGGGTGAATCGCACCGAAACCCTTTTATATCGCCTTCGGAACCACTTGCCCGCGCACCCTCTATAATGAACCCCGAGGGGAGGAAGAAGAAGGGGATGTGATCAACGGGAGGCCAATGTCCGCGACGCCATGCGGGTCGCGAAATGGATCTCCACGGCCTTGCGCACGCTCTGTGCCACTTTCCTGCGCCCTTCGTCCGAGGCGAGGAAGGCGGCATCGCCCGCGTTCGAGATATAGCCCGTCTCGAACAGCACCGAGGGCATGTCCGGCGCCTTGAGCACCATGAGCGAGGCCATGCGGTGATAATTGGCCTTGATCGGGATCAGCGGCTGGGCCTCGCGGCCGAGCAGCCGGGCGAAGCCGGCCGAGGCGTTCATCGTCTCGCGCTGGGTGAGGTCGATGAGGATCGAGGAGATGTCCGGATTCTGCGTGCCGAGATCGACGCCGGCGATGATGTCGGCCTTGTTCTCGCGTGCCGCCAGCCGCGCCGCTTCCTTGTCGGAGGCGACTTCGGAGAGCGTGTAGACGGTCGCGCCCGACGCCTCGGCATTGCCGGCGCTGTCGCAGTGCACCGAGATGAACAGGTCTGCGCCCAGCTTGCGCGCCAGGCCGTAGCGCTCCTGGAGCACCAGGAAGCGATCGTCCTCGCGGGTGAGCGCCACGCGCACCCGGCCCGAGGCGATCAGCGCGTCCCTGATCGCCAGCGCGGTCTTGAGCGTGAGGTCCTTTTCGCGCAGGCCGAAAGCGCCGATCGCGCCGGGATCGTGCCCGCCATGGCCGGCATCGACCACCACCAGCGGGCGATCGGCCGCGCCATAGACATGGGGCAATGCCACCGGCGGCGCGCGCCGGGGCAGGGCGATCGTCTCGCTGTAGCTGCTGTGCCCGGCAGGCTGCACATAGGAGAAGGGCGGCAGGAAGCGCATCCGGCGCTCGGCCGCGGCGCGGGCGAACTGCGCGTCGTCCACGGTGCGCAACTGCAGCGTGAGCGTGCGCCCGTCGCGCCCGAAGCTGCCTTCGGTCACGATCGCCGGCCGCGCGAGGTCGAGCACGATCCGCGCGCCCTCGGGCCCTTGCGAGCCCTGGCGGATGCTCGCCACCGGCCCGTCGGCATAGGCGCGATTGCCCGGCTCGGCGCCCCTGGCGTCGAGAACGATACGTTGCGGTCCCGCGAGCATGAAGGCGCTCGCCTGCGAGACGGGCTCGTCGAACCTGACGATCACCCGATCACCCTTGACTCGCACTTCCTGCACGACGCCCGCCCAGCTGGGAACTCCGGTCAACCAGCCGGAGAGCAAGGCGAGCAGGAACAGCACCCTGACGCTATGCCGCGCCCGGGCTCCGGGGGTCCAGCCCAAAACCATGATGAGATACTCTGACTACGCGTCTGCCCTGACCAGTCCGGACTAGGCGGCGCGCCTCAAATCGCCGTGAAACGATGCGGTTAATTTATGATTCGGCATATTTTTGCCGGCAGTGGCGGCAAGGGCTTGCCGGTTGGCGCCAAGGTTGCCGCGCCGCCGCGGTAATGCTAGGCAACCCCAGGCCGGCCCTTGCGCCGGCCCTTTCCCGCGGCCACATCCTGCCGCGACAGTTCAGGTTGAAGCTCGCATGAGGCAATTTCCGCAACGCTCGCACCGACCGGCCCCGATGGCCGGCCGCGTGATGGCGGCGGAGTCGGCGGACCACCGGTTCGCGCGTGTCCTGCGAGCAGCAGCAGTTTTCGAAACCAGCGAGACCGCAGCCGGCGAATGCGCCGGCCAAGGCCGCTTTGCATATCGCGCGCCTGCGCGAGCCCTCCGCAACACCAATCCAGAGGGCTGGGGCCGGCGCGCCCGGAGAACAATAAATGACCATGCGTATGCTGATCGACGCACGCCACCGGGAGGAAACCCGCGTGGCGGTCGTCAAGGGAAGCCGAATCGAGGAGTTTGATTTCGAGTCCGCCGAGCGCAAGCAGCTCAAGGGCAATATCTATCTGGCCAAGGTGACTCGCGTGGAGCCGTCGCTCCAGGCGGCGTTCGTCGATTATGGCGGCAATCGCCACGGCTTCCTGGCCTTCAGCGAAATCCATCCCGACTATTACCAGATCCCGAAGGAAGACCGCGACGCGCTGCTGCGCGAGGAGGCCGAGCACGCCGCCGAGGAGGCCGCGCTGCGCGCCGAGGAGGATGGCGACGAGGACCACGACCACGACCATGACCATGACCATGACGAAGGCGGCGTGGAAGTGCTCGAGCGCCCGCACGACGACGAGGAAGGCGAGGACGAGGCCGATGCCGAGGCGGGCGAGGAAGCCCGAGAGGGCGGCCGTTCGCGCAAGCGCCGCGGCAAGGGCAATGGCGGCGAGGACAGCCCGGCCGAGGCCCTGCGCCAGCGCCGCATGAACCTGCGCCGCCGCTACAAGATCCAGGACGTGATCCGCCGGCGCCAGGTGCTGCTGGTCCAGGTCGTCAAGGAAGAGCGCGGCAACAAGGGCGCGGCCCTCACCACCTATCTGTCGCTCGCCGGCCGCTACTGCGTGCTGATGCCGAACACCGCGCATGGCGGCGGCATCTCGCGCAAGATCTCGTCGGCCGCGGACCGCAAGCGCCTCAAGGGCATCATGGCGGACCTCAAGCTGCCGCCGACCATGGGCTGCATCGTCCGCACCGCGGGCCTCCAGCGCACCAAGGTCGAGATCAAGCGCGACTTCGACTATCTCGCCCGGCTGTGGGACGGGATCCGCGAGGAGACGCTCAAGTCGACCGCGCCGGCGCTCGTCTATGGCGACAGCGACCTGCTGAAGCGCGCGATCCGCGACATCTACAATCGCGACATCGACGAAGTGATCGTCGAGGGCGAGGACGGCTATCGCCAGGCCAAGGACTTCATGAAGCTCCTGATGCCGAGCCACGCCAAGAAGGTGAAGCAATATGCCGACGCGGTGCCGCTGTTCCAGCGCGCGGGCGTCGAGGACCAGCTCTCGGCGATGTACAATCCCGTCGTCCAGCTGAAGAGCGGCGGCTATCTGGTGATCAATCCGACCGAGGCGCTTGTCTCGATCGACATCAACTCGGGCCGCTCGACGCGCGAGCACAATATCGAGCAGACCGCGACCGCGACCAACCTGGAAGCGGCGCATGAGATCGCCCGCCAGCTCCGCCTGCGCGACATGGCCGGCCTGGTCGTGATCGACTTCATCGACATGGATCATTCGTCCAACGTCCGGAAGGTCGAGAAGGCGATGAAGGAGGCGCTGAAGAACGATCGCGCCCGCATCCAGGTGGGCCGTATCTCGGCGTTCGGCCTGATGGAGATGAGCCGCCAGCGCCTGCGCACCGGCGTGCTCGAGGCGTCGACCGTGCAGTGCCCGCATTGCGAAGGCACCGGCCTGGTCCGCACCGCTTCGTCGGCCGGGCTTTCCGCGCTCCGCCTGATCGAGGACGAGGCCGCCCGTGGCCGCGGCTCGCTGATCACGCTGCGCGCAAGCCAGGAAGCCGCCTTCTACGTGCTCAACAAGAAGCGCGCCGACATTGCCGAGATCGAGGACCGCTACGGCGTGACCGTCGAGATCCTGTCGGACGGCGAGCTGGAGGGCGCGCGGATGTCGGTCGAGGCTTCGGGCCCGCCGCCGGCGCATGCGCCCAAGTTCGAGAAGCTCATCGAGGAGCCCGAGGACGAGGAGTATATCGAGGAGCTCGACGAGGAAGAGGAAGAGCTCGAGGCCGAGGCCGATGCCGAGGGCGGGCGTCGCGGTGAACGCGAGGAAGGCGAAGGCGGGCGCAAGCGCCGCCGCCGCCGCCGCGGCCGTGGGCGCGGCCGTCGCGAGGAAGGCGAATCGGCCGAGGGTGAGGCCGATGCCGATGCCGATGCCGGCGAGGAAGCCGAAGCGGAAGGCGAGGCCGGCGAGGGCGAGGAAGTGGCTGGCGCCGGCGAAGGCGAGGGCGAGGGCCGCGAAGGCGGCCGCAAGCGCCGTCGCCGTGGCCGTCGCGGCGGCCGCCGTGGCGATCGCGCCGAGGCTGGCGGCGAGGATGCCGGCGACGAGGTGATCGAGGCCGCGGCCGATATCGCCGAGCCGGCCGAAGCCGCGCCGGAACCGGTCGCGGAGGAGGCTGCTCCCGCCAAGCCGAAGCGCACCCGCAGGAAGAAGGCGGAAGCCGTCGAGGCCGAAGCCGCGCCCGTGGCCGAGGCACCGGCCGAGCCGGCGCCGGAGCCGGTCGCGGAGGAGGCTGCTCCCGCCAAGCCGAAGCGCACCCGCAAGAAGAAGGCGGAAGCCGTCGAGGCCGAAGCCGCGCCCGCGGTCGAGGCACCGGCCGAGCCGGCACCCGAGCCGGTGGCGGAAGCGGCGCCGGCCAAGCCGAAGCGCACCCGGAAGAAGGCCGTGGCAGCCGAGGCGGCCGCCGCGCCGGCAGCGGAGCCCGTGCCGGTGGCGCAGGACACCGCGCCGGTCGAGGCCGCCGAGGACGATGCCGAGAGCGAGGACGGCACGCCGCGTCGCGGCTGGTGGCAGCGCACCTTCGGCGCCTGATTCGCGGGCCTGAGGAAAGGGGGCGCCGGTCCGTTGGGCCGGCGCCCTTTTTCATGGCTTCACGCGCGGTTCATCGGTGCACGCGCACGGCCAACGCCATTGATCGCGGTCGGAAATCGGAGGATACGGACGGCATGAAGCGCATCCTCGCCCTGTTCTCGGCCGTCTTGCTGCTCTGGATCCAGCCGGCGGCCGCCCAGTCGATCCTGCGCGATGCCGAGACCGAGGCGCTGCTCAACGACATGGCCAGGCCGCTGTTCGTCGTGGCCGGCCTCTCGCCCGCCAATGCCAGGGTAGTGCTGATCAACGACAGTTCGATCAACGCCTTCGTCGCCGGGGGGCAGATCGTCTATGTCCATTCGGGCCTGATCGATGCCGCCGACAGCGCCAACGAGGTGCAGGGCGTGATCGCGCACGAGATCGGCCATATCGTCGGCGGCCATGCCGTGTTCCAGAACGACGGCGGCTACACCAACATCTCGATCCTCAGCCTGCTGCTCGGCGTGGCGGCGATGGCGGCGGGCAGCGGCGAGGCCGGCACCGGCATCCTGATGGCCGGCCAGCGCGCCGCGATCGGCAAGTATCTGGCATTCAGCCGCGTCCAGGAAAGCTCGGCCGACGCGGCCGGCTCGCGGTTCATCAACAGCGCCGGGATCAGCGGCAAGGGCATGCTGAGCTTCTTCAACAAGCTCACGGCCCAGATGCATCGCTATGGCTATTATTCGACCAGCCCGGAGGTCGATCCCTTCGCCCAGACCCACCCGATGTCGCAGGATCGCGTCGAGACGCTGAAGGCCGATCTGATGAATGCGCCGAGCTGGAACAAGCCGCTCGACCAGGATCTGGAACGCCGCTTCAAGCGCGTCCAGGCCAAGCTGCGCGGCTATGTCAGCGACCCCAAGGACACGCTCACGAAATATCCGCAGAGCGACCAGTCGGTGCAGGCGCATTATGCCCGCGCCTATGCCTATCACAAATCGGGCTATCCCGAGCAGGCGGCGGCCGAGACCCAGGCGCTGGTCAAAGCCTCGCCCAAGGATCCCTATTTCCTCGAGCTCGAAGGGCAGATCATGCTCGAATCGGGCGATCCGCGCGGGGCGCTCGAGCCGCTGCGCGAGGCGACCGCCCTGTCGGGCAACCAGCCGCTGATCGCTTCCACGCTCGGCCACGCGCTGCTCGCGACCGAGGACAAGGCGAACCTTGCCGAGGCCGAGCGCGTGCTGAAGCAGGCGGTGGCGCGCGACAACGACAATCCCTTCGCCTGGATGAACCTGGGCACCGTCTATGATCGCAAGGGCGACGAGCCGCGCACCGCGCTCGCCACGGCCGAGCGGGCGCATCTGATCGGGGATGTCGGCACCGCGCTGATGAGCTCGCGCGCCGCGATGGCCGGGCTCCCGCAGGGCTCGGCCGACTGGGTGCGGGCGCAGGACATCAACATGGTTTCGCAGACGGCCTGGGACGAGAGCCGGAAGAAGAAGAAGGACCGATAGGGGCAATGATCGAACGGCTTCTGCGGTCGCCGCTGGCACTGGCCGGCGCTTTCGTCCTGTGCGCGCTGCTCGGCGCGGGCATGTTCGCCGGCATCCAGGCGCTGATCCCCGGCATGGGCGCGCGCGGCGGCGTGGAGCGGGTGGTGCACGACTATGTGCTCGCCCATCCCGAGGTGCTGCTCGAATCGGTCGAGCGCTACAACCGGAAGCAGAGCGCCAATGCGGAGAAGGCGCAGGCGGAAGCGGCGGCCGCGGCCGAGAAGACTCTTCCCGCCGAGCGCCCGAAGCTGGAGACGCCCTATGCCGGCGCCTGGGCCGGCAATCCGCGGGGCGACGTCACCCTGGTCGCCTTCATGGACTATGCCTGCGGCTATTGCCGCGCGAGCCTGCCCGCGATCACGGAGTTGCTGAAGCGCGATCCGAACGTGCGCGTGGTCTATCGCGAATATCCGGTGCTGGGCCCCGACAGCCTTGTCGCCGCGCGCTGGGCGCTCGCCGCGGCCGAGCAGGACAAGTTCCCCGCCTTCCACGACGCGCTGTTCGCGACGGACGGGCCGAGCGCGGACAATATCGAGGCGGCGGCGCAGAAGGCCGGGCTCGACATGGCCCGGGCGCGGCAGGCGATCGCCTCCAAGGCTGTGGAGGGCGAGATCCTCGCCAACCACAAGTTCGGCCAGAAGCTGGCGATGACCGGCACGCCGAGCTGGGTGGTCGGCGGCAGGTTGCTCTACGGCATGCGCGACTATGACGGGCTCGCCGCCGCCGTGGCCGAGGCGCGGAAGAAGTAACTCCCTAATTCCTTCCCCGGCCTGCCTAGGGGAGGGGACCGTTCGCGCAGCGAATGGTGGAGGGGCCGCCGTCGTAGACGGCGGTGTGCCACCGCCGCGCCCGTCCACCACGCCGCTTCGCGCCGCGGCCCCCCTCTCCCAGGCAAGTGCGGGGAGGAATTACTGCCTCGATTTTTGTACCGAGCGGTTGCCGCGCCGCGTCGCCGCGCTTACTTAGCGGGTCCTTTCCCGGCCGGGGGCATCATGACTGCCATTCTTTCCATAAAGGGCGTGAGCAAGACCTATGGCTCAGGCCACAAGGCGCTCGATCACGTCGATCTCGAGATCAGGCGGGGCGAGATATTCGCGCTGCTCGGCCCCAATGGCGCGGGCAAGACCACGCTCATCTCGATCATCTGCGGCATCGTGACGCCGAGCACCGGCACCATCCTGGTCGCCGGGCACGACGCGGTGCGCGAGCCGCGCGCCGCGCGATCGAAGATCGGGCTGGTACCGCAGGAGATCGCGGTCGACATGTTCTCCACCGTCGGATCGGCGCTGCGCTTCTCGCGCGGCCTGTTCGGCAAGGCGCCCGACCAGGACTTTTGCGACCAGGTGCTCAAGGACCTGTCGCTCTGGGACAAGCGGGATGCCAAGATCATGGAGCTGTCGGGCGGCATGAAGCGCCGCGTGATGATCGCCAAGGCGCTCAGCCATCAGCCGGACATCCTGTTCCTCGACGAGCCCACCGCCGGCGTCGACGTGTCGCTCCGTCGCGACATGTGGAAGATGATCGGCAAGCTGCGCGAGCGCGGCACCACGATCATCCTCACCACCCATTATATCGAGGAGGCCGAGGAGATGGCCGACCGGGTGGGCGTGATCAACAAGGGCCAGCTGCTCCTCGTCGAGGACAAGACCGCGCTGATGAAGAAGCTCGGCAAGCGCGAGCTCGACCTCTCGCTGGTCGAGCCGATGGCGGCGATCCCCGCCGGCCTCGAGGAATGGCATCTCAGCCTCGAGGACGAGGGCACGCGCCTGCGCTACACCTTCGACGCCCAGGCCGAGCGCACCGGCATCCCCTCGCTGCTCCGCAAGCTCGGCGAGATGGGCATCGCGTTCAAGGATCTCGACACCTCCAAGTCGAGCCTGGAGGACATCTTCGTCGGGCTGGTCGAACAGCGCGAAACCTCGAACGAGGGAGCCGCCGCATGACCGGCATCAATTTCCACGGCATCTGGGCGATCTACAAGTTCGAGATGGCGCGCACGCTGCGCACGCTCTGGCAGTCGATCGCCACTCCGGTGATCACCACCTCGCTCTATTTCATCGTGTTCGGCAGCGGCATGGGCAGCCGCATCCCCTCGATCGAGGGGGTGCCCTATGGCAGCTTCATCGTGCCGGGGCTGATCATGCTGTCGCTGCTCACCCAGAGCGTCGCCAATGCCTCGATCGGCATCTATTTCCCCAAATTCACCGGCACGGTGTTCGAACTGCTCTCGGCGCCGATCTCGGCGGTGGAGCTGGTGATCGGCTTTGTCGGCGCGGCGGCGACCAAATCGGTGGTGATCGGGCTGATCATCCTGCTCACCTCGGGATTGTTCGTGCCGCTCCGGGTCGATCATCCGCTGGCGATGCTCGCCTTCCTGCTGCTCACCTCGATCAGCTTCAGCATGTTCGGCTTCATCATCGGCATCTGGGCCAAGGGCTTCGAGCAGCTGAACGTCGTGCCGGCGCTGATCCTGACGCCGCTGACCTTTCTCGGCGGCAGCTTCTATCCGCTGAGCTTCCTGCCCGAGCCGTGGCGCACGGTCAGCCTGTTCAATCCGGTGGCCTATCTGATCAGCGGCTTCCGCTGGGCCTTTTTCGGCGATGTCGGCGATATCGACGTGCGCTGGAGCCTGGGCTTCACCGCCGGCTTCCTCGCGCTGTGCCTGGGCCTTATCGTCGCGATCTTCCGCACCGGCTACAGGCTCAAGAACTGATGCAACCCTTTCCGCTCGACATCTTCACCGAGCCCGAGGACGTCGATCCGAACACGCTCGCCAATCTGGGACCCCTGGCGCGCCTTGCGGGCCGCTGGGAAGGCAGGAAGGGAGTCGACATCAACCCCAAGGCCGACGGGCCGGAGCAGCGCGAGTTCATCGAGCGGATCGAGTTCGTGCCGATCGACCCGCAGGCGAACGGGCCGCAGCTCTTCTACGGGCTGCGCTACCATATCCACATCACCACGGCGGAGGAGGATATCACCTTCCACGACCAGGTGGGCTATTGGCTGTGGGAGCCGGCCACGGGCGTGATCCTGCAGACGCTGGCGATCCCGCGCGGCCAGGTGCTGCTCGCCGCCGGCAAGGGCGCGCCGGGCGACAAGGCGATCCGGGTGGAGGCGAAGCGCGGGCAGACCAGCTACGGCATCTGCTCGACCGACTTCCTCGAATATGCCTTCCGCACCGATGCCTATACGATCGATATCGTCTTCGACGACGAGGGCGGCTGGAGCTACGACATCCACACCACGCTCGAAGTGAAGGGCCAGGGCAGCTTCGACCATCATGACCGCAACGCGCTGCACCGCGTGGGCGATGCCAGGCCCAACCCCTGGGTGCAGATCCTCGCGGCGCGGGGGGAGCGGTAGGGACTTTCAAGCCGCCCGTTTCGTCACCCCGGCCCTGTGCCGGGGTCCACCATGCCGCTCCGACTGTCCGCTGAGCCTCTTGTCCAGACCTCGCCTCTTGGTGGGGCCCGGAACAAGTCCGGGGTGACGGGGAAGTGAGGATCGCTGCTAGTTCCCCACCACCGGCAGCATGATCGCCGAGCCGGCGCACACCTTCTGCGTCGCCTTCTGGTAATCGCCCGGCTTGGCCTTGTAGATGTTCGGCACGAAGGTCTGCGGGTTGCGGTCGATCATGGGGAACCAGCTCGACTGGATCTGGACCATGATCCGGTGGCCCTTCTTGAAGACATGGTCGTGGTCGCGCAGCGGGATCGACCAGTCGGTGACCTGATTGGGCACCAGCGGCGTCGCCTTTTCGAGCGACTGGAGGTAGCGGCCGCGGCGAACCTCCATCGCGATCGGCAGCTGATAGCCGTTCATCCCCTTGGCATAGGCGCCGAGCGCGGTCGGCGGCTTCTCATAGTCCTCGGGGAAGACGTCGATCAGCTTGACCACGAAGTCGCTGTCGGTGCCGCTGGTCGCGGCCATCAGGCTGGCGGTGATCGCGCCGGTCACCGTCAGGTCGCCGTCGAGCGGGGCGCTGACATAGCTCAGCACGTCCGGCCGATACTCGACGAAGCGCTGGTCCTCGGTCTCCCACCAGCGCCAGTCGGGCGTCGCATAGGTGGCCGACATCGGGCGCGGACGGAAGGGCACCGGGTTGGCCGGGTCGGAGATATATTCGCGGCAGCCTTCGCCCGCGGCCGGCGCCTGGAACGAGACGCTGCCATCGGCATGGAGGAACAGGCTGCGGCGCGCCGCGCCGGCGAGCGGCCACTGGCTATAGGTCCTCCACTGCCAGCTGCCCGACTGGAAGCTCTTCAACGCATAATCGGGCTTGGTGCCCTTGCCGTGCAGCCAATAGGCGAAGAAGGGGGCCTCGACCTGCTCCATGAACTGGGTGCCGCTGTCGACGCCGAACGGAACGCGGCCGAGGGCGTTGCCGGGCGAGCGCCAGCTGCCATGGTTCCACGGGCCGGCGACCATCAGCGCGAGCTTGTCCGGATCGTTCTCGCGCTGCTTGTAGAAGATCTGCCAGCTGCCCCAGGGGTCTTCCTGGTCCCAATAGCCGGCGACGTTGAGCGTCGGCACGGTGGTGCGCTTCAGCGTGTCCGACCAGACCTGCTTCTTCCAGAATTCGTCATAGTCGGGATGCTCGATCATCTCGCGGTAGCGCGGCACCCGGCCCTTGAAATACTTCTCCTCGATGTCCGCCGGCGAGCCCGCCTTGAGGAACCATTCATAGGTGTCGTAGCGGTCGTACAGGTCGATGCCGGCATTGGTCTTGTCGGCCTGGAGGCTGTTCACCCAGTCGCTGGCATAGGTGAGGCGCATCGCCCCCCAGCGGTGCAGGTCGTCATTCTTCCAATAGTCGGTCCAGGCGGCCTGCGGGCTCACTGCCTTCAGCGCCGGATGCGGGCGGGCGAGCGCGACCGCGGCGGTGAAGCCGGGATAGGAGACGCCCCACATGCCGACCCTGCCGTTGTTGGGCTTCACATTCTTCACCAGCCAGTCGATCGAATCATAGGCGTCGGTCGATTCGTCGACGGCGTTCTTGCCGGTCTTGATCTCGGTGGAGAGCGTGAAGGGGCCGCCTTCGGACTGGAAGCGGCCGCGCATGTCCTGCGAGACGAAGACATAGCCGTCGCGGGCCAGCGCCGCCCAGCTGGCCGGCACGCTCTGCGGCGCGCGGGCCGAGGCGCCATAGGGCGTGCGGCTGAACAGGATCGGCAGCGGGCCCTTCTGGTCGCGGGGGCGCAGGATCACCGTGTGGAGCTTCGTCCCGTCGCGCATCGGGATCATCGCCTCCTCCATCACGAAGGGCGAGCCCTCGGCCTGGGCCGGGGCGGCGGGAGCGGCCTGGCGCGCGGGCAGCGCGGCGACCGGCGCGGCGGCGACCGCCAGGGCGAAGAGACTGACCAACCGCATGCGAACCTCCATCGGAACCGGAATTGGGAGGAGGGGGTACTTGGTGTGTTGCTGGTGTCAATCGGGTCGCGCGTGAAACCGCAGGGCGATGGCGGGGCGCAGGACCAGCGCGTTGAAGTCGATGAGCAGGTGGACGAGGATAGGTGCCGCCAGTCCGCCGGTGCCCAGATAGAGCGCGGCGAAGAGCGCCGCGAGCAGCGTCGCCAGCGCCGCGCCCAGCCATCCCTGGTAGCGATGGAGCAGCCCGAAGATCAGCGTAGAGGCGATGAAGGCGAATGCCGGAGCGCCGCCGCTCAGGACGATCAGGAGCGGCAGATAGAGGCGGAAGAATATCTCCTCGCCGATCCCGGCATTGACGACCAGCGGCACGACGCGGAGCAGCTCGGCCCGGTTGCGCGGCAGCATCGCGGTGATGTCCAGCCCCGGCACCGGCCTGGCGGGGCGGCGGCGCCCGAGCCGCAGCATTGCCCCCAGCGCGCCTCCCCCGAACAGCGCCCCGGCCATGAGCCCGAGGACCAGGGGGCTGCCGATGCGAAAGTCGGGCATTGCCGGGGTCAGCACGGCGAACGCATCGGGAAAGGCCAGGAGCGCATCGAGCCTGCCGAGCAGCGCCAGCCCGATCAGCGGCACCCCCAGATACAGGGCGCAGGCATTGCGGGTCCAGCGCAGGAAGGCGCGCTGGCGCCCTTCCGTGCCCTCGATCGCGCGGAAGCGCCCGAAGCCGCGCACGTCGTTCCGGTGGAACCAGGCGAGCGCCGCCAGCGACGCGACCAGCAGCACCGGCGCCATGCGCGCATCCATGTCCCGCTCCCTCCTTCCGAACCCGCAGCGGGATAGCGCCGCGGCGCGGCGAGGCAAGTATGAGGAGATGGTTCAAGAAAAACGTAAATTGACTGTCAGGCGTAACAAATATCGCATGCAACTATATTGGTTCTTTCGTCGATTGACGTGCCAATTGCGTTGGAGGAACCCATTGCCATCGCGGGATTTCGCGAAGCTTGGGGGAATTGCCATGCATCTGACGCACAAGCCGGGCGAACTGTCCGCGCGCCCTCTCAAATTCCTGGAGACCGATACGCTGGTGGTGCGCTGGATCGCGCAGGCGGCGGTCAATGTCGAGCTGTTCACCATCCCGCTCTACATGACGTCGCTCTACTCGATCACCGGCATGCACCCCATCACCAGCCAGGGGAACAGCTTCTACAAGGGCCGGCAATGGCCGGGCGCCAAGACGAGCGCGATCTTCGAGCACAAGCCCGGCAAGAAGGGCTGGGGCAACAAGAAGGCGTTCAACATCGTCTTCTCGGTGTTCATCCAGGAGATGCTCCACCTCCAGATGGCGGCCAATCTCGCCACCGCGATCGGCGCCGTGCCGAGCTTCACCGCCACCGCGCTGCAGAGCGGCGATCATGGCTGGACCTGCTATGGCCCCAAGCTCACCAGGATCCCGGGCGTCGTCGACCTGACGGACACCAACCGGTTCAAGGACGTGAAGGTCAATGTCGGCCCGCTCGACGAGGAGCGGATCAAGCTGTTCCTCGCCATCGAGCAGCCGCAGGAGACGGCCGAGAAGGACATCGTCCGCAACCAGGAGCGATATTTCCCCAAGGTGCCGTTCAAATACACGACCGTGGCCGAACTCGACGCGCACATCATGTTCGGCTCGATCGGCTATATGTACCAATGCTATCGCGACTATCTGCTGATCACCTATGAGGACGGATCGCGGCTCTGGGACCATGTGATGGACGCCTCGGGCCAGCAGAACGACCTGTTCAACAATTTCAGCTTCCCCGGCCATCCGATGCGCGAGTTCATGGGCTTCGAGACCACGATCGCGCTCACCGATCCCGAGATCGCGCTGAAACAGGCGCTCAACATGATGAACGCCATCACCGACCAGGGCGAAGGCGCCACGCTGGGCGCGCGCTATGACGAGAAGGGCCAGCGGTTGAAGGACGATGCCGCCAAGCTCGTCCAGGGCGCGGTGAGCCCGCATTACTGCCCGGACCGCGACGCGCTCGCCTCGGACTATCCGAGCTACTCGCAGACCGGCAAGCTGATCCCCTCGTCCGATGCCGCGGCGCGCGCCGACAATGACGGGATCGACCATTACACCCGCTTCCGCGAGATCGAGGACATTCGCGGCAGCGGCGGGCTGGAGACCTGGGATCACTCGCCCAGGATCGGCAAATGGACCGCGGCGGACCTGACCACCGAGGGCTATGATCCCAAGGACAATCCCTATGGCCTGGCCACGCCCGAGCAGATCGCCCATGCGCTCAACAGCCTGAAGAACGGCGCGGACAGCGCCGCCAGCTTCCAGAAGATGAGCCAGGCGGTGTGCGGCGCGATCAAGGGCGTCACCACCGTGCTCGACAGCTATTGGAATCCGGCCGGCGCCACCGTGTCCTTCCCCTTCCCCTCGATGGCGGGATCGGGCGACCGCATGTCGACCGCCTGGGCGGTGTTCGGCCGGACGCCGGACCTGTCGGTCGGCGTCGGCGAGCCGGATTCGAACATCGTCAACCATGCCTGCCAGGGGCTCGACCTGGCCGAGGTCGGGGGCAAATGGGGCACCAATGCCTGCGCCCAGACTTCGATCTACCACACTTGCCGCGGCTCGAACCTGTGCAAGGGGCAGGGCGGCTGCGGCTTCGTCCAGCTCACCAGCGGCGGCGGCAGCTGCGGCGGGGCGAGCAGCGGCTGCGGCGCCGCTTCCTCCAAGACCTCGAACGCACCCAAGGCGAACCCGGTCGCGGGCGGCGGCTGCGGCACGCCGACCACGGTGAAGGGCGGCGGCTGCTCGGCGGTGACGATGCGCACCTATGGCGGGCTGTGCGGCACCCCCACGCCATCGCCCACGCCGACGCCGAGCGGCCCGATGTACACCGCGCCGAGCGACAATATCTGCGGCGGCTTCGGCGGCTGCGCGGTGCCGATCTCGGCGCTCCAGCTCTATCCCAAATCGGGCACGATGGAGGTCTGGGCGCTGGTCGGCAGTTCCAAGCCGGTGCTCTGCGGCGCTCCGAAGGCCCAGGCGGACAAGAATCTGTGCGGCACCCCGTCGCCTTCGCCGTCGCCCACCCCCTCGGGCTGCGGCGCGCCTTCCTCGAAGAAGATCGCCACGATCGACTTCAAGGAAGGCGACAAGGTGGAGGACATCGCCTTCCAGGCCTTTGCCAAGGTCGTGGCCTACAAGGTCAATGGCGATCCGGACAAGCCGGTGCCGGGCCTGGTCCAGCAGGCGCCGAACGACCTGCGCCTCGCCTATCCCCCCTCGACCTAGGGAGGGGGGCGATGACGCAGCCTCGGCTCGGCCTGCCCAATCCCGGTGACGGGCTGGGGCTGCGCGAGGAGCATTTTCCGCACCTGATGTCGACGCCCCCGGAAGCCTGGGGCGTCGACTGGTTCGAGGCGATCACCGAGAATCTGCTCGACAATGCCGGCTATGGCATGCGGGTGTTCGAGCATGTCGCGGCGCACCGGCCGGTGGTGCTGCACGGCGTGTCGCTGTCGATCGGCAGCACCGCGCCGCTCGACATGACCTATCTCGCCAAGCTGCGCGCGCTGGCCGAGCGCTTCCGGCCGCTCTGGATCTCGGACCATCTGTGCTGGACCGGGGTGCAGGGCGTGAACAGCCACGATCTGCTGCCGATGCCGCTCACCGAGGCGGCGCTGGCGCATGTCGCGGACCGGGTGGGCCGGATGCAGGATTTCCTGGGCCGGCCGCTGATCGTCGAGAATCCGAGCACCTATCTGGAGTTCCGCGCCAGCCAGATGCCCGAGGCCGAGTTCCTGGCGCGATTGTGCGCGGCGACCGGCTGCGGGCTGCTGCTCGACGTCAACAACGTCCATGTCTCGAGCTTCAACCACGCGCTCGATCCGCTCGCCTATCTCGAGGCGATCCCCGCCGAGCATGTCGTGCAGGTCCATCTCGCCGGGCCGAGCGATCATGGCACCCATCTGATCGATACCCATGACGCGCCGGTGCCCGATGCGGTGTGGCCGCTCTATGCCCGGGTCTGGGAACGCTGCGGACCGGTTGCCACGATGGTCGAATGGGATGCCGACATTCCCGAATTCGCCGTGGTCGCCGCCGAGCTGGCCAAGGCGCGGCGCGTGCGCGAGGGGCTCTCGCTTGCCGCCTGAGCTCGCCGCGCTGCAGGACTGGATGCAGGAGGCGATTCTCGCCGCCTCCGATCGCGATGCGCGCGACCATGTCCGGGGCGACAACCGGCTGACCGCGGAGGATCGGGTCCAGATCTATGCCCGGGGCTATCGCCAGCGGCTGACCGAGTGCCTGGAGCGCGAATATCCCCTGCTCGCGGCGCTGGCCGGGCCGACCGCCTTCGGCCTGTTCGCCCGGGGCTATATCGCCGCGCGGCCGTCGCACAGCTACACGCTCTACGATTTCGGCGCCGGCTTTCCCGCCTGGCTGGAGGCGTCGCGGCCGCCGGGCGGGGCGCAGGACGTGGGCGCCATTCCCGCCGCCCTGGCGCGGATCGAGCGGACCAAGGCCGAAGTCCACCGTGCCCGCGGAATCGAGCGCGAAGCCCCGGCCTGGCCCGGCATGGATCCGGTGCTGGCCGAGCTGCTCGCGCTGGCCGCGACCCGGCGCTGGTATCGGCCCGACTCCGCCCGGCTGCTCGCCTTGCCCTTCGACTTCGGCGAGATGCTCGCCACGGGCGATCCGATCCCGCCGCGCCCGGAGCCGATGCTGCTCGCGGTCGCCCGCGCGCATTACCGGGTCGCCTGCCTGCCGCTCGAGCCGTGGCAATATGACTGGCTGACCCTGCTTCCCGAGGATCCGGCGCGGGCGGTGCCGCTGCCGGACGACGCGCGCGTCTCGCTGTGGCTGCCCTTCGCGGCGGCGCATGGGCTGGCCGCGGCGGGCTAGGATCTTCCTACACGGCTATGGCGCGAATCACTTGGAACGTCCCGAAGGTCCCGACGTCCAATGGCTTGTGGCGGGCAGGGCCTTTGCAACTTCGTTGCCCGGCGCCCTGGTGCCGGGCGTCCTATATTTCCTACGGCTGAAAGAGCGGCCCGGCAGCGCATGCGGCCGGACGAGCACGCCATGCGGAAGCCTACATTGCAAGACGGGCGCATCCCTGCGTCATTCGGGGTGGGCTTGGCGACTGTCCGCTTGAGACAAAGGCCTTCCGATAATCGTCATCCCCGCCAAGGCGAGGATGGCGGACAAGGTTTCAAGGGCTTCTCCGGGCGTTCAACCCAAGCGGCGCGACGCTATCCGCGGTGCGTTGGCTGCCGAGGCGCGTGCGGCATGCCGGAACCGGCAGCCGCAGCACGGTACCGCGCGATGCCGCTCAGAGCCGGTGCTCGCCTTTCACCCAGCGGACCGTGCCGGAATGGGCCCGCATCACCACGCTCTCGGTGGTCATCTTGTTGGCGAAGCGCTTCACGCCCTCGAGCAGCGAGCCGTCGGTCACGCCCGTCGCGGCGAAGATGCAGTCGCCCTTGGCCAGCTCGGTAAGGTCGTAGATCTTGTCGAGATCCTCGATCCCCCATTTCCGGGCGCGCTGACGCTCATCGTCGTTGCGGAAGACCAGCCGGCCCTTGAACTGGCCGCCGACGCAGCGCAGCGCCGCGCAGGCGAGCACGCCCTCGGGGGCGCCGCCCTGGCCCATATAGACGTCGATCGTCGTCTCGGGGTCGGTGGTGGCGATCACGCCGGCCACGTCGCCGTCGCCGATCAGCACCACGCCGCAGCCGACCGCGCGCAGCTCGGCGATCAGCTTCTCGTGGCGCGGGCGATCGAGCACGCAGGCGATGATCTCGTGCGGCTGCACGCCCTTGGCGGCGGCGATCGCGTGCACATTCTCGGTCGCCGACCTGTTCAGGTCGATCACGCCCTCGGGATAGCCGGGGCCGACCGCGATCTTGTCCATATAGACATCGGGTGCGTTGAGCAGGCCGCCCTTCTCGGCCACCGCGAGCACCGCCAGCGCATTGGGGCCGGCCTTGGCGCAGATGGTGGTGCCTTCGAGCGGATCGAGTGCGATGTCGATCGCCGGGCCCTTGCCCTGCGCCGCGCCGACCTTCTCGCCGATATAGAGCATCGGGGCCTCGTCGCGCTCGCCCTCGCCGATCACGACGGTGCCGTCGAGATAGAGCTTGTTGAGCGCGTCGCGCATCGCCTCGACCGCGGCGGCATCGGCCGCCTTCTCGTCGCCGCGGCCGACCAGGGTGGAGGCGGCGATCGCCGCCGCTTCGGTCACGCGCACCATTTCGAGGACGAGGACGCGGTCGAGGGCGTGGCTGGCGGTCTGCGGCATGGGAATGGGATACCCCGGGTGATTGGACTTGCGGCGGCGATTAGGCAGCGCCGTGGCGCTTGTCGATTCCGCTAACGTTGTCAGCATGCGGCCATTCCCAATTCGGTCACAACTTGCCGCTAGTGAAACGAAATCCGGGGGCGGAGGACGTGCACATGCTGATGATCGCCCTGCTTCTGCTTGCCCAGAGCAATGACCCGTCGCCGGCGCAGGTGATGGAGGCCCACCGCCAGCGCTGGTCGGCCAATCCCGCATGCCGGCGCGCGCGCGACGAGAGCGAGATCGTCGTCTGCTCGCGGCGCGAGGCGGACAAATACCGGGTGCCGCTGACCACGACCTACAATGGACCCGATACCGACCAGGGGCGGCTCAACCGGCTGTTCGACGGGGCGGACGGGCGCGCGCCGTGCGGCGAGAGCGCGTTCCTGGTGCGCTGCGGCTTTGCGGGCGTGACGATGAGCGTCAGCGCGCGCGGAGCGCGCACCGTCCGCCGCGAACTGGCACCCTGAGAAATACCGAGGGAAACCGGCGCCGTGCCGCGCGTTGAGCGCGGTGACCCCCGTCGGAGACCCGGATGCTGCTGCTTGCCCTTGCCCTCGCCAATGCCCTGCCCGCCGCCGAACCGCCGCAGCATCGCCGGAAGGCCAGGGCGCGGGTGACGCGCGTCACCAGCATCCCCGCACGCGCCGCGCCGCAGCCGCGCAACCTCGCCATCGCGGTGCCGGCCGATCCCGCCAGGCGCTACCGCCTGCCGCTTCCCAGCACCGAAGTCACCGATGCGAAGCGCGACGCGGTGCGCAACACCGGCATGGCCTGCGGCACCACCGGCGCGCCGGTATGTCCGCAAAAGGGGCGGCAGGTGCTGAAGAGCAGCCTCGACTGAGCCGCGGCCGGCGCCGCCCGTTTCCGTCATTCCCGCGAAAGCGGGGGTTACGGTTACGGGAACATGAGTTCTCGTCCCAAGTTAAGAACCCAGGCAAGTATTTGATTTTCTGCCGTCATCCCGGCTCAAGGCCGGGGCGACGAAAGAAGAATAGGAGTCCTCGTCCTAGCCGGCGAGGATATGCATCCACATCGGCTCGCCCATCAGGCTCGCCGAGCCGCGCAGCTTGTCGAGCGCCTGCGATACCGCGCGCTCCGGCCCTTCATGGGTGACGATGGCGACGAGCACGCTGCCGTCGGGATTGGCGCCGCGCTGCATCAGGCTCTCGATCGAGACACCGGCGTCGCGCATCGCCGCGGCGATCTCGGCGAGCACGCCCACCTTGTCCGCCACGGTGAAGCGCACATAGGCGCGGCTGGTACGCTCGCCGGCATCGGCGGTGTCCTGTGCGGTGAGCGCCGCGGCGGGCATGGCATAGGGGTGGCCGAATTCGCCGCGGGCGATGTCGATCAGGTCGGCCACCACGGCGGATGCGGTCGGGCCGTCGCCGGCGCCCGCGCCCTGGAACAGCAGCCGGCCGACGAAATTCCCCTCCGCGACCACGGCGTTGGTCGAGCCGGTGACATGGGCGAGCGGGTGGCTGAGCGGCACGAGATGCGGATGCACGCGCTGGAACAGCCCGCCCGGGCCGGCATCGGCGATGCCGAGCAGGCGGACGCGGTAGCCGAGCGATGCGGCCTCGGCGATGTCCGCCGCGAGGATATGGCGCACGCCGGCGATCGCCACCCGGTCGAACGCCGGCTGCGTCCCGAAGGCGAGGCTGGCGAGGATCGAGAGCTTGTGCGCCGCATCGACGCCGTCGATGTCGAAGCTGGGGTCCGCTTCGGCATAGCCGAGGCGCTGCGCCTCGGCGAGGATGTCGGCGAAGTCGCGGCCTTCGGCCTCCATCTTGGACAGGATGAAATTGCAGGTGCCGTTGAGGATGCCATAGACGCGGGCGATCTCATTGGCGGCGGCGCCTTCGCGCAGCCCCTTGATCACCGGCACGCCGCCCGCCACCGCGGCTTCGAACTTGAGTGCCAGGCCGGCATCCTCGGCGGCGGCGGCGAGTTCCAGGCCGTGATGCGCGATCATCGCCTTGTTGGCGGTGACCAGGCTCTTGCCGCCGTTCAGCGCCGCGCGGGCAAGGGCGAGCGCGGGGCCGTCCGACCCGCCGACCAGCTCGACCACCACGTCCGCCCGGGGATGGCGCGCCAGCGCGGCGGTATCGTCGACCCAGTCGAAGCGCGTGATATCGACGCCGCGATCCTTGGCCCGGTCGCGGGCGGAGACGGCGACCACTTCGATCGGCCGGCCGGCGCGGCGGGCGATCAGCGCCGCATTCGCGTCGATCAGGCGGATCACGCCCGCGCCGACGGTGCCCAGGCCTGCAAGTGCGATACGAAGCGGTTCGGTCATTGTCTCTCTCACTCCCCTCCCTGCAAGGGAGGGGTCGGGGGTGGGTTGCGAGCGTAGCGAGCTTGATGCCCGATGCGAAAGCGACGGCCGGGCATCGAGCCCGTCCGCCGCTGACCCACCCCTAGCCCCTCCCTTTCAGGGAGGGGAAGCAAGATTTGCTTGTTACTTCTTGATCAGCCCGATCTCGACCAGCCGCTCGAACAGATAGTCGTGCGCGCTGATCGGCTCCGGATAGCGGTTCGGGCTGTCCGCGGTGATCGTCGACGGCAGCGTCTCGATCAGGAAGTCCGGCGCCGGGTGCAGGAAGAAGGGCATCGAGTAGCGCGGGGTGCCGCGGCGCTCGACCGGCGGATTGACCACGCGGTGGGTGGTCGAGGGCAGGTAATGGTTGGTCAGGCGCTGCAGCATGTCGCCGACATTGACCACCATCGCGCCTTCCGGCGGCTTGACCGGCAGCCAGCGGCCGTCCTTGTCGAGCAGCTCGAGGCCCGCTTCCTCGGCGCCGAGCAGCAGGGTGATCAGGTTGATGTCCTCATGCGCGCCGGCCCGCACTTCGGGCGCGTCGGCGGCGACGGGCGGATAATGGAGCAGGCGCAGCACGGAATTGCCGTCCCGCACCGCGCGATCGAACCAGTCGGGCTGGAGGCCGAGATAGCGGGCGATCGCCGAGAGCAGCCGGTCGCCCGCGTCGTCGAACGCCTGGAACAGCTCGAGGAACGTCTCCTTGAAGCCTTCGGGGCGATCCGGCCAGATGTTCGGCGCCATGTCGTTCTCGAAGCGGTGGCCCTTGGCCAGCTCGCGGCCGACATGCCAGAATTCCTTCAGGTCGACATATTGCGCGCCCTTGGCGATCTCGGTCTTGAACGGCGTGTAGCCGCGCGCGCCGCCGCCGCCTTCGACGAAATAGGCGCGCTTCTCGGCCTCGGGCAGGTCGAAGAACGCCTTGGTCATCGCCCAGGCGCGATCGATCAGTTCCTGCGGCACGCCATGATCGGCGACCATCGCGAAGCCGAAGCGCCGGAAGGACTGGCCGAACTTCTGTGCGAATCCATCGGGATCGTTCGCCTGTTCGGCCATCGAGACGAGGGGCACCTCGTCGAGAACAGTAGCCATTTATGAGTCTCCTTGGGCCCAGTTAGACCCGCCGGTGCCGGCGCGACAAGAGGTGCGCCGGCATGGCCCGGACTCGGGGCCGCGGGGACGACGGTGGAGAATGGCGGGGACGAGACGGCGCTTGCCGATTGAGCCTCGATCCTAGCTGCCGGCCATCTCCATGCGGCCCTTGACCTTCGCGCCGCCATCCGCGCTCAGGTCGAGCGTGAAGGTGCCGCCGTCCGAGGTGGCGCCGGCAAAGCCGTCCCCCTTCGCCGCGAACTTGAAGCCCTTCCTCGTGAAGCCGTCGCGGAACCAGTTCTGGACGGCGGCGAGCGAGGCGGGGCTGGTGAAGTCGATCAGCACCTTGCCCCCGTCCTTGCTCTTGCCCGGCTTGTCGCTGCCGGTGATGTGGAAGCCGGCGATCTCGGACTTGGGATAGAGCTTCACGCCGTCGAGATCGACGTCGTCGGCCTTCATCTTGATCTGCGGCACCCTGAAATTGCCCTGGAAGCCGTCGCCCTTGATCGAGACGGTGCCGTTCTCCATCCGGAAGCTGCCATTGTCGCCATCGTCCGACTTCACGTCGATCGTCACCGGGGTGCTCGTGCCGCCGTCACAGGCGGCGAGCGCGAGGGGAAGCAGCAGAAGGGGCAGACGACGCATCGGCGCTCTCCATTGGTGTATCGCAAAGGCAACACACTAACGGAAGCGCATGGCCGGCACAAGAAAGGCGTTGGCTTTGGGGGGTGACGCGCACGGCACGATGCGCCATTTGCGCCGACATGGAAGAGCCGCACCTCACAACGCAAGCGCAGAACAAGGCGCCGCTCGCGTTCGGCGAGTTCGTCAGCCTGGTCGCAGCCATGATGGCGCTCACCGCGCTCGGCATCGATTCGATGCTGCCCGCGCTGCCCGCGATCGGCGCGAGCCTGGGCGTCGATGCGCCCAATCATCGCCAATATGTCGTCACGGCGTTCCTGATCGGCTTCGCCTTCGCCCAGCTCGCCTATGGCCCGCTCTCGGACCGTTACGGGCGGCGGCCGGTGCTGGCGCTCGCGCTGGCCTCCTATGTGGTGACGAGCGCGGTGGCGGCGCTCTCGGGCAGCTTCCTGCTGCTGCTGGTCGCCCGCGCGGCGATGGGCGCGTCGGCGGCGGGCGCGCGCGTCGTCTCGGTGGCGCTGGTGCGCGACTGTTTCGCCGGCCGGGCAATGGCGCGGGTGATGAGCCTGGCCTTCATCGTCTTCATGGCCGCGCCGATCGTCGCGCCGAGCCTGGGGCAGCTGATTCTCTATGCCGGGTCGTGGCGGCTGATCTTCTGGGCCGTCGCCGCGCTCGCGTGCCTGGTGGTGCTGTGGTTCTGGCTGCGCATGCCCGAGACGCTGGGGCAGGAGGGGCGGCTGTCGCTCAGCCCGGCGCGGGTGCTCGCCGATTACGGCCTGATGCTGCGCGATCGCCAGGCAGTGGGCTATACGATCGGCATCATGCTGCTGTCGGGCGGCATGTTCGGCTTTATCGGCTCGGTGCAGCAGGTGATGGACGACGTGTTCCACGCGCCCGAGCTGCTGGCGGTCGTCTTCCCCTGTGTCGCCTCCACCATGGCGCTGGGCTCGTTCCTCAATTCGCGCCTGGTGATGCGGATGGGCATGCGCCGCATCTCGCACACGGCGCTCTCCGGCATGATCGTCTTTGCCGCGATCCACCTCGCCGTGGCCTGGAGCGGATTCGAATCGATCTGGAGCTTCACGCTGCTCCAGGCGCTGATGATGGGATGCGTGGGCCTTTCCACGTCCAACTTCTCGGCGATGGCGATGGAGCGGATGGGCGAGATCGCCGGCACCGCCTCGAGCCTGCAGGGCTTCGTCACCACGCTCGGCTCGGCGCTGATCGGCGCGGCGATCGGCCAGGCGTTCGACGGCACCACCGTGCCGCTCTACACCGGATTCCTGCTTATGGGCCTCATCGCTTTCGTGGTAGTTGCCGTGACCGAGCGCGGACGCATGTTCCGCCCCAGCTAGGGAACGCTCGGGCACGATCGCCGTTCGCACTGGGAAGGGTCCGCCGCGGTGGCGGGCGCCGTGAAGCGAGGACGAGGGATGGGTGGCTATCAGGTTCCGGGGCGCGGCCCAGGCGATGACGGGTTCGACGAAGAGGGCTATGACGAAAGCCAGCGCGCCGAGATCCTCGAGGCGACCACCGACGGCCCGAGCGACGGCAATGTCCTGACCGACATGGCACCCGATCTCGGCGCCGACGCCGATGACGACGAAGACGATCTGCGCATGGTCGACGACGAGATCGGCGAGGAGGACGAGGAGGGCGGCCAGCGCCCGCGCGCCATCTCCGAGGACGAGATCCAGGACGGGTTCGATGAAGACGAGCTGGCGGACGACGATGATCTGGACGATGCCGATGGGGACGCGCTCGAGCCCTGAGCGCCGCTATTGACGTTGCGCCCGGGGCGGCGGAACATGCCGCCCCATGGCCAGCGATCCTCGGGTAGACGCCTATATCGAGAGCCGCGCCGCGTTCGCGCGGCCGATCCTGCAATGGATTCGCGCGCGCTTCCACGCCGCGCTGCCCGAAGTGGAGGAGACGATCAAATGGTCGCACCCCTTCTTCACGCTCGGCGGCCGGCCCTTCGCCAACATGGCCGCGTTCAAGGCGCATGCCAGCTTCGGCTTCTGGAACCGGCAGGACAATGAAACCGGCAGGGAAGGCGAGGCGATGGGCCAGTTCGGCCGCATCGAATCGCTGGACGACCTGCCTGGCGCGGCGGAAGTCGAGCGGCTGATTCGCGAGGCGGCGGCGCTGGCGGCCGAAGCGAAGCCCGCCCGGCCGCGCGCCGCGCCCAAGGGCGAGGCGGCGGTGCCGCCCGAACTGGCCGAGGCGCTGGCGGCCGACGATGCCGCCGCGGCCGCCTTCGATGCTTTTCCACCGAGCTGCCGCCGCGAGTATTGCGAGTGGATCGCCGAGGCCAAGCGGCCGGAGACCAGGGCCAAGCGCGTCGCCGAGGCGGTCGCCTGGATGCGCGAGGGGAAGCGGCGGAACTGGAAGTACGAGAATTGCTGAGGGGCTGACGTCCCGCTCCCCTTCGGCCCCTATCCCCTTGGGACAAGGCGTGCCCAATGGCCGTCATCCCCGTGAAGGCGGGAATGACGGAGGGATACTTGCTTCAGCGAGATACGTGCCCGCCTTCAGGGGGGGATAGCGGAGAGGGAGTCGGGCATTGCCATCCGCATTTCCCTATGTGATGTTACATCATCATAACGAGGAGAGGTGCCATGATCCGTGCCGTCCGTGCTCGCCGCATTCCCGATACCGCCCCGATCGGCGCGATCAACATCACCCCGTTGATCGACGTGATGCTGGTGCTGCTCGTCGTGATCATCATCGCCATCCCGATCGCCTCGCACAAGGTGCCGGTCGATCTGCCTTCGGGCCGGATCCCGGTCGCCGATCCGTTGCCGCCTTCCGTCCTCGCGATCGACCGGCAGGGCGCGCTCCATTGGAACGGCGTGGCGCTGCCCGACGCGGCGCTGCCCGAGCGGCTGGCGGCGCTGCAGAAATCGGGCGCAGTCCTCCATCTGCAGACCGATCCCGAGGCACGCTACGACCGGTTCGACGGGATTCTCGCCACCGTGAAGCGCGCGGGCATCACCAGGCTCGGCTTTGTCGGCAACCGGCCGCTCGAAGACTAGGCTGGCGGAACGGGCGCATCGGGCTATTCGTTACGTTTCCGGACGAAAGAGGAATCCCGATGCGCCTGACCCTGACTGCCCTGCTCGCGCTCGGCGCCTGCTCCAGCCCGCAGCCCGCCGCCGAACGCAACGTCGTGCAGGCGGAGGCCACCAACATCACCGACGACGCCTCGCCCGCGCCGGTCGACAAGGCGCCGGTCGCCGACGATCGCGCCGCCGTGCGCTTCCGCTGCATGGACGGCGTGCGCATCGTCGCGCGCTTCGATACGGAAAAGGACACCGCGACCGTCACCCGCGACGGGCGGACGCTCGTGCTGCCGCAGCAGCGCATGGCCTCCGGCGTCCGCTATTCGGACGGGAGCACGACCTTCGAGGGCAAGGGCGACGCCATGTCGTTCGAAGCGCCCGGCCGGCCGCCGATCGCCTGCACGGTCATCCGTTGACGAAATTCTCGAGCACCGCCAGGTCGCTGTTGCTGACGTTCGTGCCGGTCGCGTCCTCGATCATGGCGGCGGCCTGATGGCTCTCCTTGTCGCCGAAGCCGATGAAGGTGATGGCGGTGAAGATCACGCCCGCGGCCCAGAGCAAGGCGGCCCAGCGGCTGCGGAAGATCCGGGAGGGATGGCGCGGGATCATGATGCCGGGCTAGCAGCGCGCGGTGAAGACCGCGCTTCCGAGATTGGTTAAGCTGGAAGGACGCATGGCGAGCTATACCGCGACGATCACGGCCGGTTCCCAGGACATCGACGAGCTCGGGCACGTCAACAATGCGGTGTGGGTGAAGTGGATCCAGGACGTGGCGGTGGCGCATTGGCATGCGGTTGCCGCGCCCGCGCACCGGGACGCCTATATCTGGGTCGTGACCCGGCACGAGATCGACTATCGCGGCAACGTGACCGAAGGCGAGACGGTCACCGTCGAGACCTGGGTCGCCGAGCCGCCGCGCGGCGCGCGCTTCGACCGGCACATGAAGTTCACCGGCGCGGACGGGAAGGTCCGCGTCGAGGCCCGGACGACCTGGGCGATCCTCGACCGCGCGACTCAGCGCCTGATCCGCGTGCCGGCGGAAGTGGCGGCGCCGTTCCTCGAATAACCGTCATCCCGGCGAAAGCCGGGACCTCGGGCGAAGGCGCGGGACGAGAGCCGCGCGAGACCCCGGCTTTCGCCGGAGTGACGGAAACTACCCGCTGTTCCTGAGCGCCGTCGCGATCGCGTTGATCGAGAGCAGGATGCCCTCGCCGATCCGGGGGTCGTCCTCGCCCGCGCGGTGGCGCTTGAGCAGCTCGATCTGCAGCAGGTTCAGCGGCTCGATATAGGGCAGGCGCAGGCGGATCGACGTCTCCAGCCCCGGATGCTTCTCCAGCAGCCGCGTCTGCCGGGTCGCCTGGAGCAGCCCGTCATGCGTCTTCTGCCACCCCTCGCGGATCCGGCCGAAGATCGCGTCGCGCAGGCCGGGATCCTCGACCAGCGCGGCATAATGGGCGGCGATCTCCATGTCCGACTTGGCCAGCACCTGCTCCATGTTCGCCAGGGTCGAGGCGAAGAGCGGCCAGGCCGTCGCCATCTCGCGCAGCAGGCCCTTGTCCGCGAACGCTTCCAGCGCCTGGCCCACGCCGTACCAGCCCGGCAGCATGATCCGCGCCTGCGCCCAGCTGAACACCCAGGGGATGGCGCGCAGGTCCTCGATTGCGTCGGACTGTTTCCGGCTCGCCGGGCGCGAGCCGATCTTCAGGCCGGCGATCTCGGCGATCGGCGTCGCCTGGCGGAAGAAGCCGCGAAAGCCCTCGGTCTCGTAGACCAGTCCGCGATAGGCCCTGAACGCGCTGTCCGAGAGCTGGTCCATCGCCGCGGCGAAGCGCGCCGCATCGGCCTTGCCCAGCTTCTCGGGCTCGAGGCTGGCGAGCAGCGTGGCGGAAGCCATCGCCTCGAGGTTGGTGCGCGCGCTCTCGCGCGTGCCGTATTTCGCGGCGATGATCTCGCCCTGCTCGGTCACGCGGATGCGGCCCTGCACCGTGCCCTTGGGCTGGGCGAGGATCGCCGCGAAGCTCGAGCCGCCGCCGCGCCCCACCGCGCCGCCGCGGCCATGGAACAGCTGCATGCCCAGGCCCGCCTTCTCGAACACCGGCTTCAGCGCCGTCGAGCCGCGCGAAAGCTGCCAGGTCGAGGTGAGGTAGCCGCCGTCCTTGTTCGAATCGGAATAGCCGATCATCACTTCCTGATGCCCGCGCTTCGCCGCGATCGCCGCGACTTCGGGCAGGCCGAGCCAGGCTTGCATGATCGCCGGCGCGCCCTCGAGATCGCCGATCGTCTCGAACAGCGGGATCGCCATGATGTGCGCCTGGGGCACGTCGCCCGGGATGTAGAGCCCTGCTTCCTTCAGCAGGATGTGCACCTCGAGCAGGTCCGACACCGATTGCGACATCGAGACGATGTAATGGGTGATGCACTGGCGCCCATATCGGGCATGGGCCTGGGCCGCGGCGCGGACGATGGCGAGCTCGGACGCCGTCTCTTCCGAATATTCGGCATAGGGGCTGGTGAGCGGGCGGGCGCTGGCCAGTTCCCTGCGGAGGATCTCGACGCGCTTCTCTTCGGGGAGCGACGCATAATCCCCGGTCACGCCGCCCGCCTTGAGCAGCTCGGCGATCACGCGCTCGTGCACCGCGCTGTTCTGGCGCATGTCGAGCGTGGCGAGGTGGAAGCCGAACGTCTCCACCGCGCGAATCAGCCGGCCCAGCGCGCCGCCGGTGGCCAATGGCCCATCGCCTTCGTCCGCCAGCGCATGGGCGATCGTCACCAGCTCCTCGCGGAACTCGCCCGGATTGGCATAGGGCCCGGCGGCGAGCGCGGCGGGGCGCGGCGGCGCCTTGCCCGTCAGCTTCTGATGGGTGGCGGCGAGCCGGGCATAGATGCCGGTGATCGCGCGGCGATAGGGCTCGTCGGCGCGGCTCCTGGCCTCGTCGTGGCTGGCCTCGGCGAGCTTGAGCAGCGCTTCGCTGACCTGGACATGCTCGGTCGAGATCGAGAGCTCGGCACCCAGCGCATGGACCGCATCGAGATAATAGCCGAGCACCGCCTCGGCGGCGCGGGCGAGCGCGAACTGCAGCGAATCGGCGGTCACGAACGGATTGCCGTCGCGGTCGCCGCCGATCCAGCTGCCGGGGCGCAGGAAGGACGGCGCGCGGCCGCCCAGCGCCCGGTCCCAGCGGGCATAGAGCGCCGGGAGGACGGGCAGGAAGATGTCGCGCAGATAGGAGAGCGCGGTCTCCACCTCGTCGGCTACGCCCAGCTTCTCGCGGCGCAGCACCCGGGTCTGCCAGAGCAGGGCGATCTGGCGCAGGATCGCTTCCTCCACCTGGTCGCCATCCTCGGTCTCGGCCACGCCGCGATCGCGCAGCAGCATCAGCTCGGCGATACGGTTCTTGTGGTCGATCATCGACTTGCGGCGCACTTCGGTGGGGTGCGCGGTGAGCACCGGGGCGACCAGCGCCTGGTCGAGCAGCGCCATCACCGCTTCGCGGCCGATGCCCTCGCCCTCCAGCCGCCGCAGCGCCGAGGCGATGTCGGCGTCCTTCTCGGTCTCGACGCCCTGGCGATCCTCGGCCAGGTTGGCGAGCATCGAGAAGAGCATGAAGCCGCGCGTGAAATCGAGCGTCTCGTCCAGCGTCAGCCGGTCGAGCCCGCGATCCACCGCGCCGGCCCCGGCGACGCCGCGGGCGCGATCGACCGAGGTGGAGCGGATATATTCGATGCGCTTGAACAGCTCCTCGCCGCCATAGGCACGGATTACGTTGCCGAGGAGCCGACCGAGGAAGCGAACATCCTCGTTATTTGCGATCGCGAGGCTAGCCATGGGGCGCGTTGCTGCACTGCGAAATGTTACGGGGTCAATGCGAAAGCGCTTGGGGGCGCGTTTAGTTTCGCTTTCCGGCTCAGCGCGTGGTGACTTCGTCGTCTTCCAGCCATCCGGCGACGCCGGGATCGTTCTCGATCAGCGCTTCCGGCGCGGCGGCGGCGGGCCGCGCGAGATCGCTGCCCAGGCCGAGCGAATCGGGAATCACCACCAGGGTGGTGCCGGGCCCCACCACGCCGGCGAGCGCGCGGCGGAAGGGATCGCTGCCCTGGAAACGCCCGGCGTCCGGCGCGGCGAGGCCGGCGGCGGCGCGGCCTTCGCCCGGCAGCGCCAGCCTTTGCCAGCGATAGTCGCCAGCGACGACGTCCTGCAGCACATAGGCCTGGACCCGGTCGATCACCCCGTCGAACGCCACCGGGGCCGAGCCGATCTCGACGCCGCCGCGCAGCACCACCATCCGCCGGTCGGCACCGCTCACCACGATCGATACCGGGCCGGAGCGCGCAAGCTCGGGCCGCCACACCGCCGGGCCTGCGGGGAGGGCGGGCGACACCGGATCCGTGCCGATGCGCAGCGCCGGGGCCTGGTTGGTGACGATCACGGTCATGCCGAGATCGGTCTGCTCGAACAGCAGCCGGGCGAATTCGTGCGGCAGGCGGATGCAGCCATGCGAGGCCGGATAGCCCGGCAGGTTCCCGGCATGAAGGGCGATGCCGTACCAGGTGAGGCGCTGCATGAAGGGCATCGGCGCGTTCGAATATTTGCTCGAACGGTGCCATTTCGCCTTTTGCAGGATGGTGAAGACGCCGGTGGGGGTGCGATGGCCGGCCTTGCCCGTCGAGATGGTGGAGACGGCGATCGGCACGCCGTTGCGATAGGCGACCACGCGCTGGGTGGCGATGTTCACCACCACCAGCATCGGGCCGGCGGGAGCGATCTCGGGCACCCAGATATACTGGCCGGGCCTCAGCCGCTCGACCGAGGCCATCACGGTGCCGTCGTTGATCGGCTGCATCTGGGCGGCGCCCGCGGTGGCGAGCAGGCCGGTGGCGATGGCGAGGGACAGCGTTTTTATTCGCTTCGATCGGAGCAAGACTCACCCCATGCGATGACGTCATGACATCCTATCAGCGTGATGCCCCCGCGAAAACGGGCGGTTGCGGGAAAGCTGTTAGTCCCTAGCTTGGAAGCCATGAACCCTGCCGACGGCATCGCGAAAAGGCTGCGTGGCGCGCTGATCGGCCAGGTGCGCGCCGTGTTCAACGATCAGGCCCGGGGCGAGAAGCCGGTCCAGCGCAAGCCCGAGGAGAGCCTGTTCGGGGCCCGATCGGTGGTGTGGCGCGTGCATGGCGACGTCACCACCATGATGGTGGGCGGGGTCGCGGCGCTGCTGCTCCAGATGCTCCACCCGGCAGTGCTGGCGGGGGTGTGGGACCATTCCGCCTTTCGCGGCGACATGCTGGGGCGGCTGCGGCGCACGGCGCGGTTCATCGCGGTGACCACCTATGGCTCGGCCGAGGAGGCGGGCGCGGCGATCGCCAGGGTGCGCGAGGTGCACACCCGGGTGAAGGGCGTGCTGCCCGACGGCACGCCCTATGCCGCCGACGATCCGCGCCTGCTCGCCTGGGTGCATGTGACCGAGGCGGTGAGCTTCCTCGATGCCTGGATGCGCTATGCCGAACCGGGCATGCCGATGGCCGACCAGGACAGGTATTTCGCCGATTTCGCGCGGATCGCCGAGGCGCTGGGTACCGACCCGATCCCGCGCAGCCGGGCGGAGGCGGATGCGCTGATCGCGGCGATGCGCCCCGAGCTGCTGGTCGATGCGCGCACGCGCGAAGTGGCGCGCATGGTGCTCGACCAGCCGGCGCCCAGCCTGGCGGTAGCGCCGGTGCAGGCGCTCACCTTCGGCGCGGCGGTGGACCTGCTGCCCGGCTGGGCGCGGACGATGCACGGGCTTTCCGGCGCGGGCCTGGCGACGCCCGCGCTGCGCATCGGCACGCGCGGCGTGGCGCGTACGCTGCGCTGGGCGTTTCGTTAGTCCTGGCCGGCTTCGGCCTCTTCCGCTTCCGCCAGCGCGAGCGACACGGTGCCCCGGCCCCGGCGGGCAAGGCCGATCTCGTTCGCGGCCGCGCGGGAAATGTCGATCAGCCGGCCCTTGTCCCAGGGGCCGCGGTCGTTGATCCGCACGACCACGCTGCGCCCGCTGCCGATATCGGTGACGCGCACGCGCGTGCCGAACGGCAGGCTGCGGTGCGCGGCGGTGAAGTCGCTGGGGTCATAGGCTTCGCCGCTTGCGGTGCGCCTGCCGGCGAAACGATCGGCATAATAGCTGGCCTCGCCGGTGGCGATCGCGGCGGCGGGCGCCAGGCCGGGCGCGTTCGCATGGGAAATCGCGCAGGGCGAAAGCAGCATTGCCGCAACGGCAAATGCCATCCCCCGCTCGAACCTTGCCCCCATTTGACTCGCCTCGTCTTGCCCGGGAGGAGGCCTGCCGCCGATCGCCGGACAAATCCACCGCGCCGGGTCGATACTGCGCCATATCGTGGTTGGGCGGCGACGAGCCGCTCAGGCCGCGTCGAAGGCCAGCGTGTAGGTATAGCTGCGATAGGGGGTTTCCGACCCGGCTGGCGCCGCCGTGCGGTGGCGGACCAGGACCAGGTAGAGGCCGGCATCGCCGGGGCGCAGGGTGAAATTGCCCTGCGCGTCCGACCGGGCCGTCGCGGCGATCTTCCTGCCGTCATAATTGCCCGCGGCGCGGAACAGCGTGACTTCGGTGTCGGCGAGGGGCTTGCCGTCGAACAGCAGGCGGAACCTGGCGTCGCTGCCCGCGGCGATCTCCGCGGGATGGGTGAGCGGCTGGATCTCCAGCGCCGTGCCGATCGGCCGCAACGCCCCGGCGCTCGCCGCGCCGCGGGTGACATAGGCTTCGGCCAGCGTGGTGCTCTGCACATCGACTTCGCGCGCGCCGGCGGGCGCGGCGCCGTCCTCGCCGGCGATGATCCACTTGCCGCCCGCCTGATACATCTTGCCCTTGCGGCCGAGCCGCTGGCCGGTGGTGAGGCGATAGGTGCCCTCGGCCGGGAGATCGGCCTCGAAGATGGTGAGGTCGCGCAGATAGGTCGGCTTGCCGACCTCGCCGCGCGTGCCGTCGGGCCGGATCAGGTGGAACGGCGCGTCCTTCATGCCTATCTCCGGCACGAACGCGTCCTCGCCGAACGAAGTGGTGACGGTGACGTGGTCGCCCTTGCCGACATCGAACAGCGTCGGGAGCAGATAGGGCATGTGCGCCTGGGCCGCACTGCCCAGCACCAGCGCACCGAGCGCGCCCAGCAGCATGAGTTTGGCAAATCGCATGGCGGCCCCCGTTCGAATGCTATGGAGCCGCGTTAGAGTTGATGCTATTAACTTGCAATAGCAGATATTCGCGGAGCCTTGCGGATCCGGTAGCGCCAGGCCGCGATGCCGCCATAGAGCAGCGTGAGCAGGGCAAGGTTGAGGAGCTCGGCCCCTTGCTCGGCCAGCGTCGCGCCCATCTGGTTGATGCCGACCATCAGGCGGATGCCCGGCGTAGTCGGCAGCAGGCGGGCGATAAGGGTCAGCCAATGCGGCGTCGCCTCGGCCGGCCAGGACAGGCCGGAAAGGAAGAAGATCGGGACGGAAGTGACGATCCAGAGCTGGATCGGCCGCTCCCGCGTGCGGAAGAAGCTGCCGAGCGCCAGGGCTCCCGCCACCGTCGCCGCGACGAACAGGGCGGCGGAGACGAGCAGCGCGGCCGGATCGGCCTGCGCGCGCGGATAGTCCTGGAACCAGAAGACGAAGCCGGTGAACCAGGCGATGTTCGCGCAGCCGATGACGAAGAAGGCCAGCGCGATGCCGAGCAGGCCGGCTGGGGCAATGCCCTGCTTGCCCTGCTGCTCGCGCATCGTCGCGGCGAGCATGGCGAGGCCGATGAGCAGCGTCTGCTGGATGATCAGAAAGGCGACGCCGGGGAAGATCGTGCTGCCATAGCCTTCGCGGGTGTTGAACAGCGGGCGCTGGATCATCGCGAGCGGGGGCGGCGCGGGCGCGCCCTGCGCCATGGCCTGGTCGATCGCGGCGTCGCGCCCGGCCGCGCCCAGCGCCGCGCCGACGCCGGCCAATGCGGTCGATGTGCGCAGGAGATAGGCGCCGTTGCCGTAGAGCGCGACCACGCCCTGGCCGCCGGAAAGGATGCGCCGCTCGAAGCCCGCGGGGATCACGATGATGGCGCTCACCCGCCGTTCCTGGAGCAGGCGCAGCGCCGCGGCGGGGGAGGGCGGGCGCGCGACCAGCTCGGCCTGCTGCACCGCGCCGAGCCGGTTCTCCAGCGCGCGGCTGGTGCCGCTATGGTCCATGTCGACCACCGCGATCGGCATCCGCACCGGCACTTCGCCCGAATAGGCCGAGGGATAGAAAAAGGCGTAGAGGATGCAGGATCCGATCAGCAGCATCAGCGCCGAGCTGTCGGCGAAGATCGCGCGGAAGGTGGCGACGAAGGCGCGGCCGATCATCGCCGGCCCCAGCTTTCCGGCCGCCGCGCCGCCGCCAGGTAGCGCGGCAGCCCGATGCCGCCGCCGACCAGCAGGAAGGCGAGCATCGCCAGCAGCTGCCATAGCGACTGGGCGGCGGGGGCGCCCATGATCCATTGCTCGGCCAGCAGCTTGGCGAAGGCCGAATAGGGCAGCAGCGCGCTCCACAGCCGCGCAAAGCCGGACGCCGATTCGATCGGGAAGATCGCGCCGGCAAAGGCGAAGGACGCGCCGGCATAGAGCCCGGCGACCGACAGCGCCTTGCCCATGGTCAGCGTCAGCCCGACGACCAGCAGCGTCACGCCGACATAGGCGAGGTACATGGCGACATAGCCGGCGAGCAGCATCGCCACGCTCCCCGCCACCGGCCAGCCGCGCAGCCCGGCGACATAGCCGATCGCCAGCAGCCCCCAGCCGGTGAAGATCGCGAGATAGGGCGCGAGCTTGCCCGCCACGGCGGCGGCCGCGCGCTGGGGGGGCTCGCCGCCGATCCATTCGCCGATCGTGCCGTCGCGCAGCTCGCGGCCGAGCGCGCTGGCCACCGCGACCATGAAGATCAGGTGGAGCAGCGCGGGATGGATCAGCGCGACCAGCTGCAGCTCATAGCTGCCCTGCGGATTGAACAGCACCGCGCTCTGCACCGCGACCGGCGGGCGCCGGACCTTGCCGGGTCCCAGCGTGGCGGCGGTCTGGGTGGCGGCGAGCGTCGCGGCCAGGCTCTGCACGACATTGCCCGTCTCGCGCAGCGCCGCGCCCGACGCAGTGGAATAGCTGGCATTGTAGAAAGTGGTGATGCTGGCGGTGGCGCCGCGCAGCACCGCGCGCTCGCTGCCCGCCGGGATCAGCACCACGGCATAGGCGCGGTTCGAGCGCACCAGCCGCTCCGCCGCGCGCATGTCCCCCGGCCGCGCCGCGACCCGCAGGCCCGGCGCCGCGTCCAGCCGCCGGGTCAGCTCGCGCGAGACGGCGCTGTCGTCCTGGTCGACCACCGCGATCGGCAGGCCGTGCATCACGCCCGACGACAGCTGGACCGCCACCACCGCCATCAGCAGCAGCGGCACCCATGAGACCAGCGCGAGATCCCAGAAATTCGAGGCCAGGAACCGCGCCTCCCGCCGCAGCGCGCTGCCGAAGGCGCCCGCCATGCCGGTCAGGCCGGCCAGTCGAACAGCACGGTCATGCCCGGCCGCAGCCCCTCGACCGGGGCGACCGGCACCACGCGCACCTCGAAGCTCTTGATGTCGAACCCGGTCGATTGCCGCGTCGCGCGCCAGGTGGCGAAGTCCCCGGCCGGCGCGGTGTAGATCACGCGGAAGCGCGCCCGCTTGTTGGCCAAAGCGGGGATCGCGCCCGCCAGCTCCTTGCCGCGCGCCAGCCCGCGCAGCTGGTCCTCGCGCACGTTGAGCGTCACCCAGGGGTGGGCGGTGTCGGTCAGCATGAACACCGGGAAGCCCTGCGGCACCAGCTCGCCCGGCTGGGCCAGCCGCTTGCCGACCTCGCCATCGGCCGGCGCCGTCACTCGTGTCTCGTCGGCGGCGGCCTGCACTTCCGCCACCGCGCCGCGCGCCTGCTGCACCTGGCCGGTCGCCGCCGCCTTGTCCTGCCGCCGCGCCCCGGCCAGCGCGAGATCATATTGCGCGCGCGCCGCCTTGGCCTGTTCGGCGGAAGCGACTGCGTTGGTTCGCGCCTCGTCCGCCTTCTGCCCGGCGATCACGCCCTGCTCGTAGAGCCGCTGGGTGCGCGCGGAAGTGGTGCGGGCCAGCTCGGCGGCGGCCTGTGCCCGGCGCCACTGCGCCTCGGCCGCGCGGATGTCCTCCGGCCGGGCGCCTTCGTCCGCCTTGCTCTCCACCGCCTGCGCCGCCGCCAGCGCCCCGCCCGCCTGTTCCGACTTGGCGGCGACTTCCGGGCTGTCGAGCGTGTAGAGCAATTGCCCGGCCTTTACCGGCTGCCCCTCCTCGACATGGAAAGCGCCGATGCGGCCGGTGACCTTGCTGGTGATCCGCATCTCGCGCGCATCGACCATGCCCTGGATCTGGTCCGGCGCGGGGCGATAGGCCAGCCACAGGCCGAGCGCGAGCAGCACGGCCACCACCAGCCCGGCGACCAGCGCGACGGGAAAGCGCCTGGCGGGGGCGGGAGCGGGCGCCGGCGCGGGGGCTTCGTCCTCGATCGCGGTATCGGTCATGGGATCACCTTGTCGGCCCGGGCGAGATAATCGGGCATGCGGGCCATCTGGCCGCTCAGGCTGAGCAGCTGGGCGAGCGCCTGGACATAGTCGTTGGCCGCCTGGGCGCGCTGGACGCGGGCGCGGCCGAGTCCGAGCTGCGCGTCGATCACGTCGAGCGACGTGACCTGCTGCTCGCGGAACGAGAGCGTCTGCAGCCGCAGATTCTCGGTGGCCGAGGCAAGCGCGCTGTCGAGCAGCAGGAAGCGCCTGCGCGCCGCCTCCGTCTCGCCCCATGCCTTGGCCACGCCGATCTCGAGCTGGGTGCGCGCCTCGCGCAGGCCGGCCTCGGCCTGCGCCACCGTCGCGCGCGCGGCCTCCACCTGCTGCTGGCGGCCGGCGCCCGACATGAGCTTGTATTTCAGGCCGACGCCCACCGACCAGTCCGGATCGGTGAGCAGCGAATTGCGCGTGTCGAAATTATACTGGCCGAAGCCATAGATGGTCGGCCGCAGCTTCGACTGCTGGAGCGTCACCCCGGCGCGCGCCTGATCCTCCAGCGCCTGCAGCCGGGCGAGCTGGGGATGGGCATAGAGCGCGGCGGCCTTGAAGCTCTCGAGCGGCTCCAGCGGCTGCGAATTGACGCCGAGCGGGCTGAGCGGATGCACGCCGGCCGGCGCGCGGAGCATGCCGGCGAGCGCGGCATTGGCGGTGCCCAGGTCCGATATCGCCTTTTCATATTCGCGCGCGGCATCGTCGCGCGCCACTTCCGCCTGCAGGCGTTGCGCGCGGCTGATGAAGCGCGCCTGTTCGAGCTTCACCGCGTCGGCGACATGGCGGTTGAGCCCGTCGAGCACGTCGCGGCGGATGCCCAGTGCCCGCTCGGCGAGCTGCTGGCCATAATAGGCCTGGACCAGCTGAACGAGCGCATTGTCCACCGCGAGGTCGCGATCGGCCTTGGCCTGGGCCACCTGGGCGCGGGCGCCGGCCCGGGTCCCGGAGATCTGGCCTCCGGTGTAGAAGGGCAGGGTGGCGGTGACGATCGGCCGGGCGCTCGTCCGCTCCTGCCGGAACTTCAGCGGATCGCGGATGCCGAAGGATTCCGCCACCGGCGCCAGCGATCCGAGCGGCAGATAGAGCGTCTTCTGATATTCGAGCAGCTGCGCCTCGACGTCCACGTCCGGCCGGCCGAGCGTGCGGGTGGCGCCTTCCTGCGCCTCCTTGCCGCGCAGATTGGCGGCGGCGGCCTCGATCGCGTCGGAGCGCTGGAGCGGCCTGTCCTGCGCCGAGCGATAGTCCAGCCCCAGCGGTTCGGAAGTTTGCGCGAAGACGGGCGATGCACAGGAAAGCGTAGATAGCAGCGACAACGCCAGGATGCGCATCGACAGAACTCCCGTCACGCCATGCGCGAATGATCGCGATCATACTGCTTTTGTAAAGGGCGATTTCCCGCGTTTGGGTCCATTACGGTCGGCGATGGGCGGGCTGGGGTGCGAACTCGGACAAGGTTTCGATTCCCCGCGCCATCCCCTTTTTCTCCGCCATCCGCGCGGGGGAAGCCGGTCACCGCGCGATAGAGACGCTCGACGGGACTGCCATCGCGGGAACGGATCATGTCGCCGCTTCGGGCTGGGCGACGCCGCCCGGATGCCCTCGGAACCCGCCTCTCATATCATCTGCAAGGGCGGCCAATTCCCTCTTTCCCCACCAGGCGCAGTATCTGGGCGCCCGATTTGATGGCGGTAACCCCTCGCGCCAATGAATATTCGAACGAGATGCTGCCTCCGCCCGGGGAGTATTTGCAGGAGAACGCGATTGCGCCCGAGGATGATGCGGAGTGCTTCGTGCACTGCAGATGGTCTTTCTCCCAGGCGTTCTTTCGGCGCAGGTCCCTGTCGATGTAGATGAACCGTTCGATGAACAGGTTGCCTCCACCCCTGCCGACGGCAAGCGTGTTACTGCCGTCTCCATCCAGGCTGGCGGGAGGTTCGTCATGAACGACGACGTAAGGGTCGTGCGGGTCGAACGTGAATGTCATCGCCTCTTTGCTCGATGCATATCGGATCGGGCCAGGGGTCGAGCATTGCAGGTTCAACCGTTCGGCGCCCGAACATCCCTGCAGGGCAACCAGGATCGCAATAGCTATGTACCGCGTGCCTGCCGACCCGCAGCCTTGCGACGTCCTATTCGCAGCCCTTTGGGGTGAAATTGGCAGTGTTTTGAGCGTCCTACACCCCCAGCCTATACGTCGAGATTGGCGACGCTCAGCGCATTCTCCTGGATGAACTCGCGGCGCGGCTCCACCACGTCGCCCATCAGGCGCGTGAAGATCTCGTCCGCCACATCGGCCTGGTCGACCTGGACGACGAGCATCGAGCGATTGGCCGGATCGAGCGTGGTCTCCCAGAGCTGCTCCGCGTTCATCTCGCCAAGGCCCTTGTAGCGCTGGATCGACAGGCCCTTGCGGCCCGAGGCCAGGATCGCGTCGAGCAGCTCGCTCGGCCGCGCCACCAGCGTTTCGCCCTTGGCGGCGGCGACCAGTTCCTCGCCCTCTTCCGCGGCCGGTGCCGCTTCCTCGGGCGCGGCGGTCTTGGCCGGCACCAGCTTGGCGAGCGCGCCGTAGCTGGCCGCCTGCTCGGCGGCGAGCGCGTGGAGCTTGCGGCCCTCGGCCGACGTCAGGAATGCCGCCTCGATGACGTGGTGGTCGGTCACGCCGCGCCACAGCCGCTCGAAATGGAAGCCGCCCTCGTCGGTGACGCGGGCCGACCAGCGCGCATCCTCGTCGGTCTGGTCGAGCCGGCGGGTGACCGCGCCCAGCCGCTCGGCGCGCTGCTCGCGGCTCGCTTCGGGATCGAATGCGCCGGCCAGCGCCAGCGCCTCGACGATGTCGGGCGCGTAGCGGCGCGGCACATAGCGCATCAGGGTGCGCATGCGCCGGGCATGATCGACCAGCCTGATCAGCTCGTCGCCGAAGATCGGGCCTTCATTGGTCTCCAGCCGGGTCGCGCCCACGCCCGCCTCGACCAGATACTGGTCGAGCGCGGCATCGTCCTTGAGATATACTTCGCTGCGGCCCTTGGTCGCCTTGTAGAGCGGCGGCTGGGCGATGTAGAGATGCCCGGCCTGGATGATCTCGGGCATCTGCCGGTAGAAGAAGGTGAGCAGCAGCGTGCGGATGTGCGCGCCGTCCACGTCCGCGTCCGTCATGATGACGATCTTGTGGTAGCGCAGCTTCTCCAGGTTGAAGTCGTCGCGGCCGATGCCGGTGCCCATCGCCTGGATCAGCGTGCCGATCTCGCGGCTCGACAGCATCCGGTCGAAGCGCGCGCGCTCGACATTCAGGATCTTGCCGCGCAGCGGCAGGATCGCCTGGAAATGCCGGTCGCGGCCCTGCTTGGCCGAGCCGCCGGCCGAGTCACCCTCGACCAGGAACAGCTCGGACTTGGCCGGATCGCGCTCCTGGCAGTCGGCGAGCTTGCCGGGCAGCGACGCGATGTCCATCACGCCCTTGCGCCGGGTGAGCTCGCGCGCCTTCTTCGCCGCCTCGCGCGCCGCCGCCGCGTCGATCACCTTCTGGATGATCATGCGGGCGTTGGCGGGGTTCTCCTCCAGATACTCGGCCAGCTTGTCGGCCATCAGGCTCTCGAGCGGCTGGCGCACTTCGGACGAGACCAGCTTGTCCTTGGTCTGCGAGCTGAACTTCGGATCGGGCAGCTTGACCGAGACGATCGCGGTGAGGCCCTCGCGCATGTCGTCGCCGGTGAGCGTCACCTTCTCCTTCTTCAGCATGCCGCTCTTGTCGGCATAGTTGTTGATGGTGCGGGTCAGCGCCGCGCGGAACGCCGCCAGGTGGGTGCCGCCGTCCCGCTGCGGGATGTTGTTGGTGAAGCAGAGGACATTCTCGTAATAGCTGTCGTTCCACTCCAGCGCGACATCGATGGTCACGTCGTCGCGGGTGCCGGCGATCGCCACGGGATCGGGCATCAGCGGCTGCTTGTTGCGGTCCAGCCACTTCACGAACGCGGCGATGCCGCCCTCGTAATAGAGCTCGACCTCCTTGACCTCCTCGTGCCGCGCGTCGCGCAGGAACAGGCGCACGCCGGAGTTCAGGAAGGCCAGCTCGCGATAGCGATGCTCGAGCTTCTCGAAGTCATATTCGATCTGGTTCTTGAAGGTGCCGCCATCGCCGGGAGCCTTCTCGGTCGAGGCGAGGAAGGTCACGCGCGTGCCCTTCTTGCCCTCCGGCGCGGTGCCGATCACCTTCAGCGGCGCCGTCGCGTCGCCATAGGCGAAGCGCATGTAATGCTCCTCGCCGTCGCGCCAGATGTTGAGGTCGAGCCACTCGGACAGCGCGTTCACCACCGACACGCCCACGCCGTGCAGGCCGCCCGACACCTTATAGGCATTGTCGTCGCTGGTGTTCTCGAACTTGCCGCCGGCATGGAGCTGGGTCATGATGACCTCGGCCGCCGAGACGCCTTCCTCGGGATGGATGCCGGTGGGAATGCCGCGGCCATTGTCCTCGACCGAGACCGAGCCGTCGGCGTTCAGCTGGATGATGATCTTGTCGCAGTGGCCGGCCAGCGCCTCGTCGATCGCATTGTCCGAGACCTCGAATACCATGTGGTGGAGGCCCGAACCGTCGTCGGTGTCGCCGATGTACATGCCGGGGCGCTTGCGCACCGCGTCCAGGCCCTTGAGGACCTTGATCGAGTCTGCGCCGTAGCTGTTCTGGTTCGGAGTATTTTCGGGAGTGGTGTCGTCGGTTGCCATGCCCAGCATATAGGAATTGGCGTCACGAAACGGAAGCAAAATAGGGGGCGCGGCGGCCCCCTAGGCGCGTCTACTCGCTGTCATATGCGAAGGTGGCGATCGCGGCTGCGTGGACCGGCTTGCCCTGGAAGCTGGCCGGGGTGAAGCGCGCGCGCTTCAGCATCGCGGCACAGGCGGCGACATCGAGCTTGGCGATGCCGCTGCTGTGCTGGACCATGCAGTCCGTCGCCACGCCGCGCTCGTCGATTTCGTAGACGATGGTCACGCTGCCCGACTTGTGCTCCGGAATCGACGCGGCGGGATAGTCGGCGGACGGAAACCATTCCTCGGACGACCCCTTGGCCAGCGCCGGGGTGATCGCCGTCGGCACGCCGCGGGCGGCGAGGGCGGCGCAGGCCGCCTTCACCTTGGTCGCATCGGTGGCGGGATCGAGCGGCACACAGGAAATGATCCGGTTCTTCCGGTCGGTCGCCACGGCATAGGCGGCGCCTTCATGGCGCATCGCCGGCCAGGCGCGCAGCTTTTCGGCGGATGCGCCCGGTGCTGGCGCGAGCACCGCCGCAGCGGCACCGAGCATGAACAATGCCGGCATGATCCCCGTCTCCTTCCCCGTTGTGGGCGGAAGAGTGCGGAAGAAGTGCCCCGGCGTCCAGCCCTATTCCGCGAGCAGCGTGCCGTCGGCGACGCGGTAGCGCGTGGCGCCGCCGGGCACCGCGGCGAACAGCGCCGGCTCGGTGCCTGTCATCCACACCTGTCCGCGGCCTTCCAGCCGGGCGAACAGCGCGGCGCGGCGGCCGGGATCGAGATGGGCGGCGACTTCGTCGAGCAGCAGGATCGGCGCCCGCCCGGCGCGTTCGGCGACCAGCTCGGCATGGGCGAGCACCAGCCCGAGCAGGAGCGCCTTCTGCTCGCCGGTCGAGCAGAGATGCGCCGCCTGGTTCTTGCCGAGATGGGTGACGAGCAGGTCGGCGCGGTGCGGGCCGGTCAGCGTGCGCCCCGCCGCCGCGTCCCGCCGGCGGCCGGCGGCGAGCGCGCGGGCCAGCGCGTCCGCATCGCCCCGCCAGCCTTCCAGTGCCAGGCCGGCGCGCGCGAACGGCCCCTCGGGCTGCGTCGCGAGCCGTTCCGCGAGCGCGGACACGGCGGCGTGCCGGGCGGCGTCAAGGGCGGCGCCATGCTCCGCCATGCGCGCCTCGAGCGCGGCGAGCCAGTCCGGATCCGGCGCGGCATCGTCGGCGAGCAGGCGGTTGCGCTCGCGCATCGCCGCTTCATAGCGTGTCGAATGATGGGCATGGCCCGGGGCGAGGGCGAGGGTGAGCCGGTCGAGGAACCGCCGCCGCTCACCCGCGGCATCGACGAACAGCCGGTCCATCGCCGGGGTCAGCCACAGCACGCTCACCCATTCGGCGAGCGAGGTGGCGGCGGCGGTGGCGCCATTGATCCGTACCAGGCGGCGCTCGGGCGCGCCGGCCTGGGTGCCGGTGCCGATGTCGATGCCGCCGGACTCCGGGCCCAGCCGCGCGGCGACGCCGAACCCGCCGCTGCCGCCCTGGCGCGCCATCTCGGCGAGCGGCGCGCGGCGCAGTCCCCGGCCCGGCGCCAGCAGCGACAGCGCTTCGAGTACATTGGTCTTGCCCGCGCCATTCTCGCCGCTCAGCACCACGAAGCCGGGGCCGGGCGCGAGCAGGGCGTCTTCATGGTTGCGGAAATCGGTGAGGACGAGGCGGGATACGGCCATTATCCGCCGATAGCCGATCGCGCGGCGGGGATCACCTGCCCGTATGCATCGTCATGCCGTGCTTGCCGCCGGACGGCGCTTGCCCGATGATCGGGTGTCCGCATCCTCGGGGAAACAACATATGATGCTTGGTGCCAGGCTGTTCCTTGCCGCGCTGCTCGCGCTCGCGCCCTTGCCCGCGCTGGCCGACGTGACCGCGCGCTATGGCCTGGACGGCGACAAGGAACTGGTCGTGGAAGCGGCCGAAGGCGGGAATTCCCGCGTCGAGCTGCCCGGCAAGTTCGCGATCATCCGCCGCGACGGTGCCGACTATGTCGTGCTGTACGGGAAGACCGGGCCCAAGGTCTTCGAGCTCCAGGCGATGGTCGTGCTGATGAAGGCCATGCTGCCCAAGGCCGCGGCGGCGGAAGCGGGGAAGACCCGGTTCGTGGCGGAACCGGGGCCCGCCACCGCCGTGGTGGCCGGGCGTACCGGCTCGACCTGGCTGCTGCGGATGCTCGAGGGGCCGGAGCGGGACCGCAAGGGTCATGTCGAGATCGTGATGAGCAGCGATGCGCAGCTGGCGCCGATCGGACGGACCGTTGCCCGTGCCGCTGAAGTCGCGCTCGATTTCATGGCCGGCTTCATTCCCGAATCGACTCAGTTCGGCGCTGCCGCGCGGGATATTCTCGCCAAGGGTACGCCGCTCCGCATCCAGCCGGTCGATGCCGGGAAGCCGGGCAAGGCGGTGCTCGCGCTCCGTTCGGTGGACACCGCGACGATCGATCCGAAGCATTTCGAGCTGCCCGCGCCGGTCGTGCCGGCCGAGGAAGTCTTCGGCGCGATGGGCGGGCTGGCGCAGCCCGGCGCCGGCGGCAAGATCGGGGATCTGCCCTGAACGGGCAGGCAGGGATCAGATGCCCTTCAGGCCGGCTGCCGCCAGGCTGGCCTGGGCGGCCCGGTACCGCACCGGATCACCGATGCCGAGGCGGCGGCGCACCTGGTCGAGCGGCTCGGCGAGCAGCGTCTCGTAATCTTCGCCGTGCAGCCATTCGGCGCGCTTGCCGTGGCGATAGCCCTCGATCACCGCGCGGAAGAAATCGAGCTTGCGGGTGATGCGGATGCTCTTCAGCGCCGCGCCCATCCCGATGAAACCCCAGCCGAGCCCACCGGTCTGCGCATAGGAGAAGGCGACCAGGCAGGCCTCGCCCAGATGCTCGTCGGCCTGATAGCCGGTGATCACGTGCCACAGGTCGTGGATGTCGCGCTCGCGCCGGCCCATCCAGGCATAGGGATGCTGGATATCGGCATTCTGGAACGCGCCCTCGGCCATGCTGACGGCCACCAGCCCGTCCGCCGAAAAGCCGGTGCGGTCGAGGAAGTTGCGATAGGCGGCGCCGACAGTGCCTTCGGCGAAGCCGTCGATCCAGGCGCGGTCGGACAGCTTCTCGGCCATCTCGACATGCTGGAAGGCGATGCGCCCGCCATTGGGCATGGTCAGCAGCTTGCGATAGCTCCTCTGCGTCGCATCGCCGTTCAGCGCGCGCATGATGCGGAAGACCTGCTCGGTATCGTCACCATTGGCGAGCAGCCGCCCGAGCGCGCGGAACGCGGTGCCCCATTCCCGCTTCATCGGGATGCCGGGGTTGAAGATCTGCGGCGCGGGTTGCGTGGCCATGGAAGCGAATCCCTTACTGACAATAGTGTCAATATAGGAGTCGGGGCGGGAAATCAACCTCACCCGCCGGTTTTCGCGTGCACCTGACAAGAGCTCTTGACAATCACTGCGGAAATGACAAGAATTCTTGTCATATGGTACAGAGTTCTGGACAGCGCGAATGAAGAACCGGCTGCGCGTGCTGCGGGCCGAGGCCGGACTGAGCCAGGGCGAGCTGGCCGGGCTGCTCGGCGTGTCGCGCCAGACGATCAACGCGGTCGAGACCGACAAATATGACCCCAGCCTGCCGCTGGCGATGCGGCTGTCGAAGATTTTCGGAGTGCCTATCGATGCCATTTTCCTTGACGACTGGACCCCGCCCGAACGCATCCCCGGCTGATTCCCGCACCCGCCGGCTGCTGATACGGCTCGCCATCGCCCTGACCGGCGGCCTCATCGTCGGCTATCCCGCCGGCTATCTCCTCGGAAAGCTGCACCTGGGCGACTGGCTGGCCGGCATGCCGGGTGAGGACCTGGCATCGCTCGCGGTCGCGGCCGCGCTGTTGTTCCTCGGCCTGTTCGCCATCGTCGCCGCCTCGAACGTCGCGCTCTATCGGCGCCTGGCAGCCAATTACGAGGCGGGCGATCCGCTCGATCGCGGGACGTTGCGCTATCTTCGGCTCAGCGGGGTGATCATGGTCCTCGCCGGCCTGCTGCTGCTCGCGCCGCCCCTGGCAGCGCATCTCGGCCTGGCCGGCAATGCGGCGATTGCGGTGGCGGTGGGGATCGGCCTGCTGCTCGCCGTGCAGAACTGGCTCAACATCAAGGTGGTGCGCGACAGCGACGAGCTCAGCCGCGCGTCGGTGGCCGAGGCTTCGGCCGTGAGCTTCTGGCTGCTCCAGGGCGGGCTGTTCGGCTGGGCCGCGCTGGTCAAGCTCGGGCTCGTCCAGGCCGTCAGCATGTGGACGATGGTGATCATCGTCATGGCCGTGTACCTGGTGGTGTCGATCGTGTCGGGCGTGCGCCGCGGGCTGTTCGCCTAGGCCGAGAACCCGGATAATTCATTGATTTATCTGGAGGCCAGGCTTTCCTTCCGTCATCCCCGCGAAGGCGGGAACCCATCTCCCGGACGCGCCGCAAGCTTTACCGGCATATTGGCAGAGCGCGTACGAGATGGATCCCCGCCTTCGCGGGGATGACGGTTGCGGGAATAGGAGTGCCAAACCCCAAGCGCGCCCGAAGGCATGGATGCCGGTGCGGGATCAGACCCGCATCGGCATCAGCACGTAGAGCGCCGGCGACTTGTCGTTCTCGCGGATCAGCGTCGGCGCCGCGGCGTCGGCCAGATGGACTTCCACCGAATCGCCTTCGATCTGGTTGAGGATGTCCATCAGGTAGCGGCTGTTGAAGCCGATCTCGAAGCCCTGGGCGGCATAGTCGCCCGGCACTTCCTCGGCCGCCGCGCCATTCTCCGGGCTGGTGACCGAAAGGATCACCTTGTCGCGCTCCAGCGCCATCTTGACCGCGCGGGTCTTCTCGGTCGCGATGGTCGAGACGCGGTCGACGCCCTCCATGAAGCTCTTCGGATCGAGCTTGAGCAGCTTGTCGTTCGCGGTCGGGATGACGCGGGTATAGTCAGGGAAGGTGCCGTCGATCAGCTTCGAGGTGAGGATCGCCTGGCCCAGGTCGAAGCGAATCTTCGAGCCCGAGAGCGATACGCCGATCGAGCCGTCCACTTCCTCGAGCAGCTTGCGCAGCTCGCCCACGCACTTGCGCGGGATGATCACGCCCGGCATCGCATCGGCGCCGTCCGGCCGCGCCACGGTGACGCGGGCAAGGCGGTGGCCGTCGGTCGCGGCGGCGCGCAGCACCGGCGTCGCCTCGTCCACCACGTGCAGATAGATGCCGTTGAGATAATAGCGCGTCTCTTCGGTCGAGATGGCGAAGCGCGTCTTGTCGATGATCTGCTTCAGCGTCTCGGCCGGCAGCTCGAACACCGTCGGCAGCTCGCCCTCGGCGATCATCGGGAAATCGTCGCGTGGCAGCGTCGACAGCGTGAAGCGCGCACGGCCGGCATTGACGGTGATCCGCCCCTCGGCGGCCGACAGCTCCACCTGCGCGCCCTCGGGCAGCTTGCGGACGATGTCGAACAAGGTGTGCGCCGGCACGGTGATCGCACCGGGCTGGTCGACTGCCGCTGCAATCGTCTCGTCGATCTGCAGGTCGAGGTCGGTCGCCATCAGGCGCAGCGCGCCGCCGCCCTGTGCCTCGATCAGCACGTTGGACAGGATGGGGATCGTGTTGCGCCGCTCGACCACGGACTGGACGTGGCTCAAGCCCCTCAACAGAGTTGCGCGTTCGATCGTCGCCTTCATCAAGAACCCCCGGGGCATGTGTCGCCCGAATCTAACCCGGTACCGGGACTTTTCCGACCTTTACCCTTAACGGCAAAAAGGGCCGGAGCAAGCGCCCCGGCCCTATAGTTCACACCTAAAATACGCAGCTAAGGCTGTCAGAAGCGCACGCCGACGCCGGCGAGCACCTGGTGGCGCTTGGCATCGATGCCGGCATTGTCGTCATTGTACTTCGAGTAGCGATACTCGCCCTTCAGATAGACCTTGTCGTTCAGCTTCATCTCGGCGCCCGCGCCCAGACGCCAGCCATCGGCATTGTCCGAGGTGCGGATGTTGGTCGTGCCCGAGACGTAGCGGCTGTCGAACTTGGCGTTGGTATAGCCGCCCTTGGCATAGATCAGCGTGTTGCCGCCGACCGTGAAGCCGACGCGCGCGCCGACATAGAGGTCGCGGCCGGTGCTGATGCGGGCACGGTCGCCGGCGACGAGCACGCTGGTGTCGGTGCGCTTGGCGGTGGAGCCGGTGGCTTCGCCCTCGACGCCGAACACGGCGTTGCCGGCCTGGAAGTCATAGCCGATCTGGCCGCCATAGAGCACGCCGTCGGCGCCCTTGACGCCGCTGCCCGACGGCTTGACGTGATCCCAGCCGACCACAGCCTCGGCGCGCGGGCCGGTGAAGCCCGAATCGGTGCTCTGCGCGAAGGCAGGGGCGGCGAAGGCCGAGCCGGCGAGAAGCGCTGCGGCGGCGGCGATGAACTTGGTACGCATAACTGAACTCCTTGGGTACGCACCCGCGCTGCAAAGCGCGGGCGGGGAGATCAACCCGGCGCGAGGGACGCCGTTTCATGAACCCCCGATAAACAGAAAAAAGCGTGGCTTATCCGCAACAGTTGCGATGGCTGGCCACGCTTGGCCGTTGACGGCGACAATGTCCCCGCAATGGTCACTCCCTCTTATCGTTCTGCCCGCGAACGGGCTGGTGTCCTATTGGGATAGCGCACCTGATCCCCCGCTGAACGAAAGGGGGCGCAAATTGGGCACTTGCCTTTCTCTTGCCGCCAAGGCTTGTGCGGGGCCGATGACGAGCAAGCGCAAAGGCCGCGATTTCATCGCCCGCCACGGCGAGACCGTGTTCAACCTTGCCCGGCGAATGCAGGGCGATCATCCGCACACGCCGCTGACGCGGGCCGGCTTCGCCCAGGCCGACGCGATGGGCGCGGCGCTGCGCGAGATATTGGGGCCCCGGCCCAGGCTCACCCTCTGGTCGTCGAGCGCGGGGCGCGCGCTGCAGACGCTGGCGATCATCGCCGAGCATCTCGAGCTCGACTGGCACCAGGCGCATCGCGACGACCGGCTGGTCGAGATCGGCATGGGCGCATGGAGCGGGCGCTATTATGCCGACCTGATGGCCGAGGTGCCGGGCTTCCTCGATCTGGAGCACGGGCTCTACACCCGACCGCCGCCGGGCGGCGAATGGTATGACGGCATCGCGGAGCGCGTCTCGTCCTGGCTCGCCGACACCGATGACGATCCGGGCGACCGGCTGGTGATCATGCACGGCATGTCGAGCCGCGTCCTGCGCGGGGTGATGACCGGGCTGCCGGTGCAGCCGCGCTTCGCCGCGCCGGTGGCGCCCGACCTGCCCCAGGGCTCGATCGTGCGGATCGAGCATGGCGTGGAGACCGTGGTGCATACCGGCACCGGGCGCGGCGCCGCGCCGGCATGAGCGGGTTGATGTTCCTGCTGCTGCTCGCCCAGACACGCGTGCCGCTCGGCACGTTCGAGGGCTGGGGGGCGTTTCGCGATCCCTCCCCGTTACGCTGCTTCGCCATTGCCCGGCCGGTGGAGAAGCATGCGAACGCGCAGCCCTTCGCCAGCGTGGCGACCTGGCCGCGCGACGCGGTGCGCAACCAGCTGCACATAAGATTGAGCCGCGCGCGCGCGCCCGACGCGCGCGTGACGCTCTCGATCGGAGAGCGCCGCTTCGAGCTGCAGGCGGGGGACGCCGATGCCTGGGCGCCCGATGCGCGCACCGACGCCGCGATCGTCGCGGCGATGCGTGCGGGGCGGAGCATGAGCGTGGAGACGATGGGCGCGAACGGCGCGCCTTTTGCCGACAGCTATGCCCTGCGTGGCGCGGCGACCGCGATCGACGCCGCCGCGCTCGGTTGCGCGGGGCGGTAAGCCGAATCGACTGGCGGCCCCGGCGCGCCTTCTCCTCCTTCGTCATGCTGAAACAAGTTCAGGGTGACGGGTAGAATATGCCGAGGCGGACCGCCGCCTGTCGACGCGGTCCGCCTCATCGTCCAACCCTTATGGCTGCTTCGCCGCCGGTGCGCCGCCCGATGCGGCCAGCTTCGCGCTGGCTGCCGCCTGGATGCGCTTGTTGAGCGCGGTGTCGGTCTGCATGGCCTGGCCGATCGCGTTGAAACGCTCGGGGGTCAGGCCCGCGGCGGTGGCGGCGGCGGCCATCTTGGTGCCCTTGTCGGCCTCGGGGGTGGCGGTGTCCTTGCGGATCTTGTCGATCTCGAGCGCCGCGGTGGCGAACTGGCCGACTTCGGCCTCGCTCACCGGCCCGGCCGCCTGTGGCGCGGCGGGTGCCGGAGCCGTCTGGGCCGGATCGGCGGGGGTGGTCTGCGGCGCGGTCTGGGCCAGCGCGGCCGGGGCGATGGCCAGCGTCGCGCCGGCGAGGATGGTACCGAAGAGATTCATTACTGCACTCCAAAAAACGCAACCAACTCACCCCCTTGAACGCAAGGCTGCGGTGCGCGGACGCAACAGGACAAGCCGAACGCGGTGCGTCGTGGCTCCGCCGGGGTTAACCGAGATAGGCCTTCAGGCCGGCGACGAGCGCGTCGAACACGGTGCGCACGCGGGCCAGGCCGCGCAGATCCTCGTGGCAGACCACCCAGGTCTCAAGGTCGAACCGGAAGTCGGGCAGCAGCCGGACCAGCCCGTCGCGCCGGCCGATCGGCACCTGGCAGATGCCGATGCCCAGCCCCGCCCGGATGGCGGCGAGCTGGGCATGGTCGCTGTCGCTGCGAAAGCCCAGCTCGCCGAGCTTCACGGGAAAACCCGCCGCCTGCACCGCGCGCAGCGTGGGCGAATCGCTCTGGGGTCCGATCAGCCGGTGGCCGGCGAGATCGGCGAAGCGGACCGGGTGCGGCCGGCCGGCAAGATAGTCCGGATGCGCGTGCACCCCGAGCGGCACCGCGCCGATGCGCCGCGCAACCAGCGCTTCCTGCCGCGGCGGCACCATCCGAACGGCCACATCGGCCTCACGGCGCAGCACGTCCTCATTGCGGTTGCTCGGGCTCAGCTCGATCACCAGGCGCGGATATCGCCGGGCAAGGGTGGCGAGGACCGGCGGCAGCGCCTCCACCGCGATCACTTCGCTGGCGGTGACGCGCACCGTGCCGGCAATCTCGTCGGGCGCCGCCGAGGCGGTGCGGACGAATGCGTCGGAAGCGAGCGCCATGGCGCGGGCATGCTCGTGCAACGCCTGACCCCGCTCCGTGGGGGTGAGCCCGCCGGGGGAGCGCGTGAACAGCGGCGTGCCCAGCGCCGTCTCGAGCGCTTCGATCCGCGTCCGAACCGTCGGCTGCGCAAGATTCAGCCGACGCGCCGCGCCGGACAGGCTGCCGGTCTCGAGCACCGCCAGAAAGGCGCGCTGCTGCTCCCAGTCGATCGGGTTCATCAAATTCCTGTATACGGACTGCAAAGGTTAGGCAATTTTCTGCCAGTTCGACTCTCTCCATAGCTGGTGACGCAAGTGGTGATGGAGATGAGAATGTCTGGAATTGCATTGGTACTGGGCGCTACCGGAGGGGTGGGCGGCGAGACGGCGCGGGCGCTGCTCGCCCGGGGGTGGCAGGTGCGCGGGCTGGTCCGCCAGATCCTCCCTGGGCTCGACCCCCGGATCGACTGGCGCGAGGGCGACGCAATGATCCGCGGCGACGTGCTGGCCGCGGCCGAGGGCGCGAACGCGCTGATCCATGCGGTGAACCCGCCCGGCTATCGCGAATGGGACAAGCGGGTGCTGCCGATGCTGGAGAACAGCATCGAGGCGGCCTGGGCCAACGACGCCCGCCTCGCGCTGCCGGGCACGATCTATAATTACGACCCCGCCGAGACCCCAGTCGCCCGGCCCGATTCGCCGCAGGAGCCGGGCACCCGGAAAGGCGCGATCCGCAAGGCGATGGAGGCGCGGATCGCCGAATCCGGGGTGCGCGCGCTGATCCTGCGCGCGGGCGACTATTATGGACCGCGGCCGGGCAACAGCTGGCTCTCGCAGGGGATGATCACCCCGGGCAAGCCGGTGACGCGCGTGACCAATCCGGGGCGGCGGGGCACGGGACATGCCTGGGCCTATCTGCCCGATGTCGGCGAGACTTTCGCCCGGCTGCTCGATCGCGAGGCGGAATTGCCGCGCTTCGCCCGCTTCCATTTCGCCGGCCATTGGGACCCGGACGGCAGCGGCTTCCCGGCGGCGATCGCAGCGGCGGCGGGCGGCAAGGCGAAGCATGTCCGCCTGCCCTGGGCGCTACTGCCGCTCGCCGCGCCGTTCAATCCCACCCTGCGCGAGCTGATCGAGATGCGCCCCTTCTGGAACCACCCCGTGCGCCTCGACAATCGCGAGCTGGTGGCCTTTCTGGGCGAGGAGCCGCACACCGGGCTGGTCGAATCGCTGCGGACCAGCCTCGAGGCGCTGGGGTCACTGGAATAATCGTGCGAGATCGACTATGTGCGCGGTCATGCAGACAGCTTCGGCCGCGCCCTCGCCCGTTCACGGGCACATCGAGCCTATGCCCATTCCCGGGCACATCGACCCCGTGCCCGTGCCCCGCCCCGCGGTGGCGCGCGAGGATGGCCGCATCGACCTGATCGGCCTCGCGCGCGAACAGCTTCGCGCGGTGCTCGCCGATGCCGGGCTGGAGCCGAAACAGGCCAAGCTGCGCGCCAAGCAGATCTGGCACTGGATCTACAATCGCGGCGCGACCGATTTCGCGGCGATGACCGACATCGCCAAGGCGCAGCACCCCTGGCTCGCCGAGCGCTTCGTGATCGGCCGCCCCGAGGTGGTGGAGGCGCAGGTCTCCACCGACGGCACGCGCAAATGGCTGCTCCGCTCGGCGGACGGCCAGGACTATGAGATGGTCTTCATCCCCGATGCGGACCGCGGCACGCTCTGCGTCTCCAGCCAGGTGGGCTGCACGCTCAACTGCCGCTTCTGCCACACCGGCACGATGCGGCTGGTGCGCAACCTGACCGCGGGCGAGATCGTCAGCCAGGTGATGCTGGCCCGCGATGCGCTGGGCGAATGGCCGAGCCAGCCCGAGGGCCGCATGCTCACCAACATCGTGATGATGGGCATGGGCGAGCCGCTCTACAATTTCGACAATGTCCGCGACGGGCTGGCGATCGTGATGGACGGCGACGGGCTCGCGCTCTCCAAGCGCCGCATCACCCTGTCGACCAGCGGCGTGGTGCCGATGATGGCGCGCGCCGGCGAGGAGATCGGCGTGAACCTGGCGGTGTCGCTCCACGCGATCACCAAGGAAGTGCGCGACGAGATCGTGCCGCTCAACCGGAAATACGGGATCGAGGAGCTGCTCCAGGCCTGTGCCGATTATCCGGGGGCCAACAATGCCCGGCGCATCACCTTCGAATATGTGATGCTGAAGGACAAGAACGACAGCGACGCCGATGCCCGCGAGCTGGTCCGCCTGCTCAAGAAGTACAGGCTGCCGGCCAAGGTGAACCTGATCCCCTTCAACCCCTGGCCCGGCGCGCCGTACGAATGCTCGGCGCCGGAACGGATCCGGGCGTTCAGCAACATCGTGTTCGAGGCGGGCATCTCCGCGCCCGTCCGCACGCCGCGCGGGCGCGACATCGATGCCGCCTGCGGCCAGCTCAAGACCGCGGCCGAGAAGAAGAGCCGCGCCCAGATGGACCGCGAGGCCGAGGAGAAGATGGCGGCGCTGGGGTGAGCCTGTCCCTGGAATCGGCGCTGGCGGAACTGTGTGGGCTCCAGGCCACGCTCAACCAGCTTGCCGCCGAAGCCCAGGAGGTGGAGGAGGGCGACGAGGTCGAGTGGCTTGCCCAGCGCCTGCTCGAGCCGGACCATTGCACGCGCCTGTCAGTCGCCAACCTCGGCGGCGCGCTGGCGGTGGACTATCGCGGCTCGGAATATGAGGGCTGGGGCGAATTCCTCGATTTGCTCGGTCAGCCGGGTATCGCGCGCCACATCGTCCAGCTGCGTGTTTCCGGGCCGGACGAAGGCACCAACGGCCTGAAGGAATGGGATTTTGCCTCGCTGATTGCGGCCCGGCCCGATTTCTCGGGGTTGCGCGCCTTCCAACTGGCGATCTCCGATCCGGGCGATCACAATCAGGCCCGCGTGGCCGAAGACCAACTCCCCGCGCTGATCGAGCGCATGCCGGCGCTCCGTACGCTCGAATTGCCCCAAGCACCCGAGCCCGGCTTCTTCGCGCTCGACCTGCCTCAGCTGAAATGCATCCGCACCGGCGGCGACTGGCGCACGCGCGGGTTCATCGGCCACCTCGCCGAAGCGACTCGGCTGCCGGCACTGGGCTTCGTCGACTTCACCGATTCGAGCGCTCCCTTCCTGTCGCTAAACCCGGCCGAGACGCCCGAATGGGATTCGACATCCTTCGCCGATTATGCGCGGCTGTTTCGTTCGCCGGTGCTGGAGCGCGCCTGGGGCATCCGCCTGCGCAATGCCCGGCTCACCGAGTCGGAATATCATGCGCTGGCGGCGATTCGGCCGAAATGCCAGTTCAGCGTCGTGATCGAGCCGCCGCACGTCTATGTGTCACACTGGGAGAGCACCAACTTCCCCTATCGCCACCTGCTGCCCTTCGGCTGAGAAACTCCTCGACAAGCGCGGGGCGTGCCGGGATTTAGGGGCCGTGATCGATCCCGCCACCCTGATCCTCTCCGCCGTCGCCGGCATGCTCGGGGGCGTGATGAACGCGCTGGCGGGCGGCGGCACCTTCGCGACGCTGCCGGCGCTGATCGCGCTCGGCCTGCCCTCGAACATCGCCAATGCGACTTCCAACGTCGCGCTGCTGCCGGGCGCGGGCGCGAGCGCCTGGGAATATCGCGACGAGCTGGCGCCGGTGGGCGGCCTGTCGGTGCGGGCGCTCGCCGGGATCACCTTTGCCGGCGGGCTGGTCGGCAGCATGCTGCTCGTGCTCACGCCGACCCGGGCGTTCGACATGATCATTCCCTGGCTGCTGCTCTTCGCCTTCGTCGTGATGGCGTTCGGCCGCCGCGCCTCGGACTGGCTGCACGCCCGGGTGACCATCGGGACGCGCACCCTCGTCACCGCGCAGAGCCTGCTCGGCATCTATGGCGGCTATTTCGGCGGCGGAGTGGGGCTGATCACCACCGCGGTCTATGGCCTGCTCGCCGGCGCCGACCCGCGCTCGCTCTTCTCGATCCGCACGCTGATGCTGGCGGTCGCCAATTTCGCGGCGGCGCTGGTCTTCATCGGGATCGGCATGGTGCGCTGGTGGGCCTGCCTGCCGATGCTCGCCGGCGGGATCCTGGGCGGCTGGCTGGGCGCGCGGATCGGAAAGCGGCTCTCGCACCGGATGGTGCGGGCCTGGACGCTGCTCGTCACCGGCGGCACCACCATCGTGTTCTTCGTGCGCGCCTATGGATGATCGGCTAATATAGGGCCATGCAGGTCTATCGCCACCGGCTGGTCACGCGCATCTGGCACTGGATCAACGCGCTCGCCGTGCTGGTGATGATCCCCAGCGGGCTGATGATCTTCAACGCGCATCCGCGCCTCTACTGGGGCAATTACGGCGCGAATTTCGACCATGCCTGGCTCAGCCTGCCGCGCTGGCCCGGCTGGCTGACCCTGCCATCAACCTACGACCTGGCCGGCGCCCGGCACTGGCATCTGTTCTTCGCGCTGGTGCTGGCCTTCTCGCTGCTGGTCTATCTGCCCTGGAGCCTGGCCAACCGGCACCTTCAGCGCGACCTGCGCTTCCGCCGCGACGAGCTCACCGCCGCGCACCTGGCCGAGGATCTTCGGGCGCATTGGGAGATGCGCTTCCACGATCCGGAGGACCCGCGCGCGTACAATCTCTTCCAGAAGGCGAGCTACGCCTTCGTGCTGTTCGTACTGCTGCCGCTGCTGATCTTCACCGGCCTGGCGCTGGCACCGGGCATGTGGCCCTGGCTGGCCGACCTGTTCGGCGGCCGGCAATCGGCGCGCTCGCTCCATTTCATCGCGATGGCGCTGCTGACCGGTTTCCTGGTGGCGCACCTCGCCCTGGTGATCCTGGCCGGCCCGGTGAACGAGGTCCGCTCGATGATCACCGGCTGGTGGAAATCGCCCGAAGCGGAGCCGGAGGAATGATCACCCGGCGCGGCCTGATCGTCACCGGCGGCGCGACGCTGCTCACCGGCTGCGACGCGTGGAGCGGCAGCCCGGTGCTGCTGAGCGCCGAGGAAGCGCATCGCTATCTCCAGCGTTCGATCACCGGCCGCGCCGCGCTCGCCCGCGAGTTCCGCCCGGAGCAGCGCAGCCCGCGCTTCCGGACGAACGGCACCGCCAATCCCGATACGCCCGAATATGCCGCGCTCGCCGCCGGCCGCTTCGCCGACTGGCGGCTGCAGGTGGGCGGACTGGTGCGCCAGCCGCTCTCGCTCAGCCTCGCCCAGCTGCGGGCGCTGCCCCAGCGTGCGCAGATCACCCGGCACGATTGCGTCGAGGGCTGGAGCGCGATCGGCAAATGGCAGGGGCCGCGGCTGGAGACGATCCTCCAGCGCGCCGGGCTGCGCGACGGCGCGCGCTACATCGTCTTCCACTGCGCCGATGTGTTCGGCCGGCGCCGGATCCCCTATTACGAATCGATCGACCTAGTCGATGCCTTCCACCCCCAGACGATCCTCGCCTGGGCGATGAACGACGCGCCGCTCGGCATCGGGCACGGCGCGCCGCTGCGCCTCCGGGTCGAGCGCCAGCTCGGCTACAAGCACGCGAAATATGTGATGCGGATCGAGGCGGTGGCGAGCCTGGCCGGGATCGGGGCCGGCAAGGGCGGCTTCTGGGAGGATATCGCCGGCTATGAATGGTATGCCGGCATCTGATTTCGCAGCTGCGGAAATATTGCGGAAATCGCGCACTTCCCTAATGTGGTTACCGGGGGGCTGTTACATCGGGTGGTGGTGACGGCTTAATGGCGTTGATCGATCGTTTTTTCGCACGCGCAGTCAGGCGCGGACAACTTACCGTCATCCACGCGGATGGCACCCGGCGCAGCTTCGGCGAAGCCGATCCGGCGCTCAAGCCGGTAACGATCCGTTTCGGAGCAGGCGCGGCGCGGCGCATCCTGCGCGATCCGTCGCTGGGCGCGGCCGAGGCGTTCATGGACGGCGGCATCGAGATCGAGCAGGGCGAGATCCTCGACCTGCTGACCCTGTTCGCGTCGAACAACCGCTGGGAAGACAATGATTCGGTGCTCTTCCCCAGCGCGTTCAAAAAGGCGATCGACGCCGTGATGTTCCGGCTCGGCCGGATCAACATGGAGCGCCGTTCGAAGCGGAACGTCGCGCATCACTACGACCTGTCGGGCAAGCTCTACGATCTCTTCCTCGATACCGACCGGCAATATAGCTGCGCCTATTTCAGCGAGGCCGGCATCAGCCTCGAACAGGCCCAGCTCGACAAGAAGGCGCACATCGTCGCCAAGCTGGCGCTGAAGCCGGGCATGAAGGTGCTCGACATCGGCTGCGGCTGGGGCGGCATGGCGCTCTACATCCACCAGAAGACGGGCGCCGAAGTGCTGGGCGTCACCCTGTCGGAGGAGCAGCTCAAGGTCGCCCGCCAGCGCGCGCTCGATGCCGGCGTGGCGGACAAGGTGAAGTTCGAGCTGATCGACTATCGCCACGTCACCGGCCAGTTCGACCGGATCGTCTCGGTCGGCATGTTCGAGCATGTCGGCACGCCGCACTACCGCACCTTCTTCCGCAAGGTGCGCGAGCTGCTGACGCCCGAGGGCGTGATGCTGCTCCACACCATCGGCAGGGCGGGCGGCCCCGGCGTCACCGATGCCTTCACGCTCAAGTACATCTTCCCCGGCGGCTATATCCCGGCGCTCTCCGAGATCGCCCAGGGCTATGAGGGGCTGCGCTATTTCATGACCGATGTGGAGGTGCTGCGCCTCCATTATGCCGAGACGCTCAAGCACTGGTACGCGCGCACCGTCGCGGCGCGCGACGCGATCGTCGGCCTGTACGACGAGCGTTTCTATCGCATGTGGTGCTTCTACCTGGCGGGGTGCCATGTGAGCTTCCAATATGGCGGGCTGGTCAACTACCAGCTCCAATTCTCGCGCTCGCGCGACGCGCTGCCGCTGACCCGCGACTATATGTTCGAGGCGGAACGGGCCCTGCGCGAGCCGCACAAGGTGACGCTGCGCCAGGCCGGTCAGGCCGGGTAGGCGGCGTCCATCCGCGCGATCTTGGCACGGACGATCTCCTCGAGCACGTCCGCGTCCACATCGGCCAGCCGCTTGACGTAGAGACAGCCCTTGCCGGTCCTGTGCCTGCCGAGCCGGCTCAGGACTTCGCTCTGATCGGCATTGCCGTCGAGCAGGTAGAGGACCAGCTCGGCCTTGCGGGGCGAGAAGCCGATCCGGCACATCTCGCCGGTGCGGCCGCTGTCATAGGTGTAGCGATAGCTGCCGAAGCCGATGATCGAGGGTCCCCACATCTTCGGCGGCTCGCCGGTCAATCGCGCCATCATCGCGCAGACCGCCTCGGCGTCCGCGCGGCGCGCCTCGTCCGGCACGGCGGCGACGAAATCCGCGACGCTGACCTCGGTCGCCTTGGTCTTGAGCTCGGCCATCTGCCTCTCCCGAGTCGGTGCGGGGGAGCATGCCCCAGCCACGGAACTTGCGGAAGCGGCCCCGCGCCCCTAAGGCGCACGCCGTTTCCCCGCACATCCTTTGGAGTCGCCCATGTCGGACAAGATCAACCGCGTCGTGCTCGCCTATTCGGGCGGCCTGGACACGAGCGTGATCCTGAAATGGCTCCAGCAGGAATATCAGTGCGAGGTGGTGACCTTCACCGCCGATCTCGGCCAGGGCGAGGAGCTCGAGCCGGCGCGTAAGAAGGCCGAGATGGCCGGCGTCAAGCCCGAGCACATCTTCATCGACGATCTGCGCGAGGAGTTCGTCAAGGACTTCGTCTTCCCGATGATGCGGGCGAATGCGCTCTATGAGGGCCTGTATCTGCTCGGCACCTCGATCGCGCGCCCGCTGATCGCCAAGCGCCAGATCGAGATCGCCAAGCTGGTCAATGCCGACGCGGTGAGCCACGGCGCCACCGGCAAGGGCAATGACCAGGTCCGCTTCGAGCTGGGCTATTACGCGCTCAACCCGGACATCAAGGTGATCGCGCCGTGGCGCGAATGGGACCTGACCAGCCGCACCCGGCTGATCGAGTTCGCCGAGCAGCACCAGATCCCGGTGAGCAAGGACAAGCGCGGCGAATCGCCTTTCTCGACCGACGCGAACCTCCTCCACACCTCGAGCGAGGGCAAGGTGCTCGAGGATCCGTGGGAGGAAGTGCCCGACTATGTCTATTCGCGCACGGTGAACCCGGAAGACGCGCCGAACGAGCCCGAGACGATCACCATCGATTTCGAGCGCGGCGACGGCGTGGCGCTGAACGGCCAGGCGATGTCGCCGGCGACGCTGCTCACCGCGCTCAACGAGCTCGGCCGCAAGCACGGCATCGGCCGGCTCGACCTGGTCGAGAACCGCTTCGTCGGGATGAAGAGCCGCGGCATGTACGAGACGCCGGGCGGCACCATCTATCACCTGGCCCATCGCGGCATCGAGCAGATCACGCTCGATCGCGGCGCCGCGCACCTCAAGGACGAGCTGGCGCCGCGCTATGCCGAGCTGATCTACAACGGTTTCTGGTTCGCGCCCGAGCGCGAGATGCTGCAGGCCGCGATCGACCATAGCCAGGAGAAGGTGACGGGCACCGTCCGGCTCAAGCTCTACAAGGGCAGCGTGATCGTCACCGGCCGCAAGTCGCCCTACAGCCTCTATTCGGAAAAGGTCGTGACCTTCGAGGACGATCAGGGCGCGTACGACCAGCGCGACGCGGCGGGCTTCATCAAGCTCAACGCGCTGCGCCTCCGCCTGCTGGGCCGCCGCGACCGCTGACGCGCGACGACCGGGCCGGCGGCTGTCCGGCCCGGTGCCTCGGGCTTACTTGCCGCAGCGGCAATCGGCGCCGCACTTGCAGTCGGTGCAGGTGCAGCTGGGCTTGCAGCGCTGCTCGGCTTCTTCGCGGGTCGTCATGTCGATATCTCCTCGTTGGTGAGGCGGGCCGGATAGGCGCGGCCGCGACGCCGCGCTTGAACGCAGGGGCTAAAATCGCGTCAGCGTCGTCGCCGGCAAGCCGAAGGTGCGCTTGAACGCCCGGCTGAAATGGGCTGAGTCGGCAAAGCCCGCCGCGTGCGCCGCCTCGGTGAGCGACAATCCCTCGGAATAGCCCTGCACCGCGCGGAACAGGCGCAGCCAAAGGACATAGGTCTTGAAGGCCAGTCCGGTCTGCTCGACGAACAAATGGCGCAGCCGGCTGGGGGAGAGGGGGATGCCGGCCGCGGCGCCGGCGAGCGTGAGCGGTTCGTCCAGATGATCGGCCGCGTGCGCGATCATGCGCAGGATGCGCGGATCGGGCAGGGGGGCTTCCGCGCCGGGGACGATCGCGTCGACGATCCCATATCCCGTCTCCAGCAAGGCCGTCCGTTCCAGCGGCGCCGCGAACGTGTCCCGCAGCGCGGCGGCCGCTGCGCGCATCCTCGCCGGATCCAGCGCGACCAGCGGCGCTTCCTGGAACAGTGCGCGCCGCAGCGCCCGCCCCGTCCGGCTCTCGGGCTCGACGAAGACGAAGGCGAGCAGGCCGCGCGCTTCGAAGCGATGGCGGGCATCGGCGTCCACCGCCAGCGCGGGCCCGCGCCATCTGGTGCCGGCGCAGTCGAGCGTCAGGTCGCCGGACAAGGCGATGGTGATCTGGATCGCATGGTGCGCGTGGAAGCCGGCATCGCCGAACCCCTCCGGCGCGTCGAGCACCCAGACGCTCAGGCCCTGTGCCATGGCCAGCTTCGCACGCCCCCGCGCCATGCCGCGGGTTTATGCGGGCCCGATCGGAATGTCAGCCCTTTCGTTCGAGCCGAAGGCACCGCGCGAGCGCATGGCATCCCGCGTTCCTAACGCGCTCTTAACCATGGTGGGCTAGACCCGGGCCATGCCCGTCAGCTCCTTTCCGATGCGTTGGCGCGCGCCCCTGCTCGCGGCGCTGCTTGCAGCGGTGCTCACCTTGGCCTGGGCATGGCGCGACTGGGCGAACCTCTCCCAATTCCGCCTGCCCGATACCGACGACATGGTGCGGCTCCAGCAGATCCGCGATTGGCTGGCCGGCCAGTCCTTTGGCGACCTTGCCCAGCATCGGCTCGGCGCGGCCCCGGGGCTGGAAATGCACTGGTCGCGGATTGCCGATCTTCTCCCGGCGGGACTGATCCTCGCGCTCACGCCGCTGCTGGGCGGGCATGGCGCTATGCTGGCGGCGGTTATCGTCTCGCCGGCGCTGCTGTTCTTCGTTGCGCTCTGGCTGGCCGGCACCGTAGCGCGCCGCCTGGACGCACCGCCGGCGACCGCGATCCTGCTCGCCGCGCTCGCCTATCCGGCGACCAGCCTGTTCCTGCCAGGGCGGATCGACCATCACGGATTGCAGCTCGTCCTGATCCTGGTGCTGGTGCGCACGCTGCTCGGCACGGGCAGTGTCCGGGCCGGCGCGGTCGCGGCGCTTGCCGTGACGGCATCGCTCGTCGTCGGGCTTGAGACCCTGCCGCTGCTCGGCGTCGCCGGTGCCGCGCTCGCGCTGCTGTGGGTGGCGGGCCGGCCGGGAAGCCGCGACCGGCTGCTCGGTTTCGGCATCACCCTGCCGCTCGCGCTTGCCGGGGCGGCCATCCTGTTTCGCACGAGCGGCTGGAGCGTGCCGGCCTGTGACGGCTTCACCGGGCTGCTGTGGCGCGCGGCGCAATGTGCCGCGATGGCGCCGGCGGGCCTGGCGCTGTTCGGCGCCACGGGTTCGCGGACCGTGCGCGCGCGTGCAGTCGCGGCCGGGATCGCCGGAGTGGCGGTGGCGGCGGCGGTGCTGCTGCTCGCGCCGCAATGCCTCGATCCCTATGGCGAGGTCGATCCGCTGCTCGCCCGCCTGTGGCTTGCCGAGGTCGGCGAGGCGCAGCCCCTGTTCGGCGCGCCGCCCGCCAATGCCATCGCCTATGCCGGGCTCGCCCTGGCCGGGCTGGTCGCGTCGCTCGTAATCGCCTGGCGGCGGCGCGAGGCCGGCTGGTGGGTGCTGGCCGCGCTCCAGTTCGCCGCGCTGGCGATCACGCTGTTCCAGTTGCGCGGCGCCTATGCCGGAGCAATGCTCGCCGCGCCGGCCCTGGCGGTGACGATCGGCGCGGCGCGGGCCCGCGGCCCGCTGGTGCTGCTCGCCGCCTGGATCGCCGCGACCGGCATCCTCTATCCGATCGCCGCCACCGCGCTCTTCCCGCCGCGTGCCGCCTCCGGGCCGAGCTGCACCACGCCGGAGAGCCTTGCCCGGCTGGCGGCGCTCCCGCCCGGGCACCTGCTCGCGCCGCTCGACCTGGGCGCCTATGCGCTCGCCGCCACGCCGCACGCGGTGCTCGCCGCGCCCTATCACCGCAACAATCGGGGAAACCGCGCCATGTACGACTTCTTCCTGGGCCAGCCCGCGCAATCGGAGGCGATCGCGCGGGCATGGGGCATCGACTATGTCGCCTTCTGCCCCGACGATCTCGATCGCTTCGCCAGGGAAGCGCGGGAGCCGCGCAGCCTCGCTGCCAGCCTGCGCGCCGGATCGGTGCCCGACTGGCTGGTGCCCATCGGCGGCGGGGACGCGCCGCGCATCTACAGGCTGGCGTCGCGCCACTGATGGAGCAGGCGGCCGTCCGCTGGTGGGAGACGCGCTGGTTCGCGCTGGCCGCGATCCTGGCGTCGTGCGTGCCGCTGCTCGCGCCGGGCGTACCGCCGCTCACCGACCTGCCGGGGCATATCGGCCGGTTCCGGGTGATGCTCGGCACCGATGCGGACGTGCTTGGCCAATGGTATCATTTCCAATGGCGGCTGATCGGCAATCTCGGCGCCGATCTGCTGGTCGCGGGCCTTGCGCCGCTGACCGGGCTGGAGCCGGCGGTGAAGCTGGTCACGATCGCGACGGTCGCGCTTTCCGCCGCCGGCATCCTGTGGATCGCGCGGGGGGTGCATGGCCGGGTAACGCCCTTCGCGCTGTTCGCGCTGCCGCTGGTCTACAACTACGCCTTTCATTTCGGCTTCCTCAACTTCGCGCTGGCGGCGGCGCTCGCGCTCAACGGCTTCGCCTTGTGGCTGCGGCTCGGGCGGCAGGGCCGGACGAGGCTGCGCGCGGCGCTGTTCCTGCCGCTGGCCTGCATCGTCTGGGTCGCGCACGTCATGGGCTGGGGCATGCTGGGGCTGATGGTGTTCGGCGCCGAGCTGGCGCTGCGGCGCCGGCAGGGCGGCGGGTGGATCGACGCGGCGACGCGCGCCGCCATCGCCTGCCTGCCGCTCGCGTCGCCGCTGCTGCCGCTGCTGCTCTGGCGGCCCGGCGGCGGCGGCGGGATCACCGAGCGCTTCTTCAGCCTGCGCAAGGTGTCGTGGCTGGCGATCTTCCTGCGCGACCGCTGGTGGCCGTTCGACTTCTGCTCGGTGCTGCTGCTCTGGGGGCTGGTCTATCGAAGCCTGCGCGATCCGCGCTTCGGCCATGCGGCGGCATTGTCGGGGGCGTGCCTGATGCTGGCCGGCGCCTTCCTTCTCATCCCCTACAAGCTGTTCGGCTCCGCCTATGCCGATATGCGGCTGGCGCCGTTCCTCGTCCTGCTGGCGCTGCTCGCGATCCGCGTCGACAAGGGCATCGGCGCGCGCGAGCTGCGCTGGCTGGCGATCGCCGGCCTGGCGTTCTTCCTGGGGCGGACGGCGGGAACCACGATCAGCTTCTGGCAATATGGCCGCGAATATGATCGTCAGCTCGCCGCGCTCGACCATGTTCCGCGCGGCGCCCGGATCGTCGCGTTCGTCGGCGACAATTGCATCGATCCCTGGGCGCTGAGCCGGCTCGATCATCTCTCCGGCCTGGCGATGGCGCGCCGCGCGGCCTTTTCGAACGACCAGTGGGAGCTCGCCGGCTCGGCGCTGCTCACCATCGACGCGCCCGCGATGGGCGCGTTCGCGATCGATCCGTCCGAAGTGGTCCTCGCCGCCCCCTGCAAGGACAAGCAGGACCGGATGACCATCGACCAGGCGCTGCGCGGCTTCCCGCGCGACGCGTTCGACTATGTCTGGCTGATCGCGCCGCCGCCCTTCGACGCGCGGCTGCTCGCCGGCACGACGCCCGTCTGGCGGGACGGCACCAGCGGGCTGTACAAGATCGACAGGAACCGCTTGTCGGGCGGCGCCCCTGCGCACTAGAAGGCGCGGATGGACAGGGGCGACGCGTTGCAATGGTGGCAGACACGATGGTTCGTGGCGCTCTGCACCTTCATAGCCATCATTCCGCTGCTCTGGCCCCAGATCCCGCCGCTGGTCGATCTGCCCGGCCATATGGGGCGCTACCGCGTCCAGTTCACCTATGACCAATATCCCTTCCTCCAGGAATGGTACGACTTTCGCTGGAGCCTGATGGGCAATCTGGGCGTCGACCTGCTGGTCATCCCGCTGCACCATGTCTTCGGGCTCGAGCTGGCGGTGAAGCTGATCGTCATCGCGATCCCGGCGATGACGGTGGCCGGCATGCTGTGGATCGCGCGCGAGGTGCATGGCCGCATCCCGGCGACGGCGCTGTTCGCGCTGCCGCTCGCCTATGCCTTCCCCTTCCATTTCGGCTTCGTCAATTTCGCGCTGTCGATGGCGTTCGCGCTGCTGGCGTTCGGCTGGTGGCTGCGGCTGGCGCGGCTGGGCAAGTTCGTCTTCCGCTCGATGGTGTTCCTGCCGATCTCGGTGCTGATCTGGGTCTGCCACACCTATGGCTGGGGCCTGCTCGGCATTCTCGCCTTCTCGGCCGAGCTGATCCGCCAGCACGATCTGCGCCGCAATCCGCACGTGCCGTGGTACAAGGACCTGGTCGGCGGCTGGATCCTGCCCTGGTTCCATGCCGGCCTGCAGTGCGTGGTGCTCGCGCCGCCGGCATTGCTGATGGTGCTGTGGCGCTCGGGCGGGCACGTCACCGGCCAGACCTTCGACATGTTCAACTGGCGCGCGAAGATGCTGTGGATCACCCAGGTCTTCCGCGATCGCTGGCAGCTGTTCGACCTGGCCTCGGTGGGGGTGCTGTTCCTGCTGCTGTTCAAGGCGGTGCGCGATCCGAACATCCAATATTCGCGCAACCTCGCGCTGTCGGGCATCTTCCTCACCCTGGTCTATATCCTCCTGCCGCGCGTCGTGTTCGGATCGGCCTATGCCGACATGCGGCTGGTGCCCTTCCTGCTCGCGATCGGCATCCTCGCGATCCGGCCCAAGCCGGGCCTGTCGATCCGCGGCGCCGCGACCGTGGCGGCGCTCGGCATGGCCTTTTTCTGCGTCCGCATCGGCGCCACGACCTGGAGCTTCCTGCTCTACAGCGGCACCTATGACCGCGAGCTCAAGGCGCTCGAGCGCCTGCCCCAGGGGGCCCGGCTGATCAGCTTCGTCGGCGAGACCTGCCGCTACGAGTGGAAGCAGACGCGCCTCCAGCACGTTCCCGCGCTCGCGCTCGAGCGCAAGCTCGCCTATACCAACGATCAATGGTCGATGGCCGGCGGGCAGCTGCTCACCGTGCGCTATGCCGCCGCCAAGCGCTTTGCCCATGATCCGTCGCAGATCGTCACCGACGTGCAGTGCCCGCGCGAATATTGGCGCCCGGTGGCCTGGGCGCTGGCGCGCTTCCCGCGCGATGCGTTCGACTATGTCTGGATGATCGAGACGCCGGCCTATAATCCGCGCTTCGAGCAGGGGCTGATCCCGTTGTGGCGCGACGGATCGAGCGCGCTGTTCAAGATCGATCATTCGGTGCCTGCGCCGGTGATCGAGCCGGGCGAGCTGCCGGTGCCGCGCTGGGAGCGCGACATCATCCTGCGCGAGGGACATCAGGGCGGCAGCAGCCTGCCCGATCCGGAGGCGAGCCCGGTGCCGGAGGAATCGCCCGAGCCGGTCGCGTCGTCCAGCCCGTCGCCCACGCCGAGCCCGACGGCCCGGGCGAAGCACCGGGGCAGGGTCCGCCACTAGGCCGGATCCGCCCCGGCGCGCCTTTCCCCCTCGATCGAACCCGCGCGGGAAGCGAAGACAGGGGGCCGTGGCGTAAACTTCCGCGGCGCGCGCCTGCGGCGAATCATTCCGGTGCCGGGGCGATGCGGCGGCGCGCGCCGCGCCTAGCAGCCGTGCCGGAAGGGCGTCAGTTCGCCGAGATATTCCTGTTCCTGCGCCACTGCCTCGCGCTCGCGCTCCAGATAGTCGGCGACGGCGCGGCGGAAGCCCGGATCGGGGAGGTAATGTGCCGACCAGGTGGTCACCGGCGCATAGCCGCGCGCGAGCTTGTGCTCGCCCTGCGCGCCTGCCTCCACCCGAGCCAGGCCGCGCGCGATCGCGGCGTCGATCGCCTGATAATAGCAGAGCTCGAAATGCAGGAAGGGCACTTCCTCGATCGCCCCCCAATAGCGGCCGTAGAGCGCGTCCGCGCCGATCAGGTTGAGGGCGCCGGCGATCGGCCGCCCGTCGCGCTCGGCCAGGATCAGCAGCACCTTGTCCGCCATCTCGCCGCCCAGCAGCGAGAAGAAGTCGCGGGTCAGATAGGGGCGGCCCCATTTGCGGCTGCCCGTGTCCTGATAGAAGGCCCAGAAGGCATCCCAATGCGCCTCGGTGATCTCGGCGCCGCACAGATGGCGGATGGTCAGGCCCGCCACCGCCGCCGCGCGCTCCTTGCGGATCGCCTTGCGCTTGCGGCTGGCAAGGTCGCCCAGGAACTCGTCGAAGCTGCGATAGCCTTTGTTCGCCCAATGGAACTGGGTGCCGGCGCGGATCAGCCAGCCGGCTTGCTCGAACAGGGGCAGCTGGTCCGGCTCGAGAAAGGTGACGTGCGCCGAGGACAGCCGGTTCCGGTCGGTCACCGCCTCGATCCCCGCGATCAGGCCGGGCGCCAGCGCGCCGTCGCGCAGCAGCAGCCGCGGGCCCGGCACGGGCGTGAAGGGCACGGCGATCTGGAGCTTGGGATAATATCGGCCGCCCGCCTGCTCCCAGGCCTCGGCCCAGGCATGGTCGAAGACATATTCGCCCTGGCTGTGGCTCTTGGCATAGGCCGGCGCGATCGCCGCGGGGATGCCCCGCGCGTCCTCGATCACGATCGGCAGCGATTGCCAGCCGGCGCGCGGGCTCACCGATCCCGAGCGCTCGAGGATCGAAAGAAAGCCATGGCCGACGAACGGGTTGCGCGCACCCGCGCACGCGTCCCAATCCCCCGGCGGGATCGAGCTTACGCCATCGGCGATACGAGCGGTCACGGAAGCGGCGGACACGGCATCCAGATAGGGATGAGGCCCGGCAAAGGGCAATGGCTTCGTCTAGCCTCGCCTCGCTTCGTCCCCGAGCAGCCGTACCTCGCGCTGCGGCAGGGCGAGGGAGATGCCGTGCTCCTGGAACATCACCCAGAGCCGGTTGAGCACGTCGCTCTTCACATTGCCGACGCCGCTTTCGGGATCGCTGATCCAGGTGAGGATCTCATGCTCCACGCCGCTTTCGCCAAAGGCGGCGAGGCGCACATTGGTGGGCGGATCGTCGAGCGCGCGCGGGCTTTCCTTCGCCGCGCGCAGCATCAGCGCCTGGGCGAGCTTGAGGTCGGAATCATAGGCGACGGTCACCGGGATGCGGACGCGGACGTTGCGATCGGTGTACGACCAGTTCTCCACTTCCTGGGTCATCAGGATCTCGTTGGGGATCAGATGCTCCTTGCCGTCGCGCGTGACGACGCTCACCGCGCGCACGCCGATCTTGTTCACCCAGCCGAAGCTGTCGCCCACCACGATCACGTCGCCCGGCTTGATCGAGCGATCCATCAGCAGGATGATTCCGGCGATCAGGTTGCCGATCGTCTTCTGCAGGCCGAAGCCGATGGCCAGGCCGAACGCGCCCGAGAAGACGGTGAAGGCGGTCAGGTCGATCTCGAGCAGGTCGATACCGACGAAGAAGGCGACGACCACCGCGGCGATCGCGGCCAGCTTCTGGAAAAGCAGCTTCTGCGTGGGATCGAAGCCGCGCGCGCCGGCGATCCACCGCGTCAGCATCCGGTTGAACAGGCGCACCCCGGCGAAGAGCAGCAGCACGGTGACGGCGATGCTGAGCAGCGACAGCAGCGTGAGCCGGCGCTGGCCGATCTGGACGCCGACCCGGTCGAGCGTGTCCTGCGTCGCCGCGAACCCGCCGATCGCGTGGCTCAATATGGCGGCGAAGGCGATGGCGGCCACACCCCAGGCGATCCAGCGCGGCAGGTTGAGCCCGCGCAGCACCGCGACGGTGAACAGGGCGGCGGCGGCTCCGGTGGCGAAGCCCAGCCCCAGCGCGGCGAGCGGGTGCCAGGGCCAGGCGGAGAGGAGGATGCCGAGCAGCAGCGTCGCTACCCCGTGGCGAATCACGTCGCAGATGCGCCCGCTGAACAGGGGGCCGTGATCCGCGTCGCGCGACCAATATTCGGCGATGCGCCCGCCGATCCTGCGGCCGGCGAACCAGCCGAGCGCCAGGGCGACGATGGCGAGCGCGGCGGCGATGCCGGCTTCGGACAGTTCGGGCGGTGAGGGAAGGTCGTGCCCCGCCAGCCAGTCGCCGAACCGCTGCATCATCCACGCATCCGGGCGAAGCGGGCCAGCCCCTGTTCGAGGTCGGCGATCAGGTCGTCCGGATCCTCGAGCCCGATCTGGAGGCGGACGACCGGCCCTTCCGCCTTCCACTCGGTGGCGGTGCGGAAGCGTTGCGGATCGACCGGCAGGGCGAGGCTCTCATAGCCGCCCCAGCTATAGCCGATCCCGAAATGCTCCAGGCCGTCGATCAGTGCGGCGCGTTCCTTCTCGCCACCGCCGGCGAGGACGAAGGAGAACAGGCCGGCGGGGCCCTTGAAGTCGCGGTGGAAGATTTCGTGCCCCGGGCAATCGGGCAGCGCCGGGTGGAGCACGCGCGCCACTTCGGGGCACGTGCGGAGCCATTCGGCGATCCGCAGCGCCGCCCGGCCATGCTGCTCGAGCCGGATCGCCATGGTGCGCAGGCCGCGCGCGCCCAGCCAGGCATCGTCGGGGCTGGCCGTCTGGCCGAGCTGGTAGGTGGTGTCGCGCAGCGCCTGGTACTTGCCCCGGGCGGCGGTGACCGAGCCCAGCATCACGTCGGAATGGCCGACGACATATTTGGTCGCGGCAAGGATCGTATAGTCGATCCCGCGCGCGATTGCCGGGAAGAGCAGGGGCGTCGCCCAGGTATTGTCGAGCACCGTGGCGATGCCGCGATCCCTGGCCACCGCGACGATCGCCGGCACGTCCTGCACTTCGAAGGTCAGGCTGCCGGGGCTCTCCAGGAAGATCACCCGGGTATTCTCGCGGCACAGCGCCGCGATGCCTTCGCCGATCAGCGGATCATAATAGCTGGTCTCGATCCCCATGCGCCGGAGCAGGCCGTTGGCGAAGTTGCGCGTCGGGTCGTAGCTGCTGTCGGGGAGCAGCAGATGATCGCCCGGCGAGAGCAGGGCGAGCAGGGTCGAGGCGATCGCGGCGACGCCGGACGGGTAGAGCAGCGTCGCCTCGGCGCCCGGCTCGAGCTCGGTCAGCGCATCGGCGAGCGACCATTGGGTCGGCGTGCCCCGCCGGCCGTAGAACAGCCGGTGATGGGTATCGCTGGCGCCGCTGGCGCGCAGATGCGCCACATCGTCGTAAAGGATCGTCGAGGCGCGCCACACCGGCGGGTTGACGATGCCCTGGGTCCATTCCTTGCGCCGGCCGGCGGCGACGACCTTGGTCTTGTCCTGCTTCTCGCTCATGCCGGGCCCAATGCCTTGGCGGTCTCCGGACGGCTACCCCATTCGGTCCAGCTGCCGTCGTACAGCGCGGCTTCGTTGTCGAGCAGGTGTGCGCCGAACGCCAGGATCGCGGCGGTGATGCCCGAGCCGCAGGTGGTGACCAGCGGGCGAGCGAGGTCGATGCCATGATCCTCGAACACGGCGCGGATATGATCGCGGGGCTTCCAGGTGCCGTCGGGGTTGAAGAATTTCGGATAAGGGACGTTGCGCGATCCCGGGATATGGCCCGCCGCGACTTCGGGGCGCGGATCGGCTTCCTCGCCGGTGAAGCGCGCGGCCGAGCGGGCATCGGCGACCTGCCCGGTCTCGGCCTTCATCTCGTCGAGCGTGCGCGCCCGCGCCTTGGGCGGGCGAGGCTGGAAATTGCCCGGCTCGGCCCGGTGCGGGCCGCTTTCCACGGCGCGGCCTTCCGCCTTCCACTTGGCCATGCCGCCGTCGAGCAGCGCCACGTCGACGCCGGCGAGCCGCAGCACCCACCAGGCGCGGCACGACGTGTGGTGCGGGCCATTGTCGTAGAGGATGATCGGCGTCTCGGTGTCGGCGCCCAGCGCGCGCAGCCGCTCGGCGATCCTGGCGACGGTCGGCATGGTCGAGGGGAGCGGGCTGGTCTCGTCGATCAGCGTGTCGAGATCGAGGAAGCGCGCGCCGGCGATATGCTCCGCCTCGAACTCGGCGCGGGGGTTGCGCGGCGGCGATCCGGGGATCGTCGAGCTATAGGTTGCATCGAGCACCAGCACATCATCGGCGCCGGCCAGCCATTCGGTCGTAACGAGCCCGTCCATGGAAAGCGTCCTAGAAGGATGCAAAGCGCTCCGCAAACGCCTACATGGCCGGGATGGACGCCAAGCATCTCGGAAAAGCCTCGATCCTTCCCGCCACGCCGGAGGAAGCCGAGCTCGATTACGTGCCCAATCCGCGCAAGGGCACGCGCTATCTCATCCGTTTCGCGGCACCCGAGTTCACTTCGCTCTGCCCGATCACCGGCCAGCCGGATTTCGCGCATCTGGTGCTCGACTATGTGCCGAACGACACGATCGTCGAGTCCAAGTCGCTCAAGCTGTTCCTGGGCAGCTTCCGCAACCATGGCGCCTTTCATGAGGATTGCACCGTCGGCATCGGCCAGCGCCTGTTCGACGAGATGCAGCCGGAATGGCTCCGGATCGGCGGCTATTGGTATCCGCGCGGCGGCATACCGATCGACGTCTTCTGGCAATCCGGCACACCGCCGGAGGGTGTCTGGATACCGGATCAGGGGGTTCCGGGCTATCGCGGCCGCGGCTGAACGCCGGATTTACAAGGCGACCGGACGGTCGTATTCTGCTGCATTGCAGCATGATGAAACCTTATTGAAAATAGTTGGTTTGGAAGGGCGAGCGTGGGGCTTACGCGCAATTGAGTTTGCGATAGCGAAGGGAAAGATCGGCGCATGAAAGCCCCGAATATCCAGCACATCGCGCTGATCGGCAACTTCCTGCCGCGCAAATGCGGGCTCGCCACCTACACGACCGATACCCATGCCGCGCTCAAGCAGCGCTTCCCGGATCTGAAGATCGACGTCTATGCGATGGACGATCATCCGGGGCGGTACGACTATCCCGACGCAGTGACTGCCGCGATCCCGGAGCAGGACCGTGCCGCCTATCTCGGCGCGGCCCGCATGATCGAGGCTTCGGGCGCGCAGGCGCTGTGGGTGCAGCATGAATATGGCATCTATGGCGGCCCCGCCGGCGAGTATCTGATCGCGCTGCTCGACCGGCTGTCGATCCCGGTGATCGCGACGCTGCACACCGTGCTGGAGAGCCCCAATCCCGATCAGCGGCGAGTGATGGAGGCGCTGCTGCGCCGCGCGGCGCGGGTGATCGTGATGGCCGAGAAGGGGCGCGAGATCCTGAAGCGCGTGCACGGCACCGACGACAGGAAGATCGCGATGATCCCGCACGGCGTGCCCGATCGCCCCTTCGCCGATCCGCGGGACTTCAAGCCGCGCTTCGGCTGGCAGGGGCGCGAAGTGATCCTCACCTTCGGGCTGCTCGCGCCGAGCAAGGGCATAGAGACGATGATCGAGGCGATGCCGGCGATCGCGCGGGCGCGGCCCGACGCGCTTTATGTGATCCTGGGCGCGACGCATCCGAACCTCGTCGCGCACGAGGGCGAAGCCTATCGCGAGCGGCTGAAGGCGCTGTCCGCCGATCTGGGCGTGGCCGGGCAGGTCGCGTTCATCGACGGGTTCGTCGAGCAGGACGAGCTGCTCGACTATCTCCAGGCGGCGGACGTCTATGCGACGCCCTATCCCGATCCCGCGCAGATCACTTCGGGCACGCTCTCCTATGCGGTGGCGGTGGGCAAGCCGGTGGTCTCGACGCCCTATGTCCATGCAACCGAGATACTCGCGGACGATCACGGCGTGCTTGTGCCTTTTCAGGACAGTAGCGCCGTCTTCGCCCGCGAGATTGTCCGCCTGCTCGCCGACGCGCCGGCGCGAGGGGCGCTGGCCGCGCGCGCCTATGCCCGCGGCCGCACCATGTTGTGGCCGCGCCTCGTCGAGGCCGCGATGGACATGCTGGGGGGCATCGTCGCCGCCAGGCCGCGCCGGTTTCCCCCGCCGGCCAAGGCGCTGGTGCCGCTCGCGCCGGACATCGCCGCGGTCGAGCGGATGAGCGATGCCACCGGCATGCTCCAGCACTCGATCTATTCGGTGCCCGATCGCCGCCACGGCTATTGCATCGACGACAATGCCCGCGCGCTCATCCTGATGAGCAGGATCGAGACGATCGACGAAGCGGAGCGCGACAGATGGACGAGCGTCTACGCCGCCTTCGTCCAATATGCCTGGAACCAGGAGCTGCGCCGCTTCCGCAACTTCATGAACTTCGACCGGACCTGGTGCGAGGATGTCGGCTCGGAGGATTCGAACGGCCGGGCGCTCTGGGCGCTGGGCGTGACGGCGCGCGATGCCCGGGCGCAGAAGCATCGCGACTGGGCATCGGCCCTGTTCGACGCCACCGCCTCGATCGCGCTTGAGCTGGGCAGCCCGCGGGCGCGCGCCTTCGCGATGCTGGGCGCGGCGGCGATGCTCGGCGCGCATCCGGGCCATGCGCTCAGCCGCGAGATACTCACCCGTTTCGGCGAGGAGCTGATCGCGCTGCTCGACGGCAATCGCCGCCCCGAATGGCAATGGTTCGAAATCGTGCTCGCCTATGACAATGCCCGCCTGCCCGAAGCGCTGCTGCGCGCCGGGATGGCGCTGGGCCGCGACGCGTTCGTCAGTGTCGGGCTCGAGACGCTCGAATGGATCGTCGCCCGGCAGACTTCGCCCGAGGGCCGGTTCCGCGCCGTCGGCACCGAGAGCTTCGGACGCGCCTATGCCCCGCCGCTCCAGTTCGACCAGCAGCCGCTGGAGGCGCAGGCGACGGTGGAGGCCTGTGTCGCCGCCCATGAGGCGACGGGGGACGCGCGCTGGGTGGAGGAGGCGATGCGTGCCTATCGCTGGTATCTCGGCGCCAACGACCTCGAGCTGCCGCTGGCCAGCGCCCAGGACGGAGGATGTTTCGACGGGCTGATGCCGCATGGGCTCAACCGCAACCAGGGGGCCGAGTCCATTTTGGCGCTCCAGCTCGCCAACTGCGCGATTTCGGCTCTTTCAAAGGCGACCGGAAACGTGGCAACACCGGTGCGAGCCGCCGTCGCCTAGTTACAGCCTGGGCGACGGTGCGGGGACAATGGCTGGGAGCCGAATGCTCGAACTTTTCAATCATGCGCTGCGTCTGCGTGCGGATCCTTCGCGCGTTGTGGTGCGGCCCTTCCACATTGCCTGGGCCTCGAACGGATCGGCGCCCAGCCGCACCGAGCGGCTGGTGAGCGAAGTGCTGGCGATGTCGCCCGGCGAGGCGCGCGGCCAGCTGGAGATCGTGCTCAAGGACTTCGAGGCGCGCCACTGGCAGACGCGCCGCGTGTTCATGACGCGCTATGACGAGATCGAGGCGATGCTCGGGCTCGACGGCAGTCAGATCGGCGACGAGAAGCGCCAGCTGATCGGCGCCTATTTCTGCCACGAATACAGCTATGCCGCCGCCGCGCTGATGAACCCCAGCGCGGTGCCGCATTACGACCAGACCGGCATGCCGCCCGGCTCGCTGCGCATCCTGATGAGCCTGCGCGCCGTGGGCGAAGGGCACATCTCCTCGGTCGCCTTCCGCGAAGGCATCATCACCGAGAACAACGAGCTGACCCTGGCGCCCGAGCCGCCCTTCGCCACCGCCGCCGATGCCCGCGAGGAGGACGAGGAGCATGTGCCCGAGGGACCGGTGACGGTCTATCGCCACCGCGACTCCACGCTGTCGGGCACGGTGATCTTCCCGATCACCAAGGCTCAGTCCAACGGCCTCGAGGACCTGCGCATCACGCATTTCCGGCACGAGGACGGGCAGGAGGAATGGATCGGCACCTACACCGCCTATAACGGATCGGTGATCCAGTCCGAGCTGCTGCGCACCCGCGACTGGCGCAGCTTCGACCTGGTGCCGATGTCGGGCAGCGCGAGCCGCAACAAGGGCATGGCGCTGTTCCCGCGCACCGTGAACGGCCGCTACATGATGCTCGGCCGGCAGGACGGCGAGAACATCTTCCTCCACGCTTCCGACGACATCACCCGCTGGGAAGGCGGCGAGCTGCTGATCAAGCCGAAATTCCCCTGGGAGCTCGTCCAGATGGGCAATTGCGGCCCGCCGATCGAGCTCGACCAGGGCTGGCTGATCCTCACCCATGGCGTCGGCGCGATGCGCAAATATTCGATCGGCGCCGCGCTGCTCGACAAGAACGATCCGTCCAAGGTCCTCGCTCGTTCGAGCGAGCCGCTGCTCGCCGCGGCGGACCAGGACCGCGAGGGCTATGTGCCCAACGTCGTCTACACCTGCGGCGCCATCCGGCATGGCGACAAGCTGTTCATCCCTTACGGCGTGGCGGACAGCTCGGTGGCGTTCGCCTTCGTGCCGATCGGGTCGATCCTCGCGCAGATGAAGTGAGCGGCGGCGGGGCGATCCCCGCCGCCTTCACCAATCAGCGATAATTCGCCTCGCCCTCGGCCGGGCTCTCCGGTCCGGCGCTCGCCGGCGTGCCGCGCACCAGCCTGCGCGTCATCGCATAGGCGATGGCGATCAGCCCGAAGAACAGCAGCGGCGCGACCCACATCGCCACGCTCTCGAAGCTTTCGCCCATCACCGCCAGCGGCGCGTCGTTGGGCGGGATCGGCGCGTTGCGGTTGGCCCAGGCGAGGATGCCGGCAAAGGCGACGCCGAACAGGCTCTCGCCCACGATCAGGCCGGTCGCCGCGAGCACGCCCATCCGCTCGGCGAACTCGGGATTGGCCTGGCGCTTTGCCCAGCGATCGTAGAAATGGCCGATCACCGCGCCGACCGGGATCAGCAAGGTGAGGCCCATCGGCAGATAGATGCCCATGCCCACCGCGAGCGGCGGCAGGCGCATCCTGCCGGCCTTGCCCAGCACTTCGTCGACGATGATCACGCCGACGCCGATCAGCGCGCCCAGCCCGATCAGGTTCCAGTCGATATCGCCGCCCAGCACGCCCTTGGCGATCGAGGAGATCAAAGCGGCCTGGGGCGCCGAAAGCGCATTGGGGCCGGCGCCGGGCATGCCGACAAAGCCGAGCGTGTTCTTGAGCAGGTCGAGCACCAGCGGGATCGCCAGGCTGCCGAACACCACGCCCAGGATCAGCGCGAGCTGCTGCTTCCACGGCGTCGCCCCGACGAGCTGGCCGGTCTTGAGGTCCTGGAGATTGTCGTTCGAGATGGTCGCGATCGAGAAGATGATCGCGGTGGTGAACAGCGCATAGGCGATCAGCGCGTTGGTGCGCGCCGGATCGCCCTCATGCCCGAAGACCGCGACCAGCAGCAGCGAGGCGCCGAGCACCGCGAGGATGCCGACGCCCGAGACCGGCGAGTTCGACGCGCCGATCAGCCCGGCCATATAGCCGCAGATCGCGGCGATCAGCACGCCGACGATCAGGACATAGGCGAGCGAGCCGCCGATCACCGCGAGCGGATGGTCATGGACCGGGCCGCCGGCCGAGAAGCTCCAGAGCAGCCAGGCGATCGGAACGAGCGTGGCGAGGGTGACCAGCGCCACCACGCCGATCGGCATGTCGCGCTCGGTGATGTCGAGCACCTGGCCGCCCTGGCGCGCGCGCGAGGCGGCGAGGGCGGAGCGCAGGCCGGCGACGATCGGCCCGATGATCTTGAGCAGCGACCAGATCGCCGCGACGCCGATCGTGCCGGCGCCGATGAAGCGGACCTGGCCGCGGAAGGTGGAGCTCACCAGCGCATCGACCGCGCCCAGGTCGCCGCCATGGGCGAAGTAGGGCACCAGCACCGTCCAGGAGATCAGCATGCCGAAGAACATGGCGGCGCCGACCGAGATGCCGACGAGATGGCCGACGCCGATCAGCAGCATCGACCAGCTGGTCGACCAGCCGGTGGCGGTGCCGCCGATCGCGAAATTCTTGCCCGCTTCCTCGGCCACCAGCTTCATCTTGGCGAGCAGCGCGAACAGCCCGGAGAAGATCGTGCCGGCGATCAGCGTGCGCAGGCCCGCGGCATTCTCCCGGTCGCCGGCGCCCGAGGCCGAGCCGACCTTGAGCACTTCGGCGGCGGCGACGCCTTCGGGATAGGGCAGGTCGGTGCCGGTCACGAGCGCGCGGCGCAGCGGCACCGAGAACATCACGCCGAGCACGCCGCCGGTGATGCACACCGCCACCGTGGTCCAATAGGGGAAGCCCGACCACCAGCCGACCATGATCAGGCCGGGCAGCACGAACACGATGGCGGCCAGCGTGCCCGCGGCGGACGCGATCGTCTGGACGATGTTGTTCTCGAGGATCGTGCCGCTCTTGAACGCCTTGAGGATCGCCATCGAGACGACCGCGGCGGGGATCGAGGTGGCGAAGGTGAGGCCCACCTTGAGGCCGGCATAGACGTTGGCGGCGGTGAACAGGATGGTGATCAGCGCGCCGAGGAGGATGCCGCGCAGCGTGAGCTCGGCCATCGGGCGAGACGATTGGGTGGCCATCGGGTCAGATCTCCGCGCGGAAAGTCGCAAAGGTCGCGATATCATCGCACGCGGGGGTTTCTCCCCGCGGCAAGACGCACGGGGCGGCCGGATCGGTAAGGAATGCGTTGGTCATCGGCGGAGCGTGGCAGCTGCGCGTCCGGTAGGACAGTGTTTTTTGCGCGGAGGTTGATTCTGATAACCTATGGGTTATGGGTTTGCGCATGGAGCCGACCGCTTTCGACACGCTGTTCCGCGCGCTGGGCGACCCGACGCGCCGCGCGCTGTTCGAGCGGCTGGCGCGCTCGGAGCTGACCGTGCGCGCGCTGACCGATGGGGCGGGCATCTCGCAGCCGGCGGTTTCCAAGCATCTCGCGGTGCTGAAGGGCGCGGGGCTGGTGCTCGACCGGCCACAGGGCCGCGAGACGCATTACCGGGCCGATCCCAAGGGGCTGGCGCCGCTGCTCGACTGGATGCGGCTGCACGAGACGCTCTGGGCCGGCAGCTTCGACCGGCTCGACGATCTGCTGAAGAGGATGGACCAATGACCGAGGCGCGCACGCTGGTGATGGAGCGCGAGTTCGCGCACGCGCCGGATAAATTGTGGCGGGCGATCACCCAGCCGCATCTGATCGCGGAATGGCTGCTGCCCAATGATTTCGCGCTGGCGGACGGCCATCGCTTCACGCTGCGGAGCCCCGGCGCGCCCGGCTGGAGCGGGCGGATCGATTGCACGGTGCGCGAGATCGAGCCGGGCCGGCGGCTCAGCTATAGCTGGAACACCGGCGGCGAAGGCGAAGCGATGCCGCGCTTCGAATCGGTGGTGACGCTGACGATCGAGCCGGTGGCGGGCGGCACCCGGCTGCGCATGGAGCAGACCGGCTTCACCAATGCCGCCAATTATGGCGGCGCGCGCCATGGCTGGGGCATGTTCCTCGATCGGCTGGAAGGCGTGGCGGCGGGGCTGGATTGAGCTTCCCGTCCCTGGAAGGGAGGGGTGGGTCGGGTCCTGGCGATATTGTGCGGTGGGTGCACGCGGCGACGTATCGCCGGGACGCCACTCACCCCAGCCCCTCCCTTGAAGGGAGGGGAGCGAAGAAGCTACGCTCCGCCCATGAACACCCGAACCGAAACGGCGCAGCGCGCCGCACGGCTGGCGCTGGTGGGGCTGCTGCTCCTCATCGGCCTGTGGATCGCGCATGGCTTCGTGCCGGCGCTGCTCTGGGCGGTGGTGCTCACCATCGCGGTCGATCCGCTGCACCTGAAGCTGCGTGCCTGGATGAAGGGCAGCCATCGCATCGTCATCCCGCTGATCATCACCGCGCTGGCGGCGCTGATGGTGCTGGTGCCGCTCGCCTTCGGCGTCGCCCAGGCGCTGCGCGAGGCGCATGACATCTCGAGCTGGATCGCCCAGGCCCAGGCGCAGGGCGTTCCGGTGCCCGACTGGGTGGCGCGGCTGCCGCTTGGCGGCGAAGCGGTGCGCGACTGGTGGCAGACCCATCTCGCCCGGCCCGAGGATGCCACGCAGCAGCTGCGCGCGATCCGCGGCGGGGAATGGCTGATCCATTCGCGCATGATCGGCGCCAATGTCGCGCATCGCGCGGTGGTGTTCGGCTTCACGCTGCTGACTCTGTTCTTCGTGCTGCGCGACCGCGACGCGCTGCTGGCGCAGGGCCGGCGCGCGGTGCTCAAGCTGTTCGGCCCCACGGGCGAGCGCGTGGGAGCGCAGGCGATCCGCTCGGTGCGCGGCACGATCGACGGGCTGGTGCTGGTGGGGCTGGGCGTGGGCGCGCTGATGGCGATCGTCTATCTGGTCGCCGGCGTCCCGCACCCGCTGCTGCTCGGCGGCGTCACGGCGATCGCTGCGATGATCCCGTTCGGCGCGCCGGTGATGTTCGCGATCGCGGCGCTGCTCCTGCTGCTCCAGGGCTCGGTGGGCGGCGCGATCGCGGTGGCGGCGATCGGCACCGCGATCATCTTCGTCGCCGATCACTTCATCCGCCCGGCGATGATCGGCGGAGCGACGCAGCTGCCCTTCCTCTGGGTGCTGATCGGCATATTGGGCGGCGTCGAGACGCTCGGCCTGCTCGGCCTGTTCATCGGCCCCGCCGTGATGGCGGTGCTGGTGATGCTGTGGCGGGAGTTCCTGGCCAATGGGGTGGCGGAGCAACGCGCGGAATAGCTTTTCCCCGGCGAAGGCCGGGGCCCAGTCTTGAAAGTCACGCGCCCTTGCGCGTCTTCGCGCGCACTCTGAGTCTGGGCCCCGGCCTTCGCCGGGGAAAGCGAGAAGGCGGACTTATCTTCCCTTGAACAGCCCGCCGAGCACGCCGCGCACCAGCCCGCCGACGATCCCGCCGCCCGCGCCGCGCGAGCTTCCGAAGATCGCCTTGGACACTTCGTTCGCCACCGCGCGGCCCGCCGCCGAGGAAGCGGAGCGGGTGGCCGAGTTGATCGCGCGGTTCCAGGGATTGTTCGCCGCCTCGCGCTCGGCCTGGCGCTGGGCCTGGGCGTCGAGCCGGGCCTGGCGATCGGCGTCGCGCTGATCGGCGAGGCGCTGGCGCTCGGCCTCCTTGGCGACCCGCGCATCCTCCTTGGCCTGGGCGGCGGCTGCCTTTTCCGCCGCGTCCTTGGCCTGGGCCTCGGCCGCCGCCGCCGCGGCTTCGGCCGATTTGGCGGCGAGCAGCTCCTCGGCGGATTCGCGGTTGACCAAAGTGTCGTACTTGGTGCCGATCGCGTCGGTCTGGATCAGGATCTTGCGCTCGTCGGGCGTGACCGGGCCGACGCGCGAGGCCGGCGGGCGGATCAGCGTGCGCTCGACCGGGCTCGGCGCGCCGTCCTCCTGCAGCAGCGAGACCAGCGCCTCGCCCACCTTGAGCTCGGTGATCGCAGTGGTCACGTCGACCCCGGGATTGGCGCGGAAGGTGGTGGCCGCCGCCTTCACCGCCTGCTGGTCGCGCGGGGTGAAGGCACGCAGCGCGTGCTGGACGCGGTTGCCCAGCTGGCCGGCGATCGTGTCGGGCACGTCGATCGGGTTCTGGGTGATGAAATAGACGCCGACGCCCTTGGAGCGGATCAGGCGGACGACCTGCTCGATCTTGTCGAGCAGCGCCTTGGGGGCATCGTCGAACAGCAGGTGCGCCTCGTCGAAGAAGAAGGCGAGCTTGGGCTTGTCGGGATCGCCCACTTCGGGAAGCGATTCGAACAGGGCGGAGAGCAGCCAGAGCAGGAACGTGGCGTAGAGCTTGGGGCTGGCCATCAGCTTGTCGGCGGCGAGGATGTTGACCAGGCCGCGGCCCTTGTCGTCGGTGCCCAGGAAATCCTGGATCGCCAGCGCCGGCTCGCCGAAGAAATTGGCGCCGCCCTGGCTGCGCAGCTGGAGCAGCGAGCGCTGGATCGCGCCGACCGACTGCTTCGAGACATTGCCATAGGTGGCGGTCAGCTCGTCCGCCCGCTCGGCGCAGTGGGCGAGCATGGCCTGGAGGTCGTCCAGGTCGAGCAGCAGCAGCCCGTCCTTGTCGGCGACGGTGAAGGCGATGGTGAGCACGCCTTCCTGCACGTCGTTGAGGTCCATCAGCCGGGCGAGCAGCAGCGGGCCCATCTCCGAGATGGTGGTGCGGATCGGATGGCCCTGCTCGCCGTACAGGTCCCAGAACTGCACCGGCGCATCGGCATAGGCCCAGTCGGCCAGGCCGATCTCGGCGGCGCGCGCCTTGAAGATCTCGTGCGTCTTGGCGGTGGGCGAGCCGGCCATGGCGAGGCCGGACAGGTCGCCCTTCACGTCCGCCACGAAACAGGGGACGCCGGCGTTGGACAGGCCCTCGATGATGCCCTGGATCGTCACGGTCTTGCCGGTGCCGGTCGCGCCGGCGATCAGCCCGTGCCGGTTGGCGCGCTTGAGGACCAGGGACTGCGGGTTCGCCCCGCCGGCGCCCGCCCCAATGAAGATGCCCGTCTCTCCCGCCATCCTTCGACTCCTAGCTTGGGAGTCTCGGGATAGAGGAGAAACGGGCATTCGTCAGCCCGAAGGGCCCGGTTTTAGTTGATGCCCACCGAGACGAAGCGGCCGACCGCGCGGCGCTGGACCCAGAGCAGGACATTGTTCTTGCCCGCGCTCTTCGCCGCCTGGACCTGCCGGGCGACATCGGCCGCGCTGGTCACCGGCTGGCGGTTGACCGTGGTGATCACGTCGCCGCGCTGCAGGCCCTTGCCCGCCGCGTCGCTCGCCTGGCTCACCTGGAGCACGACCACGCCGGTGGTGCTCGGGTTGACGCCGACGCTCTGGGCGATCTGCGGGGTGAGCGGCGCCACCTGCACGCCGAGCGAGGCCGCGGCCATCGTCTCCGTGTCGCTGCCGCCCGGGCCCGAATTATCGTCGTTCGGATCGAACTGGGCGAGCTGCTCCTCGGGCGGGCGGGTGCCGACCGTGATGCTCAGCGTCTGGCGCTTGCCGTCGCGGTAGAGCTCGAGCGGCACGCGCGTGCCCGGCTTCACGTTCGCGACGAGATAGGACAGCGTCTGGTCGGGCGTGACGTCCTTGCCGTCGACCTTGACGATCACGTCGCCCTGCTTGAGCCCGGCCTTCTCCGCCGGCTGGCCCGGCTCGACACGGGCGACGACGGTGCCCCGGCCCTTGGGCACGCCCAGGCCGTCGGCGATGTCGTCGGTCAGGTCCTGCATGCCGATGCCGAGATAGCCGCGGGCGATCTTGCCGCCCTTCATCAGCGTGTCGATCACCGGCTTGGCCTCTTCCGCGGGGATCGCGAAGCCGATGCCGACATTGCCGCCGGTGGGCGACAGGATCTGCGAGTTGATGCCGATGACGTTGCCGTTCAGGTCGAACATCGGGCCGCCCGAATTGCCGCGGTTGATCGAGGCGTCGGTCTGGATGAAGCGGTCATAGGCGCCGCCCTGGCCGGTGACGCGGTGCAGCGCCGAGACGATGCCGGCGGTGACCGAGCCGCCCAGCCCGAACGGATTGCCGATCGCGACGACCCAGTCGCCCACCCGGGCGCTCGTCGAATCGCCGAACTTCACGAAGGGCAGGTTGGTGCCCTCGATCTTGAGCACGGCGAGGTCCGACTGGGCGTCGTTGCCGATCAGCTTGGCCTTGAACTCGCGCTTGTCGGGCAGGGTGACCGTGATCGATTCGACGGTGGCGCCGCGCGCGCCCGCCGAGATGACGTGGTTGTTGGTCACGACATAGCCATCGGCCGAGATCAGGAAGCCCGAGCCGAGCGATTCGGCCTGGCGGGTGACCGGCTGGTTGCCGCCGCCGAACGCCTCGAACGGCGTGCCCGCGAACGGGTTGGCGTTCATCGTCACGCGCTGGGTGGTCGAGATGTTGACGACCGCCGGCTGCAGCTTGGCGACCATGTCGGCGAAGCTCATCGGCGCGCCGGCCTTGGGCGCGGCCGCCTGGATGGCGCCGGGCTCGTTCTGCGCGGTCTGCGCTCCGGCCGGCTGGTTGAGCGTCATCGTCGCGGCGGCGCCGCTCAGGAGGATGGCGGTAGTGAGAGCGTAAGCGTAACGCACGTGAGTCGGTCCTCTCAGACGAAGGAAAAGCGTTCGAACGGAATATTTGCGCCGAAATGCTGAACGGCGATTGAATATGAACGGATCGAAAGGCTCATCGTTGCCCCATGAATTCCTTCAGATAGGAATTGTTCGGCGACAGGATGATCGACGTATCGCCCTTGGCCGGATCGGTATTCAGGAACGTCGTCCGATATGAGCGCATCGCCCGCCAGAAATCGTAGAATTCCGGATCCTTGTTGAAGGCCTGGGCATAGATCTGCGCGGCCTGGGCATCGGCGTTGGCGCGGATGATCTGCGCGTCCTTCATGCCCTGGGCCTCGATCGTCTTGGCTTCCTGGTAGCGCGCCGTCTTCATCCGCTCGAACGCGCTGTCGAGCGGCGAGCCCGAGGGAAGCTCGGTCTGCTTGATCCGCACATCGACGATCGAGACGCCATATTGCGCAGCGAGCTGCTGGAGCGCGCCCTGGATATTGTCCATCACCTGGCCGCGCTCCGGGCTGAGCAGCACCGCGGAGGGCCGCTTGCCGAGCTCGTTGCGCAGCGCCGAGCGGAACAGCGGCTGGAGCTGGTCGCGCGCGCGCTCCTCGGTGCCGATGGAGACGACCATCTTGAGCGGATCGGTGACGCGGAAGCGGGCATAGGCATCGATCTGGAGCCGCAGCTGATCGGTGGAGAGCACCGGCTCGTTGGGCAGGTCGACCGAGAGCACGCGCTTGTCGACCCAGACGATCCGGTCGACGAACGGAATGCGGAAGATCGGCCCGGCATTGGTGCGGCCGAACGTCTCGCCCGAGCGCCAGGCATTGACCACGCGCTGGGGCTGTTCGAGCCGCAGGATCACCGCCTGCTTGGTCTCGGGCACGATCGCGACGGTGCTCATCACCACGATCACCGCGACGATGAGCGCGACGGCGATGCCGATGGGGCTGCGCAGCCAGGTCATTTCTGGTCTCCCTGCTGGGCCTTGCCGGCATCGGGGCGGATCCCCGGCAGCGGCAGATAGGGGGTGACGCCGGGCGCCTCGACGATGGTCTTGTTGGTGCGCGCCAGCACCTGCTCCATCGTCTCGTAATAGAGGCGGCGGCGCGTGACCTGGGGCGCGGTCTTGTACTGTTCGTAGATCTTGTCGAACTCGGCGGCCTCGCCCTGCGCGACGGCGATCACCTGCTGGGCATAGCCATTGGCGTTGTTGCGTGCGCCCTGGGCGCCCTGCTGCGCGGCCTGGACCGCCTTGAAGGCGTCGTCCACCTGTTCGGGCGCCGCCGCCTTGGTGAGCGCGACGCTCTGGATGCGGATGCCCGCATGATATTCGTCGAGGATCTTCTGCATCGCCGCCTGCACGTCGGACGAGATGCGGCCCTGGCCCTCGCCGATCGCCTCGGTGAGGGTGGTGGTAGCGATCACCGCGCGCATCGCGCTCTCGGCGGTGTCCTTCACCGTTTCCTTCGGATCCTTGATCTGGAAGGAATAGTCGGCGGCATCGGTGATGTACCAGTTCACCGAATAGGCGAGGTCGACGATGTTCTGATCGCCGGTGAGCATCAGGTTGGCGCCGCTCTCGGGGAATTTCTCGGTCCGCACGCTGCCGACATCGACGACATCGACCATCTGGATCGGCGCCGGCAGGGTGAACTTCACGCCGGAATCGAGCGTGCCGGTGTAGCGGCCGAGCGTGGTGACGACGCCGCGCTCGCGCGGGCCGATCGTGTGGAAGCTGGTGAAGATCACCCAGATCAGCAACAGGCCGACGATCACCAGCGTCCACAGCCGGGCGCCGCCCGGCGCGCCGGGAAAGCCGCCGCCGCCGCGCGCGCGGCGGAACAGCTCCTCGAACAGGCCGCCGCCTCCGCCGCCATTGCCGCCGCCGGGACGGGGGCGCCGGCCCTCGGGCGGGAAGGACCAGGGGTTGCGCGGGCCGCCGCCGGAGCCGCCCTTGCCGTCGCCCGAGCCGCCGCCATTTCCACTGCCGCCGCCGGAGCCCCAGGGGCTCTTGGGGGCTTCGTTCTGCAGAATGCCGGCCTTGCCCAGCCAGCTCATCAGGTTTGCCATTGCGCCTTTATAGGGGCGTGCGCGCGGATTTACAGTGGCGCGCGGCGATTGTGCGCCTATCTGGCACGCGATGACCGACAATGAAGCTCTTGCAGCCGCGCTCGAACCCGTCTCCGCCGGCCGCGCCACTGCCCGTCTCGAAGGGGCCCGCGCCAGCATCGTGCTCGACGTGACCGGCCTGGGCGAAGCCGCGCGCGCGGAGCTGGAGGCCGATGTCCGCGCCGCCGCCGCCGCCCTGCCGGGGGTCGACGCGGTGCGGGTGCTGATGACCAGCGAGCGCCGCACCCGGCGGCTGGTCGCGGTGGCGAGCGGCAAGGGCGGAGTGGGCAAGTCCACCATCGCCGCCAATCTCGCCATCGCGCTGCATGCGCGCGGGCGCCGCGTCGGGCTGGTCGACGCCGATATCTACGGCCCCTCGCAGCCGCGGCTGCTGGGCGTGGAGGGCGTGCGGCCCCAGGCGCGTGAAAAAGTGTTGCTGCCGGTCGAGACCCGTTTCGGCGTGCCGATGCTGTCGATGGGCGGGCTGGTGGCCGAGGGACAGGCGATCGCCTGGCGCGGGCCGATGGCGGGCGGCGCGCTCGGCCAGCTGGTCGACGCCGATTGGGGCGATGCCGAGCTGCTGGTGCTCGATCTGCCGCCGGGCACCGGCGACGTGCAGCTCACCATGATCCAGAAGCACAAGCCGGCGGGCGCGGTGATCGTCTCCACGCCGCAGGACCTGGCGCTGATCGACGCGACTCGCGCGATCGATCTGTTCAACAAGGCGGGCGTGCCGGTGATCGGCCTGATCGAGAACATGTCGGGCTATGCCTGCCCGCATTGCGGCGAGCTTTCCGACCCGTTCGGCGCGGGCGGCGCCGAGGCGGCGGCGGCGAAGCTCGGCATTCCGTTCCTGGGCCGCGTGCCGCTCGAAATGGCGATCCGCGCCGCTTCCGATGCGGGCGAGCCGCCCGCGGCGGGGAACGGACCCGCGGCCCAGCTGTTTGCCGGATTGGCGGGGCGGGTGGACGACTGGCTGAAAGGATGAAGCGATGCCGCTGACGCGGGACGAGGACATCAGGGCGCTGCTGGAAGGCGTGCGCACCATCGCGATGATCGGCGCATCCGACCGGCCCGACCGGCCGAGCTATGGCGTGATGGCCTTCCTCCAGCGCCAGGGCTACCGGGTGATCCCGGTCAATCCGCAGATCACCGGCGAGCATGTGCACGGCGAGTTCGTCTTCCGCGCGCTCTCGCAGATCGGCGAGCCGATCGACCTGGTCGACATCTTCCGCCGGCCCCAGGCCGCGGGCGAGGCGGTGGACGAGGCGATCGCAGCCGGGGCCCGGGCGGTGTGGATGCAGCTCGGCGTGATCAACGCGGAAGCCGCCGCGCGCGCCGAGGCGGCGGGGCTCCAGGTGGTGATGGATCGCTGCCCGGCGATCGAGATTCCCCGGCTGGGGATTCAGCCCGTCGCCTGATAGTCGGGCCGGACGCCCGCCGCTTTCCAGTAGCGGATCAGCCCGATCTCCCCGGCAAGGCGCGGGAAGCGCGGATCGGCGCGCATCGCGACGGTCGAGGGCAGGAACAGCATATGGGTGCGCCGGGCGGTGCGCCGGGTATAGGTGCCCTGCTCGGTGGAGAAGCGCAGCTCGCCCGGATCGAAGCCGCGGGCGAAATAATAGGCATTGGCGACGGCAAAGGCATCGTCGAGCCGGCCAAGCGCGGACAGGAACTGCATGCCGTTCTCGGCGAAGCCCGCGCCGCGGCGCGCGCCTTCGAGCGTGATGGCTACGGCCGCGTCGATATCGCGCGGCGCCCGGCTGAGCATCGCGCGCGCCACGGTGAGCACCTGCTCGAAATTCCAGTCCGGGATGCCGGTGGGGCGCGTCTCGCGATTCTCGCCCAGCGCGATCGCCTCGCGCATGCGGCCGGTGTACATCAGCAGGTAGAAGCGCGTGAACCATACCGCGAAATGGGTGGGGAACAGCGCGACCGCATCGTCCATCGCCTTGTCGGCCTCGTCGAGCCGGCCCGTGGCCCATAGGGACTGGACACGCGTATAGGCCAGCCCCGGATTGGGCGGGATGCGCTTCCAGATCCCGTCGAGCATGCCGGCGGCTTCGGCACAGCGGCCCACGCCGAGCATCAGGCCGGCCAGCGCGCCGATCAGCATCTCGTTGCCGGGATGCGGGACGAGGCTGGCGCGCAGCCCGCGCTCGGCGGCGAGCCAGTTGCCGAGCACCGGCTTGCCCAGCCCTTCCGCGGCGCGGGCATAGGCATTGCCGGGATCGAGCGCCAGGGCGCGGCGGCGCGCTTCCTCGGCGCGGGTGCGCATGTCCGCCTCGAACCGTTGCGGGCGGCCCACCGCCGCCGCCGAATAGGACAAGGCGAGCAGGCCCCAGCCATCGGCATAGTCGGGCCGCAGCATCACCACGCGGCGCAGCAGCCCGATCGACTGGTTGCTGCCCTCGACCGTGCCCTGGGTCATCGCCATCTGCGCCTGGATCATCAGCGGCGCGATGTCGTCGGGCGGCTTGCGCTGCGCGGGCGCGGGCGGCGGTGCCCCGAAGCGGCGCCAGGCGAGGAACCCGCCGCTCGCGGCCAGCGCCAGGCCGGCGCCGGTGACCATCGCGCGCCGGTCGAGCTTCAGGCGGTGCAGCTCGGTGCGCATTCCCTCCAGCGCGGCGTCGCGCGACGCGGGAAGCCCGGCGCCATCGTCGGCGCGCACCAGCCGATAGCCTACCTTGGTGACCGTCTCGATCCGGAAGCCGCGCTGGCCGATCCCCTCGGCCGCGCGGCGCAGGCGCGAGATCACGCGGTTGATCGCGTCCTCGCCGACGACGCGCCCCTCCCAGCAGGAGCGGGTCAGGTCGTCGCGGCTCAGGATCGCGCCGTCGGCCCTGGCGAGCGCGACGAGCACCTGCATCACTCGCGGCTCGAGCACTTCCTCGGCGCCGTCGTCGCGGGCGAGCTGGCGCAGCGCCGGGCGCACGTCGAGCGCGCCCAGCCGGAACCCTGCCTCATGTGCCAGATCGATGCGGCCCTCCACGGCCCTTCCATCTCCGTAATTCGCGTCGCGCGCCACCCTATCGGCGAATCATCGGCATTTCATCAGCTCTTCATCGGCTCGTCATCCTCTCCGCCGGGCGGTTTCCGGGCGATCAGGTCGAGGTCCCGGCACATGCCGGCAATTCCCTCGGAAAGGAGCCAGACATGCCCAAGTTCATCGCCGCCCTCGCCGCCGCCACGCTGATCGCCGCCCCGGCCCTGGCCGATGGCCGGCCGGACCGGAGCGTCACTGTCCGCCATGCCGATCTCGACCTGGGCAGCGCCGCCGGGCGCGCCGCGTTCAACCATCGCCTCGCCGCGGCGACCGAGCAGGTCTGCGGTTCCTATGCGGGGGCCGATCAGGACGATGTGCGCCGGATCCAGCGTTGCCGCGCCACCGTCGAGCGCGATGTCGGCCGCCAGCTGGCCGCCCGCTGGGGCGCCGCGCGGGTCGCCCGTCGCTGAGTTCCCTCACGGCCGGGCAGGGCCGCGCATTGCCCGCCCGGCCGCTTTTTCTAGCGGAGCCCGGCAAGCGCCTCGATCAGCTGCGCCACGTCGCGCGCGTCCTGATAGAGGCCGAAGCCGATGCGCAGCACGTCGCCGCGCACGTCGGTGATCACGTCCTCGGCCTCCAGCGCGGCCTTCCAGCGCTGGGCGTCCGGCGAGCGGAGCGCGAGGAAGCGCGCGGGGCTGCCCGGGTTGAGCAGCTCGGCCGCGATCGGCAGGCCGGCGAGCAGCTGCGCGCGCAGGCTATCGACATGCGCCGCGATCGCCGCGGTGGTCAGCCCTTCCTGGCGCAGCATGTCGCGCACCGCGACGAAGCGGTAGATGCCCGAGGGGTCGAAGGTCGCGCCCAGGAAGCGGCGGCCGTCCGGGGCATAGCCGATGCTGCCCGGCGGCAGCGACAGGTCCTCGAACTCGGCATACCAGCCGGTGACTTCCGGCCGCGGGCCGAAGCCGGGCGGCGCGTGGAGGAACGCGCAGCCTTCCCCGGCCATGGCGTATTTATAGCCGCCGGCGAGATAGAACACCCGGCCGGCCACCGCCGACAGGTCGGTCTCCAGCGCCATGAAGCCGTGATAGCCGTCGATCACCACCCAGGGGCCGTCGGGCCGGGCGAGCGCGGCGAGCTCGGCGATGCCCTCCAGCACATGGCCGGTGCCGAACTGGACCTGGCTGACGAAGATCAGGTCGTGCCCGCCCGCTCTGGCCCGCTCGGCGATCCGGTCGAGCGGCGCGCGCTCGACGATCGCCGTGCCCGCTTCCTCCCAGCGCGCGGCCTGGCGGCGGAAGCTGTGGAACTCGCCGTCGCTGGCGAGGATGCGCAGCGGCCGGCGCGGCAGCGCCGAGGCGATGGCGAGCAGCAGCGTGTGGGTGTTGGGGGCGAACACCAGCGTGCCGGGATCGGGCAGGCCAAGCTCGGCGGCGACATGCGCCTGGGCCGCGGGCCAGATCTCGCCCATCACCCGCTCCCATTTGCGGTCGGCGAGGCGCACGCCGTCCTCCCAGGCGGCGAGCTGGCCGACATAGGAGGCATCGGGCCAGAGATGGTGCGAATGCGCCGCGAAGTGCAGCCGCTCGGGCGCCGCCGCCAGCGCGCGCTGGAACAGGTGCTTGTAGCTGGTCACAACTGGGTCCGCAGCGTCCAGAGCTCGGGAAAGGCGCGCTTGGCCAGGGTCGATTCGAGATAGGGCACGCCGGGCGTGCCGCCGGTGCCGGGCTTCATGCCGATCACCCGGCTCACCGTGATGACGTGCTTGTGCCGCCAGGTGGCGAGCGCATCGTCGATGTCGACCAGCTTCTCGGCGAGCTGGTACAGTTCCCACCAGCGCGTCGTGTCGCGATAGACTTCGGCCCAGGCATCCTCGACTGCCTTGCTCGGCACATAGGGCGCGCGCCAGTCGCGCGCCAGCGCCTCGGCCGGCACGGCGAAGCCGGCGCGGGCCAGCGCGGCATTCGCTTCGTCCCACAGGCTGGGCAGCGCCGCGACCTGGGTGGTGAGCGGCCCCGGCACTCCGCCGCCGCGCAGGCCCAGCATCGTCTCGACCGCGCGGAACTGGTCCGACTGGAAGCCCGAGCTGGTGCCCAGCACTTCGCGGAAGCGCGTATAGTCGCTGGGCGTCATCGTCGCGAGCACGTCCCAGCTGAGCGTCATCACCGCCTGGATCCGGCTGACCCGGGCCAGCGACTTGTACGCCTCTACCGGCTTGTCCGCGCGGACCAGGTCGAGCGCGGCGCGCAGCTCGGCGATCATCTGCTTGAGCCAGAGTTCCTTGGTCTGGTGGATGATGATGAAGAGCAGCTCGTCATGCCGGTCCGACAGCGGATGCTGGGCCGCGAGCAGCTGGTCGAGGGCGAGATAGCGCCCATAGGTCATGCTTTCGGTCATGCCCCGGCATATCGCCTGGCGCAGGCCCCTGCATCCGTTTTCGTGGCTTTTGCGATTGAGCGGGGAAGGCGCGCTCCATAGCCTTTCCCGGCCGCCGATCCGCGGCGGGAAAAGGGGGCTTCATGTTTCGCTTCGGTGCCGCGCTGGCCGGCGCATTGCTGCTTTCCGCCTGCTGGGCGGACGATCGCGACGGCACCGTGACGGTGCGCCCCTCGGCCGATGCGCCGGGCGGATTCCGGCTCGTCTCCACCCTGGCCACCCCGACCTATCCCAAGTTCGCCGACCTGACCGGGGATCGCAGCTTCGTCTCGAGCTGCGCGAAGCAGATTCTCAACACCATGCCGCCCACCTATGGCGCGGCGACGCTGCCCGACCAGGGCCTCGCCTTCGCCTATACCGACGCGACCCAGGTCTGGGCGGTGACCGGCGACGGGCTGGGCCTTTCCTTCGGTCCGGCGAACGTCGACACCAGCCTGCCGGCGGGCTTCCAGGCCTGGGCCAAGCCCGGCATCGGCAGCTTCACCGACCGGCTGCGCTACCAGACGGTGGGCATCGTCGGCATCGGGCCGTTCGAATATATGCGGACGGCGCAGGTGATCACCAATGCGAGCGGCGCGTCGACCACCTATAACTGCATCATCGGCGTGCCGACCGAAGTGAGCGATGTGCCGGCGACTTCGCTCGTGACCTACCAGGCGGTCTATGGCGGCAGCGGCTACCGGACGATCACGGGCGGCGCGACCAGCCCCTTTCCGCTCGGCAGAAGCACCGTGGCGCTCCAGGCCGATCTGCTGACCGGCACGGTGACCACCACGATCCATTTCATCGGCACGCCCGCCTCGGGCCCCGATGTCGATCTCGGCACGGTGACCGGCACGGCTGCGATCGATCCGCTGACCGGCGCCTATTACGGCACCAGCTGGTCGAGCGCCGACATGACCGGCGTCACCGGCCAGTTCAGCGGGCGCTTCTACGGCCCCCAGGGCAAGGAGACGGCGTTCGTGCTCACGCTCGCCGCCAATTCGGCCGCCGCCAGCCCAGCCTACACGCTGCGCACGGCGGCAACCGTGATCGGCACCCAGTGAGGATCAGTCGCGCAGCAGCTCGTTGATCCCGGTCTTCGAGCGGGTCTGCGCGTCCACCGTCTTGACGATCACCGCGCAATAGAGGCCGGGCTTGCCCGCCTCGCCCGGGACCGTGCCCGGCACGACCACCGAATAGGGCGGCACATGGCCGCGATGGACCTCGCCGGTCGCGCGGTCGATGATCTTGGTCGAGGCGCCGAGATAGACGCCCATCGAGAGTACCGCGCCCTCGCCGACGCGCACGCCCTCGGCCACTTCGGCGCGCGCGCCGATAAAGGCGCCGTCGCCGATGATCACGGGGTCGGCCTGGAGCGGCTCGAGCACGCCGCCGATGCCGACGCCGCCCGACAGGTGCACGTTCCGGCCGATCTGCGCGCAGCTGCCCACGGTCGCCCAGGTATCGACCATCGTGCCCTCGCCGACATGGGCGCCGATATTGACGAAGCTGGGCATCAGCACCGCGCCCCTGGCGATATACGCGCCATGGCGGACCACCGAGCCGGGCACGGCGCGGAAACCGGCCTGGCGGAACGCGTCCTCGCCCCAGTTCGCGAACTTCGACGGCACCTTGTCGAACCAGTTGGCGCCGCCCGGGCCCTGGATCACCTGATTGTCGTTGAGGCGGAAGCTGAGCAGCACCGCCTTTTTCAGCCATTGGTTGACCTGCCAGCCGCCCGCGATCGGCTCGGCGACGCGCGCCCCGCCGCGGTCGAGCAGGTTCAGCGCCTCGGCCACCGCCTCGCGCACCGCGCCCTCGGTGCCGAAGCCCAGATTGGCGCGGTCTTCCCAGGCGGCGTCGATGGTCGTCTGCAGGTCGGTCATGCGGAAGTCTCCAGGATGCTGTGGAGCCACGCTCCGAGATCGTTGACGGTATAGTCGATGAAGCCGCGATCCATGTCGGGCGCCTGTTCGGAGCCGTTGTCGATCCATACCGTGGTCATGCCGATCGCCTTGGCGGGCTTCAGGTTGCGCGCCATGTCCTCGACGAACAGGCTGTGCGCCGGGTCCAGGCCATAGGCGTCGCACAGGCCCCGATAGGCCAGCGGGTCCGGCTTGGGGCGATATCCCGTGGCATGGACGTCATGGATCGCCTCGAAGGTGGCGCCGAGGCCGAGCCGGTCGAGCACCCGCGTCGCATAGGGTGCGTCGCCATTGGTGAAGACGAGCTTGCGGCCGGGCAGGCGGGCGAGCGCCGCGACCAGCACCTCGTTCACTTCGAGCACGCCCATGTCGACGTCGTGCACATTCGCCAGATAATGGTGCGGATCGGTGCCATGCTCGGCCATCAGCCCGGCCAGCGTGGTGCCGTGCGCGTGGAAATAGCCCTTCTGCACCTTGTGCGCCTCGGCCGCGTCGAGCCCGAGCAGATCCTGGACATATTGCCCGATCCGCGCGTCGATCATCGCGAACAGGTTGGCGCTCACCGGGTAGAGCGTGTTGTCCAGATCGAAGATCCAGTTGCGGATGTGCGACAGGGCGGGGTCCATGTCGGGGCGTCTAGGCAGTGGCGCGGGGGGAGGCAATGCCCCCTGTCGTCATCCTGGCTTTCGCCGGGATGACGGATATGGGCCGGAGCGACGGATGATTGCTTCGGCCCCGACGACGAAAACTTTATGGCGGACGCGGAGGGGCCTCCCCATCTGGCCGGTCATGACCGCCTATTCGCTGCTCGACCTCGTGCCCATCGTCCAGGGCGGAAATGCCGCCCAGGCGCTTGCCAATGCCGCCGATCTCGCCGCCCATGTCGAGGGGCTCGGCTATACCCGCTACTGGGTGGCCGAGCATCACGGGATGGACGGGATCGCCAGCGCCGCGACCGCGGTGGTGATCGCGCATGTCGGCCAGGCGACTTCGACGATCCGCATCGGCGCGGGCGGGATCATGCTGCCCAATCATGCGCCGCTGCAGGTGGCCGAGCAGTTCGGCACGCTGGACGCGCTCTTCCCCGGCCGCGTCGATCTCGGCCTTGGCCGCGCGCCGGGATCGGACCAGCGCGTCTCCGCCGCGATTCGCCGGGGGCTGGACAGCGACGGCAGTGAATTCCCGCGCGACGTGGCGGAGCTGCAGAGCTATTTCGCCGATGACGGCCGCACCGGCATCCGCGCCACGCCGGGGGCGGGGGCGAAGGTGGATATCTGGATCCTCGGCTCCAGCCTGTTCGGCGCCCAGCTCGCGGCGATGCTGGGGCTGCCCTATGCCTTTGCCTCGCATTTCGCGCCCGGCCTGCTCGACGAGGCGATGGACATGTATCGCCGCAACTTCCGCCCTTCGGCGGCGCTGGAGAAGCCGCATCTGATGCTGGGCTTCAACGTGTTCGCCGCCGATACCGATGCGGAGGCGGAATATCTCGCCAGCTCGCAGCAACAGGCCTTTGTCGCGATCCGGACCACCGGCAAGGGCATCCAGCTGCCGCCGCCGGTGCAGGGCTATCGCGAGAGCCTGGGCGGGCATGGCAATGCGATGCTCGATCAGGTGCTGTCGGCCAGCGCGATCGGCGGGCCGGACAAGGTGCGCGCGCAACTCGCCGCCTTCATTGCCCGTACCGGCGCCGACGAGCTGATGCTCACCAGCGCGATGTTCGATCACCAGGCCCGCAGGAAGAGCCTGTCGCTCGCCGCCGAGGCGATGCGGGGGCTGTGATCCCCGATATTCGCCGCCTGGTGTGGTGGCTCTGGTTGTGGGGCGCTAACCTCACGCCTGCCGGTCGATCACCCGGCCGGTCGCCGGGCCGCCACTGCCGTTCGTCCGAGCGTTGCCGCCATAAGTGGCCGAGCCTGACGCGGCGGCGTCGCGCAGCTTCTGGAGGAAGGCCGTCATCGCGTCGAGCTGGCGCGCTGCGGCTTCGCTGATCGGCGTGCCGGCCTCGTCGCCGGCGCGATCGCCGGCCGATGGCGGCGGGCCGCCGGAACCGCTATCGGGCCCCTGGGCGAAGAAGCGCCTCAGCTCGGCCGCCTGGCCGTCGCTGAGCGCGCCGCTTTTCGCCTGCGCGTCGATCAACCCGTCGATCCGGCGCTTCATGTCGCCCGGGTTGCCGCCGGCACCATCGGAGGCGGGGCCCGCCGAGGCGAGGCTGGAATCGATCGCGTCGAGCGCGCCACGCAGCGCATCGCGGTCGTCGGCGCTGATCGCGCCGGCCGAAGCCGCCGCCGCGATCCGTGCGTCCAGCCGGGCGCGCGGATCCATCCGCTGCGGTGTCGAGGAAATGGAAGTCATCGCTGATCCTTCGCGTCTGCAATCCCCGCCCGGAGCCTGGCATACGGAAGCTAATATATTGTAAATAAAGGATTATATCGCTTGGGATCGCGATTGGGCGGCGCCGGCCCCAGAAACCGGCGCCGCCACGTGACCCGACGGACAAAAGAGGGCAATCCGCGAGTTCGCGAACGCTTTGCGTCCAGTTCGTCGCAGTCGAATTTCAGTTTGTTGCAATCGCTTCAGCTGGCGGCGGGCAGGCGCAGGCGCACGAGCAGGCCGCCCAGATCCTCGCTTTCCTCGAGGCTGACGGTGCCGTCATAGATCTCGGCGACGTCGCGCACGATGGCGAGGCCCAGGCCGGTGCCGGGCTTGCCGCTGTCGAGCCGCACGCCGCGATCGAAAATGCGGATACGATCCGCCTCGGGGATGCCGCGGCCGTCGTCCTCGACAAGGATCTCGACGAACCCGGCCTGGACCCCGGCAGTGATGAACACGCTGCCGCCGCCATATTTGGCGGCGTTCTCGACCAGGTTGCCGAGCAGGTCGTCCAGGTCCTGCCGCTCGATATGGGCGACCAGGTCCTTCTGCCCGTCAATGTCGATGCGGACATTGGGATAGAGCCGGGCGACGGCGCGCTCGACCGCTTCGATCGACGGCCAGACCTGGGCGCGGCTGTGCGCCGAGCCGCGGCGGCCGACGGCGCGGGCGCGGGCGAGATGGTGGTCGATCTGCCGGCGCATCGTGCGCGCCTCGCGGATCACTGCCTGGGCGAGATCGGGCTGGCCGGCGGCCGCGGCGTTCATGATCACGCTCAGCGGCGTCTTCAGCGCATGGGCGAGGTTGCCGGCGTGGCGCCGCGCTTCCTCGGCCTGGCGGTCGTTATGCTCGACCAGCGCGTTGAGCTCCTCGACCATCGGCGCGACTTCGGCGGGCATCGCGCCTTCGACGCGGGTCGATTCGCCGGCGCGCAGCCGGGCGATCTCCTGGCGCACCCGGCGCAGCGGCAGCAGCCCGTACCAGGTCTGCAGCGCCACCATGATGATCAGGCCGAGCCCGAGCAGCACGAAGCTGCGCACCAGGGTGCGGCGCAGCTGGGCGATCTGCCCGTCCAGCGTCTCGCGGCTCTGCGCCACCTGGAAGCGCCAGCGCACGTTCGATCCCGGCAGCACCGCGTCGCGCTCGGCGACGCGCAGCAGCTGGCCGGGAAGCTGGCGGCTGTCATAGACATGGACGTTGGTGTCGCTGTGCTGCTGGTCGACCTTCAGCTTCTGGTCCCAGAGCGAGCGCGACGGAAAGGCTTCATGGCCCCTGCCGCTGATCTGCCAATAGGCGCCGGAATTATATTCGAGGAAGCGCTGGTCGGCGAGCTCGCGATTGAGCATCACGTCGCCATTCTGGTCGAGCTCGGCGGAGAAGATCATCGCCTTGAGCAGATAGTCGAGCTGGTCGTCGAAATTCTTGGTGACGGTGGTCACCAGCACCCGGTCGAGCGCAATGCCGCCGCCGACGAGCAGCAGCATGATCCAGGCGGTCGCGACCAGCAGCATGCGCCGGCTGACTGACCCGGTGGTGCGCACATAGTGGCGCGGCGGCACTTCGCCCGGCGCGACGGGCTCCGGCTCGGTGAGGGGCCGACCGAACAGGCGCCGGCGCAGCCCGCCTAGAGTCTGGGCGAGCCGTGCCATCCGCTCAGGCGTCGGCCGGCTCTTCCAGGCTGTAGCCCAGGCCGCGGATGGTGGTGATCACATCGGCGCCCAGCTTCTTGCGGATGCGCGTGACGAAGACTTCGATCGTGTTCGAATCGCGATCGAAATCCTGGTCGTAGATATGCTCGATCAGCTCGGTGCGGCTCACCACCTTGCCCTTGTGGTGGAGGAGATAGCTGAGCAGCTTATATTCCTGGGCGGTCAGCTTCACCGGCTCGCCGCCGCGGGTGACCTTGCCCGAGCGGGTGTCGAGCCGGATGTCGCCGGCGGTCAGCTCGGCCGAGGCATTGCCCGAGGCGCGGCGGATCAGGGCGCGCAGCCGGGCGATCAGCTCCTCGGTCTGGAACGGCTTGGCGACATAATCGTCGGCGCCGGCATCGAGGCCCGCCACCTTGTCCGACCAGCTGTCGCGCGCGGTGAGCACCAGGACCGGGGTGGTCTTGCCTTCCTTGCGCCAGCGGTCGAGCACCGTCAGCCCGTCGATCTCGGGCAGGCCGAGATCGAGGATGATCGCGTCATATTGCTCGTTGGAGCCGAGATAGAGGCCTTCCTCGCCATCGGTGGCGAGATCCACCGCATAGCCCGCGCCTTCCAGCGCATTGCGGAGCTGCTGCCCCAGGTTCGGCTCATCCTCGACGATCAGCAGTCGCATGTCATTCCCCTCGCCGGGCCCTAATCGCCCGTTTTGCGGACGATCGCGCCGGACCGGCCATCGACGTCCACCCAGATCACCGATCCATTGCGCAGGAACTTCAGCGTGTAAACTTCCGTTGCGGGATCATAGTCGAAACCGAGATATTGGGCCCCGGGCAGCCGCGGCACCACGCGCCGCTCGATCTCGCGTACCGAGAGCGGCGGCCCGGCCTGGCGGCGGGGCGAGCGGCCGTCCGAATCCTGGTGCCCGTCCGGCCGCGCAGCCGCGGCCCCGGCGGGCGCGAACGCCGCCAGGCAGGCGCAAAGGATGGGCGTTACCAACATCTTCATGGCAGATGGCATAGGGTCCGGGCATTGAATAGCCCCTGAACGCGCGCTTCAGCCGGCGGTAACTTGCCGGGCGGGCTCGCCACCCCTAGGTGGAGCCCATTGCGACGGCACCGGCCCACTCCCCACCCGGCCACCCATGGGATATTAACGTTGGGCGGCCGGGTGGGGAGTGGGCCGGTGCCGCAACCGATCAAAGGCACCATGGCTGCACCTGTCCTCGCTTATGAAAATCTCGGTCTCGTCCAGGGCCATGGCTGGCTGTTCCGCGGACTGAACCTCTATGTCGGCGAGCGCGACCGGCTGGCGCTGATCGGCCGCAACGGCGCGGGCAAGACGACCCTGCTCAAGCTGATCGCCGGCAGCATCGACGGCGACGAGGGCCGCCGCACCATCGTGCCGGGCACCCGGGCCGTGCTGCTCGAGCAGGAGCCGCGGATGGAGGGCTGCGCGACTCTGCTCGACTATGTGCTCTCGGGCAGCGACGCGCCGCCCCGGCACGAGGCGGAGGCCATCGCCGACCAGCTCGGCATCGACCTGGGCCGCGAGGCGAAGACCGCCTCGGGCGGCGAGCGCCGCCGCGCGGCGATCGCGCGGGCATTGGCGCAGAACCCCGATGTGCTGCTGCTCGACGAGCCGACCAACCATCTCGACCTCGCCGCGATCGAGTGGCTGGAGGACTGGCTGAGCCGCTTCACCGGCGCGTTCATCGTGATCAGCCATGACCGTACCTTCCTCACGCGCCTCACCCGCTCGACCCTGTGGCTCGACCGCGGCACGATTCGCCGCGCCGAGGTGGGCTTTGGCGGGTTCGAGGCCTGGACCGACCAAGTCTATGCCGAGGAGGAGCGCAACGCCCAGCGGCTCGACGCCAAGCTCAAGATCGAGGAGCATTGGCTCCAGCGCGGCGTCACCGGCCGGCGCCGGCGCAACCAGGGCCGCCTCGAGAAGCTCAAGGAAATGCGCGCCACCCGCGCCGCGATGATGGGGCCGCAGGGCGCCGCCAAGCTCGTCACCGCCGCCGACGACAGCAACACCAAGGTGGTGATCGACGCCAAGCACGTCACCAAGCGCTTCGGCGCCGGGGACGATCAGCGCACGATCATCAAGGACCTGACCTTCCGCGTCACCAAGGGCGACCGGATCGGCATCGTCGGCGCCAATGGCGCGGGCAAGTCGACCCTGCTCAAGCTCCTGACCGGCGAGATCCAGCCCGACGAAGGCACGGTCAAGCTCTCCAACACGCTGAACGGCGTGATCATCGACCAGCAGCGCAGCCTGATGGACCCCGCCAAGTCGGTGCGCGACGTGCTGGCGGACGGCGGCGACTGGATCGAGGTGCTGGGCGTGAAGAAGCATGTCCATGGCTATCTCAAGGAGTTCCTGTTCGACCCCTCGATCGCCGAGGCCAGGATCGCCACGCTTTCGGGCGGCGAGCGTTCGCGCCTGCTGCTGGCGCGCGAGTTCGCCCGCCATTCCAACCTGCTGGTGCTCGACGAGCCGACCAACGACCTCGACCTCGAGACGCTGGACCTGCTCCAGGAAGTGATCGCCGATTATGAGGGCACGGTGCTGATCGTCAGCCACGACCGCGACTTTCTCGATCGCACGGTGACGGTGACGCTCGGGCTCGACGGATCGGGCATGGTCGACGTCGTGGTCGGCGGCTATGCCGATTGGGAGGCCAAGCGCCGGCCCAGGCAGGAGGCGAGAAAGGCCGCGCCAAGGGCCGCGCCGGCGGCCGAAGCGCCGAAAAAGGCGACCAAGCTCAGCTACAAGGACCAGCGCGACTACGACCTGTTGCCCAAGCGGATCGAGGAGATCGAGGCGCAGATCGCCCGGGACGAGACCGCGCTGGCCGATCCGGACCTCTATGCCAGGGATCCGGGCAGATTCTCGAAGCTGAGCGACGGCATCTCGAAGCTGCGCGACGAGAAGGATGCGGCGGAGATGCGCTGGCTGGAGCTGGCGGAGATGGTCGAGACGCTGGGCTGAGCCGGAACGCGTCCGGACTTCGCCATTCCTGCCGCCGGATTATTTGAGCGGCCGGATTATTTGAGCGGGATGACCGTGAAGCCGTTGAGCGGCACGACGAAGGCGCGGCGCACACTTGTCTCGACCTTCACGTTCGTGCGGTTGCCGGCGGGGTCATAGCTGTAGTTCGCCCTGGTATCGCCCCTGGCGCTGCTTTCGGTCGTCACCTTCACCAGGCGACCGAGCGCATCATATTCATATTTGGTCTGTTCCGGCGCGGTCTGCGCAATGGCCGGCATAGAAAGTACGAACGGAATCACGGAAATAAGTTCACGTCTCATGGCATATCCGTGATCTGTGATGGAATTTACCTCTTGCGGGCCAATGTCCGACATGGCCGGCGATAATCAAGTGTGAAAAATGCATCCGGGAATGTCCGGGGGGTTGCATCGGAAACGGTGCTTGTTTCTTGCCCGTTGCAATATTTTAAATTGCGATAGGGCGTGACGCCAAGCATTCCCCGCACGAATCCTCAAGGCGGATGGGGCTCATGAAAATCATCGCAAAGCTGCTCGCACTTTCGACAACACTCGTCCTCGGGCTGAGCGGCGCCTCCGCCTCCGACCAGTCCGCCGGCCTCGTGACATCGGTCCAGCAGACCGGCAGCCGGTTCTTCTTCTACACCACGGGCGCGCGAACCGCGCGGCCGGGATGCGATTGCTGCGGTCGCTGGGAAATCGATCCGTCGACCAATGCGGGCCAGTCCCAGGTCGCGATCGTGCTCACGGCATATGCGACCCAGCGTCCGGTGGCCGTGGCGGGGACCGGCAGCTGTGTCGGTGGCGCGAACGATACCGAAGGCGTCAACCTGCTTATCGCCAACTGACGCGCGGGGCGCGCGGGCCGGTCGAGCCGATCCGCCCCTTCAGGCCTCCAGCACCACCGTGACCACCGTGCCGTCCGGCCCGGTCTCCGTCGTTGTCGTGCCGCGCGCCTGCCGGACGAAGCCGTCGATCAGCTTCTGGCCGAGCCCGCCGTCCCTGCGCGGCCGGGCGTTGGCGGGCATGCCGACGCCATCGTCGCGCACCACCAGCTTCCAGCCCGACGGGATGGCCGCGAATCGCACTTCGATCCGCCCGCTGTCGCGCCCCGCAAAGGCGTGCTTGGCGGCATTGGTGACGAGTTCGTTGACGATCAGCCCGATCGAGACGGCCCGGTCGCGCGGCATCGCGCCATGGTCGCACGCGCATTCGAGCGTGATCGCCCCGCGCAGGAACAGCGCCTCGGCCAGCGCCGCGCTCAGCTCGTCGAGATAGACCGCCATGTCGACGGCGCCCGGCGAGGATGCCGCGCCGCGATAGAGGTGCCGGTGGGCCCGCGCGATGCTCTCCACCCGGGCCAGCGCCGAGGACAGCGCCACCTGGGTCTCCGCGTCCCGCGCGCGGCGGCGCTGCATGTCGAGCAGCGCGGCGACCAGCGTGAAGTTGTTCTTCACCCGGTGATCGAATTCCTCGAGGAACAGGTCGCGCTCCGATATCTCGCGATCGCGCTCGTCCGAGGCGCGGCGCACGGCGCGGCGGAACAGCTCGGCGATCACGATCACCGCCAGATAATTCACTGCGGCGAGCACCAGCCGGGCGGTTTCGTCCGGCGACTTGAGCGCCATCGAGTGCCGCACCGGCAGCACGAAATACCAGCTGTAGAGCAGCGTGAGCACGCCGGTCAGCAGCCCCGCCTGCCACCGCCCGAACAGCGTCGCCATCAGGATGGCGGGAAAGCCGAGCACGAACGGCCCGGCGGCGGGGGCGACGCTGTCGATCGCGGTGCGCAGCCCGATGGCCAGCGCGGTGGCGAGCAGCCCCAGGCCCAGCTGCACGATCCATGTGCCGCGCCCGTTCGGCGCCAGCCGGTCGAGAAGATCGGTTTCGCCTATCCGCCCCATGGCGCGAGGAGGGACTGGCCGCCGACCAGAGTCAAGCGTCCTCGCCGGTCTTTTTGATCTGGATCAGTGCAATTACAGGTTGCGCCCCGATCTTCCCGCAAGATCAACCACATATTGCCATGCGACGCGCCCCGAGCGGCTGCCGCGCCGCGTCGCCCAGCCGATCGCATCGACCGGATCGAAGCCAAGGCCGTGCGCATCGGCATAGGCGCGGACGATGTCGACATAAGTGTCCTGGTCGACGACGTGAAAGCCGAGGCTGAGCCCGAACCGGTCGGCCAGCGCCAGCCCGTCGTCCGCCGAGTCGCGCGGATTGATCGCGCTCGATTGCTCGGCGATGTCGCGGACGACCAGATGGCGGCGGTTCGAAGTGACGAGCAGCCGCGCATTGTTCGGCCGCGCCTCGGCCCCGCCCTGGAGCAGCGAGCGCAACGCCCGGGCATCGCCCACGCCGTCGAAGCCGAGATCGTCGAGGAACACGGCAAAGGGACGGTCGGTCGCGCCGAGCAGTCCGAACAGCTCGGGCAGGGTGGCGAGCTCGGTGGTCACCGCCTCGACCAAGGCGAGGCGCCCGCCCTGCGCCTGCACCGCGGCGACCGCGCTCTTCACCAGCGCCGACTTGCCGGTGCCGCGCGCGCCCCAGAGCAGCACGTCCTGCGCCGCATGGCCGTCGGAAAGCCGGGTGAGGTTCGCCACCAGCGCCTCGCGCTGCGAATCCACGCCGCGCAGGATATCGATCGGAAGCGGATCGAACACGCGCGCGGGGGCCAGGCCGTGCCCGCGCCACACATAGGCGGGATGCGCCTCGAGATCGGCGGGTGGCGGCGGCGGCGGGGCCAGCCGGTCGAGCGCATCGGCGATGCGGGCGAGGATCTCTTCGTTCATGGGGGCGCTATAGCGAGGCACCGTCGCCGGCTCACCCCCAACTTCGCTATCAGCGCCTATGCGTGCGGCTTGTCGGGCATTGGCGGAGCCCGGCGCAATGCCGGGGTGCCGGCCTTCCCTTTCTCCCTCGACCGCACCCGCAACAGGGGCTCGTGCGCGCGGAAAGATCGATCCCCCGTAGCGTAAGCTTCCGCGGCCGGACGCCGCCGGTCAGCCGTTCGCCATCGCCTGTGCCGCCGCCCGGTCGGTGAAGCCCGGATCGGCCAGCGCGGCCTGGGCGTGCTGCTTCGCCTCTGCCTTGCGGCCCAGCGCCGCATAGACCTGGGCCAGGTGCCAGCGCAGGCCCGGATGCCGGGGGGCGAGGATCACCGCTTTCTGGAGCAGCTCGAGCGCGCCGTCCTTGTCGCCGCCGCGGAACAGCGCCCAGCCATAGGCGTCGACCACGGCGGGATTGGCCGGGGCGAGGCCATAGGCGGCTTCGCCGAAATCGACCGCGGTTCCGGTCTCGCCCGCGCCGGCATAGGCGGCGGCCAGCTCGGCGTTGAGCACGGCGTCGCCATCCCCGATGCGGGCACGGATGTCCTCCAGCGAATCGATCGCCGCGTCATAGTCTCCCGCGGCGAGCTGCCAGTGCGCCGAAAGGCGCAGCGCCGGGATGCTCACCGGATTCTGCGACAGGAACAGCGCGAGCGCGTTCGCCGCATCCTCGCGCCGGCCGGCGCGATCGAGCGCGTCGACCAGGCGGAGCAGGGTCGGCTCGTCGAAGCGCAGATCGGCGGCGCGGCGATAGGCGGCGGCGGCATCGGCCGGGCGGCCGAGCAGCATCAGCATGTCGCCCAGCACCACCTGCGCGCCGGCGGCGCCGGGGTTGCGGGCGGCAATGTCCTGGGCGCGGGCCAGGGCGCCGGCCCTGTCGCCGCCGGCGATCAGCGCGCGGATCAGCGGCAGCGTCGCCGCCGGGTCGCTCGGCCGCCGCGCCGCATCGGCGGCGAGCGTGGCGGTGCTGTCGTCGGCGCTGAACGCCGTCGCCTCGCCCGTTGCCGGGAAGGCGGCGCGGTCGAGGAAGCGGGCGGCGCTGTCGCGGTCGCCGATCCGCTCGAAGCCGCGCGCTGCCAGGGTCAGCGCATAGCTGTCGGCATCGGCGCGGGCGACCACCGGGCTCAGCATGTCGATCGCGTTGCGGGCGCGATCGGTGCGCAGCAGGGCGACGGCGAGCAGCTTGCGCGCGGTGATGTTCATCGGCTGCATGCCGACCAGGTCGGTCAGCTTCTCGATTGCCTGCTCGTAATCGCCCTTCTCCAGGTCGAGCGTGCCGCCGAGCAGCATCGCGCCGGGAAGCTCGTCGATCGCGCCGCCGGTCTTGTCGAGGATCGAGCGGGCGAGATCGAAACTGCCGGCCCGTGCGGCGATCACCGCCTGGAGGTAGAGCGCCTGCGGGCTGCCCGGCCGGGCGGCGAGCGCGCGGCGGGTGGCGGCGAGCGCGTCGACGGCGCGGCCGGCATCGCCCAGGGTCGCGGCATATTCGATCAGCGCGGCGTGGCGGGCGGGGTCGCGCTTCAGCGCCTGCTCGAACCAGGGCAGGGCGGCGACCAGCCCATATTGGCTGCGCACGACCTCGCCGCGCACGACCAGCGCATCGACCGAGCCGGGCGCGAGCTTGACAGCGCGGTCCGAAGCCTCGGCGGCGCCGAGAAGGTCGCCGGCGGCGAAGCGGAAGCGGGCAATCTCGGTCCACACGCCGGCGTCGTCGGGGGCGAGGTGCAGGGCCTGGTCGAGGGCGTTCTGGGCGCCGGCATAGTCGCCCGTCGCGGTCAGCGCGCGCGCGCGGATGCGCAGCCCATAGGGGCGCAGCTTTTGCGGCGCCTTGTCGGCTTCGGCGGGCGCCTTGTCGGTCTTGCCCTGGAGTATCCATGCCTCGGCGCGCCATTGCGGCACGGCGGCGGCGTCATAGCCGGCATCGACCGCGCGCTGGATCTCGCCCTCGGCGCCGACGCCGTCCTGCAGCGCGAGCAGCGCACGGGCGAGGACGATATGGGCGTTCTCATTGTCGGGATCGCCGCGCACCGCCTCCGCCGCGAGGTCGCGCGCGCCGGTGGCGTTGTCGGCCTTGAGCAGCGCCTCGGCGCGTGCGGTCGCCTCGGCGGCTTCGGCCCTGCCCATCCGGCCGGGGGCCAGCGTGAACCAGCCGATCAGCACGGCGAGCAGCACTGCCAGCGCGCCGCCGATTACCAGCACGCCGCGCACGCCGAAGCCCGAGGATCTGGCGCGGGCGCGCCTATGGCTGGAGGTCATAGGCCTTCATCAGGTCATAGAGGGTGGGGCGGCTGATGCCGAGCAGCCGGGCGGTGCCGGAGATATTGCCTTCGGCGCGGGCCAGCGCGTGGCGGATCGCCTTGCGATCGGCGAGCTCGCGCGCGGCCTTCAGGTTGACCGGCTCGGTGCCCGCCTGGGCGTCGAGGTCGAGATCCCCGGCGGTGACGTGCTTGCCCTCGGCCATGATCGCCGCGCGCTTCACGCGGTTCTCCAGCTCGCGGACATTGCCGGGCCAGCCCCAGGCGTCGATCGCGGCGAGCGCGTCGGGCGCGAAGCTGCGGGCGGCGGTGTTCATCTGCGCGGCGTATTTCCGCAGGAAGTGGCGCGCGAGCAGCCCGGCATCGCCCGGCCGCTCGGCCAGGCTGGGGATGCGCACGACGATCTCGGCGAGGCGGTAGTATAGATCCTCGCGGAAGCGATTGTCGGCGACCATCGCGTCGATGTCCTGGTGCGTCGCGCAGACGATCCGGGTGTCCACCGCGATCGCCTGGCGCCCGCCGACGCGCTCGATCACCCGCTCCTGGAGGAAGCGCAGCAGCTTGACCTGGAGCGGCAGCGGCACGTCGCCGATCTCGTCGAGGAACAGGGTGCCGCCCTGGGCCAGCTCGATCTTGCCCTCGGTCGTCTTCACTGCGCCGGTGAAGGCGCCCTTCTCGTGGCCGAACAGCTCGCTCTCGAGCAGCGTGTCGGGGATCGCCGCGCAGTTGATCGCGACGAAGCGGCCCTTGCGCCCGCTCTTGTCGTGCAGCCCGCGGGCGAGCAGTTCCTTGCCGGTACCGCTGGCGCCGAGCAGCATCACCGAGACGTCGGCGCTGGCGACCCGCTCGATCGTGCGGGTGACCTTGAGCATCTCGGGCGCGCCGGTGAGCATGCCGCCCAGCACCGCGCCGGCCTCGACCCGCTCGGCCAGGCGCCGGTTCTCCGCTTCCAGCGCATGGACGTGGAAGGCGCGGGCGACGATCAGGCCCAGCGCGTCGATGTCGATGGGCTTCTGGTAGAAGTCCCAGGCGCCGAGCGAGATCGCGCGCAGCATCGATTCGTGCGCGCCGTGCCCGGAGGCGACGATCACCTTGGTATCGGGGCGGAGCGACAGGATCGTCTCCAGCGTCGCGAAGCCCTCGGTGGTGCCGTCGGGATCGGGCGGCAGGCCGAGATCGAGCGTGACCACCGGCGGCTCCTCGGCGCGCAGCACGGTGATCGCTTCCTCGCGGGTGGAGGCAGTGAAGATCTCATAGCCGTCATAGGCCCAGCGCAGCTGGCGCTGGAGCCCGGCATCGTCCTCGACGATGAGCAGCTTCGGCAGCGACCTGGACAAAGCGGGAGCGTCGCTCATGCGGCCCTCCCCATGCCCAGGTCCGCGGGATGCGCGGCCCTCAGGATCACGCGGAAGCGCGTGCCCTTGCCTTCGCGCGACGTCACTTCGATGCGGCCCTCCATGGCATGCGCGAGCTGGCGGGCCTCGAAGGCGCCGATGCCGAACCCGCCTTCCTTCGACGAGACGAAGGGCTTGAACAATTTGTCGCGGATGAAGGCGGGCGACATGCCGGTCCCGAGATCGATCACGTCGATCGCCACCCGCTCGCCATCGGCCAGGACCGCGAGCGTCACCGGCTCGTTCGCCGGGCTCGCCTCGATCGCGTTCTGGACGAGATGGCCGAGCAGCTGCTCGAGGCTCGCCGGATCCGCATGGGCGATCGCGCTGCGCACGCCCGAAGTGACCACCGGATGCTGGCCCCGGCGCTGGGCGGCGACCCGTTCGACCAGTGCGACGATCTCGATCGCATGCGGCGCTTCGGAGCGGCCGCGATGATGCTGGGAGAGGCGGGCGAGCAACCCGTTCATCCGCTCGGCAGAGCTCTGCAGCGTCGCCACCATGTCGGCGCGGAACTCGGGCTTGTCGGCGTGGCGCTCGGCGTTGCGCGCCGTGAGGGTCAGCTGGCTCACCAGGTTCTTGATGTCGTGCAGGATGAAGGCGAAGCGGCGGTTGAACTCGTCGAAGCGCTGCGCCTCGGCGAGCGCCTCCTGCGCGCGGGCCTCGGCGAGATAGGAGGCGACCTGGCGGCCGGCCACCTTCAGCAGGTCGAAATCCTCCCAGTCGAGCGCGCGGTCGAGCGGCGGGCGCGCGAGCAGGATCGCGCCCGCGAGCTCGGCCAGATGCGGCAGCGGCACGATCACCCAGGCCTCGGACAGGTCGAGCATCCATTGCGGCACGACGGAAGCGTCGCGATGATCCTCGCTGCGGCGGACGGCGTCGAGCTCGATGATCCGCCCGGTCGCCCGGAGGTGCTCGCCCAGCGCCGTGTCGCTGGCGATCGGCAGCGTCGTGCGATCCCAGTTCCAGCTCGCGCCGACGCCGAGCCCGCCCGCATCGGGGACGAGCAGCACGCCCGCCGGGCTCTCGGTCAGGTCGGCGATCGCCTTGACGATGCGCTCGTCGAGCGCGGCGCCGCCCTGCGGATTGCCGAGCGTCTCGGTGAAGCGCATCCATTCGGTGCGATAATCATAGCGATGGCGGAAGAGATGCTTGGCGAGCTTGACCTTCAGCCAGGCACGCAGCCAGCTATTGGCGACCAGCGTGAGGATCGCCGCGGTCGAGCCCAGCACGAAGGCGGTCTGAAGGATGCGGGCATTGGGGCCGCCCACGGTGGCGATCGCGGAAGTGGCGAGGGCCAGCAGCGCGAAATAGACGCCCACCGCGACCAGCGAGAGCGACTGGTAGGTGACGGCGCGCGACACCTCTATCCTCCATTCGCCCTTGCGCTGGAGCGCGGCGCCGATCGCGAGCGCGATGGCGAGATAGGCGAGGCCGCGCAGCACCAGCGGCTCGGTCCGCCACTCGGCGGCGAGATAGGCGGTCGTGTAGAGCCCGAGCTCGGCGCACCAGATGCCGGCGAGCGCCAGCGCCAGCGTGCGCAGCGGCCCGCCCGCGGCCGGGCTCAGCGCCGACCAGAGCGCCTGGACCAGCACCAGCGCCGCGACGGTGACGAGCATGCGCAACAGCACGGCGGCGTTGGCGGTCTGCACGGCCACGATCGGCTCGGGATCGGCATAGGCGATGAGCGTGAGCCCCAGCGCGCCGATCTGCACCAGTGCGACGACGCCATAGACCGTGCCCAGCGCGATCGGCGGGCGCGTCTGCGCGTCGCGGCGGTGGAGCACCAGCATGAAGCCCAGCCAGGCCAGATTGCGCAGCGTCTCGGCGAACCAGCTGGCGACGTCCGTCGATCCGATGCCGGCGATGGCGAGCGCCCAGAGCGCGGTGGCGGCCAGCGCGAAGGCAAGCGGACGGCGCGGCAGCCCGGCCAGGTCGGCGCGCCAGGCCCAGAGCGCGAGTGCGCCGAACAGCAGCGCCGCGAGCGCATGCAGCCAGAGCAGCAGCGCGCCCATCTAGCGCGCGCCTTCGGGGAACAGCACGACGCGGATGGTCTGGAGCAGGATCAGCACGTCGAGGAACGGCGAATAATTCTTCGCGTAGTAGAGGTCGTATTCAAGCTTCTGGCGCGAATCCTCGATCGATGCGCCATAGGGATAGTTGATCTGCGCCCAGCCGGTGATGCCCGGCTTCACCATGTGGCGCTCGGCATAATAAGGCAGCTTGGTCTCGAGGTCCTCGACGAACTGGGGGCGCTCGGGGCGGGGGCCGACAAAGCTCATCTCGCCCTTGAGCACGCTCCAGCATTGCGGCAGCTCGTCGATCCGCGTCTTGCGGATGATGCGGCCGACGCGGGTGATGCGCGGATCGTCCTTCTCCGCCCACACGGCCTTGCCCCCGGCCTCGGCGTCCTGGCGCATCGAGCGCAATTTGATCACGTCGAAGCCGGTGCCGTACAGGCCGACGCGGCGCTGACGGTAAAAGGCGGGGCCCCGGCTCTCCAGCTTCACCAGGATGGCGGTGAGCAGGATGATCGGCAGCATCAGCGTGAGCAGCACCAGGCTGGCGCCGATGTCGAACAGCCGCTTGAACATGCTCGACAGCATGCGGCCCGAGGAGAAGCCGTCGGAGAAGATCAGCCAGCTGGGATTGACGCTGTCCAGGTCGACGCGGCCGGTCTCGCGCTCGAGGAAGGTCGAGATCTCGTTGACGTGCACGCCGGTGGTCTTGATCCGCAGCAGGTCCTTGAGCGGCAGCGCGTTGCGTCGCTCCTCCAGCGCGAGCACGACTTCGCTGGCGTTGAGCACCACGACATGGTCGGCGAGATTGTAGATCGCGTCGCGGGCGATCGCCTCGGGGATCACCCGATTGGCCTCGCTCATCGCGACATAGCCGACCACGACGAAGCCCGCGCCGGGGGTCTTGGAGAGATCCTTGAGGCGCTGTGCCCGCGCGCCGGCGCCGAGCACGACGATGCGGCGCTTGAACGCCTGGCTGCCCAGCGCCTTGCCGAGCAGGATGCGCAGGGCGATCAGCGACGCGATCGAGCAGCCCATCGCGTAGAGCAGGTTCGAGCGCCAGAAGCCGATCTCGGGGATCAGGAAATAGAGCACGCTCAAGCCGATCACGCCCAGCGAGATCGCCACGATCAGTCGGGCCATCGCATAGCGCAGCGACTGGAGCGAATCGGCGCCGTAGACGCCGACCGCGACCATCGCGATCTCGAGGAACAGCGCATAGCTGACGAGCTGCGGCCAGCGCTCCTGCATCAGCGGCAGGCCGATGCCGAGCTGATGGGCGCGCAGCATCCAGCCGAGCTCGCCCGACATCGCCAGCAGCAGGATGTCGAGAAAGCCGAGCAGCAGCACCGCGTTGGGCACGTAATGCTTGAACAGCCGGATCATGGAGACCCGCTGTAATGCGGAAGTGTAAACAAATCCGACATGGCGCCGCCTCGGGGCTCGCGGAAAAATCTCCGCCGTTCCGGCACCAATGCCGCGGCCCATGTGTTTGACCCGGGGGGCAAATCGCCGCATTGCGAAATCTTCAGGAGGTTCGAAGCACATGCCGGATTCGAAGCCGATCGTTCCTGTCATCCTGTCGGGAGGATCGGGCACCCGCCTCTGGCCGATGTCGCGGGCGGAGAAACCCAAGCAGCTCCTGTCGCTGACCGCCGAGGAGACGATGCTCCAGCTCACGGCGCGCCGCGCCGCCGGGGAGCGGTTCGGCCGGCCGATCGTCGTCGCCAACGCGCATCATGCCGACATGGTGGAGGAACAGCTCGCCGCCGCGGACAGCGCCGCGCGCGCGCTGGTGCTCGAGCCGATGGGGCGCAACACCGCGCCGGCCATCGCGCTCGCCGCGATCGCGGCGGGGGGCGGCGCCGAGCCGCTGCTGGTGATGCCGTCCGACCATGTGATCGCCGATGTCGATGCCTTTCACCTGGCGATCGAGGCCGCGCTCCCGCTGGTGGAGGAGGGGTGGCTGATCACCTTCGGCATCACGCCCGACGCGGCCGAGACTGGCTATGGCTGGATCAAGGTGGGCGAAGTGCTGGCCGACGGGGTGCACCGCGTCGAGCGTTTCGTCGAGAAGCCGGCGCGCGACCGGGCCGAGGCGATGCTCGCGGAGGGCGGGCATACCTGGAACGGCGGCATCTTCCTGTTCCGCGCCGATGCCTATCTGGGGGCGCTGGCCAGCTATGCGCCCGACATGCTGCACGCGGCGCAGCAGGCGATGGCGAAGGGCCGGCGCGAGGGCGCCCGGATCTGGCCCGATGCTGACAGCTTCGCCGCCAGCCCGTCGGACTCGATCGACTATGCCGTGATGGAGAAGGCGCCGCGCGTGGCGGTGGTGCCGGTCACGATGGGCTGGAGCGACGTCGGCAGCTGGGACGCGCTCCATGCGATCAGCCACGCCGATGACGGCGGCAACGTCGTGCGCGGCGACGCGGTGGTGATCGAATCGAGCAACTGCCTGGTCCGCGCCGAGCCGGGCAAGCGGGTGGCGCTGGTCGGCGTCGAGGATCTGATCGTGGTCGCCTCGGGCGATGACGTGCTCGTCCTGCCGCGCGGGCGCAGCCAGGAAGTGAAGAAGATCATCGAGGCGATGCAGAAGGGCGGCTAGGGCAGAAGGGCGGCTAGGCCGCGGTGCGCCGGGCCTCGAGCGCGTTGAAGACCGGAGCGAGATATTGCGCGGCGATGGCGCGGAGCTCGGCATCGGCCTCGCGCTGCTTGGCCTCGCCATCGGCCTGGAAGCGTGCCGCCGGGGCCTTGGAATGGCGACCCGCCACCATGGCCATGGAGTCCCGCGCCGCCGCGTCGGGGACGATGCCGAAATGAGGGAGGATCTGGTCGAAAAGCGCCTCGGGCAGCTGGGCGTAGTTGATCAGCAGCCCCTTGTCCGTACCATGCTCGGTCACCGCGCCGCAGGTCCGTTCGAGGATCCGGGCGATGAAGGCGCGCTCGGGAAGATGCGCATCCTCGGCGGTCAGGCCGAACCATTCGAGCGGCACCACGCCGGGAACGGTCTGCACGCCGCGCAGGCGCAGTTGCGAAACCAGCACTTCCACGGGATCGCGGTAGAGGAAGATCCACGGCGTCTCGGGAAAGGCGCGGCGCAGCAGCGGCAGCGCCCGGGTGTGCCAGCTGTCGAGCTTGACGAAGAGATGCTCGGCGCCGCGGCCATAGGCATGGACCAGCCCGCGCAACGCGTCGGCATGCATTTCGGGATCGGGGAAGCGATGCTGGATCATCGCGTCGAGCGGCGGCGCTTCGGAGATCGAGACGTGCCCCGGGGCGGCGCCGAGCATCTGCGAGACCAGGGTGGAGCCGCAGCGGGACATATGGAAGATGAAGCCCGAAGGCGCGCGGAGATCGGTACGGCCCAGGAAGCTGGCGAGCGGCGTGGCGGTGCGGAACAGGCGGTTGAACGGCCGGCCCGCCGCCTCGCGCACGGCATCCTCGAAAAAGGGCGTGTTCGGGGAGATGCCGGCGAAGTTGAACCATTGGACCGCCGGCTCGGGCGCGGCCGGGAAACTTATCGGCAGCCAGTCCCGGCACGGCCAGTCGTGCCGGGTGACCGGCGCCGGGAGAAAGCGGTGCATCCCGACGGGATCGGGGCGGCCGCCCTCGATCAGATCGGCCGCGGCGAGCGATAGGCCGCGCGCCGCGGCCCAGGCGAGCGCGCGCGCCTCGAAGATCGCGGGATCCTGGGGCTCGGCGAGATGCGCCTGCGCCGGCGGATCGGCCAGCACGGCGGCGCGGAACTGGTCGAGCGGGGTCGGTGGCATTGCAATCATCGGGGACCGGGATAGGCTCGAGGCGGAGGAAGGAGCAGGCTAATATGGCGACCGCATCCGCACAATCCGCCTGGCCCGATCGGGCGCGGCTGCCCCTTGTCTTCGATCCCGGGCCGCTGGCCGCCGATCTCGCCGCGCTCGAGCGCGGCGACTGGACCGCGCATTTCGTGCAGCAGAACTATGAGGGCGACTGGAGCGTGCTGCCGCTGCGCGCGCAGGCCGGCGCCATGCATCCGATCCAGATGATCTACTCGGCGCCGGGCGCCACTGCGTTCGTCGACACGCCGTGGCGGGCGCGGATGCCGGCGCTGTCGGCGGTGATCGACGCCTTCGCCTGCCCGGTCCTCGCGGTGCGGCTGATGCGGCTCGCGGCCGGATCGGTGATCAAGGAACATGCGGATTTCGATCTCGACGCCGCCGATGGCCTGGCCCGGATCCATGTGCCGATACAGACCAACGCGGATGTCGATTTCCGGCTGAACGGGACCCGGGTGGCCATGGCGCCGGGCGAGGCCTGGTATCTGCGGCTCGCGGACCCGCACAGCGTGGCGAACCGGGGCCGCGCCGCGCGCATCCATCTGGTGCTCGACCTGGTGGTGAACGACTGGCTGATGCGCCAGCTCGAAGGATGAGCGGGCGCGTCCGGCGCAAGCAGGTCGCGGCGGCGATGGAAGCCGTCGCGACCGCGCCGCTGCCCGAGGCCTGCGCGCTTTGCGGCCGCCCGCTCGGCCGGCGGACCGAATGGCATCATGTGCTGCCCAGGAGCGAGGGCGGCCGGGAGACCGTGCCGCTCCACCCGATCTGCCACCGGACGATCCATGCCAGCGCGAGCAATGCCGAGCTGGCGCGGCTCTATCCCACGCTCGAAGCGCTGCGCGAGCGCGAGGACATCCGCCGCTTCGTCGCCTGGATCGCGGACAAGCCGCCCGATTTCCATGCGCCGACGCGGAAGCATCGTTAGGCGGGACCAGCCCGCTCCCCCCCACCCGGCCACCCATGGAATATTGCCGTTGGGTGGCCGGGTGGGGGGGCGGGCTGGTCCCGCCGACAAGCTAGCCGACCAGCGCCTCGGCCTGGTCGAGCACGTTCTTGAAGTCCGCGATCAGCGCCTGGTACGGGGCCGGGCTGGCCATATCGAGGCCGGCGCGCTTCAGGATCTCGGTCGGATAGTCCGATCCGCCCGCCTTCAGCACCGACAGATAATTGTCGCGCTCCTTCGGGCCGCCCTTCAGGATCGACTGGGCGAAGAAGGTCGCCGCCGAGATGCAGGTGGCATATTGGTAGACGTAGAAGCTGTTGTAGAAATGGGGGATATAGGCCCATTCGTTGGCATATTCGGGCGCCAGGATCAGGTTCGGCCCGTGATAGGTGCGCAGCAGCTCGCCATAGACCTTGGTGAACTTCTCGCCCGACAGGCCCTCGCCCGCTTCCGCCATGTCGTGCGCCTTCAGCTCGAACTCGGCGAACATGGTCTGGCGGAAGAAGGTACCGCGATAATTCTCCATCTGCTGGCCAAGGTAGAAGAGCTTCTCTTCCCTGGTCTTCGCGTTCTTCATCAGGTGCGCGAACAGCAGCTGCTCGTTCAGGGTCGAGGCGATCTCGGCGAGGAAGATCGGATAATCGGCCTTGTCATAGGGCTGGGCCGAATTGGCGAGCAGCGAATGGAGCGCATGGCCCCATTCGTGCGCATAGGTGCTCATCCCGTCATATTTGTCGCTCAGGTTGAGCAGCAGATAGGGATGCACGTCGAACGCGCCGGGGTTCATGTACGCGCCCGGCCGCTTGCCCTCGCGGGGCCACGGATCCATCCACTTGGCCGCGGTCGCCTTGGCGATGCGCGCCTGATAGTCGGGGCCGAGCGGCTTCACCGCTTCCAGCGTGGTCGCGCGCATCTGGTCGAGCGTGTAGCTGCGGTCCATCGAGACGAGCGGCGGATAGATGTCGTAATAGCCGATGTCCGGCAGCTTGAGCATCTTGCGGCGCAGCTCGAAATAGCGGTGGAGCTGGGGCAGGCCCTTGTTCGCCTCGGCCACCAGCGTGCGGTACACCGTCTCGGGCACGTTGTTGCCGGAGAGCGCGCGGGCCAGCGAGGTCGGGTATTTCCGCGCCTTGGCGTAGAAGATGTCGCCGCGAACCTTGGCGCCATAGGTCGCGCCGAACGAGTTCTGGAACTTGCCGTGCGCGGTCCAGAAGGCGTTGAACACCGCCTTGCGGTCCTCGCGGTTGGGCGCGTCGCGGTTGAGCGAATAGCCCTGCGAATCGAGGCGCACCTGCTTGCCGGTCGACAGGGTGATCGTCGGCCAGGGAATGTCCGACGAGCGCAGCTGGCCCGAGATCTCGCCCGGCGCGGCCAGCGGCGATCCGGCGCTGGCGAGGATCGCCTCGCCCTCGGGCGAGAGCGTGTGCTCGGCCTGGCGCAGCGTGTCCGCCAGCGCGAAGTCGAAGCGGGTGCGCAGCGTCGCATTGGCGGCGAGGAAGGCGTCGATCTTCGCCTTGCCCAGCGTCAGCAGCTCGGGCGAGGTCCAGGAACAGGCCTCGCCGAACGCCGTGTAGAGGTCGCGCGCCTGCGCCAGCTTCTCCTGGTTGGCCGAGATGCGGACATCCTCGTCGCCCTTCAGGCTGGCATAGGTATAGATGCGGCCGATCGTGCGGCCGAGATCCGACTGGAGCACCAGTGCCTGGGCGAGCATGTCGGCGCTTTCGCCGAGCCGGCCCTTGAACCGGGCGACGGCCGGAATCGCGGCGAGCGCCTGCTTGCGGGCATCCTCCCAGGCGGCGTCGCCGGCATAGAGCTCGCTCAGGTCCCATTGCGCCCCGGCGGCGGGCGCGGCGGCCTGGCGTGCCCATGCGGGCAGGGCGGCGACGGCGCCGGCGAACGCGGCGGCGGCCAATGCCTCGCGGCGAGAAAGTTCGGTCATGTTCCAGTTCCCCGAGAGCGCGCCTGTAGGCCGGCGCTGTGGTGAGGCGGCCAATCTGTCGCGGTTTCGAGGGGAAAGGAAGTGCTTTGTCGACCTATGACGCCAGCACGCTTCGCTTCAGCGGGCGCCCTTGGGCGTGACGATCCAGTCGCGCTTGGCGCGCCGCGTCATGTGTACGCCGCAATACCGACACTTACTGACGAACTTCTCGACCTCGCCTACGCGTTGCACATGCTTTTCGGAACGCTCGTGTCGACCCCCGACGCAACGGATGCGCCCGGCAATCCAATTATACACCTAACCACCCCCATTGGCTGACCCATCGCTACCTCTTCCATCCTCAAAATGGGGTCAAGCAGGTAACCGCGCGAATTCGCGAAAATCGGAAATGTTCCGGAAACGATACGGATATGTTTCGCGCCCGTGCCGCGGGCTCCCGACGGACGAAAGGCCGGGGATCGCTCCCCGGCCTTCCTGGTTCCGGCGGGACGGAAGGACTTAGAAGTCCATGCCGCCCATGCCGCCCATGCCGCCACCCATGGGGGGCATGGCGGGCTTGTCTTCCGGCAGCTCGCTCACCGCCGCTTCGGTGGTGATGAGCAGGCCGGCGACCGAAGCCGCGTCCTGGAGCGCGGTGCGGACGACCTTGGTCGGGTCGATCACGCCGGCGGTGACCAGGTTCTCGTACACGTCGGTCGCGGCGTTGAAGCCGAGCGAGGTGTCGGTGCCCTCGATCAGCTTGCCCGCGACGACGGCGCCGTCATGGCCGGCATTCTGCGCGATCTGCTTGAGCGGCGCGGTGATCGCCTTGCGGATGATGTCGACGCCGCGGGTCTGGTCGTCGTTCGCGCCCTTCAGGCCCTCGAGCGCCTTGGTGGCATAGAGCAGCGCGGTGCCGCCGCCCGGAACGATGCCCTCTTCCACGGCCGCGCGAGTCGCGTGGAGCGCGTCGTCGACGCGGTCCTTGCGCTCCTTCACCTCGACCTCGGTGGCGCCGCCGACCTTGATCACGGCCACGCCGCCGGCGAGCTTGGCGAGACGCTCCTGGAGCTTCTCGCGGTCGTAATCGCTGGTGGTGACTTCGATCTGCTGGCGGATCGCGTCGGTGCGGCCCTTGATCGCATCGGCTTCACCGGCGCCATCGACGATGGTGGTGTTGTCCTTGTCGATCGTGACGCGCTTGGCGGTGCCGAGCATGCCCAGGGTAACCGACTCGAGCTTGATGCCCAGGTCTTCCGAGATGACTTCGCCCTTGGTGAGGATCGCGATGTCCTCGAGCATCGCCTTGCGGCGATCGCCGAAGCCCGGCGCCTTGACGGCCGCGACCTTCAGGCCGCCGCGCAGCTTGTTGACCACCAGCGTGGCCAGCGCCTCGCCCTCGATGTCCTCGGCGATGATCAGCAGCGGACGGCCCGACTGCACGACCGCCTCGAGGATCGGCAGCATCGACTGGAGGTTCGACAGCTTCTTCTCGTGGATCAGGATGTACGGATCGGCGAGCTCGACCGACATCTTCTCCGGGTTGGTGATGAAGTACGGGCTCAGATAGCCGCGGTCGAACTGCATGCCCTCGACGACGTCGAGCTCGAACTCGAGACCCTTCGCCTCTTCGACGGTGATCACGCCTTCCTTGCCGACCTTCTCCATCGCCTCGGCGATCTTCTGGCCGACTTCGACGTCGCCATTGGCCGAGATGATGCCGACCTGGGCGACTTCATTGGTGCCGGCGACCGGCTTCGAGCGCGACTTCACGTCCTCGACCACCTTGGTCACGGCGAGATCGATGCCGCGCTTCAGGTCCATCGGGTTCATGCCGGCCGCGACCGACTTCATGCCCTCGCGCACGATCGCCTGGGCGAGCACGGTGGCAGTGGTGGTGCCGTCGCCCGCAGTGTCGTTCGCCTTCGAGGCGACTTCGCGGATCATCTGGGCGCCCATGTTCTCGAACTTGTCCTTGAGTTCGATTTCCTTGGCGACGGTGACGCCGTCCTTGGTGATGCGCGGCGCGCCGAAGCTCTTCTCGATCACGACGTTGCGGCCCTTCGGGCCCAGGGTCACCTTCACCGCATCGGCGAGGATGTCGACGCCGCGCAGAATGCGCTCACGGGCGTCACGCGAAAACTTGACGTCTTTCGCAGCCATTGTTCCTACCTCTCAAAATTCGTTCAGAAAGTCATAAAAGCCACGACCCCATCGCACGCGGCGGGGCCGGAAACCGGATTCAGCCGATGATGCCGAGGATGTCCGATTCCTTCATGATCAGCAGGTCTTCGCCATTGACCTTGACCTCGGTGCCCGACCATTTGCCGAACAGGATGCGGTCGCCGGCCTTGACGTCGAGCGGAGTGATCTCGCCCTTCTCGTTCTTCGCACCCGAACCGGCGGCGACGACTTCGCCTTCCTGCGGCTTTTCCTGGGCGGTGTCGGGGATGATGATGCCGCCGGCGGTCTTGGCTTCGGCCTCGACGCGGCGGACGAGCACGCGGTCGTGCAACGGACGGAAGTTCATTGCCTGATCCTTACTTCAGGGTTGATCTCGGATTTGGCACTCGCTCAGGTCGAGTGCCAGCGGCCGCGATATGCGAAGCCGATCCGCCCGCGTCAACCGGCGCGCGCCATGCCGTTGCAAATTTAGGCGGCATCGACCCCGGCGCCCGGCCCCGCGCGGCATGCCGGCAAGGCTCTCGCTGCGAGACAGATGGTCGTGCTTCCGGAATGGCACGGGCATTTACGCGTCCGCCGCGATACTCTAGCACCACGGGCATATTCCTTCGCATGGGAGCGGCACGTGAAGCTTGTTCGGGGCGCCTGGAAGATCCTGGTGGGGATCAAGGACTTTCTGGTCCTGGTCTTCATGCTGCTGTTCTTCACGATGCTGTTCGCCGCATTGTCCGCCAAGCCCAATCCGGGATCGATCCGCGACGGCGCGCTGCTGGTGGCGCTCGACGGCGCGCTGGTGGAACAGCCCGAGGAAGTCGATCCCTTTTCCCGGCTCGGCGGCGGCGGCGCGGTGAAGCAGCAGCGGCTGCGCGACGTGGTGCGCGCGCTCGACGCCGCGAAGACCGACAGCCATGTGAAGGCCGTGGTGCTCGATCTCGATCGCTTCACCGGCGGCTATCCGGCCGCGATCAGCGAAGTCGCCGCGGCCATCGGCAAGGTGCGCGCGGCCGGCAAGCCGGTGCTCGCCTATGCGACCGCCTATGCCGATGACAGCTACGCGCTCGCCGCCAATGCGAGCGAGATCTGGGTGAACCCGCTGGGCGGCGCGATGTTCGCGGGCCCGGGCGGCACCCGGCTCTACTATAAGGGGCTGATCGACAAGCTCGGCGTCAATGCGCACATCTACCGCGTCGGCAAGTTCAAGTCGGCGGTCGAGCCCTATATGCGCAGCGACATGTCGCCCGAGGCCAAGGAAGCCGATCTGGCGATGTACCAGCAGATCCTCGACCAGTGGCGGCAGGAGATCGCCAAGGCGCGGCCCAAGGCGCGCATCGCCGACTATCTGGCGAAGCCCGCGGAGACGGTGACGGCGGCCAAGGGCGACATCGGTAAGGCGAACCTGGCGATGGGCATCGTCGACAAGCTGGGCGACCGGCTGGCCTTCGGCAAGCGCGTCGCCGAGATCGCCGGCGCGCCGAGCGGCAAGCCGGCGGGCAATTTCAACCGGATCAAGCTGGCCGACTTCGTCGCCGCGCACCCGCTGCCCACCGGCGGCGACGCGATCGGCGTGATCACCGTCGCCGGCGAGATCGTCGACGGCAAGGCCGGCCCCGGCAAGGCGGCGGGCGACACGGTGAGCGCGGCGCTGCTCAAGGGCCTGGCGGGCAAGAACCTGAAGGCGCTGGTGGTCCGCGTCGATTCGCCGGGCGGCTCGGCGCTCGCCTCGGAGCAGATCCGCCAGGCGATCCTCCAGGCCAAGGCCCAGGGGCTGCCGGTGGTGGTCTCGATGGGCAGCCTGGCGGCGAGCGGCGGCTATTGGGTGTCGACCGCGGGCGACACGATATTCGCCGAGCCCAACACGATCACCGGCTCGATCGGCATCTTCGGCGTGATCCCCACCTTCGAGAAGACGCTCGCCAAGATCGGCGTGGGCACCGACGGCGTGAAGACGACTCCGCTCAGCGGCCAGCCCGACATTTATGGCGGCACCAATGCCGAGACCGACGCGCTGCTCCAGTCGGCGATCGAGGCGGGCTATGCGCGCTTCGTCGGGCTGGTCGCCGGCGCCCGCAAGCTGACGCCGGAGCGCGTCAACGAGATCGCCCAGGGCCGGGTCTGGATCGGCGGCACCGCGCATCAGATCGGGCTGGTCGACCGGTTCGGCGGGATCGACGATGCGATCGCCGAGGCGGCGCGGCGCGCCAAGCTCGATCCGGGCAAGGTCCATGCCGTCTATCTCGAAAAGGCGCCTTCGGGCTGGGCCAGGCTGATCGCCAGCTTCACCGACGACAAGGACGAGGATGGCGACTGGGCCGATCAGCCGGCGGGCGCGGACCTGTTCGCCCGGGCCGCGATCGCCCAGCGCGCGCTGCTCGCCCAGGCGCTGGGCGATGCCAGGCGGCTGGCCACCGGCGGCTCGGTCCAGGCGCGCTGCCTGGAATGCGGGGGCTTCGGCCCGGCGACCGGCAGCCTCGACGACGCGCGCCTGTTCGATGCGATCGCGGCGCGGCTCGGCCTGTGATCGGCATCCGCGCAGCCACGCCGGACGATGCCGGCGCGATCGCGGCGATCTATGCGCCGCACGTGCTTACCGGCACCGCCTCGTTCGAGATCGAGCCGCCGGAGAAGGCGGAGATGCGCAAGCGCATGCACGCGAGCGAGGGCCTTTATCCCTGGATCGTCGCGACGACGGGCGGGGCCAGCGCCAATGATCCGGACGCGGGCGTGATCGGCTATGCCTATGCGGGCAAGTTCCGCGATCGCCCGGCCTATCGCTATGTCTGCGAGACCTCGATCTACCTGACCGACGCGTCGAGCGGTTCCGGTGTCGGCCGGCTGCTCTACGAAGCGCTGGTCGGCACGCTCCGGGCCCAGGGCTTCATCCATGCGATCGGCACGATCACCCTGCCCAACGACCGCTCGATCCGCCTGCACGAGGCGGTCGGCTTTCGCCGCCAGGGCGTCTATCGCGAAGTGGGCTTCAAGCACGGCCAGTGGATCGATGTCGGCTTCTGGCAGTGCGAGCTGAACGAACCGCGCGTGCCCCCGGTCGAGCCGCGGAAATTCGCCGATATGGGGATCGTGCGGGATTGAGGGTATCGGAGGCCGGCGGGTGTCGGCGCGGCCTCCCAGTGAACGAGTGCTCCGGTCGCCTATGCCTCACTCCGTTTCCCACAGCATCGCGTTCGATGCCGCCCGCAAGCTCCTCGATCTGCGGATCGGCGGGCTGGTTTCGCCCGAGGACGCGGCCTGGATCGGCGAGGAGCTGCGCGCCGCGATCCGCGCGCTGGGCCCCGATGTCGGCAAGCATGTGACGCTCTACGACGCCAGCGGGGTGCATGTGGTGCCGCAGGAGACCGTCGAGCTGATCAAGAGCACGCTCGACAATCCCGCGGTTCGTGCGCTGTGGGCGCGCAAGGTCGCCTTCGTGGTGAGCACCGCGCTGGCCCGGCTGCAGGCGCAGCGCCTGCGCGAGGTGCGAGCGGATATCGGCATCTTCGACGATCGCGCCGAAGCGATTGCCTGGCTGATGGAGGAATAGGGCCAAGGCCGCGGCTTGATCCGCAAACTCAGTCATCCCCGCCTGCGCGGGGATGACGATCATTCGCGGGGATGACGATCGAAGGCGGATGGCATGGCCGGATGCTTGTTCGGGTTCCTGCCCTAGCCGGCGAGCGCCGCGAGCTGCCGGTCGGCCTCGGCCACGCCGGTGTTTCCGCCGGGGAACAGGGGGCCGAGCGCGGCATAGAGGCCGCGGGCGTCGATCCAATAGGTGCGCGCCGCCTCGCGTTCGCCCAGTGCCGTCGCGAGGAGCGCCACGCCGCGCAGCATGTTGGCCATGGCGAGCGGCGGCGTCTCGGGATCGGCGCGATACAGGTCGAGCGCCTCGTGCAGGCATGCCGCGGCATTGGCCAGCCGATCCTGTTCGAGGAACATCTCGCCGGCATGGCGCAAGGCATGCGCGAGCCCGGGGCCGTCGCCCGCGCGCCGATGCAGCGCGATCGCCTCGACCTGGTCGTGCAGCGCCCAGTCGAGATCGCCGGCATCCCGCGCGATCTGCGCCTGGCGGCCGAGCGCCCGTGCCGCGCCCGAAAGGTCGCCCTCCCTGCGGAACAGCGCGAGCGCCTCGCCAAAGGCGGTGCGTGCCAGCGCGGGCTGCCCGCCGCGACGGGCAGCCTCGCCGCGCTCCAGCGCGTCCCGGCCGCGACTCGATTGCTCCATGCCGCCATCCTATGCCGCAAGCGGCGACGGGCAAAGGCTCAGCGCCGGCCCCGATAGGCGGGCAGGCCGAGCTTCCACACGATCGCCGCGGCGCGCAGGCCGAAGCCGGCACCGGCGGCGAGCAGTCCGGCGGCGAAGACCGGCAGTCCGGCCTGCGCCAGCACCACCTGGAGCATCGCGGTGAGCGCGGCGGCGGTGACATAGAGTTCGGGGCGCATCAGGATCGAGGGCTCGCCCGCCAGCACGTCGCGGATGATGCCGCCCGCGCAGGCGGTGACCACGCCCATCACCGCGGCCGGCACCGGCGGAATGCCATATCCCAGCGCCTTGGCGGCGCCGAACGCGGCATAGGCGGCCAGGCCCAGCGCATCGAGCCAGGCGAAGGTGGCGTCGTTCCACCAGCGCTGGGGCGTGCTCCATACGAGCACCGCCACGGCGAGGATCAGCGCCGCGACGGTCGCGTCGTGCACCCAGAAGACCGGCGCGCCGATCAGCAGGTCGCGGATCGTGCCGCCGCCCACGCCGGTGACCAGCGCGAAGAAGGCGGCGGTGACGAAGGTCTGGGCCCGGTGCGCGGCGGCGAGCGCGCCGGTCGCGGCGAACAGCGCGATGCCGAACATGTCGAGCCAGGGCAGGATCGGCCCGATGCGGGCGGCGGCGAGAGCGGCGTCCATCCGTCTTGTTTCTCTCCGGCAACGGCTTGCTGTCAAACGCGCATCCGGGGCATGAGTGCGGCCATGCAGCGTACCGAGTCTCCGCTAGTCGTCATCGCCATCTGCCTTGCCGCGCTGGCCGGCTTCGTCGATGCCCTGGCCTTTACCAGCCTGGGCGGCTTCTTCGCCTCGTTCATGAGCGGCAACAGCACGCGGCTGGGCGTGGGGCTGGGGGCCGGCCTGCCCGGCGATGCGGCGGTGGCCGGCGGGCTGGTGATGAGCTTCGTCAGCGGCGTGATCATCGCCAGCGTGGTGACGCGCTGGCGCCAGGCGCGGTTCCGCGAGAGCCTGATGCTGGTGGTGACGGCGCTGCTCGCCGCCGCGGCCACGCTCGCCAGCCTGTCGCCCGGGCCGCTCGTGCTGATCTTCCTCGCCATGGCGATGGGGTGCGAGAACGGCATCCTCCACCGCGAGGGCGAAGTGACGGTGGGCGTCACCTACATGACCGGATCGCTGGTCAAGCTGGGGCAGAAGCTGGCGGACGCGCTGATGGGCGAGCCCGATCGCTGGGCCTGGACGCGCTACCTGTTCCTCTGGCTCGGCTTCATCGCCGGCGCGGTGATGGGGGCGGCGAGCCATGTCCGCTGGGGCTGGACGGCGCTGTGGCTGGCGCCGATCGCCAGCGCGGCGCTCACCTTCGCGCTGGTGCGGATCCGGCCGAAGCTGAGCGGGCCCTGGGCGGTGCGGTGATGGAGGGGTGCTGCGGGCGGCGATGATGGCGGCCCGAGGCCCTATTTCCGCACTCCCTTCTGGTCGCGCCCGTTCTGGTGCAGCACCGCGCCGGTGACCTTGCCCGATGCGTCGCGCGTGAAGTCGATCTGCGCATCGACCGCGCGGTAGAAGAAGCGGTCCTGCGCTTCCGGGAACAGATCCAGCGGTCCCTGGCCCGTCGCCTGGGCGATCAACCGGTCGCCCTCGGCGCGGATGGTGATGCCGAAGCTCGGGTTTATTTCGTAGGTGCCTTCATAGGATTTGAGGATCGCGGGTGCGAGCTTCACCGCCTGGCGTTCGCTGGGCAACGTGACCGTGCCGCCGCGCGCCAGCGTCATCATCGCGCGGCCCAGCGTGCTTGCGCCATTGCCGTTGATATTGGCGAGCGCCACCACGGTGATCTTGCGATCCGGATCATAGCCGAGCCAGGTGTTGAAACCGTCGATCCCGCCGCTGTGCGAGATCGTGGTCGCGCCATCCCTGGTCACCGCGCCGATGCCGAATGCGTAATTGTTCTTGTACGGCGTGCGCATGGCCGCGAGCGATTCGGGCTTGAGCAGCTTGCCGCCGAACAGCCCGGTCTCCCATTTCAGCAGGTCGTGGGTGGTCGAATAGAGCGCTCCCGCGCCTTGGGGGATCGACATGTCGATATAGTCGGCATTGACCACCACGCCCTGGCGCGGGCTGTAGCCCGAGGCGCGATGCGGAATCACCCGCGCATGATCGTCATAGCCGCTGTCCGCCATGCCGAGCGGCTTGAAGAGGTTCTCCGCGACGAAGCTCGCATAGGACTGGCCGCCTGCCTTCTCGACGATCGCGGTGAGCAGGACATAGCCCGAATTCGAATATTTGAACTGCGTGCCCGGCTCGAAATCGAGCGGCTTGTCGCTGAACCGCGCGATCAGTTCGGGCAGCGTCACCGGCAGCGTCTTGGTCTTCTCGTAATTCTCGAACCCGGTGAAGTTGGGCACGCCAGCGCTGTGGGTGAGCAGGTGGAACACGGTCACCTTGTCCCAGGCCGCCGGCGCATCGGGCAGGTAGGTCTTTATCGGGGTATCGAGGCGCAGCTTGCCGCGTTCCTGAAGCAGCAGGATCGAAGCGGCGGTGAATTGCTTGGTCAGGGAACCGAGGCGAAACCGGGTTTCGCCGTCGTTCGGGATCTTCCATTCGAGATTGGCCGAGCCATAGCCCTTGTCGAACAGGATCTTTCCGTCCTGGGCGACGAGGATAGCCCCCATGAAGCCGTTCCTGTCGGCTTCGGCGCTGGCGGCCTTGTCCATGCGCGCCGCATCCTGGGAGAAGGCGGGCGCGGCGAGGGCGGTCGCCGCCAGCAGGCCGAACAGGATGTGACGCATGAAGAACTCCCCTATGTGTATTGTTTGAGTAACACGCACAGGGGAGAGCTGCAAGGGGTCGGATACCGGATGGTTGGCCGCAGCCTGCGCCGCCGCCGTCTCGGCTCAGATGTGGATCGGCTTGCCCTGCACCGCCATCGCGGCTTCCTTGAACGCTTCCGAATGGGTCGGGTGGGCGTGGCAGGTATAGGCGATGTCCTCGCTGGTCGCGCCGAACTCCATCGCCTGGGCGGCCTGGGCGATCATCGTGCCGGCGACCGAGGCGATCATCCACACGCCGAGCACGCGGTCGCTCTTGGCATCGGCGATCACCTTCACCCAGCCGTCCGGCTCATGGTTGGTCTTGGCGCGGCTGTTGGCGATCATCGGGAACTTGCCGACCTTCACCTCGGTGCGCTCCTTGGCCTGCTCCTCGGTCAGGCCGACGCCGGCGATCTCGGGCCAGGTGTAGACCACGCTCGGAATCACGTCATGGTTCACGATGCCGGTGAGGCCGGCGATGTTCTCCGCCACCGCGATGCCTTCGTCCTCGGCCTTGTGGGCGAGCATCGGGCCCGGCACGACGTCGCCGATCGCCCAGATGCCGGGAACCGAAGTGCGGAAGTCATGGTCGATCTCGATCTGGCCGCGCTGGTTGGTCGAGAGGCCGGCGGCCTCCAGGCCCAGGCCCGACGTGTTCGGGCGGCGGCCGATCGACACCAGCACCGCGTCCGCCTCGATCGTCTCGGCGGCGCCGCCGGCCGAGGGTTCGACGGTGAGCATGGCCTTGTCGCCATTGACCTGCACGCCGGTAACCTTGGTGGAGAGCTTCAGCTCCATGCCCTGCTTCTTGAACAGCTTGCCCGCTTCCTTGCGGACCTCGCCGTCCATGCCGGGCAGCAGCTGGTCGAGATACTCGACCACGGTGACCCTGGCGCCGACGCGGCGCCACACCGAGCCGAGCTCCAGGCCGATCACGCCGCCGCCGATGACGACGAGATGCTCGGGGACCTTGGGCAGCTCGAGCGCGCCGGTGCTGTCGACCACGACCTTCTGGTCGATCTCGACGCCGGGCAGCGGAGTGACCGAGGAGCCGGTGGCGATGACGATGTTCTTCGCCCGCACCTCGCGGTCGCCGACCTTGACCGAATCCTTGCCGGTGAAGCTGGCATGGCCCTTCAGCCACTCGACCTTGTTCTTCTTGAACAGGAACTCGATGCCGCCGGTCAGGCCCTTCACCGCGTCGACGCGCTGGGCGTGCATCGCGTCGAGGTCGAGCTCGACCGTCGGGGTCTTGATGCCGAGCTTGGCGAGCTTGCCGCTGGCGGCTTCCTCATAGAGCTCGGAGGCGTGGAGCAGCGCCTTGGAGGGGATGCAGCCGACATTGAGGCAGGTGCCGCCCAGCGTCGCGCGGCTCTCGGCGCACGCGGTCTTGAGGCCCAGCTGCGCCGCGCGGATCGCCGCGACATAGCCGCCCGGGCCCGAACCGATCACCAGCACGTCGAAATCATAGTCGGCCATTTGCTTCTCTTTCGTCTCTGCGACGGGAACTGGCGGCGGCGCGGGCGGAAGGGTCTCCGCGGGTGCCGGGGCCGGCTCGATCATCGGGGAGGCTGCTTCTTCCCGCCTCCGCTTGCGCTTCCACAACCACATAGGATGACCCGCCCCGCCTGCAACCCATGAGGGTTAGTGGCGGAGCAAGTCAGTTTTACGACCGCCTTACAGGTCGATCAGCAGCCGGGTCGGATCCTCGATCGCGTTCTTCAGCGCGACGAGGAAGGTCACTGCCTCGCGGCCGTCGACCAGGCGGTGGTCGTAGCTGAGCGCGAGGTACATCATCGGACGGATCACGATCTGGCCGTCGCGGACCACCGGGCGGTCCTCGATACGGTGCAGGCCGAGCACGGCCGACTGGGGCGGGTTGATGATCGGGGTCGACATCAGCGAGCCGAACACGCCGCCGTTCGAGATGGTGAAGGTGCCGCCCTTCATTTCTTCCATCTTCAGCGTGCCGTCCTTGGCGCGCTTGCCGAAATCGCCGATCGTCCGCTCGATGCCGGCGACCGACAGCGTCTCGGCGTCGCGGATCACCGGCACGACCAGGCCCTGCGGAGCCGAGACGGCGACCGAGATGTCGCAATAATCGTGATAGACGATCTCGTCGCCCTCGATCGAGCCGTTGACGCCGGGGATGTCCTTGAGTGCCATGCAGGCGGCCTTCACGAAGAAGCCCATGAAGCCGAGGCGGACGCCGTGCTTCTTCTCGAACAGATCCTTGTACTTGGCGCGCGCCTCGATCACCGCGGTCATGTCCACGTCGTTGAACGTGGTGAGCATCGCGGCGGTGTTCTGCGCTTCCTTCAGGCGCTTGGCGACGGTCTGGCGCAGGCGCGTCATCTTGACGCGCTCTTCCTTGCGGCCATTGGCCGAGGAAGCGGCCGGCGCGGCGGCGGGCGCCGGAGTCGCGGCCGGGGCCGGCTTGGCGCTGGCGGCGGCGATCACATCGTCCTTGGTCAGGCGGCCGTCCTTGCCCGTGCCCTGCACGGTCGAGGGGTCGACGCCGGTCTCAAGCACCGCGCGGCGCACCGAGGGCGAGAGCGCGGCAGCCTCGGTCGCGGGCGCGGCGGCCGGAGCGGGCGCCGGGGCCGGCGCCGCGGCGGGAGCCGGGCTCGGCGCGGTGGCGGCACCGCCTTCGCTCACCACGGCGATCACCGCGCCGACCTCCACCGTGTCGCCCACCTTGACGAGCTGCTCGCCCATCACGCCGGCGACCGGGCTGCCCACTTCCACGGAGACCTTGTCGGTCTCCAGGCTCGCGATCGGCTCGTCGAGCTGCACGGGATCACCCGGGTTCTTCAGCCATTCGCCGAGCGTGGCTTCGGTGATCGATTCACCCAGCGTCGGGACTTTAACGTCTGCCATTGTCTTTCCTCGTTCCCTGGGGACGGTCTCAGTTGTTGCGGGTGCGACGGATCTCGTCGCGGACATTGTGGCCAAGGGCATCGGCGATCAGCGCGCCCTGCTCGGCCTGGTGGCGCTTCATCAGGCCGGTGGCGACCGCAGCGGCCGGCGCGCGGCCGGCATAGCGCGGACGCCGCACCTTGCACTTCGCCTCGGCCAGGCTGGCCTCGATGAAGGGCTCGACAAAGGTCCAATAGCCGTTGTTCTTCGGCTCTTCCTGCGCCCAGATCACTTCCTCGACATTGGCCATGCGCGCGATGCGCTTGGCCAGCGCCTCGCCCGGGAAGGGATAGAGCTGCTCGATGCGGACGATCGCGGTGTTCTGGTCGCCGGCCGCGTCGCGCGCCTCGATCAGGTCATAGGCGACCTTGCCGGTGCACAGCACCAGCCGCTTCACATCGGCATCGGCCGGCGCGCGCGGATCCGACAGGATGCGCATGAAGTGGCTGTCGCCCAGGAAATCCTCGGCCCTGGACACCGCCATCTTGTGGCGCAGCAGCGACTTGGGCGTCATCTGCACCAGCGGCTTGCGGAAGTTGCGGTGCATCTGGCGGCGCAGCAGGTGGAAATAGTTGGCCGGCGTCGTGATGTTGACGACCTGCATATTGTCTTCCGCGCAGAGCTGGAGATAGCGCTCCGGGCGCGCCGAGCTGTGCTCGGGGCCCTGGCCCTCATAGCCGTGCGGCAGCAGCATCACCAGGCCGTTGGCGCGCAGCCACTTGGCCTCGCCGGCGGCGATGAACTGGTCGATCATGATCTGCGCGCCGTTGGCGAAGTCGCCGAACTGCGCTTCCCACAGCACCAGCGTCTTCGGATCCGCGAGCGCATAGCCATATTCGAAGCCGAGCACGCCATATTCCGAGAGCGGGCTGTCGAGCACTTCGAACGTGCCGTGCGGGATGGTGCTGAGCGGGATGTAGCGATGCTCGTCCCGCTGGTCGACCCAGACGGCGTGGCGCTGCGAGAAGGTGCCGCGGCCCGAATCCTGGCCGGACAGGCGCACGCCATAGCCTTCCGACAGCAGCGCGCCAAAGGCCAGCGCCTCGCCGGTCGCCCAGTCGAAATTCTCGCCGGAGGTGAACATCGCGCGCTTGGCATCGAGGACGCGGCCCAGCGTCTTGTGGATCTCGAGATCGGCGGGAACCTCGGTCAGCGTGCGGCCCAGGCTGTCGAACAGCTTCTTCTCGATGCCGGTGTCGACCGAGCGCCGCGCATTCTCGGTATCGGCAGGCGCCGACAGGCCCGACCAGCGGCCGCCGAACCAGTCCGCCTTGTTGGGGAGGTACGACTTGCCGGCCTCGAACTCGCCTTCGAGCAGCAGGTTGAACTGCCTGGTGCGCTCGTCGACAAAGCCCTGGTCGATCACGCCCTCGCCGATCAGCTTGCGCGCATAGACCACGCTCACCGACGGATGCTGGCGGATCGCCTTGTACATCAGCGGCTGGGTGAACGAGGGCTCGTCGCCTTCATTGTGGCCGAAGCGGCGATAGCACCACATGTCGATCACGACGTCGCGCTTGAAGGTCTGGCGGAACTCGATCGCCATCTTGCAGGCGAAGGTGACCGCTTCGGGATCGTCGCCATTGACGTGGAAGATCGGCGCCTGGACGCCCTTGGCGACGTCCGAAGGATAGGGCGAGGAGCGCGCGAATTGCGGGCTCGTCGTGAAGCCGATCTGGTTGTTGATCACGAAGTGCAGGCAGCCGCCGGTATTGTAGCCGCGAATGCCCGAGAAGCCGAGGCACTCCCACACGATGCCCTGGCCGGCAAAGGCCGCGTCGCCGTGCAGCAGCACGGGCAGCGAGCCGGTGTGCTGCTCCAGGTCGTTGGCGATCGTCTGGATCGCGCGGGTCTTGCCGAGCACCACCGGATCGGCGGCCTCCAGGTGCGAGGGATTGGCGACCAGCGACATATGGACGCTGATCCCGTCGAACTCGCGATCGGTGCTGGTGCCGAGGTGGTATTTCACGTCGCCCGAGCCGCCAACGTCATCCGGGTTGGACGAGCCGCCCGAGAATTCGTGGAAGATCGCGCGGTACGGCTTCGACATCACATTGGCGAGCATGTTGAGCCGGCCGCGATGGGCCATGCCGTAGACGATCTCGCGCACGCCGAGCTGGCCGCCATATTTGATGATGGCTTCCATCGCCGGGATCATCGCTTCGCCGCCGTCGAGGCCGAAGCGCTTGGTGCCGACATATTTCTTGCCGCAGAACTTCTCCCACTCCTCGGCCTCGATGACCTTGGAGAGGATCGCCTTCTTGCCGTCCGGCGTGAACTGGATGGCCTTGTCCTTGCCTTCCATCCGGTCCTGGAGGAAGCGGCGCTCCTCGACATCGGCGATGTGCATGTATTCCAGGCCGACATTGCCGCAATAGTTCGCGCGCAGGATGTCGACGATCTCGCGGACGGTGGCCTTTTCCAGGCCGAGCGCGCCGCCGAGATAGATCGGGCGATCGAGATCGGCGCCGGTGAAGCCGTGATATTCGGGCGTCAGGTCGGCCGGCACGTCCTGGCGGGCCAGGCCGAGCGGATCGAGCGTGGCGGCGAGGTGGCCGCGGACCCGGTAGGTGCGGATCAGCAGCATCGCGCGGATCGAATCGCCGGCGGCGCGGGCGATGTCGGCTTCCGACGCGGCCGGGCCGGCGGGCTTGGCGGCAGGCGCGGCGCCGCCTTTGGCGGGCTTGGGCGCCGGCTCCATCTGGGTCGGGTCGAGACCGGCGGTGAGGGCATCCGTATCGGCGAGCGGCCAGCGCGGGTTCGCCCAGCTGGGGCCCGAGGCAGTGTTCTCGAGGCCCTCGAAGAATTGCTGCCACTGCGGCTCGATGCCCGTGGGATCCGCCTTGTAGCGGCGGTACAGCGTTTCAACGAAGGCGGGGCTCACCCCACCGGCAACCTGCTCGAAATCCAGGCCCTCATAGCCCATCGTCAATTCCTCAATCGTCACCCCGGCGAAAGCCGGGGTCCCAGGCCGATTGCACGGCCTAACCGCACGAGATCCGGCCCGGACCGGGTCCGGGGCCGGATGACGGCCTAGTTGTTAACCCTTGAGCACTTCCACAAGGGTCGAGCCCAGCTCGGACGGGCTGGCCGCGACGCGGATGCCCGCCTCTTCCATCTTGGCGATCTTCTCCTCGGCGCCGCCCTGGCCGCCCGAGACGATGGCGCCGGCATGGCCCATGCGGCGGCCCGGAGGCGCCGTGCGGCCCGCGATGAAGCCGGCCATCGGCTTCTTGCGGCCACGCTTGGCCTCGTCGATCAGGAACTGCGCGGCTTCCTCTTCGGCCGAGCCGCCGATCTCGCCGATCATGATCATCGACTGGGTCGCGTCGTCCGCGAGGAACAGCTCGAGCACGTCGATGAAGTTGGTGCCGTTGACGGGGTCGCCGCCGATGCCCACCGCGGTGGTCTGGCCCAGGCCGGCATTGGTGGTCTGGAACACCGCCTCATAAGTGAGGGTGCCCGAGCGCGAGACGACGCCCACCGAGCCCTTGGAGAAGATCGAGCCCGGCATGATGCCGATCTTGCACTCGCCCGGGGTCAGCAGGCCGGGGCAGTTCGGGCCGATCAGGCGCGACTTGGAACCCGAAAGTGCGCGCTTCACCTTGACCATGTCGAGCACCGGAATGCCTTCGGTGATGCAGACGATCAGCGGCACTTCGGCGTCGATCGCCTCGAGGATCGAGTCGGCGGCGAAGGGCGGCGGCACGTAGATGACCGAGGCGTCGGCGCCGGTCTTGGTGACGGCCTCGGCGACGGTGTCGAACACGGGCAGGCCGATATGCTCGGTGCCGCCCTTGCCGGGGGTCACGCCGCCGACCATCTGCGTCCCATAGGCGAGCGCCTGCTGGGTGTGGAAGGTGCCGGTCTCACCGGTCATCCCCTGGGTGATGACCTTGGTGTTCTTGTTGATCAGGATGCTCATGCGTTCACTGGGCTCCAGGCGCTTTGGATTCGGTTGGGGAGGAGGAGCGCAGCACGACCCAGCCGCCATAGGCGGCGGCGGTCAGGCGAACGCTGTCTCGTGCGGAAGTGGCGACCGACGCGCCGACCGCGCTGGCGGTCGGCCGGGCGGTGAGGGGCACGCTATCCTCATTGGGGAGGACGACCTTGCGCGCGGCGAAATAATCGTCGTCGGACAGCGCGTGCCACAGCACGATGCAGCTGTCCCCGATCGGCACGCCGCTGGGCGCGGCGGTGGGCGGCATCAGATAGAGCTGGCCGCCGGCGATCCGGTAGATGGCGTTGGGCACCTGCGCGGCGGCGGGCGCGGGCAGCTTCTCCGCCTCGCCGCGCGTGGCGACCGTGCTGGCGCCGAGCGCGCGCCGCGCGGCGGCGGGGAGCGCGGCGAAGCCGACCGACTCCGCGACGCTCTTGCTCAGCCGCACCGCGCCGTTGACGCAGGCCGCCTGGAACAGCGGCACCGGCTCGGCCGGCGCGGTGGGCGTAGCCTCCTGCGCGGCGGCGGGGGCGGCGGCGAGGGCGAGCAGGCCAGTCAGGACCCGCATCCTTTTCATGCGCTGGCTCATTGCGCTCCTTGCAGCGGCAATTGGGTCGATCTGGTCCCGATGGTGATATCGAGCGCGCCTTCCAAGTGCTTGTCCCTGTGAAGGAGCAGGACGATGCCGCCTATCGCCCAAAGGGTATCGCCATCCTTCTCGTGAACGGGCTGGCTCTTCAGGGCATCAATCAGCGCGGCGCGAGCCGCCGCCTGATCGGTTCCCGCAACCAATTTGGCAACGACCACGCAGCCATGCGGTTTACCCGAAGGGCCGATTGCGGCCAGTATCACGCCATCGCCACGGCTGAATAGCGGGACCCAATCGCGGAAGGGACGTTCGGGCAGTTCTGCGGCACTATGACGGCTCCAGCCTTCTGCGACCAGCCCGTCCGGGTCGAACCTATCGATGGCCAGATGCCGCAGGCAGGCCGTTGCCGCCCCGGCAAACAGCTTCGGATCGGCGTCGCGCAACAAAGGCGATGCCGTCTGAGGTGCGAGCGCGAGCGCGACGAAGGCGATCGCGTTAAGCAAGGCTCTCGTCGATCGCCTTGCAGGCCACCAGCAGTTCCTTGACCGCGTCGACCGAGACCGTGAGGTTGGCCTTGGCTTCGTCGGTCAGGTTGATCTCGATGATCTTCTCCACGCCGTCCTTGCCGATGATGATCGGCACGCCGACGTACAGATCGTCGACGCCGTACTGGCCGGTCAGGTGCGCGGCGGCCGGCAGGACGCGCTTCTTGTCGTAGAGATAGCTCTCGGCCATCGCGATCGCCGAAGTGGCGGGCGCGTAGAAGGCCGAGCCGGTCTTGAGCAGGCCGACGATCTCGCCGCCGCCCGAGCGGGTGCGCTGCACGATCGCGTCGATGCGCTCCTTGGTCGAGAAGCCCATCGCGATCAGGTCGCTGACCGGGATGCCCGAGACGGTCGAATATTCGAGGACCGGGACCATGGTGTCGCCGTGCCCGCCGAGCACGAAGCTGTTCACGTCCTTCACCGAGACCTGGAATTCCTCGGCGAGGAAGTGGCTGAAGCGCGCCGAGTCGAGCACGCCGGCCATGCCGACCACCTTGGTGTGCGGGAGCCCCGAGAATTCGCGCAGCGCCCAGACCATGGCGTCGAGCGGGTTGGTGATGCAGATCACGAATGCATCCGGCGCATTGGCGGCGATGCCCTCGCCCACGGCCTTCATGACCTTGAGGTTGATGCCGAGCAGGTCGTCGCGGCTCATGCCCGGCTTGCGGGCGACGCCGGCGGTCACGATGATCACATCGGCGCCCGCAATGTCCGCATAGTCGTTCGAGCCGGTGATCCTGGCGTCGAAGCCTTCGACTGGGCCGCACTGGCTCAGGTCGAGCGCCTTGCCCTGGGGCACGCCCTCGACCACGTCGAACAGGACGATGTCGCCCAGGCCCTTGAGTGCGGCGAGGTGGGCGAGCGTACCGCCGATGTTGCCGGCGCCGATCAGCGCGATCTTCTTGCGGGCCATGGAAACTCCCTATGGGTCTGGTTCAACCGGACACAGACGCGCGTACCGGCGCGCCGGTGAAAGCGGTGGCGGCTTAGGCCCATAATAGGAGAGTCGCAACCCATGAAAGCGGAGGGCCGCGGAATATCTTTGCAACTAATTCGCAAGTGCAATAAGCAACTTACGCCTCTTCGCGGGCATCGACATAGCGCCGTTCGCCCGTGGCGGGATTGAACCATACGACCACGAGCCGGCCACTCTCCTCGTCGAGAAAGCGTTCCGCGGTGGGCTGCCAGCCGGCCGCGTCGGGCGGCGTGCCGGCGCCGCGATAATGGAAGCGTTCGAACAGCGTGCCGAGCAGCAGCAGCCCGGCGGCGACCAGCATCGGCCAGGCGGTGGCGTCCCACAGCGTCATCGCGACGGCGGCGGCGAACCAGAGCGCGGCCGCGACCGTCACGATCAGGCGGAGCATCCCGATCAGTCCAGCGGGGCCGGGTCGAGCACCACCGCCGTGCCATAGGCGACGACTTCGTTCATCGCCTGGGCGATCTCGCCCGAGTCGAAGCGCATCATCACGATCGCATTGGCGCCCATCGCATGGGCGTTGGCGACCATCCGGTCGATCGCGTGGCGACGGGCATCCTCGACCAGCCGCGTATATTCGGGGATCTCGCCGCCGACGATCGAGCGCAGCGAGGCGCTGATGTTGCCGCCGATGCCGCGGCTGCGGACGACGACGCCGAACACCTGCCCCAGGGTGCGGACGACGCTGTGGCCCGGAATATTCTCGGTAGTGGTGACGATCATGGTTCTACCCCGTGAGTCGGTGGCGCCATCCTGCCGGTGCGCGGACGGATTGCCAAGCGCCGCGCCATGCTGATAGCTCTCCGCCCCGAACAGGGGGGCGGGATGCACGGGAAGATCGATTTTTCGGTGCTCAAGGTGACGGCGGCGACTTCGGCGGCGCTGCTGGCGAGCGGCTGCGGGGGCGGCCAGCTGGTTGCGAACCAGCCGACCCAGCTGTGCGTCGACGCCGGCGGCCGGCGCATCGCCGATGCGAGCTGCGGCGGCGGGCGCGGCGGCGGCGGTGGCCTGGGCGGGGGGCATGCCTATTATGTCGGCCGCGGCCAGCGCGTGCCCGAGATGGGCGAGGTCGCCCGGGGCGGCTCGATCCGGCCGAGCGCCGGCGTCTCCTATTCGAGCGCGAGCAGGGGCTCGGTGTCGCGCGGCGGCTTCGGGCGCTCGGCCGGCTTCCATGGCGGCTTCGGAGGCGGGTGATGCGGCGCACCCCGGTCGCCCCGCGGCCGGACTGGCAGGCTCGGGTCGAGGCGCTGGGCCTCGTCTGGCACAGCATGGACGGCCGCCCCTATTGGGACGAAAGCGCCTGCTATCGCTTCAGCCTGAGGGAAATCGAGGAGATCGAGGCGGCGACGGCCGAGCTCTACCGGCTGTTCCTGGCGGCGGGCGAGCATGTCCTTGCCAGCGACCTGCTCGGCAGCTTCGGCATTCCCGAGCCGGCCTGGGCCGCGATCCGGCGGGCCTGGGACGAAGAGCCGCCCGCGCTCAATTTCGGCCGCTTCGATCTCGGCTATGCCGGCGACGGCCCGCCCAAGCTGTTCGAGTTCAACTGCGACACGCCGACCAGCCTGGTCGAGGCCGCGGTGATCCAGTGGGACTGGAAGGAAGCCGTCTTCCCGGCGCTGGACCAGTATAACGGCCTGCACGAGAAGCTGGTCGCGCGATGGCGCGACATCGCGCCGCTGCTCCCGGGCGGCCATGTTCATTTCGCCCATGTCGCGGACGCTGCCGGCGAGGACACGGTCACCATCGCCTATCTGCGCGACACGGCGCAGGCGGCCGGGCTCGCCACCGCCGCGATCCGCATGGAGGATATCGGCTGGAACCATGACGCGCGGCGCTTCGTCGACCTGCGGGACCAGGTGATCGAGAACTGCTTTCACCTCTATCCCTGGGAATGGCTCCTCGCCGAGGACTTCGCGCCGGCATTGCTGGAGAGCCTGGGCGGCACGCGCTGGATCGAGCCGATCTGGAAGATGATCTGGAGCAACAAGGCGATCCTGCCGGTGCTCTGGGAGCTGTTCCCCGGCCATCCGAACCTGCTCCCCGCCGGCCGGCGCCGGCTGCCCGGCGGCGACCAGGTCGCCAAGCCGCTGCTCGGGCGCGAGGGCGCGAACGTCTCGATCCTGCGTGGCGGCGAAGTCGTCGCCGAGACCGGCGGGCGCTATGACGAGAGCGGCTGGATCTACCAGGCGCTCTATCTCCTGCGCGACTTCGGCGGCGGCTATCCGGTGATCGGCGCGTGGATCGTCGATGGCGAGCCCGCCGGCATGGGCATCCGCGAGGACGGCCTCATCACCGGCAACACCGCGCGCTTCGTGCCGCACGTGATCGAGGGCTGAGCCCTCAGCCCTGGCCCGAAAGATCCTGGTAGAGCATCAGGGCATTGCCATCGGGATCGTAGAAGGTGAGCAGCCGGACCATGCCGGGGATCTCCTGCGCCGGCCCGTCCTGGCGCACGCCGGCCGCATCGAGCGCCGCCTTGGCCGCGTCGAGATCGACCACGCCGAAAGTGAGCGTCGCGCCGCCGCCCTGGATCACCTTCTCGACCTGGGCGAGGCCGACCGTCACGCGCGTGACCGGGCTCTCGAACTCGCACCAGGCGATCTCGTCCATCCGGTAGAGAAGGTTCATGCCCAGCACGTCGCGATACCAGGCGATGCCGGCATCGAGATCGCGGACGTTGAGCGCGCAGGTGAGGCCGCCGTCAAAGCCGATGGCGGCGCGGGCGGGGGCTTCGAGCGTGGTAGCCATGTCGATTCTCCGACTCTTGAGTTCCATTTGTATAGTCGATATGAATTTGGAGATGGAGTCAATGCCCCCCGAACCCGTGCCGCTGCTGCGCATGCTCGAGGCCAATCGCTGGGCGATTCCGGTGCTGGCGCTGCTGCATCGGGAGCAGGGCTCGCGCTTCGCGGTGATCGCGCGGGCATTCGGCCTGCCGCACAACAGCCTGGCGCGCTGCCTCGTCCACCTGAAGGCGTGCGGCTGGGTGATTCCCAATCCCGGCCATGGCCACCCGCTGCGCCCCGAATATGTGCTGACCGAAGCCGGGCTGGCGGCGGGCGCGCTGTGCGCGCGGATCGAGGCAGCGCGGGCCCGGCTGAAGCTGGAGGCGGGCGACCTGCCGCGCTGGTCGCTGCCGCTGGTCGCCGGGCTGGGCGCCGACTGGACGCGCTTCGGCGAGATCCAGGCGCGTCTCGCTCCGGTGACGCCGCGGGCGCTGTCGACCACGCTCAAGGCCGTGATCGACGAGGCCCTGGTGCGGCGGAAGCTGGAGGATCGCTATCCGCCGCTGCCGCTCTACGCGCTGACGGGCAAGGGCATGGATTTCGCGGCGGCAATGGCGGGCTAGTGTTCGGGAAGAAGGGTCAGCGCTCCGCCTTCTCCCGCTTCGCATAGTCCTCGGCCAGCACCGTAAAGGCCTGTTTGCGCTGGCCGGTCTCGGAGATCAGGCCCTTGCGGTTCCAGCCTTGCTGATAGACCGGGTGCTGCCGGCGCGGCGAGCGGAAGTCCTTGAGGATCCAGGGGCTCAGCCCGCGCAGGAACGGCACCCTGGCCGCCATCTCGAGCGTGCGGCGATAATATTCGGCCTGATATTCCTCGCTGAACTTGTGCGGGGCGGCGGCGATGTCGTGATAGCCATAGAGCGCATCGGCGCCGAATTCGGAGAAGATCAGCGGCTTGGTGGCCGGGCTCTGCCATTCGAAGCTCGGGAGCGCGGCGAGCGGATCGTCCGAGTACCAGCCATTATAGGTGTTGATCGCCATTACATCGAGATCGCCCACCAGCGGATCGTCGATCCGCATCACCTTGCCCTGGCGCGCGCTGAGCAGGGCGGCGGTGACCAGCCGGCTGTCGTCCAGCGCGCGGACATCGCCGATCAGCGTGCGCAGAAAGATGTTGCGGGCGTCGCTCACCGGCGTTTCGTTGGCGACGCTCCACAGCACGATCGCCGCGCGATTGCGGTCGCGGCGGATATTCTCGGCGATCATCCGGCGCGCGGTCGCCAGCGTATCGGCATCGCCCCAGGCGACGCGCCAATAGACGGGCACCTCGCTCCACACCAGCAGCCCCATCTCGTCGGCCAGACGCGTGGTGCCCTCGTCGTGCGGATAATGCGCCAGGCGCACGAAATTGCCGTGGAGCCCCTGCTTGATCTCGGCGAACAGGGCGCGGGCGGCGGCGGGGCTCATGGCGCGCACCGGATCCTTGCCCAGTTCCTCCTCGTGCATCGAGATGCCGCGCAGGAAGATCGACTTGCCGTTGAGCAGGATCCTGTCGCCCTGCACTTCGATCGTGCGGAAGCCGATCCGGTCGGTGAAGCGGTCCGCGCCGCTGGCGATCTCGACATCGTAGAGCTTCGGACTGTCGGGCGACCAGCGTTGGAGGGCGCGCGGGGCGGCGAGGCTGGCGGTCCAGTTGCCGTCGCCATCGGTGCGGCCCGCGAGCGTGGCGCCGAGCGCGGGGATGGCCAGGCGGATCGGCGCGCCGGCGGCCTGGGGGCCGAGCAGGCGGGCGGAAACCGCGATGCGGCCGTCCTTGCCCAGCCGCACGAACGCGTCGTCGACGAACGTCTCGGGCACGGTGACCAGGCGGATCGAGCGCGTGACGCCGCCATAGGTTTCCCAGTCGGTGACCGGCGGGGGCACGTCCTTGTCGGTCCGCGCGGAATCGATGCCCAGCGTGATCTGGTTGCTGCCGGGGCGCAGCAGTTTCGTCACGTCGAAGGCGAACGGCGTGAAGGCGCCGACATGCCTGCCCACCGGCTTGCCGTTCAGGAACACGCTGGCGGCATAGTCGGCGCTGCCGAAGCGCAGATACACCCGCTTGCCCATGCCCGGCGGCTGCCAGTCGAAGGTCCGCTGATACCAGACCAGCCCCTGATAATAGCGCATCTCGGGCGCATGGCCGATCCAGCTGCCGGGCAGGTGCGTGACCGGCGAGCGCTGCATGTCGAACTCGAACAGCGCGGTCGGGCGCTTCTCGGCCTCGTCGGCCTGGATCCTGTCCTGGAAGCGGGCGGTGCTCTCCCCCGGCGGGCCGCCATGGAAGCCGGCGACGCCGTCGCGATAGGGATCGACCGACCAGTGCCAGGCGCCGTCGAGGCTCAGGCCGGGGCGCAGGTCGGCGGCGGCCAGGGTCTGGGCATTTGCGGTAAACGGTGTCAGCGCCAGCGCGAGCGCGCACCATGATGTAGGGGTCGGCTTCAACTCACTCTCCCTGGGATGCGCTGCCCGGATGCGTGCCCGGGCGCTGCGGAATGACGAGGATCAGCACGAGGATCGCCGCGGCGAGCACCGCCGATGCCAGCGGGCGGCTGAAGTCGAGCCCGCCCTTGGCGAGCGGCTTGTCGAGGAAATCGCCCACCGTCGCGCCGAGCGGCCGAGTGAGGATGAAGGCGGCCCAGAACAGCGCGACGCGGCTGGTCCCGGTCCGGTAATAGAGCAATGCCAGCCCCGCGAGCGCGCCGCCGAACAGCATCGCGCCGCCGGCATAGCCGAGCCCGCCATCGTCCGCCGCCCAGTCGCCGAGCGCGGTGCCGAGCGTCTGCGAGAAAGTGATGGTCAGCCAGTAGAAGCCTTCGGCCCGGGGCGAGCGCACCGTGTCGACCGAGACCGATCCCAGCACCGCGTGCCACAGGCCCAGCGCGCCGAGCACGCAGGCGAGCAGCAGGGCCGAGCCGCCGGTATAGCCGATACCCAGCGAGCGCGTGGCGAAATCGGCCATGGTGGTGCCGGCCGTGGTCGAGGCGATGATGGTCGCCCAGTAGAGCAAAGGGTGGAAGCGCCGGGCCGCGATCTGCCAGGCGACGAGCAGGATCAGCGGGACGATGAAGATCGCGGTGCTGGCGAGATAGCCCATCTCCCAGGTCATCGAGACGGTGTCGCCACCCGTCTCGCCGAGCGTGGTGGCAAGGATCTTGATGATCCAGAAGCCCAGGGTGACCGCGGGCACCTTGGTCACGAAGTCGCGCTGATCCCGAGTCATGTGCCGTCTCCGCTGGCCGGAGTCGGCAGCCTATCGTTCGCCGTGGCCCTCCGCCAGATAGGCATCCGAGCGCATTTCCATGAGGCGGGAGACGGTGCGGTCGAACTCGAAGCGGCCGTCGCCGGCTTCGTAGAGATGCTGCGGCTCGGCATCGGCGGCGGCGAGCAGCTTGACCTTGTGCTCGTAGAGCGCGTCGATCAGCGTGACGAAGCGTGCCGCCTCGTTGCGGTTCTCGGGCCCCAGCCGGGGGATGCCGACCAGGATCACGGTGTGGAAGCGCCGGGCGATGGCGAGATAGTCGGCCGCGCCGCGCGCCTCGCCGCACAGCCGCTTGAACGAGAAGACCGCGACGCCCTTCAGGCATTTCGGCACGTGCAGCTCGCGCCCGCCCTGCACCGCGATGTCGCAGGCCGGCACGTGCGCGGCGTCCTCGACCGGATAATCGGTCAGGCGGAAGAAGGCGGCGGAGAGCTGCTTCGTCGCTTCGGGGCCGTTGGGCACCAGCCAGGTGTCCATGCGTCCGAGCCGGTCGAGCCGATAGTCGGTTGGCCCGTTGAGCGCGAGCACGTCCATCCGCGCCTCGATCAGCTCGATGAAGGGAAGGAACAGCTCGCGGTTCAACCCGTCCTTGTAGAGATCGCGCGGCGGGCGGTTCGACGTGGCCACCATGGTGAGGCCGTGGCCCATCATCTCGGTGAACAGCCGCGAGAGGATCATCGCGTCGGCCGGATTGTTCACCACCATCTCGTCAAAGGCGAGCAGGCGCACATCCTCGGCCATCGCATCGGCGACCTTCACCACGGGGTCGCGCGTGTCCTTCTTGCGCTCCTCGTTCAGCCGCTCATGCACTTCGAGCATGAACTCGTGGAAATGGACGCGGCGCTTCCGGCGGATGTTCACGCTCTCGTAGAACAGGTCCATCAGCATCGACTTGCCGCGGCCGACACTGCCCCAGACATAGAGCCCGCGCGGCGGCTCGGGCAGGCGGCCGAGCGCGCGCCACAGGATGCTGCCCTTTCTCGGCACCGCCTCCAGCTCGCCGGCGAGCTTGTGCAGCCGCTCGGCCGCGATCGCCTGTTCGGGATCGGGACGGAGCTCACCGGCGGCGACAAGGGCGCGGTAGCGTTCGATGACGCTGGTCATTGGGGCGGAGAACTCTTGCGGATGGTGCCGAGGAAGCTGGCGACGGTGATATCGCCCTGGCGGACGACGCCGCGCAGGAAGAGCATGCGGCCGGTCTCGCGCAGCAGCTCGACTTCCGCCTGGGTATCGATGCCGATCGCGCCGCCGGCGATGAACTGGATCGACATGTCGACGGTGGAAGCCGGGCCGGCGAGGATGCCGAGGCCGCGCGCGGCGGCGAACAGCGCCATGTCGATGAAGCCGGCCAGCGCGCCGCCATGGACATGGTCGCGCAGGTTCGAATGCCGGCGCTCGAAGCGGTGGCGGACCAGTGCGGTCCGCTCCCCCGTCGCCTTCACCGAAAGCGCGCCGATGAAGCTGTTGAACCGCCCCTGATCCAGAATCTGCCAGCGCTTCCAGCCCGGCAGGTCCGGATCGTCCTCGTAGAAGAAATGCTCGGGCGCAGGCTGGCTCACGGGATCAGAGCGTGCGCTCGGCTTCCATCTTCTTGATCTCGGCGATCGCCTTGGCCGGGCTCAGGCCCTTGGGGCAGACGTTCGCGCAGTTCATGATCGTGTGGCAGCGATAGAGGCGGAAGGGATCCTCGAGCTCGTCGAGGCGCTCGCCGGTCATCTCGTCGCGCGAATCGGCCAGCCAGCGATAGGCCTGGAGCAGGATCGCCGGGCCCAGGAACTTGTCGCTGTTCCACCAATAGCTTGGGCACGAGGTCGAGCAGCAGGCGCACAGGATGCACTCGTACAGGCCGTCCAGCTTCTCGCGATCGGCCGGCGACTGGAGGCGCTCCTTGCCCGAGGGCGTGGTCGACACGGTCTGCAGCCACGGCTTGATCGAGGCATATTGGGCATAGAAGTGCGTGAAGTCGGGCACCAGGTCCTTGATCACGTCCATGTTCGGCAGCGGCGTGATGCGGATGTCGCCCTTGATGTCCTCGATCGCGGTGGTGCAGGCGAGGCCGTTGCGCCCGTCCATGTTCATCGCGCACGAGCCGCAAATGCCCTCGCGGCACGAGCGGCGGAAGGTGAGCGTCGAGTCCTGCTCGGACTTGATCTTGATCAGCGCGTCGAGGACCATCGGGCCGCATTCGTCCAGGTCGATCTCGAACGTGTCGTAGCGCGGATTCTGGCCCGCATCGGGATCGTAGCGGTAGATCTTGAACTTCTTGACGTTCTTCGCGCCCGGATCCGCCTTGTGCTCCCGGCCCTTGGTGGAGATGCGGCTGTTCTTGGGAAGGCGGAATTCGGCCATCGAGGGGTTCCTTATGCTTGGGCGCGCGATAGCCAATCGCGCCGCGCCGCTCAACCTCTCAGATGATGTCGAGCACCAGGCCCAGCGAACGCGCCTCCTCGGCCTCGACGTACCAGCCGTCGGATGCCCGGGCGCGGAGGTCCTCGAAGGGCAGGCGCGTGCCCGCCACGAGCGCGCGGAAGCCCTCCTCCTCGATCCGCGCCGCTTCCTCGATCTCGTGCAGCGCGGTCTTCAGGGTGGCGGCGCAGCGATCGAGCGAGCCGGTCAGCGTCAGGTGGCGGTCGAGGATGCCTTCCTGGATCAGCAGCCGCGTGCCGCGGGTGAGGAAGCGCTTGTCGGCCGGGAAGGCGGCCATGAACAGCGTGCCCGCCGACTGGACCGCGACCTTGCCGATAAAGAGCATCTCGCGCCCCGAATATTCGCGCAGCAGCCGGATCTCGTCGCCCATCAGCCGCGCGACCTCGGGATCGCCGCCCGGCGTGGAGAGCGAGACGACGAGCATGCCCTGTTTCGGCGCGGCGGCAAGCTGTTCGCGGAAGCTGGCGTACATCGTCCGGTCGACCGGACCGGACAGCGCCACGTGCGGCTGGGCGAGCAGCGGGTAGCGCGTCGCCTGGGTGCCGTCGTCGGGCAGGGGGGCGGGTTCGTGCATGCCGGCAATCGCCGCGAGCACTTCGGGTTCGGGTATCGGCGGAAGCGCGGGCGCGGCCGGCCGCGGCGCCAGCGCCCGGCGCCGCGCCTCGCGTCGCTCGACCCAGCGGCGGACCATGAACGCGAAGCCGAAGGTGATGAGCAGGCCGAGGCCGATCTGCAGCAGCCGGTTGCGGAATCCGCCCGGAAGCGCCTTCTGGATCGCCGCGGGGATCTGATGCTCCAGGTCGCCCGGGATCAGTCGCTCCAGGAGAGTCTCCTGCTCGGCCATTTCATTCGCCGGTCTTGAGCGCATCGGTCGACGGGCGGCCGACGGGCGGGGTGTCGGTCTGGGGCATGCGCGCCTCGAGCGGGGCCAGCCAGGCCGCGACATGGTCGCCGATGCTGACCTGCGGATTGGAGGGAGGCACCCGCGCGGCGCCCTCCCAGTCGCCGATCATCATCCGTGCCTCGTCCGAGGCCTTTTCGAGCGGCTGGTTCTTGCGAAGCGCATGGTTGATCATCGCGTCGCCGAAGAAGGTCCAGTCATTATGGGCCTCGCAGCCGAAGCTCGGCCGATCCGAGGAGGCGGCGGTGAACAATGCGGTGTCGGGGCTGGAGAGCGGCCCGACGAAGATGCCCGAATAGCAGGCCGACAGGATCAGCACGCGATTGCGGATGCCGAGTTCGTCGAGCAGCGTCTGGAGCCGCCTGGGGCTCAGTATGCCATAGCCCTCGTCGCCGTCATGATAGGCGATGCCCACCTGGGCGCCGTGGCTGGTGGCGTAGAGGACGAGGACGTCCTGCTCCTTGTCCATCACCTCGGCGATCCGGGCGAGCGCCAGGGTGAGGCTGGTGAGCGAGCCGTTCGGCAATTCGCTCGGCATGGTGCCGGTGCTGCCGGCGAGGACGATGGTGCGCCCGGCGGCATCGAAGCGGCGCGAGAGCACCTTGCCCGCCTCGCGCGCCTCCCGCGCGAACACCGGATCGCTGTCGAGCGCGACCGAGACGATATAGGCGTCGACCAGTGCCTTGCGCTGCGGCTGGAGCGCGTTGAGCGCGACGTTCAGCTTGCGGGCATCGGCGAGCATCGCCCTGGCGGATCGCCCGCGCTGCAGCTCGGGGCCGGGATCGAGCCCCTCGATGCCGTCGCTGCCCGAGACCATTCCCGGCCATTCCGCCTTGTGCTCCGGCGCGCGAAACTGGGCGGCGGCGGGCGTGACGGCGAGCGCGGCAGCCGCGGCAAGGATGGCGAACGCGATACGCATGGCAGGCGCGAGACCCCCGGAGATCGTTAACGGCCCACTCTCGCGGGTGCGGGAGCGGTGTCAAGCGGGGACGGCGATCCCGGCCCGCTACCGCATCTGGGGATCGACGCCCTTCAATGCCAGACCGCGGCGAGCGGATAGAGCGGGATGAGCCAGGCGAGGCATCCGATCGCGAGCCGCCGTTCCCGCGTCAGGATGGCGAACAGGGAGACGGGAAACAAGGACCAGGTGCATGTCGGCAACCGGGAGAGTGGCTTAGGTCTTTCCGCCAAAGCAAAAGGCCCGCTCGCGCCTGGCGAACGGGCCTTCCGGAACCTGCTGTCGAAGGCTCAATACACCCGCTTCTTCGGCTTGATGTACTCGATCTCGTCGGTGAGGGTGTAGTCGTGGACCGGGCGGTAATCGATGCTCGTGGCGCCGCCCTTGCCGCCCCAGCCTTCGAAGGTGGCGACGGTGTGCTTCATCCAGTTCTTGTCGTCGCGCTCGGGGAAGTCCTCGTGCATGTGCGCGCCGCGGCTTTCCTTGCGGTTGGCGGCGCACTCGATGGTGACGACGGCCTGGCCGATCAGGTTGTCGAGCTCCAGCGTCTCGACCAGGTCGGTGTTCCAGATCAGCGAGCGGTCCTGGATGCCGACGTCCTGGAAGCCCTTGTAGACGTCCTGCATGTGCTTCACGCCCTCGGCGAGCAGGGCGCTGTCGCGGAACACCGCGCAGTGGCGCTGCATCGTCTTCTGCATATCGGCGCGGACCTCGGCGGTCGGGCGCGCGCCCTTGGCGTTGCGGAAGTGATCGAGGCGGCCGAGCGCGAATTCCTCCGAGCCCTTGGGCAGCTCGTTGTGCTTCATGCCGGGCTTGAGCAGCTCCTTCAGGCGCAGGCCGGTCGCGCGGCCGAACACGACCAGGTCGATCAGCGAGTTGGAGCCGAGGCGGTTGGCGCCGTGCACCGACACGCAGGCCGCTTCGCCGACCGCGAACAGGCCGGGGATCACCGCGTCCGGATCGCCATCCTTATTGTGGACGACCTCGCCGTGATAATTGGTCGGGATGCCGCCCATGTTGTAGTGGACGGTCGGCACCACCGGCAGCGGCTGGCGGGTCAGGTCGACGCCGGCGAAGATCTTGCCGGTCTCGGTGATGCCGGGCAGCCGCTCGTGCAAGATCTTCGGGTCGATATGGTTGAGGTGAAGGAAGATATGGTCCTTCTCCTTGCCCACGCCGCGGCCCTCGCGGATCTCCATCGCCATCGAGCGCGCGACGACGTCGCGGCTGGCAAGGTCCTTGGCCGAGGGGGCATAGCGCTCCATGAAGCGCTCGCCCTCGGAGTTGGTGAGGTAGCCGCCCTCGCCGCGCGCGCCCTCGGTGATGAGCACGCCGGCGCCGTAGATGCCGGTCGGGTGGAACTGGACGAACTCCATGTCCTGCAGCGCGATGCCCGCGCGCAGCGCCATGCCGTTGCCGTCGCCGGTGCAGGTGTGCGCCGAGGTCGCCGACTGGTAGACGCGGCCGCCGCCGCCGGTGGCGAGGACGACGGCGTGGCTGCGGAAGCGGTGGATCGAGCCGTCTTCCATGCACAAAGCGATCACGCCGCGGCAGGCGCCGTTCTCCATGATCAGGTCGAGCGCGAAATATTCGACGTAGAAGTCCGCGTCGTATTTCAGGCTCTGCTGGTAGAGCGCGTGGAGCATGGCGTGGCCGGTGCGGTCGGCCGCGGCGCAGGTGCGCTGCACGGGCGGGCCTTCGCCCATGTTCTGCATATGGCCGCCGAACGGGCGCTGGTAGATCGTGCCATTGTCGTTGCGGCTGAACGGCACGCCGGCATGCTCGAGCTCGTACACGGCCTGCGGCGCTTCGCGGACCATATATTCGATCGCGTCCTGATCGCCGAGCCAGTCCGAGCCCTTGACGGTGTCGAACATGTGCCACGACCAGTGATCGGGCGTGTTGTTGCCGAGCGAGGCGGCGATGCCGCCCTGCGCCGCGACGGTGTGCGAGCGGGTGGGGAACACCTTGGTGATGCAGGCGGTCTTCAGGCCGGCCTCGGCGCAGCCCATGGTGGCGCGCAGGCCCGAGCCGCCGGCGCCGACCACGACGGCATCATAGCTGTGGTCGATGATCTTGTAGGCGCCAGAAGAATTGTTTGGCATCAGAGCGCTGCCCCCGCCGTGAAGGCGATCTTGAGGATCGAGAAGACGGCGGTGGTGCCTGCCGCCAGCGTGAAGAAGTTGAGCAGCACCATCAGCACGATGTGCGTCTCGTCGTGCTGATAGTCCTCGATCACCACCTGCAGGCCGAGGCGGAAGTGATAGAAAGTGGTGAGGACCAGGAGGATCAGGGGCACGGCGACCTGGGTCTGGGCGATCCAGTGGCGCACGGTCTCGAAATCATAGGCCGGCAGCAGCGCGATGCTGAGCACGAACCACAGCGTCAGGATCAGGTTGGCGCCGGCGGTCAGCCGCTGGTGCCACCAATGGTGTGCGCCTTCATGCGCCGAGCCGAGGCCGCGGACCTTGCCGATGCTGGTGCCGTTACCCATTGGTCTTACCCCAGATGATGAAGCCCCAGAAGGCGATGGTGAGGAGGATCGCGGCGACATAGGTCAGCAGCGCGGTGGTCTTGTTGGCCTTGAGCTCGAAATTGGCGCCCTGGTCGAGGAACAGGTGGCGGATGCCCGAGCTCATGTGCTGGAAGAAGGACAGGGTCAGCCCGATGCCGAAGACATAGCCGGCGATGTTGAGCGCGCCGGACTTGACCGTGAACAGGTCGAGGAACGCCGCATAGGCCGCCGGGCCCGAGGCGAGGGCGACCAGCCACCAGACGAACAGGATCGTCCCTACGGTCGCCATGCCGCTGCCGGTGACGCGGTGGGTGATGGAGACCGCCATCGCGGGTCCCCACTTCCAGATCGACAGATGCGGCGACGTGGGTCGCGCTTCGTTGCGCACATTGGCCAAGATTATGTCCTTCCTCGGTCGGTGCCGTCTCCTTAATCCCGATGCCGCCGGATGCAAGCTGGCATGCGCAACCGCCGGCTTGGCTAACCCCGCCTTAACCACTTCGCCCGCATATCCCGGGGCAAGTGGCCGATCGTCCCGCGGCCGCAAAGGGGACAAGTTTCGTGACCAACGCCGTTTCGCTTGAGGATCTGCCGGCACCGGGCTCCACGGCCGCCCGCATCGACGTGCGCGCCCGTCTTCGCATCTTCGATTTCGAAGGGTCGCTGGCCGCCTCGGGCCGCGCCGCCTGGGAGGCGCTGGAGCCGGAGATCCGCGCGGTCTCGGAAGCCTATTGGCAGCAATGGCTGCGCTGCTTCGCCGACGAGCGCAGCTGGGCGCCCGACGATACGCAGAAGATGATCGATCTCGGCGTCGTCTTCCTCCGGAACCGCTTTCTGGACGCCGAGGGGAGGCCCTGGATCGAATCGATCGAGCGTTCGGTCGCCGCCGCCTATGCCGCGAACGTGCCGCCGATGGCGCTGCTCTCGATGATCAGCGCGAGCGACCGGGTGGCGCTCGAGATACTGATCCGCCGGGTCGGCACCGAGGACCGGCGACTCGCCGGGCTGATCGACACGCTGATGCGCCTCTCCGCGCTGGAGGGCGACATCACCGTCGAGATCTACAACATGTATCGCGAGCACAGCGCCCAGGCGGCGCGCGACCGGCTCGCCGAGGATTTCCGCGATTCGATCGGCGGCACCGTCCAGCGCGCCTCGCGCGAGGGCGAGCAGCTCCGCGTCCAGGCCAGCCACACCTCCGCTTCGGCGCGCGGGATGCTGGGCAAGGCATCGGAGGTTGCGGCGGCGGCGGAACAGTCTGCGGTGGCGATGCGCGAGGCGGCGCAGACGGCGGCTGGGCTGATCCGGGCGATCGAGGATGCGCGGATGGAAGTGGAAGCGGCGGCGGGGATCGCGACGCGCGCCTCGTCGCAGGCGACCGACGCGGTGGGGATGAGCGAGGCGCTGAGCGACCATGCCAAGTCGATCGAATCGATCCTGGGCCTGATCCGCGACATTGCCGGGCAGACGAACCTGCTGGCGCTGAACGCGACGATCGAGGCGGCGCGGGCGGGGGATGCGGGTCGCGGCTTCGCGGTGGTGGCGCAGGAAGTGAAGAGCCTGGCGAACCAGACGGCGCGGGCGACGGACGATATCGCGGCGAAGATCGCGGCGATCCAGTCGGCGACGAAGAGCACGGTGGAGACCAACGCCTCGATCCGCTCGACGGTGAGCGAGGTGCAGGAAAGCGCCAACCGCATCCGCAGCGCGATGGAGGTCCAGGCGCAGACCGTCACCGCGATCACCGCGGCGGTCGACGAGACCGCGCTCGCCGCCGACTCCATGTCCGCCACCATCGGCGCCATCCGCGAGGATACCGAGGCCGTGGCGAGCGAGATCGACCGGGTCGGTCAGGGCTTTGCCGCGCTCGAGGGCCAGCTCGGCAGCCTGAAGGGCAGCGCGAGCGATTTCATCGCCAAGGTCGCGGCCTGAGGGAGAGGGACAGATGGTAGCCACGCGCGAGCCCGGCCGCTGGAGCGGCGGCACCCGGACGGTGGAGGATCACCGCCGCGAATATGATTGGGACGGCCTGGTCGAAGCGGGCTGCCGCGAGATCGTCGCGCTGATCGGCCATCGCCAGCGCGAGATCGCGGAAGCGTTCTGGCGCCACTTCAAGGCGATGCCGGCCAGCCAGCCGATGCGCAGGATCCTGGACGACCCGCGCGGCTATGAGGAGCAGGTAGCGCACGGCGCCCGCTATGGCGCGACCAAGTTCGAGAAGCCGTTCAGCGAGGAATGGGTCGAGATGGTGTGCGGCTATGCCGCGCAGACCTATGCGGCGGGCATTCCGCTGCCGGCGGTGATCGCCGCCTTTTCCTTCGCGCACAGCGAGACGATGCGGGCATTGCGCGAGGCGCTGCCGGACGATGCCGAGAGGCTGGGCCGGCTGTGCGACGTGGTCATGCGCATGGCGATGGCCGAGGCCGATCTGATGGCCGGCCATCTCGGCGCGCGCGACGCGGCCCATGCCGATCAGGCGCGCCGCGACCGTTCGCTGCAGTTCAAGGCGAGCATCGCCGAATCGATCGAAGGGGCCACCGGCCTCGCCAACCGCATCCGGGTGCAGGCGCAGGGGGCCTCGGGCTCGGCGCGGGGGATGCTGGGCAAGGCATCGGAGGTTGCGGCGGCGGCGGAGCAGTCTGCGGTGGCGATGCGCGAGGCGGCGCAGACGGCGGCCGGGCTGATCCGGGCGATCGAGGATGCGCGGATGGAAGTGGAAGCGGCGGCGGGGATCGCGACGCGCGCCTCGTCGCAGGCGACCGACGCGGTGGGGATGAGCGAGGCGCTGAGCGACCATGCCAAGTCGATCGAATCGATCCTGGGGCTGATCCGCGACATTGCCGGGCAGACGAACCTGCTGGCGCTGAACGCGACGATCGAGGCGGCGCGGGCGGGGGATGCGGGTCGCGGCTTCGCGGTGGTGGCGCAGGAAGTGAAGAGCCTGGCGAACCAGACGGCGCGGGCGACGGACGATATCGCGGCGAAGATCGCGGCGATCCAGTCGGCGACGAAGAGCACGGTGGAGACCAACGCCTCGATCCGCTCGACGGTGAGCGAGGTGCAGGAAAGCGCCAACCGCATCCGCAGCGCGATGGAGGTCCAGGCGCAGACCGTCACCGCGATCACCGCGGCGGTCGACGAGACCGCGCTCGCCGCCGACTCCATGTCCGCCACCATCGGCGCCATCCGCGAGGATACCAAGTCGGTGACGCACGAGATCGACACGCTCCAGAAGGACGTGGCCGAAGTCGACGACCGTCTCCACAAGCTGCGTGTCGCCGCGGACAGTTTCTCCAGCAGCGTCGCTGCCTGAAGCGCTTCGTCATTCCCGCGAAGGCAGGGCTCCAGGGGCAAGCAGGACAGCACTTGCTACTCTGGACCCCCGCCTTCGCGGGGATGACGGGGACGGGCCGACGCGCTAGTCAGGCGCATGGCCACCCACATCCTCCTAACCGGCGCGAGCCGCGGCATCGGCGCCGCGATCGCCGAGAGCTTCAAGAACGACGCGGTGCGCCTGATCGGACAGGGCACCAGGAGCGGCATCCGCGCCGACTTCGCCGATCCCGCGGCGCCCCGGACCCTGTGGAGCCAGGCGCTCGACGCGCTCGACGGCCGCATCGACGTGCTCATCAACAATGCTGGCGTGTTCGAGAGCAATCCGCTCGACATCGAGCATGACGACTGGGTGGCGAGCTGGGAGCGGACGATGCGGGTGAACCTCACCGCTTCGGCCGAGCTCTGCCGCCTCGCCATCTGCCACTGGCAGGCCGGGGGCCGCCCCGGCCGCATCGTCAACATGGCGAGCCGCGCCGCCTATCGCGGCGACAGCCCGGCGCACTGGCATTATGCCGCGTCCAAGGCGGGCATGGTCGGCATGACCAAGAGCATCGCCCGGGGCTATGCGCGCAGCGGTATCCTCGCCTTCGCGATCTGCCCGGGCTTCACCATGACGGGCATGGCCGACGATTATCTCGCCAGCCGCGGCGGCGAGAAGCTGCTCGCCGACATCCCGCTCGGCCGGGTGGCCGATGCCGACGAAGTGGCCGTGCTCGCTCGCTTCTGCGCGCTGGCCGCGCCGCCCTCGATGACCGGTGCGGTGCTCGACATCAACGGAGCGAGCTATGTCCGATAGCCCCGGGCCCCGGCTCCCCCTGGCGGCGCGCCCGCCTTTCGTCGGCGGCCTCCTCGTCGGCGCGCTGGCCGTGGTCGGGGCGGGCATCGTGATCCTGGCGGGAGTCCTGATCGGCGGCGTGATGCTCACGCGCGGGCATCGCAATGCCGATGCCCCGGCGCAGGTCGAGGCCAAGGCCGCCAAGGAAGTGTACGCCGTCGCCGCCGTCAATCCGCTGCACGGCACCAACGCGCAGGAGATCGTGATCGCCACCGATTCCTCGATCCGGCGCGGCGATGCCGGCTCCTATTCGGGCGGGGGTGCGCCGGACGAGCGCAACGTGATCCTGCTCGACAAGGCGAGCGGTGCCAGCCGCAAGCTGCTGCCGGACAATGGCCGCCGGATCGTCTCCCGCGACTATCTGCCGGCGATGGCGGGTGCGGGGGAGGAAGGCGTGGACACGCAGAAGGCCCCGCTCGCTTATTATGTGTTCCGCGTCCGCGCCGCCGATGGCGCGCGTGAGGATGTGCTGGTCGGCGATCTCGCCACCGGGCGCCAGGCCTATCTGCTCGCCGGGATAGACGGGATCGACAAGGCCTGGATGCAGAGCCCGACCCGCCTCGCGCTGTTGATGCGCCAGGGCCGCAAGCTGCAATATCGCGCGATCGAGATCCCCGATCTCAAGGTGGTCGTCGCGCGTCCCGTGGAGATCGATTGATGTCGAGCTGGAAGCTCATCCTGCCCTGCACCCGCGCCGAAGCGGAGGCCATCGACGCCGATGACGAGGCGCTGTTCGGCATCGAGCCGATGCCCGTGCTGCTGACCAGCGAGCGGATCGAGGACGATCCCGACCATTGGCAGCTCGAGGCCTTTTTCGAATCGAAGCCCAACAGCGCCGCGCTCGACGCGGTGCGGGCGCTGGCGCCGAGCGCGAAGGGCGTGAAGGCGGTGGCCGAGAAGGTGCGCGACGCCGACTGGGTGACGCTCAGCCAGGCCGGGATCGAGCCCGTCCATGCCGGCCGCTTCTATGTCCATACCGCCACCAACAAGGGCAGAGTGCCCGCGGGCGCCACGGCCTTCCGCATCGATGCCGGCCTCGCCTTCGGCACCGGCACGCACGAAACCACTTCGGGCTGCCTGCTCGCGCTCGACCGGCTGAAGCGCGAGGGCAAGCGCTTCGAGAACGTGCTCGATCTCGGCACCGGCACCGGGCTGCTCGCCTTTGCGGCGCTCCATCTCTGGCCGCGCGCCTATGCCACGGCGTCGGACATCGATGCGCGCGCGGTGGCGGTCACCGCGGAGAATGCCGAACTGAACGGCGTGCGGCTCGGCGGCGGGCAGGGCGCGCTGGCGCTCGCCGCCGCGGCGGGGGTCGAGCATCCGCTGCTCATCGGCCGGGCGCCCTATGACCTCGTCATCGCCAACATCCTCGCCGGTCCGCTGGTCGAGCTGGCGCCGAGCGTGGGCGCGGTGCTGGCCGAGGGGGGCACGCTGATTCTCGCCGGGCTGCTGGCCGGGCAGGCCGAGACGGTGGCGCAGGCCTATCGCCGGCAGGGCCTGCGCCTCGTCCACCGTGCCGATCGCGGCGACTGGCCGACACTGACCCTGGCGAAGCGCGTGCGCTACGGGACGGAGCGGGTGACCCGGCTGAGCCGCGGCAAGGGCGAGGCGCCGGGGTTCGGGAGCTGGTAGGGCCGGGAAGCGCCACACCCCAACGTCATCCCCGCTTTCGCGGGGATGACGAGGCTAGCGTTTCGAGTTGGCATATTCCTGGGTGCCACGGGTGATCACCTCGTCGCCCGGCAGGATCTCCGCGATCGGGATGTCGGGCTGGCCGAGGATCTCGTCGTAGAGCGGAGCGAAATCGGTCTCCACCGTGGCGCGCAGCAGCTCGGCATAGCTCGGGATGACGAAATAATTCTGCTGGAAATCGTCGATCCGATAGTCGGTGCGCATCACGCGCTTCAGGTCGAATCCGATGCGGTTGGGACTGTCGCTCTCCAGCGCGAACACGCTCTCGGCAAAGGAAGAGACGATCCCCGCGCCATAGATGCGCAGATCGCCTTCCTCGCGGACCAGCCCGAATTCCACCGTGTACCAGTAGAGCCGGCCGAGCTGCTTCAGCGCACCCAGCTCGAGCGCCCGGTTGCCGCCGCGACCATAGGCCGCGAGATAGTCGGCGAACACCGGGTCGGCGAGCATCGGCACATGGCCGAACACGTCGTGGAAGACGTCCGGCTCCTGGATATAGTCCAGCTGGTCGGGCCGGCGGATGAAGTTGCCGGCGACGAAGCGGCGATTGGCCATGTGATCGAAGAACACATTGTCGGGCACCAGCCCGGGCACCGCCACCACCTGCCAGCCGGTGAGCTTCATCAGCCGCTCGCTCAGCTCCTCGAAATTGGGAATGCCCGATTCGGACAGGCGCAGCGCGTCGAGACCGTTGAGATAGGCCTTGCTCGCGCGGCCCGGCAGCAGCTTCGCCTGGCGCGCATAGAGCTTGTCCCAGGTCGCGTGCTCCTCGGCGGTATAGGCCTGCCAATTCTGCGGGATCGTCCAGTCGGCCGACGCGCCCTCAGGCGGGCGATCGAGCACATGCGTGTCGTGAGCCATGAAAATAGCATAGCATGCGATGGTGCAGGTGCGAAATGGGGGATGGCCGGTTGCGGGCGTTGATGCGGATATCGATACGGCTGATCGGAGTGCTGGTGCTGCCGGTGGCGCTCTATCTCGTGGCCGCGGCGCTGGGCGCGGGGTTCGCCGCGAATGGCGGGCGGGCGCCGCCGGCCACGGGCGTGCGCATCTATGTCGCCGACAATGGCGCGCATACCGATCTGATCCTGCCCGCCGCCGCGTTCCGCGACATTGCCCGGCCCGAGCATCTGGGCGATCCCCGCTACGGCGCCGAGCCCTATCTCGCCATCGGCTGGGGCAATCGGGACTTCTACCTCCACACCGCCCGCTGGCGCGACATCGATCCCTGGCGTACCGCCAAGGCGCTGGCCGGCATGGGATCGACTGTGGTCCATGTCGCCCATGTGCCCGCGCCGCGCGTGGACGGATCGGTGCGCGCGGTGCTGCTGCGGCCCGAGGAATATCGCCGGCTGGTTGCCTATGTCCGGGGCAGCTTCGCCGCGGGGCCGGTGGTGCGCGGCTATGGCGCGCGCGACGCCTTCTATTCGGCCAAGGGCGGCTATAGCGCGCTTCGCACCTGCAACGAATGGACCGGCCGGGGCCTGCGCGCGGCGGGCGTGCGGATGGGCATATGGACGCCGCTGCCCTGGGGAGTAATGCTGTGGCTATGATCCCGCAAACCGCCACCGAGCCGCCGCCCCGCCTTGCCTTCGCGCTCGAGCCGGCCCGCGCCGCGCTCACCCTGGCGGAGCTCGCCCGTTTCCGCATCGCCGGGCTGCCGCGGGGAGATGGCCGGCCGGTGCTGGTCTCGCCCGGCCTGGGCAACACCGATCGCTCCAACTTCGTGCTGCGCGGCATGCTGCGCCGGCTCGGCTATCGCCCCTATCCCTGGCGGCTCGGCCGCAATTTCGGCGTGCGCAGCGTGGGGCCCGAGTGCGAGAAGCTGATCGCCCGGGTCGAGGAGATCGAGCGCGAGACCGGCGGGAAGGTTACGCTGATCGGCGTTTCGCTCGGCGGGGTGATGAGCCGCATCGTCGCGCATCGCCGTCCCGATCTGGTCCGCGCCGTCCTCACCGTCAGCGCGCCTTTCGCCGGCCCGCCCGGCGCCACCAACGTATGGCGCGCCTTCCAGGCGCTCACCGGCGAGAGGATCGCCGATCCCGCCGTGACTCGCCGGCTGGAGGAAGCGGCGCGGCCGCTCCCGATGCCGTCGGCCGCGATCTGGAGCCGCAGCGACGGGTTCGTGAACGGGCTGATCTGCCGGGAGGGCGAGGGCGCCGAATGCCGGGCGGTCGAGGTGCGCAGCAGCCACCTGTTCGTCCAGATGAAGCCGCAGGTGCTCCGCGCCGTGGCGGAGATATTGGGAAGCTGGGACTGAACACCTAGGCCGGCCTGCCGCCATCCGCCTCGAACAGGGTCAGATCGCGATCGCCGATGCCGAGCCCGGGCCAGGCGGCCCGCCATGCCCGGATGTGCGGGCTGGTCCCGTGCGCCGCCAGCGTCGCATGGTCCGCCCAATGCTCCGTCACATGGATCAGCCCGGGATCGAACACGTCCTCGCCATAGCTGTAGTGGAGGCAGCCGGCCTCGACGCGGCTGGCCGCGACCATCGCCGCCATCGCCTGCCGCGCGGCATGGAGATTGGCGGGGGGCAGCCGGAAGGTGCCGGTGATGATCAGCATGGGCCGCCTATGCCGTCCGGCCGCGCGGCCAGCAGAGGAGAAGGAGCAGCGCTGCCGCCGCATGGCTGGCGAGGATCGCGGCGGGCACGCCGTTCCATACCGGCTCGGCGGGCAGCAGCGCGCCCATCAGCATGCGCTTGAAGAACAGGTCCCACAGCATCGGCAGCACGAGCAGGGCCGCGAAGCCCGCCATCCGGTGACGGCGGGGCAGCCGGCGCCAGGCAAGGAGGAGCGGCGGCAGCGCGAGCGCCACGGTGAGCGCCAGCATCGCGGGAAAGCCGAGGGCATCGCCGAACAGCGCCCTGCCGATGATCCGCTCGTCGCCGCCGCCCGTCGCCACGGTGACGATGCGCGCGAGCGGCAGGTTGGCGAAGATCAGGAACAGGCCCAGCGGACCGCGCAGCGCGGCGCCCGCATAGATCAGCAGCCAGCTGAGCGCCGGCCCGGCCAGCGCCGCGATCCAGGCGGCCGAAGCCGGGCAGGCATCGGGCAGGGTGAAGCTGGCCAGCGTCATGCCGCCCCAGGCACCGCAGACGACGCGGCCGGCGAGATGATGGGCCAGTTCGTGCGCGCCGAGGCAGAGCCACGAAAGCGCGGCGAGGAACGGCAGCGCGCGGGCGCCGGGCCAGCGGGACATGGCCCGGCTCAGGCGGTTTCGCGGTCGAACAATTCCCGGGCGTCGAGGCCGAGTAGCGCGATATGCTCCTTCACGCGCGGCCAATAGCCGGTGAGGAAGCGCTCGCGCTCGGCGATCCGCAGCTTCTCCACCGCGCCCGGCAGCACGAACATGCCGACGCCGCGACGCACCTCGACATAGCCGTCGTCCTGGAAGCTCTGATAGGCCTTGGCCACCGTGAGCGGATTCGCGCCGTGCTCGGCCGCCAGCGCGCGCACCGACGGAAGCTGATCCCCTGCCCGGTATTGCCCGCGCAGGATCGCCGCGGCGATGCTGGCGCGCAGCTTGAGGTAGACCGGGCTGTCCTCATGCTCTAGCGCTGTCATGCTGCGATAATACACCAATCAGGCGTCGGGTCCATACCCCGGATTCCACGTATGTACGATTTCGGACAGTAGGGGCCGCGGGCGCTCCTCCAGCGGCAGGGCGGGGGTGCCGATGAAGACGAATCCGGCGATCTTCTGCGGTGCGTTCCCGAACAGGTCGCGCACCGCGTCCGAATAGGCGGCCCAGCCGGTGATCCAGGCGCCGGCGAAGCCCATGGCGTGCGCGGCGTGGAGCAGGTTCATGCAGGCGGCGCCCGCGGAGAGCTCCTGCTCCCAGGCCGGGATCTTGTGCGGCACCACGGGCGCGGAGAGCACCACCACCAGCGCGGGCGCCTGGCTGGCGAACTGAAGCGCCGCCTCCTCGTCGCGTGCCGTGCAGTCGGGCTTCTCGCTACGCAATATCGCGACGAGCCGCTCGCCCAGCGCGGCCCGCGCCGCCGGGGGCACGATCACGAAGCGCCAGGGGAAGAGCTTGCCATGATCGGGCGTGCGTGCGGCGATCCCGATCATCGCCTCGAGCTGCTCGGGGCGGGGCCCGGGCCCGGCCATGTCGCGCGGCTTGCCCGAGCGGCGGGTGCGGAGGAGCGAGAGCGGGGTGGAGGTGTCGTTGAAGGCCATGGGGCGCATCTAGGGTCGGCTTGCGGGCGCGCCAAGCCGTGGAGTGCGATCGAAACGGTGGTAAAACGATTCGACTGCCCAATGGTTCGGCGGGAAGCTCGCCGCCGGAAGCCGGTATCGAGGAGGAAGGGCATGACCGAGGGCGAGGCGCTGGTTGCGGATCCGCGTTATCCGCAGGCCGGCAGGATCAAGGCCGTCACCTGGCTGGACGCAACCTCGGGCGTGATCACTCTCAATGGACCGCTCAGGACGCCATATCGGCAATTCGCGATAGCGGCCACCGTCTTTGCCGTCAGCAGGGCCAGCAGCGGTGCCAGACGGTTCGAGTTCTCCTATAGCGGCGGGCGATCGCCGGATCACATTCGCGGCCTGCTGAAGGTGGGCGCCACCATCGTGCTCCAATAGAGCGGGCTCGCATGTCAGCGCGTTGCTCCGATGCGCGCCGTCCGGGGATGCTGCGCACAACGGCCCATGCTTTACAGCCGCTTCATTCCGTCTAGTTTGGCCGCCCATGCGCCGGGTCCATGACCCGGAACCGATATCTAAAGGGCAATAAACCGCATGGTCGAAACTCCAACCGCCGACAGTCCGGCAGAACCGGACATCACCCACGTCAATCCCGCCGCGGAGAAGACGTGGTTCGGGCATCCCCGTCAGCTGGCGCGCATGTTCACCACCGAGATGTGGGAGCGCTTCGGCTATTACGGCATGCGCGCGCTGCTGACGCTCTACCTCACGCAGCATTTCATGTTCGGCGACCGCGAGGCGACCGGCCTTTATGGCGGCTATACCGCCCTCGTCTATCTCACCCCGCTGATCGGCGGCTATCTGGCCGACCAGTATCTGGGCTCGAAGCGTGCGGTGAAGTTCGGCGCGATCATCATGTCGCTCGGCTATCTGATCCTCTGCTTCGGCGGGCCCACCGCCAAGCCGCATGCGACGATCGACGGCCAGCGCTACGAAGTCTCGATCGGCAAGTCGGCGGAGGGCAAGGAAGTCCGCTACGTAGTCGACGGCGCGAAGAAGCTCGAGATCAAGGGCAATGACGACGGCACCGTCGACCTGCTCGATGCAGGCGCCGTCGCCCGCAAGGTCGAGAAGGGCAGCTTCGAATCCGGCGCGGACCGCAACGCCTTCTACGTGATGGTGATGCTGATCGCGCTGTCGATGGTGTCGGTGGGCAACGGCTTCTTCAAGCCGAACATCTCCACCATGGTCGGCGAACTCTACGAGCAGGGCGACCGACGACGCGACAGCGGCTTCACCATCTTCTACATGGGCATCAACACCGGCTCGCTCTTCTCGCAGATCCTCTGCCCCTGGCTCGCCGTGGCCTATGGCTGGAGCTGGGGCTTCGGCCTTGCCGCGATCGGCATGATGATCTCCTGGGCGCTGATCCAGTTCAACGGCGGCAAGCTCGACGGCTATGGCGAGCCGCCGGCCAAGCCGGGCGTGAACGCGCAGCAATGGATCATCTATGCGGTGGCGCTCTGCGTCGTGCCGCTCTTCTACCTGCTCTACGTCAACCTGATGCACTCGGCCGCGCCCGCCGCGGGTTCCGGCTTCCTCGGCTATGTCGCGTCGCTGCCGCTGATGGGCAAGCTGCTGTTCGGCTCGTTCCTGCTCGGCGTGCCGGCGATCCTGGTCTGGTCGTTCCTCGCGGGCAGCAGGACCGAGTTCCAGATGATGCTGGCGGCGATGGTGCTGATCGTCTTCAACGTGGTGTTCTGGACGCTGTTCGAGCAGGCGGGCTCGTCGCTCACCCTGTTCGCGGACCGCAACACCGATCTCTCCGTGTTCGGGCTGTTCACCATCACCGCGGGCCAGACCCAGTTCTTCAACGCGGCTTTCATCGTGCTGCTCGCGCCGTTCATGTCGATGCTGTGGACCGCGCTGGCGAAGCGCGGGCTGGAGCCGTCGATCCCGGTCAAGTTCGGCATCGCGCTGATCGGCGTGGCGGCGGGCTTCCTGCTGCTCGTCTGGGGTTCCCGCTATGCCGATGCCAATTTCCAGGTGGGCATCTGGTGGCTGGCCGGCCTCTATTTCATCCACTCTTTCGCCGAGCTGTGCATCTCGCCGGTCGGCCTGTCGATGATCACCAAGCTGTCGATCGCGCGCGTGGTCGGGCTGATGATGGGCGTGTGGTTCCTGTCGATCTCGGTGGCGCAATATTTCGCCGGCGTGATCGCGCAGTTCGCCAGCGTCGACACGGTGGGTGGCCAGGTGACCAACCTCAAGACCAGCCTCACCGTCTATGTCGACGTGTTCACCACCATCTCGATCGCGGCGATCCTCCTCGGCGTGCTGCTCCTGCTGCTGAGCTGGCCGCTGAAATACTGGATGCACGGCGTGAAATAAGCGCCGCGCATTCCGCGCAAAGGAAAAGGGCCCGCGCATGAGCGCAAACGAAAAGGGGGAGCGGCGACGCTCCCCCTTTTTGCGTGTGCTGGCGGCGCCCGGTCAGGCGGCGAGGCGCAGCTCGACCTGCTCGTCGGCGACGGGGCGGGGCGCCGGAACGGCGACCGGCAGCGTGACTTCGCGGCGAGCGGCGAGGAAGAGCGAGATAAGCGAGAACATCGTGAAACCCTCATGCGTGCATGCTTTGCTGCGATGCAGCATCGAGCAAATGGGTCAGGGTTGCGCTTTGCGCAACTGCAATGGGTTGGGGAGTGAGTTGCAGGAAGTGCAACCATCTCTCCTTCGGCATGCTGAACTCGTTTCAGCATCCAACGCGCGATGGGCGGGGCGCTTGCGCTTCGTGCCTGTCGCTTGCCGATAGCTGGACCCCGAAACAAGTTGGCGCTTATCCCCTTGGGCCAAGGACACCCCATTCCGTCATCCCCGCGAAGGCGGGGATCCAGGGCCAGGCGCGGCACAGGTGCAAGGAATTCCCGGCACTTCCGGAGAGCGTTCGCGCGGTGGCGCCGATATCCCGTAACTACCCTGGATCCCCGCCTGCGCGGGGATGACGGCGATCGGGCACTCCTTGTCTTTACGGGATAAGCGCCAACTTGTTTCAGGGCGACGGGGGAGCGGGGGATCCCGTCTGGCTTCGTTACCGCTTCCGCCCGAACCAGATCACGTGCCGCGGCCCCTTGCCGTTGCTGCGCGCGCGGACCGCGACTTCCTCCACCTGGAAGCCGGTATCCTTCATGCGCCGGGCAAAGGCGTTGTCGGGCGCGGCGGACCAGACCGCCAGCACGCCGCCGGGCCTGAGCGCCTCCCATTGCTTCTGCAGCCCGCGCGGCGAATAGAGCCGGTCGTTGGCGTCGCGGGTCAGCCCGTCCGGGCCGTTGTCGACGTCGAGCAGGATCGCGTCATACGTCGCGCGCGCGCGGCCGATCACCGCGGCGACGTCGTCGAGCACCACGTCGACGCGCGGATCGTCGAGGCAGCCGGCGGCCAGCTCGGCCATCGGCCCCTTCGCCCATGCGATGATCTCCGGCACCAGCTCGGCGACGGTCAGCCTGGCGTCCGGGCCCAGCGCCGCCTGCGCCGCGCGCAGGGTGAAGCCCATCCCATAGCCGCCGATCAGCAGATGCGGCGCCGCGCCGTCGAGCCGTTCGCAGCTCATCACCGCCAGCGCTTCCTCCGAGCCGCTCATCCGGCTCGACATCAGCTCGTTGCGATCGAGCACGATCATGAAGTCGCGCCCGCGGCGGAACAGGCGCAGCGCCTCGCCCCCGCCGGGGACGATCGCGGTGTCGATGAGTTCGCGTGGAGTCATGCGCCCCTTTGCCGCGCCCGGCCATGCGGTTGCAATGTAGGATTTCGTCCGATCTGCTGTCGGCGGCCGGCGCGCTGCCCGGCCGCTCTTTGAAGCCGTTGGAAAGATAGGATCAGCCGCGCGCAACGATATTGCGCCGGCACCCGGGCCGCCGCGCTCGCCATATGTCGGGACCTTTCGTGACTTTCCGCCGCCCGGGGCGCGCCGTTGCCCGAGTCGCGGGAACGCGCATGTAGGAAAACGAAAACGGCCCGGCATCGCTGCCGGGCCGTTTCCTTCGGCGAAGCCCGAGGGCTTACCAGATGTGCACGCGCTGCGCGGGCGCGAGATACAGCTTGTCGCCCGGCTGGATGTTGAACGCCTTGTACCAGGCATCGACGTTGCGGACGATGCCGTTGACGCGGAACATCGCCGGCGAGTGCGGGTCGGTCAGCGCCAGCTGGCGGGCGGTGCCCTCGCGCAGCTTGGTCTGCCAGGCCTGGGCATAGGCCAGGAAGAAGCGCTGGTCGCCGGTCAGCCCGCCGATCACCGGCGCCTTGCCATGCTCGGCCTGATAGCGCTGATAGGCGCCGTACGCCGCCTCGACGCCGCCCAGGTCGCCGATATTCTCGCCCAGCGTCAGCGCGCCCTGCACATGGGTGCCCGGCACGGCCTCATAGGCGTCATATTGAGTCGAGAGCGCCTTGGTGCGGTCGCCGAACGCCTTCTTGGCGCCGTCGGTCCACCAGTTCTCGAACTTGCCCGTGGGGCCGAACTGGCTGCCCTGGTCGTCGAAGCCATGGCCCATCTCATGGCCGATGATCGCGCCGATCGCGCCATAGTTCACGGCCGCATCGGCATTGGGATCGAAGAAGGGCGGCTGCAGGATCGCGGCCGGGAAGGTGATCTGGTTGGAGAGCGGGTTGTAATAGGCGTTCACCGTCTGCGGAGTCATGTCCCACAGGGTGCGGTCGACCGGCTTGGGGAAGCGCGACAGCTCGAGTTCGTGCTGGAACTCGCCCGAACGCATCGCATTGCCGAGCAGGTCGCCGCGGACGACCTTGAACGACGAATAGTCGATATACTTGTCCGGATGGCCGATGCGCGGCTCGAAGGCGGCAAGCTTGGCGAGCGCCTTCTGCTTGGTCCCCTCGTCCATCCAGGTCGAGGCGGCGATGCGCTCCTTGTACGAGGCGCGCAGATTCTCGATCAGCTCGGCCATCTGCTTCTCGGCCGCGGGCGGATAATATTTCGAGACGTAGATTGCGCCGACCGCCTCGCCGAGCGCGCCGTTGACCAGCTGCACGCCGCGCTTCCAGCGCTCGCGCTGCACCTTCACGCCCGACAGCGTCTGCGAATAGAAGGCGAAGCGGGTGTCGTCGAAGGCCTTGGGCAGGAACTGCGCATGATCGCTGACGAAGCGATAGGCGAGATAGTCCTTCCAGGCCTGGAGCGGGGTGGCGGTCATCAGCTTGCCGAGGGCGGTGACGGCGGTGTTCTGCGTCATCAGCACCTTGGGCGAGCTCTCGAGACCGGCGGTCTTGAGCATCAGCGCCCAGTTGAAGTCGGGCGCCTTGGCCTTGAGGCCGGCCAGCGTCTGCGGGTCGTTGAGCTTGGCGATGTCGCGGCTCTCGGCCGGCGACCACTGGACCTTGGCCATCGCGGTCTCGAGCGCGACGATCGCATCGGCCTTGGCGGCGGCATCGGGGATGCCCGCCAGCTCCTGGATCTTCTGGACATAGGCGCGATAGGCCTTGCGGAAGGCATCGTATTTCTCGCCTTCGAGCAGGTAATAGTCGCGCGGCATGCCCAGGCCGCCCTGGCCGGTGACCGCGGTGTAATGCGTCGGATCGGCAAGGTCGGGGATGATCCCCAGCTCGACCGGCGAGGCATAGCCGACGGTGGCGAACAGCACCTGCAGCGCGTCGAGGTCCTTCACGCCGTTGATCCTGGCGAGATAGGGCTTGAGCGGCGCGGTGCCGAGCTTCTCGATGCCGGCCTCGTCCATCCAGCTGGCGTAGAAATCGCCGACCTGCCTGCCCGAGGCGCCATAGGCCGAGGGGTTCTTCGCCATGTCGTCGAGGATCGCGCGGACATTCGCCTCGGCCTCGATCGAGAGCAGCGTGCCGAAGCCGGCCGAGGCGCGATCCGCGGCGATCTCGACGCGGTCGTTCCAGCCGCCGTTCGCGAAGGTCCAGAAATCGTCGCCCGGCTTCACGCTCGGCTTCTGCGCGGAAAGGTCGACGCCGAAGCTGCCATATTTCGGCTTGGCGGTCTGCGCCATCGCCGGCGAGACGGCGAGCAGTGCCACGCCGGCGGCCAGACGCACCATGTTGCTGATCTTCATGTTGAGGATTCCCCCGAAAGACTGTGTTAGCCGGATGTAACGCCGGGTAGTTACACTCGCAACGGGTTTCAGCTTCGCAATTCCTGTTCGTAGGCGGCCGTGATCTCGGCGCCGAACGTGGCGAAGATCAGCTGGAGCCCAGGGTCCTCGGCCAGCGCCCGGCGCGCCTCGGCCACGGCGATCCTTGTCGCCGCCGCGATCGGATAGCCATAGACGCCGCAGCTGATCGCCGGGAAGGCGAGCGTGCGGAAACCATGGGCGCGGGCGATCTCGAAGCAGCGGCGATAGCAGCTGGCGAGCAGTTCGGGCTCGCCCTTGCCGCCGCCTTGCCAGACCGGGCCGACGGTGTGGATGATGTGCCGGGCGGGGAGGCGATAGCCCTTGGTGAGCTTGGCGTCGCCGGTCTTGCAGCCGCCGAGCGACCGCAGCTTGCGGCACTCGTCGAGCAGTTCGGGCCCGGCCGCACGGTGGATCGCGCCGTCCACGCCCCCGCCGCCGAGCAGCGACGTGTTGGCGGCGTTGACGATCGCATCCACGTCGAGGCGGGTGATGTCCCCCGCGACGATCCGGATGCGATCCCCGCTCATCCCACCCGGTTCTTCACCAGGTCGTCGACCACCGAGGGATCGGCGAGCGTCGAGGTGTCGCCCAGCGACGAGACGTCGCCCTCGGCGATCTTGCGCAGGATGCGGCGCATGATCTTGCCCGAGCGGGTCTTGGGCAGGCCCGGCGCGAACTGGAGCGCGTCGGGCGTCGCGATCGGGCCGATCTCGGTGCGGACCCATTTGATCAGCTCGGCGCGCAGGGCATCGTCGGCGGTGCAGTTCGCGTTGAGGGTGACATAGGCATAGATGCCCTGGCCCTTGATGTCGTGCGGCATGCCGACCACCGCGGCCTCCGCCACCTTGGGGTGGAGCACCAGCGCGCTCTCCACCTCGGCGGTGCCCATGCGATGGCCCGAGACGTTGATCACGTCGTCGACCCGGCCGGTGATCCAGTAATAGCCGTCCTCATCGCGGCGGCAGCCGTCGCCGGTGAAATACTTGCCGCGATAGGTGGTGAAATAGGTCTGGAAGAAGCGCGCATGATCGCCCCAGACGGTGCGCATCTGGCCCGGCCAGCTGCGCGCGATGACGAGGTTGCCCTCGGTCGCGCCGTGCAGGACATTGCCTTCGCCGTCGACGATCTGCGGGTCGACGCCGGGGAAGGGGCGGGTGGCCGAGCCGGGCTTGAGCGGAGTCGCGCCGGGCAGCGGGGTGATCATGTGGCCGCCGGTCTCGGTCTGCCACCAGGTGTCGACGATCGGGCAGCGGCCCTCGCCGACCACGTCGTAATACCAGCGCCACGCCTCGGGATTGATCGGCTCGCCGACCGTGCCGAGCAGCTTGAGCGACTTGCGCGAGGTGGCGGTGACATATTGGTCGCCCTCGCGCATCAGCGCGCGCAGCGCGGTGGGGGCGGTGTAGAGGATCTCGACCTTGTGCCGGTCGACCACTTGCCAGATGCGGCTGGCATCGGGCCAGCTGGGCACGCCTTCGAACATCAGCGTGGTGCCGCCGTTGGCGAGCGGACCATAGACGATATAGCTGTGCCCGGTGACCCAGCCGATATCGGCCGCGCACCAATAGATCTGGCCGGGGCGATAGTCGAAGACCAGCTCGTGCGTCAGGCTGGCCCAGAGCAGATAGCCGCCCGACGAGTGGAGCACGCCCTTGGGCTTGCCGGTCGAGCCCGAGGTATAGAGGATGAACAGCGGGTCCTCGGCGCCCATCGGCTCGGCGGGGCAGTCGGCCGGCACCTCCGCGGCGGCGGCGTGATACCAGACGTCGCGGCCTTCCTGCATCGGCACGTCGCCGCCGGTGGCCCGCACCACGATCACCTTCTCGAGGCAGCGGACATGCTGGGCGGCCGCATCGACATTGGTCTTGAGCGGCACCTTCTTGCCGCCGCGCCGGCCCTCGTCGGCGGTGATCACCACGGCGGAGTCGCAGTCGGTGATGCGGCCCGCCAGCGCTTCCGGGGAAAAGCCGCCGAACACGACCGAATGGATCGCGCCGATCCGCGCGCAGGCCAGCAGCGCGAACGCCGCCTCGGGGATCATCGGCATGTAGATGGTGACGCGGTCGCCCTTGCGGACGCCCTGCGCCTTCAGCACATTGGCGAAGCGGCAGACCTCGGCATGGAGCTGGCGATAGGTGTAGCGCCGCGGCGCCTCCTCCGGCGCGTCCGGCTCCCAGATGATGGCGACCGCGTCGCCGCGCTTCGCCAGATGCCGGTCGACGCAGTTCGCCGCGACGTTCAGCTTGCCGTCCGCGAACCAGTTGATCCGGAAATCGCTTTCGTCGAACGACCAGTCGCCGGCGATCTCCGGGCGCTTGATCCAGTCCAGCCGGCGCGACTGCTCGAGCCAGAAGCTGCCCGGATCGGCGAGGCTCATGCCGTAGAGCTTTTCATAGCCTTCAGCATCCACCCGGGCGCCGCGCGCCCAGCTTTCCGGTACGGGGTGGACGCTGACGGTATCGCTCATCGCTACGGGCTCCTCATTTTATTGGCGTCTCTCTGCCCAAGCGCGGGCGCCGCGCCAAGCGCAGAATATGTTTCCGCGCATGATCCGGCATGAACCACGACAGACTGCGACAATATTCTTCTGGAACCGAAACGGCTTTGGAAACATCTAGAGTGCCATGGCCAATCGACTGCTGACCCCGAGCATCCTGCTCGCCCTGTCGCTGTCCGCCTGCGCGGTGGGCCCGGACTATCATCCGCGCGCCGCGAGCGAGCTGGGCGTGCCGGACGGCTGGTCCGTCTCCGCCGAGCAGAAGGCCCGGGAAGACCTGAGCCAGTGGTGGACGCAGTTCGACGATCCGATGCTGGCCGGCCTGGTGCAACGCGCCCAGGCGGCTAATCTCGACGTGGCCCAGGCCGTCGTGCGGCTCCGCCAGGCGCGCGAGTCGCTGGTCCAGCAGCGCGCGAACCTGCTCCCGAGCCTCAGCGTCTCCGGCGGCGTGTCGCGCAGCGAGCCGCTGCGCGGCGGCTCCAGCACCACGACATTGCCCGACGGCACGGTGACGAGCTTCTCGCAGGGCGGCGCGACCAGCTTCTCGCTCGGCGCCGATGCGAATTATCAGGTCGACCTGTTCGGCGGAGTGCGCCGCGGGGTGGAAGGCGCGCAGGCATCCTATGCGGCCAGCGGCTATGACCTCGCGACCGTGCTGATCTCCGCGGAGGCCGAGACGGCGCGCAACTATGTCCTGGCGCGCGTGGCCCAGGCGCAGATCGCCAATGCGCGCGACAGCCTGGGCATCGCGGACGACAATCTCCAGATCGCCGGCTGGCGCCTGCAGGCCGGCCTGGTCTCGTCGCTCGACCAGGAGCAGGCGCGGGCGAGCCGGGCGCAGCTTGCCGCATCGATCCCGACGCTCGAGGCGAGCTACAACAGCTATGTCTCGCGCCTGGGCGTGCTGACCGGCCAGGCGCCGGGCGCGCTCAAGGCCGAGATGGAGGCGGTGAAGCCGATCCCCACCGGCCCCGCCAGCGTCGCCGCCGGCATCCCCGCCGACACGCTGCGCCAGCGGCCGGACGTGCGGGCCGCGGAGCGCAACCTCGCCGCCGCCACCGCGAACATCGGCGTCGCCGCCGCCCAGCTCTACCCCCAGCTCTCGATCGGCGGCAGCATCGATGCGGGCAGCACCGCGCTCTCGTCGATCTTCGACGTGATCACCGGCCGGCTCTTCGCCAATATCGCCCAGACGCTCTTCGACGGCGGCCGCCGCGCCAGCCAGGTCCGCGCGTCCGAAGCCGCCGCGGACGGCGCGTTCCTCGCCTACAAATCGACCGTGCTGACCAGCCTCGAGGATATCGAGAATGCGATCGTCGCGCTGCAGACGGCGCAGCGCCGCCAGCGGGAATTCGCGGTCGCGCTGGAAGCGTCGAGCAATCAGGCGCTGCTCGCCCGCATGCAATATCGCTCGGGCCTGACCGATTTCACTACGCTCAACCAGGCCGAATCCGCGCTGATCTCCGCGCGCAACGGCGTCGTCTCGGCGCGGTCGGACGCGGCGACGGCGCTGATCCAGCTCTACCAGGCGCTGGGCGGCGGCTGGGACCCGAGCACCACTCCCACCGTTCCCACGACAGGCGGCACCGCGAATGGCAACTGATCCCCACCAGAATCTCGACGCCTTTCTGGGCACGCCCCCGCGCCCCTGGTGGCGGCGCTGGCTCAAATGGGGCCTGGCCGGCATCGTCGTCCTGCTGGCGGCGCTGCTCCTGTGGCACTTCTTCGGCAGCAGCAGCGAAGTCAAATACGCGACCGACGATGTCGCGCGCGGCAACCTGACCGTCACCGTCTCCGCCACCGGCAAGCTGGCGCCGACCAACCAGGTGACCGTGGGCTCGCAGCTGTCGGGCCAGGTCATCAAGGTGCTGGCCGACGTCAACGACCGGGTCACCGCCGGCCAGCCGCTGGCGCTGATCGATCCGTCGCAGTTCGACGACCAGGTGAAGCAGGCCGAGGCGACGCTCGCGGCCAACATCGCCGCCGTGGGTCAGGCGCGGGCGACGCTGGAGCAGAACAACGCCACGCTGGCGCGCTTCCAGGAAGTCAGCCGGCTCTCGGGCGGCAAGGTGCCGGCCAAGACCGAGATGGACGGCGCGATCGGCGATCGCAACCGCGCGCTGGCCAATCTGAATGCGGCCAATGCCAATGTGACGTCGGCCCGCGCCCAGCTGTCCTCGGCGCAGACCCAGCGCACGCGCGCGATCATCCGCTCGCCCGTGACCGGCGTGATCCTGGCGCGCCAGGTCGATCCCGGCCAGACCGTCGCCGCCTCGTTCAACACGCCGACGCTGTTCGTGATCGCGCAGGACCTGTCGCAGATGAAGCTGGAAGTGGCGATCGACGAAGCCGATGTGGGCCAGGTGCGCGAGGGGCAGGACGCGACCTTCACCGTCGACGCCTTTCCGGGCAAGACCTTCCCGGCGAAGATCACGCGCGTCGAGGTGGGCTCCAACCTGTCGGTGCAGGACGCGAGTTCCTCGTCCTCGTCATCGACTTCCAGCACCACCGCGAACCAGGTCGTGTCCTATGCCGCCGATCTGTCGGTCGCCAATGCGGACGAGCAGCTGCGCCCCGGCATGACTGCGACGGCGGACATCGTGACGATGTCGCGCCAGAACGTGCTGCTCGTGCCCAATGCGGCATTGCGCTTCACGCCGGCCGCGGCCCCCCAGGGCGCGAGCGGCAGCAGCGCCAAGGGCGGCATCGCCGGGGCGCTGGTCCCCGGCCGGCCGCGGCGCGGCGGCCAGCAGCAGAAGACGGCGACCAGCGATCGCGCTGGCGAGCGGAGCGTCTATATCCTGGGGGCCGACGGCAAGCCGCAGGAAGTGCCGGTCACGACCGGCAGCACCGACGGCACCGTGACCGAGATCACCGGGGGCAATCTGAAGCCCGGCGACAAGGTGATCACCGGCCAGCTCGCCGATGGCAGCTCGGGCCAGCGCCGCTCCGGCGGGCAGCGGCGGCAGGGTGGCGGCCAGGGCGGCGGCGGTGGCGGAGGCCAGCGTGGCGGACAGTGACGCACCGCTGATCCGCCTGCGCGGCGTCACCAAGAGCTATGGCGAGGGGGCGACGCAGTTCCAGGCGCTGAAGGGCATCGACCTCGACATCCAGGCCGGCGACTTCGTCGCGGTGATGGGCCCGTCGGGCTCGGGCAAGTCGACGACGATGAACATCCTGGGCTGCCTCGACGTGCCGTCGAGCGGCGAGTTCCTGTTCAAGGGCGTCCATGTCGAGAAGCTGGAGCGGGACCAGCGTGCGCTGCTGCGGCGCAAATATCTCGGCTTCGTCTTCCAGGGCTTCAACCTGCTCGCCCGCACCAGCGCGCTCGAGAATGTCGAGCTGCCGCTGCTCTATCGCGGCGATGGCAAGCAGCAGCGCCGCGAGACGGCGATGGCGGCGCTCGACAAGGTCGGGCTCAAGGAGTGGTGGGACCATACCCCCGCCGAGCTCTCGGGCGGCCAGCAGCAGCGCGTCGCCATCGCCCGGGCGATCGTCACCAGCCCCGACGTGCTGCTCGCCGACGAGCCCACCGGCAATCTCGATTCGGAGCGTTCGGTGGAGATCATGGAGCTGCTCACCGATCTCAACAGGACGAGCGGCATCACCGTGCTGATGGTCACGCACGAGCCGGACATGGCGGCGTTCGCGCACACCATCGTCCATTTCAAGGACGGGCTGGTCGAGCGGGTCGAGGACCAGCATCGCCAGGGCGAGGCGGTGGGGCACTGATGTTCGGCACCACCTTCATCCTCGCGATCCGATCGATCCTGCGCCACAAGCTGCGCTCGTTCCTGACGACGCTCGGCATCATCATCGGCGTCGCCGCGGTCGTCACCATGGTGACGCTGGGCAAGGCGACCACGGCGGCGGTGCAGCAGCAGATCTCGGCGCTCGGCACCAACATTCTCCAGATCCGTCCGGGCCAGGGCTTCGGCCGCGGCGGCGGCGGCCCGCGCCCGCCCGATTTCAAGGCGGACGACGTCACCGCGATCCGCGACCAGGTCGCCGGCGTCACCGCGGTCGCCCCCCAGGCGCAGACCACCGCGACCGTGATCTACAACGGCGCCAACTGGTCGACGACGGTCAACGGCACCACCAACGCCTATTTCCAGGTCCAGCCCTGGCCGCTGGTCGAGGGTCGCTACTGGACGCGGCCCGAGGAACAGGCGGGCAAGGCGGTGTGCATCATCGGCACCACGATCCGGACCAACCTGTTCCGCGGCGGCAGCGCCGTGGGCGACCGAATCCGAGTCAACGGCATCTCGTGCGACGTGATCGGCGTGCTCCAGACGCGCGGCCAGGCCGGGTTCGGCGGCGACCAGGACGATGTGATCATCATGCCGATCAAGCAGGTGCAGCGCCGCTTCACCGGCAATCCCGACGTGCGCCTGATGCTGGTCGGCACCGACCCCGATTACGACAGCGCCCAGGTCCAGTCCTCGATCACCGACCTGCTGCGCGAGCGCCGCAACATCACCGGCGGCAAGGATGTCGACTTCAACATCTTCGACACTGCCCAGATCAGCCAGGCATTGACCAGCACCACCACGCTGCTCACCCAGATCGTCGCGGCGGTGGCGATGATCAGCCTCATCGTGGGCGGGATCGGCATCATGAACATCATGCTGGTGTCCGTGACCGAGCGGACGCGCGAGATCGGCATCCGCCTGGCCATCGGCGCGGTGGCGAGCGAGGTGCTGATGCAGTTCCTGGTCGAGGCGGTGGTGCTGTCGATGCTGGGCGGCGTCATCGGCCTGCTGATCGCCCAGTTCGCGGTCGCGCTGATGGCGTGGCTGGGGTCGCTGCCCTTTCTGTTCGACGTGCAGATCAACGTGATCGCCTTCGCGATCTCGGCGATCATCGGCGTGGTGTTCGGCTATTTCCCGGCACGCCGCGCGGCCAGCCTCAATCCGATCGACGCGCTTCGTCACGAGTGACGGGCGCGGACGGCTGCCCGGGCAGGCCATCGGTACGCAGCCCGTAGCGCTCGCGCAGCGCGCGCAGATCCTCCTGCGTGTCGATGTCGACCAGTTCGGCGGGCGGGGCGATGACGTGATGGCCGCGCCGGATCAGGTCGCGCGCGCCGTGATCGCCCTCCAGCTTCATCAGCGCGGGGAACATGTCCTTGCCGAACAGGGCGGGCGGCATGGGCTGCACGCCGTCCGAGGAAGCGACGATCGTCGCCGGGCCGTCGGCGGCGTCCATCAGCCGGTGGACATGGGCGGCGGTGACGCGCGGCATGTCGGCGAGCGCGACGAGCACCGCCGCGCAGCCCAGTTCCTGCGCCCGCGCCACCCCGAAGCCGAGCGAGCGCGCCTGGCCGAGCGCGGGATCGGGATTCTCGACCACGTCATAGCCCAGGGCGGCGAAGTCGAGCGTGGTGGCGGACACGACGGCGATCCGCGCCTGGAAGGGCACGCGCTCCAGTGCCGTCACCACATGATAGGCGAGCGGCTTGTCCAGGAATGTCTCGGCGAGCTTGTCGCCGTCGTTGAAGCGGCGGGAGTGGCCGGCGGCGAGCAGGATCAGCGCGGTCTGTTCAGGCGTGAGCATGGAAGGTCTTCACCATGGCTGCGGCGATGGAAAGGGCGATCTCGGCGGGGCCGATCGCGCCGATGGCCAGGCCGGCCGGCCCCTGGATCCGGTCGAGATCGGCGGGCCCGACCCCGGCGGCGGCGAGCCGTTCGAGGCGCGCGGCATGGCTCCTGCGCGAGCCCAGCGCGGCGACATAGCCGGTCGGGAAACCCAGCGCCGCGACCAGCGCCGCGTCGTCGATCTTCGGGTCGTGGCTCAGCGTCACCACCGCCGTCGCCGGATCGGGGCGGAGAGCCGTCACGGCTTCATCGGGCCAGCGGTCGTCGAGCATCACGCCGGGAAAACGCTCGGGCGTCAAAAATCTCCCGCGCGGATCGATGACATGGGCGCGGATGCCGATCTCGCGGGCAAGGCCGGCCAGCGACTGGGCGATCTGCACGGCGCCCACGATCAGCAGGCGGCGCGGCGGATCGTAGCGATTGCGGAAACCGCCGGCGCCCTGCATCGACCGGCCGGTGGCAAGGTCGGTGCCGATATCGAACGGCACGCCGTCCGCCCGCGCCGCGTCGATCGCATCGAACAGCCCGGGCGGGAAACCCTCCGCCGAAACCGGCTGGACCAGCACCGCGATCTCGCCGCCACAAGGCAGGCCCACTTCCCAGGCGGCTGGATCGGCGACGCCATATTGCCTCACCACCGCGGGCGCGCCGGCGATCACCTCGGCGGCGGTCTGGAGGATGTCGGCCTCCACGCAGCCGCCCGAGACCGAGCCTTCGAACCGCCCGTCACGGTGGACGAGCATATGGCTTCCGGGCGGCCGGGGCGCCGATCCCCAGGTCGAGACGACCGTGGCCAGCGCCAGCGGCTCGCCTTTCCAGGCGCGGGCCGCCGCGAGCACGCTGTCGTTATCCGCCATATCGCCTCGCAACCGTCACATCCCGAGCCTAGGCCAATTTCGTAGCGAAGGGAGAGTTTCGTGACGAGATCGTTGATTGCGGCGCTGATGCTGATGGTGCCGGCCGCCGCCTTGGGGCAGGATCACGCGATGCATGGGAAAGCGGACAAGGTCATCGTCATCGCGCATCGCGGCGCTTCGGGCGAGCGCCCCGAGCACACGTTGCTCTCCTATCAGCGCGCGATCGAGCAGGGCGCCGATTTCATCGAGCCCGATCTGGTGCCGACCAAGGACGGCGTGCTCGTCGCCCGGCACGAGAACAACATCGCCGACACGACCGACGTGGCGGACCATCCCGAGTTCGCCGCGCGCCGGACGACCAAGACGATCGACGGCGAGAAGCTCACCGGCTGGTTCACCGAGGATTTCACGCTCGCCGAGCTGAAGACACTGCGTGCCAAGGAGCGGCTGCCCAAGCTCCGCCCGGGCAACACGAAATATGACGGCCAGGCCGCGATCCCGACGCTCGACGACGTGATCGCCCTTGCCAGGCGGGCTTCGAAGGAGACGGGGCGGACGATCGGCATCTATCCCGAGACGAAGCATCCGACCTATTTCGCCTCGATCGGCCTGCCGCTGGAGCAGCGGCTGGTCGACAAGCTCAAGGCGGCGGGCTGGGACCGCGCCGATGCGCCGGTCTTCATCCAGTCGTTCGAGGTGGACAATCTCAAGAAGCTGAAGACGATGACGCGGGTGCGGCTGATCCAGCTGATGGCGGGGAGCGGCGGCCCGGCGGACGGCGCCCAGCCCAGCTACAAGGCGATGGCCACGCCGGAGGGGCTTAAGGCAGTGGCCGCCTATGCCTATGGCATCGGCCCGGAGCGGACGATGATCCAGCCGGCGTCCGGCCCCGCCACCACTTTGGTCGCCGATGCGCATGCCGCAGGGCTCAGGCTCCATCCCTGGACGTTTCGGGCGGAGAACTTCTTCCTCCTGCCGGACTACCGCTCCGGCGCAAATCCGATGGACCATGGTCGACTGAAGGACGAGATCCTGTACTTCATCGGGCTGGGCGTGGACGGTTTCTTCACCGATTTCCCGCATGTCGGCGTCGAGGCGCGGGACACGGCGGCCGGGTCGCACGCGCGAATGGGGGGATGAGGATTACGATGCGCACGCTTCTGGTTCCGATCTGCGCGATGCTGCCGCTGCTCGGTGGCGGCTGCATCGCCAAGACCGTGGTCGATGTCGCCACCTTGCCGGTGAAGGCGGGCGCCAAGGCCGCCGACTGGGCGACGACCAGCCAGGACGAGGCCGATCGCAACTATGGCCGCAAGATGCGCGAGCAGGAAGCGCGCGAGGGCAAGGAACTGCGCAAGCTCTGCAAGAAGCATCCCGACGACGCGCGTTGCGCGGGCGGCGACAATGGCTTTCGTGCCGATCCGGGCGGCAATCGCAATCACTGACCGGCGCGGTCGTGCATGCCATGGCCGCGCACGACCGTCGCGATGCTGATCCGATAGTCGCGGAAGATTCCCGCACGACCTTCGGCCTGTGCCGCACGGTGCGGGCCGAACTCGCGCCAGGCCGCGATCGCGGCTTCGTCGCGCCACCAGGACAGCGACAGCAGCTTGCCGGGTTCGGCCAGGCTGGCGAATCGCTCGATCCCGAGGAAGCCGTCGATCGCCGCCAGTTCCGGGCCGAGCGCGGCGGCGAGATCGAGATAGCGATCGCCCCGGCCCTCCGCCGGCCAGGCTTCGAACAGCACCGCGATCATGGCCGCACCGGCGCCGGGGAAAGGCGGCGAAGGAAGATCCTGTCCTCGCGCCGGATGAACCGCTCGCGCGCGGCGAAATCATAATTGGCGCGGCCGGCGGGATCGTCGCGGAGGCGGGCGCGATAGGCTTCATAGGCGGCGAGCGAATCGATGTCGTAGACGCCGTAAGCCGTCGTCGCCGAGCCCTCGGCGGGCCCGAAATAGCCGATCAGGCCGGCGCCGCAGCGCGGGATCGCCTCGCCCCAGCCACGGGCATATTCGGCAAAGGCCTCTGCCCCGAAGGGCTCGATCTCATAGCGGATGAAGCAGGTCAGCATCGGATTTCTCCTCCGCCGCCCTTCTGCCGCACGGCCGCGGGCAATGCTTCGGCCGGCACCGTAGCATTGCCCCTCCCGCACGGGCATGATGCGCGGATGCAGCGCATTTCCGCCTTTGCCGAGACCGCCGCGCTGATGGGTGACCCCGCGCGCGCCAACATGCTGTTCGCGCTGATGGACGGCCGCGCGCTCACCGCGGGCGAGCTGGCGCGCTACGCCGGCGTGACTCCGCAGACTGCGAGCGGCCATCTCGCCCGGCTCGCCGAAGCGGGAATGGTCGCGCCCGCCGCGCAGGGCCGCCACCGCTATTTCCGCCTCGCTTCGCCCGGAGTGGCGCAGATGGTCGAGAGCGTGATGAGCGTCGCCGAGGAGCTGTCGCGCCGCCCGCTTCCCGTCACCGGGCCCCGCGACGCCGGGCTTCGGCGCGCGCGGACCTGCTATGATCACCTCGCGGGCGAACTCGCCGTCGCGATCGCCGGGCGCATGGCCGAGCGCGGGCAGCTGGTGCTCGGCCATGACGGCGCCGCGCTCACCGGAGCCGGCGTGTCGCTGCTCGGCGAGCTCGGCGTGGCGGAGGCAGCGCTCGACGCCCCGTGCCGCGCCTGCCTCGACTGGAGCGAGCGCCGCCCGCACCTTGCCGGCGCGCCTGCCACGGCGCTCTACCGCCATTTCGTCGCGCGCAGCTGGGTGCGGCCCCGCCAGGGCACGCGCGCGCTCGAAGTCACGCGGGCGGGGGAGGCGGCATTGGCGCGCTGGTTCGGCATTTCATTGTAAATCCAGCCAATTCGGCGCCAATAGCCGGCGAGTTGTCCGCGCGCTTCCGCTATGGTGCCATGCTCTAAAGGGGGAAGCTCTACGCGGCGAAGCCCTCGGCATCGACCGCGTAGAGCATTTCCGCCCTGGCCATGGCCGCCGGCTTGAGCCCCATCGCCTCGGGCACGATCTGGGCAACGTAGAAGCGCGCGGCGGCCTGCTTCATCTTCAGGAACGCCGGATCGCCCTCGCTGCGCGCCGCGGCGCGGCCGCCCGCTTCCATCAGCCAGCCGCACACCGCGGTGGAGAGCATCGTCAGGAACGGATAGCTGGCCGCCAGCCGGTCATCCATCTCGCTCGCCAGCAGGTTGCGGGCGACTTCCTCGCACGCGTCGATCAGGTTGAGCAGCCCGGTATCCTCGGCATCCTCGCGCATCTGCCCGATCAGGCCGAGCAAGGTGCCGCCATTGTCCATGGCGAGCTTGCGGCCCACCAGGTCGGCCGCCTGGATGCCATTGGTGCCTTCATAGATCGGCGTGATGCGGGCGTCGCGGAAATGCTGGGCGGCGCCGGTCTCCTCGATATAGCCCATGCCGCCATGGACCTGGACGCCCAGGCTGGCGACTTCGTTGCCGAGATCGGTGCCATGCGCCTTGGCGAGCGGGGTAAGCAGCTCGACGCGCTTCTCCGCCGCCGCGTCCCCGGCCCGGGCCCGGTCGAGCTGGCCGAAGGCGTAATAGACCAGGGCCCGCGCCGCCTGGGTCTGCGCCTTCATGCGCAGCAGCATGCGGCGGACGTCCGGATGCTCGACGATCGCCACCTGTTCGCCGTCGCGATAGCCCTGCACCCGCTCACGGGCATAGGCGACCGCGCGCTGGGTGGCGCGCTCGGCCACCTGCACGCCCTGCAGGCCGACATTGAGCCGGGCATTGTTCATCATCGTGAACATCGCCCGGATGCCGCCCAGCTCGGGCCCGACCAGCTCGCCGATGCAATCGTCGTGATCGCCGAAGCTCAGCACGCAGGTGGGCGAGGCGTGGAGGCCCATCTTGTGCTCGATCGAGACGGTACGCACGTCGTTGAATTCGCCCGGCGTGCCGTCTTCGTTGAGGCGGTATTTCGGCACCAGGAACAGCGAGATGCCCCGGGTTCCCGTCGGCGCCCCCGGCGTGCGGGCCAGCACGAGGTGGACGATGTTGTCGGCCATGTCGTGATCGCCGAACGAGATGAAGATCTTGGTGCCCTTGATTCGCCACTTGCCGTCCCCGGCAGGCTCCGCCCGGGTCTTGAGCGCGCCGACGTCCGAGCCGGCTTGCGGCTCGGTCAGGTTCATCGTGCCGGTCCAGGCGCCGGTGGAGAGATGCGGGAGATAGGCCGCCTGCTGCTCGGGCGTGCCGTGATGCATCAGCGCCTCCACCGCGCCGACGGTGAGGATCGGCGCCAGCGCGAAGCCCATGTTCGCCGTGCCGAGCGTCTCCAGCACCGCGATCGACAGGCTCACCGGCAGCCCCTGGCCGCCATGCTCCACCGGCGAGCCGATCGTGCCCCAGCCGCCCTCCACATAAGCCCGGTACGCATCCGCGAACCCGGCCGGCATCTTCACGCCGTCCGGCGTCCATCGCGGTCCGTCGGTATCGCCCAGCCGCTCCAGCGGCGCCCATTCGCCCGCCGCGAACGCGCCCGCGCCCTCCAGCACCGCATCGGTCATTTCGGCCGCCTCCTCGCTGATTTCGCCCAGGCGGACGATGGTCTCGAGCACGAAGCGCTGATCGGCGGTGGCGGGGATGAACATAGAGCCTCTCTTGTGGTCTGGTTTCGCGCCGTATAGCTCGCCCAAAGTGAGCCCGACAAATCCGCGCATCTTACCCTACGGCACGGCCGCCATCGCGGAGGCCGCCGCGCTGATTCGCGCCGGTGCATGCGTCGCGGTGCCGACCGAGACGGTCTATGGCCTCGCTGCCGACGCCACCGATTCGCGCGCGGTCGCGGGGATCTACGCGGCCAAGGGGCGGCCGAGCTTCAACCCGCTGATCGTCCATGTGCCGGACCTCGCCACCGCCGAGCGGATCGCGCTGTTCGACGAGCGGGCACGCGACCTCGCCCTGCGCTTCTGGCCGGGGCCGCTGACCCTGGTGCTGCCCGTGCGCCCGGATGCCGGTATCGCGTCGCTGGTCACCGCCGGGCTCGACACGATCGCGATCCGGGTGCCGCGCCACCGGGCGATGCAGGCCCTGCTGGCGGCGAGCGGCAAGCCGCTGGCGGCGCCTTCGGCCAATGCCAGCGGCGCGATCAGCCCGACTCGCGCCGCGCATGTCGCGCGGAGCCTGGCCGGCCGCATCCCGCTGGTGATCGACGACGGCGCGACCCCGGCGGGCGTGGAATCGACCATCGTGATGGGCGAGCGCATCCTGCGCCCGGGCCCGCTCGCCGCCGAGGAGCTCGGGCTCGTGATCGCTGCCGCCGACGGCAAGATCACGGCGCCCGGCCAGCTCGCCAGCCATTATGCTCCCTCCAAGCCGGTGCGGCTGAACGCGACCGAGGCGAAGGATGGCGCGTATCTCATCGGCTTCGGCGCGGTCGCCGGGGCCGAGACCTTGTCCGCCGGCGGTGACCTTGCCGAAGCCGCGGCGAACCTGTTCGACGCGCTGCACCGTGCCGATGCGAGCGCCGCGCCGGCCATCGCGGTGGCGCCGATCCCCGAATCCGGCATCGGCGTGGCGATCAACGACCGGCTGCGCCGCGCCGCGCACTAGCCCCGGCATCCGGCCGATTCGGGCCCGGCGCGCCGTGCGGAAGTCCACGAAACAAACGCTAAGGGGGCCTGTCTTCTCCGCCCGCACCTTGGACGGCGACGGTCCGACCGGAGTGGGAGAGGAAGCCGGTTCGCATCCGCCAGCATCGAGCAGGCGAAGCCCTATATTGCAAGGATTGCGCGAAGCGCCGGACTGGGGATCCAGACGAGCTTTCGAAACCATGCCGTCATCCCCGCCTTTGCGGGGGTGGCGATGGAGAATATGCGGTCCGGCTAACCGGCGACCAGCCTCAGCCAGCCCCGCGCGTCGGTCTCGACGGCGAGACCCCGATAGTCGGCGCGTTTCGGATGCGGGGTGTCGAGCGGGCCGTGATGCGTCTCGGTGATCACGATCGCGGCGGCGCCGGCCGCGTCGGCAGCGGCGAGGCCGGCCGGGCTGTCCTCCCACACCAGGCAATCACCAATGGCGACGCCGAGCCGATCGGCCGCCGCAAGGAAGCAATCGGGCGCGGGCTTGCCGTGCGCCACATCCTCGGCGGTGATCACCACCCGGGGCAGCGCCACGCCCGCCGCCGCGAGCCGGCGCAGCGCCAGCGCCCGCGGCGCCGAGGTGACCAGCGCCCAGCGATCCGCGGGCAGGCGGGAGAGGAATGCCGCCGCGCCGCCGATCTCGGCCAGGCCATCGATATCGTCGATCTCGGCCTGGGTGAGCGCTTCGGTCTCCGCCTCGGCATCCACGCCGGCGGGCGCAAAGCGGCGGATCGTCTCGATCGCGCGGACGCCGTGCAGGGCCGCCATCAGCGGATCGGCCGCGATGCCGTGCCGCGCTGCCCAGGCGCGCCACACCCGGTCGACCACGGCCATGCTGTTCACGAGCGTGCCGTCCATGTCGAACAGGAAGGCGGCGAAGCTGCGATCGGGAAGCGTCATCGCCCCTCCCTCACCACAGCCGCCGCCGTGCCGCAATCGCGATCCGCCGCGCTTTGCATTCCTGCCGCCAAAGACCTACAAATCTGCGCAGGTCTGGGGGTTTGGGAGAGAGACCGGATACAGCAGGAGGGCAATATCATGAGCAATGTGCAACGCGGGCTCGCCGAACTGATCGGCACGTTCTGGCTCGTTTTCGGCGGATGCGGCAGCGCCGTGCTCGCCGCTGCGTTCCCCGATGTCGGCATCGGGCTGGCGGGCGTCAGCCTCGCCTTCGGCCTCACGGTGCTCACCATGGCCTATTCGATCGGCCATATCTCGGGCTGCCACCTCAATCCGGCGGTCACCTTCGGCCTGTGGGCCGGCGGCCGCTTTCCGGCGAAGGACATTCCGCTCTACGTGATCGCGCAGGTGATCGGCGCGGTGATCGGCGCGGGGCTGCTCTGGTACATCGCCAGCGGCGGGCCGGGCTTTGCCGGCGGCCTGGCCTCCAACGGCTTCGGCGCGCACTCGCCGGGCCATTTCTCGTTCGAATCGGGCATGGCGATCGAAGTCGTGCTGACCTTCATGTTCCTGATGGTGATCATGGGATCGACGGACAGTCGCGCCCCCGCCGGCTTCGCGCCGATCGCGATCGGGCTGGCGCTGACGCTGATCCACCTGATCTCGATCCCCGTCACCAACACCTCGGTCAATCCGGCGCGCTCGACCGGCCCGGCGCTGCTCGAAGGCGGCATCGCGCTCCAGCAGCTCGTCTGGTTCTGGATCGCACCGATCGTCGGCGGGCTGCTCGGCGGCTTCGTCTACAAGGCGCTCGGTGCCGAAGCGGGCAAGCGCCCGCCGATCGAAGGCGAGGCGCTGCCGGCGGAATGAACTGAAAATCCTCCCCCGGTGAAGCCGGGGGAGGTCGTTTCGGGTCAGGCCGGCGTGCCTTCCTTGCTCCGGGCGGCGAAGCTCTTGCGGAGCTTGCGCAGCTTGGGCGGGATCACGGCCAGGCAATAGGGATTGCGCTGGCCGTCGCCCTGCCAATATTCCTGGTGGTAATCCTCGGCCGGCCACCATTGGCCGAGCGGCTCGATCGCGGTGACGATCGGCTCGGGCCAGTCGGGGCGGGCCCGGTCGATCGCGTCCAGCGCCTCGCGCTCCTGCTCGGCCGAATGCGGGAAGATCGCCGAGCGATACTGGGTGCCGATATCATTGCCCTGGCGGTTCAGCTGGGTCGGGTCGTGCGTCGCCAGGAAGATGTCGAGGATCTCGCCATAGCTGATCTGGTCGGTATCGAAGCCCAGCCGGATCGCTTCCGCATGCCCGGTCTCGCCCGAGCAGACCTGCTTGTACGTCGGGTTCTCCCGGGTCCCCCCGATATAGCCGCTTTCGACCGACTGCACGCCGATCACGTCGTTGAACACGGCCTCGGTGCACCAGAAACAGCCTCCGGCCAATGTTGCGGTCTCGATGGTCATCGCGAACTCCTTGCTATCGGCGCAAAGATAGGATTGAGCGCGCCAAGAGCAATGCGGAGTTGGACATGCGCGAAGGCACGGTGCTGGTCACGGGCGGGGCAGGCTATATCGGCAGCCATGCGGTGCTGGCGCTGCTCGATGCGGGCTGGAAGGTCGTGGTGGTCGACAATCTCGTCACCGGCTTCGACTGGGCGGTCGATCCGCGCGCGGCGCTGGTGGTGGCGGGCATCGAGGATGACGCGGCGGTTCGCGCCGCGATCCGCGCGCACGGCGTGACCGCGATCATGCACTTCGCCGGATCGGTGGTGGTGCCCGAGAGCGTGACCGACCCGCTCAAATATTATCGCAACAACACCGCGGCCAGCCGCGCGCTGATCGAAAGCGCAGTGGCGGAGGGCGTGAGGCACTTCATCTTCTCCTCCACCGCCGCGACCTATGGCATCCCCGAAGTCGTGCCGGTGCGCGAGGACAGCCCGAAGCAGCCGATCAACCCGTATGGCATGTCCAAGCTGATGACCGAGATCATGCTGAAGGACGTCGCCGCCGCGCATCCGATCAACTATGCGGCGCTGCGCTATTTCAACGTCGCGGGCGCCGATCCGCGGGGCCGCTCCGGCCAGTCGACCGCGGGGGCGACCCACCTGATCAAGGTCGCGGTCGAGGCGGCGACGGGCAAGCGCGGCCATGTCTCGGTCTTCGGCACCGATTTCGACACGCCCGACGGCACCGGCGTGCGCGACTATATCCATGTCAGCGACCTGGCCGCCGCGCATGTCGACGCGCTCGACCTGCTGATCGTGCGGCCGGGCGAGAGCCATGTCCTGAATGCCGGCTATGGCCGCGGCTTCTCGGTGCTGCAGGTCCTCGACGCGGTCGACCGGGTGACGAACCTGACGATCGAGCGCCGGCTGGAGGGGCGCCGCGCGGGTGATCCCGATGCGCTGGTCGCGGACAATGGCGCGATCCTGGCGGCGCTGCCGTGGCGGCCGCGGCACGACGATCTCGAAGGCATCGTCAAGGATGCGCTGGCCTGGGAGCGCAAGCTGGCCGAGCGCGGGGCCTAGGCGCCGCCGGGCCCGGCGCGGGCGAGCAGTGCCAGCTCGATCCGCCACCACAGCATCGCCCAGACGCCGCCGAACGCCCAGCCGGCGGCGACGTCGCTCGGCCAGTGCACGCCCAGATAGACGCGGCTGACGCCCACCGAGAAAGTGAGCACCAGCGCGACGACGAGCACGAAGGCGCGGATGCGGCGATCGGGCAATACCGGGAAGAGCAGGGTGGCGAGCGTGAGATAGACGATCGCGCTCAGCGCGGCATGGCCGCTGGGGAAGCTCTTGGAAGTTTCCTCCATCAGGCGCCCGACCAGGTCGGGCCGCGAACGGCTGACCAGCGCCTTGATCATCTCCACGGTGAGCGAGCCGAGCGTCGTCGCGCCGACGAGGAGCAGCGCGGTGCGCAGCCGGCCGGCGAGCCACAGGAAGATCGCGGCGACCAGCACGAGGAAGCTCAGCACCGTGGTGCTGCCCAGCGCGGTGACGTCGCGCACGGCCGAGGGGAGCCAGGCCGGGCCGATCGGATGCGCGCCGTCGCGCATCGCCAGCATGATCGCGCGGTCCATCGCGGCACCGTCGCCCTCGACCAGTTCGTGCCCGAACCAGATCAGCGCGAGCAGGAACAGCGCGAAACCCGCCACGGCGAGGATCGGCCAGGGCAGGCGGCGGGAGG
>NZ_JAPDIR010000020.1 GCF_029870595.1 Sphingomonas sp. CBMAI 2297
GCCCCGGATGCGCCCGCGGCTCCGGACGCGGCGACGGCTCCCACCCCGCCCGCGCCGCCGGCCCCTCCGGCAGCGGCTCCGGCGCCACCGCCGCCCGAGGCCGCCGCGCCGATGCCTTCGGATCCAAAGAGCTATCCGCGCTGCTCCAAGACCATCAAGGATCATTGCCGCCAGTCGCGGTAAGAGAGGTGGTGCGGCCCTTGCGGCCGCCCCTTTCCATCACCCCGGCCGCCCATTGCCGTCATTCCGGCGCAAGCCGGGATGACGGATGCTGTTGCGAGATGACGGTTATTGTTGCGGCGTGACGGTTGTGGCTAAGGTCGCTCCAGCATCGGGAGAGACCAATGACCATCGACTTCAAGGACCGCGTCGCCATCGTCACCGGCGCGGGGGGCGGCCTGGGCCGCGCCTATGCGCTCGAACTGGCGAAGCGCGGGGCGAAGCTGGTGATCAACGACCTGGGCGGCGCCCGTGACGGCACCGGCCATTCGGATGCGGCGCTCAAGGTAGTCGAGGAAATCGAGGCGCTGGGCGGCGAGGCGATGTCGAACGGCGGCAGCGTGACCGATTACGATCATATGGTCGCGATGGTCGAGGCGGCTAAGGCCAGATGGGGCCGGATCGACATCCTGATCAACAATGCCGGCGTGCTGCGCGACAAGAGCTTCGTCAACATGGAGCCCGCCGATTTCCGCTTCGTGGTCGACGTCCATCTGATCGGCTCGGCCAATTGCACCAAGGCAGTGTGGCAGACGATGCGCGACCAGAATTACGGCCGCATCCTGATGACGGCCTCCTCCACCGGCCTGTTCGGGAACTTCGGCCAGGCGAATTATGGCGCGGCCAAGCTCGGCCTGGCCGGGCTGACCAAGACGCTCTACCTCGAAGGCGCCAAATACGGGATCAAGGTCAACACGATCGCGCCGGTGGCGGGGACGCGGATGACCGAGGACCTGTTCCCCGAGGAAGCCTTCAAGGCCTTCGCTCCCGAGAATGTCGCCCCCGCCGCGCTGTTCCTCGTCTCCGAGGACGCGCCGACCAACCAGATCGTCGGCGCGGGCGGCGGCGTGGTCCAGGCCGCCTATGTGACGCTGACCCAGGGCGCCAGGCTCGAGGCGCTGACGCCCGAGGCGGTGCAGGCGCAATGGGCGCAGATCACCGACCGGACCGGTGAGATCGTGCCGGGCTCGGGCGCGGAGCAGACCATGCTGATCCTGGGGAAGCTGCAGAAATGAGCATGCGGGCCGCGCTCGCCGGGGCGCTCCTGGCGGTCGCGCCGAATGCCGCACCCGCACGGGACATGCGCGCGGGCGAGGCAATGCCGGCTTCGATCCTGTTCCTCGACCTGCACGGTGCCACGCCCTTCCAATTCTGGATCGACGACAGGCTGGTCTTCGATGGGAAATTTCCCGCGGACAGCCCATCCACCGGCCTTACCGCCACGCTCCACCGGGTCGTTGCCGCGGGATCGCATCGCTTCCGGCTGCGCGCGGGCACGCTCGACGTGACGCGGAAGCTCGACATCGACGGCAAGCATCACATTGTGGTGGTCAGCAAAGTGCCTGGCCGCGAGATCGAAGTGACCGACCAGATGATGCTCGACTGATAACTGACTCACCGTGTTGCATCACTAATACACATATGGTAGAACCTCCCCACAGGAGGAAACTGCCATGTACAGCGAAAGCGATCTGGCCAGTGCCGTGGAAGCGGGGGCGCTTTCCCCCGCCGCCGCCAATGCGCTGCGCAACTATGTCGCCGAGCGCCGATCGGCGCCCGCGGTGGACGAAGAGCATTTCAAGCTGCTCACCGGCTTCAACGACATCTTCGTGGCGATCGCCGCCGCGCTGATCCTGGTCGCCGCGGCGCGTATCGGCGCCTATTTCGGAGTGATGCTGATCGGCACGGGGCCGGAGGAGCGCGTCGTCGGCGGCAACATGATCGGCGGGGGCTTCGCCGTCGCCGCGACGAGCTGGATGCTCGCCGAATATTTCACCGCGCGCCGCCGCATGGCGCTCCCCTCGATCCTGCTGCTGCTCGGCTTCACCGGCGGCGTCGCGGCGGGCCTCTCGGGCATCTTCGCCGCCAATATCCCCTGGATCGAGGAGCAGATGCACCTCGCCAGCGACCCGCAGAAGCAGCAGCTGGCCGGCGGCGTCGCCGCGGTGGTGGGCCTGCTCACCGCTGCCGCCACCTGGATCCACTGGAAGCGCTTCATGGTGCCGATCACCGTGGCGGCCGGCGCGCTGGCGCTGGTCGGTGTCGGCGTCTCGCTGGTGCTCGCCTTCGCGCCTCAGGCCAAGGACTGGGTGAACGAGATGCTGCTCGTCGCGGGCGTGGCGATGTTCTTCTTCGCGATGCGCTGGGACATGAGCGACCTGGAGCGCCGCACCCGCCGCTCGGACGTGGCCTTCTGGCTGCACCTCGCCGCCGCACCGCTGATCGCGCACCCGGTGTTCCACATGCTCGGCGTGTTCGATGGCGAGGTGACCGGGCCGACCGCGGCGATCGTGATCGCGCTCTATCTGGTCTTCGCCTTCGTGGCGCTGGCGGTCGACCGCCGCGCGCTGCTCGTCTCCAGCCTCATCTATGTCCTCTGGGCAATGTATGCGCTGTTCCAGGCGACCGGCGCGGTCGAGCTGGCGGCGGCGCTCACCGCGCTGGTGATCGGATCGGCGCTGCTGCTGCTCTCGGCCTTCTGGCAGCCGGTGCGCCGCCGGGTCGTCGGCCTGCTCGGCGGGCTCGAGGAGCGGCTGCCGCCCACCCAGATCGTGACGGCCTGATCCTGACATAGGCCTTCACGCGGAGAGCAAGGTCCCCAGCCCGGCTTTCCAAACCCTGCCCCTCCCGCGCGCCCGGCGCGGGAGGGTTTTTCCCGTCTAGGGCTGCTCGATCGCCGCGCCGGGCCGGGCGCTGATCGCGGTGCCGATCGAGGAGACGACGATCAGAAAGACCGCGAGCCACTGGGTGCCGGTGAGCACTTCGCCCAGCAGCAGCAACCCCATCAGCGCGCCCACCGCGGGCTCGGCGCTGAGCAGGGTGCCGAAACTGTTGGCCGGCAGCCGCGGCAGCGCGATCATCTCGAGCGCATAGGGGATGGCGCTGGAGACGATGCCGACGAGCAGGCCGAGCATCAGCGCCTCGGGCCGCAGCAGCGCCGCGCCGGCATGCGCCACGCCGATGGGGAGAGCCAGGAGCGCCGCGATCAGCATGCCTCCGGCCGCGGCGGCGGGGCCGTGCGCCTGGCCGGCATGGCGGCCGGTGAGGATATAGCCCGCCCAGCAGGCGCCGGCGATCAGCGCGAGCACGACGCCGCGCCAGTCGAGATGCGCCGCGCCCTTCCAGACCGGCAGGAGCAGCAACAGGCCAAATACCGCGATCCCGATCCACAGAAAGTCGATCCGCCGGCGCGAAGTAAGCACCGCGACCGCAAGCGGGCCGGTGAACTCGATCGCGATGGCGATGCCGAGCGGAATATAGGCCAGGGCCTTGTAGAAGCTGAGGTTCATCACCCCGAGCACCAGGCCGTAGCCCAGCAGCGAGCGCCAGCCGGCATCGAGCCGCAATCGCCACGGCCGGAAGATCGCCGAGAGGATCACGGCGGCGACGACCAGGCGCAGCGCGGTGGCCCCTTCCGCGCCGACCAGCGGGAAGAGTTGCTTGGCGAAGGTCGCGCCGATGGTCACCGAGAACATCGACAGAAACAGTGCGCCGATGCCGAATGCATCGAGGCGCGAGGAAATAGGCCGCAGGGCGGCGACGCTGCTCATCGGGCGGTACTCGAACTGGATGTGGAAGGAACGCCCCGAGAGATAGGGGTTTCCGTCGATAAGAGCGGTTTATTTTTGCGGTTATGCGATAAACTTTATCGACCTATGCTGCCGCGATGACGAAGATTGAATCGCTCGATTCGTTCGACCTGAAGCTGCTCGAACTGCTTCAGGTCGATGTGCAGCAGCCGGTGGCGATACTGGCGGAGAAGGTCGGCCTTTCCGCCCCCGCCTGCTATCGCCGCATCCGCCGGCTGCGCGAGACCGGCGTGATCGAGCGCGAGATCGCCGTGGTGCGGCCCAGGACGCTGGGCTGGCCGCTGTCGATGATCGTGCTGGTGACGCTGGAGCGCGAGAATGCCAACACGGTGGCGGAGATGTTCGAGATCTTCCGCGCCGAGCCCGAAGTGATGGAGGCCTGGAACGTCACCGGCGACCATGACTTCGCGGTGCGGGTCATCGCGCGCGACATGGAAAGCTATGACGACCTGGTCCGCCGGCTGTTCTCGGCCGACGAGCGCGTGCGGACCTTCGAGACTCTGGTGGTGATCCGCGAGACCGGAGGCATGAGTCCGATCCCGGCGGCCTGGGAGCGCTGATCCGGGCGATCGCCGAAAGCGCGCGACGTCAGGTGCCGCTGACCCCGGCCTTCGCCATCACCTCGGCTCCGGTCATCCGCTCGCGCTCGCCGGCAAAGTCGTAATAGTCCGGCTTCTCGTCGATGAAGATCTCCTCGGCCAGGTCATGGCCTTGCAGGTCGTCGAACAGGCCGGCCTGGAAGGAATAGCCCGATTGCGGCTTGTAGAAATAGAAGAGATGCGTGCCGCACGTCCGGCAGAAGCCGCGCTCCGCCCAATCGGAGGACGGATAGCGCACGATGTGCTCGGCGCCCTCGATCTCGGGGTCGGGCACCAGCCTGAGCGACAAGGCGGGGCCGCCGCCCCAGCGCCGGCACATCCCGCAATGGCAGGCACCGATATGCGGCTCGGACGGCGCGACCCGCACCTGCACCGCACCGCACAGGCATTGGCCTTCGAGCTTCACGCCATTCGTCACGACAATCCCCTTTCGATTGGCTCGCCGGCATAGCGCGGCGCGGAGGGCCCGGCCATCCCGCAAGTGGGCGTCTGCGACATCCTTATCCGTCACCCCGACCCAGTACCGGGTGAGAGCCCAAACAAGCCCTCGAAGCTACCTCCGTCATCCCCGCGCAGGCGGGGATGACGGAGGAGAAGTGGGGATAACGGAGGAGAATGCGGGAGGACGATGGAGAATATTGGCCCCCGGCCTCCAGCCCCTCACTCCCCGACCAGCTTCATCAGCCGCCGCTCGACCGGGGCGAGCACCGGGCCCAGTTCGTGCCCGCGTTTCAGGATCATGCCGCTCTCGTTGACCAGCGCCCACATGCCCTGGCGGTTGCGCAGCGCGGGGCGCTTCTCGATCCGGTATTCCGGGCGCTCGGCGGCGCGGCGGAAAGCGGCGAAGATCGCGGCATCGGTATCGAAGTTCATCGCATAGTCGCGCCAATGCCCGGCGGCGACCATGCGGCCGTAGAGATCGAGAATGCGCGTGAGTTCCGGGCGCTCGAAGCCGACCTGGCCGGGACGTCCGATAGGGAGCGGGGTTACGGTACCCATCTAGGCGCTGTCGCGCTGCTCCCCTTGCTCGCGGCGCTCGGCCAGCACGGCATCGAGCCGCTTGCGCATCGCCTCCAGCTCGCAGCGCATGATCTCGAGCTTCTGGGTCTGCGGATCGAACAGCTCGCTGCAGGGCGTGCCATAGGGCACGAAATCCTTCTGCCACTTCTGCGCCTCGACCAGCGTGGGCTTGGCCGGAATGCCGACCATCACGGCGCCCTCGGGCACGTCGCGGGTGACCACGGCATTGGCGCCGATGCGGGCGCGTTCCCCCACGATGATCGGCCCCAGCACCTGGGCGCCGGAGCCCAGGATCGCGCCGTTGCGGATGGTCGGGTGGCGCTTGCCGCCCACGCCATTGTCCGGGCTGGTGCCGCCCAGGGTGACGCACTGGTAGATGGTCACGTCGTCGCCGATCTCCGCCGTCTCGCCGATCACGACGAAGCCATGGTCGATGAAGAAGTTGCGGCCGATCTTCGCGCCGGGATGGATGTCGATCGCGGTGACGAAGCGCGACCAGTGGTTGACGACGCGGGCGAGGAAGAACAGGCGGTTGCGGAACAGCGCGTGCGCGATCCGGTGATAGGCGAGCGCCCACACGCCCGGATAGAGCAGGATCTCGGCATGGCTGCGCGGCGCGGGATCGCGGGCGCGGATGGAATCTAGATACGCCTTAAGACGCTGGAACATGGCCGGTTCCCCTTTGCCGCGTCCATTTAGTGCATGATCCCTCCGATTTCCAGAACGGCCCATCCCAGGCTTTGCCGCGCTAAACACTATGTATCTTGTTGGAACGCGTCGCGGCCGTCATCCATTCCGTCCCGGCCCAAACTTCAAGGTGCGAATGATCTTTGGAATCGACCTTTCCGCCCTGCTGCCGTTCATTGCCGTGGGCTTCGCCGCCCAGATGGTGGACGGCGCGCTGGGGATGGCGTTCGGAGTGATCAACTCCACGCTGCTGGTGAGCGTGATGGGCGTCCCGCCCGCCCAGGCATCGGCGATGGTGCACACCGTCGAGACCTTCACCACCGCCGCTTCGGGCGCTAGCCATATCTGGCACAAGAACGTGAACTGGAAGCTGTTCGGCCGGCTGCTGATCCCCGGCGTGATCGGCGGCGTGCTGGGCGCCTATGTGCTGAGCAACATCGACGCGTCGATCGCCCGCCCCTTCGTCATGACCTATCTCGCCTCGATCGGCGTCTACCTGCTCTACCGCGCCTGGCGCGGCAAGGTGGAGCCGCGCGAGCCCAAGATCATCGAGCCGCTGGGCCTGGCCGGCGGCTTCCTCGACGCGGCCGGCGGCGGCGGCTGGGGCCCGGTGGTGACGAGCAACCTGCTCGTCCAGGGCGCCAGCCCGCGCACCACGATCGGCACGGTGAACACAGTGGAGTTCTTCCTCACCGCCACCGTCTCGGCCGCGTTCATCGCCACGCTGGGCTGGGCCGCGTTCTCGCTGCATACCGTGGGCATATTGATCGGCGGACTGATTGCGGCGCCGTTCGGCGGGCTCTTGGCGAAACGCGTCCCCACCCGCGCGCTGATGACGCTGGTGGGCACGCTGCTGACCGTCACCAGCGCCTATTCGGTGTACGTCGCGCTCACCCGCTGAACGGCGCGCGCCGGACTTTACGTGATCCTTATGCCCAAGCGCGCTTTCCCTATCGAAGCTTAATGCCCGGCCAGCCCATATCTCGGCCATGTTGGACCGTAGCAAAGCGCGCCGCCGCGCACGCATCCGGCGCCTGGGCGCCTATGAGGGCCCGTGGCAGCGGCGCTGGACCAGGATCGTCGACTGGCTCGGCGCGCGCCGCCCGCTCGACCTTATCCTGGGATGCATGATCCTGATCACGGTGATCTCGATGATCGCCCGGTCGATCTGATTTCGGGCAGGGCCGTCGCGGCTCGGCTTCCGGCACGCCGCGCAAGGACTGGCCTTCATATCTTGCAGCGCAGCAGGCTTGCCCCTGTAAGCCGCGTTGCCGCCCCGTGTGAAGAACCAGGTGTGGCGGCCATAGCTGCACGGCATTGCAGATAAATTACTCAATCAATCATTAGGTCGCAATTGATCGATTAAAGCGATCATCGCGAACGGGCTTTCCAATTTCACATTGCGCCGCAGCAGCTCTATCTCGCTGTTGCAACAACAACCCCCCGTTCTGGAGGAATACCAAGCAATGGCTCTCATCGGCAGCACCATCAAGCCGTTCACCGCCCAGGCCTATAAGGAAGGCAAGTTCGTGACCGTCACGGACGCGGACACGAAGGGCAAGTGGGCGGTGTTCTTCTTCTACCCGGCGGACTTCACCTTCGTGTGCCCGACCGAGCTCGAGGACCTGGCGGACATCTATCCGCAGCTCCAGAAGATGGGCGTCGAGGTGTATTCGGTGTCGACCGACACCCATTTCAGCCACAAGGCCTGGCACGACACCTCGCCCGCGATCGGCAAGATCAACTATTACATGCTGGGCGACCAGAACCACGTCCTGTCGACCAATTTCGACGTGCTTCGTGAGGGCCAGGGCCTGGCCGATCGCGGCACCTTCGTCGTCGATCCGGAAGGCGTGATCCAGCTGGTCGAGGTCACCAGCGAGGGCGTCGGCCGCAACGCGACCGAGCTGCTCCGCAAGATCAAGGCCGCGCAGTACATCGCCGCGCATCCGGGCGAAGTCTGCCCCGCCAAGTGGGAAGAGGGCGCCGAGACGCTGGCGCCGTCGCTCGACCTGGTCGGCAAGATCTGATCCCCCAGGCGCCTGCCAGCCCCCTTGCGGGCGCCACCATGCGGCCCGGGACGAACACCATCCCTCGTCCCGGGCCGTTTTGTATCCGAATTCTGTGGAGTTTCCGCCATGCTCGACGCCAACCTGACCCAGCAGCTCAAGGGCTATCTCGCGAATATCCGTGAACCCATCGAGCTGGTCGCCTCGCTGGGCGACGATGCCAAGTCGCGCGAGCTGGCGGAGCTGCTGGGCGAGATCGCCGCGCTTTCGGACAAGGTGACGGTGGTCCGCACCGGCGACGATGCGCGCAAGCCCAGCTTCCAGATCCGCCGCACCGGCACCGATGTCGCGGTGGCCTTTGCCGGCATCCCGATGGGGCATGAATTCACGTCGCTGGTGCTCGCATTGCTCCAGGTCGGCGGCCATCCGAGCAAGGCGGCGCAGGAGCTGATCGAGCAGGTGCGGAACCTGGACGGCGACTTCGCCTTCGAGACCTATTTCTCGCTCTCCTGCCAGAACTGCCCGGACGTGGTGCAGGCACTCAACCTGATGGCGGTGCTCAACCCGCGCATCACCCATGTCTCGATCGACGGCGGGCTGTTCCCGGCCGAGGTGGAGGCGCGCAAGGTGATGGCGGTGCCCAGCGTGTTCCTGAACGGCGAGCCCTTTGCCAGCGGCCGGATGGAGCTGGAGCAGATCGTCGCGAAGATCGACACGGGCGCCGCCAGGCGCACCGCGGCGAAGATCGCGGCGAAGGAGCCGTTCGAGGTGCTGGTGGTCGGCGGCGGCCCCGCCGGCGCGGCGGCGGCGATCTATGCCGCGCGCAAGGGCATTCGCACCGGCATCGCCGCCGAGCGTTTCGGCGGCCAGGTGCTCGACACCATGTCGATCGAGAATTTCATCTCGGTACCGCATACCGAGGGGCCGAAGCTCGCCGCGCATCTGGAGCAGCACGTCAAGGACTATGACGTCGATATCATGAACCACCAGCGCGCCGCGAAGCTGGTGCCGGCGCGCCAGGAAGGCGGGCTGCACGAAGTGGTGCTGGAAAGCGGCGCGAGCCTGCATGCCCGCACCGTGATCCTCTCCACCGGCGCGCGCTGGCGGACGATGGGCGTGCCCGGCGAGGAGGAATATCGCAACAAGGGCGTGACTTATTGCCCGCACTGCGACGGCCCGTTGTTCAAGGGCAAGCGCGTGGCGGTGATCGGCGGCGGCAATTCGGGCGTCGAGGCGGCGATCGACCTGGCCGGGCTGGTCGCGCATGTGACGCTGATCGAATATGACAGCCAGCTGCGGGCCGACGCGGTGCTGCAGCGCAAGCTCGGCAGCCTGCCGAACGTGAAGGTGATCACCTCGGCGCTGACCACGGCGGTGGAAGGCGATGGCGAGAAACTCACCAGCCTGACCTACAAGGATCGCAGCCACGGCACCGAGCACCAGATCGAGCTCGAGGGCATCTTCGTGCAGATCGGCCTGGTGCCGAATACCGAGTGGCTGAAGGACGCGATCGCGCTGTCCAACCGCGGCGAGATCGAGATCGATGCGCGCGGCGAGACTTCGCAGCCGGGCATCTTCGCGGCGGGCGACTGCACCACCGTGCCCTACAAGCAGATCGTGATCGCGATGGGCGCGGGCTCGACGGCGGCGCTCTCGGCATTCGACTACATGATCCGCCTGCCGGACGAGCTGAGCGAGGCGGCCTGACCTCTTTCCGTCATCCCCGCGCAGGCGGGGATCCAGGGTTTGCAGCTACTGCGCCCTTGGCTCCGGCCCCCGCTTGCGCGGGGATGACGATTGAGAGGAAATCACTATATAAGCCAGAAATCATCGATACAGGCGATCAATGGCGCAGACCACCTATCTCCCGACGCTCAAGCAGCTCCAGTATCTCGTTGCGCTCAAGGATCATGGCCATTTCGGCCGCGCGGCGGAGAGCTGCTACGTCACCCAGTCGACACTCTCCGCCGGCATCCGCGAGCTGGAGACGCTGATCGGCGTGGTGCTGGTCGAGCGGACGCGGCGCGTGGTGCGCTTCACGCCCCTGGGCGAGCGCATCGTCGAGAAGGCGCGGCGGGTGCTGCGCGAGGCGGACGAGCTGGGCGACCTGGCCCGCGCCGCGGGACGGCCGCTCTCCGGCGAGATGCGGATGAGCGTGATCCCCACCATCGCTCCCTTCCTGCTGCCGCGCATCCTGCCCAAGCTGCGCCGCGACTATCCGGATCTGAAGCTCTATCTGCGCGAGGAGACCAGCGGCCAGGCCTGTGAAGGGCTGCACCATGGCCGGACCGACTGCGTGCTGCTCGCCTTGCCCTATGCGTGCGGGGACGTGGAAACGGCGTCGCTGTTCGACGACCGGCTGTTCGTTGCCTTTCCGGAAGGCGAGATGGATCCCAGCGCCTCGATCCACCCGGCCGAGATCGACGAGACGCGGCTGCTGATGCTCGAGGACGGCCACTGCCTGAAGGAACATGCGCTGGCCGCCTGCAACCGCCCGGAGCTGCGCGCCGAGGCGACGATGCTCGGCACCTCGCTCCACACGATGGTGCAGATGGTCGACAATGGGCTGGGCGTGACGATGCTGCCCGAGATGGCGGTGGATTCCGGCATCCTAGACCATACCCAGGTCACGGCGCGGCCGCTCGAGGCGGAGAATGCGTCGCGGCGGATCGCGCTGGTGTGGCGCAAGGCATCGCCCCGCGAGCGCGACTTCCGGTTGCTGGCGGACGTGCTGGCCGAGGCGCGGCCTTAGGGCGAGAATGCCGCCCGGACCGTGTCCGCCTGTTCCATGCGCTCGTGGAGGACGGTTACAATGCCAACCGTGCCGCCCCCATCGCTCTCCAATAGATGAAATGCCGTTCGTAACGGCAGTAATAGCCTTCGACGCCAAGCCATGCGGGGATTGGCCGCCATGGGAGACCACGCGCGGCAATTGCCTCGAAACGCGCGATCAGTCCGTCCAGATAGATGCCAGCTTGTCGTTCGCCCCATCGCGCATGCGTATAGTCCAATATCTCGTCGATACGCGCATTGGCCTCATCGGAGACCGTATAGGGGTTCATCCCTGCCAGCGGCGACGGGCGCGCGCGAGAACTTCCTCGCGATCGAAGGGCTTGTAGCTGCTATCCGGCTGGGCGAACGCCCGCTGCAGCTCCGCCTTGAGGGCTTCGAGCTTCTCGCGCTCGGCCCGATCCAGATCGCGGCGGATCAGATCCCGAACATATTCGCTGACATTCTCGTAGCTGCCATCCTCGCCGACATTGGCGGCAACGAACTCGCTCAGCCTGCCGCTGACGCGCACGTTCAGGTTCATCGGCTTGGTCATAGCGTAAAGATAAGCTGTAATATCCTGTATATCTATCGCCAGTGCGCCGCCGCCGCCGCGTCGCTTTCCCGCGCCTCCACCCAGCGCGCCGCGTCCCCCTGCCATTCGCGCTTCCAGAAGGGCGCATCGGTCTTGAGCCGGTCGATCAGGAACGCGCAGGCTTCCAGCGCCTCGCGGCGATGCGCGGCGGCGGTGCCGATGAAGACGATGCGCTCGCCCACTTCCATGCGGCCGACACGGTGGAGGATGGTCACGCCGAGCAGGTTCCAGCGCTCCATCGCCGCCTCGGCCAGGGTGCACAGCGCGTCCTCGGTCATGCCGGGATAATGCTCCAGCTCCAGCGCCGTCACGCCGCCATCGCCGCGGACCACGCCGGTGAAGCTCGCCACGCCGCCCGCGCCGCGTTCCTCGAGCGCAGCCAGCTCCAGCGCCAGCTCGATCGGCGCGGGATCGATCGAGACGCGGATCATCCGCCCGTCACCGGCGGGAAGAGCGCGACTTCCCGCGCATCGCCGAGCGGCGCGTCGAGGGGAACGAAGCGCTGGTCGATCGCGGCGCGGAGCCGCGCGGGATCGGCAAGGGCGGCGGCATGGCCGGGGCTGCGGGCGGCCAGCCAGGCGACGAGATCGGTGACGGTGCGGACCGTCTCGGGCGGATCGACGGATTCATGCCCCACGCCCACCGCCTCGCGGACCCAGGCGAAGTAGAGCAGGTCCATCAGCTGTCCATGTGCCGCAGGCCGACACGGAGATAGTCCCAGCCGGTGATCAGCGTGAGCGCGGCGGCGAGCCAGAAGGCGGCGAGCGCGGTGTCCCACAGCCAGGCGAAGGGCAGCGCCCCGGCAAGGATCAGTCCGCCCAGCGCGACGAGCTGGAGCGTGGTCTTCCACTTGGCGAGACGCGAGACGGGCAGCGAGACCTGGATGCCGCCCAGGAACTCGCGCAGGCCCGACACGGCGATCTCGCGCACCAGGATCACCAGCGCGGGGATCAGGTGGAGATCGGTGATCACGCCGCGCCCGGCGAGGATCAACAGCACCGCGGCGACCATGATCTTGTCGGCGATCGGATCGAGGAACACGCCGAGCTTGGAGACCGTCCCCTGCGCCCGGGCGAGATAGCCGTCGAAATAGTCGGTGATGCCCATCAGGCAGTAGAGCGCGAAGGCGATGCCATAGCCAAGCCGCCATTCCGGCCACCAGAGGAACGCTGCGAGGAGCGGAACCGCGAGGATGCGCGAGAGCGTCAGGATATTGGGCAGCGTCAGCATCGGGCATGCTGTACCACCCCACTTACCCTTCCGTCATCCCCGCGCAGGCGGGGATCCAGGGTAACAGAGAGATGCCCTGCCTTTCTCTGGATCCCCGGTTGTGCGGGAACGACGGGAGGATATTGGGCCGGCCGGTGAGACGCTATTTCAGCAGCTTGAAGCGGATCGCCTGCCCGCCCCCCGGCGCAAGATCGAGATCGAGCGTGTCGGCGCTGCTCACCACTCGCTTCTCGATCGCATAGGCGACCGGGTTCTTCACATAATCGGCATCGGAGGCGTCACGATAGATCTGCGCCTCGTATTTCCGCCCCGGCGCGAGGAAATCGAGCTTCACAGGCAGCTTGCGCGCCATCTCGTCGGTGATCGCGCCGAGATACCAGTCGCCGCCGCCGCGCGGCTGGCGGGCGACCACGACATAGTCGCCGATCTCCGACGCCAGCGTCCGCGTCGTCTCCCAGTCGGTCGGCACGTCGAGGATGAACTGGAAGGCGTCGCGATGCTTCTCGTAATTCTCGGGCAGGTCCGCCGCCATGTGGATCGGCGAATAGAGCACGACATATTCGGCCAGCTGCGCCGCGAGCGTCGACTGGTTGCGCTCGGTCAGCAGCGTCTTGCCATGTTCGAGATCGAAGATGCCCGGGGTGAAGTCCATCGGCCCGCCGAGCATGCGAGTGAAGGGCAGGATCGTCAGATGCTCGGGCGGGTTGGTCGGGCGGCCCCAGGCGTTGAATTCCTGGCCGCGCGCGCCTTCGCGGCTCACCCAGTTCGGCCAGGTGCGGCGCAGGCCCGTGTCCTTGACCGGCTCGTGCGTGTCCATGACGATGTGGCGCTTCGCCGCAGCCTCGATCACCTTGAGGTGGTGCCGGACCATGAACTGGCCGGCGAACCACTCCTTGCCGCCTTCGCGATCGAGGATGTCGCCCGAATGGCGGACATAGCCGGTCTTCACCGCCGGCACCCCGACCCTGGCGTAGAGATCGAGCGCGTCGTCGAGCTGGTCCTCATAGTTCACCACCGCGCCGGCGGTCTCGTGATGGCCGATCAGATGGACGCCCTTCGACTTCGCATAGGCCGACAGCATCGGCAGGTCGAAATCGGGATAGGATTTGGTGAAGCTGAACTTTTCGCCGTTATCGATCCATTCGCCGTCCCAGCCCTGGTTCCAGCCTTCGACCAGCACGCCGTCGAACCCGTATTTCGCGGCGAAATCGATGTAGCGCTTCACATTGTCGTTGTTGGCGCCGTGGGTCGGCCCGCTGCCCCAGGTGGTGCGGTTGAGGTGCATCTCCCACCAGACGCCGACATATTTGCCGGGCTTGAACCATTTGCCGATGTCCGGGAGCTTGCTCGGCTCGTTGAGGTTCAGCTCGATGCGGCTGTCCGCCAGCGCGCCCGGCGTGGTGCCGATCAACAGGGTGCGCCAGGGCGTGGTGAAGGGCCCGGTCTTCTTCGCGCCGACGCCGTCCGGCCAGGGCATCAGCCAGGCGGTGAGCCCGCCCGCGCCATCGCCCTGGAGCAGCATGCTCGGGAAATCGACCAGCGCGGCTTCGTGGAACGACAGATAGAGCCCGTTGTCGCCCTTCAGTGTCAGCGGCGTCTCGGCCAGCGTGATCCGGCGCGCGTCGGTCTGGGTATAGAGATATTCGTCACGCTCCTGGCCCAGGCCCTGATACCACCAGGCCTGATACGCGCCCTTCGTCCTGAACTGGGTGCGATCCGCCATGACGCTCACCTGCTGGCCATCGGCGATGCCGGCATAGGCATAGCGAAAGCCGATCCCGTCGTCGAAGATGCGGAAGGTGACCTGCATCGCCCGGTTCAGCGCGGTGTCGCCCGCGATCGTCACGGCGAGCTCGCTATGATGGTCACGGATCAGGCGCTGCTCGCCCCAGGGCTGCTCCCAGCTGGTGTCCGAAGCGGCGCGGCGGGCATCGGTGATCGCCGTATAGCGCGCCTGGGGCTCGCCGGCGAAGCTGAGGCCGAGATTCGAAGGCGCGATTACAAGCTGGTCACCGCGCCTGACTTCGTAGCGCGCCGCCCCATCTTCGACCGAGACACAGACTTCGAGCACCTTGCCCGGCGACTGGGCGCATTCGCGGCTCCCGGCAAAGGCAGTGCCGGGCAGCGCGAGCGCGAGGAGCGTGACGAGGGTGCGAGAGGTCATCCGGTTTCTTTCCTGTGGGGAGATCATGACTTGAGGAATGCGGCGCGCAGGCGCTGGCGGAGCGCGGCGCGTTCGCTCGCGCGCATCTCGCCGAGCGGCCCGCGCTGGGAGGGCGGGATATGCACGGCACCGTCCTCGGCGAAGACATGGGTTTCGAACATCGCCCGCCAATAACCGCGCTCGGCGGGCGGCAGCCGGCGATAGGCCAGCAGCGCGGCGAGAAAGACGTCGTGCGGCTGCTCGACGCCCATGGCATCGTCGCCCCACCAATAGTTCACCATCGCGTTGAACGGGCTCAGCGAGGTGACGTGGTGCCACCAGTAGCGCGGCAGGAAGAGCGCATCGCCGGGATCGAGAAACGCAACCCGCGCCGTGGCCAGCGCATCGGCGAAGCGCGGGAAGCGGGCGAGATCGGGTGCCTCGGGATCGACCAGCGAGAGCGGCGGCGGATTGTCGAGCGGGCCGACATAGAGGTTCGCCACCTGGTCCGGCGGGAAGAGCAGGAAGCGCCGCCGCCCCGCCAGCACGCAGGCGAGGTTGTGGTCGCGATCATTGTGCGTCCGGGTGTGGACCGGGCCACCGACCCACAGGCGCGGCGCGACGTCCACCGGGAGCAGCGGCATCGGATTCTGCGCGACGAAATCGGGCATCTGCACCGCCAGCGGCAGCATCTGGACCGCGACATGGGGCGCATTCTCTTCGCCGGCGAGGCGCAGGATCCGGTCGAGCGCATCGCTCAGCCGGGCGCTGCGGCGCGTGAAGTTGAACTCGCGCAGGTCGATGCCATAGCCGAACTTGCCCAGGGTGCGCGCCGGCGCCTCCATCACCGGCACCGGCGCGCCGCGATCCAGCCCCTTGAGATAGGCGGGCAGTTGCCCCGCCTGCCCGGCGGCCAGCGCCGGCCAATGCGCGAACAGGCCTTTCAGGACGATGGGCACGCCAGCGGCGATCAGGTCGGCCAGCCCGGCAGCCGGCGGCGCGGCGCGGGCCGAGACGCGCGGCAGACCATCGATCAGACCCGGCTCGGCGGCGGCGGCACGGCGGAGCGGCTCAGCCATGGGCAAGCCCGGCGAGATATTCCTCCTGGGTCGGCTGGCGCAGCACCTGCTCGCGCACGAAGCCGAGCATGCGGCGGAACTGGGCCTTCATTTCCTCGGGCGGCACCTGGTCGATCGCGGGCGGCCAGCTTTCGGGCTGCACGCCATGGCCGAGGAAGAGCGCCCGCCAGCTGTCGGGCGGCAGATTCTCCTCCTCGAACGGCGCGAGCTCGGCCCGGGCCCGAAACAGCGCCACGGCGTGGGCAAGATCGGGCGAGACCGTGCCGCCGCGCGCGGCATCCCAAAAGGGGCCGGCATATCGGGCAAGCGCATAATGCGCGGACTGGAAATCGCGGATGCGGTCCAGCGCCGCGGTGGCCACGCGATTATATTCGTCGCGCTCGGCGGCGAAGCCGGTACGGGCAGGGAAGTTGGCGAGCAGTTGCACCAACCCGGCCTGAAAGCCGAGCAGGTCGACGCCGTGCACCGGATCGAAGCTGGCGCCGAGCGTGACGACATTGCCGCGCCAGGGCAGGATCGGGCGGCCCGGAACCACCGGCCGAACCACCGCATCCGCGAGGGGCAGGCCCGATGCCGCAGCGGCAGCCGCGAATGCCTCGGCATCGTCGCCATGGGTGCTCGACCAGCCATGGGTGACGAAAGTCGCCGGCCGGCCGGGGTGCAGCGCCGTCCATCCGGCGGGACCGGCACGGCACTCGGCATAGACCGGGATGCTCGCGAAGGGCCGCGCCACAGCGGCGAGCACGCGATCCACGGGAAAATAGTCCCGCCAGCTCAGGAAATTGTCGCCCTGCGGCAGCGCCCCGCCGGCATCGACCAGGAGATCGGCCGTCAGCCGGCGCCCCCCGTCCAGGTCGAGCGCCGCAACTGCCCCCTCCCCCGACACCGCCGTGACCGAGACGGCCGGATGGACGACCACGCCGTGGCGATCCGCCACGTCGCGCAGCATCCGGGCATAGGGAATGGCCGGCAGGTGATAGCCATAGTCGCAGCGGCCGTAGATCTCGCTCTCTTCGTCGGGCAGCATCAGCCGGCCCTGGCGCGCGGCGGCGGCGGTGAGCGAGAAATCGTCCAGGGGCACGCCCAGGCCATGGGCCCGCGCCTTCACCCAATAAGCGAAGAAGTCCCGCCCGCCGATCTGGGTGCCCGCCGAGCCATAGGCATGGAGGAAGCCGGGCCAGGTACCGGCAATATCCGTGAAGTTCCGGCCGAGCGTGAGGCTGCCGCCCGTCACCCGGAGCAGCATGGCCTCGTCGATGCGAAGCTGGTTGTGCAGCGCCTCCAGTGCCGGGAAGGTCGCATGGGCATCCGCCGGCGCGAGCGCGCTGGGCAGCTCCACTGCCTCCACCCGCACGCCCGAAGCGCCGAGCCCGCGCGCCAGCGCGGCGGCGGCGAGCCAGAGCGGAGCGTCGCGGCCCATGACGATCACGGTGAACGGCCGGCTCATGCCACCACCGCCTTGTCGTCCGCGGAACCGCGCGCGGCGGAGCAATAGCCATGGATGAACTCGGCATGCGCCGGCAGGGCGGCGGCATTGGTGGCGATGCGCTCCCGCAGATCCGCCAGGCGCTCGGCCACTTCGTCGAGCGGCGCGCGATCGGCCAGCCGGTCATGGGCCTGGGGCAGTATCCCCTGCCCCATCAGCACCGCCAACCAGCTGTCGCGCGAGAACAGGCCGAGCTTGTAGTCCGGCGCGCGGCCGCTCGAGCGGAACAGCGCGATCTTGTGCGCCAGGCTGTCCGGCAGCGCCATGTTGCGCACATGATCCCAGAGCGGTTCCCCATGGCGCGCATTGGCCGTGTAGTGCAGCACCAGGAAATCGCGGGTGCGATCGTAATGGATCGCGAACAGCCGGTTGAACTCGGCCGCCAGGCGCGGATCGGGCGGGCCGCCGCCGGGCGCGGGCATCAGATTGGCAAGGTCGGTGACCGCGGCCTGGATCAGGAAGATGCTGGTCGATTCCAGCGGCTCGAGAAAGCCCGACGACAATCCGATCGCGACGACATTCCCTTCCCAGCCCCGCGCCCGGCGGCCGGCCTGGAAGCGGAGCAGCCGGGGATCGGCGAGCGGCGCGCCGTCGATCGCGCCCAGGACCGTCGCGCGCGCCTGCTCCTCCGAACAGAAGCTGCTCGAGAAGACATAGCCGTTGCCGATGCGGTGCTGCAGCGGGATGCGCCAGGTCCAGCCGCCGGCCTGGGCGGTGGAACGGGTGAAAGGCGTGATGCCCGCCACGCTGGCGCAGGGCACGGCCATGGCGCGGTCGCAGGGGAGCCATGCGCTCCAGTCGTGCCAGGCGACGCCCATGGCCTGGCCGAGCAGCAGCGAGCGGAAGCCCGAGCAGTCGATGAACAGGTCGCCTTCGATCCGCGCGCCGGACTGGAGCGCGACGCTCTCCACCAAGCCGCTTTCGGCATGGCGGGCGACGTCGACGATCCTGCCCTCGATCCGCCGCACGCCGCGCCGGGTCGCCCAGCCGCGCAGATATTCGGCATAGAGGCCGGCATCGAAATGATAGGCATAGGAGAAGGTGGAGCGGATCGAGCGCGGGTCCTCGTTGGGAAGGTCGAACACGCCTTCGCGGCACATCGCCACGGCGAAGCTATGGTCGAACCAGTCGCCGACATCATGGCCGGCGGCCCGGGCGCGCAGCCAATGGTGCTGGAAGTCGATGCCGCCCCAACGCTCGCCGAAGCTGCCAAAGGGATGGACATAGCGGCCGCCGGGCCTGTCCCAGCCGACGAACTCGATGCCGAGCTTGAAGCTGCCCTGGGTGGCGCGCATGAACTCGGCCTCGTCGAGCCCGAGCATCGCGTTGAACTCGCGGATATGCGGCAGCGTGGCTTCGCCCACACCAACCGTGCCGATCTCGTCGGACTCGATCAGCGTCAGCGCATAATTGGTCTGCGGCAGCAGGCGCGTAAGGCCGGCCGCGCACATCCAGCCCGCGGTCCCGCCGCCGACGATGACGACGCGCAGCGGCGCCGGGGATGGGTTCGACCTGGGTTGCATGACACCCGCTCGTGAAATGGAAAAACTGGCGCCGCCGGGAATGAAGGGTACCGGCGGCGCCGAGGGGAGTTAGAATTTGAACCGGGCGCCGAACTGGAAGCGCCGGTCGACGCGGCTCCAGTTCGCGTCGCGGAACACCGGCTTGGCGTTGGGCGTAGCGCTCGAGTCGCCGAAGATCTGCTGCTGGAACACCGTGGTGGTGCCGAGCAGGTTCGATCCTTCGATCGACAATTCGACCCATTTGGCCAGCGAGACGCGCAGCGACCCGTCGAGGAAGCCCGCCGCCTTCTGGAACACCGGCAGGCCGATGCAGCAGTCGAGATTGTTGGTGAGGAAGCGCGAGCGCCAGTTATAGGCGAGGCGCATCGCCACCGGGCCCTTTTCGTACAGCGCCACGGCATTGAACGTGTGCTTGGAGATGCCCGCCAGCTGGTGCGAGTCGATCACCACGCCGCGTCCGCCGGAGACGTCGAGGCCCGCGCCGAAGCCGCCGGTCCCGCCCGAGTCGAGCGCGCCTTGCGTCACTAGGTTGGAGTTGCTGATGCCCGACTGGTCGACAAAGGTATAGTTGAGCTGGGTGCCGAAGCCGCTCAGCACGCCGGGCAGGAAGTCGAAGAAGGTCTGGAACGCGACTTCGAAGCCCTTCAGCTCGCCGCCGCCGGCGCCGTTGCGCGGCCCGCGCATCAGCACCGTCTGGGTAGAGCCGTTGTTGGTGAAGCTGCGCAGGAACTCGCCATAGGCGATCGTGCCGTTCAGCTTCTTGTAGAAGCCGTCGATCGTGAACGAGCTGCTGCGGCCGAAATAATGCTCGAAGGTGAGGTCGAACTGGTCGGCCGTGATCGGCTTCAGCGCCGGGAAGCCCGATTCCGCGCGGAACACGAAGTTGTAGCCGGTCACCGTGCCCGCCCCATTCTTCACCAGATAAGGCGAGTCCGGCCTGCCGTTGAGGTCCGGCCCCAGGATCGAGACGAAGTTGCGCAACAGGCCGAAGTCCGGGCGCGACATGCCCCGCGAATAGCCGAAGCGCACGAACGTCTTGTCGTCCAGGCCGAGGCGGAGGTTGAAGCTCGGCAGCCAGTTGTCATAGCTCGCCGTGTAGCTGTTGGGGCTGCCGCCACCGCTGGCGAAGGCCGCCACCGCCGGCGTGACGAAGCACATCGGGTTCACCACCCAGCCCGTCGGCAGCGGGCCGCCGCAAGGGACATAATTGTTGAAGGTGGTGGTGAGCGGATAGCCGACGCTGCCGTCCGAGGCGATCTCGGTGCGGACGAAGCGCAGGCCGATATTGCCGCGCACGTTGAGCCCGCCGATGTTCATGCCGTCCCCGCCGAAGCGGAGCATCGCATAGGCGGCCTTGGTCTTCTCCTTGACGTGCATCACTTCGGACGGGAGATAGCAGCCCTCGATCGTGGCATCGGCGCGGTCGCAGATCGGCTGCCAGCTCATCGGCGAATTGGTGGTCGCGCCGCTGACGCCCTGCACCAGCCGGGTCCGATCCATCAGCGTGGCCCGGTTCATATAGACCAGCGCCGGATTGTCGTAGACGCTGCCATTGTAGAAGCCGTCGCCAAGGGTGACCGACTCCCACATGCCCGCGCCATAGCCCTTGAAGGCCGGGTGACCCGCGTTGCAGCTCGGATAGGCACCGCCGGTAGTGTTGTCGATGTTGAAACCCGGGCCGTTGCAGTTCCACGAAGCGGCGACCGGGCTCCAGTTGAAGGTGGAATAGCGGACGGTCTGGCTGCGATCGGCATAGCGCACGCCGACCTTCAGCGAGTCGAGCCAGCTGCCCTCGTCGAAATCATAGGCGACGTCGCCGCGGAACGCGGTTTCCTTGGCGTCATTATGCTCCATGTGCGCCTGGATGAACGGCATCCAGTAATTGTGCGGGTTGGAGAGGCCGCCAGTGGCGTAGTTGACGTTCGAACCGGGCAGCAGCTTCACCTGCGGGGTGCCGTCGCTGTTCGTGCTGTACTGCATGTTGGCCATCGAGCCGACCGCGACGAGGATGTCGTCATTGGTCGTGTTCGCCCAGATGTGCTGCACGTCGAGATTGATGTGCAGCTTCTCGGTGGGGTCCCAGCTGATGTTGCCCGACAGGTCCTGGGTCCGCTCGCGGTGATCGAAGTTGCGCGCCTCGTTCTGGAAATAGAGGCCGTCCTGCAGCGTCGTGCAGACCGAGGGCGCCGCGCAATTGTTGACGAAGGGCAGGCCCGGCACGGCCGAACCGGTGTTGATCGCGTCCTGGGTGCTGCTCCAGCTGCCCGCCCAGCTGCCATGCGCCTGGGTGAGCGTGCCCGAGCGGAGCATGCCGTCCGCGCCGAAGACGAAGGCCGAGGTGCCCGGCGCGGCGCCGAGGAACGAGCTGGTGCGCGGATAGAAGGACGGCTTGCCATAGGCGTCGCCCTGGAAGATCACATGGCTGGCCCGCTCGAGCCAGGCATTGTGATATTCGCTGTCGTTATATTGCGCGGTCATCCGGAAGTTGCCGGCATTGTTCTCATATTGCGCCGCCGCCGAGATGCCGCGGCGGACACGATCATAATCGACCTGCGAATAGCGGATGCCGTCCGGGATATAGGCCCAGCCCGAGCCGCCGAACGGGTTCGAGGCGCAGGCGACCGATCCATCCGAATTGACGATGCCGCCGCCCGAAGCATTGGTCGAGCCGGTGGTGCAGAAGGTGTCGATCTTGTCCATGATCACGCTTTCCGTGCGCGTGATGACATGGCTGCGGGCGAAATCGGCGAGCAGGCCGAAGCGGCCGATCGCAGTGTCCCAGGTGTTCGAGATCAGGCCCGAGAATTCGCCGGTCCACTCCTTGGAGCGGCTGCCATAGGTTGCCTTGGCATTGCCGGCGACGACGAGGCCCTTCTGGTCGAACGGCAGGCGGGTACGCAGGTTGACCGTGCCGGCCAGCCCGCCCTCGATCATCTCCGCCGTCTGGTTCTTATAGGCGTCGACGCCAGACATAAGCTCGGGCGACACGTCGTTGAAGTTGAGGCCGCGATAGCTGTCGGCCGAGAAGCTGTCGCGCCCGTTGAACTCGGTGCGGACGAAGGTGAGGCCGCGAATCAGCACGCCGGTGGGCTCGCCCGAGGGGTGCGTGGAGTCGTCGGTCGATTGCAGGCGCGACGTGGTGATGCCCGGCACGCGCTGGAGCGCGCCCGACACCGAAGTGTCCGGGAAGGCGCCGATGTCGGTCGCGGTGATCGAATCGACCACCGTGTCGGAATCGCGCTTGATCGTCTGCGCGGTCTCGAGCGCCTTGCGGACGCCGACGACGACGATCGCGGGCGAATTATCGTCTTCCCTGGCCGTTTCGGGCGCGCTGGCCGGTGCCTGGGCGGTTTGCGCCTGGGCGATGCCGGCAAGCCCCATCAGGGCCATGGCGGCGAGCGAGGCGCTGCCCCGCAAGATGGTGGTCTGCTTCATCTTTCCTCCCTCCGTCGCTCCTTTGCGGAGCTGTTGCACGCACGACGCCCCGGAGCCCCCGCCCCGCGGCGCCGCGTCAATTCCCTTGTCGGTGCGTGGAAATGCGATCGCGCGAAATGCGCGCGCGGCAACGCCCGGCGCTGCTGCGCGTGATCGCAAGCCGGCTATGCCGCGCTTCCCCCAAGACACCCTCCATACGTGCCGGCGGCGCTCTACGGCGCCGCCATCCACCCCGAGCCGCCCGATCCGAAGGCATGGAAACGCCGACGGCCCTGCCGGGAAGCTCTTTGCGTAACTTTGCGTAAATTGAGCATAACCGCAAGAGGGAAATTATCGAACAGCAAACTTGTGATATATCATTATAAAATAACGTCTTATATGATTATATCGCCAAAATAGATCCAAATTCCTCGCCTGCACATGAGTCGCACAGTGCAATTTTGCCTTGCAATCAATGCAAGTTTTGCACAACCTGACGATGCAATGCAAAGCAGCGCAATCTCGCGCGCGGCCCTGCCGGCGCTATGGCCGGGCGCCGGTATCGGCGCCGGAAGGAAGCGCGAGCGCGAAGCCCGCCGCGATCAGCAGCGCGGCGGCGGCGAGGACCAGCGCATATTCGGCCTGGCCGTGGAAGATGCGGCCGACCAGCGGCCCGAGCATCGTCGAGGCGACGAGCTGCGGGATCACCAGGAACATGTTGTGGATGCCCATGTACACGCCGGCCTTGCCCGGCGGGACGCTGCCGGCGAGCATGGCATAGGGCATGGACAGGATCGCCGCCCAGGCGAGCCCCACGCCGATCGTCGGCAGCCAGAGCGCCACCGGATCCGCGACGAGCAGGAAGCCGAGCAGCCCCGCCGCGCCGAACACCAGGCACAAGGCATGCGTGGCGCGGCGGCCGAGCCGCTCGCCGATACCGGGCAGCAGCAGCGCGCCCAGCGCCGCGACGCCGTTATAGCCGGCGAAGAGCACCCCCACCCAGTCGGCGGCGGCATTGTAGCCCGGCGAAGCGGGATCCGCGGTGCCATAATGGCGCAGCGCCAGCGCGGGCACAGTATAGATCCACATCGCGAACAGCCCGTACCAGGTGAAGAACTGGACGATGGCGAGCCGCTTGAGGAGCAGCGGCATCGAGCGGATGTCCTCGACGATCTCGAGCATGCCGATCGAGCTGCGACCGAGCCGGCGCAGGCGGACCACCACTGCCTGAAGCAGCCCGAACAGGAAGCAGATGCCGGCGACGACATAGATCTCGCGCTTCCAGCCGGCGAGCGCGGCGGTGCCGGCGATGCCGAGGCCCGCGAGCATCCATGCCATGCCATGGCGGACCAGCGAGGCGGCGCGTTCGGGCGACAGGGCGTGCGGCGGCATCGCCGCTTCGGGCAGCCGCGCCGGCGCGGGGCATTCGCGGGTGGTGGCGATCGTCCAGCCCACTGCCGCCAGCAGGCAGAATCCTCCGATATAGAAGGCCGTGCGCACCGATTGCGGGAGCATGCCCGGCTCGGGCCGGCCGCTCAGCCCCGCCCAATGGACGAGCATCCAGGGCAAGGCCGATGCGAACACCGCGCCAATGCCAATGAAGAACACCTGCATCGCGAAGCCGGCGGTGCGCTGGCTCTCGGGCACCCGATCCGCCACCAGCGCCCGGAACGGCTCCATCGCGATGTTGATCGAGGCGGTGAGCACCCACAGCATCAGGCTGGCGACCCAGAGGCTGGCGGCATTGGGCATCAGGAACAGGGCGAGCGCCGTGCACAGCGCCCCCGCCAGGATATAGGGCCGCCGCCGGCCGAGCGGGCCCCGGGTGCGGTCGCTCAGATGGCCGATGATCGGCTGGACGAGCAGCCCCGTCGCGGGGCCGGCGATCCACAGGATGGCGAGATCGTCGAGCTCGGCGCCCAGCGTCTGGAAGATGCGGCTGGTATTGACGTTCTGCAGGCCCCAGACGATCTGGATGCCCAGCAGACCGAAGCACATGTTCCAGATCTGCAGCAGGCTGAGCCGCGTCACGCGCGGCGCATCGCTCGCGTCGCCAGCTTGCAATGCTCCCCCCTCACCGTTTTAAACTGGCCGTATTCGGCTTTCCTCAAGCTTGGGCACAATGGGCAGCAGTAGCAACAACAATACGACGCTGCAGGACCTCGCGCAGCTGGCCGGCGTATCGATCTCGACCGTCTCGCGGGCGCTCAACGATCATCCGCTGATCAGCGCGCGGACGAAGCAGAAGATCTGGGCGCTGGCGCGCGACCATGATTATCCCTTCCGGCCCTATATGCCGGCGGCGCCGGTGGGGGCCGAGGGGACGATCGTGATCGTCACGCCCTTCATGCGCGGCCGGCCGCTGCCGCTCTCGCACCCCTTCTTCCTCGAGCTGCTCGCCAGCATCGGCGAGGCGGCGCGCGCGCGCGATTGCGACTTCACGGTGAGCCACACCACGCCGGCGAACTATGAGGACCTCGTCGCCACCACCACCACCAGCCGGGCGAGCGGCGTGATCTTCCTCGGCCAGTCCATGCTCCACGACGCGTTCAACCAGCTGACCGAATCCAACGCCAATTTCGTGGTGTGGGGCGCGCAGATGGCAGGGCAGCTCTACTGCTCGATCGGCTCGGATAATCAGCTTGGCGGCCGCCGCGCCACCGCGCACCTCGCCCGGCTGGGTCGCAAGGCGATCCTGTTTTTAGGCGGCACCGATCCGGAATCGATGCAGCGCAAGCGCGGCTACAACGAGGCGCTCAAGGAAGCCGGGCTGGAAATGGACCCCAAGTTGGTGGTGCCGGTGGATTTCGAGCTGGAATCGGCCGATGCGGCGATCAGCCGGCTGTTGCGGCGTCACCTCCATTTCGACGGGATCGTCGCCTCGTCGGACCTCATCGCGCTGGGCGCGATCCGCGCCCTGCGCCGGGCGGGCGTATCGGTGCCGAGCGACGTATCGGTGGTCGGCTATGACGACATGCTGCTCGCGCGGCTTTCCACCCCCGCGCTCAGCACCATCCGGCAAGACACGTTCGAGGCCGGCCGCCAGCTCGTCTCGCGCATCCTCGATCCCTCCCCCGATCCCAGCGCCGAGCGGCTGCCGACGGACCTGATCGTGCGGGAGTCGTGCGGGGGATGAGGCGCTACGCCCTGCTCGCGGCGATCCTGCTCACCGCCTGCTCCCCGCAACCGAAGCGGGAGGCATTGGCCGTGGTGGTCAGCATCGCGCCGGATGCGAACCCCAAATAGAACCCCAACGAGGTCATGATCACCGCCCGCACGCCGGAAGGCGCCTTTGGGTCGAAGCGAGTCCTGATCGCGCGCCTCAGCTGCCGCGTGGGCGACACGGTCCACGGGGCGGCACGGGGCCTGGCCCTGACACTCGACGAGCGCGCCTGCGAACGCCGATGACGGCGATGGCCATTAACCGATTGCCGCCATGCATGCCGCTCGGCTATGCCCACGCGTCAATCGGCGGGAAAACCCGCGTTCAGAGGTGAAGGTCAGCTTATGCACGGTGCGCTCGGTTTGATGCGGGAGCGCCGATTCCTGCCGCTGTTCGTCACCCAGTTCCTCGGCGCGTTCAACGACAATCTGTTCAAGAACGCGATGATCTTCTTCGCGACCTACCAGATCTTCAACTCGGTGGAGGATGAGACCCGGTTCAGCGCGATCGCGACCGGCATTTTCATCCTGCCCTATTTCCTCTTCTCCGCGCTCGCCGGCCAGCTCGCCGATACGTACGACAAGGCGAAGATCATGCGGATCATCAAGGCCGCCGAGGTCGGCATCATGCTGGTCGGCGCCGCGGGCATCTTCCTCAAGCATCTCGAGCTGATGCTCGTCGCGCTGCTCGGCATGGGGATCCACTCGGCCTTTTTCGGCCCGATCAAATACGCGATCCTGCCCCAGCACCTGGAAGAAGACGAAGTGCTGGGCGGCACCGGCATGGTCGAGGCCGGCACCTATATCGCGATCCTGTGCGGCACGATCGCCGGCGGCGTGATCAGCGCGAAGGCCGCCGCCTTTGCGGTGATCGGCGTCGCGGCGGTCGGCTGGTTCGCCTCGCTGCGCATCCCGGCCGCGCCGCCGATGACCAAGCTCAAGATCGACTTCAACATCTTCCGCGCCTCGTGGCGGCTGATCTCGGCCACCATGCACATCCGCCGCCTCTACCTGGCGATCATCGCGATCAGCGTGTTCTGGACGATCGCGGCCGTGCTCGGCGTGCTCTTCCCCCCGCTCGTCAAGAACGTGTTCCACGCCCAGAAGGACGTGGCGAGCGTGTTTCTCGGCATCTTCTCGGTGGGCATCGCGATCGGATCGGTGATCATCAACCGGCTGCTCAAGGGGCATGTCTCGGCGAAATATGCCGTCCGCTCGGTACTGACGATGATGGTGTTCGTGATCGGCTTCTATGTCGTCGCGCGCTTCTGGCCGGTGCATGACGGGCCGCTGATCAAGACCGCGGAGTTCGTGATGATGCCGCTGGGCTGGGCGGTGCTCGGCTTGCTGATCGCGATCGCGATCACCGGCGGCATGTTCGTGGTGCCGCTCTACGCCTTCCTGACCACCACCGTCGAGAAATCGCAGACCGCGCGCACCGTGGCGGCGAACAACATCGTCAATTCGGGTTTCATGGTGTTCGGATCGGTCGGGATCTTCGGGGTGAGCAAGATCCCCGGCATGGGCGTGGCCGAATGCATTCTGGTGGTGGTGGCGCTCTGCCTGGCCTCGGCCTGGTGCGCGAACCGGCTCTACAAGGCCGAGGATGCGCCGCACGCGCCCGACGTGCTGCCTTGAAGCAGCTCAGCCGACGCTGAACCCGGGCGGCACCGGGCCGTGCCGCCGCCGTCAGGCAATGAACGTGAAGAAGCAGACGAAGAAGGCAGTGAAGCTCAGCGCGAAGAGCTTCACGTCGCTGTCGTCCCGCAGCTTGCGCTGCTGCGCCACGGCGCGGCGGACATGGCGGCGGAACGGGTGGCGGCGGGGCGCGTAGCCCTCGATGACGAGCTGGCGTTGCATGGCCAGCAGTTAACGACTTCTTAACCTTTGCCGCCAGCACTACCTATGGTTAACCACTGTCCGGCGGCGGGACAGCCCTTGGTTACCGCGCGGCTGGCCCCGTGCTCGCCCGCACCACCAGCTGATGGTCGAGCGTGACCCGCGGCTGGGGCGCATTGCCGCCCAGGATCAGCTCGGCCGCGGCGGAAGCGAGCTCCTGCACCGGCTGGCGAATGGTGGTGAGCGGCGGCCACACCGCCCGCGCCAGATCCGAATCGTCGAACCCCGCGATCGAGAGCTGGCCCGGCACGTCGATATCGCTCTCATGCGCGACGGCGAGCGCGCCGGCCGCCATGTCGTCATTGCCGGCGAAGATCGCCGTGGGCCGCTCCCTGCGCGCCAGCAGCTCGCGCGCGGCCGCGGCACCCGAGGCGAAGTCATTCTCCGCGGCGACGACGAGCGACGGATCGAAGGCGATCCCATGCGCCGCGAGCTCGGCCTTGTAGCCGGCGAGGCGATCCGCCGAGGAGGCATGGCTGTCGAGGCCGCGGATCATCGCGATGCGGCGATGCCCGAGTCCGATCAGATGCCCGACCAGTTCGCGCGCGGCGGCGATATCGTCCATCGATGCCGACATGCCGGCATCCTTGCGCGCACCCGGCGCGATCCGGACATAGGGCAGCCCGCGCCGGTCGAGCTCGTCAAGCAATGCCGCGACCTCGGTCACTGGCGGCGAGAGGATCAGGCCGTCGAGATGCGTCTCGTCGATCAGCGCGAGCACGTTGGAGACGAGATCGGGCGATTGGCTGTCGATCGGCTGGAGCAGCAGGCGATAGCCCAGCTCGGTGCAGCGCTGCTGCGCCCCGGTCTGCACGTGATAGATGTAATAGGGACTGGGATTGTCGTAGAGCAGGCCAACCTGGAACGACTTGCGCCCGGCAAGCGTGCGCGCGGCATGGCTCGGGCGGAAGTTGAGCCGCGCGACGACTTCCTCGACACGGCGGCGCGTCTCTTCGCTGACATGCTTCTCGTTGTTGAGCACGCGGCTGACGGTCTTGAACGACACGCCGGCGATCTTCGATACTTCCTTGATCGTGGGACGGCTGGACATCACTTTCCCCGCCGGGAGGCAGCCCCGGCCTGTGCAAGCCATATTTGACAGCGCTGGCAGTGCGCAAGCTAAGAAGCAGATCGATGGACATCGCGCAGCCTCCCTCCGCCGCGGCCGAGATCATCGCCGCACGGCTCCGACCCGGCGCGCGGAGCCCCTTCGTGCTCGGCATCGCCGGGGCGCAGGGCAGCGGCAAGTCGACGGTCGCGCGCGCCCTTGCCGCCCGTTTCGGCTGCCCGGTGTTGTCGCTCGACGACCTTTATCTCGACGGGGCCGCCCGGCAACGGCTCGCCGAGACCGTGCACCCGCTGCTGCGCACGCGCGGCGTGCCGGGCACCCATGACGTCGCCGCCGGGCTGGCGGCGATCGAAGCGCTGGCGCACGGCCCCACCCTGCTCCCCCGTTTCGACAAGGCACGCGACGAGCCCGGCAGCCCCGAACCCGTGGCCGGGCCGGCCGAGATGCTGATCCTGGAGGGCTGGTGCCTGGGCGCGCGGCCGCAGGTCGCAGCGGAACTCGCCGCGCCGATCAACGATCTGGAGCGCATGCACGATGCGGACGGCCGCTGGCGGCGCTGGGTGAACGCGCAGCTGGCCGGCCCCTATCAGGCGCTCTGGGCCCGGATCGACCAGCTCGTCTTCCTCGAGGCGCCCGGCTTCGAAGTGGTGGCCGATTGGCGGATCGAGCAGGAACGCGCCGCACGCGGGCCGATGTCAGATGCCGAGGTCCGGCGCTTCGTCCAGCATTATGAGCGGCTGACCCGGCACATGCTGCGCCACGGCCATGGCTGGGCCGATCTGACGCTGCGCCTGGACGCCGATCGGCGACCGAGGGATTGATCCAAGTTAATCGGCGCCCGCATGCGCCGGGCCGGTTTTCGTTGGGCGCCGCGGCTCGCGCGGCGCCCGCCCCCCGAAAAGGGCCGAGAGCCCGCGCGGCCGGGCCGCGCGGACTCTCTTGCTACTTGTCGCCGTCGCCCGCGCCCTCACGCTCGCCATCGCCCTCGAGATTCCGGGAAGGGTTCTGGTTGAGCGAGAAGCCGCCGCCGACACCGAGTCGCAGCATTCTGAGGGCGTCGCTGGCATCGGCGCCCGATTGGGTGAAGCTGATCACGAGCGTGCCCGGGATCACGGTGAGCAGATAATTGGCCGACAGCGCGAGCGTCCCCTGCCCGATCGCATAGCTGCCCACCTGCTCGCCGGCGATACGGGCCAGCGCGCCGGTGAAGCCGTCGCCGTTCACCAGCGAGCCGGCGGAGACGGTATAGCCGAACACCGGATCGGGCTGGCCGAACAGCTTGGTCGCATCCTGCGCGGTCACGCTCACCGCGCGGCGCGTGATGTCGGCGATCACCGGCGCACCGGACAGGCTGACGGCATAGTTCCCCGCATCCGCGCCCGTCAGCGCCAGCCCGCTCACCTGCACCGCACGGCCGGTGCCGGCATTGGCATCGGCGAAGCGATAGGTGGCGGTGCCCGTCACCGTGTCGCCCGAGATCACGCCGGCGAGCGCGATCCGGCCGGTGGTGCCGGTGGTGCCGTCATAGGCGCGGCTGTCCGCCGTCGCCGTGGCGGTGATCGCGCGCTGGGCGATCGTCGCGGTGCCGGTGGCGGTGCCGCTGATCGTGTAGTTCGCCGCATCGGCGCCGTTCAGCGCAAGGCCGCTCGCGGTGGCGGTGCGGTTGCCGGCATTCTTGCTGTCGAAGGCGATGCCGCTGGCAGTCACCCCGACCTGATCGCCCAGGACGACGCCGCTCAGGCCCAGCGTGCCGGTGGCGGCGGTGGTGCCGTCATAGACGCGGCCATTGGCGGTCAGCGTCGCGGTGATCGCCTTGGCCAGGATGTCCGCCAGGTCGGTCGCCGTCGCGGCGACGACATAATTGCCCGCGTCCGTGCCCGAGAGGCTGATGCCGCTCGCCGTGACCGTCCGGGTGCCGGCGTTCTTGCTGTCGAAGGCCATGCCCGTGCTGTTCACCGACACCGCGTCGCCCGCGATCACGCCGTTCAGGCCCAGCGTGCCGGTGGCGCTGGTGGTGCCGTCATAAGTGCGGTCGTTCGCGGTCAGCGTGGCGGTGATCGTCCTGGCGATGATGTCCGCCAGCGCGGTCGCGGTGGAGCCCACGGTGTAGTTGCCCGCATCCGCGCCCGAAAGGGTGATGCCGCTCGCCGTGACGGTGTGGCCGGTGCCCGCATTCTTGTTGTCGAAGGCGTAGCTGCCGTTCACGCTCACCTGGTCACCGCCGACCACGCCGTTGAGCGCCAGGCTGCCGGTGGCGTTGGTGGTGCCGTCATAGGTGCGGCCATTGGCGGTCAGCGTGGCGGTGATCGCCTTGGCGAGGATGTCCGCCAGCGCGGTCGCCGAGCCGCTGACGACATAATTGCCCGCATCCGCGCCCGAGAGAGTGATGCCGCTCGCCGTGACGGTGCGGGTGCCGGCGTTCTTGCTGTCGAAGGCCAGCGTGCCGTTCGCCGCCACCTGGTCGTTGCCGATCAGGCCGTTCAGCGCCAGCGTGCCGGTGGCGCTGGTGGTGCCGTCATAGGTGCGGCCATTGGCGGTCAGCGTGGCGGTGATCGTTCTGGCGATGATATCCGCCAGCGCGGTCGTGCTGGTGCTGGAGATCACGTAATTGGCCGCGTCCGTGCCCGAGAGGGTGATGCCGCTCGCCGTGGCCGTGCGAGTGCCCGCATTCTTGCTGTCGAAGGCCAGGACGCCGCTCGCCGCCACCTGGTCGCCGCTTACCAGGCCGGTCAGCGTCAGGCTGCCGGTGGCGTTGGTGGTGCCGTCATAGACGCGGTTGTCGGCGGTGAGGATCGCGCTGATCACCCGGGGATCGACCACGACCGTGCCCGCGCCAAAGGCGAAGGCATAGTTCATCTCCGAGGCCAGCGTACCGAGCGCCGCATAGACCGCATAGGTGCCGGCATTGCGGCCCGCCCCGCTGAGCGCGGCTGCCCCCGACCAGGCCCCGCCCGCGCTGTCGCCGTTCACCAGCCCGGTGATCGTCGCGGTGAGGACCGGGACGGCGCCGTTATAGGTCACGTGGAAGCTGTCCGGCGTGACCGTCAGCAGCGGGCGATAGCCATAGACGAAGCGGTTGCCCGCATTCGGCGCGGTGGCGAAGGTGCCGGCATTGAAATCATAGAAGTCGCCATAATAGCTGGTGCCCGCCAGCCCGCCGAAATTGTTGTTCGGATCGGAATGGCCGAAATTGCCGCCGGTCTGGGTGTAGATCAGCCAGCGGCCGTTCGCGGCGGCCAGCGCATCGGCACCCCGCGCATTGGTGAACAGCCCGTCCGAGGCGAGCGTGATCGCGTCCCCAGCCGCCGACGACAGGATCCGGCCATTGGCCGAGATCGTCATGCCGCCATGCGAGGCGATGGTCACCGCGCCGCCATTGCCCTGGACGGTGCCGTCGATCGTCAGGCCGATATTGCTGGTGAGCTTCAGCCCGTTGCTGGCGAACTGGCCGAGCTCGGCGATGCTGTTGCCGCCCGTCAGCAGCGCCGCGCCGGTGGCACCGCCCTGCAGGCGATCGGCGATGATGTAGTAATTGTTCTGGGTCAGCGCGCCGGCGACCTGGAGGTCGAGCGTGCCGTGCACCTCTACCACGCCGTCCAGGCCCAGGTCCTGCAGGTTGCGCAGCTTGAAGCCGCCATTGTTGACGGTCACCATGCCCAGGCTGGCGACATGCGAACCGCTGCCGCCCTGGTCGAGGTCGACGCCGCCGTTCACCGCCACCACGCCGAGCGTGCTGGCCGAAACGCCGGCGCCGGTGATCCCGCCCGCGACCGCGAGCGCAACGTCGCCGCCGGCGAGATTGCCGAAGCGCAGGCTGCCCGTGCTCGCGCCGACGTTCACGACGAAGCGGCCCGAGATGTCGCCGGTGGTCACGTCGCCCTGGCCGGCGATGTTGATGTGCCCGGCACTGGTGGTCACGTCGCCGAGCGTGAGCGTGCCCGACGGTCCGGCGATCGCGATCGCCCCGACCGCGTTGATATCGCCCATGGCGAGATTGCCGGTGAGCACCCTGGCCTGCACCGTGCCGCCATCGACCGCACCGAGCGCGTCGGCCCGGTACAGATTGATCGCGAGATCGCCATCGGCATCCAGGCTCTTGCCCGCCAGCAACGTGCCGGCATTGGAGAAGGCGTTGCCGCTGGTGATCGACGCGGCATCGGCGGCGCCGAACGTCAGGTTGCCGCCCGCGCTCAGCGAGAACGCATTGGCGCCAGTGCCGGTCAGCGCGGCTCCGGCCAGCGTCAGGTCGCCGCCCGCGGCCAGGCTGATCGCGTTGCCCGCCTGGGCGTTGCGGACATGCAGCTGGCCCTGCGCGGCACGGATCGAGACCGAACCTGCGGCTGCGAAGTCCGTCGAACCAAAGTCGAAGTCGCCGGCCGTGTCGGTGATGCTGAGCGAGCCGCCCAGCGTGCCGAGCGATGCGAAGCTGTTGCCCGCGAAATGGCCGGCGGTGAGCGTATAGTCATGCGCCACGACCGGCGCCAGGTTCAGCTCGATCGTGCCGGTGCCGGCGTCGAGCGTGACATCATGGCCCTGGAGGAAGTTGATCCCCAGATTGCCGGACCGGATGGTGACGCTGCTGTTGCCGTCGGACTGGATCGTGTCGAACACGCCGGTCAGCCCGAGCAGGTTGATCGTGACGTCGCCGCCCAGCGAGACGACCGTGCCGCCGCCGGTGCCGCAGCCGCAACCGCCAAGGGTGCCGCCGGTGACGACCGAGTTCGCGACGTCGATCGCCGCCGCCGTATCGGCGCCGAGCGTGACATTGCCCTGGGCGACGAGCGCGAAGCCGTCGACCGCGGTCAGGCTGCGCACCGTGGCGCTGCCATTCGCGGCGAACTGGCCCCCGCCCGCGAGCGCGACCTGGTTGATCGCGAGATCGCCGGCAGAGAGGACCGACGCGTCCTGGGCGGCGTTCAGTTCGTCGATGGTGATCCCGCCAACGGAACTGTTCACGACCAGGTCGCCGCCCGAGCCGAGCGAGGCCGCCCGCACTTCGCCGCCGTTGATCCGGAGATAGCGGTCGGCCGTCAGGTTGGAGACGGCGCTGGTGTCGACCAGGCTATCGCTGGTCAGATAGAGATCGTTGGCCGATACGGTGCCGCCGCCCAGGGTCAGATTGCCGCCCCGGGCCTCGAGGTCGACCGTGTCGCCCGAGACCCTGGTCACGGTAAGCGCGCCGGCGTTCAGATAGGCACTGGCATTGCCGGTGGTGGCGTTCAGTTCGCCGATCGTCAGGTTGCCGTTCCGGACGTTCACCTCTGCTTCCGCCCCAGTTACCTGGGTAAGCATCGCCGAGTGGTGCAAGTTCGCATAGGCGCCGGTGTCGCCAAGAACCTTGGCCGTACCGGCGGAACCCGAAGCGCGCTCGAAATAAATGTCGTTGCCGATGCCGGAGTAATCGTTCGCGCCCAATATCGCGTCGCCGGTGGTGCTCTGCACCATCAGGTCGCCGGCCGTGCCCGTGAGCTTCGCCTGGCGCAGGATCGCGTCCCCGCCCCGCGCGTAGAGCGTGATGTTGCCGCCCGCGCTGGCATAGCCGGCGGTGATGCCGCCGCTGCCGGTGGTGGACAGGTGCACATCGCCGCCGGCTTCGATGCTGCCGGTCAGGTTCAGGGTGCCCGCGCTCGCGACACGGGCGTCGCCGGTGCCGCCATCGATATGGAAGGCCTCGAAGTTGCCGGCCGTGGTGGACACGTCGACACCCGTCGCGCCGAGCAGCTCGCTCGCCTGGATCGCGATGGCGGAGCCGGTCACCGAGCCGGAAAGCGAGCGGATCGTGCCGTTGCCGAGCAGGCCGGAGACCAGGAAGGAGATGTCGCCACCATATTCCAGCGTGCGGCCGCCCATGTCGACGGCGCCCAGGCTCGTCAGCGTCCAGGTGCCCGCCCGGGCGCCGCCCGGTGCCAGCGCGCCGTTCAGGAGCGACCCGCCGCTCAGCCTATAATCGCCCGCGACATAGACGGTGCCGATATCGACGGTGCCGATGCCCGCGTTGAGCTCGACGTCGCCGAAGCTGCTGCTCGCCCGGCCGAGCGCGATGCCCGTGCCGGTGATCGAGAGCGTGCCCGTGCCGACATCCACCTGCCCGCCGGTGATGTCGCCGACCGCCGAGATGGTGAGGCTCCGCCTTGCGCCGAACGTGGCCGGCAGGGCCAGATTGCCCTGGGTGTCGGTGATGAAGGCATCGAGCGGGACGACATCGAGCGGGTTGCCGCTCGCGAAGGTCAGCGCGCCAAGGCCGATGTCGCTGCCGGTGACCGAATAGGTGCCCGGCGTGGCGATCGAGCTCGCCTGGACATCGGCATCCGCGACCAGCGTGACGTTTGCGCCCGCTACGGTGCCGAGCAGCAGCCGGCCGAGCGACCGCGCATCGACATCGCCGGCTGCGGAGATGGCGACCGCCGCGTTGTACATGGCATCGACGCCCAGCGTCGCGTTGCCGGTGGCCTGGATCTTGACCGAGCCCGGCGTGGCGCCGACGCCGTAGTCGATGACGTTCGCACTGCCGATCGCGCCAGTCGCCCCGCCCAGCGTGACGTTGCCGCCCGAGATCAGCGCGTTGAAGCCGTCGCCCGCGGCGTCGTTGTTGTTGTTTAGATAGAGCGAGCCGACCGTGACGTTGCCGGTGCCGGTCACCGAGACATCGTCGCTGGTGGTGATGGCGCCGATGCTCAGGTCGTTCGCACCGCCATTGAAGGTGACATTGTTGCCCCAGAGCCCGCGCACATAGCCGCCTTTGGCAGTGATCAGGATGTCGCCAGAGGTATAGATGCCGGCAGTGGCGGTCAGATTTCCGTCGATGTTCAGCGTGACGTCGCCGGAGCCGAGGTTGCCGATGAGCCGCAGGTCCTGGGCGTTGGTGAAGCTGAATGCGGTGCCGCTATTGGCGGCGCCCTGCAGCCTCTGGACCTGGTTCTGCCGGTTGGCCGCGACGCCATAGCCGTAGAGCGCCAGCAGATCGACCGTCAGCGCACCCGCCGACTGGGTGATCTGGCCGGTCGCATCGATCACCGCCCCCATGGTCACGACGATATCGCCGGCGAGGTCGATCGCGCCGTCATTGTACAGCTGGAAATTGCTGGCGCTCACGTCACCGAGCGCGCTGAAGCGGATGGTGCGCGGGGACATCGGCGTATTGTAGAAATTCGCCCAATGCCCCGGCGTGGATATGTTCAACGTGCCGCCGGTGATCGGATCGGCGCCGGCGACGTTGATGTCCCCGCCCGCGATCAGCGTCATGGTCGAGCTGGTGCCGGCGGTGAGCGCGCCGGCGATGTCGAGGGCACCGCTGGTCTTGAAGGTCAGGTCGCCGCCCGCGCTCAGCGCGTTGATCCTGCCGATCGTGTTGCTGCCGCCGAGCAGCATGTCGCCGGTCGCCGAACCCGTAATGCTCGCGGCGCTGATGAGCGAGCCGGCGGACTGAGTGACCGAGCCGTTGGTCGCGGCCACGCTGAAGGCGCCCGCCGCGATGACGTTGCCGGTCAGGCTGACATTCGCGGCACTGATCGAGACGGTGCCGCTCCCCGCCGAGAGATTGCCGAACTGGCCGACGCGATCGGTGCCGAACAACAGGCTGATATTGCCCGCAAGGGCGGTGGCGCCGAGCGTGCCGCTGATATCGGCACCGGCACCGCTATCGGTGACGCTGGTGCCGCGGACGAACAAATTGCCGTCCACGGTCGCGTTGTTCAGGGTGACCGCGCTGCCGGTCGCCGAGACCGTCGCATTGCCGTTGAAGTTGAAGTTCAGCTCGAGCGGCCCAGCCCCGGAGATGTTGTTCAGCGTTGCCGTGCCGGCGGTGCCGGTGTTGCTCAGGCTGATCATCGGCGTGGTGATCACGCCGCCGCTGGCCATGGTCAGCGCGAAGTCGGTCGCCAGCGCCGAGCGGACAAAGGCGACGCTGCCGGTGCCGTTCAGCCAGCCGGTGATGTCGGTCGTGCCCACCGCCAGCGAGATATTGACGCCGGAGAGATTGCCGAGATGGGCGATGACGTTGTCGCCGGTCAGCTCGATATCGCCGCCGGTGGCGTCGATATTGAGCAGGTTCGCCTTGACCGAGTTGGCGGTGATGCGGCCGACGGTCAGGTCCACCGTGCCGTTCCCGGCGGCGATCCGGCCGGCATTGAAGATATTGGAGCTGGTGGTGAGCGTGATGTCGCCGTTCTGCGAGGTCAGGCTGTCGATATAATTGAAGCTGCCGCCGAGCAGCTCGACGCTCCCCGCAGCAGTGACGTCGAGGATGTTGGCGGTGAACAGACCGCCCGGGTTGGTGACGCTGCCGGTATCCGAATAGAGGCCGAGCGTGCTGCCGGCATGGACGGTGCCCCACAGCGCGACGTCACCGACATTGCGGAAGAGGAAGTCGCCACTGGTGGTGACCGTGCCGAGCCGGCCGACCGCATTGGCCTGCTGCAGGTCGGCGCTGTCCGCGTCGACGCTCAGCGTCTGCCCGGTGATCGTGCCGCCGGTCTGGTTGATGCCCGCGGCGCCGTTCAGCGTGACGCTGGTTCCGGCGGTGATGGCGCCGGTCAGGTCATAGGCGGCCGCGCCGTTATAGGTCAGCTCGGTGCCGGCACTGAGCGCGCCGACGGTGCCGATCGCATTGGCCTTGTCGAGCGAGAGCGAGCCATGCGCCGAGGCGGTGATCGAGCCGCCGGTCATCGCGCCCGACTGCCAGATATTGCCGTTGATCGAACGGACGTCGATCGCCCCGCCATTCGCCGCGGTGATGCCGGCGATCGTGAAGGTGCCGGTGTTGACGAAGGTGACGTCGTCGCCCGCCAGGATCACGTCGCTGCCGGCGTCGATCTGGTTGGCCGCGCCCAGATCGATATCGCCCGCCGCGCTCACCCTGAGCCAGCCGGTGTTGATCCGGCCGCCCGTCTGGCGGACCGCGCCGCCGGCATTCAGCGTGAAGGTGTCGTCCGCATCGACATCGGCGGTCAGCGTGACCGCATCCAGGCTGGCGATCTTGACATAGCCATTGGGGCTGCTCAGCGCGCCGAGCGAGGCGATGTGGTTGGTCGCGCCGTTCAGGTCGACAAAGGCATAGCCGGTGGCGATCAGCTTGTTCGCGGTGATCGAGCCGGAGGTCTGGCGGACATAGCCGCCATTCGCCGTGCCGCCGAGCGTGACGGTGTCGCCGCTGATATCGCCCTGGATATCCAGCAGGGTGGAGAGGATCGAGACGTCGCCCGTCGTGGCGGTCGCGCCATAGACATAGCTCATATTGCCGGTGAGCGAGATGCCGGTCGCCGCCTGGGCGGTGATCCCGCCGCTGTTGACCGCCCCGCCCGCCATCGAGATCGAGCCGCTCTGGCTGGTCAGGATGCTCTGGTACATCCCGTTCTGGATCGCGCCCGAGATGGTGAAGCTGCCGGCATTGGTGAAGGAGAGCTGCCCCCCGCTGAACCCGCCGAGCGAAGCGACATGGTTGGCGGTGGTCAGGTCGACATAGCCGCCGGCGAGGTTCAGCGTCAGCGTGCCGGCGGTGATGTTGCCGCCAGTGAGATTGTCGCCATTGTTGATCGTGACGTTGTGGCTGCCGGCGTCGATCGCGTCGATCTGCAGCGCCGTCCCGTTGCGCAGGTTGAGATTCGAGCCGGTGGAGATCAGGCCGATGCGGCTGATCTGGTTGCCGCTATTGTCGAGCACGACATTGGTGCCGGTGGCCGAGAAGATGCCGGCGACGATCGAAGTGCCGGCCTGCTGGGTGACGGCGCCGCCGTCCGAGATCATCTCGACGATATGGCCGGCCGCGCTGATGTTGCCGAGCGCGAAATCGCCGGTGTTGCGGAAGCGCAGGTCCTTGCCGTTCGAGTTCAGCGTCGCCAACGCGACGTCGTTGCGGTTGAGCAGGCTGATGCCGTTGGTCGCGCCCGTGCCGCTCGTCGCCTGAAGCTCGCTCGAGCGGATCACGCCGGTGCCGGTCTGGGTGAGGTTTCCGGCGGCGATGAGCCTCACCAGGCCCGGCGCCGAGATCTCGCCGTCGAGCGTCAGGTTGCCGCTGGCGTTCAGCGTGAAGCGGCCGTTCGTGGTGACGTCATTCACCGTGCCGATCGCATTGGCCTGGCCGAGCAGGATGTCGCCGCCGAGCGAAGTGACGGTCAGGGCGCCGGCGGAGATGGCGGCGATCTGGTTGATCCCGCCGGTGTCCGAGGTGAGCGAGAGCAGGCCGGGCGTGCTGACGGTGCCGAGTCTGATCGAGTCCACCGAACGGAAGCGGATGTCGCCGGTGGTCGATACGAGCTCGATGCTGCCGAAGGGGTTGGTATTGTTGGCCGCGCCAAGGGTGATCGCGCCATCCGCATGCGCGATCAGGTTGTCGCCGGTCAGCGTCCCGCCCTGCTGCAGGATCGCGCCGCTGTTCGAATAGAGCGCCAGCTGCTGGCCGAACGCGCCGACATTGTCGGTCAGGATCAGGTCGCCGGCATTGGCAAGCGTGATGTCGCCGCTGGAGCCGAGGTTGCGGACCGCGCCGAAACGGGTGACCGCGTTGGCGTTGCTGTCCAGGCGGATGCCGCCATCCGCGGTGAGTGTGGCCGTGTCGCCCACAGTCAGGATGGTGCCGACATTCTGGCGGATCGCGCCGCTATCCGAGACCAGCGTGAGGTTGCCGCCCACCGTCATATTGGTCAGCGCGATATCGCTACTGTTGCGGAAGCGCAGATCGCCGCTGGTGGTGCCGAGCCCGCCCAGCGCGGTCACGTTGTTGGCATGGAACAGGTCGAGCCCGGTGCTGGCGTAAGCCGAGAGGCTGGCGGCGGTGATCGCGCCGCTCGTCTGGCTGATCGCGCCGTCGATGGAAATGAGCGTGACGGCGTTGCTCAGGATGCTGCCGACCAGCGTCAGATCGTCGCGCACCGTGAAACTGGCCGCATTGGCCGCAGTCAGGCTGCCGAGCTGCCCGACCTGGTTCGCCCGGGTCAGCACGATCTGGTTGCCCGCGCTCGCGTCCAGCCGGGCCGCGGTGATGATGCCGGCATTCTGGTTGATCGAGCCCAGGGTGGCGTTCAGCGAGACGGCATTGCCGCCGCCGGCCGTGATGTCGCCGCCCAGCGCGAAGCCGCTGTTGCTGGAATAGGAGATGCCGCCATTCTGCGTCGCCAGGCCATAGATCGTCCCGACATCGTTGTTGGCGTTCATGGTGATCGCACCGGCGGCGGTGACGTCGAGCCCGCCCGCCGTGATCGCGCCGCCGAGCTGGGAAAGCGTGCCGCCCGTGCCGAGCGACAGGCGCCCGGTGCCGAGGTTGATCGTGCCGTTGACGCTGAGGCTCGAGCTGGACCGGAAGGATGCGTCGCCGCCCGCGGTGACGTTGCCCAGCGTGCCGATCCGGCCGCCCAGGTTGATGGTGCCGGAAGCCGCTGCGTTCAGCGTGTCGACATTCACATAGTCGCCAAGGTTGCCGATGCTGCCATTGGTGACGGTGAGCGAGGCGGTTCCGCCCTCCACGGCGCCGAACCGGGTATTGCCGTCCGAGACGACGGTGATGCCGCCACCATTATAGGCGATCAGTGCGTCTACGCTGCCCAGCTGGTTGGTGGCGCTGGTCAGCGAGATGCCGCTCGCGCGCAGGTCGAGGAAATTGCCCGGAGCGTAGAGGATCTGGCCGGCGCTCTGCGTGATGTTGCCGCCCTGGCTCCAGAGCTCGAAATAGGGCGAGCTGATCGTACCGGTCAGCGCGACATTGCCGCTGGTGTAGATCTGCGCGGCGGTGTTGACGTTGCCGACCCCGGCGATGCTGTTCCAGATCCCGCCCGAACCGCGCAGGCTGAAGCTCTGGCCACCGCTCAGATTGATCGCGCCCGAAGTGATCAGGCCGCCATTCTGCCGGACATTGGCGTTGGCAGCGATCGTAGTGAGCGAGAGCGACTGGCCGTTCAGCGCGTTGATGTCGCCGGTGATGTCGAAGCTGTCGGCATCGGTATAGGCGATGCCGCCAGAGGCAGCGTTGGTCAGTCCGGCGATGTTGGCGACATTGTTGGTCGCGCTGGTGAGCGAAAGGCCGGTGGACGCGGTGGCACGCAGCGTGCCGGCGACGATCCCGCCGCTGCTCTGCGTCATCGCATGGCCGATGCTGACCAGCAGCACTTCCTGGCCCGCCGCCGAGATGTTGCCCGCCAGGTCCAGGTTCGTGAAGGTGGAGAAGAGGATGCCGCCGCTGGTGCTGTTGGTCAGCCCGGCGATGGTGCCGATGGCATTGCCGGCATGGCCGAAGGCGATGCCCGTCGCCGCCTTCGCGAAGAGGCTGTTCGCGGCGATCGGGCCACCCTGGCTGATCGCGCCGGTATCGGAGGTCAGCGAGAGCGCATTGATGGCATAGCCCGGTATCCCGGCGAAATCGATGCTTCCCAGATTGCGGAGCGTGACATTGCTGCCGTCGCCATAGGCGAAGCTGGAGCTGGCGCCAGTGAAGTCGTTCGCGCCGCCGAGGATCAGGTCGCCGCCCGCAGTCACGCTCAGGCTCGGCGCCACGATCTTGGCATTGCCGCTCTGCACCACCGAACCGCCGGCAGCGCTCAGCGTCGCGCTGGCCGCCGAGATCGTGCCGGCCGTCTGGGCGATCCCGCCGCTCGTCGCGGTGAGCGTCGCGCCGTTGGTGGCCGTCACGTTGCCGTCGAGCGTGAATCCGGTGCTGGCGAAATCGATGCTGGTGCCGCTCAGGCCGTGCACCGTCGCGACCTGGTTGCTGCTGCTCGTCGCCGAAAGCTGGCCGCCGGCATTGACGGTGAGCGAGCTGGCCTGGAGGCCGAAATTGTTGACGGTGATGTCGCCCGCCGCGCTCAGGGTGACGTCGCCCGCGGGGTTCATGAACTGCAGGTACAGCGCGTCGCCGTTCAGTCGCACGGTGCCGCCAGCACGGACCACGGTGGGCGTCGCGGCGCCGAAGCTGTTGCTGCCCATCAGGTCGAGATTGGCGCCGGTCAGGATCGATGCATTGGCATCGATGCGTCCCGTGCCGCTCTGCACGATGTCGCCGCTGCCGCGCAGGGTGACGTCATTGGCCGAGATCGTGCCCGCCGTCTGCGAGATGCCGCCGCCATTGGCCAGCAGGTTGACCGAGCGCAGCCCCACCTTGCTGGCGCTGACGTCGCCCGCGACGGCGAAGCTGCCGGCATTGGAGACGAGGACGTCGCCATAGGTGGCGACCAGCTTGCTGAAGCTGTTCACGTCGACGCTGTTGGTCAGGTCGATATGGCCGGCGGTCATCGACAGGCCGTCGACATTGATCCCGCTCGAGGCGAGATTGCCCCCGGCGGTCACCACGGCATTGCCGGTGGTGTTGAGCCCCACGACGATCCCACCCGAACCGCCATTGTTGAGGGTGATGGTGCCGCCGCCGGTCGAGGTGCCGATGAAGTTGGTGAAGCGGTTGTCGCCGCCGAGCGTGATGTTGCTCGCCGCTGCCATGGCGCCGGTGGTGACGTTGACGGTCCCACCGCTCTGGGTGATCGCGCCGGCCGTGGCGATCAGGCTCGTCGCGATGGCCGTGAAGGTGCCGGTCAGATCGATATTGTTGTCGGCGACCAGGGTGAAGCCGCTGTTGACGCCGATGCCGTCGAGCTTGATGTCACCCGCGGCGTAGATGGTGGCGTTGATGGCAACCACGCTGAGCTTGTCCGCATCGACCTTGCCATGCGGGGTGGTCACCACGCCGACGGTGGTGGTGCCCGTGGTGATGTTGCCGGTGGTGCTGAGGAACACGGTGCCGGGCGCGGTGATGTCGCCTTCGATCGCCAGGCCGCCGGTGTCGCGGATGCGGATGTCGCCGACATCGGTGGTGAGACCCGCCAGTGTCGTGAAGTTGTTCGAACTGCTGTTGAAGCCGATGCCGGTCGCGGCATGCGCGATGAGCGTGTTCGCGGTCAGGGCGCTGGTCTGGCTGATCGTGCCCGTGTCCGAGGTCAGGTTCAGCGTGCCGATCGCCGTGCCGTTGCTCGGCAGCAGCAGGTTGCCCTGATTCCGGATGGTAACGTCCGCGCCCACGCCATGGCCCATGTCCGTCAGCGTGCCGAAATTGTTCGCGCCGCCGATCAGCAGGCTGGTGCCCGCGCCGATCGCCAGCCGGTCGGCAGTGATCCCGCCCGCGCCCTGGGTGATCGCGCCGCCGCCGGCGTAGATCTGGACGCCGCCGCCGGAGATGTTGCCGCTCAGGCCGAGCGCGGTGGCGGTGTAGATGTTGATGTCGGTGCCGCTCGTGCTCTTGGCAGTCAGGTCGCCGAGCCCGCGGATCTTGTTGTTGCCATAGGTGAAGACGATGCTGCCGTTGGTGGCGGTGGCGGTCAGCTTGTTGGTCTCGACATAGACGCCGGTGATATTGCCGGTATCCGAGGTCAGCGTGAGGTTGCCGTTGTTCGCGACCTGGTTGCCCGCCCCGCCCAGGTCGAGCGTGCCGACCGTGCGCAGCGTGAAGTCGCGGCTGATCGAATAGGCGTCGAGCGCGCCGATCTCGTTCGCCCCGCCCAGCGAGACGTCGATGCCGGTGAGCGCCAGGGTGTTCGCCACCACCTTGGCGCCGCTTGACTGGGTGATATTGCCCACGGCCTGGAGCTGGACATTGTCGCCGGAGATCGTGCCGCTGTTCTGCAGGATCGAGTTCTGGCTCGAATAGAGGCGGATATACTGGCCGGGGGCGTTGGCGGTGACGTTGCCGTCGAGCTTGATGTCGCCCTTGTTCTCGATGTCGATCGCACCGGCCGACGAGGTGAGATAGCGATAGCTGCCGACATTGATGGCGACGGTCTGGTCGTTCAGATAGATTCCGCCGGCCGCGTTGATACCCACCGAGCGCGCGATCACGCTGTCGTTGTTGCCGGCCGCGCCGCCGGCATCGACGGTCAGGTCGCCGGTGGTGTCGATCTTGAAGAAGATATTCGCATTGCCGGTGAGATTGATGTCGCCGCCATTGCTCGAGCTCGCCCAGATGATCGCGTTGCCGGTGCTATCGAGCGTGATGCTGTCACGGGCGGTGGCGGCAACCGAGTTGGCCGAGATTGAGCCGCTGGCGCCGCGCCCGATCGTGCCGAAATTCGCTTTCAGCGTCGCGTCGCCGCCATTGGTGTTGAGCAGGCCGGCAACGGTGAGATTGCCGTCGGTGTCGATCGCGAAATTGCCGTTGGTGGTGACGGCGCCGAGCTGGACGTTGCCGCCGGCGATCAGATTTGCACTGGTCCCCGACACGTTGAGCAGGCCGCCCGCGACGACCAGCCCGCCATTGGTGGTGATCGCGCCGCCCGAAGTGAGCGAGAGCGCGCCGGCTGCGCGCACCTGGCCGGTCAGGTCGAAGGCATCGCTATCGACGATGGTGACGTTGCCGCCGGTGCTGCGGATCGCGCCGAGATGGTCGAAGTCGTTGCCCTGATCGAGCACGATATCGCCGGCCGCATTGGCCTTGAGCGTGCCCGCGGTGATGAAGCCGCCATTGGTGCTGGTCTGGCTGATCCCGCCAGTGTCCGAGGTCAGGTCGACGGTCGCCCCGCCGGCCTGCACCAGATAATCGAGCACGATGCCACCGACATTGCGGATCGTGATGTCGTGATAGGCGCCGAGAGAGTCCTTGTTGGTATTGAGCCCGCCGAACACATCGACCTGGTTCGCGCCGGTCAGCGAAATGGTGCCGTCGGTGGTGACGTTGAGCCGGCCCGCGTCGATGATGCCGCCGGTCTGGTTGACGGAGCCCTGTTCGGCGCCAAGGCTCACATTGCTAGCGGTGATGTTCCCGGTCAGCGTCATGTTCCCGTAGTAGGTCCACAGGAAAACCGAGTTGGCGCTGACATTGCCCACCGACGCGATCGTGCCGGAGAGATTGACGCTGCCCACTGCCGAAGCGGTCAGGAGCGAGGTGCTGATCCCGGTATTGGTGCTGAGGATGCTGCTCGTATCCGAGATCAGCGTGAGCGCGCCGCCGCCGCGATAGGAGTAGCTGGCGAAGCCCGGGCTGAGATCGATGAGCCCCAGATTGCGCAGCGTCAGGTCGCCGCCCACGTTCAGGCCGGTGATCCTGGTGAAGTCGTTGGCCCCGCCCAGCGTCGTGGTGCCGCCGCTGGTCAGCGACAGGTCGGTGCTGTGCAGGCTCGCGCCCGCTCCCTGGCTGATCGTGGTGCCGGCATTGAGCGCCATCGTGTCGGCGGTGAGCGTCGTGCCCGCATTCTGGGTGATCGCGCCGCTGGTCGAGGTCAGCGCCAGGCTGTTGCCGGCCGCATTGATCGACTGGCTAATGTTGAAGCTGCCGGCATTGGTGAAGGCGCTCGCCCCGCCCGCGCTCAGCGTGCCGAGATTGGTGACGGCGTTGGCGCGGGTCGCGTTTACCCCGGCGGTCGCCGACAGGTTCAGCGTATCGGCGGTGATCACGCCGCCGGTCTGGTTGAGCGCGCCTAGTTCGTCGGAAATCGTCACCGTCTGGCCGATGGCGCTGATATTGCCGGCCAGCGTGGCGCCGTAGCCACCGTTGTTGGTGGCGATGCGGATGCCGCCACTCGTGGTGTTGGTGAGGGTACCCAGATTGATGATGTTGTTCGCGCCAAAGGCACCGCCCGACAGGTCGATGCCGGTGACCGCGCTCAGGTTGAGCGTATTGTACGCATTGACATAGCTCGTTCCGCTCTGCTGGGTGATCGCGCCGCCCGAGGTCAGCGAGATCGTGTCGCCCGAGAGGCCTTGTATAATGGCGAGGTCGCCCACGGTGTTGATCGTGACGCTGGTGCTGCCCTGCGTCTGGAGCAGCTTCGCGAACTGGTTCGCGCGGGTGAAGGTGACCGTGCCGGCCTGAGCGCCGAAAGCGTCGGCGCTGATGATGCCCGCGCTCTGCGTAATCGCGCCGTTGTTGCCGGCGCGCAATATGATGGACCCGGCGCCAGCGGTGAGGTTGCCCGCGACGTCGAAGCCGTCGGCATCCTGATACAGGGTGCTCCAGCCGAGATTGGTGATCCCGCCGATCGTCGTGACATTGTTGTTGGTACTGCCCAGCGCGGTATAGCCAGCAGCGTTCAGAATGAGCTGGTTCGCGCGGACATAGATGCCGGCGCCGTTGTTCTGGGTGATGCCGCCGGTGTTCGAGGTCAGCGTGAGCGTGCCGCCCGTGGCGTCGATCCGGCTGTCAAGAATGATGTTGCCGTCGTTGCGGAACGTGATGTTGTGGCCACTGGTGAACAGATTGGCGATGAGGCTGCCCACCGTGGTGACTGCATTCGCCTGGTCGAGCGTGATGTTGTTGTTGGCGGCGACATAGAGCGTGCCGGCGGTGATCTTGGTGCCGGCGTTCTGGGTGATCCCGCCATTCATGGCGAGCAGAGTCACAGTCGTGGCGGTGATGTCGCCGGTCAGGGTGAATCCGGGAACATCGGTGCCGATCTGGATGTCGCCGGCCGCCGTCAACGTGCCGAGCGAACCGATCAGATGAGAGCCCCCGCCAATCAGGATCGAGCCGTTCAGCGCCGTGGCGGTTAGCTTCGAGGTGGTGAGCACATTGCCGGCACTGATGTCGCCGGTGTCCGAGGTCACGGTCAGCGCGCCGCCCAGGGTGGCGCCGCCGCCGGTCGTCGGATCGAGATCGATGCTGCCCAGGTTGCGCAGCGTCAGATCGCCACCGATCGAGAGAGCGGCGATGCTGGTGAAGTCATTGGCCTGCCCAAGCGCCACATTGCCGCTGCTGGTGAGCGACAGGGCACCGCCGTGCAGCGTCGCGCCGCTGGCCTGGGTGATCGCGGAGGCGCCATTCAGCTTGATGATGTCGCCGGTGATCGTGCCCGAATTCTGCAGGATGCTCCCGCCCGAGGTCAGGCTGACGGTGTTGCCCGTACCGCCGGCGGTGACGTTGCCGGCGAGCTTGATATCTCCCTGGAGGTCGACGCTGACCAGGCCGTCGTCGGTGGAGAGGTGGCTGAAGCTGCCGACATCGACCGTAAAGCCCGTGTTGATCAGGCCGATTCCGGTGCCGGCGGTGATCGACACCGAATGCGCGCCCAGATCGCCGGTGTTGTACGCCTGCCCACTCGTCTCGACGGTGAGGGCGCCGGTGGTGGTGGCCGCGAAGCCGAGATCATTGTCGCTGCTGAGATGGATGTCGCCGCCACCCGTCGAGGTCGCCCAGAAATTGGCGAAGCCCGAACCGACAAGCGTGATCGCCCCCGTTGCATAGGCATTGGTCGCCCAGGCCGAGATCGTGCCGCCATTGCTGGTGATCGCGCCATTGGTGGTGGACAGGATCAGGGTGCTGGTGCCGGTATTGATCGCGCCGGTCAGATCGATGTTGCCGTCGCTGCTCAGGTAGAAATTGCCGCCGCCAGAAGTGCTCACTGCGCCCAGCTTGATGGCCCCGGCCCCGGTCAGCGATGCGCCGCCGCCGGCGGTTACCGCCAGCGTGCCGCCGAGCGAAAGCGCGCCCGAATAGGTTTCGATCGCCCCGTCGGACCTGAGGGTGATGTTGCCCGCCGCCGCGCTGATATCGCCATTGATGTCGAAGCCATTGTCTTCTCTAAGGCTGATATTGCCCGTCGCGCTCGTCAGGCCGGTGACGCTGCCGACCTTGTTCACGATGTAAGTCGCATCGTCGAGCAGGATGTCGCCATGCGCCTGGACGTTCAGCGTGTCGGCGATGAAGCCGCCGTACACGCCGACGGAACCCTCGTCCGAGATCAGCTTGAGCGTGTGGAAGGGAACGAGCCACATGCCCAAATTACTAGTATCGAAGTACAGATTGCCGACCGAGCGTATCGTGACGTCGGCGTTGGTGCCCCAGCTGAAATAGGGGAAAGCGCCTAACTGGTTCGCGCCGATTAACAGCAGGTCGGTACCGGCAATTGCCCCAAAATTACCATTGCTTCCCTGAATGCTCGCGCCGCTGTCCTGGTTGATCGCGTAGGTGGCGCGGAGTGAAATGTCGGCGCCGAAGATCGTGCCGGCGGCCTGGGTCAGCGTGCCGTTCGGCGCGACCAGCTCCACCCGACCGACGTCCGCTCGGCCGACATCCCCGTCGACCGTGAAGTCGCCGTTGTTATAGACAGAGACGTTCGTGCCGATCAGCCGATGATAGGTGCCGACAGCGACGGTGTTGCCATTGCTGCCGATCTGGATGTCGTGAGCGGCCTCGGCGGTCAGCGAACTGGCGGTGAGGCCGGGCCCCACGACGACATCGCCACTCTCGCCATACAGGCTGACATTGCCGAGCGCGCCGTGGAGGTAGAGTTTCATCGCGTCGCCGCGAATCCGCACATTGCTGCCGTTGCCGCTGGTGACGTCCGAAACAAGGCTCTGGTCGCCCAGATGGTTGCCCGTCTGGTTCAGGTCGATCCCGGTGACGGCGTTGAGGGTGAAGCTGGTGCCCAGGCTGATCGTGCCGCTGGTCTGCCGGATCGCGCCGCCGCGCGAAGTGAGCGACATCGCGCCGCCCGCATGGATGACGCCGCCGAGAACGAGATTACCGTCCATCGCAAGCGTGATGTTGCCGCCCGCGCTCAGATCCCCGAACTCGGTGTAGCCGCCATCGGAGCTGAGGTTGATCGCGCCGCCCGCGGTCACGAACAGCCCGCCGGAGATCAGCGCGTTCGTGCCCGAAGACGTCGCATCGCCCCCGACGGTGAAGTGCGCGCCCGAGAAGGTGTTCACCTTGAAATCGAGATTGCCCGTCGCGTTGACCGTGATGCGCTCGCCATCGGTGGAATTGGCGATGAGGCTGGTGAAGCTGTTGGCCTTGCCGAGATCGATCTCACCAAGGGCGTTGGCGACCACGCTGCCGACCAGCCCGGCGCCGCCCGTCTGGCGGATCGCGCCGTTCGCGGCGTTGAGGATGACTTTATAGCCGAGGTCGTTCGCGCTGCCGCTCAGGTTCAGCGTCAGGTCGCCGGTGCTGTTGACCGTGAGATCATTGGTGATCGCATAGACATATTCGAGCGTGGCGGCGCTATCGAGGTTGTAGGCGCCGCCGCCGGACAGCATGGCGCTGCCGGCCCGGATGAGGCCGCTGCCGCTGGCCTGGCCGATGTTCAGGTTGGCGCGGCCGGACGAGACGATGTCGCCGGCGATCTCCGTGCTGCCGAGGCCGTTGTAGAAGGTGATGTCGCCGCCGGCGGTGATGCCGTTGATCTTGGCGATCTGGTTGGAGCCGCCGAACTGCATCGAACCGCCGGACCGGGCCGTCAGCGTGCCGGTGGTGATTGCGCCGATATTGCTCCAGAGCACCCCCTCGGCGGCAAGGTCGACCGTACCCCCGGCGGCGTTCATGTTGGTGCCGACAGTGATCGAGCCGCTGGACAGCATCGAGATCGCAGGCGCGGTGAAATCCATGAAGTTGCCGCTGGCGATATCCGCACCGCCATTGCCGGCGACGGCAGCCGCATCCGCCGCGCCGTTCACGATATTGTGCCCGGTGGTGAGGACGATCGCGCCGGTCTCGTCGAGCGCCGCAGTCGTCGCGGTCAGGTTGCCCGTGAGCAGCAGGCGGGACATGACGCCGGTCTTCGAGACGAGCGCGGCGAACACGCGGTTGCCGCTGGTCGCGCCGCCGAGCGTGAGGGCGTCGGCATCGCCGGTGCCGTCGGCCCCGCTGGCCACTTCGAAGCTGAGCAGGTCGAGATCGTCCGCGCCGGTCTGGCGGAAGCTGATCTGGTATTTGGCCGCCGCGCCATAGAGCACGTTGCCGCCGTCCTGCGCCGAGATGCTCGATCCCGCCTCGGTGGTGATCACCGGCGCCACCAGCGCGATCGCGCCGCCATGGCTGGTGATCTGGGCGCCGTTCTGCACGGTGATGCCGGTGCCGCTCGCCGCGCCGGTGAAGCCGAAGCTGGTCGCGGTATCGTCGAGGAAGCCGCCTGGGCTCGAATCGGTCGCGCGGTCCACCGCCGCGGTGGTGACGAGCAGGCCGCCGGTGCTGATCCGGGCATTGGCCCCGATCACCACGCCATTGGCGTTGTAGATCCAGATATTGCCGCCGGCCGCTCCGCCGGCGCCGATCGTGCCGTTGAGGTTGCCGTTGATCGTGCTCGAAGTCGCGCTGTTGACGCGGTTGAGTACGATGTCGTTGCGATTGGCGAAGACGAAATTGGCGGTGTCGCCGCTGTTTATGTCGAACCGGCTCCAGTCGATCACCGTGCGCGAGCCGTTCAGCGTCACATTGGTGGTGTTGGCGTTCGGCTGGTCGATCACGGGGGCGCCGCCATTGCCGGTCGCGCCGGTCTGGACGAGCTGCGCGTGCGCGGGCGCCGCCCAGAGCGCGGCGAACGCGAGCGCGCCGAAGGCCGAGGTGGTGAAGAGGCGGCTGCGGCGGCGGGGGGCGGACATGAGCATATCCCTCAGAAGATCGAGGCGGAGAGGCTGACGAGGATGCGGTCGGCGGGCTTGGGCGCCTTGGGCGCGACCCGGTCGAACGGATGCGCCCAGGCGAGATCGAGCGAGAACCACGGGCCGATCTGCGCGCGGACGCCATAGCCGGCCGATCGCAGCGTCACCTGGTCGGCGCCCGGGCCGATATTGGTGAGCCGCACCGCATCGAGGAACGCATAGGGCCGGAAGGCCGAGCGCTTGGCGAAGGCGAAGGGCGCGGTGCTGATCTCGAGGGTCGAGCCCAGCGCCCGATCGCCCGAGGCAGCCGAGGGATCATAGCCCCGGCCGATCGAGAGGTTGCCGGCGGCGAACTCCTCGTACGAGAGCAGCGGCGTGTCGGTATATTGCCAGCTGGCGGAGACGCTGGCGGTCACCGGACCGATGACGCGACCGCCGACCGAGAGATCGGCGCGGACCACCGTCGCATCCGGACGCCCGCCGAAGCGCGAGGCGACCCGGTTGCCATAGGGCGTGGCGCCCAGCCCGTTGAGGCCCTTGCGCAGCTCGAGCGAGCCGGTGGCCGCCACCGAGTGCGAGGCCAGCTCGCGCGGCGCGAGATGGCCGTCGAGCCGGGCGAAGAGCACCCGCAGCTTGTCCTCGGTCAGCGTGGCGACGCCGCCGCCGAACTCGACCTTCTGGTCGATCCATTCCAGCCCGCCCGAGAGGTTCAGGTTGTAGCGGCGGTGGCGCAGCAGCGGATAGGTGAGCCGGGCATTGCCGGCGAAGCTGTTGCCGAGCAGATCGAGCGGCTTGAGCGCGGCGCCCGGCCGGGTCCGCGCGAAGGAGCCCGACAGGTCGAGCTGAAGGCCCTCCCCGCCCAGCTTGACGCTCTCGGTCAGCTGGATGACCCGCTGCTCGGGGCTGGAGATCGTGCCATAGCCGACGATGGTGGTGCGCTCGCCGAAGGGCGTGAAGCTGTTATAGTCGACGCGCGCGGTGGCCAGGTCGCGGCCGATCGAGTCCGAACCATAGTCGTTCACCGCGAAGGTGGCGGTGACCGGCGTGCGCGAGACGGCGATGTCGAGATCGACCGCGCCGTTGCCGCCCGGCGACTGCCTGAGCGAGGCCTGGACGATCACGCCCGGAACGTCCGAAGCGAGCAGCAGATAGCGCTGCGCCACGTTGAGATCGAAGGGAGTCATCCCCTTCAGCTTGTCGAGATAGCGCTCGACCTGGCGCTGCCCCGGGCCGACATCGCCGTGATAGCTCACCGACGCGACATGCGCCTCGGTGACCGAAAGGATCAGCTTGCCGTCGGCGATGCGCTGCTGGGGGATCTCCACCGCCGCCAGCACGCCGCGGCGCAGGTAGAGCGCCGCCACCCGGTCGCGGATCGTGCAGATCGTGGCGATGGGCACTTCCCTGCCGAGCAGGTCGGCATAGGCGAGGCGGAGCTTGTCCTCGCCCAGCGCGAGGGCGCCGTTGTTGCCCTGGAACGCGACGTCGGTCAGCGTGACCTTCAGGTCGCTGCCGGCGAAGGGGCATGGCCCCGCTTCCATGTCGCGGAACAGCTCGCCGCGCGGCGCGGCGGGGATCGGCGTCTGCTGGGCGGGATTGAGCTGCTGGCGGTTGGGCAGCACCTGCGCGGCCGCGGGCAAGGCCAGCGTGGTGCCCCCGAGGAGCAGGAACATGGCAAGCGTCTTCCGCCCGCTCGGGAGATGCTGCACGGCAACCTTCGGCATCGCTCGGCCTTTTTTTGTCTGGAACTGGGAAACCCGGAGGCCGCTTCGCCCCACGACCCGGGCGAGCGATCCTGCCTGCCGATCGTACCGCAGGCGGAATTTTGCGTCTGTCGCTACTAATAGTGACAGGCGAATGACGTTGCGAAACCGCGGCATCGCCGCCCCATGTTCCCCCATTCGCCCCTGTCCCACACGCAAGTCACGACAGGAAAACACCAGCTTCATCGACACAGGCCCCCGACCGCGATCGTGCGGACACGATCCGGAATGGAGGTGCCTAGGCAGGCGTACCGGGAGCGAATAGCTCCCATATGGTAGTGGTTTAGGCGCGGTTCATCTTCGCGGGGAAGCCGACCGGCGCGCGCCCTACCCGAGTCGGACGGTAGGCACCGACATGGCCAGGCGCACGAGATCGAGCTGGCGGTGGCAACCGGTCTTGGCCTGGATCGTCTTGAGCCGGGTGCGCGCGGTCGAGAGCTGGATGCCGAGCTTCTCCGCCGCTTCATTCAGCGGCACGCCGGCGATCACCGCGTCGGCGAGCTTCTCTTCCGCCGGGGACAAGGCGAAGCGCCGCGCGATCCAGGCGACCGCGCCGGGCGGCGTGTCGTCCGGGTCGGATATGACCAGCAGCACCTGGCCGGGCAGGCTCGGCAGGCCGAACTCGGCCGCGGTGGCGATGGGCCAGAGCATCGCGTGCAGCGGTACCCCGCCGCTGCGGCGCGGCAGCATCACGCCGGAAAGCTCGCCGCTCGCCTCCATCGGCGCGTCCGCGCTGGCGCGGCAGGCGGCAAAGGCCAGGTCGAGCGCGCGGCTGCACTTGTCGTCGAAGCTGCGCGGCTGGCCGAAGCGATTGAGCATGACGCCCTCGCCGCGCGCGACCAGCGCTTCGGCGCGGCGGTTCATCGTCATCACCCGGCCCTCGCGATCGAGCACGAGGGCGGCGTGCATCCAGCCGTCGAACACCGCCTGCGCGGCCATCCCCGCCATGCGCGCGTCCATCAGCGTGCGGCGCAGCTTGAACGCGCGGCCGAAATGCGGAGCGAGCAGCCGGAGCAGCTGCATCTGGTGCTCGCGCCGCGCCGTGTCGTTCCGCCGGTCGGCGAAGGAGAGCGAGGCCCAGCCGCCCGGCTCGCGCTCGAGCACCATGCCGGTGCCGTGATGGCCGATCCGGTGGACGCGCATGAAGTCGTTGTAATGCTCGGTGCGGAACAGCTCCTCCTCGCGGATGATCGCCTCGGTCCGCACCGGCTGGCCGATGCCGTTGCGCGGCACGAAATCGACATAGGGGCTGTTGGAGAAATAATGGGCTGCATAGTCGCGCATCGCGGCGTCGGAATAATTGGCCGTCACCGTCAGCGCGGCCGCAGGGAGATGGCTCTCATGGCTGAACAGCGCGACGGTGATTTCGGGGTAGATTTCCTCGACGCGATCGACCAGCCGCTGCCACAGGCACGGGTCGAGCGCGGCTTCGTAGATACCGCCGACCAGCTCCGCCACCAGCAGGGGCGTCAGGGGTTCCGGGCTTGGCATGACGCGACTCTCGTTTGTGCCCGACCTGGGAAATGTCACATTAACCGGGGCAGGGCTCCGGAACAAATTGTAACGAGCATGAAATATTGCGTATGTCGCTATTTCTAGGGACAAGCCCGGGGCGGTTCGAATGGTAAGAGCGCGAAAACCGGGCGCCGCCGCGCGCCCATCCGATCGCCGCCACGGCCACGCCCCGGGAAGCGGGCCGCTCCAGGATGTCCCGATGCCCGATGCCGCCTCGCCACTGCTCAAGGTCGCGCTGGTGGAGGACGATATCGCCTTCCAGAACAGCTTCGCCGCGGCAGTGCGCAGCTCGACCGACATGCAGCTGATCGGCATGGCGCACAATGTTGCCCAGGCGCGCAGGATGCTGGCCGGCGATCCGCTCGACGTGCTGGTGGTCGATCTCGGCCTGCCCGACGGATCGGGGATCGACGTGATCCGCGCCGCCCATGCCAGCTGGCCCGACTGCGGGATCATGGTGAGCACCACCTTCGCCGACGAGAAGCACGTGATCGCCTCGATCGAGGCGGGGGCGGCGGGCTATCTGCTGAAGGACAGCTCGGCCGAGAAGATCGCGGACGAGATCCGCGCCCTCCACGCCGGGGGCAGCCCGATCAGCCCGCGCATCGCCCGTCAGATCCTGCTGCGCTTCCGCCCGGCCGAGCCCGTGCCCCAGATCCCCACCGCCGCCGCGCTGGCGGCGGCGACCCCGATCGCCTCCCCGCTCTCGCCGCGCGAGCGCGAGGCGCTCGAGCTTATCACCAAGGGCTTCAGCTATGACGAGATCGCCGAGCTGATGCTGGTCTCGCGCAACACGGTGATGACCTTCGTCCGGCGAATCTACCAGAAGCTCGAGGTCACCTCGAAGGCGGAAGCGATCTTCGAGGCCCGCAACCATGGTATTCTCTAGGTCGCTGCGGACCTTCCTCGCCTATGCGGGACTGGCGACGCTGGTCCTCGTCGCCCTCTATCTCGGATCCCGGCCGCAGGGCATTCACCTGACCCGCGCGCAGCTGCTGGTCCAATATACCCAGGGCTATCCCCCACCGTCGCGCACCGCTGACTGGCGCGCGCTGCCGGGCCGGTGGCAGGACGTCGCCCTGCCCCATGCGCTCCGGCCGCGCATGCTGCCGGGTGCCGGCGACGCCGGGCTGCTGCCCACCCAGACGACCTGGTATCATTTCACGCTCGACTCCGCGCAGTCTGCGCCGAGCGGCGCCTATCTCTACATCCCGCGCTGGAAGACGGATGGCGAGCTGGCCATCTATGTCGACGGGCGGCTCTTCTACCAGACGCACGCCAATCTCCAGTGGAACGGTTCGAACCGGCCGCTGTGGATACCGCTGGAAGAAGCCGCCGAAAGCGCCCCGCCCAGGGACCTGCTGATCCGCATCCGCCACGTCCGGGGCATCGGCGGCGCGCTTTCCACGCTGTGGATCGGCGACTATCGCCAGCTCGCCGCAGCTTACTACACCCGCGCCTTCTTCCAGGCCGAGCTGCCCTATATCAGCTCGGCGATGTTCCTGGCGACGGGCGCGTTCGCCTTTCTCGTCTGGCTGCGGTCCCGGCGCGAGACGCTCTACCTCCTCTATGCGCTGATGACCGTCGCGACGTTCCTGCGGGTGATGCACGCCTATATGGGCGCGGATCGCCTGCCCATATCGGACGCATGGTTCGGCTGGATCACGGTCAATTCGGTGGGCTGGACCGTCCTGATCGCCCATCTCTTCCTCACCGCGCTGCACCACCATCATGCGCGCTGGCTGACCGCGGCCATCACCGTCATGTGCCTGGGCTTCGGCGGAATCACCCTGCCACTGTTCGAGGGCACGGCCGACGCCACCATCGTCTCCCCGCTGATGTACATCACCATGGTGAGCATGGGCACCTTCACCTTCATCGTGCACATCATCTGGAGCCGCCGGGCGGGCACCATGGAGGGTATCGGGCTGGCGATCTGCGGCCTGCTCTCGTTCATCCTGGGCGGGCGCGACATGCTGCTGCAGAACAACATCATCGACATCGAGAGCCTGTTCGTCTCCTTCTACGCGCAGATCGCGCTGATCATCGCCTTCTGCCAGATCATGCTGAGCCGCTATATCCGGGCAATGCACGCGGTGGCCGAATCCAACCTGGTGCTCGCCAGCCGGCTGGCCGAGCGCGAGGCCGAGCTCAACGCCAGCCACCAGAAGCTGCGCGAGATCGAGCGGCGCGAAGTGCTCTTCCAGGAACGCCAGCGCCTGATGCAGGACATGCACGACGGGCTCGGCTCCTCGCTGGTGAGCACGCTGCGCATGGTCGAGCACGGCCATATCGACGAGGCGGACATCGCCCAGCTGCTCAAGGGCTGCATCGACGACCTGAAGCTCACCATCGATTCGATGGAGCCGGTGGAGACCGACCTGCTGCTGCTGCTCGGCACCCTGCGCTTCCGCCTGCAGCCGCGGCTCGAAGCGACGGGCATCCGCCTGCGCTGGGACGTGCGCGACGTGCCGCCGCTCGCATGGCTCGACCAGCGCCATTCGCTCCACATCCTGCGCATCCTGCAGGAGGCCTTTACCAATGTGATCAAGCATGCGGGCGCCAGCGAGATCATGGTCACCACCGGCGTGCGCGACGGCCAGGTCTGCGTGGGCGTGGAGGACAATGGCCGGGGCTTCGACGCGACCATGGCGGCGCAGGGCCGCGGCCTTGGCAACCAGGCCCGCCGCGCCGAAGTGATCGGCGGCAAGGTCGCGCTGGAGTCGACCGCCGAGGGGACCTGTTTCACCCTGTTGCTGCCGATCGAGAGCGCCCGCACCCAGCCCGCCTGACCTCGGCCCCGGGATTTCGCGCGGGCCAATATTTCCTTTGCTGAAACTCCCATCGGATTAGGGGATGTTGAACGCACGCAGCACGAGGCAGCTTCCATGCGTTCGACATCCCCCGCCCCAACCGCTCCCGCCTTCGCGACCGAGATCGCGGACACCGTCTCGGCGCTCAACGCCGCGCGATCGGCCTGGCGGACGCGGCAGCCGAGCCGCGGGAGCGTGGCTCGCTTCCCTTCCCCCTCCGGCCTGGCGCGGGTCGTCGAGCATCTCTCGGCGGCACTTTTCCCCGCCCGGCTGGGCGGCTTTCGCGGTGACGTGGCACGCGAGGACGATTTCGTCGCGGAGCAGCTGGGCAGCGCCCTGACGCTGCTGCGCGAGGAAGTGGCGAGCGAGCTCGATTATTGGCAAGCCGAGTCCGACCAGCTCTTCGAGCCCGATCAGCCCGACGCCATCACCCGCCTCTTCGCCGCGACGCTCGCGGACATTCGCGCCCTGGTCGATGCCGATGTCGAGGCCGCCTTTGTCGGCGATCCCGCCGCGCGCAGCGCCGACGAGATCCTGATCAGCTATCCGGGCGCGCTCGCCATCCTCCATCACCGGATCGCGCACCAGCTCCACACGCTGGGCGCCGTCATCGTCGCGCGCGTGATCTCGGAACTGGCCAATGCGCGCACCGGCATCGACATCCATCCCGGGGCGACGATCGGCCCCAGCTTCTTCATCGACCACGGCACCGGCGTGGTGATCGGCGAGACCGCGATCATCGGGCGGGGCGTGCGCCTCTACCAGCACGTCACCTTGGGCGCGCGCAGCCCGCTCGGCCTGGCGCCCACCGGGCCGCGCACCCGGCACGCGCGCCATCCGATCGTCGAGGACGACGTCACCATCTATGCCGGCGCCACCATCCTGGGCCGGGTGACGATCGGGCGCGGCAGCGTGATCGGCGGCAATGTGTGGCTGCTCGACGACGTACCGCCCGAAAGCGTGGTGGCACAGCCCGAGGCGATCCGGCTCGCCCCCGCCGCGCGCGCCGCGCTATCCGAGCGGCTGGCGGAGCATGGCGCATGAGCCCGCTCATCGGCGTCCTTTGCTGCAACGAGATTGCCGACCGGCCGATCCAGGCGGTCGCGACGCGGTTCATCCGCCCGCTGGCCGAGATATCCGGCGCCACCGTGCTGTTGGTGCCCGCGATTGCCGGCGCGTTCGACGCGGCGTCGCTCGCCGCGCGGCTCGATGGTCTGCTGCTCACCGGTTCGCGTTCGAACATCGCGGCGCGCCGCTATGGCGGCGGCGGCATCGCCACGGGGCCCCTCGACGAGGAGCGCGACGAAGCGGCGCTCGCGCTGGCCGGCCGCATGATCGATGCGGGTCGTCCGGTGTTCGGCATCTGCCGCGGCCTGCAGGAGCTCAACGTGCTGTTCGGCGGCACGCTGACCGACGATCTCGCCGCGCATCACCGCGAGGGCGACCATCTGCCCTATGAAGCGCTGTTCGACCATGATCACGACGTGGAGCTGCGACCCGATGGCCTTCTCGCCGCCATGACCGGCGCGCGGCGCATCCGGGTGAATTCGGTGCACCGGCAGGGGATCGACCGCCTCGGCCATGGACTGGAAGCCGAAGCCCATGCCGCGGGCGACGGCCTGGTGGAGGCGTTCTCGGCCCGCCCCGCCGGCGCGGCGGTGCTGGCCGTGCAATGGCATCCGGAATGGGACGCGGCGCGCCGGCCCGAAAGCCGCGCCTTCTTCCGCTTCGTCGGCGAGGCGATCGCCGCCTGAGCCTGCCGGACTCAGCCTCCGCGCAGGCTATCGGGCACCACGCCGCCATTCTCGGCGAGCTTCGCCATGACCGCCTGGTGCAATGCGATGTTCTGCTCGGCGGTGCCGGGCTCGCCGGCATGCACGTCCAGCTCGTCGGCGAGCTGCTTGCGCGCGTCGAGGCTGGAATCGAGATCAAGCAGCTTGAGCAGATCGACGATCGAAGTCTGGTAGTTGCCGCCGCCGCCCTTCATGCTCGCCATCTCGGACAGGACCGCTCCGACATCGACCGGCGTCGCGTCCGCGGCGGGAGCCGGCGCCGCGGCCGGAGCGGCCTCCGCTTCCGCGGGCTCGGGTGCGGGGGCATCCGCCTTGTGGCCGAAGATCTTGCCCATGATGCTGCCGAAGATGCTCATTCAATCCTCCCGTCCCATGCGATGAAGCGCCCCGCGCCTCCGCTCCAAACGCACGCTCCGCCAAAAGGGTTCGGGCCGCCAAAAGAGTTCGGGCGGAACGGGCAATAGCGGCGGGCGTTCACGCCATGGTTCCGCACCGGGAGCTCGAACAGGAGGTAAGGATGCAGGTTCTTCGCTGGATGATGCTGGGGGCCGCCGGGCTCGCACTCGCAGGCTGTGGTTCGAAGACCGAAACCACCAAGACCGACACGACCACCGTCACCACCAACACCGATGGTTCGATGATGTCGAACGGGATGGACATGGCGCCAGCTGCCGCGTCCGCCGGCCAGGCCTTTGCGAACGCCGCCGCGGCGAGCGACGCATTCGAGATCGAGACGTCGAAGCTCGCCCAGGGCCAGTCGCAATCCGCGGCGATCAAGAGATTCGCCGATGCGATGATCAAGGCGCACACCGAATCGACCGCCAAGCTCAAGACGGCGGCGAGCGCGGCCATGCCCGCCATCACCCCCGATCCGGCGCTGACCGCGGCCCAGCAGCAGGTGCTGGATTCGCTCAAGCCGCTGAAGGGCGCCGAGTTCGACAAGGCCTATGCCGCCGCCCAGGTCGATGCGCATCAGAAGACACTCGATGCAGTGAAGGCGACCGTCGGCAACAAGGATGTGCCGCAGCCGCTGCGCGATTTCGCGACCAAGCTGATCCCGACCGTCACTGCGCATCTGAACATGGCCAAGGGACTCAAGGCCTAGGTTGAGAACTTAAGCAAGTATTTGATTTTCCACCGTCACCCCGGCCTTGCGCCGGGATGACGAAGGAGGAATATCAATCCTCAACCCAGGGCCAATGCCCTCACCCAGGCCCCGCCCACCCCGCACCGGCTCCATGTTACATTTTTTCGGCGGGATCGGCCCCTCCCTGCGTCTCACGGAGTGACACCGCGATCAGCGCGGCAGGGAGGGACGATATGCGAAACCGGGGGGTGTTCTCGATCCATGGCTCTTGCTCCGCGATGGCGGCGGCCTTGTGTGTATCCGTCGCTCCGGCCGCGGCGGCGCAGCAGGCCCGCAGCTTCAACATCGCCGCCGGGGACCTGGGCAGCGCGCTGAACGCCTTTGCCCGGCAGGCGAACCAGGAGATCATCTTCTCCAGCGCGATGGTGGCGGGCAAGCGGACCAGGGGCATTCATGGCAGCCTGGCGCCGCGCGACGCACTGCGCGCGCTGCTCGAGGGGACCGGCCTGAGCGTTGAGGGCGGAAGCGTCCTCACCCTGCGCAGGATCGCACGGCCCGAGGAAGCACGCCGCCAGACGGCGAGCTTCGAAGCCCCCCCCGCCCCGGCGCGCGGCCAGGACCGTGCCGCCGACCAGACGCCGCCGGCCCGGGAGGAAGCCGCTTCCGAAGGCGCCGAGCTGATCGTCACCGGCTCGCGCATCGTACGCAACGGCAATGACGCTCCGACGCCGACCACGGTGCTGAGCGCCGAGGACATCTCGGAACGCAACCCGACCAACATCGCCGACTATGTCAGCCAGCTGCCCGCGATGGGAACCGGCAACACGCCGCGCACGACCACCCTGTTCGCCAATGCCACCGGCGGCGCAAACCAGCTGAGCGCCCGCGACCTCGGCGTCACCCGCACGCTGACCCTGCTCGACGGCCGCCGCGTCGTCGGCTCCGGCATGTCTCCCGCGGTGGACATCAACATGCTGCCGCAAAACCTGGTGCAGCGCGTCGACGTGGTGACCGGCGGCGCTTCGGCCGCCTATGGCTCCGACGCGGTGGCAGGCGTGGTGAACTTCATCCTCGACACGAAGTTCACCGGGCTGAAGGGCGGCTTCAACTTCAGCCAGACCGATTATGCCGATGGTCGGGTCGTGACCGGCGACCTCGCCTGGGGCGCCAAGTTCGCGGGCGGGCGCGGCCATGTCCTGCTGAGCGGCAATTATTACAAGGGCGACCGGATCGACTTCTACCACCATGTCCGCGACTGGTATCAGCCGGGCCTGCGCCTGATGAACAATCCGGCATGGACGGCGACCAATGGCGAACCCGGCCAGATCGTGCGCACGGATGCCGGCTATAACAGCACGCCGGGCGGCGTGATCGCCACGGGCCCGCTGAAGGGCATGTCCTTCGGCCCGGGCGGCACGGTCGGCACCTTCGTGTTCGGGCCGATCCAGCAGGGTCAGGTCCAGGCCGGCGGCACGGTGGAATCCATGCCGATCCGCGGCGCATTGATGCCCGACGACAAGCATTGGAGCCTGTACGGCCGCCTCAGCTACGAACTCACCGACGACATCAACGCGATCGTCGAGGCAAGCTATGCCGGCAACGACACGATCAACTGGTCGGCCGTCTACAACCGCCAGGGCACCACGGCGATCACCGTCACGCGGGACAATCCCTTCATCCCCCTGGCGACGCGGCAGGCGATGGACTCGGCGCAGGTCACCTCGTTCCAGATGAACCGCCTGTTCTACGACATGATCAACACGCCGGGCTCGCATATCGGCGAGGCGGGCTATAATCGCCGCCAGGATCGCGTCCTGCTCGCGCTGGAGGGCAGCTTCCTGGGCAGCGGCAAGTGGCGCGCCTATTACCAGCGCGGCCACAGCAAGGTGTGGTACACCCGCGACAACAACATCATCCTGAGCCGGTTCAACCAGGCGATCGACGTGATCGCCAATCCGGCGGCGGGCGGCGTGACCGGGGTGGCGGCGGGCACGCCGATCTGCCGCTCGACGCTCGCCAATCCCGACAATGGCTGCGTGCCGATGAACCTGTTCGGCGAGGGATCGCTGGGCGCGGCCTCGATCGCCTGGGTGACCGGCTATGCCGACGGGCTGCGGACCCGCCAGGACCTGGATTTCTATCAGGACGTCTGGTCGATCGACGCGCAGTATAATCCGTTCTCGACCTGGGCGGGGCCGGTCTCGATCGCCGCCGGCTTCGAATATCGCAAGGAATCCTTCGTCTCGACGGCCGACAGCTATTCGCTCCAGTCGCTGTGGAACGTCGGCAACTTCAAGGGCGGCAGCAACGGCTATAATGTGAAGGAGTTCTTCGGCGAGGTCCTGGTGCCGCTGCTGAAGGATTCGGTCGTGGCGAAGAGCCTGGAGCTGAACGGCGCGATCCGGCGGACCGACTATTCGACGAGCGGCCCGGTAACGACCTGGAAGGCGGGACTGAGCTGGGAAGTCGTCGACGGGCTGCGGCTGCGCGGCACCCGCTCGCGCGACATCCGGGCGCCGAACCTCAACGACCTGTTCGCACCCGCCAGCCAGTTCGTGAACGCCTATCTGGACCGGACCCAGCCGGGCAGCCCGCAGGTGCCGAACACCACGCTGAGCGGCGGCAATCCCAACCTGACGCCGGAAATCGCCGACACCTGGACCGCCGGCGGTGTCTATACGCCGCACTGGCTGCGCGGCTTCAGCTTCTCGGTCGACTGGTACAAGATCGACATCAAGAACGCGATCACAGCGGTCGGCGCCCAGCAGATCATCGACATGTGCTACGGCTTCAACCGTCCGGTGAACCCGGCTGCCTGCGGCTCGATCGTGCTGGCGCCGGGCGCGACCAACCTGGTGAACGCCACCATCTATACCAGCGGCATCAACGCGCAGAACGTCGCGGTGGAGGGCATCGACTATGAGGCAAGCTATCGCGCCAGCCTGAGCGACATCTCCGCCAAGCTGCCGGGATCGATCAACCTGCGGCTGCTGGTCTCGCAGCGGCTGAAGGACGAGACCAACCTGCCCGGCGATGCCGCGCCGCCCATATTGGGCACGTTCAGCAGCCTGAAATGGCGTGGCCTGATGATCGCCACCTATGCCGTCGGCCCGAGCCGCACCACCCTGACGACGCGCTATCTGGGGTCCGGCAGGATCACCAACCAGCCGGAGGCGAGCCGGACGGGCATTCCCGACGCGCTGAACCATGTCGATCCGGTCTGGTATTTCGAGCTCGCCCAGAATGTCGACATCAAGCTCGGCAGCCGCAAGGTCACCCTGTTCGGCGTCGTGGAGAACCTGTTCGACCGCGCGCCCGAACCGATCCCCAGCAGCGGCACTTCGTTCGGCACCTCGGCGCCCTATGACATGATCGGCCGCAGCTATCGCATGGGCTTCCGGTTCAAGTTCTGAACTTGCCGCCGCCATCCCGGTACGAGCCGGGATGGCGGTTTCCCGGGCGCGAGAAAAAACCCGTGCGGACCAGTCCGCACGGGTTCCCGATTCCGGCGGGGCTTCCCTCAGCGCGGCGCGCGACGGGGCGCGCGGCCGCCAAAGGTGACGAGGCTCTCCGCGCCATCGGCCGAGAGGGCGGAGACGCCGATGAACACATCGTCCACGATCACGTCCTTCAGCACCGTCTCGCTGGCCGTGGCCGGCACGTCGCGCTGCTCGGTCCAGTCCTGCTTGTCGTTGCGCCGCCAGCGGACGCGATAGCCGGCCGCATCGGGCACCGGGGCCCAGGTCACGGTGGTGTTCATCCCGAGCGCGCCGTTCAGGCTCACCTGCGCCGGCGCCGCCGGCGCCGCGGCGAGCCGCGCGATCGTCGCGGCGTTGATCGCCGTCACCTTGGCGAGATAGGGGAAGTCCATCTTGTCGACGGTGTCGCCATATTCGATGCCGCCCTCGGTGCGCAGGTCCTGGTGCTGCTGGTTGTAATTCTCGATGCCCACCGAGAAGCGCACCGCCGGATAGCCGAGCTTGAGGAACGGCTCATGGTCGCCGCCGCGGCCGAACCGGTCGTTGCGGCGATCGACGAACACGTCGAGCCCGCCCGGTATCCCCTGCGCGACCTGGTCGATCGCCTTGGCCAGGGCACGGCTGGGGCCGTCGTCCTCGCCGCCATTGACGCGGCGCGCCATCTGCCCGGCCAGATCCTCCGACGCGCGAATCCCTTCGGAGAAGACCCGCACCCGGTCCGCCACCCGCGCGCCGTTCTGGCCCATGGTATTGCCGACAATGTCGTTGTTGAGCACCGCCGTGACGTTCCAGCCCCGCTCCTTCGCGGTCTCCGCGAGCAGCGTGCCGCCCAGCAGCCCCTGCTCCTCGCCCGAGAGCGCGGCATAGACGATCGTCGCCTTGAACTTCTTCCGCGAGAGCAGCCGCGCCGTCTCGAGCACCAGCGCCACGCCGGACGCATCGTCATTGGCGCCCGGGGCGTCGCGCGTGATGTCCATCACGTCGCTGACGCGGCTGTCGATATGGCCCTGCACGATCACCACGCGGCTGGGATCGCTGCCCGGCTGGATGGCGAGGACGTCGACGACGTTGACGCCGGCTGGCGCGCGCTCGTTGGTGAACACCCGCTCGATCGTGGAGACCTGGATGCAGCCGCCACAGGGGGCGGCGGTCTTCTTCATCTCCTCGCCGAACCAGCGGCGGGCGGCGCCGATCCCGCGCTTGGGATCGTCGGGCGAGGACAAGGTGTGCCGCGTGCCGAAGCTCACCAGCTTCTCGACATCGGCCTTGAGCCGGGCCGGATCGGGCTTGTCCTGCGCGGCCGCGGTGGCCGGCAGCAGGATGGCGGCGAAAGCGAGAGACGAGTAGCGCATGGTTTCCCCCTTGATCATTCGGCGATCGGTCCAGGCCGTTTCGAGACGTATATTCGCCCCTCGCCGTCGTTGCGCACCTCGACCGGAAGCGTCACTTGCAGCGCCTCCAGAAAGCCGGCCTGGTTGCTCGTCCGGAACATGCCGTTGATCCGCAGGTCGGCCACCGCGGGATCGACGACGATCTTCCGGCTCGAATATTCGTTCATTTCCTCGACCGCGCTGGCGAGCGGCTCGTTCTCGAAGAAGACCTGCCCCTCCGCCCAGCTCATCGCACGCTCCGTATCGACGGTACGCAGCTTGGGGAGCGCGTCCCCGGCAACCGCCACCAGCTGCTGCCTGGGCTTCAATATCTGCTGGGTGGAGCCGCGGCGGAACTGCACCGGCCGGACCGCGACGCTGCCCTCGGCCAGGGTCACCCGCAATTCGCCCTTCGAGAGATCGACGTCGAACACGGTGCCGAGCGCGGTGATCGTCCGCTCCCCCGCCTTGACGACGAAGGGCCGCCGCGGGTCCTTGGCGACCTGGAACAAAGCCCGCCCGGCGAGCAGCGTGACGTCGCGCCGCGACGCGCCGAGCAGCACCGAAAGCCGCGTGCCCGAATCCAGCGTCACCACCGAACCGTCCGCGAGCGTCACTTTCGTCCGCTCGTTGGGCGAGGTCACATAGACCGAGCCGCCCTGGAGCTGGGCGACGATCTCCGCGCCGCGCTCGGTCTGGGCGCCGATGGCCACCATCACCACCAGGACGATCGCGGCGGCGACCGCGAAGATCGATGCGAGACGCCGCCGCCGGATCGCATCGACGCCGTTGCGCGCCTCGTCGCGCAGCGCGCTGAGCTCGGGCAGCCGCGCATGGGCCCGCAGCTCGGCGAGCGCCACCTGCAACCGCTCATGCGTGATCCGGTGGAGCGGATCCTCCTGCAACCACGCCTGAAAGGCCTGGCGGTCGCTGGACGTCGCCGTGGCGCCGCGCAGGCGCGCGTCCCAGGTCGCCGCCGCTTCCTCCACCTTGTCGAGGGACGTGCTCATCGCGCTTTCCGGAGGCGGTGGAGCAGATGCCCGTTCGCCCTGGCCATGTGCTTCTCGACGGTGCTGAGCGACAGGCCCGTGCGGCGCGCGATCTCCACCTGCGCAACGCCGTCGAAATGATATTGGCTGAACACCATGCGCACGATTTCGGGCAGCTCGTACAAGGCGGCGATCATGATCTGCAGCGCCTCGCGACTCTGCAGGATGCGTTCGGGAGAGAAGCCGGCCTCGTCCTCGACGTCGAAGCCCTCGGGCGCCGGGCTCATGATGCTACGCACGCTGGCGCGGCGCGCCTTGTCGCGCAGGACATTGGCGGCGACCTGGAAGACATAGCCCTGGACATTGGCGATGGCCGCGAGATCCTGGGCCGCCAGCCGGCTGAAGACGTCCTGCACCAGGTCGTCGGCATCCTCGAAATGCTCGACCCTGCGCTGGAAGAAACGCAGCAGCGGCATCCGATATTGCGCGACGACTTCATCCAGCCCCGGGTGCCTGGCGGCATCTGGCATGCAAGATCCTCCCGACCCCTAAGACGCAAGCCCTTGCCCATCCCGTAAAGGAAAAGTCGAGCCGCCCGGCTTTGTCGCACCATTTCGGGGGCTTCGGCGCAAGGGCCGGGAAAGGATGGTCGAGAGATGCGATCGTCGGGAGGCGAATCCGGCGGGAGGCCGATCGCCTGCCGGGTTGAGGCCTCATCTTCTGCTTTCGTCGCCCCCGCCAGCTGTCTTACGGAGGGAAGAAGAAGCGGGATTCCGGCTCAAGGCCGGGATGACGGCGGAAAATCAAATACTTGCTCGGGATCTAAACCTGGGAGGCGGCGCCGGGTGCTTCCGTCACCGCCTCGCGCATCAGCCAGCCGACCCATAGCAGCACGCCCAGCAGGCCGCAGATCAGCACCGGCACGGAAAACGCTTCCCCGATGCGCGCATGGCTGGCGACCGCCCCGCCGAGAAAGGCCGTCAGCAAGGCGCAGCCCATCGCCCCGAACCTGCGGGTAAGGAACCCGCAAACGCCGAGGATCAGGATGCCCGCCAGATAGGGAAGCTGCCCAGGCGGGTAGCCGATATGCTCCTGGGGGGCCGCCAGCACGCCCGGTGCCAGCAGCATGACCAGCGCATCGGCCAGCAGCAGCGCGCTGACCAGGATCGAGCATATCCAGCCGATGCGCGGCCGGGCGGCGGCCAGAAACGGCCTGGAGAGGATAGGCACCGGGCAAATGTCCCTTCTGAAATCGGAAACGGGAGAGGGCTTCGATGTGCTCGAACGCCAGGTTGCAGGCCCGGACGGATATCCGGTTGCCATCGTCATCCCGGCCAGGGAGCGGGGATGACGATGGCAGGATGAGCCCGCGCGATCAGAACGCGATCGAGAGGCCGGCATTCACGCTGTGCCGGGTGACATCTCCGAACTTGTTGCCGACGCCCGAGCCATATTCGCCCGAATAGCTCAGGTTCAGCCGGACGCCCTTCGACACCGGCGCCGCCACGCCCAATGCGAGATGCGCCATGGTGTTGCCGCGCTCGGCCGCCAGCGCCGACATCAGGCCGCCCGCGTTCGCCGCGGCATAGGAGGCGCTGGCCCGGCCGTTGTCGCCGCTGAACTGGTGGCGGATGCCTGCCTCGGCCCAGGGGGTGATACCGCCGAGATCGAAGCTGACTCCCAGCGCGGCATCGCCGAACAGCGCGTTGCCGGTGTTCTTCACCACTTCCAGCGCGAAGCCCGAACCGCCCTCGGTCACATGGTTGCGACCGCCCTCGACATAGGTGAGGCCGACGCGCGGCGTGATGCGGGCCGAGCCCAGCGCCACCTGATAGCCCGCCGACAGGTCGGCGACGAAGCCGCCCAGATCGTAGCGCGACGTCGCGGTGCCGCCCGGCACGGCGCGACGGGTCTTGGCCTGGGAGAGGTCATAGGCGACCAGGCCGCGCAGCGCGAGGCCGCCGAGCTCGGCGCTGGCCGAGACGCCGACCTGCATGCCCTCCAGCCTGGTGGTGGCGCCCAGGCCCTCCACCGTCTGGCTGGTCGAAAGCGTGCCGGCAAAGGCATTCACCCGGGCCGTTTCCGAGAAGCCCCAGCCGAACCCGCCGAGCAGGCCGCGGCTGTCGCTGCGCAGGTCGTGCGCGCCGGTGCCGGCATTCCCCTGGAGCGCGCCCTCCTGATACAGGCCCTGGGCGAAGCCGTAGAAGCCGACATGGCCCTTCCCGCCATTCTCCAGCGCGCGCATCGCATCGGCCACGGCCAGGCCGTTCTCGATGCTCGCCTGGTCCGCCGCCGCATAGGCCTCGGCGCTGAGCTGGGCGAAGCCGGCGGCGCGCGAGGCGCCGTTGGTCTCGACCAGCGCCGGCAGGGCGGTGGTGAAGGTCTGCACCATCTGGCCGCCGCCCAGCACCGCATTGGCGTAGCGGATCGAGTCGCGCACATTGGCGCCGAAAGCGGCGTCATTCTGGAATTCGCCGACCAGCTGGATACGGTTCCCCCGCGTCGCCACGAAGCCGAACACCGTTTCCGACTTGTTGATCGTGGTGAAGCCGCCGGTGATGCCGCCCTGCGCCACGACGAGATCGAGCGCGCCGCCCGGCGTCGACTGGAGGATGCCCGTGATGTCCAGCGTGGCGCCCGGCTGGATGTTCATCGTGCCCGAGATGTTCAGGCGGTCGCTCCCGGTCGGCGCCATTTCGAGCAGCAGGTTCGAGCCGTTGGTGAACAGCACGTTGCCGTTGACCGTCATCGTTCCCGGCGAAGCGCCCGGCGACAGCGTGCCGCGCACTTCGATGTTGGCGTTCACCGTGCCCGCGGTGCCGAAGGTCGCGCCGTGGCTGACCACGATGGTCTTGGCCGAGGTGATGGTGGTGCCGGCCTGGCCGATCAGGCGGCCGCCGGTGACCGAGACGGTGTCGTAGCTGATGTTCCCCGTCAGCGACACCACGCCGCCGGCGACGTTGAACGCCTCGAATTCGGTGAAGCCCTGGCCGTTCCACGCGGTCGGCGCGGCATAGGTGCCCTGGGTGTTGAACTCGAGCGTGTCATAGCCGGTGCCGCCGCTGGCGGTGCCGGTGATCGCGTTGGCGCGGCCGAGCGTCAGGCGGTCGTCGCCCGCGCCCAGCGCGACATTGCCCGCCAGCGTGCCCTGCACGTTCAGGTTGTTGGCCCCGTCATTGCCTGTGAGCGCCGGCGTGGTGAGCGTCGAGCCCGCCGCGACCGTCAGCCTGGCGCCGAACAGATCGACCGTGTCGAACTGCGCGTCGCGATCGACGATCAGCTCGCCGGCATCGCCCGATTCGAGCTGCTCGAAGCCGGTGGCATTGACGCTGCTCAGCCGGCGGACCGTGTTCGCCGCCTGGTTGAGCACCAGGCGATCGATGCCGTCGCCGCCGTCGATCGCGCCGCTCAGCGTGGCGCCGCTCGCCAGGGTCAGCACATTGTTGGCCGCGCCGAAGCTGGTCTGCTCCGCCGTCACCGTGCTGCCCGCCGCGACGGTCAGGTTGCCTTCCTCCACCGAGATGGTCTGGTAGGTGCCGTTGCCGCTGATCGCGAGGTTGCCGGCACCCCGCGCCACGATATCCTCGAAATTGAGGATCCTGGCGGTGGCCAGCGTCGCGGTCTGGTCGGCGAGCGTGTTGAAGATCAGCGCGTCGTGCCCGGCCCCGCCATTCACCGTGCCGAGGATCGAGCCGCCGTCGACGATCAGCTGGTTGTCATGCTCGTCGAAGTTGAGCGTCTGGTCGGCGGCGATGGTGCCGCCCAGCGTCAGCGACGAACCGCCGGCGACGTTGATCGTCTCGAAGCTGGTGATCCCGCCGGCGATCCGCGAATCGCCCGTCAGGTTGAGGTTGAGCACGTCGTTCCCCGCCCCCCCGTCGAGCATGCCCGAGAGCGTGCCGTTCAGGATCATGGTGAGCGTATCGTCGCCACCGCCCAGCGACACGCCGCCGGTGAGCGCGGTGTTGAGGATCACCGACTGCGCGCTGTCGTCGCCGATGATGTTGCCGATGTGATGATCGCCCGTGCCCGGATTGACCGTCAGGTCGGCGCCGTTGCGCAGCGTCACCGTGTCGAAGTCCTGGTTCATGCCGATCGTCAGCCGGGCATTGCCCGAGACATCGAGCGATTCGAAGTTGATGACGTTGGGCAGGTCGCTGGTGTCCTGCGTGATCTCGAAGGCCACCGTGTCGATGCCCTCGCCCCCGTCGATCAGGCCGGTGACGGTGCCGCCGGCGAGCACGAGGCGATCATTGCCCGCGCCCAGGTCGATATTGCCCTCGACCACGCCGCCGGCGTTGAGCGTCACGGTGTCGTTGCCGCCACCCATGGCGAGGCTACCGCCGATCGCGCCCGAGACGGTGACCGATTCCGCCGCATCCGAACCGGCCAGCGCGGTCGCGCCCTGGGTCTGGAAGCGCGTGCCGGCCGCCACCGTCACGTTCGAACCCGCCATGTTCAGCGTGTCGAGATCGGCGGTGCCGCGGATCGTGATCGAGCCCGTGCCGCGCTGGCCCAGCGTCTCGAAGCCGCGGAACTGATCGAAATTGACCGTGCCGCCGCCGGTCACGTCGACGAGCAGCGTGTCGGTGCCCTCGCCGCCATAGGCGGTGCCGGTGAAGATGCCCGCGGCGGCATAGACGAAGGTGTCATTGCCGTCGCCGAGGCGCAGGTCGCCCTGGAGCGTGCCGTAATTCTCGAAGACGTCGTCGCCGGCGCCCAGGTCGACATTGCCGATGATCGTGCCGCCGGCGAGGTTGCGGATCTTGTCGGTGGTGTTGATCGTCTGGATGCCGCCCGCGATCACATAGGTCTGGGTCGTGTCGTCGCCCGGGGCATGGAGATCCATTCCGCCCGCGTCGAAGTTGCTGTCGCCCTGCAGGACCGTGTCCGCCCCGCCCCGGATCGTCCCGAGATTGTCGAGCTCGAACAGCCGCAGCGCCGCATCGACGCCGGTGCTGCCATAGCCCTCGTCCTCGAGGCCGGCGACCATCAGCGCCGTCGACACGCCGCCGGTGGCCTCGATCGTGCCGCCCGCCGCATTGGTCATGCCGACGATGCCATGGTTGCCGAGCAGCGCCGCGAAGACCCCGGTGGCGATGGCCGCCGACGAACCGCTGCTGCTGCCGCCGCCATTGGCCGCGATCCGGCCGCTATTGACCAGCTTGCCGACCAGCACCGGCTGCTGCTCGTCGAGGCAATCCTCGCCGAACGCGCCGCCGAGCGCAGTGAGCAGCAGGCCGGTGCCGCCCCGGCCGGTGGATTCGATCGTGCCGCCATTGGTCACGTCGAACGACTGGCCGACGATATGCGCCCCGGCACTTTGGCGGCTCGCCGCGCTGATCGTGCCGGTGTTGGCGAGCTTGACCAGCCCCCCTTCGCCAAGGAGCCGCATGCCATTGCCGTCATCGGCCGACGAAGTGATCTGGCCGCTGTTCGTCACATCGATGCTGCGGCCGTTCTCGTCGCTGGCATAGCTTTCGACATGGACGCCGCCCGCCCCAGTCGAGGTAATCCTGCCGCTGTTGTTCAGCGTGAAGGCGCCGATGCCATAGTCGCGATAGACCCTCAGGCCGTTCTGCCGCGCGGTGATCGTGCCGGTGTTGGTGAAGCTCGACAGCGTGCCGGTGGCATAGACTCCCCGAACCGCGCTGGTGATCGTGCCGTTGTTCACCAGGTCGAGCTGGGCGTCGTAGCGCGGATCGGTGACTTCGATCGCGGCGTTCAGCGTGTCGTCGGCGATATCGAAATTGGCGTTGTTGATCACCTTGCCGTCGCCCAGCGCGCGCAGCCCCCTGGTCTGCGTCGCCGCCGAGGTGATCGTCACTTCGGTCTGCGCGCCGCTCGCCTCGACGCCGTGCAGCTCGAAGTCCGTGGGGATCACGTTGGTGGCGAGATCGAAGGTCCCGCTGCTGGTGAAGGACCGGCCATAGGCGTCGATGCCCGCCCCGCCGGTCACCGTGCCGCTCACGTCGAGCGCCGCGCCGTTGCGGGTGAGCACCGTGTCGTCGCCACCGCCCATGTCGAGATTGCCGGTGACCTTGCCGCCGGTCGCGAGATAGAGATCGTTGCCGTTGCCGAGCAACACATGGCCGGTGATCGTGCCGGCATTCTCGACGATGTCGTCGGCATTGCCGCCGACGATCGCGGCGCCCGGGGTGCCCGCGGCATTATCCGTCTTGTGGCCTTGAATCAGGCCGGCCGCATAGTTGACGATGCGATTGACGCCGTAGCCCGTGGTCTCGATCGCATTGCCATGGGCGCTGGTGATGTCGCCGCTGTTATGGACTACCGAATTCTCCATGCGGATGCCGGTGCCCTGCATGGTGACCCGGCCGACGCCCAGATTGCCGCGGTCGTTGGTGAACATGCCGTTGCGGAGGTCCACGCCGAGCCCGAAATTGCCCGCCGAGGCGTCCTTCGAATCTTCCCAGATCGAGGCGCGGTTCATGATCGTGCTGCCATCGGCCTCGAGCAGCACGCCATAGGCGCTGCCCAGCTTGCGCAGGTTGGTGCTCGCCGAGATCAGCACCTCGGTGCCGGCCCCGGTCTTGAGCGCGGTGCCGCCGCTGATGCCGATATAGCCGCTCTGCGCGAACAGCTCGACGCGGCGCGCATAGGTGGCGTCGACCGCGATGCCCGCGGTGCCGCCGTTGACGGCACCGGCAATCACCAGGTCGAGCCCCTGCCCGCCCTCACCGAACACGCTGCTCGTCGAGTCCCTCTCGACGATGATCGAGGGACGATCATAGCCGCCATTGTTGAAGCCCATGTCGAGCACGACCCGACCGTCACCGGCCACCCGCAACAGGCCGCTATAGCTGTAATGGCCGCCGGTGCCGTCGGCCGGTCCTTTCAGCGTGAGCACCGTACCGGCCCCCGCCGCCTCGTAGATCGTGCCACCGGAGAAGCCGGTGGCTTTGCCCTGGAGCACCGAGAAGGTCTGCGTCTCGCCGGCACGGGCCTGCAGCACGTTGTTCCCCGCGCCCATGTTGACCGTTCCGGTCACGAGGCTCCCGGTATCGACGCTGCCGTTCTGGCCAAGGCGCTTGATGTCGACGACCAGCTTGTCGTCGCCGGCGCCGGCGGAGACATTGCCCTGCACCGAGCTGCCCTCGGCGAGCCACAGCATGTTGCTGCCGGTGCCGCCCAGCACGACGTCACCCACGATCGTGCCCTTGTTCGCGACCCGCGCGCCGGAGGGAGCCTGGGTATAGAATTCGACGGCGGCGCCTTCGCCCGCGCGGATCTCCCCTTCGTTGATCAGCCTGGGCGAGTTGTAATTTTGCGTGCCGTAGGCGGAAACCGCGGCGTGCCCGCCGGTCCCGACGATCGAGCCGCGGTTCGTCAGGCTCGAGTCATAATAGAGGACCACCGCCCGATCGCCGCGGATCACGCCGCCGGTGTCATTCAGGAAATTGCCGTACAGGCTGTCCAGGCTCACGGCGGTGCTGTTCTCGGACGTGTTCGAGATCGTGCCGCTGTTATAGCCCGAACCGGCCACGCTAACCGCGGTCGACACCTGCCCCTCGGCATGGATCGACCCGCGATTGGTGAAGCCATTTGCGTTCTCGGCGAGCCCGCCGCCTCTCGTGCGGATGCCGTAGAACGCCTCTCCGGAGAGATTGATCGTCGCGCCCGTGTCGTTGACGAAGCTGGTGCGGTAGTCATTGGCGTCGATCAGCGCGGTCGGGGCGTCGTTCTCGGGAGTCGATACGCCGGTGAAGTTCAGCGTGCCGCGATTGACGAAGGTCAGCGGCGCGCTGTTGCTGAAGTCGTTGTACGCCTTGATGGTGAGGCCGGCGTCCGATCCGGTGTAGGTGAGGTTGGCCAGGTTGGTGACGGTTCCGGGGCCGGACACGTCGAGGGCGCCGGTCAGGTTCTCGGCCGCGATGGTCACGTCGAGGTTGCAGCCGCACAGGTCGAGCCCGTAGCGCTCGAAGCCCGTCGGCAGCTGCCCGAAGGCGATCGTTCCCGAGCCGGTCATGCGGATGCCATAGGTGTCGATGCCCGCGCCGCCATCGAGCGTGCCGCCGGGCATGCCGGCAAGGCCGGTCCCATTGCCCTCGCGCCAGAACTGGTCGTCGCCATCGCCCAGCGCGATGTTCCCCGTCACGCTGCCGCCGATCCGCTGGTAGAAGCGATCGCCATATTGGCCGAGCGCGAGGCCGCCGACGATCTGGCCGGCATTCTCCACCTCCGCTCGCCCGGTGACTCGAATGGCTGTGTCGCCGGCGCTGCGGATCACGCCCCCGGCCTTGTTCTGGAGCTCGAGATACAGGGCCGAGATCGCCGGTGCGGTGCCGCGCGCCTCGATCAGGCCATGATTGCGGATATCGCCCTGGTCGACGGCGATGGTCGCTTCGGCGGCCGAGTTGTTCGCGATGGCGCCGCGATTCTCGATGTCGAGATATTGGGCACGGATCGCCGAAACATCGCCCCCCTCGATCGTGCCGGCATTCGCGCCACCGGCCTCACGGACGTCGATGCCGCCTTCGATGCGGCCGGTGCCACGGTTGCGCAGCTCCAGCGAGGCGGAACGGGCACGCACGGCCGGGCCGTCGGTACCACGCACCAGGCCGCTATTGTCGAGCGTGATGAAACCGCCGGCATCGTCGCCCTGGCGCAGGGCGTTGCCGCCCGAAAGCGTGCCCGACCTGCCGATCTTCACCTCGAGACCCGCCGCGTCGGCGAGCAGGACCGCGGGCCCCTGGGAGAACACGCCGCCGTCGACGATCAGCCTGCCGCCGACATCGAAGCGCAGCGCCGGGCCCTCGGTCGCCTGGCTGCCGACGGTCGCGCCGGGCCGCACGGTGACGGTGCCCTCGGCCACGGCCATGACGAAAGGCGCCGATGCCCCCGTGCAGACGATCTGCGCGCCTTCGCCCGCGCATTGCGCGCGCGCCGCCGTCGAGGAAAGGGCGATGGCCAGCGTCGCCGCGCCCACGAACAGCGCGGCGCGGCCCTTGGCGCGAGGAAGAATCGAAATACGGGTCGGGAACGCGGTACGCGCCATGATGCTGCTCCAATGCCGGAAGTGCCGGCCCGGATGTGCGCGCCAGCGTGAACAGCAAGGGCAGATGCCGATGTTCGAAAAGGAGTGCCAACCCTTTAATTGCACAGCGGAATGCAACTTCACGCCACTGTGCAGTTTTCAGCCGGGCATTCCCGCCAGGATGTTCTGGACCAGCAGCCGGGTCATCGCGCTCGCCGAATGATTGCCATGGCGGGCCGCCACTTGGGCGGCCTGCCGGCGCAGGTCATCGTCGCCGGCGGCGCGGCGCAGCGCCTCCCGCACGGCATCGGCGCCGGCGGACACGGCCTGGGACCGCGCGACGCCGGCGAGGCGCAGCCGATAGGTGAGCAGCAGCGATTCCAGCGTATCGGGCAGGAGCAGCTGCGGCACGCCCGTGGCGAGCATGCTCGCCGACGCGCCATAGCCGCCCCGGCCGACATAGAGCGCCGCTCCCCGCCCCGTCGCGGCGAGATCGATGGGCGCGGCGCTGTACCGGATGTTGGGCGGCAGCGCCTCGCCGGGCGGACTCGCCGAATGCCAGAGCACCGGCCAGCCCAATCCGCCGAGCGCCTGCGCCACCACCGTGCTGCCGGCCCGGTCGAACGGCAGGTAGACGAGCGTGCGCGGCCCCTCCCCCCGGGGCCATTCGGGACGGGCGTCCGCTGCGATGCCGATCAGGGGGCCGTAATAGAGGCTCGTCCCGTCGGGCCCATGATGGTCGAGCTCGGCCCAGGCGAGCGAATGGAGCGGCGCCCCCGCGAGCAGCTCGCCCAGCCCGGCGAGCGCGGGCGCGCCGAAATGGCGGCAGACCTCCCGCACCGCCTGGTCCGCGGGTTGCCGTGCCGCGGCAAGTTCGGCGGGGTGGTGCCTGCCCCAGGGCTGCAGGCTCGCGCCCGCGTCGCGCGCGCGGGGCGCCACGAAGGTCGGGCCGAGCCTGTGCGCGGGAAGCCCGGCGACATGCGCCGCCAGCAGGGACATGGGGGCATGCTCCACGAGCAGCGCGCCCGGCTCCAGGCGCTCGAAGACATCCAGCCATTGCCGGACCAGGGGAACGGCGCCGGCCGCATCGGTCAGCCCGCCCGCCGCGAGCACCTGGCCATAGGTCAGCGTCTCCCGCCGGGGCGCCGGGCCGGCGAAGCGCGGGCCCGGCACCACCAGATCGAAGGCGTCGCGCTCGAGCCTGAGCGCGGTCTGCGGGGTACGCGCCGCCAATGCCAGATGATGCCCGCCCGCGCGCAACGCGCGGCAGACGGGCGCGAGGGTGGCGACATGGCCATATCCCAGCCCGAGTTCCCAGGTGGCGAGCAACCGCATGCAATCTCCCGGACCGGACCGGCGCAATCCCGCACCCTAGCCGCGACCGGGCGCCGAGGCACAGCCGCCTTTACTTCCCACTGGCGTGCAATCCCGTCGCGAGGCGGACGGCTTCCGTCGCAGCCGATGCGGCATGGCCGGGCCCGATTGCGCATGGGCGCGGCCAGCGTTGAAAAGGGGGCAGCCATGTTCATTGTCGGGGACATCCATCCGGAGACTTCCGCGCCCCGCAGCCGGCGCGACAATCGCGCCGCGATCCTGCACGCCGGCCGCGCGCTGTTCGCGCGCCACGGCGTTGCCGGCGTCACCTTCGAGCAGATCGCGTGCGAAGCACGGCTGACGCGCCGGACGATCTACAACCACTTCGCCAATGTGGACGATCTGTTCCTGGGCGTGGTCCACCAGACGCTGCGGCAGCTGAAGGCGCAGATGCCCGCCGCGCCGCCGGCCGAGCAGCAGCTGCACGCCGGGCTGACCCGGTTCATGCGGGACTTGTTCGGGCTGTTCGCCAGCCCCTGCTTCTCCGATCTCCATCTGGCGCTGGTCCGCCACGGCAATGATCGCCCGGACCTGCGCAGCGCCTTTGCGCGCGAGCTCCTCGAGCCGCTGCACGCCGGCCTGGCCGGCTATCTCGGTGCGCGGCGTGCCCGCGACTTCCACCGGGATCCGCAACGCAGCGCCCGCGAAATCGTCGCGATCATGCTCGGCCTCGCCGAAACGTCGCGCCTGCTCGGCCGCACCGGCGAGGAGGCGATCCGCCACGCGCTTCCCCTGATCGGCGCCCTGGCCCAGGCGCTCGCCCAGACGCAGCAACAGAATCCGCTCTGCCGGGTGGCCTGAGCCGCCACCCGGCCCCGGCACGGCGCCGGCGCGGCGGCAAGGCCCGCGAATCGCTCCCGCACATCACCGGCAGGGTATCCCGGAACGAAAAAAGCCCGCATTTCTGCGGGCTCATTTCATCGGGGGAATGGTGGAGCCGAGGGGGATCGAACCCCTGACCTTCGCAATGCCATTGCGACGCTCTCCCAGCTGAGCTACGGCCCCAAACCCCGGGAAGACGGGCCCTCTAGAAGGGCTCCGCGGGTCTGGCAAGGACCTTTTTTCGGTCCCTGCCGATTTCCCCGAATTATTGCTCTTCGTCGTCGCCGCCGGTCTCGACGCCCAGGTCGTCGTCGCCGCCCAGATCGACGTCGTCGTCCGCCGAGGGCTCCTCGTCGTCGTCGCCGATGTCCAGATCCTCGTCACCCAGATCGGAATCCTCCGCCTCGGGCTTCTCGGTCTTCACCGCCTCGAAGGGCAGCGGCTGCTTGGACTTCAGGATCGGCTCCGGATCCCAGGAGAACCCGCAGCTGATGCAGGTCACCGGCTCGTCCTTGGTCAGATCGTAGAAGCGCGTTCCGCACTTCGGGCACGCGCGCTTCGTGCCCCATTCGGGCTTCACCATGTGTTGCCTCTTCGCCTTTCAAATCTTGGATTTCGGGAACAGGTCCCGGAAAGTGGGAGGCGCCTTGCCATGCCGCAAGGGCGCTGTCAAAGCCGCGCGTCATGTCCGCCTCTCCTCCCCGCCCGCTCGGCGTCTCCGCCCGTGGTCCCCTGAAGGGCCGTGTCACTGTCCCCGGCGACAAGTCGATCAGCCATCGCTCGCTGATGTTCTCGGCGCTCGCCGTCGGCGAAAGCCGGATCGAGGGGCTGCTCGAGGGCGAGGACGTGCTCGCCACCGCCGCCGCGATGCGCGCGATGGGCGCGACGATCACGCGCGGCGACGATGGCGCATGGACCGTGAGCGGCGTCGGCGTCGGCGGGCTGCTCCAGCCCGAGACTGCGCTCGACATGGGCAATTCGGGCACTTCGACCCGGCTGCTGATGGGCCTGGTCGCCAGCCATCGGATCACGGTGACCTTCACCGGCGACGCCTCGCTCTCCAGCCGCCCGATGGGCCGCGCGATCGAGCCGCTCGGCCAGATGGGCGCGGAGATCACCGCGAGCCCGGGCGGACGGCTCCCCTTGATGCTGCGGGGCATCAATCCCGCCGTGCCGATCACCTACACGCTGCCGGTGGCCTCGGCGCAGGTGAAGTCGGCGGTGCTGCTCGCCGGGCTCAACACGCCCGGCATCACCCGGGTGATCGAGCCGGTGCCGACTCGCGACCATAGCGAGCGCATGCTGCGCGGCTTCGGCGCCGAGCTGACCGTGGAGGACGGCCCCGAGGGCAAGATCATCTCGATCCGCGGCGAGGCGGAACTGAAGCCCCAGCACATCGTCGTGCCCGGCGACCCCTCCTCGGCCGGCTTCTGGATGGTCGCCGCGTCGATCGTGCCGGGATCGGACATCACCATCGCCAATGTCTGCATGAACCCGACCCGCACCGGCCTGATCCAGGCATTGCGGATGATGGGGGCATCGATCGAGGCGCTGGACCCGCGCGAGGTGGGCGGCGAGCCGGTCGCCGATCTGCGCGTGCGCCATGCCCCGCTAAAGGCGATCGAAGTGCCGCCCGAGCTCGCGCCCAGCATGATCGACGAATATCCGATCCTGTTCGTCGCCGCCGCGGTCGCCGAGGGGCGGACGGTCGCGCGCGGCGCGCACGAGCTGCGCGTCAAGGAATCGGACCGGATCGCGACGATGCGCGCGGCGCTCGAAGCCAATGGCGTCGTCCTCGAGGAGTTCGAGGACGGCCTTGCCATCACCGGCACTGGCGGCGCGCCGATCCCGGGCGGCGGCGGCGCGTTCACCAAACTCGACCACCGTATCGCGATGAGCATGGCGGTCGCCGGCCTCGCCGCCGCCGCGCCCATCGCGATCGACGATGTCGCGCCGGTGCAGACCAGCTATCCCGGTTTTTTCGACGTGCTCGACAGCCTCGTCGCATGAGGCTCGGCCGTCGCGCCTTTCTGGGCGGGATGGCCGCCGGCACCCTGGCCCTCCCCGCCTGGGCCGGGCCGCGCGACGAGATCCTGTTCAAGCCCGACCGGGAGCTGATGGTCCCGGTCGAGGGCGGCAGCGTCTATGTGCGGGTGAACGGCAACCTCAAGGGCCCGCGCCCGCCGCTGATCTATGCGCATGGCGGCCCCGGCGGCGATCATTCGGGGCTACTTCCCCTCACTGCCCTGGCGAGCGAGCGCGCGGTGATCCTGTGGGACCAGCTCGACAGCGGCCGCTCGGACGCGCCGCTCGATCCGAAGAACTGGCGGGTCGAGCGCTTCGTCGACGAGATCGACCGGATTCGCGACGCGCTCGGCATCGCGCGCTGGCATGTCGGCGGCGGCAGCTGGGGCGGCACGCTGGCGATCGAATATGGCGCGCGCCGCCGTCCGGGCACGGCGAGCCTGATCGTCCAGTCGCCGCTGGTGTCCACCAGGAGCTGGATCGCCGACGCCGATCTCCTGCGTTCCCGGATGCCCGCCGAGGCGCGCGCCACGCTGGAGAAATGCGACACCGCCGCGCCGCCGCCGGCCCAGGCCTGCGAGGCGGCGACCTGGGACTTCTATCGCCGCCACGTCATCCGCTCGCAGCGCGCCGACGGCATCGCCGCCTATCGCGCCCGGGCGCCGCGCGATGCCGGCGACACGCTCTACCAGCGCATGTGGGGCAAGGCCGAGTTCGTCTCGACCGGCACGCTGCGCAACTATGACGGCGAGCCCCTGCTCGCGAAGCTCGACGGCCCGCGCACCTTGTTCGTCTGCGGCGAATATGACGAGGCGCGGCCGGAGACGGTGGCGAAGTTCGCCGCGCGCGTGCCCGGCGCGACGTTCAGGGAAGTGATGGGATCGGCGCACTCGATCCTGTCCGACCGGCCTGAAGCCTATCTCGCCCTGCTGCGCGCGTGGATGGCACGCCACGACGCCGCCTGAACGCGGATTTGCATCCGAATCGCTTGACGGCGCGCCCATGTGCCGCGAACGCTCGGACATATGATCATCGCAGTCGACGGACCGGCAGCCTCGGGTAAGGGCACCATCGCGCGCGCCCTGGCGCAGCATTACGGGTTGCCGCATCTCGATACCGGCCTGCTCTATCGCGCCGTCGCCGCCACGGTCCTGCGCGAGGAGCTGGATCCGGCCAGGGAAGCCGATGCGGTCTCCGCCTGCAGTTTCGAGGATTATCTGCTCGACGATCCCTGGCTGCGCTCCGACGAGGTGGGCAAGGCCGCGTCTGTCGTGTCCGCCCATCCGCTGGTGCGCGCCGCCCTGTTGAATCGCCAGAAGAAGTTCGCGCGCCAGCCCGGCGGCGCGGTGCTCGACGGGCGCGATATCGGCACGGTCATCGCGCCCGATGCGGACGTGAAGCTCTTCGTCAAGGCGACGCCGATGATCCGCGCCCAGCGCCGCCACCTGGAGCTGCGCAAGCACGGCGTGCTCACCAGCCTCGACAAGGTGCTGGCGGACATCCGGGCCCGCGACGAGCGCGACTCCAAGCGAACCGAGGCGCCGATGACCCAGGCCAGCGACGCAGCGCTGCTCGACACGAGCTTCCTCTCGATCGACGCCGCCGTGCAGCGCGCGATCGCGATCGTCGAGAGCAAGACGAACCCGATCCACGCTTCCGGCTGACGCGGCGCCCTGGGGCCAGTCGATATTCAGCTCCGCCCCTTCCGTTCCCGGCGGCGAGGGACGGAAGCTGCATGTCGAAGCCTGTCCCCTCCGTCATGCTGAGCTTGTTTCAGCATCCAATTCTCCACCCGCGATATCGCCGGCGGCACGTTGGGCCCTGAAACAAGTTGGCGCCTATCCCGTAAAGACAAGTGCACCCTATTCCGTCATCCCCGCGCAGGCGGGGATGACGGCCATCGGGCACGCCCTGTCCCAGGGGGATAGACGCCAAACAAGTTCAGGGTGACGATGGAGGTTGGTTCGAAGCGCTCCGGCCCGCCACGCCACGCCCCTTAGCCTGAATGCCGATCCGTCCTAGACTTCGAGCTGGATCTCGCCCTCCGTCGGCTGGGTGAAGCCGCGGATGATCTGCAGCATGCCCTCGGTGCCGAACAGCTGGTAGAGCGTGAACAGCCCCTGGGCGAGATCGCCGCCGAACTTCATCGAGAAGCGCTCGATGCTGCAATCGGCCATCTCCACCGGCCCGCCCGAATAGACGAGAATCACTTCGTTGAAGCTGCAGTTGCGAAAGACGTTGCCGTCGAGCACGACCTCGGCATTCTCGAAGCGCTGCTTGTCATATTCCATCTTCATTCCTCGCGACCTAGTCTCAGGCCCCGCACGTCGCATCCCGCGCGCCTCTCTGCAATGCTTGCGGATATGGGCGGATTCGGCTAGAGCGCGCGCGTCCGGCGGACGGGTGTTCGCGGAGGAAGGCGCGGAGGGATGACTCTCACGCGCCCTTTTCGCTTTGATCGGCGTCTTGTCTTTCCTTCGCCTGCGCCCGCACGACGGATGCCGCGACCGGCGACCGGCCGCCGCGGCGAGTCTGGCCCAAAGACCGTCGGATCCAACCGACTGGCCGGAAACAACATGATTAGGAACTGAAATCCTTATGGCCACTACGGCAAATCCGAGCCGCGACGATTTCGCGGCGCTTCTCGAGCAGACCCTCGGTCAGGCTGACGGCTTCGAAGGCCGCGTCGTGATCGGCACCGTCACCGGCATCGAGAACGACCTCGCGGTCATCGACGTCGGCCTCAAGTCGGAAGGCCGCGTGCCGCTGCGCGAGTTCGCCGCGCCGGGCCAGAAGGCCGACCTGAAGGTTGGTGACGAAGTCGAAGTCTATGTCGACCGCGTCGAGAACGCCAATGGCGAAGCGATGCTCAGCCGCGACCGCGCCCGCCGCGAAGCCGCCTGGGACAAGCTGGAAGCCGAGTTCGCCAAGTCGGCCCGCGTCGAGGGCGTCATCTTCGGCCGCGTCAAGGGCGGCTTCACCGTCGACCTCTCGGGCGCGGTGGCCTTCCTCCCCGGCTCGCAGGTCGACATCCGCCCGGTGCGCGACGTCACCCCGCTGATGGACATTCCGCAGCCCTTCCAGATCCTCAAGATGGACCGCAAGCGCGGCAACATCGTCGTGTCGCGCCGCGCCGTGCTCGAAGAGACTCGCGCCGAGCAGCGTTCGGGCCTCATCCAGAGCCTGGCCGAGGGCCAGATCATCGACGGCGTCGTCAAGAACATCACCGACTATGGTGCGTTCGTCGACCTGGGCGGCATCGACGGCCTGCTGCACGTCACCGACCTGAGCTACAAGCGCGTCAACCACCCGTCCGAGATGCTCAACATCGGCGACACGGTCCGTGTCCAGATCATCCGCATCAACCGCGACACCCAGCGCATCTCGCTCGGCATGAAGCAGCTCGAGAGCGATCCGTGGGATGGCGCCGGCGTCAAGTATCCGGTCGGCGCGAAGCTGTCGGGCCGCGTGACCAACATCACCGAATATGGTGCGTTCGTCGAGCTCGAGCCGGGCATCGAGGGCCTGGTCCACGTCTCGGAAATGAGCTGGACCAAGAAGAACGTGCACCCGGGCAAGATCGTCTCGACCTCGCAGGAAGTCGAAGTCGTGGTGCTCGAGGTGGACGCCGAGAAGCGCCGCATCTCGCTTGGCCTCAAGCAGGCCCAGCAGAATCCGTGGGAGAAGTTCGCGGCCGAGCACCCGGTCGGCACCGAAGTCGAGGGCGAAGTCAAGAACGCCACCGAGTTCGGCCTGTTCATCGGCCTGGACAACGACGTCGACGGCATGGTCCACATGTCGGACATCGCCTGGGGCATCTCGGGCGAGGACGCGCTCAACCTGCACCGCAAGGGCGAGGTGGTTAAGGCCATCGTTCTCGCCGTCGAGCCGGACAAGGAGCGCATCTCGCTCGGCATGAAGCAGCTCGAGCGTGGCGGCGTCGCCGCCGCGGGCTCGACCGCCTCGGCCGATCGCCTGAACAAGAACCAGGTCGTCACCGTGACCATCCTCGAAGTCCGCGACGCGGGCCTCGAAGTGCAGGTCGGCGAGGACGGCGCGACCGGCTTCATCAAGCGCACCGATCTCGGCCGCGACCGCGACGAGCAGCGTCCGGAGCGTTTCCAGGTCGGCCAGAAGCTCGATGCGATGGTCACCGGCTTCGATCGTTCGAAGAAGCCCACCTTCTCGGTCAAGGCGATGCAGATCGCCGAGGAGAAGCAGGCGGTGGCGCAGTATGGCTCGTCCGATTCGGGCGCGTCGCTGGGCGACATCCTGGGCGAGGCCCTCAAGGCCCGCAACGAAAAGAACTAAGAAGTTCGACGGGGAGCGGCAAAACCGCTCCCCGTTTCGTTTATTCCCGGATATCATGGGTTAATAGCCATCTGCGGGTTGATGCAGGTTGGTGAACAGGGTTAGAGAGCCCGTCAGGGATTTGGCGTTCGCGCGGAGGACCGCAGATCCGTGTGCGCAAAGGGAGGGTTGCGGATGATCCGCTCGGAACTGGTTCAGTTGCTGGTGCAGGACAATCCGGGCCTTTCGGTCCGTGAGGTCGAGAAGATCGTGTCGGTCTTCTTCGACGAGATCGTCGGCCGGCTCCAGCAAGATGGCCGCGTGGAGTTGCGCGGCTTCGGCGCTTTCTCCACCCGTGCGCGCGACGCGCGCGTCGGCCGCAACCCGCGTACCGGCGAGACGGTCGAGGTGGATGCCAAGCGCGTCCCCTATTTCAAGCCCGGCAAGGAAATGCGCATCAAGCTCAACGTCTGAGCGATGCGCACCGCTTGACGCTGGCGATTCCATGCGCTTGCGTGGACGCGTGCGGACGTGGCGGAACCGGTAGACGCCGGAGACTTAAAATCTTCTGCCCTCAGGGGCGTGCGGGTTCGAGTCCCGCCGTCCGCACCAGCCAGCCGTCCGGAACGCGGACGATGGCCTTTATCCGCCTGGGCCGGCCGGCCGCTCCCTATGAAGCCGCCACCAGGCCGAGCCGGACCGCAAGCTCGGCGAATTCCGCCTGCGACAGATTCGGCCGCACGGCGAACTCGATCACCGCGTCGAATGCCTCGCGGGGCGCCTGCTGCCGCATGCCGGCCAGCATCGCGGCGCGCTCCGCCGGATTGGCGGCGGGGGCCATCAGGCGCATGAAAGCCATCGCCTTCTCCGGCGACAGCGAGCCGACGATGCGGCCCTCGATCGCGAGCAGCTCGGCATCGGAGAATTGCGACCAGAGCCGCGGCGCCGCCACGGTCTCTTCCTCGAGCATGTGCGCCAGATCGCGCGCCACATAGCCGGAGAAGGCGAGATAGAGGCGACGGCCCAGGGCCGGGCGCGCCGCCGCCTCCGCCGCCTCGACCTTCGCGATGCCCCGCTCGATTTCGGCGAACATGGCCTGGTGGTCGTCATGCTGACGGTCGAGGCGCGCGACGCAATCGGCAACGTGCGAACGCAGCGCATCATGGACGTGCCGGTTCTCATGCTCGATATGCGCGGCGGCGAGCACCAGCAACTCGCGCATGTCCGCCAGCAGCTCGGCCGTCACCCGGTCGTCGCCGAAATCGGCACGGCCCAGCCGGACGAGCAGGTCGCATTGAGCCTTGCGAAGGCCCTTGTGAATTGGACCGTAGAAATCATACCGGCCGCCAAGGTCGATGATATCGGCATGATCATTTGCCTGAGTCACTAAACGCTCCATGATTTGTTGCTACTGGAGCGGCCTGTAGGGACGGCGCGCGGGGGCCTCTCCCTAAAAGCTTCCTAAGCAACGCCCCCTCTTCCTAAAAATTTGCTATCTGGGCGAAGATGTCATGGAGAAGTCGATGATAGGCACCGACATCGCCGCGTTCCTCGAAGGCCCGGTCATGATACTGCTGTCGACCTGCGACGGCGCGGACCGCGCCGGCATCGCCCGCGGATCGAGCATCCGTTTCGACCGGCGCAATGGACATATCCATGTCCTGTTCTCCGGCAGCCAATGGCCCGATGTCGGCGGCAATGTCGCGACCGGCGCTCGCATCGCCGTCACCGTGGTTCGGCCGAGCGACTATCGCGCCTTCCAGATCAAGGGCATCATCGGGTCCGCCGCCCCGGCTTCCGGAGAGGAGCAGCAACGCGCCACCGCCTATGTCGCGCGCATGCTGGAAGTCATGGCGGAACTGGGCGTCACGACCCGGCAGCTCTCGCATACGCTGACCGACAGGGACCTGGTCAGGGTCAGCTTCCTGCCCACCGACCTGTATGCGCAGACGCCGGGCCCGGGTGCCGGGCAGCGCCTGGGGCAGGCACCGATATGAACACCCGCCTCAGCGATATCCGGGACAGTTTCGAGGGCGTGATTCCCTCGGTGATCGCGACCACCGGCGCGGACGGCATGCCGAACATCTCCTATCTCTCGCATGTCCATTATATCGACGAGCGGCATGTCGCCCTGTCGAACCAGTTCTTCTCCAAGACCGCGGCCAATGTCCGCGATCGGGGCGTGGCGACGCTGATGGTGGTCGACGGGCGGACGGGACGGCAGCATATCCTCGACCTGCGCTTCCTGCGCTCGACCACCGAGGGCGAGTTCTTCGAGGGGGCCGCGTCCCACCTGGCGGTGATGAGCCTTTCCCAGGGCATGGCCGATGTCATGAAGCTGCGCAGCCTCGAGATATATGAAGTGCACGAGTGCCGGCCGGTCGTGCCGGCCGCGCCCCTCGCCCCGGCGGCCGAGCCGGAAACGCGGCGGGATCACCTGCACGCGGCGGCCCGGCTCTGCGCGGCCATCGCCGAGCAGAGCGATGCCGAGGCGATGCTCGATTGCGCGCTCGAAGGCATGGAGGCGCGGTTCGGCTTCGCCAACGCGGTCGTCCTGGTGCCGGACGAAGAAGGCGGGAAGCTGAGCACGATCGCGAGCCGCGGCTATCCGGCGTTCGGCATCGGCTCCGAGATCCCGCTCGGCATGGGCACGATCGGAGTTGTCGCGGCGCTGCGCCGGCCCTTGCGGATCTGCGACATGCGCCGCGGCGAGCGCTACGCCCTGGCGGTGCAGGCCGAAGCCATGCGCAACGGGCTGGAGGAGATCCCGCTTCCCTCGCTGCCCCAGGCACGCAGCCAGCTCGCGGTCCCGCTGTCGAGCCGGGCAAGGCTGGTTGGCGTGTTGTTCGTCGAATCCGAACGGGCGTTCGCGTTCAGCCATGCCGATGAGGAGGCACTGTCGCTCGTCGCCAGCCAGCTCGCGACGAACCTGTTGCTGACGGAGCGGGATCGCCCGGAAGGCCGGGCGTCGCCGTCAGCGGCGCATCGGCCGGCGGCCACGACGGAACGGCGGATCGCGATCCGCTATTTTCCTTTCGACGGCAGCATCTTCGTGGATGGCGGCTATGTCATCCGCGGGCTGCCGGGGCGGCTGCTGCTGCATTTCCTGTCCTGCTATCTCAGGACCGGCCGCACCGATTTCACCAATCGGGAGGTTCGGCGCGACCCGTCGCTTCGATTGCCCGAGTTCAAGGACAATCTGGAGACTCGCCTCATCCTGCTGCGCCGGCGCCTGGAAGAGCGCGGCGGACCGATCCGGCTGTCACGACCGGATCGGGGCCAGATCCGCCTGGAGTGCGACGGCGTGCCCGAGATTGAAACGGCCACGGCCGATCACGGCTAGCCTTTTGGCGCTTGCCCCCTGAGACAAGGGGTGCCCCAATAGCCGTCACCCCCGCCTTCGCGGGGATGGCGGTTGGGGTACTTGTCCCAGCGGAACTGGTGCCTGGTCTTATCCGCCTCGGGCCCCACCGGCACCGACGCCGATGCCTACGGGCTGTCGGGCTTGTCGTCCTGGGTGGCGATGATCACGCCGCCCGCCACGATCGCGACGACACCGATGATCGCGATGATCGGCGCGCCGGCAAGGTCCGACTTGTGCTTGGATCCGGTCGCCGCGCGCAACGACAGCTTCGACGCGGAAGTTCCATAGGCGTCGGTTTGGGACGCCGCGAGCGCCGGCACGGCCGCCAGCGATACCAGGGCGGCGACAGCCGCGGCCCGTCCGAGAATACGCATGGTACACACTCCCCTTTCAAAGGAATGGGAATGAAATGCCCCGCATGCCCAGATGGTTCCCGCATTGCAGCAAATCGCGGAAGCACCGCGGGGGTTGGCAGCGGCGCGCGGCGATCATACACCCGGTCTGCCCAGCCGGATTTTCCTGATGTCCCCTCGCCTCTTCTGCCTGTTGTCCTTCGCCATGCTGGCGGCGTGCGACGGCGGCGCGGGGCAGCGGCGCGACGATACCGCGGTGGTGGTCAGCGCGATCGGTTCGGGCAGCGCCCTCGCCGATCCCGATGCCGGGGAGCTGGACCCCGCCCGCCGCGTGCTGCTCGGCGCGACGGCGCAGGGCCTGGTGCGGTTCGATGCCGCCGGCCAGATCGAGCCGGGCCTGGCCGAGCGCTGGATCGTGATCGACGACGGCCGCAGCTACATCTTCCGCCTGCGCGACGATGCGACCTGGCCGGATGGCGAGCCGGTCACCGCCGAGCAGGTGGTGCGCGCGCTGCGCCGCACGATCGCGCCGCGTTCGCGCAATACGCTCTCGCCTTTCCTCGCGGTGATCGACGAGATCGTCGAAATGACGCCGCAGGTGATCGAGGTGCGGCTGAAACGCCCCCGGCCCGACCTGCTCAAGCTGTTCGCCCAGCCCGAAATGGCGGTGTTCCGGCTCGAGGGGCTCGACGGCAGCGGGCCGTTCCGCGCCACGCCGCATCGTGCCGGCGTGCTGCTGCGCCCGGCCCCCGATCCGGACGCCGCCGAGGATGCCGCCGCCCCGCGTCCGCAGGAGACGCTGCGCTTCCATGGCGAGCGCGCCGCGGTGGCGCTCGCGCGGTTCCGCGACGGCCAGTCCGACCTGGTGCTGGGCGGCAGCTTCGCCGACTGGCCGCTGGTCACGGCATCGGGCATCGCCGCGCCCAATGTGCGGCTGGACAACGCGCTGGGATTGTTCGGCCTGGCGATCGTCTCGCGCACCGGGTTCCTCGCCGATCCCGCCAATCGCGCCGCGATCGCCATGGCGATCGACCGCGCCACGCTGACCCGCCAGGTCCATCCGGACTGGGCGCCGGTCGAGACCCTGCTGCCGGCGCAGCTCGATTCGGCCAATCCCCCCGCCCAGCCCGCCTGGGCGCCGCTCGACCTCGACCAGCGCCGGCAGAGCGCGCGGGCCTCGGTCGCCGGCTGGCGGCGCGCGCATCCGGGGCCGGTCACCCTGCGCATCGCCTTGCCGGCGGGCCCGGGCGCCACCCTGGTCTGGTCGCGAGTGGCCGAGGCGCTCTATGCGATCGGCATCGTTCCCGTCCGCACCCCCCTTGATGCGCCGGCGGACCTGCGCCTCGTCGATGCCGTCGCTCCCTATGACAGCGCCCGCTGGTTCGTCGCCACGGCCTGCCAGGCCTGCTCGGACGATGCGCAGACGCTGATCGAAGCCGGTCGCGACGCGCCGGACCTCTATGCGCGCGCGCATCGCATCGCGGAGGCCGATGCCGCGCTCACCGCGGACGGCGCTTTCATCCCTATCGCCCAGCCCTTCCGATGGTCTATCGTCGCCTTGCGGCTGCAGGCCTGGCAGGGGAACGCTCGGGCGTGGCACCCGTTGAACCACCTGCGCAACGAGACGAGGTGAACGTGGCGAGAACGACGCGGATGGCTTCGGGGGCAAAGGCGGCGGCGGCGGCGCTGCCGCTGGGAACCCATGCGGCGGACGTGCGCCGGCGGATCGAGATGATGGAGCATCTGCTCGAGCGCAGCGTTCCCATTCCCGGCACCAAGGCAAAGGTGGGCCTCGACGCGATCCTGGGCCTGGTGCCCGTGGGCGGTGACCTGATCGCCGCGCTGCTCGGCCTCTATATCGTCTGGGAGGCGCGCAACCTGAAGATGCCGGCGACGACGATGATGCGCATGGTCGGCAATGTCGGCTTCGACTGGCTGATCGGGCTGGTGCCGGTGGTGGGCGACGCGGCGGACTTTCTGTTCCGATCGAACACTCGCAACCTCAGGCTGATCAAGCGGCATCTCGACCGGCATCATCCGGGCACCGCGACGGTCCATCACCGCTAACGGAAAGTGCTTTCGAGCGCCTCCGAAGGATCCGGGGTCTCGCCCCGCAGCCACGCCTCGGCGTCCGGGCGGTAGAGCAGCCAGATCAAACCGAGTTGCGCCGCGAAGGATAGCGCCGGAAAGATCATGTTCGGGGCCATGGGAAGCGTCCGGCGCGCCCATATCCCCTGACCCGTTTTATACGTCCAGAAGGCAAAGCCCAACGCCAGCAGCGCCATGAAGATGGTGCGCGCGATCCGGCGCGGCCGCGCCACGACATAGTGCCGAAGGGCAAGGTTCAGGGCGAGATGCACCGCCACCAATATCCAGGTCGCGACGGGAACCAGCGGACCGTTGTCGGGAGAGTCATTCGGCCGGAGCAGGAACAGGTACACGAACCAGGCTTCCCCGCCGATCGCCAGGACGATCCAGAGCAGATAGAGGGTGCCAAACCAGCGGATCGGCTCCGGCTGCATGATCAGCGCCGGCCGCCCCGCCAGATCTTCAGCGCGCTGCCATCCGCCGCGCCGCCGGTACCGGGCCGGCACGCTTCGTAGCGCATTCCCTTGTCCAGGCAGAGCCAGAGCTCGTCGAGCCACCCCTCGCGCGTCACCGTCACGCGGATCGCGCTGGCGGGAATGCCGCGATTGGCTTCGGCGAACCGCGCCTTGAACCGGCCGACGGTGAGCTCCCCGCGCGACAATTGGTCCATGTCCGGATAGCGGACCGCGTCGTAGAGCCGCTTCGCCGTGCCGAAATAGGCGGCCGGCGACATCGATGTGCAGGTGCCGTGCTTGGCCCATTCGTGCTGGATCAGCTGGGCCGAAGGCGTGGCGCAGAGCATCGACTTGATCTGCGCGGGCGGCAGGATGCGCGTGTCGGCGCAATATTGCGGCCAGCTCCGCGTCTCCCCATCCGGCCACAGGCCGTGCAGGGTGAAGCCGAAGCGGGTGCCCTGGCGGCACTGGAAGCGATTCTCCGGTTCGTCGCCATGGGCACGGCAGAAGCCCGGGCTCCAGGTGAGCGCCAGCGTGTAGGAGCCGATCGGCATGATCCGCCGCGGCTCCTTCGCGCCGGGCAGGTCGGGGCGCGGCCGCTCGACCTTGCCGGGCACGCGGCACATCAGCGCCTGGGCCGAGGCGATGCCGGGCAGCAGCGCAAGGCCCGCGCCGGCGAGACCGAGTATCAGCTTGCGCATCTCCATGCTCCTCATCCCTGCGCGAAATCCAGGCCGATATCGGCGGCGGGCGCCGACTGGGTGAGCCTGCCGACACTGACATAGGTCACGCCGCTCGCGGCGATCGCCCGGATCGTGTCGAGCCGCACGCCGCCCGAGGCTTCGGTCGGCACCCGGCCCGCGACCAGCGAGACCGCCTCGCGCAGCGTCTCCGGCCCCATATTGTCGAGCAGCAGATGCGTCGCGCCCGCGGCGAGCGCCGGCTCGATCTGGTCGATCCGGTCGACCTCGACGATGATGCGCGCGATCCCCGCGGCGACGGCACGCCGCGCCGCCTCGGCCACCGATCCGGCAACGGCGACGTGATTGTCCTTGATCATCGCGGCGTCCCACAGGCCCATGCGATGGTTGGTGGCGCCCCCCATGCGGGTCGCATATTTCTCCAGCCTGCGCAGGCCGGGCAGCGTCTTGCGCGTGTCGAGCAGCGTGGCGCCCGTCCCGGCAATCGCATCGACATAGCTTCGCGTCATGGTCGCGATGCCGGACAGATGCTGCACGGTGTTGAGAGCCGAACGCTCGGCGGTGAGCAGCGCCCGCGCGCGCCCGCGCAGCCGCATCAGATCGGTGCCCGGCGCCACGGGATCGCCATCCTCGACCAGCCGCTCGATCTCGACCGCGGGATCGAGCGCGCGGAAAAACGCCTCGGCAATGGGCAGGCCGGCAACGGTGATCGCGTCGCGGCTGTCCATCACCCCGGCGAACACCGCCTCGGCCGGGATCACCGCGGCGGACGTGATGTCGCCCGTATCGCCCAGATCCTCCGCGAGCGTGGCGGCGACAAAGGCATCGAGATCGAATCCCGGCAGCGCGAAGACGTGTGGCATGGCGCGCTTGTGGCACAGTCGGCGCGGACGGCAAGGGGGTGCGGAACCGCGCGGGATCGGTTCGAACCCGAATTGACCGGGATGCGGCAGGCATACAGGCTGGCGCCATGGCCGATATCGAACCCGCCGCGATGCCCGAAGTCCGCCGGCTGCACGGCTATTGGGAACGCCGCGTCACGCATCGCCCCTCCCCGCCCGAGGAATGGATGGCGGACAAGCTGCTGCTCGATACCCTGGGACTGGGCCTGGAGCAGACATTGCAGTTCCTGGGCCGCGAGCGGCCCGATTTCGAAGCCTTTCGGCGCTGGATCGTGGCGACGGCCGGCCCGCCCGACCCGGTGACGCTCGCCCGCTATCATGCCGCGATCGCGGGCGCCCCGCCCCCGCCGCAAGTCGCCGCCCGGCTCGCGCGGATCGACGCGATGCCGGCGGTGCTCGACGCCACCGACCTCGCCCATTGGGATGCGCGAGGCTATGTGATCCTGCGCGGCGCGATCACGCCCCGGCAAGTCGATGCCGCCGCCGCGCTGCTCTGGGAAGCGGCCGGGGCCGATCCGGCGGATCCGGCGAGCTGGCACAATCCCCGCACCAACGGGCTGATGGTCCAGCGCTTCCAGCACCCCGCATTGGAGGCGGCACGGCGCGCCCCGCGCGTGCACAAGGCCTTCGCCCAGCTCTGGGGCACGAGCGACCTGTGGCCGCGCATCGACCGGATGAGCTTCAACGCGCCGCTGCGCGCGCCGCAAAGCTTCGCCGCGCCGCGGCTGCACTGGGACGTCAGCCTCGTCCCGCCGATCGCGTTCGCGACCCAGGGCATCCTCTATCTCTCCGACACCGCCGCCGACCAGGGCGCGTTCGAGCTGATCCCCGGATTCCACCACCGCCTGGCCGAATGGCTGGCGGCGCTGGGCGACGCCGATCCGCGCACGGTGGATCTGAGCGACCAGGCGGTGCGCATCCCCGCGCGCGCCGGCGACCTGATCATCTGGCGGCACGACCTGCCGCACGGCGCCAGCCCGAACACCGCGGCCCGGCCGCGGCTCGCGCAATATGTGAACTATTATTCGGCAGAGATGGGCATCCAGCCGGCATGGCGGTGAATGTCAGCTCCCAGCCGTCACCCCGCCTTGTGCTCGGGTCTACCAGGTTGAGAACCCCAACAAGCCGTTGAAACTACGTCTGTCATCCCCGCGCAGGCGGGGATCCAGGGTAGCACGGGATAGTCGAAGCAATCACGCCTGTGCTTGCCGGAAACGACAACGCGAGCCCCGCGCGCCTTGCCCTTGGCCCTGGATCCCCGCCTGCGCGGGGATGACGAAAGAAATCGGAGCCTGGATCGGGTTTTGACCCTAACCCCGCTTCGCCGCATCGCCGCCGATCGCGCCCAGGTCGCCCTGGCCCACCGTGCCCGCCGCCATTTCCAGCATCCGGTCGAGGCTCTTCTTGGCCTGGAGGCGCAGGCCCTCCTCGATCTCGATGCGCGGCGTGAGGTCGCGCAGCGCGAGGTAGAGCTTCTCCATCGTGTTGAGCGCCATATAGGGGCAGATATTGCAGTTGCAGTTGCCGTCCGCGCCGGGCGCGCCGATGAAGGTCTTGCCCGGCATCGCCTTCTGCATCTGGTGGATGATGTGCGGCTCGGTGGCGACGATCAGCGTATCGCCCGGCACGGTCTGCGAGAATTCCAGGATGCCGCGGGTCGAGCCGACATAATCGGCGTGATCGAGCACGTGCGGCGGGCATTCGGGATGCGCCGCCACCGGCGCGCCGGGATGCTGGGCCTTGAGCTTGAGCAGCTCGGTCTCGCTGAACGCCTCGTGCACGATGCAGACGCCCGGCCAGAGCAGCAGGTCGCGGCCCACCTTGCGCTTGAGATAGCCGCCCAGGTTGCGGTCCGGCCCGAAGATGATCTTCTGGCTCTCCGGGATCTGGGCGAGGATCTTCTCGGCCGAGCTCGAAGTGACGATGATGTCGCTGAGCGCCTTAACCTCGGTCGAGCAGTTGATATAGGTCAGCGCGATATGGTCCGGATGCGCCGCGCGGAAGGCCGCGAACTGATCGGGCGGGCAGCTGTCCTCCAGGCTGCACCCGGCGTTCATGTCGGGCAGCACCACGATCTTGTCCGGCGAGAGGATCTTGGCGGTCTCGGCCATGAAGCGCACGCCGCAAAAGGCGATCACTTCCGCATCGGTCTCGGCGGCCTTGCGGCTGAGGTCCAGGCTGTCGCCGACGAAATCCGCCAGATCCTGCAGCTCGGGCTTCTGATAATAATGGGCGAGGATGACGGCGTTGCGCTCCTTGCGCAGCCGGTCGATCTCCGCACGAAGATCGAGTCCCGACAGGCTTCCGCCGATACCATTGCGCGCGTCCATGCCTCACACTCCCTTGCCCGCGCCGCACATGGCCCGGCGCGCGCACGGGTTCAAGGCCGATCAGGGAAAGTGCGCGGCAAAGGCACGGTCGGCCCCCGGCGTGCCCGCCACCACGGCGCGCGCCACGGATTCGCCGATCGGCGAGAAGGCGATCGCCTCGCCCACCGCGAAGGTGCCGATCATCGCGCCCAGGCCCCAGAGCCAGGCCGCATGCACCCGGCCGGTGCGCCGCCAGTCCACGGCCATGCCGATCAGCGGGAAGATCGCCGGGGCGAGCAGGGCCGCGACCAGCCACGACCAGGGGATCATGAAGGGCACCGGCAGGATCCGCCCGAAGCCCGGCCCGGTGATCGTCGCCATCGAGCAGAGCATCAGCCGGCGATGCCAGTCCGAGCGACCGCGCATCGAGAACCCGGCAAGGGCCAGCCCGGCGAAGCAGAGCAGGCCGGCGGGGTTGCCGAACAGGAACTCGGGCAAGGCGAAGAAGGGCGGCCCCCCATGGTCGCGCACCGCGTAGAGCGTCATCGCCAGCCCCATCGCCACCATCGCCGGCACCCAGGCCAGGGCGATCCAGCCGAGCCTGCGATGGATCGCTGCGTTCCCGGTGGCGATCAGCAGGTTCTGCGCCAGATAGATCAGGATCCAGCCCATGAAGACAAAGGCATGGACATGATAGATCAGTGGCAGCCCGAAGCTCGACCGGCCCAGGGCCAGGTTGAGCGAGAAGCCGGCGAGGATCACCGCGATCATCGCCAGCGACAGGATCAGGAAGAAGCGATCGCGCTGGACGCGCGGCATTGGTTCGGCGAGCGTCGCCATGTTCAGTCCCCCAACTGAAATATGCAATGACGTGAAGGTAGCGTATTTGCGCCGGCCGCTCAACCGGGCGGCCGCTCACCATTTGTTGGCGATGACATCCTCGGGCCTGCGCGATTCGTCCCAGCGCTCGGCCGGGCGATTCGCCTCGTCGGGGAAGATCACCTGGACATCGGCGGCGATGCCCGTCGCCCGGAGCGGCATGGTGAAGCTGCGCTCCACCGCGCGCCGGGTCGCGTCGCGGGCCATGCGCATATAGGGGCCCGACTGGGCCTGGCGCAGCAGCTCCTGCTGGCCGGCCTTGCGATTGGCATCGTCGAGCTTGCCGCCGACATCGGTGACCGAGAGCAGGATGCCGCCATTGTCATATTGGCGAACCTGGTCGAGATCGACGTCCGGGCCCATCGCCTCGACGGCCGGCAGCCGGACGGTGAGCAGCTTGTTCTGCGCGTCCCAGGTCACATCCTCCTGGCGCAGCTTCGACAGATCGACTTCGTAGCGGACGCTGCCCGGCATGATCATCGTCTTCTGCGCGGTGAGGCCGAGCTGGCTCTGCTTCGACGTGACCACCGCGACGAATTTGGCCGCGAAGGCCGACAGGCGGTTCTGCTCGCGCAGCCCCTGCAGGCTGGCCTGGGCCACCGTCTCGGGCGTCGGGCCCTGGAACTGCCGCTTGATCGTATCGCCCAGGAACCAGAAGCCGGCGCCCATCGTCAGGACCACCGCCAGCACGATCACGAGAGTGACACCGAACAGCTTGAGGCAGCCCCCGCCGCCCTGCTTCACGCTGTCGTCTTCCAAACGCCGTCCTCCTCGATGACGAGCCCACGGCCGCGCAGGTCGATCAGATGCGCGAGCACCGATCGCCCGGCCGCCCCGCTCAGCCTGGGATCGAGCCCAGCATACATACGCTCGACCATGGCGGGAACCGCGCCGACATCGGCCCTGAGCAGCCGCAATATCTGCCCCTCGCGCTGCTTGCGATGCCCGATCAGCCCGCGCACGAAGCGGTGGGGCTTCTCGATCGGCTCGCCATGCGCGGGGAAATAGATGCGGTCGTCCTCGCGCGCCATCAGCTTGTCGAGGCTGGCCATATAGGCGGCCATGTCACCGTCCGGCGGCGCGACCACGGTGGTCGACCAGCCCATGACGTGGTCGCCGCAGAACAGCCCGCCGCTCTCCGGCAAGGCGAAGCAGAGATGATTCGAAGTGTGGCCCGGCGTGGCGACCGCGACGAGCGTCCAGTCCGGGCCCGAGACCGATTCGCCGTCCGCCAGCACGCGATCGGGCGCATAGCCGGTATCGAACGCGGCGTCGGCGCGCGGGCCGGCATCCTCGAGCGTGAGCGGGGCGCAGCCGATGATCGGCGCGCCCGTCGCCGCCCTGAGCGGCGCGGCGGCGGGGCTGTGGTCGCGGTGCGTGTGGGTGCAGAGGATCGCCGCCACCCTGCGCCCGCCGATCGCGGCGAGCAGCGCGGCGAGGTGGCGGGGATCGTCCGGCCCGGGATCGATCACGGCGAGCACGGAAGTGCCGACCAGATAGGTCTGGGTCCCGGTATAGGTGAACGGCGAGGGATTGGGCGCCAGCACCCGCGTGACCAGCGGATCGAGCGCCATGGCCAGGCCGGTCGGGGCATCCGCGATGATGTCCATGCCCCCGAAATGGCCTTTGCCGCGCCGCGGCGCAAGGCCGGCCCGCAAAACGGAAACGGGGCCGGCCGCGAAGGAGATCGGCCGGCCCCGTCGAAAGGCGTTCGTGAAAGGGGCTTTTTGACGAACGCCCTTCCCCTCCATGTCACTTGTCGTCGGCGGCGCTCTTCTCGACTTCGGCGATCGCGTCGTCGATGCCCTTCAGCGCCTTGGCACGCTGCTCGGCGCTGAGATCCTGCTGGCTCTCGATCGAGCGCCGGGCCATGCGCAGGCCCATCATCGCGCTGCGCATGCCCACCCGCTTGGCGTCGATCGCCGCCCGCTCGGCATTGATCGTGATCCTCTCGATCCGGTTGGAACAGACGATCATCACCTTCTTGCCATCCCGCTCGAACTTCTCGACGACCGGCTTGCCGTCCGCCGTGTCGGAACATTTGCCGTTCCGGACCTCGGGCACGCTGGCGCGGAGCGCATCGAGATCGGGCAGCTTCGTCTCGGACGAACTGCCGTCGGCGTGCACCATCACGATCTTGGTGAGGCGCTTGCCGTCCTTCTTGTCCTTGCCTTCGCCATCGTCGTTGTAGCTGTAGCTATAGCTGTAGCGCTTGGCCTTGACCGGCGCCTCCGGCGCCTCCGGCGCGGCGGCCGGCGCCGCGGGCTCGGCGACCGACGGCGGGGCCGGCGGCGGCGGCACGTCCTGGTCCAGCTTGACGCCGGTGACGGTCTCCACCTTCGCCTTGATCCGCTCGGCGGCCTGCGTCCCCGAGGCAGTGAGGCCGAGCGCGGCGAGGCCGAGCGCTCCGGTGCCGATCAGCCCGGCGGCGAGGCGGGTGGGGGTGTTCTTGTGGGTCTTCGAAAGCATGCGGAGCCTCCCTTTGACTTCGTTGATCGTGTGCAAGTGACATGCCGCCGAGACCGCACCCCCATGCGCGGACTTGACGATCGCACGGCCATAGGCATGGCGCAGTGCCTGGGCGCGGCCGGCGAGCACCAGGGCGTCGCAGGCCATTTCCTGGTCGGCGCGGAAGGCGCGGAAGGCCCTCCAGGCGACCGGATTGAACCAGTGGATGGCGAGGACGAGCAGCGCGACCCAGTTCGCGATCAGGTCCCCCCGGACATGGTGGCCGAGCTCATGGGCCAGCGCGAGGGCGCGCTCCTGCTCGTCATAGCGCTCGGTGAAGTCGCACGGAAAGGCGACATATTTGCGCAGCACGCCGAAGGCGAGCGGCCCGTGCACCGCGTCCGTCTCGATCACGCGCACCTTGCCCTGCGCCACGGTGCGATCGACGCGGGCGGCCCTGAGCAGCCGGGCGCAGTGGCGGCGATGCGCGATCAGGTGCCAGGCGAGAAAGGCCAGCGCGCCGATCGCCCACAGGCCGAGGCCCAGGATCAGCAGGCTGGGGCCGTTCGCGCCATGCGTGGGCGCGACCAGCGCCGCGGTGGCGGGGTGGCTGCCGGTGCCGATCTCGATCATCGTCACCGCGCCCTTGTCGATCCCGGCGGGCAGCGCCTCCGGCTTGATCACGCCGGTGACGATCCCGGGCACGTCCGCCTCGCGGACGAAGGGCGCGATCAGGCTGGTGAGCTGCCAATCGCCCGGCAGCGGGGGCAGCAGCATGCGGATCACCGGGAGCGCCCAGAGCGCATAGGCCATTTGCGGCCCGAACGCGCGGCGGACGGGCGCCCGGATCGCGAGCACCAGCAGCATCAGCAGCGTGCTGGCGACAAAGGTCTCGATCAGCCAGCCGGTCATTGCTTGAGCTCCTTCAGCAGTGCCTCGATCTCGGCGATGTCCTGTTCGGTGAGTTCGTCGCGCTCGGCGAGATGCGCGACCAGCGGCGTCAGCCTGCCGCCGAAGAGGCGGTCCATCAGCTTACGCGATTCCCCGGCGACATAGTCGCCGCGCACGACCAGCGGACGATAGAGGTAGCGCCGCCCCTCTTCCTGGTGCGCGATGATGTTCTTGGCGAGCAGGCGCCCGAGCAGGGTCTTGACCGTGTTGGCGCTCCAGCCGCGCTCGGCCGGCACGCGCTCGGCCACTTCCTGGGCCGTGAGCGGCGACTCTTCCCACAGCACTTCCATCACGGCGTGCTCGGCGTCGCTGATCCGTTCGGTCATCGTTCCCTCTTTGAAATGACTACGTGTGTAATCGCTTCGATTACGTCTGTAGTCAATGGGGTGAACGCTGGCTGAACGAATTCTTGCAAGCCGGCTGGCAGCAGCACGTCGTGCGGCAACGCCCATGCTCGCGAGAAGGGCTTCACCTCGCCCTATCGAGACGAAAAACTGTCGGAATCGCTTACAGGCGCGATACCTGGTTAACGGCTGCTAACTGTCGAAGCCCGCAGAAATCTGCGCTTGGCGCAAACTGGCATGGCGAGTGCAGCGTACAAGGCACCCCAAGCGTTCAACGCTTCATTCCAGGGTGGGTCGACCGCTACTTTCCCCGGTCTCGCGTCGACCCACCCGACCCGGGGTTCCCCGAAAGCTGATGCCAGATAGGGCGCGACTCGCCCCATGCGCCCTCATCCCCGCCTTCGCAGGGGCGACGAGAGCAGTGACCGCGAGGCCGAGATTATGCGGAAGCCGCGCCGGCGCCCTTGTCGGCCAGCAGCGCGCCCAGCTCGCCGCTCTCGAACATCTCCATCATGATGTCCGAACCGCCCACGAACTCGCCCTTCACATAGAGCTGCGGGATGGTCGGCCAGTCGGAGAATTCCTTGATCCCCTGGCGGATGCCCTGGTCCTGGAGCACGTCGACGCTCTCGAACTCGGCACCGAGATGGTTGAGGATCGCCACCGCGCGGCTGGAAAAGCCGCACTGCGGGAAGAGCGGGCTGCCCTTCATGAACAGCAGCACCGCGTTGCTATCGACCAGCGCCTTGATGCGCGCCTGGGTATCGTCGGTCACTTCACTTACTCCTCGAGCGGCGCTTCGGTGGTGAGCTGGAGCGCGTGGAGCACGCCGCCCATGCGCCCGCCGAGCGCGGCATAGACCGCCTGGTGCTGGCGCACCCGCGGCATGCCCTTGAACATCGGCGCGACCACGCGCGCCGCATAATGATCGCCGTCCCCGGCAAGATCGGTGATCTCGACCCGGGCATCGGGGATGCCGGCCTTGATCAGGTCCTCGATCTCGGCGGCAGCCATCGGCATCAGACTTCGCCCATCAGTTGGCGGCGCGCCTCGACCGCCTGCTCCTCGAGCGCGCGGCGCACCGTGGCGTCGTCGGTCTCGATGCCGGCGGCGAGCAGGTCGCCGAGCAGCTTGCGGATCACGTCCTCGTCGCCGGCTTCCTCGAAATCGGCCTGGACGACCGCCTTGGCATAGGCGTCGGTCTCTTCCGGGGTCAGCTTCATCTGCGCGGCGGCCCATTGGCCGACCAGCCGGTTGCGGCGCGCGGTGACGCGGAAGGCCATGTCCTCGTCGCGCGCGAACTTCGCCTCGAATGCCTTTTCGCGATCGTCGAACGTGGTCATTGCAATCCCCTAACTGGCGTTTGGTGCGGAGATAGGGGGGCGATGGCCGGAGGGCAAGCCAGCCTTCTCCCCTCCCTGGAAGGTAGGGGTCGGGGGTGGGTGGATATACGCGATACGGCGGGAGCGGGCTTCGAACCCCGGCAGTATCGCTAGGCCTCCACCC
>NZ_JAPDIR010000021.1 GCF_029870595.1 Sphingomonas sp. CBMAI 2297
GGGCTTCGGGGGCGGGGTGCATCGGCATTGGATCGCGTAACGAGAGGCGCGATGCAATGATCCGGCCCAACCTCAATTCCGTCATCCCCGCAAAGGCGGGGACCCAGGGCAACAAAGCAATGCCCTTCGCGACTCTGGATCTCCGCCTGGGCGGGGATGACGATCATGGGTAGATGGGTGCCGGACTAGATCTGGATGCGCGCGGTCACGCGGATGTCGCGGCCGGGCAGCGGCGCATAGTCCTTCAGCACGCTCGCGGCCCGCCGGGCCTCGACGTTGAAGATGTTGTTGGCCGATAGCTGCAGGCTGGTGTTCGAGCCGGCGCCCCAGGGCTTCCACGAAATCGAGGCGTTGACCAGGGTGAAGCCGTCGGTCGGCGTCTCGAAGGCCGAGATGCGCGTCTGGTCGAATACATGCTCGACTTCGCCGCGGATCGAGAAGCGGTCCGAAGTCGCCTCGAGCCCGCCATTGACGCGCAGCGGCGGGATGCGCGGCGCCGGGCCGGTGCCGACGATCTCGGCATGGACATAATCGGCCAGCGCGGTGGCGTTGATCGAGAAGTCCTTTACCGTCGCGATGCGGAACGAGCCCTCGGCCTCGAACCCGTAATAACGGGCATTCGCCTGATTGTACTGGAACACCGGCAGATCGTCCCGCGTCGCGCCGGTCGGCGTGTCGTAGATATAGCCGGTGAACCAGTTGTAATAGGCCGCGGTCGAGAAGGCGAAGCCGTCGCCGGAGCCCTTGAAGGTCGCCTCGACGCCCCAGCTCTTCTCGGTGCCGAAGTTCGGATTGCCGATCTCGAACGCCTGGGTGCCGGCGTGTGGGCCGTTGGCGAACAGCTCTTCCGGGGTCGGTGCCCGCTCGGCGCGCGAGACGTTGACGCCGAAGCGCATGCCCTGGGCCACCGCATAGCTGGCACCGAGCGATGCGGAGAAGCTGTTGAAGGTGCGATTATAGGCCGGGTTGCCGATATCGGCATCGGCCTGGGCATCGACGATATTATGCTCGAAGCGCGCCGCGGCCTCCGCCTTGAACGCGCCCAGGTCGAGCGACTGGAGCGTGAACAGGCCGAATTGCTGCGCCGAGTTCTTGGGCAGGAACTTCTCGTCGCCCACCACATGCATGTCGCGCAGCGAGAACTGGCCGCCGACCATGCCTTCCCAGCCGCCGCGCGCGGCCTGGACCAGCTCGAGCCGGCCTTCATAGCCCTGATTGTAGAAGGTGGTGCCGACGGTGCCGTCTTCCGCGATCTCCGAATGCTTGTAGTCGGCCGCGGCCAGCCGGGTGCGGATCTGCTTGAAGATGCCGCCGCCGGTATCGACTTCGCCGCGAATATCGACGCGGGTCTGCTGCGCATGGAGGCGCACCTGCTCGGCCTCGATCGACGGATCGAGCGAATAGCGGATGGGCACGCCGTAGAAGGTGTCGAAATGGCTCACCGAGAAGCCGAGATTGTTGTTGCCGTCGATGATCGCGGCGCCGCCGGCGACGTCCCAGGTCTTGGCGGCAGTGTTGGGCACCCGGCCCTTGAGGTCGGCCAGGTCCTGGATCGCCGGATCGGCGCTCGCCGCCGCCTGGGCCCGGAGCGCGGGCGACAGGACATAGCCGCCGGTGCGCTGGTTGCCGGTCTGGGTGAAGCTGCCATCAGCGTGGAGGACGATCTTGCTTGTCACCGGCACGTCCGCCGCGCCCGAGGCCGAGCGCTCGTCGGCGGCGCTGCCATAGCTGGCGATGCCGTCGAAATGCACCGCCTCCTGGGGCATGTGACGCGGGATGCGGCTGTCGATGACGTTGACCACGCCGCCGATCGCCGAGGGGCCGAAGATCAGCGCGGTCGGCCCGCGCAGCACTTCGATGCGATCGGCGGTGAGCGGGTTGATGATCGGCGCGTGATCGGCCGAGGTGTTCGACACGTCGATGCTGCCGATGCCGTCGGTGAGCAGCGGCGCGCGGGCGCCGATGAAGCCGCGCAGCACCGGGCGCGAGGCATTGGGGCCGAAGGACGAGGCCGAGACACCGGGCTGCTGGGCCAGGGTCTCGCCGATCGTCGGGCGCAGGTCGCGCGTGAGTTCTTCCTTGGCGAGGACGGTAGTGCCGCCCAGCACGTCGGCGGTGTTGCGGGCGCGGGTGCCGGTGACGACGATCTGTGCGCCCGGCTGGTCATGGTCCTGCGGTGCCGCCGCCGGGCTGCCGCCGTCGCTCGCCGGCGCGGCGGCGACCGTGCCGTCCGCATCCGTCTGGGCATGGGCAGGCAGGGCGAGCAGGGCGGCGGAACCAAGCAGCAGCGAACGCAACATCGACGAATCTTTCCCGAACCATGAAACTTGCTGCATCGCGGTAATCGCGATGATATAAGGTATCAAGTTCTTTTGTCCCGCTTCCGGACCGACTGGGCGTCGCCGGGGCCTGCGGGCCGTGCGCCTCCGCTCCGTCCCGGGATCGTCGCATTTGCGGAAACCTTGCGATGCCGCGCGCGCGGCTAATCCCGGGCGGGCGCCGCACCTAGATAGCGCTCCGTCGAACAGGAGGATTGCAATGGCATATCTCGATAGCCGGGTCGCGATGCTGGAGGGCATGGCCGGCGCCGTGCCGGCCGAGGCCGTGCTGAGCCCGCTCGAGCTGCGCACGCTCCAGCTTTCCCAGGCGGATGGCCGTGCTTCGTTGCGCGCGCCGCGCCGGATCGAACGACTGGGGGCGATGCTGTTCGGCTCGCGCCGGGTATCCGGCCTCGCCAACCCACGGCTCGAGGCGCTTCGCCGCTTCGCCATCCAGTACCGGCTCGAAGGCGCGGCGATCGATGCGGGCGAGGCCATGCGTGCCGAGGCCGCGGGCTTTTCCGCCGCCGCGCTCGACCGGGTTCGCCGGATCGTCGACGGCTGGCCGCGCCGTGCCGGCCCGCTGCTGCGCGCGGCGTCGTTGCTGGCGGCCGCTGCCATTGTCGCAGCGGCGAGTGCGGTGGCCTATTTCTGGCTCGCCGACGAACTGGAGCCGGCAGTCGCCGCGATCCTGATCGGCGCCGGCGCGGTGACGCTCGCGCCGCTCTTCGCCGGCCGCCCCCGGGGCTGATCATCATGGTATAGAACCACTGTGCCAGTTTTGGTCCAGTAAATTGGTATTCAAATTGGCTTGCGCATAGCGATCCCAACTGATAGTCCACTCACATCGGCCATCAGAGCCGATGGGGAGGATCCGTTGCGACCCTGGGCGCTGTCGATGATGATGGTTGCGGTTTCCGCGCTTCCGGCGGCCGCGCGGGACATGCTTGTCCATGACCAGCAGGAGTATGCCGTCGCGGCGAAGATGCTGGCGCCGGGCGACCGCATCGTGCTCGCCAATGGCGAATGGCGCGATTTCGCGGTGCGCTTCTCGGCCATGGGCCAGGCGGACAAGCCGATCACGCTGACCGCGGAGACGCCGGGCAAGGTGATCCTCACTGGCAAGTCGAGCCTGCGCATGGCGGGGCGCTGGCTCATCGTGTCGAACCTCGTCTTCAAGGATGGGCATGGCGGCGACGAGGAGCTGATCGCGTTTCGCGACGGGACGAAGCGATGGGCGGAGAATTCGCGGCTCACCGGGGTGGTGGTGGACGGCTATGGCCCGCCCGATACGGCCAGGACCGATCACTGGGTCTCGCTCTACGGGCGCAACAACCGCGTCGATCACTCGCACTTTGTCGGCAAGATGCATGGCGGGGCGATGCTGGTCGTGGTGCGCGCCGCGAACCTGCCGCTCGATAACCATCACCGCATCGACCATAATTATTTCGGCCCGCGGCCTCCCCTCGGGGAAAATGGCGGCGAGACCATCCGCATCGGCACCAGCCAGGAATCGCAGAGCGACTCGTTCACGATCGTCGAGGACAATTATTTCGAGCGCTGCGACGGCGAAGCGGAGATCGTCTCGATCAAGTCGGGCGCGAACATCCTGCGGCGCAATGTCGTGGTCGAGAGCCAGGGCGCGTTCGTGATGCGCCACGGGCACGGCAATGTGATCGAGGACAATATGTTCTTCGGCAATGGCGTGAAGCGGACCGGCGGCATCCGCGTGATCAACCGCCGCCAGGTCGTGCGGAACAACTATCTGGAGGGGCTGGCGGGCGAGAGGCCGTACAGCGCGATCTCGCTGATGAACGGCGTGCCCAATTCGCCGCTCAACCGCTATGTCCAGGTCGCGGACGCACTGATCGCGCGCAACAGCGTGATCGACGCCGCGACGGTGACGCTGGGCAATGGCGCGAGCGCGGAACTGTCGCTGCCGCCGGTCTCGACCCGGTTCGAGGGCAATCTGTTCGTCAATGCGAAGCGCGGCGATCCCTTCGTCGCCAGGGCGGACATCGCCGGTATCGGCTTTGCCGGCAACGTCCTGTCCGCGCCCGGCCCCGCCGCCCTGCCCATTGCGATGGACCGTCGCCAGGTAGTGCTCGCGCGTGCCGCCAACGGCCTGCTCTATCCGACCGATCCGACCCTGGCGGAGACGGGTGCCGATCCTTCGCTCAAGCCCATCGCGCGCGAGGAGACGGGTGTCTCCTGGTACGCCAAGCCCGCGGCATCGCCGCTTCCGGGAAGCCATTGATGACTCGTTTCGCGTTTCTCCTCGCCGGTGCCGCCCTGCTCGCCACGCCTGCCATGGCGCAGACCGCGCCGGGCGATGAGCCGACCCTTTTCCGCGCGCCCGAAATGGCGGCGACGGCGAAGGAAGCCACGGCCTATCCGCTGTTCGCCGCCGAGCTGAAGCGGGCCCGCCGCGAAGTCGACAAGGCGATCAAGACGGGGGTGGTGGTGCCCCAGCCCAAGGATCCGGGCGGCGGCTACACCCATGAGCAGCACAAAAGGAACTACACCGCCATCTACGGCGCCGGGCTCCTGTTCCGCATCACCGGCGAGCAGCGTTATGCCGATTTCGCCAGGGCGGAACTGCTCGAATATGCCAGGCTCTACCCGACGCTCGGCAACCATCCGGCGGCGAGCGACCAGCGGCCGGGGCGCCTGTTCTGGCAGAGCCTCAACGACGCGGTGTGGGCGGTCTATGCCGTGCAGGGCTATGACGCGATCCGGGAGTCGCTGAGCGCCGCCGATCGCGCGACGATCGACGACAAGCTGTTCCGCCCGATGGCGAATTTCCTGTCGGCCGGCCAGGCCGAGGAGTTCGACCAGATCCACAACCATGCCACCTGGGCCTGCGCCGCGGTGGGCATGATCGGCTATACGCTTCGCGATCAGGGCTTTGTCGAAGTGGCGTTGAAGGGCCTCAAGCGCGACGGCAAGTTCGGCTTCCTGGCGCAGATCGACCAGCTCTTCTCGCCCGACGGCTATTATGTCGAAGGGCCCTATTACCAGCGCTACGCGATGCTGCCCTTCGTGCTGTTCGCGCGCTTCATCGCGGCGAACCAGCCCGGGCAGAAGATCTTCCAGCACCGCGACGGCGTGCTGCTGAAGGCGATCCGCACTTCGATCCAGACGACCTATGACGGCTATTTCTTCCCGTTCAACGACGCGATGCCGGACAAGAGCCTGAAGACCGACGAGCTCTATCAGTCGGTGGCGATCGGCTATGAAGCGACCAGGGATCCGGCGCTTCTCTCGATCGCCAAGTGGCAGGGCCGCACCGTGCTGACCCCGGATGGGCTGATGGTCGCGAAGGACCTGGCGGCGGGCAAGGCCCAGCCTTTCCCCTTCGCCGCGCAGTTCCTGCGCGACGGGCCGAACGGCGAGATGGGCGGGCTGGCCATCATGCGCTCGGGCCCGGGCGACAGCGACCAGGTGCTCGTCGCCAAGAATGCCGCGATGGGCATGGGGCACGGCCATTTCGACAAGCTGTCGTACATTCTCTACGACAATGGCCATGCCATCGTGACCGATTACGGCGCGGCGCGCTTCCTCAATGTCGAGAGCAAGGACGGCGGGCGCTACCTCAAGGAAAATGAGAGCTGGGCGAAGCAGACCGTCGCCCACAACACGCTGGTCGTGAACGAGACCAGCAATTTCGGCGGCAAGTGGAAGGTGGGCGACAAGCTGGCGCCCAAGCAGCTCTTCTGGGCGAGCACGCCGCAGGCGACGATCAGCACCGCCGAGATGACCGGCGCCTATCCGGGGGTGCGCTATCGCCGCACTTTGATCCAGCTGCCGGTCGATGGCGTCGAGAGCCCGATGATCGTCGACCTGCTCGACGCGACCGGCGACAAGCCCGCGACCTATGACCTGCCGCTCCATTATGCCGGGCAGATCACCGCGATCGGCTTCCCGCTCCAGTCGAACACCGCCGAGCGGCCGGTGCTCGGCAAGGCGAACGGCTATCAGCACATCTGGGTCGATGCGACGGGCATGCCGGGCGCGGACAATGGCGCGGTCACCTGGATCAACGACAATCGCTTCTACACCTACCGCATGATCGCGCCGGCGGGCGCCAGCGTGATCCTGGGCGAGAGCGGCGCGAACGATCCCCGCTTCAACCTGCGCCGCGAGCCGCTGCTGATCGAGCGTGTGACGGGGGCGACCAGCGCCCAGTTCGTCAACCTGCTCGAGCCGCACGGCAATTACGACGCCGGCGAGGAGAAGACCACCGCGAGCAACAGCCGGGTCAAGGGCTTCACGCATGTCCGCACCGGCGATGCCGATGTGGTGACGATCAAGCTCGCCGACGGCCGCGGCATCATGCTCGCCATCGCTTTCTCCGCCGATGCCGGGGCGGCGCACAGCGCCACGGTCGATGGCAGGAAGATCGACTGGAAGGGCCATTTCGCCCGGTTCGACACCGGCAGGGGAAACTGAGCCGATGACCAGGGTCAAGGGCCTGCGCTGGCTTGTCATCGGCCTGATCGGGCTGGTGACGGTGATCAACTATATCGACCGCAACGCGCTCGCGGTGATGTGGCCGGCGGTCTCCAGGGATATCGGCGCCGACAAGGCGGACTATGCGCTGCTGGTGACCATGTTCATGGTCGCCTATGCGGTCGGCCAGTCGCTGTTCGGCAAGCTGCTCGACCGGATCGGCACGCGGATCGGCTTCGTCATCGCCATTGCGGTCTGGTCGGTCTCGATCGGCGCGCATGCGCTGGTCCGCTCGCTGGGGGCGCTGCTCTGCCTGCGCGTCACGCTGGGCGTGTCGGAAGCGGGCAACTGGCCGGGCGCGGTCAAGGCCAATGCGCTGTGGTTCCCGCCGCAGGAGCGCGCCTTCGCCCAGGGCATCTTCAATGCCGGCGCCGCGATCGGGGCAATCATCGCGGCGCCTGCCGTCGCCGCGCTCTATGCCGGGTTCGGCTGGCGGATGACCTTCGTGCTGGTCGGTGTGCTCGGCCTTGTCTGGCTGATCCCCTGGCTGCTCGTCTACCGCGCCGATCCCGATCGCCATCCCTGGCTGAGCGACGAGGAGCGCGCGCATATCGCCGCGCGCGCCGCCATCGCCGATGCGCCCGGGAGCGAGGCGCCGGCGCCCGGCATGCTCGCGCTGCTGCGCTACCGCCAGAGCTGGGCGATCCTGCTCGGCCGCTTCTTCCTCGATCCGGTCTGGTGGCTGTTCGTCTCCTGGCTGCCCATCTACCTGGCCGAGACCTTCGGCTTCGACGTGAAGCAGATCGGCATGTTCGGCTGGGTGCCGTTCGTCGGCGCGATGCTGGGCAGCCTGCTTGGCGGCTGGTTCTCCGGCGTGCTGATCGCCCGGGGCTGGAGCGCGCTGGCGGCGCGCAAGCTCGCCATCGCGATCGGATGCGGGATCATGCTGCCGGCGCTGCTGCTCACCGCCGGCGCATCGACTCCGCTGGCGGCCGTGCTGCTGATCGCGGTGATCCTGTTCGGCTTCCAGGTGGCGATCAACAATATCCAGACCATGCCGGGCGACTATTTCGCCGGCGGCGCGGTGGGCAGCCTTGCCGGGATCAGCGGCACCGCCGCGGTGGCCGGCACGCTGATCACCACCTGGCTCGTGCCGGTGATGACCGCCCAAGGCTATGCCCCGATATTCGCGCTGGCCGCGGCGATCGTGCCGCTCGCGCTTCTCGCCATCCTCATTCTCGGCCGCGGAGTCCCGCGCGTCGAAACCCCTCCCCAGACCAAGCAGGACCCAGCATGAAATTGAAGGACAAGGTCGCCATCGTAACCGGCGGCGGGCGTGACATCGGCAAGTCGGTTTCGCTGCAGCTGGCGGCGGAAGGCGCCAGGGTCGCGGTGAACTATCGCAGCGACGCGGGCGCGGCGCGAGCGACCGTGGCCGAGATCGAGGCCGCGGGCGGCACCGCGATCCTGGTCCAGGCCGATGTGACCAGGCCCGAGCAGGTGTCGAGGCTGGTCGACGAGACGACCGCCGCATTCGGCCAGCGCGTCGATGTGCTGGTCAACGTCGCCGGCGGCATGGTCGCCCGCAAGTCCCTGGCCGAAATGGACGAGGCGTTCTTCGACCAGGTGATGGAACTCAACCTGAAATCGGCCTTCCTCGTCACCAAGGCGGTGCTGCCGCATCTGGGCGAGGGCAGCACGATCGTGAATCTCTCGTCGCTCGCTGGCCGCGACGGCGGCGGGCCGGGCGCTTCGATCTACGCCACCGCCAAGGGCGCGCTGATGACCTTTACCCGCAGCCTGGCCAAGGAGCTGGGCCCCCGGGGAATCCGCGTCAACGCGCTGTGCCCGGGGCTGATCGGCACCAGCTTCCACGACACCTTCTCCAAGCCGGAGGGGCGCAAGGCCGTGGCCGGCAATACGCCGCTGCGGCGCGAGGGCCATCCGGACGAAGTGGCGTCGGCGGTGGTCTTCCTCGCCTCGGGCGACTCGTCGTTCCTGACGGGCGTCAACATGGACATCAATGGCGGCCTGGCCTTCTCGTGATCGAGGGAGGCAGCCGTGACCGGGAGGGCATGACATGTTGAAGACGGCGATCACGCTGGCCGCCCTGGCGGCGCTGCCGGGGGCGGCCTTCGCCCAGGCCCTGGAGGCCCAGCCTCCGCTCGAGAAGCGGGAGAAGCGCGTCGATGCGCCGCCGATCACCGCCTACAAGATCATCCTGGTCGGCGATTCCACCATGGCGCCCGGCAGCGGCTGGGCGTCGGTGTTCTGCGCCTATCACGTCAAGTCGAGCGTCGCCTGCCTCAACCTGGGGCGCGGCGGCCGCTCGACCCGCAGCTACCGGGCCGAGGGCTCGTGGGGCATCGCGATGGGCGAGGCTCGGGCACCGGGCTATGCGAAGACATATGTCCTGATCCAGTTCGGCCATAACGACCAGTCGACCAAGGCCGAGCGCTGGACCGACCTGAATACCGACTTCCCGGCGAATCTCCGGCAGATGGTGCTCGACGTGCGCGCGGCAGGGGCGGTGCCGGTGCTGGTGACTCCGCTTTCGCGCCGGGAGTTCCGGAACGGCCGGCTCGACAACACGCTGGCCGCCTGGGCCGATGCGATCCGCAAGGTCGCGCTCGAGAACAAGGTGCCGGTGGTCGAGCTCAACCGCGACAGCGCCAGGGCGGTCGAGCAGCTCGGGCCGGTCGAGGCGATGCAGCTGGCGATGGCCGATCCGCTGCCCGAGGAAGTGGCGGCGGCCCGGGCCGGCACCACGCTGCGCCCGCGCCCGGCGCCCGATGCCCCGCCCTCCGCGACGCTGCCCAAGGCCGGTCCGCGCGGCCGGATCGTCGCCAAGTTCGACTATACCCATGTCGGCGAGGCCGGCGCCAAGGTCTTCGCCAGGATCGTCGCGCGCGACCTGGCCGCTGCGGTTCCCGAATTGAGCAGCCAGCTGCTGCCCTGACCGGCTCCGTCCCTGGGGCGCGGTCCGACTCCCTCGGCCGCGCCCCTCTTTTTCGCCGGCCGCGCCTGCCCTATCGGGCTGGCCATGCACCTCACGCCCGACATCCTCGCCTTCCTCGTCACCATGGCGCTGCTCGCCGGCACGATCGACGCGATGGCGGGCGGCGGCGGGCTGATCTCGCTGCCCGCGCTGATGGCGGCGGGCATCCCGCCCGTCTCGGCGATCGCCACCAACAAGCTCGCCAGCGCCTGCGGCACCGGATCGGCGCTGCTCACCTATGCCCGGGCCGGCCATGTCGACTTCCGCCGCTTCGCCTTGCCCGCCTGCGGCGCCTTTGCCGGCGCGGCGGCGGGGGCGACGACGCTGCAGTTCATGAACCCCTCGTTCCTCACCGCCTTCGTGCCGGTGCTGCTGATCCTGATGGGGCTTTATTTCCTGCTGGCGCCGCGGATGAGCGAAGCCGATCGCCACGCCCGGATCGGGCCGGTGGGGCTCACGCTGATCGTCACCGGCATCGGCTTCTATGACGGGTTCTTCGGGCCGGGCACGGGCTCGTTCTTCACCACCGTGCTGGTCGCGTTGGCGGGGCTGGGGCTGGTCCGCGCGATCGGCAACACCAAGTTTCTCAACCTCTCGACCAATCTCGCCGGGCTGCTCGCGATGATCGCGGGCGGCAAGCTGCTCTGGGGGCTAGGCATCGCGATGGCGCTGGCGAACATGGCCGGCAACCAGATCGGCGCGCGGCTGGCGATCCGCTATGGCGGGCGCGGGGTGCGGCCGCTGCTCGTGCTGCTCTCGGCGGCACTGACCGTGAAGCTGCTCGCGGACCCGGCGAACCCGATCTGGGGGTGGTTCTAGCTTCCGAAGCGCGATCAGCGCCTCACATCGGCGCCTTTGCCCGAAAAGCCCTCCACCTCGGCGCGGGGGAACAGCGCCATGTCGCCCGGCACGCTGTGCTTCAGGCAGGCCAGTGCGAGGCCCAGCTCGGCGGCCCGGGGCGCGGGCGCGCCTTCGATCAGCCCGTGCAGCACGCCCGCCGCGAACGCGTCGCCGCCGCCGATCCGGTCGACGATGCCAGGCATCGCTACTTCTCCCGTCTGGAAGCCGGCATCGGGCGTGTCGATGCGCGCGGCGAGGTGGTGGCAGTCGCTGGTCTCGACCCGGCGGGCGGTGGAAGCGATCCACCGCAGGTTCGCAAAGGCGGCGAACCCGGCCAGCGCGGCCTCGCGCCGGCGCGCCGCGCCATCGCCCGAAAAGGGATGGTCGAGCAGCAGCGCCATGTCGCGGTGATTGGCGAAGAACAGGTCGGCCCGGCGGACCAGGCCGGTCAGGATGGCGCGCGGATCGCCGTCCCAGCGCTCCCACAGGCTGGCGCGGTAGTTGCCGTCGAACGACACGCGCATGCCGGCGGCCCGTGCTGCGGCCATCGCCGCGCCGGTGGCGGCGGCGAGATCGGGGCCGAGCGCCGGAGTGATGCCCGAGACATGGAGCCATTCGGCGCCCGCGAACGCCGCAGGCCAGTCGAACGCGGACCAGTCATGCGCCGCGAAGGCGCTGCCGGCGCGATCGTAGAGGATCTCGGAGGGGCGCAGCGATCCGCCGGGGCTGAGAAAATACAGGCCCTGGCGGCCGGGCGCGCGGAAGCTGGGAGCCAGGTCCACGCCCGCGGCCGCAAGCGCGCGCCAGGCGCCGTCGCCCAGGCCGCCGGACGGGATCGCCGAGACCAGTGCCGCGCGGTGCCCGAGCGCGGCCAGCGCGGCGACGACATTGGCTTCCGCCCCGCCGATATGGAGGTCGAGCGCGTGCGCCTGGGGCAGCTGGACCCGCCCCCGCGTCGCGAGCCGGGTGAGCACTTCGCCGAAGCCGATAAGCCGCGCCGGGCCATTGCTGGCCGATCCGGTTGCCATCCAATCCTCCTGTCCCGTTTCGTGAGGTGGCACTAAGCGGATTGGATAATTGGTATCAAGGTAACATTGACATCATTTGGGATATTGGTTCATATAATTGGTATAAGAATACAATCGGGGAGGATTTGAATGGCTATGGTCTCCATCCGTGCGTGCGCGCGCGGCCGCTCGGTATTGCTGGCGGGCGCCTCGATCGCCGCGGCGCTGGCGGCGGTGCCGGCCCGGGCCCAGGATGGCGCGCCCGCGCCGGCGGACACGCCGGCGGCGGAGCAGAGCCGGGAAGACCAGATCGTCGTCACCGGCATCCGCGAGACGATCCAGACCTCGATCCAGTCGAAGCGCAATGCGGATGCGATCGTCGATGCGGTATCGTCGAAGGAGATCGGTGAGCTGCCCGGCCAGTCGGTCGGCGAAGTGATCGCGACGATCACCGGCGCCTCGATCGACCGCGCCAATTACGGCCCCACCGAAGTCTCGATCCGCGGCCTCGGCTCGGGCCTGAGCATGACGACGCTGAACCGGCGCGAGGCGACCAACGGCTCGGGCGACCGGGCAGTGAATTTCGGCCAGTTCCCCTCCGAGCTGTTCAACGCGATCAAGATCTACAAGACGCAGCAGGCGGACCTGATCGAAGGCGGCGTGGCCGGCCTGATCGAGCTGGAGACGCGCAAGCCGCTCGACCATAAGCGCCGCCAGATCCAGGCCGAGATCAAGGGCAACCTCAATCCCTATCAGGACCGGATCAGCGGCCGGAGCCCCTATGGCTACCGGGCGACGGCCAGCTATATCAACCAGTTCGATATCGGCGCGCTGGGCAGGCTCGGCGTCTCGATCGGCTATCAGCGCAACGATGTGAACGATCCTGTCGAGCGCTTCTACACCAGCACGACTTGGTTCACGTGCAACGCCGCGGTGATCTCCACCGCCAACTGCACCGAAGTGACGCGCCAGCAGGGCAATGCGGGCACGCCTTATTATCATGCGTCCAACTCGTATCTCTATCGCCAGATGATCACGTCGGACCTGCGCAATGCGGTGTTCGGCGCGGTGCAGTGGCAGCCGAGCCCGACGATCGACGTCAATCTCGACCTGCAATATTCACGGCGCCAATATAGCGAGCAGCGCAACGATTTCGGCACCGCCGAGGGGCGCTACAACCTTCACAATGTGGTGATCGGCGACAACCACCAGATGCTCTCGGCCGATGGCTCGGCGACGATGCAGACCGTTTCGGGCCTGTTCCTGCGCGACGAGAAATATCTGGGCTTTGGCGGCAATGTCGAATGGAAGCCGGCGGATCGGCTCACCGTGACGGCCGATTTCGGCTATTCGCACACCTCCCGGCTCGACATCACCCGCCAGGTCCGCCTGCGCACCGATCCGTTCGACATCTATGGCGTGCGCACGCCGATCAACAATCAGCGCATCCCCTATCATGTCGACTTCACGCAGAGCTTCCTGCCGGCCTTCGCCTATGATCCGCGCTTCGACCCCACCGACCATGACCTGTTCAGCGACGATGCCCGGCTGACCCGATCGCAGGACGGCCGCGACGACGAGATCCATTCGGCCCGGCTCGACGCGAGCTACAAGCTGGATGGCTTCCTCGAGCGGATCGACATTGGCGGGCGCTGGGCCAAGCGGAAATTCTTCGGCTACAGCAACGATGTGAACATCGACCAGAACGACCTGGCGGTGGACCGCAGAGTGAATCTGGCCTGTCGCACGTCCTTTCCCGAGCGCAACTTCTTCGCCGATGCGCCGAGCCGGGGGATCGGCGGCTACGCCACCTTCGACGTGCTCTGCCAGTTCCGCAACTATCTGGGCACCGAGGATCCGGGCAATAGCGGCGACCTGCGCGCCGTGGAGAATTCGGACGTCACCGAAGAGACTTGGGCCGGCTATGCGATGGCGACCTATTCGGGGCGGTTCGCCGGCGTCCCAGTGCGCGGCAATTTCGGCGTGCGCGGCGTGCATACCCAGGTTACCGCCCGGGGGCTGCGCTCGGGCCTCGACGTGATCAACAACAGCGACGGCACGATCTCGCTGCGCGCCAATGGCAGCTTCACCGATACCAGGATCGCCGCGGGCACGATGCGCTGGCTGCCCAGCGTCAACGCGATCTTCGATGTCGCACCCAGGATGCGGGTGCGCGCGGGCATCTATCGCGCCATGTCGCGCCCGGCGCCGAGCGCGCTGGGGGCCGGGCGGAACATCACGCTGGAAGTGGGGAACGGCTTCACTTCGGTGACCGACGCGATCAACTCGATCATCGCCACCGGCAGCCCGCGGCTGAAGCCGACCATGTCGTGGAACGGCGACCTGGCGTTCGAATATTATGCCAACAAGGACACGCTGTTCGCCGCGACCGCCTATTACAAGCGCTTCAGCGGCGGGAAGATCCCGATCACCGCCGATGAGGATTTCACCATCGGCGGCCAGGACTATGCGGTGCCCGTCACCCAGACGGCGAACAGCAACGCCAAGGCCGATCTCTACGGCCTGGAGATCACGGCCTCGAACCGGTTCAGCTGGCTGCCGCATCCGCTCGACGGGCTGGGCGTGAAGCTGAGCTACAATTACGCCTGGTCGAACTACGAGACCCAGGACATCCGCTATGGCGATGTGGTGGACGGCGTGACGGGCGCGCTGATCCCTGGGCTGATCCCGGCGGCGGGCCTGAGCGGCTATTCGAAGCACGTCTTCTCGGCCCAGGCCTTTTACGAGATCGGGCCGATCTCGCTCCAGGGCATCTATCGCTACCGCTCGCGCTATTATCAGGCGTTCACCAGCGACAATACCCAGCTGCGCTATGTCGAGGGCAACAACACGTTCGACGCGAACCTGAGCTACCGGATCAACAAGGTCGCCGATATCCGCTTCCAGGCGCTCAACCTCTTCAACGCGCCGCGCGTCGAGTATATGCCGGTCGTCGGCAGCACCCGGAACGTCGAATATTACGGGCCGCAATATTTCCTGAGCTTCCGCATTCGCCTGCGCTGACCTGGGCCGAGTGTAGCGGTGCGGACCAATTTCCTATTCCAAATGCCGGCGGTCTGGGGCATTGCTGAGGGGTAGACCAAGCTTACCGAGGATCTCCATGGCCGAACGCCGTCTCTTCCAGGATATCGCCGAGCGTATCGCGGCGATGATCGCGGAGGGCACTTTCCCTCCCGGCTCGCGCCTGCCCGGGGAGCGGGAGATGGCGGAGCGGCTGGGCGTGAGCCGCGTGACGATCCGCGAGGCGGAGATCGCGCTCCAGGCCCAGGGCCTGGTGCGGATCAAGACCGGATCAGGCGTCTATGTCTGCGATCGCGGCGAGCAGAATGCGGGTGCGCTGCCGGTGGTGAGCGCATTCGAGCTGACCGAGGCGCGCTCGCTGTTCGAATCGGAAGCGGCGGCGCTGGCGGCGCCGACGATCAGCGACGAGCAGATCCAGGTGCTGGAATCGCTGGTGGCCGCGATGGACGAGGCGGAGGAGGGCAGCGCCGCCGCCACCGAGGCGGACCGCGCCTTCCACCTCACCATCGCCAGCGCCTCGGGCAACCAGGCGATCATGTTCGTGATCAACAGCCTGTGGCGGATGCGCACCGAGATACCGGAGATCTGCGCGCTCCATGCCTCGGTCTGCGGCAAGGACGAGGACAGCCGCCACGACGAGCACGCCGCCGTGCTCGAGGCGCTGAAGAAGCGCGATTCGGCGGCGGCGCGCACGGCGATGCGCAAGCATTTCAGCCGCCTGCTCGAGGCGATGCTGAAGGCCTCGGAAGAGCGCGAGATCCTCGAGCTCCGCCGCAAGGCCGAAGCCAGCCGCAACCGCTTCCTGATCAGCGCCCAGCTGAGCTGATCCGCGCGCGCCGCGGCGCCGGTTTTCCCAGCCTCTCGATCGCGCCGCGCGAGCCGCGGCGCGATGCCGTGCGCGCCTGTCCCGAAGTTGGCCTGACCAGTCTCTTGACTCCTGCGCAAAACTACGCCCTATTGGTATGACACCGGTAACCAAAGCCATCTGACAGATAAAGGCCGGTACAGGGAGAGGTTGGGATGTTGAAACGCGCAATGGATATTCATTCGGAACCCTAGCGGGAGCCCGTCGCCTCGGGCGGCTTCGAACAAAATGCCCCGGACAATCGGAATCGGTTGGCGATAACTGGCCTGACCATGCGCGGCCGTGCGTCGGGCGGGCTGGCGCATATGGCCGCCGGGTTGCCGTTGCGTGTCGCTTGCGCGTGACCGCTCGGCTACCGCTGTGGCTGCGAACCGATTGTCTGCCGATTTGCCTGTAGATTACCTATACCTGTTTGGATTAATGGACTGGCAATTATATTGACTCCGGACTGGGGATCGGGCCTTATCCTTCATAATTCCGCAACCGGACCGTCCAGGCCGGGAAAAGCCGGAAACGAGCAGAGAGGTGCGTGATGGGAGTGCAAGCGACGATGCCGACGCCGGCCTAGCCGGCACGACGCCGCCGGGGGGCGGCGAGGGCGGGCGCCGCGGCGCGGGCCCTGACGAAATCACCAGCGGCCAGGCGACTGGCGATGACCGATGCGGCCGAAGACGCCGCGATGGGGAGGAAGACTCATGACCTTTTCGATCCGCGCCCGCAGCATGCGCACGCGCCTGCTCCTTTCGGCCTGCTTCGTGGCGCTGCCCGGCACGGCCTTTGCGCAAACCACGGTGTCGAACACGCGCACGACCAGCGTCAGTGTCAGCGGTGCCGGTACGGTGACGGTGACGTCGACCGGCACCATCACGACGCCCGCCGGCACCAGCCAGGCAGTCAACATCAACGGCGCAAGCACGGGCACCGGCGTCGTCGTCACCAACAACGGCACGATCGAATCGACCGACGCCACCGGTGCCGGCCGCGCGATCAACAGCGCGCCCGCCGGAACCCTCGATCGCACGGCGACGATCGTGAACACGGGGATCATCCGCGCCAACAACGATGCGATCCGCTTCGCCGAAGGCTCGACCGGCGACACGGGGCCCGACACCGGCGTGGTCACCATCACCAATTCCGGCACGATCATCAGCCTGTCCCAGGGCACCGCCTTCAGCGGCGCGGCGCCGCAGGGCATCGAGTTCAGCCTGGCGTCGGCCAGCCTGGTGCTGAACAACCAGGCGGGCGGTGCGATCACCGGCGCCCAGGGCATCCAGAGCAGCGGCACGACCACGATCACCAATGCCGGAACCATCACCGGCACCGGCATGCTCAACGGCGCGGCCTCCAGCCAGGGCGAAGGCGTGCGCGGCCATAATGGCGGCACCCTGATGCTGACCAACGAGGCGACGGGCGTGATCACCGGCGCGTTCGGCGTGTTCGGCACGGGCAATACCACGATCATCAACCGCGGCACGATCAGCGGCAGCGCCAATGGCGGCGTCAGCAGCGGCTCCAGCCCCCTGGGGCGCGAGGCGATCCGCATCAACCTTGGCCTGAACACGGTCAACAGCGTGACGCTGGCAGCGGGCAGCACCACCACCGGCGCCTCCACCAACGCCGTGACCTTCGGCGGCGCGCCGGCCACCAACACCAACGTCACCAACACGCTGACGGTGGAGACCGGCGCGACGATCAACGGCAACCTCGTGGGCTGGAACGGCGATCCGGTCTCCGGCACCACCGTCACCGACATCCTCAACCTCACCGGCACCGGCTCGCAGGTGCTGGTGAACGCCAGCTACTTCGAGGCGCTGAACGTGCAGGGCGGCACCTGGGGCATCATCAACAGCCAGATGCTGGCGAACGGCGCCACCATCGCCGTCGGCGCGACGCTGCGCTTCGACGATTATGACACCAGCAGCGGCGGCTCGGTGAGCGGCACGATCCTCAACAACGGCACGCTGATCTACAACCGCACGCGCAACCTGCAGACCGCCGGCGCGATCAGCGGCTCCGGCGGCCTGCAACTGGTCAACAGCGGCAACCTGACGCTGACCACTGCCAACAGCTATTCCGGCGACACGATCATCAGCGGCACCGGCATGCTGCGCACCGGCCTGCTCGCCAACAGCTTCTCGGCCAATTCGGCGGTGATCCTGGGCAGCGGCGGCACGCTCGACCTGAACGGCGTCGATGGTTCCGGCAGCAGCACCCTGATCGGCTACAACCAGACGATCGGCAATCTTTCGGGCAGCGGCACGGTGGATACCGGCCGCAACGTCGGCGCGACGCTCACCACCGGCGGGCTCGGCGGCGACACGATTTTCTCGGGCGTCGTCCGCGGGCTGAACAGCGGTGTCGCCGGCATCGGCGGCGGGCTGACCAAGGTGGGCAGCGGCACGCTGACCCTGTCGGGCCAGAACACCACCAACGGCGTGCTCGCCGTCACCGGCGGCGGCGTGGCGCTTTCCGGCCTCTGGTCGGGCGCGGTGACCATGGCGGCCGGCACCACCCTCTCCGGCGCGGGCCAGGTGAGCGGGGTGCTCGATGCCTCGGGCGCGACGATCGCCCCGGGCAATGGCGGGGTCGGCACGCTCACCACCGGCGGCCTGATCCTGTCCGCCGGCTCGGTGCTCAACTATGACCTCGCCGCCCCGGGCACGGGCGACCGCATCCAGGTGAACGGCGACCTCGTCCTCGACGGCACGCTCAACGTGCACGACGTCGGCGGCTTCGGCGAGGGCGTCTACCGGCTGATCAACTATACCGGCGCGCTCACCGACAACGGCCTGGCGATCGGCGGCGTGCCCGCCGGCGCCAATGGCGGCCTGATGACCATCCAGACCTCGGTCGCGACCCAGGTGAACCTGATCTACGGCACCCCGGCGGCGGCCACGATCCAGTTCTGGGACGGCACCGACAATTCGGGTGACGGCGTGGCCCAGGGCGGCAGCGGCAGCTGGACGAACAGCTTCCCCAACTGGACCGACGCGACCGGCACCAACAACACCGGCTGGGCCGGCGCGTTCGGCGTGTTCGGCGGCGCGGCGGGCACGGTGACGGTGGACGACGCGATCCTGTTCACCGGCGCGCAGTTCATGACGGACGGCTATGTGATCGCCGCCGGCACCGGCACGCTGACCACCAACACCGCGCTCACCAACATCCGCGTCGATCCCGGCCTGACCGCCACGATCGGCGCGGCGATCGGCGGAACCGGCGGCCTGATCAAGAACGATGCCGGCACGCTGATCCTTGCCGGCGCGAACGGCTATGCCGGGGCGACCAATGTGCAGGGCGGCACGCTGGTGGCGCTGAACGGCGGCGCGCTGCCGGCAACGAGCAACGTCTCGGTCGCCGCCGGCGCGACGCTCGACATTCGCGCGAACCAGATTGTGGGCGGCCTGAACGGCGCGGGCAGCGTGCTGCTCGGCGCCAACCTGACCACCGGCGGGCTGGGCGCGAATGACAGCTTCACCGGCGTCGCCAGCGGCAATGGCGGCCTGACCAAGACCGGCAGCGGCACGCTGACGCTCGGCGGCGCCAACACCTATCTAGGCGCGACCCAGGTGAACGCCGGCACGCTCCAGCTCGACGGCAGCGTCGCCGGCGCGGTCAACGTCGCCGGCGGCGCGACGCTTTCCGGCTCGGGCAGCGCGGCGGGCGTGGTGACGATCGCCGACGGCGCGCATCTCGCCGCCGGCGGGGCGGGCGCGGGAACGCTCACCACCGGCGGGCTGGTCCTGTCCGCGGGCTCGGTGCTCGACATGGGGCTCGGCGCGCCGAACGTGGCGGGCGCGAGCGACCACATCCAGGTCAACGGCAACCTCACGCTCGCCGGCACGCTGAACGTCACCGATCTCGGCGGCTTCGGCATCGGCGTCTATCGCCTGATCGACTATAGCGGCACGCTTACCGACAATGGCCTGACGATCGGCGCGCTGCCGGCGGGCGCGAACGCGCCGCACATCAACCTGCAGACCTCGGTGGGGCACCAGGTCAACCTAGTCTATGACAATATCGTCCCCGAGATTCAGTTCTGGGACGGCGCCGGCACCACCGCGAACGGCGCGGTCGGCGGCGGTTCGGGCAGCTGGACCAGCACACGCACCAACTGGACCAATGCGAACGGCACGGTGAACGACAGCTGGGGCGGCCGCTTCGCCGTGTTCCAGGGCGCGGCGGGCACCGTCACCGTCGATGGCGCGATCAGCGTGACCGGCATGCAGTTCATGACCGACGGCTATGTGATCGCGGCGGGCACGGGCAGCCTGAGCCTGGCCGATGCGCAGACCAATATCCGCGTCGATCCGGGCGTGAGCGCGACCATCGGCGCGGCGATCGGCGGCACCGGCGGGATCAGCAAGCTGGACGGCGGCACGCTGATCCTGGGCGGCGCCAACAGCTATGCGGGCGCCACCAGCATCGCCGGCGGCACGCTGCGCGCGGGCGTGGGCGGCGCGCTGCCCGCCGGCACCAACGTGACCATCGCGGCGGGCGCGACGCTCGATCTCGCCGCCTCGCAGACCGTCGCCAGCCTGGCGGGCGATGGCCGCGTGACGCTTTCGGGCGGCAGCCTCACCACCGGCGGCGGCAATGCCGACACGCGCTATGCCGGCGTGATCAGCGGCAGCGGTGGGCTCACCAAGGCAGGCAGCGGCACCTTCACCCTGGCCGGCGCGAACAGCTATGCCGGGGCGACGACGGTTTCGGCCGGCACGCTGCGGCTCGACGGCGGCACGATCGGCAGCGGCGCGCTCAGCGTCGCGAGCGGGGCGACGCTGGACGTCAACGGCGGCGCCGCGTCGGTCTCTGGCCTGAGCGGCGCGGGCCGCATCCTGCTCGGCAACGGCTCGCTCGCCGCGAACATCGGCACGACCAGCAGCTTCACCGGCGTGATCAGCGGCACGGGCAGCTTCGTGAAGTCGGGCAGCGGCACGCTCACGCTCGGCGGTGCGAACACCTATTCCGGCGGCACCACGGTGACCGGCGGCACGCTGACGGCGGGCGTCGCCAATGCCTTTGGCACCGGCACGCTCACCGTGACGGCGCCGGGCGCGGTCAACCTGGCGAATTTCGCGACCACGGTAGGCGGCCTGGCCGGCGACGGCGGCATCGCGCTCGGCAGCGCGGTGCTGACCGTGAACAGCACCGGGGCCTCCGCCTATTCGGGCGTGCTCTCGGGCACCGGCCGCCTGGTCAAGTCGGGCAGCGGCACGCTGACGCTGAACGGCGCCAACACCTATACCGGCACGACGACGATCAATGACGGCCTGCTGGTGGTGAACGGCTCGCTCGCCGGATCGGTGACGATCGGCGCGACCGGCCGCATCGGCGGCTCGGGCCGGGTCGGCGCGCTCACCGTTTCCGGCATCGTGGCGCCGGGCAACTCGATCGGCACGCTGAACGTGAACGGCAGCCTGACCTTCGCTGCGGGCTCGACCTATCAGGTCGAAGTGTCGCCCACCGGGATATCGGACCAGATCATCGCCACCGGGGCGGTGACGATCAACGGCGGCGCCGTCTCGGTGCTGACCGGGGGGCAGACCAACTTCCTGCCGCTCACCACCTATACCATCCTCTCCGGATCGAGCGTGACGGGAACGTTCGGCAGCGTCGTCACCGACCTTGCGTTCCTCACGCCTTCGCTGGTCTACAACGCGGCCAGCGTGCAGCTGCGCCTGTTGCGCAACGACGTCAGCCTGGGCGCGGTCGCGCAGACGCCGAACCAGGTGGCGGTCGCCGCGGCGGTCGGCGCGCAGAGCTCGGGCGGGGTGTTCGACGCGGTGATCGGCCTCAACGCCGCCGACGCGCGCGGCGCCTTCGACCAGCTTTCGGGCGAAGTGTTCGCGGCGGGCATGACGGTGGCGGCACGCGACGGGCATGACGCGGCACGCGAGTTGATCGGCCGGATCGACGGGCCGCGCGGGCAGAAGCGGACGCTGTGGATGGCGGGCGATGTCGGCCAGCTCAAGGCCGGCGCGCGCGGCGGCCTGGCCGGGATCGAGTCGAACCGCCGGGTGCTCTCGGGCGGCATCGAGATGACCGGCGATAATCTGCGCTACGGCTTCTCCTATCGCTATGCCAGCAACGACATCAGCCTGGATGCCCGTGCCAGCGACGGCAAGCTGGTGAGCAACTCGGCCTTCGCCTATTTCGGCTATACGCTGCACGGCCTGCGCTTCGCCGGCGGCCTGGGCTATTCGTCCAACACCTTCTCGACCGGCCGCCGGGTGGCCTTTGGAGGCCTGGCCAACCAGCTGAGCGGCGCCGATGACGGCCATGGCTATACTGCGTTCGGCGAGCTGGCCTATCTTGCGCCGCTGGGAAAGGACGCCCGCGTCGGCCCCTATCTGGGGGCGAGCGTGAACGCGACGACGTTCGACCGGGCGCAGGAATGGGGCGGCGCGGCGGCGCTGCTTGCCGGCAAGGCGCGGACCACCACCAGCCTGGCCAGCTACGGCCTGCGCGGCACCGCGAAGATGGGCGGCGTGACGCTGACCGGCGATGTCGGCGGCCGCTCCTATATCGACGATCCGGAGACCCGGCGGATGTTCCGGTTCATCGACACCGGCAACGGCTTCACGGCGAGCGGCGGGCAGTTCGGCAGGACCACGCTGACCGGCCGGCTGGATGCCTCGACCGATGTCGGGCGCTTCGTGCTCGGCCTGGGGGTGCGCGGCGAGACGGGCGGCGGCGGCTCGAGCGTCGGCGCCCGGGCCAGCGCCGGCTTCCGGTTCTGATCACGACAGGAGCATCAAGGAGGATGGACGTCATGAAGAATGTGAAGATCGCCGTGACCGTGGCGGCGCTGCTGGTCTCCGGCCAGGCGCTTGCCCAGAAGGCCGGCCAGACCCGCGCGGAGGCCCAGGCGGCCTCGGCCAAGAAGTTCAAGAGCCTCGACACCAATGGCGACGGCAAGGGCAGCCCGGCCGAGCTGCTCGCCTTCATGACCAAGTCGGCGGAGAAGCGCGGCGAGGCGATGGACCAGGCCAAGGTCGATCGCCGCCTGAAGCGGCTCGATACCGATGGCGACGGCTATGTCAGCCCGGCCGAGCTGGCCGCGGAGGACCTCGCCAAGTTCGACAAGGCCGATGCCAACCACAATGGCGTGATCGACGCCGACGAGGCGCCGTGATTCCGTGCCTTCCCCCGGCGGGGTGTGCCGGGGGAAGGCACCCGACTATCCGGCCTGAAGGCGGAGCGCCGCTTCGGCGACTTCGTCCATCGTCTTCTGCGAATAGCCGGTGTTGTTGAGCACCACGACCGTGCCGCCGCCGTCGAGCCGATGGCCGAGCACCGAGCGATAGCCTTCGCGATTGCCGGTATCCCAGGCACAGCGCACCTTCTTTCCCGCGATCGCCACCTCGCGGACGCGGCCGCCGAGCGCATAGTGATCGGACGCCACTTCGATCGTGGTGAGGGCGCGGCGCGAGCCCGGGGTGAGGAAGGAAGTGCCATAGACCTGATGGCCGAACCGCATCAGGTCGCGCCCGGTGCCGTAGAAGCCGCCGCCGGCTGCGAGATAGTCGGCGGTGGGGGAAGTCCACACGGTGGGCGGATCGAGCGTGCGATAGGAGGCCGAACCGCCGAGATGCTCGAGGCGGGTGGCGGGCAGGCGCAGCGGCGTGGTGACCAGCGCGCGGGCGAGATCCGGGAAACGCCTGCCGGACACCCTCTCCAGGATCGCCAGCACCAGGATCCAGTTGGTCAGGGCATAGTCGAAGCGGGTGCCGGGCGCGAACACCGGGTCGCCCGAGGCGAAGAGGGCAACCGCTTCGCTGGCGGGCATGTCCTTGCCGAAGAGCTCGGGGCGGGCGCGGACCACGGCGCCGAACTGGTTGGGGATGCCGCTGCTGTTCGAGAGCAGGTGGCGCAGCGTCACCTTGGCGCCGCTGTCCTCGCGATAGGCGGGAAGATAGCGCGCGATCGGGGCATCGAGGGCGAGTTGGCCGCGTTCGACGAGCCGCATCACCATCACCGCCGTGATCCGCTTGGAGATCGAGGCGATGGCCATCGGCACGTCGAGATCGAACGGCAGGCGCTTCTCGACATTGGCGAAGCCCTGGGCGCTGCTCGCGGTCGCATGCCCCTTGCGGCCGAGCGCGACCAGGCCCCGGAAGCCCTGCTCGTCCGCCCATTTGCGCACCAGCGCGTCGAGCCCGGCCTGCTCCGCACCGCTCCCGAGTCGCGCGGCGCGGGCGGCGACGGGCAGCAGGATCATGCCGGCCATCAGCATGCGGCGATCGATATGTTCCACTCTCGATACTCCCTTGGGCCCCCTTGCACGATCCCGGCGCGAACGTCAGGAACGCGCAATGGGGCGTTCCTTCCATTCCTGCGATCGGCCCGGCCGTATCGCCATCGCCAATCGGTGAACGTTCGTGGCGCTCGGTGAACGCGTTCCCGCATCGCTGATCGCGCCGTTCCTGCTGCTCGCGGGGCTGGCCGCGCTAGGGATCGCGGCCTGGCCCCGGCACATGCCGGCGCCGCAATCGGCCGCTCCCTTGTGGTGGATCTGCCCCTCGGATGCCGTGTGCGGCTGGGGGGATCCGACCGGCGTGTCGCTTGCCGCGCCGGTCACGGTGATGCGGCGGGTGGTACGGATCACGGATCCGCGGCGGGAGGAGGCGCTGGCGGTGGACGTGACGGCGATGGCGAGCGCCGAGGTGCGGTGGAACGGCGCGGTGATCGGCGCCAACGGCCGGGTCGGCCCGGATCGCGCGCACGAGGTGCCCGGCAGGTTCACCGCCAGCTTCCCCGTGCCCTGGGGGCGACTGCGCGCGGGGGACAATCTGGTCGAGGTGCGGCTCTCCGCGCATCATCGCTGGGTGCCGGTCGGCCGGCCGGTGCACCGGCTTGCGATCGGCCCGCCGCAGGAGCCGTTGCGCGGCGTGTTGCGGGCGTATCTGCCGACGCTGATCGCGCTCGGGCTGCTGGTGGCGATCCTGGCGCTCCACCTGCTCGCGCGGACCGGGCGCGCGCCCGCGCTGCTGGCCGGGGTCGTGCTGGTCCAGGCTATGGCCGAGGCATCGAAGCTGATGCTGACCTATGCCTATCCCTGGCAAGTGGCCCGGCTCTTCGTGGTGGCGCTGCTCGCGGGGATCGCCGCGCTGCTGCTGGCATGGATGGCGCGCGCGCTGGTGGAGCAGCGGCGGACGCGGACGGCGCTGCTGGGGATCACGGCGCTGGCGGTGGCGGCGGCGTGGCTGTTGCCGGCCTGGGATGCGAAGGCGCTATGGGCGCTGCGGGCCGGCGCGGGCGCCGCGCTGGTTGGGGCGGCCTGGGGGCAGGGGCGGATGCGCCTGGCGCTGGGCGGCTATGGCATGGCGCTGCTCTGGGCGTCGCTGGTGCCGGGGTTCCTCGATTCGGGCTATTATCTGCTGGCCGCCGCCTTCCTCGCCGTCACCGCTTTCCCGAGGCGTGCGGCTGCGGCCGAGGCGCCGCGGCCGGCCACGCCCGCGCATCTGACGCTGCCGCACGGCACCGCGCAGCATCGTCTCGCGAGCGGTGACCTGCTCCATGCCCAGGCCGAGGACGATTATTGCCGGGTCCACCTCGCCGACGGGCGCAGCCTGCTGGTCACCGTCAATCTCGGCGCGCTCGTGCGGATGGCGGTGCCGCACCTGATCCGGGTGCACCGCAGCCACGCCGTCAACGGCGCCAAGGTCGCGGTGCTGCACCGGGGCGGCCCGATCGAGTTGGTCGACGGAACCTCGATCCCGGTCGGCCGCACCTATCGCGCGGCGCTGGCGGCCTGGCGCGATCAGTAGATCGCCGGCGGGTCGCTGGCCGGGAAGGTCTCCTTCAGCGCTTCGTCCAGCTCGCGGTCGCGCCGTCGCGCCTGCGCGTCGATGGGCAGGCGGCCGGCCAGCCACAGGGCAAGGTTGCGCGCATAGTTGCGGACCGAGGCCCGTGCCTCGGGCGAAGCGGCGAGGCCGTGGCCGGGCGCTTCGGATACGAAGCTGGGGCAGCCGCTGGCGGGGTCCCAATTATAGTCGGCGAAATGGTGGAAGGTCGATTCCGCCCAGGCGGGGCCGCCCTGCTCCGAAGGTTCGAAGGCGACGGCGATGTTGAACGCGCGCCCGCTCGCCTTGCTGGTGCCCATCGCCACCACTCGCGCCGAGGGATCGTCCGCCGGCGCGCCCACCGCGCCCTCGTGCGGATGGGCGGGCAGGAAGCGAATGAGCCCGCCCGGCGCCTCCGCGTCGCGCAGCACCGGATGGACGTCGCCCAGGATCGCGATCTCCTGGTAATCGCCGTTCGCGCCCGAATGGTAATTGGGCCAGCGGATGCCGCCGGTCTCGCGATCATCGTCGACCCGGCGGTCCTCCTCGGGATCGGGATTGTGGCTGTGGAAGAAATGCGCTGCGCCCACGCCGCCCAGCGAACAGACCGAGCAGCCCAGGTCCATGTGATCGCGCGTCACCAGCAGCCCGCCGCCGCTCCGGCGGAAGCGGCCGATCGCTGCGCAATCCTCGGCGGTCAGCCCGTCGCCGGTATCGACCGCGAACAGCCAGAGCGCCGCATAGTCCGACCGGTCGAGCGTGGAGAGCACCGGATCGGGCGCGCCCGGGGCGGAGCGGTCGCGGGCGGTCACTTCGAAGACGGGAGCGCCATCGTCGCCGGCCAGCCCGGCCAGGTGATCGCGCAGCATCGAGAAGCGCGCGATGCTCCAATCGTCGGCGATTGGAGGAATGGTGGTCTGGAGCAGGATCTTGACTGGCGCGGACATGCTGCACTCCCGAACTGCGCCTTTCCGATATCACGGCGCTTCAGGCAGCTCCAACGCTCCGAAAGGGCTATTTGACGCGCATCGGCAGGCCGGCGACGACGAGCATCACTTCGTCGGCGGTCGCCGCGACCGCCTGGTTGATCCGCCCCGCCGCATCGCGGAAGCGTCGCGCCAGCGCATTGTCGGGCACGATCCCGAAGCCGGTTTCGTTGGCGACGAGGATCAGCCCCCCGTCGAAGCGCGCGATCGCCGCGCGCAGCTCGTCGGTCGCTTCCTCCATGTCGGCATCGGCGAGCAACAGGTTGCTGGCCCATAAGGTGAGGCAATCGACCAGCACCACGGCCCCGGTGCCGCTCGCGGCGTCGAGCGCCGCGGCAAGATCGCGCGGTGCGTCCACCGTCTCCCAGCGCGTGTCGCGATCGGCACGGTGCCGGGCGATGCGCTCCGCCATTTCCGCGTCCCAGGCCTCGGCGGTGGCGATGAAGACGTGGCGGCCGGCCAACGCCTCGGCGCGCTGCTGGGCGTAGCGGCTCTTGCCCGAGCGGGCGCCGCCGAGGACGAACAACCTGGTCATGTCATGGGATCTCCCGGGCCAGCTCCAGCAATCCGCCGATATCGACATGGCGCTCGAGCGCGGCGGCGATCTCGTCGAGCGCGGCGTCGACGTCCGCCGCATGGTCGCGCCCGGCCCCGGCCACGCCGATCCGGGCAAGCAGCGCGCTGCGCGCTTCGGGCGCCGCGAGCAGGCCGTGGAGATAGCTGCCCATCGCCAGGCCGTCGCGGCTGATCGCGCCTTCGGGGCCGATCCCGTCGAGCAGCGCGAAGGGACGCGCCATGTCCGGGCCGGTCGTCTCGCCCATGTGCATCTCATAGCCATGGACCGGTGCGCCAAGCGCGGTGCCCGCCACCTGGCGCAGCACCTTGGCGGGCGCGAGGCTGGTCGCGACGTCGAGCAGGCCGAGCCCTTCGACCTGCCCTGCCGGCCCTTCGATCCCCAGCGGATCGGCGATACTGCGCCCGAGCATCTGATAGCCGCCGCACAGCCCGAGCACCGCGCCGCCGCGCCGGTGATGCGCGCGGATGTCGATGTCCCAGCCCTGGGCGCGCAGAAAGGCGAGATCGGCGATCGTCGCCTTGGAACCGGGCAGCACGATCAGCGCGGCATCGCCGGGGATCGGGGTGCCGGGCGGCACCATCGCCAGCTCGACGCCGGGCTCGAGCTTCAGGGGATCGAGATCGTCGAAATTGGCGATCCGCGGCAGGATCGGGCAGGCGACCAGCCTGCGGCCGCCGCCGCGCGGCGCGGCGCGATCGAGCACCACGGCGTCCTCGCTCGGCAGGCGGACGGTGGCCGGCAGCCAGGGCACCACGCCGAAGCCCGGCCAGCCGGACCGTTCCTCGATCGCGCGATAGCCATCCTCGAACAGCGCCGGATCGCCGCGGAACTTGTTGATCAGGAAACCGCGGATCATCGCGGCATCCTCGGGATCGATCACCGTGCGGGTGCCGACGATCGCGGCGATCACGCCGCCCCGGTCGATATCGCCGACCAGCACCACGGGGACCGCGACGGCGCGGGCGAAGCCCATGTTCGCGATGTCGCCGGCGCGCAGGTTGATCTCGGCCGGCGATCCGGCGCCTTCGACCACCACCAGGTCGCATTCCGCGCGGAGCCGATGGTAGCTCGCCAGCACCTCGGCGATCAGGCCGCCGCGCGCCTCGCGGAAATTGCCCGAGCCGAGCGTGCCGCGCACCCGGCCCTGCACGATCAGCTGCGAGGTGCGATCGGCCTGGGGCTTGAGCAGCACCGGGTTCATGTCGCTGTGCGGCGCCGTCCGGCAGGCGATCGCCTGCAACGCCTGGGCGCGGCCGATCTCGCCGCCGTCCACCGTCACCGCGGCGTTGTTCGACATGTTCTGGGGCTTGAACGGGCGCACGGCGAGCCCGCGATTGGCGAAGGCGCGGCAGAGCCCGGCGACCAGCACCGACTTGCCGACGTCCGAGCCGGTGCCCTGCAGCATCAGCGCGCCCATGCCAGGCCTCCCGCGACGAGCCAGAGCAGCAGGCAGGCCCGCGCATAGACGCGCAGCGCGCGGCGGATGTCCCCGCCATCCGCGTCGCTGCGGCCGTCGCCGATCCAGGGCTTGTCGTGCATCACCCCGTCATAGGCGATCGGGCCGGCAAGGCGCAGCCCCAGCGCGCCGGCCATCGCCGCCTCAGGCCAGCCGGCATTGGGGGAGGCATGGTTGCCGGCGTCGCGCCACAATATCCGCCAGCCGCCGGGGCCGGCAAGGCAGAGCAGCAGCCCGGAAAGCCGCGCGGGTACCAGGTTGGCCAGGTCGTCGGTGCGCGCGGCCGCCCAGCCGAACGCCCGCCAGCGCGCCTCGCGATGGCCGATCATCGAGTCCGCGGTGTTGATCGCCTTATAGGCCCACACCCCGGGCAGGCCGAGCAGGAGCAGCCAGAAGGCAGGCGCGACCACGCCGTCGCAGAAGCTTTCGGCCAGGCTCTCGATCGCGGCGCGCGACACGCCGGTCTCGTCGAGCATCGCGGTGTCGCGGCCGACGATCCTGCTCACGGCTTCGCGCGCGGCGGGCAGCTCGCCCCGGGCCAGTGCCTGGGTGACCGGGCGGACATGGTCGAACAGGCTGCGCTGGGCGAGCGCCGGCCAGGCGAACGCTGCGACGGCGAGCCAGCCCCAGGGGCCGAGATGCGCAAGCAGCTGGTGCTGGACGATCCAGCCCGTGCCGCCGGCGAGCGTGACGAGCAGCGCCAGGGTGAGCAGGCCCAGCAGGCGCCGGGTGCCGAAGCTGCGCTCGGGCCGGTTCCACAGCGCTTCGCACCGGGCGATGATCCGCGCGAACAGGCCGACGGGATGGCCGATCCGGCGATAGAGCCCGTCCGGCCAGCCGAGAGCGGCGTCGAGCGCCAGCGCGGCGAGCGCGATCGGCTCAGCCATCGGCCAGCACCGCCGCAAGCCGGGCGAGGCCGGCCTCGCCGGGCGGCAGGCCGATGCGCAGCCAGTGCGGGCGATCGGCGAAGGGGCGGGTGAGGATCGCGCGGCGCGCCAGTCGCTCGAACAGGGCCATGCCGTCCGCCACTTCGATCAGGCGGAAGAGCGGGCAGGCGCCGGCCGGGGCGTGGCCCGCCTCGCGCAGCACCGCGTCGAGCGCGGCGGCCTGGGCGGGGAGCTGCGCGCGCATCCTCTCGATCCAGGCACGGTCGCGATAGGCCGCGGCGCCGATGGCGATCGCGGCGGCGGAGACCGGCCAGGCGCCGAGCGCGGCGCGGATCGCGTCGAGTAGCGGCGCGGGCCCGAGCACGAAGCCCAGCCGCACGCCGGCCAGGCCGAAGAACTTGCCGAAGGAGCGAAAGATCACCAGCCGGCGGGCATCGCCGACGCGGCCGGCCAGGCTTGGCGCCGGATCGACATCGGCAAAGGCTTCGTCCAGCAGCAGCCATGCGTCGCCGGCGCGCCGGTCGAGCAACTCCTCCAGGCGCGCCGGGGACAGGACGCGCCCGTCGGGATTGTTGGGATTGGCGAGGATCAGCGTGCCGTCCTGCGCCGCGTCGAGATCGGTCGGCGCGGCGCGCGCGATCATCTCGCCATGGGTGCGATAGCCGGGGGCGACGAACTGCGCCGCGCCGCCGAGCAGGCCGCCGACCAGCCGCAGCCCGATCTCGGTGCCCGGCACGGCGCAGACATGGCGCGGATCGAGGCCGAAATACGTGGCGGCCGCGGTTTCGAGCGCAGCGAGCTCGTGGCGCTCGGGCAGGCGCCGCCAGTCGATCGCCAGGGTGTCGGCGCCGGGCCAGGGCTGGGGATTGATGCCGGTCGACAAGTCGAGCCAGTCGTCTCCGCCGAAATGCCGCCGCGCGGCTTCGATCCCGCCGCCATGCCAGGTCCAGCGGCTCATGCGAGCCGGGCCAGGAGCAGCGCCGCGAGCAGCAGCCCGGTCTCGGTCACTTCGATTCCGCCGCCATGGCCGTCGCCCGAAATGCCGCCAAGCTTGCGCCACAGCCAGGCGGCCCAGCCGAACAGCAGCAGCGGCGTGGCGAGCAGGCTGGGCGAGAACCAGGCGGCGGCGAGCAGCGCCAATGTCCAGATCGCCAGGTCGAGCGGGTCGACCGCGTCGCGGAATCGCGCGGCGAGACCGGCATGAAGATCGGGCAGCCAGCGCGTCCAGAACAGCGGCCCGATGCGTGCGGCGAAGGGGATCAGGGCAATGGCGGCATAGGCGTTCGCGGCGACCAGCGCGTGGAGCAGCAGCAGCTTGGCGAGCAGCTGCAGCCCGATCGCCACGGCGCCGAAGCTGCCGATATGCGGATCGGCGAGCACCGCCAGGATGCGCTCGCGGTCCTTGTGCGCGGCCCCGCAGGCATCGGCGACATCGCTCAGCCCGTCGAGATGCAGCGCGCCGGTGACCGCTACCCACAGCGCCAGCCCGGCGAGCGCCGCCGTCCAGGGGTCGATCTCCGCCCCGGCCCGGCAGCCGGCCGCGACGATCGCGCCCAGGATCAGCCCCACCGCCGGGAACCAGCGCATCGCGGCGGCGAATTCCGCGGCGCTCACGGCGATTCGCGGCGTCGGCAGCCGCGTCAGGAACTGGATCGCGACGATCAGCCCCTTCATGGATAGATCCCGACGATCTGGGCGTTCGGCCGCGCGCCCGGCCAAATCCGCAGCGAGACGAGCACGCCATAAGGCAGGTCGAACGCCCAGAGCCGGGCCTGCTCGAAGCCGCAGAGCACATGCAGCGCGGCCCGGATCGCGCCGCCATGGGTGACGACCAGGGTGGGCGCCGGGGCCAGCGCATCGATCGCCGCGGCGATGCGGGCGACCAGCGCCGACCAGCGCTCGCCGCCTGGCGGCGGATTGGCATCCGGGTCCGCCCAGAAGCGGGCGAGCGCGTCGGGATCGATCTGGTCCGGCGCCAGCCCGTCCCAGGCGCCGAAGTCCAGCTCGCGCCAGCGCCGGTCGACGACCGGCGTCCCGATCGCCTCGGCCGCCGCGCGGGCGCGGTGCAGGTCCGAAGTCACGATATGCGCGGCGCCCAGGTCCGCCGCCTGTGCCGCGCATGCCGCGATGCCGTCGGCCGTCGGCGCGCAATCGGTGTGGCCCATCAGCCGCCCGGGCAGCACGGGCGCGCCGTGGCGCAGCAGATGGAGGGCGAAGCCGGTCACAGCGATCCGGATATCCGGGCCTCGGCGAAAGTCGCCATCTGGTCGTGCGCGGCCAGCGCGGCGCGGATGACGCCCACCGCCACCGCCGCGCCGCTGCCCTCGCCCAGCCGCATGCCGAGCGCCAGCAGCGGCTCCAGCCCGAGCCGGGCGAGCAGGCGGGCATGGCCGGGCTCGGCCGAGACATGGCCGGCGATGCAGTGCGCGACGATCGCGGGGTTGTCGGCGGCGAGCGGGGCGATCGCCGCGCTGCCGATAAAGCCGTCGAGCACCACCGGAATGCCCAGCTGGCGCGCGCGCAGCACGGCCCCGGCGATAGCGGCGATCTCGCGTCCTCCGACCCTGCGCAGCGTCTCGAACGCATCGGCGGGCGCTTCGGCGTGGCGGGCGCGGGCGCGCTCGACCACCGCGGCCTTGCGCGCGATTCCTTCCGCATCCACGCCGGTGCCCGGGCCGATCCAGTCCGCCGCCGTGCCGCCGAAGCTGCGCAGGCAGAGCGCGGCGGCGGCGGTGGAGTTGCCGATGCCCATCTCGCCGATGGTGAGCAGGTCGAGGTCCCCGGTCACCGCCGCGGCGCCGGCATCGAGCGCGGCGAGGCATTCGACCTCGGTCATCGCGGGGGCGATGGTGAAGTTGGCGGTCGGCGTGTCGAGATCGAGCGCGGTCACATGCAGCTCCAGCCCGGCCGCGCCCGACAGCGCGTTGATCGCCGCGCCGCCGGCCTCGAAATTGGCGACCATCTGCGCCGTCACGCTTGCCGGGAACGCACTGACGCCGTGCACGGTCACGCCGTGATTGCCGGCGAAGATCGCGGTGCGGGCGCGCGCGATCCCGGGCCTTGCGGTGCCCTGCCAGCCGGCGAGGAAGATCGCGATCTCCTCGAGCCGGCCGAGCGAGCCCGCCGGCTTGGTCAGTTCGGCCTGGCGGGCACGGGCGGCAGCGATGGCGCCCTGGTCGGGGCCGCGCAGATCGGCGAGCGCGGTGCGGAAATCGGCAGGCGAGGCAAAGGTCATTCGGCGACGAATCCAGCGGGTGGGGTGCGGGTGATGAAATGGCCCTTAATCCCCTCGGGCCAGGCGGAGTAGGGGACGCGGCCATGCTCGCTCGCCGCATGGTGCACGGCATAATCGAGAATGGCGCGCGCGCTCTCCTCGCCCGGCGTGAACCGCCCGAGGACATAGCCGACCTTGCCCGGCGCGCGCAGATGCACGGTGCAGAAATCGGTGCAGGCGAACAGGCAGGGCATTTCCTGCACGGCGATGCCGGCATAGCGCGGGTCGCTCGCCTGGACCGCGCGCAGGGCGGCGACCAGCCGGGCGCCGCCGCGCACGCCTTCGCCATCCTCGCGCGCGTCCGCGGCATGGCGACAGGTGTTGCAGGCGACGACCGCCGGGCCGTCCGCGACGCGCTTCAGCATCAGGCGGCGGCGAGCTGCTGGCGCGGCGCGGGCATGCCGAGCGCGCGCAGCAGGTGGTAGAAGGCGTAGAGCCCGATCAGGATCGCGCCGTTGCGCAGGAACTGGTCGAGCGAATAGCCCGGATGAAGCGTGATCGCCACGCCGCCCAGCACCGTCGCCCAGCACAGGGTCACCAGCTTGCCCGCCACGAACGCCGCGACATAGGCGATGGCGAGCCGGACCGGAGTCGACCCCAGCCGCAGCCGGGCGAGCGCCGCATAGGCGCCGATCGCCGACCCCGCCGCCGCGGTGCCGAGCCCCAGGCCCCAGAGCAGGGTCTTCGGATCGTGCGGATAATGGAGGAACAGGAAGCCCACCGCCTGGTTCGCGCCCCAGGCGGCGAGCGCCAGCGCGATCCCGTCGCGCCGGCGCATGTGCACCGCCGCCAGCGCTGCGAGCGCCGCGACCGGGGCCGTGCAGGCAAGGGCGAAGCTCGTCGCCATGCTCGCGAGCGTGAGGAGCATGATCCAGAGCGTGGAAGCGCGTGCCTGCGTCATATTGCCTTCTCCCATCAGAAGCGCCCGCGAATGCCGGCATAGATGCTGCGGCCCAGCGTGCCGTAGCGATAGGCGGTCATGTAGGTCTCGTCGAACAGGTTCTCGGCGCGGGCGAAGACGCTGAGATTGTCGCCGGCCTTCAGCTCGGCGCGCAGGTCGACCAGCGTATAGCCGTCGAGCCGGGTGGTGTTGGCCGCATTGTCGAAGCTGTGCCCCGACCAGCGCACCGCGGCACCGGTGGTGAGGCCGAAGGGGAAAGTGTAGCTGATCGAGCCGTTGGCGCTGTTCTGCGGGCGGCGCGGCAGCCACTTGCCGAAATTGGCGGTGCCCGGCGAGCGATCCTCCGCGACGATCCAGCTGTAATTGCCGTCGAGCGTGAAGCCGCCCAGCTTGAGCGCACCCGCGGCCTCGATGCCATGCGCCTCGGCGCGCGAGACGTTCGAATAATAGCCCGAGCGGCGGGTGGTGGTGCCCGGCACGAAGCAGAGCGGCACGGTCGAGCTGGGCGTGCAGCTGTTGAAGATGATCTGGCTGGTGGTGGTGCGCTCGAACCAAGTCGCGCCGAAGGTCAGCGCGCGGCCGAACAGCTGCTGCTCGACGCCGGCTTCCCAGCCATTGGCCCGTTCGGGATCGAGCGCGGTGTTCCCATATTCGCTGAACTGCTGGTAGAGCGTCGGCGCCTTGAAGCCCTCGCCATAGCTGGCGCGCAGGATCGTGCCGGTCGACAGGCGCCACACGCCGCCCGCCGCGAACAGGGTCTGGCCGCCGAAGCGGTTGTGATCGTCATAGCGGATGCCGCCGTTGAGCGTGAGGCCGTCGATCGGCTCGACGCTCAGCTGGGCATAGGCGCTGGTGATCTCGGCATTGCCGCGCGCGAATGCCGGGAGCGGCGTGGCGAGTGAGGCCGCGGGCGAGCGGCTGCGGAACCTGGAATTCTCGTTCTCCAGCCCGAATACCGCCGAGATGCGCTTGGTGAAGGCGAAGCTGCCCTGATATTCCAGCCGCTGGTTGCGGCCGTTGGATTCGAAGCTGAGCGGGCGGGCGCGGGTGGGGCCGTAGCTGTCGCGATCGGTGTCGGTATAGGCATAGGCGAAGCGGTTGCGCAGCCGGCCGTCCAGCAGGTCGAGATTCACGCCCGCATAGCCGACGAACTCCTCGTTCAGCGAATAGTCGCTGCTGTCGCCGGTGGTCGCGTCGATCTCGGTATGGCCCCTCGAATAATAGCCGCGCACCTCGACGCTGAGGTTGCTCGCCAGCGCGAGCTCGGCGCGGCCGGTGGCGCTGCGATTGGTGTAGCCGTCGGTCTCCTTGCCGCCGAACGCCGGGGCGATCGCGGAGATGCCGGCGGTGGTGAAGCTCTGGCCGCCGAGGCGCCAGCTCAGGGGGCCGGTGCGGCCGCCGATCGCGGCGCGGGCGCTCACCGTCTCGCGCGAGCCGGCCTCGATGTCGAAGCTGCCTTCCAGCGCCTTCTCCGGCGCGGCGGTGACGATGTTGACCACGCCGCCGATCGCCTGGCTGCCCCACAGGATCGACTGGGGGCCGCGCAGCACTTCGATGCGCGATGCGTCGCCGACCAGCAGGTTGGCGAAATTATAGCCGCCGCCGGTGGCCGCGGGATCGTTGAGCTTCACCCCGTCGATCACCACCACGGTCTGATCGGCCTCGGCGCCGCGGATGCGCAGCGACGTGGCGGTGCCATAGCCGCCGTTGCGCGAGATGCTGATGCCGGGCGTGCGCAGCAGCAGCTCGGTCGCGCCGATATCCTGGCTGCGGTCGATCGCCGCCTTGTCGAGCACGGTGATCGAGGCGGGGACCTGATCGATGTTCACCGGCGCGCGGGCGGCGGTGACGGTGATCTGGTCGCTGTCCTCGGCCGCCGCCGCGTCGGGCGCGGGCGCCTGCTGGGCGAAGGCCGCGGGCGCGGCGGCCAGGGCGAGGAGCGAGGCGGAGAAACGGAAAACGGACTTCATTGCGTGCAACCCATAACGACGCCGCACGCGCACAGGGCCGATGCCGATGCCCTGTGGGGCGAGCGACATCGACCGCGCACGCACGCGGCCAAGCCTGTCGTCGCTCGGGTTCACCCCCGTCCGCCCGGCACACCCTGTCCGCACGAAAGACGACCGCGACGGGCAGGTCTCCTGGCTCGCGGGTCGTTGCCGGTCCGGCCGCCTTCTCGGGTGCAACACCCAATGGCATGAGGCCGATGGCTCGCCGCTTACAGTTGCAGGGGCAGCCGGGATTGTCCCGTTCCCTTTTCATCCCCGTCTCCGGGGAACCTGTCGCGGCGCTGCCCTTAGGCGGCCTTCATCCAGACGACAAGCGCGAAGCGCGCCTTGCCCGCGGGGAGCGTGCGGTGCGGCGTGAAGCGATCGAGGAACAGCACGGTGCCGGCCGGGCATTCCGGCTGGAGGCGCGGCATGCCGGCGATCGCTTCCTCGGTGATCCTGAGGCCGCCATCGGTCTCGCTGGCGAGCGGCGCGGGCTGGCGGCCGGGGATGATCTCCAGCCCGCCATTGCCGGGGCCGGCATCGCACAGCGGGATCCAGGCCGTGGTCCAGACCTGGCCGCAGGACGTGCCGTCGTCGCGGGCGACGTCGCTGTGCCAGGCGTGGCGGTGCTCGGGAAAGCTGGCGATGCTGGCGCGGACGCGGACGACCTTGCCGGCCAGCGCGCGCTCGCCGATCCGCTCGGCTTCGGCATGCAGGCGCGGATCGTTGGCGATCGCCTGGAGGCGGGGCCCGCGATGCGCATCGGTGCAGATCGCCACGCGCAGCAGGTTTGCCTGGCTGCGGTCGTGCGCATAGATCCGGTCGAGCCGCTCCGCGAGCGGGGCATCGGGGCAGCTTTTGTCGAAGGGCAGGTACATGGCGCGCGAGAGCCGGTCGATATGCTCGGCGATGTCGGCCTGGGCGGCCTCCACCAGGGCGCGATCGAACAGCGGCAGCGCGACATGGCCCTGCGCGCGGTAGAAGGCGGTGTCGCTCACCGGCTGCGGCCCAGCGTGGTGATCGTCGGCCAGTCGCCGGTGAGCTCGACGCGCGCATCGATGCCATAGACGGCCTTGAGATTGGCCGGAGTGAGCACCTCGGCGGGCGTGCCGTCGGCGACCAGGGTGCCCCGGTCGATCAGCACCAGCCGGTCGCAATAGCGCGCGGCCATGGTGAGGTCGTGCAGCACCGCGATCACCAGGCCGCCGGCGCGCGCCTCGCCATGGAGCAGTTCCATCACGTCGATCTGGTGGCCGGGGTCGAGGCTGGCGAGCGGCTCGTCGGCGATCAGCGCGGGCGCCTCCACCGCCAGCGCGCGGGCGAGCAGGACGCGGGCGCGCTCGCCGCCGGACAGTTCGGTGGCGACCCGGTCGCGCAGGTTCGCGACATCGGCGCGCGCCATCGCCCGTTCGATCGCGGCACCGTCGGCATCGCCGATCCGCGACATCGGGGCGAGATGCGGCAGCCGGCCGAGCTCGACCAGCCGCTCCACGGTGAGCGGCCAGTGCAGCGTCTGGCCCTGGGGCAGATAGGCGACGCGCCGGGCCAGCTCGGCGCGCGGCATCGTCGCCACCTCCGCGTCATCGACCAGGATGCGGCCCGTATGCGGCACCAGCGCCAGCATCGCGCGGGCCAGGGTCGACTTGCCGGCGCCGTTCGGACCGACGATGCCGGTCAGCGTTCCGGGCGCGAATCGGGTGCCGGCATTTTGCACCACGATACGTTTCCCGAGCGCGACGGCGACGTTCTCGAGGCTTATGCTCACCATAGCCGGCGCTCCCGCATCAGGTGGATCAGGAAGACCGGCACGCCGAGAAAGGCCGTGACGACGCCGAGCTTGAGTTCGTTCCGGGTGTCGATCAGCCGCACCGCGAGATCGGCCAGAGTGAGCAGGGCCGCGCCGCCGATCGCCGAGGGGATCAGGATCGCCGAAGGGCTGCGATCGGTGAGCGGGCGGATCAGGTGCGGCACGATCAGGCCGACAAAGCCGATCGCGCCCGACACCGCCACCGCGCCGCCCACGCCGATCGCGGTGCCGAGCAGCAGCCGGATGCGAGTGCGCCGCAGATCGACGCCGAGCGCCTGCGCGCCGTCCTCGCCCAAGGTCAGCGCGTCGAGCGCCCGCCCGTCCCACAGCAGCAGCGCCGCGCCGATCGCGATGCAGGGAAAGGCGATCCAGACATGCGCGAACGAGCGGTTCTCCAGGCTGCCCAGCAGCCAGGTCATGATCTCCATCGCCGCGAAGGGATTGGGCGAGAGGTTGAGCGCCAGGCTGACTCCGGCCGTGGCCAAGGTGGCGATCGCGATGCCGGCCAGGATCAGGGTGAGCGGACTCTCCGAGCGCCCGGCCAGCGCCGACAGGCCGGCCAGCGAGAGCAGGGCGCCCAGCACCGCCAGCGCCGGCAGCACCACCGGATGCAGCTCGGCCAGCCCGAAATAGAGCGCGGCGACCGCGCCGAGCGACGCGGCATTGGAGGTGCCCAGCACCGATGGCTCGGCGAGCGGGTTGCGCAGATAGCCCTGCAGCGCCGCACCGGCCAGGCCGAGCATCGCGCCCACGCCCAGGCCCAGCAGCATGCGCGGCAGGCGCAGCTCGAGCAGGATGGTGGTGGCGATCCGGTCGCCATGGCCGGCAAAGGCGGCGAACATCCGGGCGAGCGACAGATGGACCGGCCCGAACAGGAGCGATCCGATCGCGGCGGCCAGCGTCAGGGCCAGCAGCCCGGCGATCAGCAAGGGGCGGGAGAGTGTCATCGGGCGTGGGTCCGATCCTGAAAACGGGCCAGCTGCCGCGCCATTCCCCGCGCGGCATCGACATAGGCGGGGCTGCCGCAGACCGTCCAGGCCTGGGGGATGCTGATCCGGGGGATGCCCGCCAGCGCCGGGTGGTGGAGCATCTCGGTGCCCTGGTCGGCGACCTTGTCGGTCGCGCTCTCGACGATCAGATAGTCGGGCCGGGCCGCCACCATCTCCTCGATGCTCAGCTGCGAGAGCGGCGGCTTGCCGAGCTTCGCCGCCAGGTTCACCAGCCCCATGCGCCGCATCAGATCGTCGATCAGCGTGCCGGTGCCGGTCATGAAGCCGCGGCGCTGATAATAGGCCGCGACCTTGCCGCCGCCCGGCCGGCCGACCCCGGCAAGCTGCCCCGCCATCCGCGCGACCAGCGCCTCGCCACGCTCGGGATGGCCGACCGCCACCGCGGTCTGGCGGATCGAGGTGTAGATCTCGTCGACCGTGCTGGCGGTCTCGAGATCGAGCAGATGGTAGGAATGCCCCCTCAGCGCGCGCATCGGCGCGCTGCGGCTGGCGGGCATGCCGATGATCAGGTCGGGATCGATCGCGAGGATCTGCTCGGCCGAATTCTTCAGCACCGGCAGCCCGCGCGCCTTCGCCGCCTCGCCGGACATCTCCGCATCGGTGGCGTTGCGGGTGACCCCCGCGATCTGGCCGCGATCGGCGAGCGCCAGGACGAGCTGGTCGGCGCACAGGTTGATCGAGACGATCCGCTTCGGCTTGCCGGCGGGCGGGGCCGATGCCGGCGCGCCGGCCCATAGCGCCGCGCCGCCCAGGGCGAGCAGCGGCAGGGCCAGGAGCTTGGCCGATGCCATCAGAACTCGATCCCCGCCTGCGCCTTGACGTTCTGCTCGCGGAAGGGGTGCTTCACCTGGGCCATCTCGGTGACGAGGTCGGCGGCGTCGATCAGCGCCTGGGGCGCGTTGCGGCCGGTGATGATCACGTGCTTCATCGCCGGCTTGGCGGCCAGCGCCGCGAGCACTTCGTCCGTCGGCAGATAGTCGTAGCGCAGCACGATGTTGAGCTCGTCGGCGATCACCATCGCATAGTCCGGATCGGCGATCATCCGCTTCACCTCTTCCCAGGCTTCGCGCGCGACGGCGATGTCGCGCGCGCGGTCCTGCGTGTCCCAGGTGAAGCCCTCGCCCATCGGCTTGAACTCGATCAGCTCGGGGAAGCGGTCGAACACAGCCTTCTCGCCGGTGGCCATCGCGCCCTTCACGAACTGGACCATGCCCACCTTCATGCCGTGCCCGATCGCGCGCACCGCCATGCCGAGCGCGGCGGAGGTCTTGCCCTTGCCCGGCCCGGTATGGACGATGACCAGGCCCTTCTCCACCGTCTTGGTGGCGATCTTCCTGGCCTGGGCGGCCTGGACCTTCTTCATCTTCGCATTGTGTTCTGCGTCGGTACGTTGCTTCACGGCCGCTTCCCCCCTGCGCTTCAGAAGGCGACGCGCACGCCGCCATAGGCGGCCGCGCCCGGCGTCGCGAAGCTGAACACTTCCTCATATTTCACGTCGAACAGGTTCTCGACGCGCCCGAACACCGAGAAGCGGTCGCTCAGCCGGTACTGGGCATTGAGGTTCACCAGCGTGAACGGCTTGAGCGAGACGCGCACCGGCACATAGCTGGGATCGATATAGGCCAGGTCGTCCATGCGGCCATTGTAGCGCACCGTCAGCGTGGTCGAGAAACGCTCGTCCCTGCTGAACAGCGTGGCATTGACGCTGGCCATGTCGCCGGGGCGGCGAACCTCGGTGACGCCGGCCTCGGTCGCCTTCAGATGGGTATAGGCCGCGTCGATGCGGAGCTGGCGGATCGGACGCAGGCTGGCGGTCACCTCGACGCCGTGCTGCTTCGAATCGGTGGTGCGGTTGCCGGGCGTCGCGGTGTAGCTCGGCGCCGGATAGGTGATGTAGATCTCGTCGGTGAGCTTGGAATCGAAATAGGTCGCGCCGATCGTCGCCTTGTCGTTCCAGAAGCTCTGCTCGATGCCCGCTTCCCAGCCCTTGGACTTTTCCGGCCTGAGGTTCGGATTGCCGATATAGGTGCCGCTCGAATAGCCGAAGAGCTCGTAATAGCCGGGGTTCTTCACGCCGGTGCCATAGGCGGCATGGACGCGCGTGTCGGTGGGCAGGCGATAGCCGGCCTGGACGCGCCAGGTGGTCGCGTTCGCGAAGCGGTTATTGTCGTCGTGCCGCACCGAGGCGCCGCCGGTGAAAGCGCCCGCGGTCAGCTCATATTGGCCGACCAGGCCGAGATTGTCGGTGCTGCGCCGGCCGCGAAACGCGTCGAAGGGCGAGCCTGTCGACGGGGTCGTGTTGCGGAACTGCTCGCGCTCCCAGTCGAGCGCGGCGGTCAGGCGGTGGGTGATCGCATCGGTGCCGAAGCGGAAGCTCGAGACGAACGATCCCTTGTAGCGCTGGCCCTTGTCGCCATAATCGACTCCGCCCGGCTTGTAGCCGGTGCGGGTGGTGTCGGCGAACTGGCCCGAAAGCGTGTTGGTCCAGCGGCCGTCGAGCGCGGTCAGCTCGGCGCTGAGCAGGCCGTAGAACGCTTCGTTGGTGAAGCGCACGCCGGGGCTGTCGACCGTGTAGCCGAAGCGCGGGCTGGCGGGATTGCTCTCGCTGTTGTTGGTCTCCGCATCGGTATTGCTGTAGCGCAGCACGCCGGTGACCTTCAGGTTGGTCATGGGCGTCCAGCCCAGCTTGGCGCTGGCGCCGACGCTGTCCGAGCCGATGTCGCGCGTGCCGCCCCGCGCCGTCGGATAGCCCCTGGTGTGATACCAGCTGCCCGAGACCGCATAGTCCAGCGTGCCCGAGGCGCCGGCCGCGCGCGCGGCGCCGCTGAAGGTGCCGAACGAGCCGCCCTCGGCGCGGGCGCTGTATCCCGGCGCCTCGCGGCCCGAGAGCGTGATATAGTTGACCACGCCGCCGATCGCGTCCGATCCGTAGAGCGACGATTGCTGGCCGCGCAGCACTTCGATCCGGGCGGCCGGATCGGCGATCAGCGTGCCGAGATCATATTCGCCATAATAGGGGTCCGCCGCCTCGATCCCGTCGATCAGGACGAGGACGTGATTGGCCTCGCTGCCGCGGATCCGCAGCTGGGTCTGGCCGCCGATCGCGCCGATGCGGCTGACCGCGACGCCGGGCACGTCGCGCAGCACGTCGGAGACGATGCGCGTCTGGCGCTGGTCGAGCGCTTCCGCGTCGATCACCGTGGCCGAGGCGGGCAGGTTCCTGAGCTCGACGCCCTCGCCCGAGCGCGAGGCGGTGACGATGATCGCGTCCTGCGGGTCGGCCGCCTGGTCGGCATTCTGCGCATGCGCCGGCATGGCGGCGGCGATCGCGATCAGCGAGACGAAACTGGTCTTCAACATGGGTAGTCCCCCCTGCGCCCGTGCAACGAGGGCGGGGCCTGCCGCGAACGGCCGATGCGGGCGACGGGCGGGCACTTGCCCGTCGCACGGCACCGAAGCGGCCCCGGCCGCTTGGTCGTCGCTCAGACGGAGAGATACCGTGCCTTGGCCATCCCCTGGACCAGGGCAAGAGCGACCGTTGCGCCGGCAGGTCTCCTGGCTCGCGGGTCAGGGCGCGATGCACGGCCTTCCCGGATCGGCGATCCAGTGGCCGCCCCCTCGAATCGGGGGGCAAGTGCATCGCGCTCGCCGCTTACAGTTGCAGGGACAGCCGCGGAATTGGACGGAAGGCCCGTCCGCACCGCATTCCCGTTTAAGCCCCTTTCGGGGCACCGGCGCGATCATGTCGTGGAGGGCGGAGCCGCCCCACGGCGCGGCGCATAGGGCAAATGACCGGCCGCGCCAAGATCGGTCGCGCGGCCCGGCCGACCGTGCCGATGATCTGGCCGCCGCCGCCGATCAGGCGCCGCACGGCTTCTGCCGGGATCTCGCTGCTTCCCGCGCTGTCGAGATGGCGGGCCCCCCGGCGCAAGGCCGGGGTGACGAAGCAAGAATATGAGTCCCCGAGCCAGGGGCACGCCCCAACCAGCAAACCCCGTCTCAATCAGCAAACCCCGTCATCCCCGCCTTCGCGGGGATGACGAAAATAAATCAAAGCCTTGATCGGGTTTCGACCCTAGGCCGGCCCCGCGCCCCGGATCCTTATCGTCGCGCGCAATCCCGGCCCCGCATCCCCGAGCTCGAGCTCGCCCTGATGCAGGCGGGCGATCGCCTGGACGAGCGGCAGGCCAAGCCCGTGGCGCGGGGAGTTCCGCCTCGCCCCCAGGCGCCCGAAACGGCGCAGCGCCAGCGGAAAATCGGCCTCGGGGATGCCCCGTCCATCGTCGCTTACCGACAGCGACACCCGATCCGCGCGCCGCGCGACCGCGAGGGTCACCGTCGTGCCCGGTCCGTTGTGGTTGACGGCATTCTCGATCAGATTGATCATCGCCTGCGAGAGAAGCTCCAGGTCTCCCTCGACGAGAATCCCCGGCTCGATATCCGACAGCAGCTGACAGCCCTTGTCTTCCGCCACCGCGGAATAGCTTTCGACGACCATGGCGGACTGATCGCTGAGGTCGAAAGTCCTGAAATACCGGCGCACCGTGCCGGATTCGACTTCCGAGATCCGCAGCAGCGCCGAGAACAGCGACAGGATGCGCTCGCTGTCCTCGATCGCGGCGTCGACGGTTTCCAGCCCCGGCGTGCCCTCCGGTATCTCCTCGAGCGCCCGTTCCAGCCGGTTCTGCAGATGCGTGATCGGGGTGCGGAGCTCATGCGCGACGTCGCTCGAAACCTGGCGGAGGTTGCCGATCAATGCCTCGATACGGCCGAACATCGAGTTGAACGTATCGGCCAGCCGATCGAATTCGTCGCCATATCCGCTGGGCGTGATCCGGGAATGGAGATGGCCGGCGATGATCGCGACCGCCGTCTGGTTCATCCGGTCGAGCCGGCGGCGGATCGCGCGCTCGAACAGCAGGCCGCACCCGATCGCCAGGGCGATCAGCACCAGCGAGGCCAGCGCGAAGAGGAGGATCGTCGCGCGCAGCAACGCGGTCGCGGGCGCCATGTCCGCGGCAACCGTCAGGCGGAGCCCGTCGCCCAGATGGGCGGTGAGCGCGCGGACGGGAATGCCGGCGCCGGCATCGTCGTGAAACACGGTATCCTGCCAGCCGGGGGCGAGCAGGGGATAGCGGCGTTCGCCCGACAGGCGACGGCCTGCGGCGTTCACCAGGACATAGTCGAAGCCGCCGCCGCGCTCGTCGATCTTGTCGAGCGCCTCGAGCAGGGCCGGGTTGCCGCCCTGTTTCCGAAGATGGCGCAGGCTGCCCATTTCCGCCTCGATCCGCGCATCGATCTGGCCCCGGATCGCGTCATGTCCGACGACATAGGCGATGCCCCCCAGCAGCGCCGCGGACACGATCAGCCCGATGACGAAGAGCAGCGTGATCTGCCGGGTCCCGCGCACGCGCCTAGCAATCATCCCGCAGCCTGTAGCCGACGCGGCGCGCCGTCTGGATCGCATCCGTCGCGAAGCCGGTGTTGAGCTTCTGGCGCAGCCGGCTCATATGGGTCTCGACGATGTTGGTGTCCGGATGGAAATGGAAATTCCATACATTCTCCAGCATCATCGCCTTGGAGACATATCTCCCTTCATGCAGGACCAGCTGCTCCAGCAGCTCGAACTCGCGGGGCTGCAGCAGGATCCGCTGGCCCGCGCGCCACGCTTCGCGGCGCCGGCGATTGATCGTGATCGATGCATATTCATAGACGTCCTGAAACGCGCCCTTCGATCGGCGGAACAGCGCGTCGATGCGGGCCAGCAGCTCCGCCTGGGCGAACGGCTTCACCAGATAGTCGTCCGCGCCGTGCCGGAGCCCTTCCACCCGATCCTCGATGGAGCCGAGCGCCGTCAGCATCAGCACCGGATTGGTGAAGCCCGATTTCCGCAGGCTGTCGACAATGAACACCCCGTCGCCGTCGGGCAGGACGCGATCGACGATCAGCAGGTCGAAATGCCCGTTCTTGGTCTCCACCAGCCCGGCCTGCCCCTCCGGCACATGGCGCACCTCGTGCCCGGCACCGGACAGGCAGGCGCCGATATAGTCCGCGATCGCGATATCGTCTTCGATCAGAAGCAAGCGCATCCATCGGCTCTGCCGCCACAACATTACAGTTTTCGGACGGCCGGTCGCCCGGCCGGTCCCGCGCGGCGCGCATCGATCGCGAAGATAAAATTGCCCCAAGGTTGGATGCCCGGCCCGCTATTGTAACCGGTCCGTCACAAGCCATTCCTAGCCGCCGCCCCGATAACGGCGGCCCGCTCCCCGTTATTCCGCTCACCAGGGTTTCGGGGGTCATAATGAACGCCATTCGTCGTCGCCGCAGTTCCTTCGCGCTCGCCGCATCCGCCATGACGATCGCCCTTGCCGGCATCGTCCCGTCCGCGCTGGCCCAGGATGCCGCGGCATCCGGTCGCGCGCAGGCGAATGCGGGCATCCTGTCCGGCCGCGTGCATGACGAGAACGGCTCGCCCCTGCCGGGCGCGCGCGTCGTGGTGCCGGAACTGGGCAGCGAGACCACCACCGATCTCCAGGGCGAGTTCGTGATGCCGGTGCCGGCGCAGGGCGAGGTGACGGTCCGCGTCGAATATCTCGGCCGCCCGAACGCGAGCACTTCGGTGGCGCTGGCGGATCGCCGGACCGTCGTCGACATCACCGTGCCCCGCGACGCTGCCAGTGACATCGTCGTGACCGGCGCCTCGATCGTCGACAACACTGCGCGGGCGCTCAACCAGCAGCGACAGGCCGACAATACCGTCAGCATCGTCTCGGCCGACGCCATCGGCCGCTTCCCCGATCCGAACATCGCGGAGGCGCTGCAGCGCGTTTCCGGCATCGGCATCGAGCGCGATCAGGGCGAGGGCCGCTACATCAACATCCGCGGCGCGCCGATGGAGTTCAGCACCGTTTCCGTCGATGGCGCGACGGTTGCCGCGGCCAGCCCGACGACCCGGGCGATCGACCTCGACACCATCCCTTCCGATATCGTCGCGAATCTCGAGGTGACCAAGAGCCTGCTGCCCAGCCAGGATGCCGACGCGATCGCGGGCTCGGTGAACATTTCCACCCGCTCGGCCTTTGACAGCAAGGGCTTCCGCCTCAGCGCGTCGGCCGGCGCCAGCTACAACGACTATGGCGGCACGAGCGACAGGCGCGCCTCGCTTTCGGTGAGCAACCGCTTCGGCGCCGACCGGCAGTTCGGCGTCCTTCTCGCGGGCAGCTATTCCAAGACGGATCGCCAGCTCGACAATGTCGAGAATGGCTGGGCGGTCAACGCCGCCGGGCAGGTCCGCCTCGTCGAAACCCTGTTCAAGGACTATGACACGAAGCGCGAGCGCCTTTCGCTCAACGGCGCGCTCGAATGGCGTCCTTCGCCGGGCAACCGGCTCTATGCCCGCGGTTCCTTCTCCCAGTTCACCGACGATGAATATCGCAACCGCCTGAGCATCCTGTGGAGCGAAGGCACGATGGCCGCGGGATCCACGGATACCCGCGCCACCTTCACCAACACGCGCATCGAGAAGCAGATCCGCCACCGCGTTCAGCGCAACCAGATCTACACGGGCACGGTGGGCGGCGAGAATCTGATCGGCCGCGGCCGGATCGAATATTCCGCGACCTATTCGGAATCGAAGCAGACCTATCCGCGTCGCGACGAGCTGCTGTTCCGCTCGTCGCTGCGCCCGACGCTCAGCTATGATTTCGCCAATCCGGACAATCCCAGCTATTCGCTGTTCACCACGAACGAGCATCTCCAGTCCGATCGCTACGCGTTCCGCGAGAACGCCTATCGCTCGAACAACACGCTCAACAAGGAATGGGGTTTCTCGACCAAGGTCGAGCTGCCGGTCGATCTTGGCGGCCAGCAGGTGCTGTTCAGCCTCGGCGGCCGCTATCGCGACCGCGACGTCGTTTCGGACGAGGAGCGCTTCCGCGACCGGCGTGCGTCCACCGCTCCGAGCGGCTCGCTGACGAGCTTCCTGAACGACGAGCGCTCGGCGAACTTCAACTATGATCTCGGCTACAAGATCGATCCGGGCAAGGCGGACGCCTATTTCGACGCGACCAAGGGTTCGTCGGAACGCCGCATCCCGCAATCGATCACGGCCGATTATCGCGCGAGCGAAAAGATCCTCGGCATGTTCGGCATGGCCAAGGCGGAATTCGGCCACACCACGGTGATCGCCGGCGTCCGCTACGAAAGGACCGACTTCCAGGGTTCCGCTCCCACGGTCGCGCTCAACGGAACGGTCGGCAAGGCGAATGTCGATACGGACTATGGCAAATGGTTCCCGAACCTGACCGTGCGGCAGGCGTTCACGCCGGAGCTGATCGGCCGCTTCGCGCTCAGCCGCGGGATCAACCGGCCGAATTTCGTCGACCTGGTGCCGCGTCAGCTCGATGAGACCGACAGCAGCATGACGCGCATCACGGAGGGCAATCCCAATCTGCGGCCGACGCTTTCCAACAATGTGGACGCGGGCCTGGAATATTATATCCGGCCGGTCGGCCTGATCTCGGTCAACGCCTTCTACAAGGACCTGACGGACTATCGCTACACGCTGAGCCGCACCGCCGGGAACATCATCTATGTGCGCCCGGAAAACGCGCCCGACGGGCATCTGGTCGGGATCGAGGTGAACTGGCAGCAGCAATTCACCTTCCTGCCCGGCCTGCTCAGCGGCTTCGGCGTATTCGCCAACTATACCTGGACGGATGCGGAGATCAGGCTGTCCCAGACGTTTGCCGGCCGCCGGGTGATGCCGTTGCCGGGCCAGTCCAAGTCGAGCTGGAACGCCGCGCTGTTCTATGAGAAGGGGCCGTTCAACGCGCGCCTCTCCTATACCAAGCGCAGCGACTATCTGAACGCGGTGGACGCCAACGACCCGCGGCTCGACCTGTATTGGGAAGGGCGCGGCCAGCTCGACGCGACGGCCAGCTATCAGGTCGTGAAGCAGGCCACCGTGTTCGTGGAAGCCAAGAACCTGACCAATTCGCCGGGCGTGCGCTATTATGGCGTGCGTGAGCGCGTCTACGAATATGAGAAGTTCGGCTATTCGATCTTCGGCGGCGTCCGCATCAAGCTCTAGGCGTATCGTTTCCGGGCTCGGCACGCTCGAGCCCGGAAACGCCCGCGGCCGCCGCGCCGCCACTCAGATGCAAGAAAGTGTGCCATGCGCGTTCCGGGTGCCTCGCTCGTCCTCTCCGTCCTGCTGATCGCGGCCGCGCCAACGCCCGAGGCGCGCGCGCAGGCCGCGCTCCCCCGGTCCGCCGGCACGCCCTATGCCGCGCGCAACCTGCCCGATCGCATCGTCCTGACGCCGGGGGCGGATCCCACGCGGGAGATGGCCGTCGCCTTCCGCACCGATCTCGCCCAGCGCACCAGCGAGGCGGAGATCGCCGTCTCGGTCGACGGCCCGACGCTGCCCGAGCGCGCCGTCAAGGTGATCGGCGCCGCGGCGCCGCGCGAGAAGGCGAGCGCCAACGGCCCGGCCCTGTACCATCAGGTTCGATTTGCGGGGCTCAGGCCGGACACCGTCTATGCCTATCGCCTGAAAGGCAGCGCGGGCTGGAGCGAATGGCTGCAGTTCCGCACCGCGGCCGCCGAGGCGAAGCCCTTTCGCTTCCTCTATCTCGGCGATGTCCAGAACGGCATCCTCACTTATGCGAGCCGTGTGATCCGGCAGGCATTCCATGCCAATGGCGGCATCGAGCTCGTCCTGCACGCCGGCGATCTCGCGGCGCAACGCGACGATCTCGACCATGACGACGAATGGGGCGAATGGAACCAGGCGGCGGGATATAATTATGCGATCGTCCCGCAGGTTCCGGCGACCGGCAACCACGAATATGTCGATATCCGCCTGCCGGACGGCACGGAGAGCCGGACGCTCGGGCCCTATTGGCCGCTGCAGTTCGCGCTGCCGGCGAACGGCGCGGAAGCGGCGAAGGCGACCACCTATCATGTCGATTACCAGGGGGTCCGCTTCATCGTGCTCGACGGCACTTCCGCGATGGACCTCGGCACCATGGAGGCCCAGACGCGCTGGCTCGATGCGACGCTCGCCGCGAGCAAGGCGAAATGGAATGTGGTCCTGTTCCACCAGCCCGTCTTCACCTGTGCCCGTCCGAACGACATCGCGGAGATCAAGGCGGCATGGAAACCCGTGTTCGACAGGCGCAAGGTGGATCTCGTGCTCCAGGGGCATGACCATTGCTACAGCCGCCTGACCGCCGAGGCGGGGCGCGAAGCATCGGCGGCGGCGCGCGGGAAGGGCGCGATCCAGGGGCCGGTCTATCTGGTCTCGGTGACGGGTTCGAAAATGTACGCGCTGAACGACCGCGCCGGCATCCAGCCCGACAAGGTCGCGGAGGCGACGGAACTCTATCAGGTCGTCGATGTCGCCGGCGATCGCCTTCAGTTCCGGACTTATACGGCATCCGGGAAGCTCTATGACGGGTTCGTGCTGGCGCGCGGGGCGGATGGCCGCAATCGCCTGATCGAATTGCAGGAGCCGATGATCGCGGTTCGGACCTGCACCGGCGCGACCGGCCCCGATGGGGGACCCTGCGTCGCGCGGGGGAAGTAGCGAGAGCGGCCGGGGCGGCACGCGGCCATGGCCGGCGCTTCGGGGCTTCGGCAATTCCCGGCAATGAAGCGACCAGCGAGGACGGACGGAACCGCGGCGCGCCCGGCGCGGCGTCGTTCCCGATGGCTCGGAGAATCGCGCCCGAAGGACCCGGCGCTCCGCAAGGGCGCCGGCCGGGAAGCCGCCAGGCGGGGATGGTGGTGGGTCCGCCGGGATTCGAACCCGGGACCTCTCGATTAAAAGTCGCTTGCTCTACCGACTGAGCTACGGACCCACACCAGCGTCGCCCCTAGGCGGCCCGGCCGGGCGGGTCAACGCCGGGCTTCGATCCGCGTCACCTGGACATGCGCGACCTGCCAGCGGCCGTTCGTCCTGCGGAACGTGTCCGCGAAGCGGAAATGGCTGGAGAAGCGCCGCCCGCCCGAGATGCCGCCCAGCACCGTCTCCGCATTGGCCACGCCCGCATCGGGCCCGAGCGACAGGATCACCCGATCGGTCAGCACGAGCGGATCATAGCGGTCGCCCGGCGTCATCCAGCCGTCGATGAACGCCTGCTTGCCCTGCCGCCTTCCCGAGCCGTCGATATAGACCAGGTCGTCCGCGATCATCGCCTCCATCGCCGCGCGGTCCTGGCGCAGCTGCGCCCGGTCGAACGCATCGGCAAAGGCGACCAGGCCGGGATCGGGATCGGCCAGCGCCAGCAATGCCCAGATCATCATTTCCTCCGCAATCGCGCCGCGAGCTGGCGCACGCTAAGCCCGGTCACCGGATCGCGCCAGCCCGCCGCGACCCGCGCGAGCGGCGCGAGCACGAATGCGCGGTCGCGGAACAGGCGGTGCGGCACGACGAGCGCCGGCTCGCCCCAGCTGCCGCCCGACCACAGCACGATGTCGAGATCGATCACCCGCGCCCCCCAGGTCCGTCCGCGCCGCCGGCCGAATTCGCGCTCGATCGCCTTCAGCCGCCGGAGCAGGGCCGGGGGCGTCTCGTCGGTCTCGATCAGCGCGACGGCATTGGCGAAGCGGCGTTTCGAGGGGCCGAGCGGCGGGGTGTGAAGGATCGGGGAGGTGGCGGTGACGCCACCCAGCGCATCGATCGCCGCCGCGACTTCGCGCGCCGGGCTGCCATGGCGGCCCCACCGGTTGGATCCGATCGCGATGGCATAGCTTGTCCTCGCCATGCCGGGCGGCCTATCGCGCGGGGATGCTCCAGCCAAGCCGCGATTGCCCGCTCTGCCCGCGCCTCGCCACGCTGCGCGAACAATTGCGCGCCGAACATCCCGACTGGTGGAACGCGCCCGTGCCGGCGCTGGGCGATCCCGACGCGCCGATCGCGATCGTCGGCCTCGCCCCCGGCAGGCATGGCGCCAACCGCACCGGCCGCGCCTTTACCGGCGATGCCTCGGGCGAATTGCTGTTCGCGACGCTCGAGAAGTTCGGCCTGGCCGAGAAGGGGGAGCCCAGGGGCGTGGTGATCCTCAACGCGGTGCGCTGCCTGCCGCCGGGTAACAAGCCCGAGCCCGCCGAGATCCATGCCTGCCGGCCGTTCCTGGCGGCGGAGCTCCGGGCGCCGGTGGTGCTCGCGCTCGGGCAGGTCGCGCACCAGTCGGCGGTCAAGGCGATGGGCGGCAAGCTGCCCAAGGTGCGTTTCGCGCACGGCGCCGAGCATCGCCTGCATCGCGGCCAGTGGCTGGTCGATAGCTATCACTGCTCGCGCTACAACCAGAATACCGGCCGGCTGACGCCCGCGATGCTCGAGGCGGTGGTGGAACGGGCCGTGGCGCTGGCGCGGCCCGGGAGATTTTGACGATGATGAAGACGATCGGCCTGCTCGGGGGCATGAGCTGGGAGAGCTCGGCCCAATATTATGCGCTGCTCAATCGCGAGGCGCGTGCGCGGCTGGGGCATCCGCATTCGGCGCGCAGCGTGATGCTGTCGGTCGATTTCGGGGAGATCGAGCGGCTCCAGCATGCCGGCGCCTGGGATGCGCTGGCCGAGCGGCTGGCGGGCGAGGCCCGGGCGATCGAGGCGGCGGGCGCCGATTGCCTGGTGCTGTGCACCAACACCATGCATCTGGTGGCGGACCGGATCGCGGCCGCGATCGGCATTCCGATGCTCCACATCGCCGATCCCACCGGCGCGGCGATCCGCGCGGCGGGGATCACGCGCATCGGCCTGCTCGGCACGGCCTTCACCATGGAGCAGCCCTTCTATCGCGAGCGGCTGGAACAGCGCTTCGGGCTGGAGGTGCTGCTGCCCGGGGCGGAGGCGCGCGCCGCGGTGCACCGCATCATCTATGAAGAGCTGGTCGGCGGCGTGATCCGCGAGGAATCGCGCGCGCGCTATCGCACGGTGATCGCCGAACTGGCCGCCGCCGGGGCGCAAGGCGTGATCCTCGGCTGCACCGAGATCGGGCTGCTCGTCGGCGACGGGGACAGTGAGGTGCCGCTGCTCGACACCACGCGGCTGCACGCGCTCGCCGCGCTGGAGTTCGCGCTGGGCTAGGGCGAAGCGACATTCAGGCCAGGGGCGTGGCTTGGCGGGCCGGAACATTTCGAGCCAACCTCCTGCGTCACCCTGAACTTGTTTGGCGCTTATCCCCTCGGGACAAGGAATGGGGCGTACTTGTCTTTACGGGACAAGTGCCAGCTTGCTTCAGGGCCCAAGGTGCCGCCGGCGATATCGCCGGTGGAGAATTGGATGCTGAAACAAGGTCAGCATGACGGAGGGGAGAGGGCTGGATCTCGATCCCGACCAGGCCGAGAATCAGGCGACAACACGGCCCGTCCGGGCTCAGATGTCCTGCACCAGCCGCCCGTAGAGATCCGGCCGGCGATCGCGGAAGAAGCCGAAGGCGGCGCGGTGGCGCCTGGCCAGCGCCAGGTCGAGCGTCACGGTGATCACGCCTTCCTCCTCGCGGTCCAGCTCGGCCAGGATGTCGCCGCGCTCGTTGGTGATGAAGCTGGTGCCGTAGAAGGTCTGACCATGTTCGGTGCCGACGCGGTTGGCGGCGACCACGGGGACCACGTTGGACACGGCATGCCCCACCATCGCCCGGCGCCACAGCCGCGCGGTGTCGAGGCTCTCGTCATGCGGCTCGCTGCCGATCGCGGTGGGATAGAAGAGGATGTCCGCGCCCATCAGCATCATCGCGCGGGCGGTTTCCGGATACCATTGGTCCCAGCACACGCCCACGCCGAGCGTCGCCTTCCCGGGCCCGTTCCACACCTTGAACCCGGTGTTGCCGGGGCGGAAATAGAATTTCTCCTCATAGCCGGGGCCGTCCGGAATGTGGCTCTTGCGATAGACGCCGGCGATCCGGCCGTCCGGCCCGATCATCGCGAGGCTGTTGTAATGGTGCGGCCCGTCCGCCTCGAAGAAGCTGGTCGGGATGTGGATCTTCAGCTCGGCGGCCAGGGCCTGCATCGCCAGCACCGCCTTGTGCTCGGCGGTCGGCTTCGCATTGGCGAACAGGCCCTCGTCCTCGACCCGGCAGAAATACTCGCCTTCGAACAGCTCGGGCGGCAGCACCACCTGCGCGCCCCGCGCCGCCGCCTCGCGCACATGGGCGGAGACCTTCGCGATGTTCGCGTCGATGTCGTTGGAAAAGGCGAGCTGCAGGGCGGCGACGGTGATCTCGGTCATGGCGCGCCATTTAATGTGGTCGCCGGGGATTCGCCACCCGGTCCGTTCCATGGTTCCAACCGTCGCCCCCGCCTTCGCGGGGATGACGAAAAGGGGATGGATCGGTTAAGCACCTCGCGATGCTGTCCCGCCCCCTGCTCGCCGCGCTGCTCGCCGGCTTTCTCTCCGCCACCGGATTCGCCCCGCTCGACTGGTGGCCGGTCACGCTGGCCTGCCTCGCGGTGCTGCTGCACCTGACCTGGCACGCGCCGAGCGCCAGGGCGGCGCTGCTGCGCGGCTGGGTGTTCGGCGTCGGCCATTTCACCCTGGGCAACAACTGGATCCAGCACGCCTTCGATTTCCAGGACAAGATGCCGCCGGTGCTCGGCTATTTCGCCGTGCTGCTGCTGGCCCTCTATCTGGCGGTCTATCCGGCGGTGGCGATGGGCCTGGCCTGGCGCTTCGCCCGCATCGTGAAGGCGCGCTGGAACGAGCCGGACCTCGCCTTCGTCCTGGCCGCCGCCTCGGCCTGGATCGTCACCGAATATCTGCGCGGCACGCTGTTCACCGGCTATCCCTGGAACCCGATGGCGGCGATCTGGGTGCCGACGCCGATCGCGCAGCTCGCCGCCTTCACCGGCACCTATGCGCTGTCGGGCATCACCCTGATCGCCGCGGGCGCGCTCTATCTCGCCACCCAGCACCAGTATCGCGTGCCGCTGGCCACCGCCGCGCTGCTGATCGTCGCCGGGTTCGCGCTCCATCCCGGCCGCCCGGCCGCGGACCCGGCGCGCCCGCTTGTGCGCGTCGTCCAGCCCAATATCGGCCAGGAGGGCGTGGATCGGCCGGACTATGCCCCGCGCGTCCTCGCCAAGCTGGCCGAATGGAGCGGCCAGCCCGGCAGCGTGCCGCGGCTGGTCGTGTGGCCCGAAGGCATGGTCAACTATTATGTCGAGGACGGCTATCCGCCGCGCTTCTACCAGCAGGGCGATCCGCGCTGGGTGCGCGGGCGGATCGGCGGGCTGCTCGGCCCCCGGGACCGCGCGATGGTGGGGGGCAATGCGCTCTTCTTCGACGGAGACCGGCTGACCGGCGCGGGCAATTCGGTGTGGACGGTGGATCCCGCCGGCATGCTGGGCGGGCGCTACGACAAGGCGCACCTGGTTCCCTATGGCGAATATCTGCCGATGCGCACATTGCTCGCGCCGCTCGGCCTCGCCCGGCTGGTGATGGGCGAGATCGACTTCATCCCGGGGCCCGGGCCGCGCACCCTCGCCGTCGACGGCTTCGGCAGGGCCGGCGTCGCGGTCTGCTACGAGATCATCTTCTCCGGCCAGATCATCGACCAGCGCCATCGCCCCGACTTCCTGTTCAACCCGTCGAACGATGCCTGGTTCGGCAGCTGGGGCCCGGTGCAGCATCTCGCCCAGGCGCGGCTGCGGGCGATCGAGGAGGGGCTGCCGATCCTGCGCGCCACGCCGACCGGCGTTTCCGCGGTGATCGACGCCCGTGGCCGCCTGCTCGGCACGGTAGCCGCGGGGCAGGAAGGCGCGGTGGAAGTGCCGCTCCCCGCGCCCCTGCCGCCCACGCTCTTCGCGCGGCTCGGCAATTGGCTGGCGCTGCTCGCCGCGCTGGCCCTGATGGTGTTCGCGATTGCGTTTCGGCGCTTCGCCCGCTAGGGGCGTGATATAAGGAAAGCTTTATATGGGCATGGCAACGGCCCGGCTTTCCTCCCCACAAGAGGAATTTCCATGCGTTCCAACTATCTCTTCACGTCCGAATCGGTTTCCGAAGGCCATCCCGACAAGGTCGCGGACCAGATTTCCGACGCCATCGTCGACCTGTTCCTGTCGAAGGATCCCGAGGCCCGCATCGCCTGCGAGACGCTGACCACCACCCAGCTGGTCGTCCTTGCCGGCGAGATCCGCGGCAAGGGCATCATGGACACCGAGGGCAACTGGGCTCCGGGCGTGCAGGAAGAGGTCGAGAAGACCGTCCGCGATACCGTGAAGCGCATCGGCTATGAGCAGGAGGGCTTCCACTGGGAGACGCTCCGCTTCGAGAACAATCTGCACCCGCAATCGGCGCACATCGCGCAGGGCGTGGACGCCTCGGGCAACAAGGACGAAGGCGCCGGCGACCAGGGCATCATGTTCGGCTTCGCCTGCGACGAGACGCCGGACCTGATGCCGGCGACGCTCGACTACAGCCACAAGATCCTCGAGCGCATGGCCGCCGATCGCCATTCGGGCGCCGCGCCGTTCCTCGAGCCGGACGCCAAGAGCCAGGTCACGCTGCGCTTCGAGAACGGCAAGCCGGTCGCCGCGACCGCGATCGTCGTCTCGACCCAGCATGGCAAGGGCTATGACGAGGGCGACAAGGAAGCCGAGCTCAAGGCCTATGTGAAGAAGGTCGTCGCCGACCTGCTTCCGGCCGAGCTGCTCTCGGGCGAGACCGAATATCACATCAACCCGACCGGTTCGTTCGAGATCGGCGGACCGGACGGCGATGCCGGCCTCACCGGCCGCAAGATCATCGTCGACACCTATGGCGGCGCTTCGCCGCACGGCGGCGGCGCCTTTTCGGGCAAGGACCCGACCAAGGTCGATCGCTCGGCGGCGTATATCACCCGCTATCTCGCGAAGAACATCGTCGCCGCCGGCCTCGCCAAGCGCGTGACGATCCAGCTGGCCTATGCGATCGGCGTGTCCAAGCCGCTGTCGCTCTATGTCGACACGCACGGCACCGGCACGGTCTCGGACGACAAGATCGAGGCAGCGATCGCGGGCATCGAGAAGCTGGGCGGCCTCACCCCGCGCGGCATCCGCACGCACCTGCAGCTCAACAAGCCGATCTACAGCAAGACCGCGGCTTATGGCCATTTCGGCCGCAAGCCCGAGGGCGATTTCTTCCCCTGGGAGAAGACCGACCTGGTCGAGGATCTGAAGGCCGCGCTCGCCGCCTGATCCTTCTCCGCTTCGGCCCGCCGAAACCGAAAGCCCCGCGCCGCATCGCCGGCGCGGGGCTTTTCGTTGTGCCGCTTCGTTCCGTATTTTCCCGGGTCATCCTATAAAGCACTGAGCAACCGTAATTCTTCATCAGGAAGGAATGGAAAGGAGCGAATCGGTGGAGTCGGAGAATTCGATGATGGTTCCGGAAGGCGGAGCGCCCAGCGGCGCCGGCACCGGGCTCGCGATCGCCTTCCAGCCCATCGCCGAGATCGCTGGCGGGCGCATCCACGCCTATGAGGCGCAAGCGCTGCGCGACGGCCTGCCCGCCGCCGGGGATTTCGACCAGCTCTCGGCCGAGCAGCGCCGCGACGTCGATCGCCGCTGCGCGGTCGCCGCGGTGCGCTGGGCCGCGACCGCGGGCTTCGCCAGCTCGGGCGGGCGGCTGGCCATTCCGCTGAGCGCGCCGGCGATCGGCGATCCGGCGGAGCATATCCAGCCGGCGCTGCTCACCGCGCGCCAATATGGCATCGTCGCGGAGCGGCTGGTGTTCACGCTCCATCACTATCAGGCGATCACCAGCTCCGAGCTTGCCGACGTCATGCACGTCTTCAACAAGCTGGGCCCGGTTGTCGCCTTTCACGGTGTCGGCCCCAATGAATCGGGGCTCGCCTATTGCGGCAAGTTCGCGCCCCATGCGGTGACGATCGAGCCCGAGCTGGTCAGCACCATCGCCTCCAGCTGGTCGCGCCGCATCGCCATCGAGGACCTTGTCCGCCGCATGCAGAGCCTGGGCCTGCGCATCGTCGCGGCGGGCGTGGACAGCGAGCCGGTCTATGAGCGAATCCGCAGCTTCGGCGTGCCGCTGGTCCAGGGCGCCCATGTCGGCGCGCCGGCGACGGGCAGCCTGCCGCGACCGGCGCTGCGCAACGCCGCCTGATTCGCGCGCGCCTTGCCGCCCGCGATTCCCGCGCCGGCGGCGAGAGAAGCAACCATTATGGTGGTAAATCATGCTCGGGTCGTTGCGATGGCGACTCTCGCATATCGGCGCGACTCGCGGATTCGCGCGGGGCAAGCAAAATCCGCCGCTTTCCGTCCATGGTAGAATCCCCATGGGGAAAATCCCCCTTCGGCGACGCACGGAATGGAGCGAACGGCGTTAACCATTTTTAACGAAGGGCAGAAAGGAAGCATCATGCAAACCGAACCTGCTCCAGCCGCTCTTCAGTCCGGTCTCGCCATTGCCTTCCAGCCGATGATCGCCGCCGCCTCGGGCCAGCCCTTCGCCTGGGCCGCGATCGCCACCGTCCATGGCCGCGACTTTGCCCAGGCCGCCGCGGCGCTCGTCCCCGCCGCAAGGCTGCGGCTCGAAATGGCGCGGATCGGTGCCGCGATCGCCGGCGCGGCTGATGCCGGGCTGCTCGACGGCGAGGCGTTGCTCGCGGTCCCCGTCGGCGCCGCCGACGGTGCGCCGGACGCGCTGCTCGCCCATCTCTTCCGCGCCGCGATCGAGCATCGCGTGCCGCTGGATCGCATCGTCGTCGAGATCGATGCCGATGAGCGCGGCGAGCTGGCCCGCGTCGCGGCGCTGGCCCAGGCATGCGTCGATCGCGGCATCGCCATCGCGTTCGACAGTTTCGCGGTCGGCCCGCTCGCCGTCCGCCTGCTCGGCCGTTTCACGCCGCGCTTCGTCAAGCTCGATGCCGGCCTGGTCCGCACCATCGCCGACAGCAGCTCGCGCCGGGTGATCGTCGAGGGCGTGGTGCGGCTCGCGCGCAACATGGACGTGATCCTGATCGCCAACGGCGTCGCGCGGCGCGAGGACCTGGTCCTGCTGTGCACCATGGGCATCCGCCACATGCAGGGCGACTGGATCGCGCCGGCGCGCGGCCGCCCGCTGCCGCGCGCGCACATCGCCCGCCGCGAGCCGCGCGCGGCCATGCCCCAGCATCGCCGCCTCGCCGCGCACCAGCGCATCGCCACGCCGCGCCCGACGGCGCCCGTCGCGCTCGCCCAGGCGCTCTAACGCTTGTCCTCCGCGTCCGGGACGCTAACAGGCGGCCCGTGTCCGATCCCGTTTCCATCCGCCGTCTCTATGGCCGCCGCCAGGGCCACAAGCTCCGCCAGGGCCAGTCCGCCCTTGTCGAGGAGCTGCTCCCGCAGGTGAGCCTGCCCGAATCGGGTCCGCTCGATTCGGCCATCCTCTTCGGCGACGACCGCCCGCTCGAGTTCGAGATCGGCTTCGGCGCGGGCGAGCATCTCGCCGGCCAGGCCGCGATGCGCCCCGATCACGGCTTTATCGGCTGCGAGCCTTTCCTCAACGGCGTGGTCGGCGCGCTCGGCCATGTCCGCGACGCTGCTCTGAGGAACGTCCGCCTGCACATGGGCGACGCGCTCGAAGTGCTCGAGCGGCTGCCCGATGCCAGCCTCGACCGGCTCTACCTGCTGCATCCCGATCCCTGGCCCAAGGCGCGCCACGCCAAGCGCCGGATGATGAACCATGGCCCGCTCGACATCATCGCGGCGAAGCTCAAGCCCGGCTGCGAGTTCCGCCTGGGCACCGACGATCCCACCTATTGCCGCTGGTCGATGATGATCATGGACCAGCGCCGCGACTTCGCCTGGCAGGCGAAGACCGCCCAGGATTTCCTCACCCGCCCGGCGGACTGGCCCGAGACGCGCTACGAGCGCAAGGCGCGGCGCCAGGGCCATGAGGTCTGGTACTTCCGCTACATTCGCCGATAGGCTGCCCGCCGCCGCATGGCGGGGCCCCGGCCCCTCTGCTATCCGTGCGGCGCCGGATCGGGAGGAGGGGAATGATGGACCGCAGGACCCTGCTGGCCGCCGCGGCGGCGATGCCCGTCGTTCCGGCCCTAGCGGCGGATGACGCGCGCTGGGCCGGCATCGCCGCGCAGTATGACGTCACGCGCAGGGTGGTGCAGCTCGAGCACGGCAATTGGGGGATGATGGCGCGGCCGGTGCTTGCCGCCTATCGCGCCCATGTCGATCGTGTGAACCGCGACACCAGCTTCTATGCCCGGCGCGAGATGCCCGGCGAGATCGAGGCGATCCGCGCCCGGGTGGCCGCCGTCATGGGCGTGGCCACCGCGGAGCTTGCCTTCACCCGCAACGCCACCGAAGCGATGCGCGCGCTGATCCTGGGCTATAATCGCCTGCGCCCGGGCGACGCGGTGCTCCATGCCGATCTCGATTATGACGCGATGCAGGCCTGTATGGAGAGCCTGAAGGGCCGGCGCGGCGTGGAGGTGCTCAAGATCGCCCTGCCGCTGCCCGCCACGCGCCAGGCGGTGCTCGATGCCTATGCAAGGGCCTTTGCCGCGCACCCCAATCTCCGCATGGTGCTGCTCACCCATGTCAGCCACCGTACCGGGCTGGTGCTGCCGGTCGCCGAGATCGCGGCGATGGCCCGGCTCCGCGGCATCGACGCGATCGTCGACGCGGCGCACGGCGTCGGCCAGATCGACTATAGGCTGCCCGACCTCGCGGCCGATTTCATCGGCATCAACCTGCACAAATGGATCGGCGCGCCGCTTGGCGTCGGCGCGATCGTGATCCGGGGCGGCCGGCTGGCGGACATCGATGTCGATCCCGCCGAAGCCGGCGCGAACCCCGCCGATATCCGGTCCCGCGTCCATACCGGCACGCTGGACTATGCGGCGCAGCTCGCGGTGCCTGCCGCGCTCGACTTCCATGAAGGCATCGGCGCCGCCGCCAAGCAGGCCCGGCTCCGGGCGCTGCGCGATCGCTGGGTCCGCCCCGCGCGCGAACTGGCGAATGTCGAGGTGCTCACGCCCGACGATCCCGGCAGCTACGGCGCGATCACCGCCTTCCGGCTGAAGGGGCAGGCCTCGCACCAAGCCAATGTCGCGCTGGCGAAGCGGTTGCTCGACGCGCACGGCATCTTCGCCGTCCACCGCGACGGGCTCGCCTCGGGCAGCTGCGTGCGGGTCACGCCGGCGCTGGCGACGACGATGGAAGAGGTGGATCGGTTCGTGGAAGCGCTGCGGACGGTGGCGGGCTAGCCGGGGTGACGGCTGTTACGCCGCCTCCAGCATCGCCCGGTCGCGGATGGTGATGCCGCGCGCGCCCATCAGGTTGATCGCGCCTTCGGCCTTGAGCCGGCTCAGCTGGCGGCTCACCGTCTCGATCGTCAGCCCCAGCACCTCCGCCATCTCGCCGCGGGTGAGGGGCAGGTCGAAGGTCACCGGCCCGGAGGCAGTGGCGCGGCAGCCCTGCGCGCGGTCGGCCAGGTCGAGCAGGAAGCCGGCCAGCTTCTCGCGCGCCGAGAGCCGGGCGAGAGTGAGCATCCGCCCCCGCGCCTCGTCGAGCGCCGCCAGCGTGCGCTGGAGCAGCAGCCGCTCCATGCGGACATGGTCTTCGAGCACGCGCTCGAACGGCTTGCGAGGGAAGACGCAGAGCTCGACATCGCCGAGCGCGGTGACGGTGAAGTCGGCCAGCTCGGTCCAGGGGCGGCCGACGAAATCGGCCGGATAGAGCAGCCCCACCACCTGCTCGCGGCCATCGGGCGTGACGGCGCTCAGCTTGAGCACGCCCGAGAGCAGATTGGCGCAGACCAGGCTTTCCTCGCCGGCCCAGACCAGGGTTTGCCCGCGCGTGAGCCGGCGTCGCTGGCCGAGCGTGTCGAGCGCGGCGAGCTCGGCATCGTCGAGGCTGGCGCAGAGCGCCCGGTCGCGCACCGCGCAGTCGGAGCAGATATGGGCGGCAATCATGCGCCGCATATCGGGGCCGGTTTGACGAAGGTCAAAGCGACGGATTGTCCCAGGGGGCAGGCGGGCGGCGCCCTATCTCACGAACCGGGACGTGCCTCATGTATCTCTGTCTGGTTGCCGGCGCCTTTGCCTTCTTCATCGCCGCGGTCGCCTTCCTCAGCATCGAGGACGCGGTTCGCTTCCGCGGGCGCTGAGCCGGTCTCGGCGCGGCCGGTGCGCTTCCAGGCGCCGCGCAGCAACCTGCCCGCCAGCGCGTCGAGCCCCGGCCGCACGAACAGCCAGTCGCGGATCGCCGGGCCCTTCGCGGCGCCGATCACCTGCTTGTAGCCGCTGTCGCCGGCGCCCCAGTCGACGGCGGCGATGCCGTCCTCGATCGCGCGGACGAGGTTGCGATAATAGAGCAGCCTGCCGGGCGAATGCTTGGCGAAGCGCGGATCATAGCTGTTCGCGATCGCATATTTCAGCGGACCGGCATTGAGGTCGAACGAGAAGGCGGCGGGGGCGCCGTCGACGCGGAGCAGCGCCGTCCACATCATCCGGGCGATCACGGGATCCTCGGCGGCGGCGCGCCAGAAGCCGCCATGGCCGCGCGCGGTGAACTTGGCGTCCGAGCCGTCGGTCCGGGCCGCGATCCAGCTCTTCTCCTCGATGTCGGCCAGCGCCGCGAACGCCGCGTCGTTCCAGCCGGCGCCGTGGACGAAGCTCCACTCGAGCGCGCCATGGCCACCCAGATGCTTCTCGTGGAAGCGGTTCTTCTTGAGCGTCGAGTTGCGCGGCCAGGTGCCTTCGGCGCGCTCGGCGGCGATGTCGAGCAGGAAGCTGTCCGCCACGAACCGGTCGAGCACCGCCCAGCCCCGGTTGCGGGCCGCCTCCTTCAGCAGCTCGAGCCCGGGATCGCCGTCATAGACCGGGCCAACGCGCAGGGCGCGCGCCGTGCGGGCGAGCCGGGGAAGCAGCGCCTCGATCGCCTCCACGCCGGCATCTTCGCGGACGGGGAAGCTGCGGAAAGGCCAGTAGCAGCCGGGGATCGCGGCCAGCTTCGCCCAGGCGGGGCCGGCCGAGACGATCGGCAGCGCGGCCACCGGCTCGCCCTCGCGCGCCACGGTGAGCGTGCGGGCCTGGCCGCCATAGGTGCGGAGCGCGGCGGCGAACCAGCCATAGCGCAGGAACCGGTGCGACGGGCGGGCGCCCGCCGCCACGGCGTCGATCGCGCCGGCCAGCCCGTCGACGCAATCGACGGTGAGCGCCGGCGGCAGGCGCGTGAATTCCTCGAGCAGCATCGGCTTCGACATGGCCATGCTTCTAGCCCGGCACCCGTTACCAAGCCGTGATGACGCGGGCGGTCACGCTCCGCGGGCCCAGGCGCGGGCGGCGTCGAGCTCCTCGGGGGTGAAGATCTTCTGCTCGCCCGGCGCCATCCATCCGGTGGCGCGGCTGGCCGCGATGATCCAGCCGATATCGGTCACCACCGCGACGCGGCCGATCTTGGTGAGGTGGCCCACGCCCCAGCTGATGTCCTTCCACCATGCCGCCAGCTCCATGCCGGCGAAGCTGCGGATCACCGCGACCGCCGACAGCTTGCCGTGGCGGGCGATCACCGCCTCCATTTCGCTGGCCCCGGCGTCATATTCGGCGCGGGTGACTTCGCCGTCCACGGTGAACTCGATCACCCCGGCTTCCATGTCGGTTTCGAACTGCATCATGGGCTTCACTCCGTTCGGTTCCCCGGTCATAACGCATGACGCATGGAAGGCCCCTATCTCTCCACGGTTTCGGAAACGATTCAGGCGGCGATCGCGCCGGTGTTCCTCCTGGCGGGCATCGGGGCGTTCCTGAACGTGATGGTCGGCCGGCTCGCGCGCATCGTCGATCGCGCGCGCAACATCGAGCAGCTCCACCCGCGCTCCACCGGGCCCGAGCATGATCGCCATGTGTGGGAGCTGCGCATCATCGATCGCCGCATCTCGGTGATCAACAACGCGATCTTCCTGTGCACGGCCAGCGCCCTCGCCATCTGCTTCGTCGTCGCGATGATGTTCGTCGCGCGGCTCAGCAACCTGCATGTCGGCATCTGGGTGGCGAGCGCCTTCATCGTCTCGATGCTGCTGCTGATGGCCGGCCTGATCTATTTCCTGTTCGAGGTGCGCATGTCGCTCGAGGCGATCCATGTGCGCGAGGAACTGCTCGAGCTGGACGGCAAGAAGAAATAGTCGGCGCGGCGGCTATTGCCGCGGCCCCAGGTCGGCCGGGATCGTCGGCAGATATTGCGGTGCCACCCGGGCGTGCGTCGCCTGCTCATAGGCATAGCCGGCCTTGAGCAGCAGCCCGTCGGCATAGGCGGTGCCGATGAAGGAGAGGCCGGCCGGCAGCCCGTTCACCAGGCCCATCGGCACGGTGAGGTGCGGATAGCCGGAGACTGCCGGCAGCTCGCTCGCCGAGGGCCCCTGGAACTGGTCGCCATGGGCGGGATCGCTCAGCCAGGGCGTGCCATAGGTCGGCGTGACCAGGATCTGCGCGTCCGCGGCCTTGAGCATCGCGTCGATCCCCTCGGGCCCGGCCATGCGCGCCGATTTCTCGCGCGCGGCCAGATATTCGGGATCGTCCAGGCCCTTGGACTTGTCGGCCTTGATGAAGGTCTCCTGGCCGAAGAACGGCATCTCGGCTTCCTTGTGCGCTTCGTTGAAGGCGATCAGGTCGGCGAGCGTCTTAGGGCCCACGCTGGCCGGAGTGGTGGCGAGATAGGCGGCCATGTCGGCCTTCAGCTCGGTGTGGAGGACCAGCCCCTCGGCATCGCCCAGGCCCTTCAGCTCGGGCATCTTCACTTCGACCAGCACCGCGCCGGCCGCGCCGAGCTCGGCGAGCGCCTTGTCGAAACGGGCGGCGAGGTCGGCCGCCATCTCGGGCTTCCAATAGCCGATCCGCATGCCCTTGAGCGCGTCCGGGCTCAGCCCGGCGGCATAGTCCTTGCGGTGCCTGTCCGCGTCCTTGGTCGCGGGGTCGGCGTCGTCGCTGCCCACCATCGCGCCGAACAGGATCGCCGCGTCCTTCACCGAGCGCGCCATCGGCCCCGGCGTATCCTGGCTGTGGCTGATCGGCACCACGCCGGTGCGGCTGATCAGCCCCAGCGTCGGCTTGAGCCCGACCAGCCCGTTCATCGCCGCCGGGCATACCACCGAGCCATCGGTCTCGGTGCCCACCGCCACCGCCGCCAGGCTCGCCGCGATCGCCGCGCCCGATCCGCTCGACGAGCCGCAGGCGGAGCGATCGAGCGCATAGGGGTTCTTCACCAGCCCGCCCATCGCGCTCCAGCCGCTCATCGAATTGTTCGAGCGGATGTTCGCCCATTCGGAGAGGTTGGTCTTGCCGAGGATGATCGCGCCCCGCGCCCGCAGCCGCGCGACCAGCGGCGCGTCCCGCCCGGTATCGTTGTTGGCCAGCGCCAGGCTGCCCGCGGTGGTGGGCATGTTCTGCGTCTCGATATTGTCCTTGATCAGCACCGGGATGCCGTCGAGCGGGCCGAGCGGCTTGCCCGCCTTGCGCCGGTCGTCGCTGTCGCGGGCGTCGGCGCGCAGGTCCTTGGCCGGCGCGACGGCGATCACCGAGCGCAGCGTCGGGCCGGCGCGGTCGAGCTTGCCGATCCGCGCGACATAGGCGTCGACGATGTAGCTGCTGGTCATGCTCCCGTCGGCGAGCGCCGCGCGCAGCGCGTCGATCGACTGTTCCTCGACGGTGGGCAGCGGGCGCGGCGCTTCCTGGACGACGATGTCGGACGGGGCGGGAGCCGGCGCCGTGCCGGCCGGCGCCTCCTGCGCCCAGGCGGGCGACGCCCAGGCCAGAGCCACTGCCAGCGCCGTCATTCCCGTTCGCATATGCCGTCCCCGAATCTCGTTGCGGGGACAGCCTAGCCTGACACCCCATCATCGTCATCCCCGCGCGGGCGGGGATCCTAGAGTCCAGGGCGATACGGGGGAGAAACCCTGGATCCCCGCCTGCGCGGGGATGGCGGCTAAGGCGGGAACGGCGGACAAGGTGAGGAAGGCCGGCAAGGAAGCTCAGTCCCCAACCGCCACGCTCGCCTCCACCGACATGCCCGGCCGCAGCCGCGCCGCCACGGGCTGGTCCGGGTCGATCCTGATCCGCACCGCGATCCGCTGGGGGATCTTGACGAAATTGCCCGTCGCATTGTCGCTGCGGATCACCGCGAACTCCGATCCCGCCGCCGGCGCCAGCTGCTCGACCGTGCCGGTCAGCTTCGCGCCGCCCAGCGCGTCCACCCGGAAGCTCGCCTTGGCGCCCGGGCGGATCTTCGCGGTCTGCGCCTCCTTGAAGTTGGCGGTCACCCACAAGGTCTGCGGCACCAGTGCCATCAGCTGGGTGCCGGCCGTGACATATTGGCCGCGCCGCCCGCCGATCTCGCCCAATTGCCCGGCCACCGGCGCGCGGATCACCGTGTTGGCGAGGTCGATCTCGGCGAGGTGGAGCGCCGCCTTGGCGGCATCCACCGCGGCGACCAGCCCGCCCTTGTTCACCGTCACGCTGCGGATGTCCTCGCTCGCCACCGTCCGTGCCGCCTGGGCCTGCGCCACCGCCGACTGGGCGGTGCGCAGCGCGGCGAGCGCCGCATCGCGGTCGCGCCGGGTAATGAAGCCCTGCCTGGCCAGCGCGTCGATCCGGTTGAAATCGGCCTGCGCCTTGGCGAGCTGCGCCTGGGCGGAGGCGACCGCGGCCTGTTGCGAGCCATAGGCCGCGGTCTTGGACGCCGCCTGTTGCGGATTGTTGGCGAGCGCGGCTTCGGCGCTGGCGACGTTCGCCTTCGCCTGGTCGACGCGCTGGCGATAGATGCGGTCGTCGATCGTCGCGAGCACGTCGCCCGCCTTCACGGTCGCGAAATCCTGCACCGGCACCTCGGTGAGATATCCGCTCACCTGCGGGCTGATGATCGTCACCTGCCCGCGCACATAGGCATTCTCGGTGGACTGGACGTTGCCGGCAAAGGGCCAGACCTGCCACGCCATCAGCACCGCGACGACGCCGGCCAGCACCAGCAGCGCCGCGACCAGGATGGCGGTCCAGGAGAGCCGGGGCGGGATCCAGCGGCGCGCGGCGACCTCGGGCGTGGGCGGCGGATCCGCACCCTCGCTCGGGGCGGACGCGGGGGCCGGCGGGGGCACCGGCCTCGCGTCCGCTTCGATCGCCGGGGTGGTCGGCTCAGCCATTCTTCGCTCCTGCTTGCTGCTCGGCGGCGGCGCGCGCGAGATTCTCGCGCCGGATCCGCATGATGGGGATGAAGACCCACAAGATCGTCCCCGCCGCGATCGCCGCGATCAGCAGGAAAGTGTCGTTATAGGCCAGGATGTTCGCCTCGCGCGTCACGGTCTGCGAGAGGATCGCCGCGCCCTCGGCCTGGCGCAGGCCGGGGTCGATCAGCACCCGGCCATAGGCGCCGGCATTCTGCTGGAGCCGCTGCGCCACCAGCGGATCGCCGCTGGCCAGCTGCGCGACGATGGCGTTGCTGTGCGCCCGCTCGCGGATCACCTGGAAGGTGCCGAGCATCGCCGATCCGAACAGGCCGCCCAGATTCTGGGTGATGCCGAACAGCGCCGAGAAGCTGACGAAATGGGTGGGGCCCTCGCGCAGCGCGCGGGTCAGCCCGATCAGCATCGCCGGCCCGATGAACAGGGCGCTGGCGAAGCCCAGCAGCGCCTGGCTGAAATACATGTCGTGCGGGCGGATCAGGTTGGTCGAATCCGAATCGAGCCAGGCGCCCAGGCCGATCAGCGCCAGCGCGATCAGGATCGGCTTGCCGAGGAACAGGGGGTCGAGCGTGAGCGCGCCGACCACCACCCCGGCCAGCGTCGCGAGCAGCACCACCAGATAGAGCATCCGCATCTGATCGTTGCCCATGCCCAGCACGGTGAGCAGTCCCGACGCGCCGATCGTCTGCTCCGAAAGCACCACGCGCACCAGGATCGAGACGAGCGCGAAGCGCACGATGTCGCGGCTCGCCAGCCAGCGCGTGTTGAGCAGCGGGCGTTCGCGGTGGTGCTCGATCAGCCAGGCGATCGGCAGCAGCACGATCGCCCCGATCAGCGCCGGCGCGATCCACGGCGCCTCGAACCACCACAGCGCCCGGCCCATGCCCAGCACCGCGCAGAGCAGCGCCATGCCGCCGGCGAAGATCGGGAAAGTGAGGAAGTCGAGCGGCTCGAACACCTTCATCCGCTCGACCGGGGGCAGCACGAGCAGGCGCACCGCGGCCAGGCAGAACAGGGCGAGGCCCAGCTCGAACAGATACATGGTCTGCCAGCGATCCGGCTCGAAGGCTTCGCTGGGGAAGAGCCGGGCGAGGGGGACGGCGATCTGCGGCAGGCTGATCGCGATCACGATGCCCTTCAGCCGGTGCTCGGGCGTCCAGGCCTGGACCATGTAGAGCAGCCCCACCGTGCTGCACGCCGCCGCGGCGATCCCGCTCAGCGCGCGCACCGCCACCGCCGTCGCGAAGCTGTGCGCGATCAGGTGTCCGGCGGTGGTCAGGGCGAAGGCGCCGAGGAAGATCTGGGTGAACAGCCGGATGCCGAATTGCTGGCGGAACTTGATCAGGACCATGTTCGCGCAGACGTTCGTCATCACATAGACGGTCGGCAGCCACTGGATCTCGGCGGAATAGAGTCCCAGCGATCCCTGCAGGGTCGTCAGGTTCGCGGTGACGATCGCATTGCCCAGCGACCCTGAAAGGATCACCAGCACCGCCACCGATATATAGGCGGCGCGCCGCAGCGGCGGGTGCCAGGGGGTGGGCGGCGAGCCGGGGATGGGCGAGCGCTCGTGCGGGGCCGGCTGCCATGCCGGCTGCTCCCCCGTCGCTGCCCCGTTCGTTGCCATCCCGACATAATCCCGTTCGCGGCGGAACGATCCGCCAAAGGACTGCCTCTAGACCCCGGCAAGTCTGATTGAATATCGCGCAATCGGCAACGCTCGGTTGCGTGGACTGCAATCGCTCGCCCGGCCGGCCGCATTGCCTCGAGCGGGAAGCGCCGGGGAGCGCCGAAGCGCGCCTGCTTTGCCCCTTGTGCCTTGATCGCCATCATCTTCGGTGCGTTCGAGCGGGCAACCACAAGCCCTTGTGGTCCCCCGGATTCCTCCACGCGAAAAAAATTAACGTTCCATGTTCGTTCCCTTGCCTTTCGGAAACCCTAGGAAAGTCCGCGCGTCGCGGCATTGCAGCAGATATGCAGGTGCCACGAACCGAGTCATTTTAGCGACGAAACGTTGTGGAAATTAACCATTTCGGGTCTTGTGCCCGGACTCGGTTTGGCACAATCTGTTGTGGTTGCACTGAGGGGCAAGCTCAAGCACTGGTGGACTCGCCGCCGCATACCCATATGCGGAACGGGTCGATTCGCGCCTGGGACGAAGTGCGATGGACATGTTTTGTTCTTCGCGCGCGACCGTGTCGATGCTAGGATCGGCGGCCCCTTCGAGTCGGGATTTATGCCTTCCCCCGGGGAAGGCCAGTGAAGCTTTGTCAGGGGTGAGAGTTATGGAATTCAGGGACACGGAAAACAGCGTGAACGAGACCGTCGCCGAAGCCCCCGCCACTGCCGGCAAGCCGGCCGCGAGCGATGCCGCCAAGGCGGCGCCCAAGGCGCGCAAGCGGAACGACAGCAAGGCCGTCGCGCCGCGGGCGTTCGACGTCGAGGTCGATCATTCGCGCGATGCGCTGCTCACCGAATTCGGCAAGGAGACGCTGCGCGACCGCTATCTGCTGCCCGGCGAGAATTTCCAGGATCTGTTCGTGCGCGTCGCCTCGGCCTATGCCGATGATCAGGGGCACGCCCAGCGCATCTACGACTATATCTCGAAGCTGTGGTTCATGCCCGCCACTCCCGTTCTCTCGAACGGCGGCACCGGCCGCGGCCTGCCGATCAGCTGCTTCCTCAATTCGGTGCCGGACAGCCTGAACGGCATCGTCGACACCTGGAACGAGAATGTCTGGCTCGCCTCGCGCGGCGGCGGCATCGGCACCTATTGGGGCAATGTCCGCGGCATCGGCGAGCCGGTCGGCCTCAACGGCAAGACCTCGGGCATCATTCCCTTCGTCCGCGTGATGGATTCGCTCACCCTGGCGATCTCGCAGGGGTCGCTGCGCCGCGGCTCGGCCGCCTGCTATCTCGACATCTCGCACCCGGAGATCGAGGAGTTCCTCGAGATCCGCAAGCCGTCGGGCGATTTCAACCGCAAGGCGCTGAACCTGCACCACGGCGTGCTGATTCCCGACGCGTTCATGGAAGCGGTGCGGGCCGGCGCGGAATGGGAGCTGAAGTCGCCGAAGGACCAGTCGGTCCGCGGCAAGGTTGATGCGCGCGCGCTGTTCCAGAAGCTGGTCGAGACTCGCCTCGCCACCGGCGAGCCCTATATCGTGTTCGCCGATCACGTGAACTCGAACATGCCCAAGCATCACCGCGATCTGGGCCTCAAGGTCTCCACTTCGAACCTCTGCTCGGAGATCACGCTGCCCACGGGCAAGGACCATCTGGGCAATGAGCGCACCGCGGTGTGCTGCCTCTCCTCGCTCAACCTCGAGACCTGGGACGAGTGGAAGGGCGAGGCCGGGATGATCGAGGATGTGATGCGCTTCCTCGACAACGTCCTGCAGGATTATATCGACCGGGCCGAGCCGGGCATGGAAAAGGCCGCCTATTCGGCCAGCCGCGAGCGTTCGGTCGGCCTGGGCGTGATGGGCTTCCACTCCTTCCTCCAGGCGCGGAACATCCCGTTCGAGGGCGCGATGGCCAAGAGCTGGAACCTGCGCATCTTCAAGCACGTCAAGGCGCAGGTCGACCAGGCGTCGATGGCGCTCGCGGTCGAGCGCGGGCCGTGCCCGGATGCGGCGGACATGGGCGTGATGGAGCGTTTCAGCTGCAAGATGGCGATCGCGCCGACCGCGTCGATCTCGATCATCTGCGGCGGCACCTCGGCCTGTATCGAGCCGATCCCGGCCAATATCTACACGCACAAGACGCTGTCGGGCAGCTTCTCGGTCAAGAACCCCTATCTGGAGAAGCTGCTCTCGGAGAAGAGCAAGAATTCGGATGCGGTGTGGAACTCGATCCTCGAGCAGGGCGGCTCGGTCCAGCATCTCGACTTCCTCAGCCAGGAAGAGAAGGACGTCTACAAGACCTCGTTCGAGATCGACCAGCGCTGGATCCTCGAGCTGGCCGGCGATCGCTCGCCCTATATCGACCAGGCCCAGTCGCTGAACCTGTTCATCCCGGCGGACGTGGAGAAATGGGACCTGCTGATGCTCCACTTCCGCGCCTGGGAGCTCGGCATCAAGTCGCTCTATTATCTCCGCTCCAAGTCGGTGCAGCGCGCCGGCTTCGCGGGCGGGGTGGAAGCCGACAACACGATCGAGAAGCCGCAGTTCAACCTGGGCGAGTCGACGGATTATGACGAATGCCTGGCGTGCCAGTGAGGTGGCGGAGCTAGGGAAACCGGCGGACGCGCAAACTCCCTCTCCCACAAGGGGAGAGGGAATGGCGTATCGCCGCTCCCTCTCCCCTTGTGGGAGAGGGGCTGCGCCTGGTTCAGGCCTCTTCCTCGAAGATCTCGACCGCGTTGGCCGCGGTGGCGGACAGGCGCACCTTGTCGCCTTCCACGCCGGCGACCAGGCCGACCGAGACATAGTGATGGTGCCCGGCATGGCTGCCCGCCGCGCCTTCGATCTCGACGGCGCTGTCCTTCCTGGTGAGCTTGATCCGGCTGCCCTCGACCTTGTCGACGGTGCCGACATGGACGCCGTCGGCGCCGATCACTTCCATATGCTCGCGGATCGCCTGCAAATCGGTCATCTCGGATCTCCTTGGGGGGATGGTTCGCACGCTCAACGCGCGCCGCGGCGAAACGATGCAGCCGCGCGCGCCGCCTCCCACCCACCCGAAGGGGGAATCGCATGAAGCCCGTCCGCGCATCTTTCCGAGCCCTGGCGCTCACTGCCTTTCTGCTGCTCGCCGCCTGCGCGAAGCAGGTGCCCAGCGCCGTCCAGCCCGAAGCGCCGGGCTTCCTGCTCGGCCTGTGGCACGGCTTCATCTTCCCGGTCGCCTGGTTCCTCTCGCTGATCGTGCGGGACGTCGCCGTCTATGCCGTGCCCAATAATGGCGGCTGGTATGATTTCGGCTATTTCCTCGGCATCTGCGTGTTCGGGGTCGGCGCCAATCGCGGGCATCGGGTGACTCGGGTCGTCTATCGCGACCGGGTGGTGCGCGGCCGGAACACCACGGTGATCGACCAGTGACGCGCAGCCTCGCCCTGATGGCCGGCATCGCCGGAGCGGCGGGCGCCACGGGCCTCGCCGCCATGGTGAAGCCCGCCGCCACGCGTGCCCTGCTGCGTCTGCCCGAGGGCGAGGCGAGCGGCTATGCGCTACGCATCGCCGGGATGATGCTGTTCGCACTGGGCCTGTTCCTCGGCGGCTTCGCGGCGGTGTTCACATTGGCTGGAGGGGCGGCATGAGCACGCCCTGGTTTCTGCTCGCGGCGCTGCCGCTGGGCGCCCTGCTCTTCGCTGCCGGCTGGGCGATCGACCGGCTGCTCGATCCGCTGTTCGGCTTCGAGGCGCGCCTCGCCCGGCTCCACCGCCGCCGTGAGCGGCGCCTCGCGCGCGGGGGAGACCGGTATTTCGAGGAACTGCGTAGCATCGATGCCAGCCTTGCCCAGGTTTCCGTGCAGGCCGCGCGCCCGCGCCAGAACTGGCTCGCCAGGCCGCTGGCGCTGCTGCTGCCGTTCCTCCTCCTGGCGCTTGGCGTCTTCGCGCTGGCGGTGCTCCTGCGCCTGTTCGGGCTGGGGCCGCCGCCCGCCTGGGTCAATTTCTTCCTGCCGGCGATCCTGTTGCTGCTCGGCCTGCGGTACCTGGTCGATCCCGCGACCGCCTATGTCGAGAATGCCGGGCGTGGCATCGGCTTCACTTTCATCGGCCTGTCGGCCGTCCTGTTTGTTCTCAAACTCATCTAGTTCGTCACGGAGTAACCCCAATGCCGCTTCTCGAAGCCCGCAAGACCTACAAGCCCTTCGAATATCCCTGGGCGTTCGAGTTCTGGAAGCGCCAGCAGCAGATCCACTGGCTGCCGGAAGAGGTGCCGCTCGGCGAGGATTGCCGCGACTGGGCGCAGAAGCTCACCGATCACGAGCGCAACCTGCTCACCCAGATCTTCCGCTTCTTCACCCAGGCGGACGTGGAAGTGCAGGATTGCTACCACGAGAAATATGGCCGCGTGTTCAAGCCGACCGAGATCAAGATGATGCTGACCGCGTTCAGCAACATGGAGACGGTCCATATCGCCGCCTATTCGCACCTGCTCGACACGATCGGCATGCCCGAGACCGAATATGCCGCCTTCCTCCAGTATAAGGAGATGAAGGACAAGCATGACTATCTGAGCACTTTCGGCGTCGATACCGACGAGGACATCGCCAAGACGCTGGCCATGTTCGGCGGCTTCACCGAGGGGCTGCAGCTCTTCGCCTCGTTCGCGATGCTGATGAACTTCCCGCGCTTCAACAAGATGAAGGGCATGGGCCAGATCGTGTCCTGGTCGGTGCGCGACGAGAGCCTGCACTGCGAGGGCATCATCCGGCTGTTCCATGCCTTCTGCAAGGAGCGCAACTGCCTTACCCCATCGGTGCGCGACGACATTCTCGACATGTGCCAGAAGACGGTGCGCATCGAGGACGCGTTCATCGACCTGGTGTTCGAGATGGGCCCGGTGAACGGGATGACGCCCAAGGAAATCAAGAAATATGTCCGCTACATCGCGGACTGGCGCCTGGGCCAGCTCGGCCTCAAGCCGATCTACATGGTCGAGGAGCATCCGCTGCCCTGGCTCGCCCCGCTGTTGAACGGCGTGGAGCACGCCAATTTCTTCGAGACCCGCGCGACCGAATATTCGAAGGCGGCGACCCGCGGCGCCTGGAACGAAGTGTGGGATTCGTTCGACAAGCGCCAGAAGGCCAAGGTGACGCCGGTGGCCAACGAGGATGGCGGCGAAGGCGGGCCGGACATGTTCTCGAAGGCGGGGATTGCGGCGGAGTGAGATGGCTTCGGGGTCGGCATTGGCCGACCCCGCCTTAGCGAATGATTTCAAGTATTTTGAATATGGATAGCACGGACGCTACGATAAGGGTCATCGAGTAGAAAAGTAAAATCAATCCAAGTGCGGAAAGTCCTATGTTGATGTAATTTGCTGCGTGCGTGTGCACGCATATTGCAGGGAAAGGTTTTGCAAGATAGACGATGCTAAATAATAGCGTTGCTATCTGGATGATTACAGCATGACATATGCTGCTTGCCAGAATTAGTAGCGGTGACCTTCCCTGCAGGCGGTTGTCGGGTGTGCGTAATGCGTGTCTTGCCTTACTGTCTAGAATGGCGAATAGGATAGCAAACGCTGCTATCGAAAACCCGGAAAGAGTTGGGAGGGTTGCTTGCGCTAATGGTGCCCAAGACGCTGATGGGATCATGCGCCAACACAGCCCAGCGAGAATTACGGCAAGCCACAGGTAGCCAGACCGCAAAACTGCGTGAAAACCTCCGTGGCTCGCATAAAGCGAGCGCAAATTCTCGCGAAGACCGGTCCCGTAGCTACCCATTCAAAGCCTGGCGTGCACGGGCTATGGTTTCCCGTATCCTTTCGGCGAGGCTCTGGAAAATAACCATTTCGGGCTCCTCCGGCTTGTACCGGGTGCCTTCCGTCAGCGGCATATCCGACGCCTTTCGTTCAGTCATGATGCCATTGATTATACTTTTGGTCCGAAGTTCGCCGTTCTCAGCGGCTACTACGCCAAGTTTCCTGGTTCGCTCATTAGGTTCTAGGTCACCGGAATCTTTTGATCGGAGTACCTCTTCGTACTCGTCGCCATTTTGCTCCTTAAGGCGTTCCTCGATAATGGCCGCGAGATCCCCGCTAACATCATCCGAGTTTGGCCTTCGAATTATAATTCGAACCTCTTTGAGGTATGGAAGGGCAAGGAGCTCTTCAACGCCATGATAATTCTGGACGATGTCGACTTCCACTCTGCCGAATTCTTCAGATATTTCTCTCCAGCTCAAAGCCTCACGGAAATATTTTAAGAGCGACCGCGTGCTCAAGCCTTTCGATTCAGCGTAAGTCGATACAGCTACAATGTGATCGTCTGGGAATAGTTGAAAATAGAATTGAGCGAGATTTGGCCTCAGCGCGTCTGGTATGCTGATTTCTTCTAGCCGTTCAGGGGTCGCGGTATCGAAATCTTCAAGATCGAACCAATCGCCATCAATGTCTATCTCAGTATACTTTGCGATAATGCCCATATCCTCCTGATCGGAAGAGAAGAATTTTATCGCGACATAGGAGTCTCCATAAACGCGAACGCCCCTTCTTAGGCCCGCAAGGCGCTCGATAAGCGCACGGTAGTCACGATTATGAGTATCCGGAATGCGGATATTGATAGCACTCACTTCAAGCTTTGGATCTCGAGCCATTAAAATTCCCCTCTCCTTAGGGAAATGTAGCAAAATCCGATTTAGTCACCAGCTTCAGATGAAGCGCCAGCCATCTTTTTTAACCGTTTTGGTGTTCCTAATATGTTCCTTCTAATCTGTCGAGGGGACCGAAAGTTTGAAACCCACCGTGTCCCCCATGCAACACCCCCGCCGCAATCCCATGCTGCAATGCAACCCGGCGGACTCCTCGTGCATTGACCCCATGCCCCGCCGCCAGCGCCCGCGTATCTGGGACGCCTTCGGCGGGGCGAGTGTTTGAATTAGTCACGAGGTTCCCCCCGACATGCGTAAACTCCTCGCCGCCGCGGCATTCGCCGCGCTGCCCTTCGCCGTCCCCGCCGCCCAGGCCCAGGATACCGGCGCCGACGGCGCCTCCATCGAGACCGCCGCTGCCACCGCCGCCCCGGCGCGGACCGCGCCCGACGGCACCCGCGCCTTCGGGATCGAGCCCTATATCGGCATCATGGGCGGCTATGAGCGATTCGATCGCCAGTCCAACGCCGGCATCCCCATCCCGGCGAACGGCAAGGCCTATGACGGCGCGCTGGTCCAGGGCGTCGCCGGGATCAACATTCCGCTCGGGCCCGTCTTTGTCGGTGCCGAGGGCAATGTCGCCAAGGGCGTCAAGGGCGATATCGACTGGGAATATGGCGCCGCCGGCCGCTTCGGCCTGCGCGCGGGCGAGAGCGGCATGATCTATGGCAAGGTCGGCTATCAATGGGTCAATTTCGACGCGCTGGGCAACAACAGCCGCGACTATCACGCGATGACCTATGGCGCCGGCGTCGAAGTGGGGCCGAAGGACATCGGCCTGGGCGGCGTCACCGGCAATGGCGGCGTGCGCCTGCGCATGGAGATCAACACGTTCAACAACGCCAAGAGCTTCCGCCCGATGGCGGGCGTGATCGCGCACTTCTAGGCGACGCATGCGGCGCGGCGGCGCATCCTCGGGCTGTGCCGCCGGCGCCGCCGCTGCATGCAAGCATATGAAGATATTGGTTCGCGCAGAGGGCGCAGCGGGCGCGGAGAAGGTCGGCGCATCGCGTGACCGCCTCTCTACGCACGGAGCCGGCAAGATTGTCGTCGACCGAGCCTTTCGATGCGCAAGCTCCGCGTCCTCCGGGCCCCCCGCGCGAACATTCTTCTCCTCGCATGCCTGTGCCCCGGCATGAGAGCCTGCTGTCCTACAACAACCTATATGGTTATCTAATTCGGCTCCATTCAAACCGGAAGGAGCCCATGCCATGGAACACCAGCCCATCCAGCCGGAAGCGGCCGATGCGCTCGCCCCCTACACTCCCATTGCCCTGCGCGCCCGCCATGACGGCTGGACCGCCGATCGCCAGCGCGGCTTCCTCATAGCGCTGGCGGAGACCGGCTGCATATCCGAAGCCTGTGCGGCGGTGGGGCTCACGGCGCGCTCGGCCTATCGCCTGCGCCGCCGCCCGGACGCCACCGGCTTCGCCGAAGCCTGGAACGATGCGCTGCTCGTCGCCAGCGCCCGGCTGACCACGCTTGCCTTTGAACGGGCCGCGCGGGGCACGATCCGCGAATATTGGAAGAATGGCGAGCTCGTCGCCGAATGCCGCCAGCCTTCGGACCAACTGCTCAAGTTCCTGCTCCAGCATCTGCGCGGCGACTGGTTCGGCCGCGACGCGATCGTCCAGCCGGCCGAGGGCGCGCGCCGGCGCTTCGATGCGGCGCTGGACGGGTTGGCCGACAATGCGGAGCTCGCCGATCCGCTCATGCTGCGCGATTATCGGGCGGAGCCGCCCCATGACCTGATCGCGCCGCCCGGCGAGGACGAGGAATGGTGAGCCGCGCGCGATGGGGTCGGTACCTTCGCGACCTTTCGCGCCGGTTCGGTCCGCGCTCGGCCGCGACGAGGAACGAGGAAAATGGTTCACGCGGAGACGCGGAGGCGCGGAGGAGTAGTATTCGCGGCAGCGCCATCCGCCGGGCCGATGGCAGGGCGGGCGCTGGCCTGAGATGGAAGCGCCGCCGGCGCGGGGAGCCACGTATCTCCGCGCCTTCGCGTGAACCAACTTCTCCTGCCGACGCCGATCGCGCCGCCCGGCGAGGACGAGGAATGGTGAGCCGAGTGCGATGGGGTCGATACCTTTGCGACCTTTCGCGCCGGTTCGGTCCGCGCTCGGCCGCGACGAGGAACGAGGAAAATGGTTCACGCGGAGGCGCGGAGGAGCAGTATTCGCGACAGCGCCATCCGCCGGGCCGATGGCAGGAGGGGCGCTGGCCTGAGATGGAAGCGCCGCCGGCGCGGCGAGCCACGTATCTCCGCGCCACCGTGCCCGCGTGAACCTTCCGCGTCGCGCCCCTGCGCCGGCGCGCGAGGATCTACGCCCGCTTGCGCGCGCGGCCCTCGCCATGATCGCACACCGCTTCGCCGTCGCAGATCAGCCGGTCATAGCCGCTGCCCGGGCAGATCGCATGAGCGGTCAGGATCGCCGGGGTCAGCGCCTCGAGGCCGGCGCCGCGCCGGTCGAGCAGGCGGCGCACGGGGCGGCGCGAGCCGGTCCAGGCCTGATGGCCGGCCCTGGGCGCCGGGGCCGGGGCCACCAGCAGGCCGACCGGGCGATAATCGGCGACGGCAAGCCTGGGGAACACGCCCCTGGCGATCGCCCGTGCCCAGGCCGGCGTGGCGGGGCTCAGCGGCAGATGCGGCACCACGTCGCCCGGCATCTCGTAGCGCAGGCAGGCGATGCGGGTGCGGCCATAGCTGGCGGCGAAGTCGGCATTGCCCGCGCGCGCCGCGGCGATGGTGGCGACGCTCACCGGCAGGTCCGCCCATTCCTTCACCTGGGCCGATCGCATCGCCGCCAGATTGGCGAGCGCGCCGCCCTTGCTGTGGCCGGTGACGAACAGGTGCCGCCGCGCCTTGCGGTCGAGCAGGCTCTGGTCGAGCATCGCCTGGATCGCGGTGCGCACGCCCGGGCCCGAGCCCGCGTCGTTCCACAGCCGGCGCGCCGATTCGGCGAAGCCGAAATGCACGCCGCCGCCATAATGCGAATCCTCGACGCACAGCGAGAAAGCGTCGTTCAGCCAGTCGAGCACCACGTCCCAGCCATCATGCGCGCCGCCGAAAAAGGGCGGGAGCGAGCCGCGGAACGCGACCACCACGCCCTCCGGCGTGCGGCCGACGAGCGCCTGGTCGATCTCGCGCTGGCCGAGCGCGCTGTCGCGGCGCACGACGAAGGGCGCCTCGATCCAGCCGACATTGCGGCCATGGACCTGCATGGCGGGCTGATAGGCCTGGCTGGAAGCGTAGAGCAGGCGGCGTTTCATGCAGTCGTGCATCGGCAATACTCCCCGAACCATACAGCCTTGCCCCGGCGCATGGTGTGCAGGCAATTAGGGTTAACCCCGGAGTCCAAAATCGCGAAGCCGGGCTTTCGTTGCGCTGAACCGGAACGAAGCGCCCGGGCGATCCGCTCAGTGATGGTCGTCGGGCTTGCGATAGGCGTCGTGACAGGCCTTGCAGGCCTTGCCCACTTCGCCGAACTGCGCGGCGAAGCCGGGCTTGTCGCCCGCCTTGGCAAGATCGGCGAGCTTGGCCGCCGCCGCCGCATAGTCGGCGGCGCGCGCCTCGAAGCCGGCGCGGTCGCTCCACACGGCGGGCAGCGCCTCGGACGGGGCGATGCCGGTGCCGGCGGGGAACATGCCGGGGATCGCCCGGGCCCAGCCGGCGAGCGCGCGGGCGGCGAAGCCCAGTGCCTTGGGATCGTCGCCACGGTCGATGCCCGCCTTGATCTGGCCGAACAGCGCGCCGGACAGCAGGAAGGCCGCCTTGCGGCCGGCGATCACGTCCGCGGCCGGATCGGCGGACACGGCGCGGCTGGCCGGGGCAGTGGCCGCGAGGCCGGTGAACAGCGCCGCCGCGGCGCCGAGTGCGAGCATGGAAGTGCGCATGGATTCGCTCCCTTGGTCGGAGAAGGCGAGGCTAGGCTTCCTGCCTTCGATCCGCAACGGCCGCGCAACCTTGTCCATTATGGAGGTGGTTGCCGCCGAAACGGACCGGGGATCGCCTATGCTGCCGGGCGTGGCAGAAGGCGAAGCTCCTCGGGTCGAGTATGCGTGCGAACGTTGCGGTGGTGTTGCCGTTACGCGCGACGCCTGGGCCGAATGGGACGTGAGTTCCCAGGCCTGGGCGCTCAGCGAGACGTTCGATTTCGCCTTCTGTCACCAATGCCACCGCGAGACGCGGCTGGTGGCGAGATCGATCGGCTACCCTCCCTAGGGTGGGCCGAAAGCGATCGCCGCCGGCCGGGTGCGCCCGGGCGTTGGTCGGAGCCGGGGAGGGGCCTCGCCAGTGACAGGCGCGAAGTCTTTCCCCGGCTTCGCTTGGGTATCGGGGCCGGGCACCGATGCTAGTCGCCCGCCTCCAGCCGCCACAGCACGAACGCCATCTCGTCGGCGGCTTCCTTCAGGCTCTCCCACCGGCCGGACTTGCCGCCATGGCCGGCGCCCATGTTGGTCTTGAGCACCAGCACCTGGTCGTCGGTCTTGGTGGCGCGCAGCCTGGCGGCCCATTTGGCGGGCTCCCAATAGGTCACGCGCGGATCGTTGAGCCCGCCCGAGATGAACAGCGGCGGATAGGCCTGGGCAATGACATTGTCATAGGGCGAGTAGGAGCGGATCAGCGCGAACGCGGCCGGATCCGTCACCGGATTGCCCCATTCGGGCCATTCGCCCGGGGTGAGCGGCAGGCTCTCGTCGAGCATGGTGTTGAGCACGTCGACAAAGGGCACGTCGGCGACGACCACCGCCCACAGCTCGGGGTCGGAATTGATCACCGCGCCCATCAGCTCGCCGCCCGCCGAGCGGCCCGCGATGGCGATGCCGCCCTTGTGCGTGAAGCCCCGGTCGATCAGTCCCCTGGCGACGTCGACGAAATCGTTGAAGCTGTTGGTGCGCTTCTCGAGCTTGCCGTCGAGATACCATTGCTGGCCGAGATCGTCGCCGCCCCGGATATGGGCGATGGCGAAGGCGACGCCGCGATCGAGGAACGAGATGCGGCTGGTCGAGAAGCCGGGCGGGATCGCATAGCCATAGGCGCCATAGGCATAGAGATAGAGCTTGCCCGTGCCGTCCCTGGGGAAGTCCCTGGGATAGACGATGGACACGGGCACCTCGGTGCCGTCGCGGGCGGCGATCTTCAGCCGTTCGGTGCGGTATTTCGATCCGTCATAGCCCGAGGGGATCTCCTGCACCTTCAGCGTCTCGAGCTCGCCCGTCGCGACGCTATAGTCATAGACCGTGCCCGGCGTGACCATCGACTCATAGCCGATGCGCAGCTTGGCCATCGCATATTCGGGATTGTCGCCCAGCCCCGCGACATAGCTCGCCTCGGGGAATTTGAGCCGCACCGGGGCGATGGCCGGGTCGTAGCGGTGGAGCTCGATCTGATCGAGCCCGTCCTCGCGCCCCTCGACGATGAAATAGTCGGCGAAGCAGGTGACGCCGGTCATGTAGAAATGCGCCGACGGGCCGATCCGCTCGGTCCATTCGCCGGGCGCCGCCACCGGCGCGGTCACCAGCCGGAACTGGGGGTCGATATCGTTGGTGTGGATGAACAGCGTGCCGTCATGCTCGTCCACGTCATATTCGCGGCCCGGCTTGCGCGGGCTGACGCAGACCATCGGCCGGGAGGGATCCTCGGGCGAGAGGAGATAGACTTCGCTCGTCACATGGTCGCCGGTCGAGACCAGCAGATAGTTGCGCGACTGGGTTTCGCCCACCGCGACGCGGTAGCCCTCATCGGCTTCCTTGAAGAGCTCGACGTCCCGCGCCACCGGCTCGCCGAGCTTGTGCCAGCGGGCATTGTCGGTCCGCCAATTCTCGTTGGCGAGGCCGTAGAGGAAGCCCTTCGAGTCCGCGGTCCAGACGATTTCGGAGAGCATGCCGGGGATCGTGTCCGGCAGCAGCGCGCCGCTCTCGAGGTCCTTCACCCGGACCTCGAACCGCTCCGAGCCGTTGTCGTCGACGGCATAGGCGAGCAGCCGGCCGTCCGGGCTCACCGAAAAGGCGCCGAGCCGGAAATATTCCTTGCCCTCGGCCAGGGCCGGCTCGTCGAGGATCATCACGTCCTCGCCGCCGTCCACATGGCGCCGCCACCAGCGCGGATATTCGCCGCCAGTCTCGTAGTCGGTCCAGTAGAGCCAGTCGCCGTCCTTTTGGGGCACGGTCGATTCGTCTTCCTTGATCCGCCCGCGCATCTCGGTGAACAGCGTCTCGCTGAGCGGCTTGAGCGGCTCCATCACCTTCTCGAAATAGCTGTTCTCCGCCTCGAGATAGGCGAGCACATCCTTGTCGGCGACGTTGGGATAGGCCGGATCCTTGAGCCAGGCCCAGGGGTCCTCGATGGTGACGCCGTGGCGCGTGAAGCTGTGCGGGCGGGTGCCGGCGACGGGCGGCGCGGGAAGATCGGTCATCCGCCTTCCCTAGCGCGCGCCTCAGCAGACCGCCACTGCCCGCCGCCTTCGCGCCAGCCGCGGCGCCAGCACCATCGCCAGGCCGGCCAGCGCCATCGCCGCGCCGGCGAGCGAGACCGCCGGATAGCCCAGGCCCTGGCGGATCACTTCGCCGCCCAATGCCGCGCCGATCGCATTGCCCAGGTTGAACGCGCCGATGTTCATCGCCGAGGCGAGGTTGGGCGCCTCGTGCGCGGCGTCCATCACGCGCATCTGCAGCGGCGGCACCAGCGCGAAGCTCGCCGCGCCCCAGAGCGGCAGCAGGATCATCGCCGCCGGCAGCGAGAACATGCCGAAGGCGAACAGCACCAGCAGCACCGCCAGCGCCGCGGTCATGGTGATCAGCGCGGCCTCGACCGAACGATCGGCATAGCGCCCGCCCAGCCAGTTGCCGGCGGTGAGGCCGATGCCGAACAGCACCAGCGCCGCCGTCACCTGGAAAGTGGAAGCGCGCGCCGCCTCGCGCAGGATCGGCGCGATATAGGTGAACACGGTGAACATCGCGCTGAAGCCCACCATGGTCAGCGCCAGGGCGAACAGCACCGGGCCGCGGCCGAGCACGCGCAGCTCGGCGCCCATATCGGCATCGGCCTGGCCGGGCAGCGCCGGCACGAACAGCCGCAGCGCCGCCATCGTCACCAGGCCGATCGCCGCGATCGCCGCGAAGACCGCGCGCCAGCCGAACGCCTCGCCCGCCCAGGTAGCGAGCGGCACGCCGCCGATCGTTGCGATCGTCAGGCCCATGAACATCGTCGCGATCGCCCCGGCCCGCCGCTCGGGCGGAACCAGGCCGGCGGCCACTACCGAGCCCACGCCGAAGAACGCGCCATGGTTGAGCGACGTCACGATCCGTGCCGCCAGCAGCATCGCATAGCTGTCCGCCATCGCCGCCAGCAGGTTGCCGAGCGTGAAGATGCCGGCGAGCGCGATCAGCAGGGTGCGGCGCGGCACGCGGCCGGTCGTCAGCGTCATCAGCGGCGCGCCGATCAGCACGCCGATCGCATAGGCGCTCACCAGCAGGCCGGCGGCGGGGATCGAGACGCCGAGATCGCCCGCGATCACGGGCAGCAGCCCCATGGGCGTGAATTCGGTGACGCCGATGCCGAAGGCACCGATGGCGAGCGCAGTGAGGGCGAGGCGGGGACTCATGGGATGCGGCTCCGGGATTTGTGCGGCAACGCAAATGGACCGGCGCATCACCATCCGGTAGACCAACAGGAGGCGAAACATCTGTGCGCAGGAATCACGAATGACACGAGTCATGGTCGATCGCTCGGGTGAAATGGAAATCTTCGTGACGGCGGTGCGCGAAGGCAGCCTCTCCGCCGCCGCCCGCCGGCTCGACCTCACGCCATCGGCGGTCAGCCGCGCGCTTGCCCGAATCGAGGGGCGGCTGGGCGTCCGCCTGATCACCCGCACCACGCGCCGGCTGGTGCTGACGACCGAGGGTGATGCCTATCTCCATGCCGCCCAGCGCATCCTTGCCGACATCGCCGAAATGGAGGGCGAGCTCGCCGACCAGGCCGCGCCGCGCGGGCGCCTGCGGGTCAGCGCCGCGCTCGCGCATGGCCGGCTCTCGGTGGTGCCGCTGCTCGGCGCGTTCGTCGCGCGCTATCCCGGCATCCTGGTCGACATCAGCCTCAGCGATACGCTGGAGGACGTGGCGGGGGGGCGGGCCGATGTCGCGATCCGCTTCGGGCCCCTGGCGGACAGTCCGCTCACGGCCCGCAAGCTGGGCGAGACCGGCCGCACCATCGTCGCCTCGCCCGACTATCTGGCGCGCATGGGCACGCCCCGGCTGCCCGAGGAGCTGCACGCGCACAACTGCCTCAATTTCAACTTCCGCCGCGCCGAACCGGTCTGGCCCTTTCGGCGCGAGGGCCGCGACTATGCGCTTCCCGTCGGCGGCAATATCGAGGCGAACAATGGCGAGACGCTGGTCCAGCTCGCGCTCGCCGGGGTGGGCGTGGTCCGGGTCGGGAGCTTTCATGTCGAGGACCATGTCGCCGCCGGGCGGCTGGTCGCGCTGCTGGAGCCGTTCAATCCCGGCGATCGCGAGGACATCCACGCACTCTATGTCGGCGGCGCTACCCGCCCGGCGCGGGTGCGCGTCTTCGTCGATTTCCTGGTGGAGAAGCTGGGGCGGTCCTGAGCGGTATCGCATCCGCCTCTCCTGTCCCCCGCCGGGGCCACGACCGCCGGTCTTCCTTATTCGCGAGCCGTTATGGCAAACTAGATAGGAATTTCTTAACCTATATGGTTCTCTATGTCAAGCCCCATGCGTCGCCCCGGCCTTTGTCGGGATGACGGTCCATGGCGGGAGGTGCGGGCAGCGGGGAAGACCCGGTTCCAGCGGCAAGAATGGGTCCCCGGCTGCGCGGGGACGGCGATCGAAGGAGTTACTCCTCCGCCAGCGCCTTTTCCGCCGGCGGATGCAGGCGCAGCCTGGTGACTCGCTTGGGATCGGCTTCGACGATCTCGAGCTTCCAGCCGCTGCCATGCTCCAGGCACTCGCCCGCCTCGGGCACGTGCCCCGCGAGCACGAAGGCGAGTCCGCCCAGCGTGTCGACATCGCCGTCGACCTCGCCCAGCCGCGGGTCGACCGTCTCGGCGACGTCCTCCAGCTCGGCACGGGCATCGGCATCCCAGCCGCCGCCCTCGATCGGCACGAGCAGCGCGGTCGGCGCCTCGTCATGCTCGTCCTCGATCTCGCCGACGATCTCCTCGATCAGATCCTCGATCGTGATCAGCCCCTCGGTGCCCGAATATTCGTCGAGCACTATGGCGAGATGGGTGCGCCGCCCGCGCATCTGGGCGAGCAGGTCGAGCGCGCCCATCGACTGCGGCACATAGAGCGGCTGGCGGATCAGGGCGGCGATGCTGGCGGGGTGCGCCGCGCCGCTGGCCAGGATGTTGAACACGTCCTTGATATGTACCATGCCGATGATGGTATCGAGCTCCTCGCGATAGACGGGAAGGCGGCTATGGCCGGCTTCCTCGAACAGCTTCACCAGCTGGGCGAAGCTGGTCCGCTCCTCGACCGCGATGATGTCCGCCCGCGGCACGCCGACATCGCCGGCATCGCGCTCGCCGAAATGGAGCAGGTTCTTGAGCATCTGGCGCTCGATCGGGGCCAGGTCGCCCGCCGGGGCGCGGCCGCCCTCGACATGCTCGTCGATCGCGTCCTCGATGCGGTCGCGCAGCGTTTCTTCTTGGTCGTCACCGAACAGGAGGGTGCGGATGCCGCGCCATATTCCGCCACCTTCGTGGCTGTCGCCATTGCCGTTGCTACTAGGGCCCTCGGGCATGTTCGGTGTTCAATCCTCGCGTATCAGATAAGGGTCGTGCAGGCCGAGGTCGCGAAGCGCGGCGCGCTCCATTTCCTCCATCGCCTCGGCTTCGGCGTCGTCCATATGGTCATAGCCTAGCAAATGCAGCAGGCCGTGGACAATCAGGTGCGTGGCATGATCCTCGACGCCGACCCGGCGCTCCGCCGCCTCGGCGGCGCAGACGCCGTGCGCCAGGACGATGTCGCCCAGCAGCACTTCGCCATCGTCGCTGTTCTCGGTGACCGCTTCCATCAGGTCCGGCTGGATCATCGGGAAAGAGAGCACGTTGGTCGGCTTGTCCTTGCCCCGATACTGGCGGTTGAGGACATGGACTTCCTCGTCCGAAGCGAAGCGCACCGCGACTTCGATCGTCGCGGCGTGATCGAGCCATTCGAGAAAGGGGGTCTGGCGGAGCGCGGTCTCGGCGGCGCGGATGGAGAGGGCTTCCCAATCCGCATCCGGCCAGGGGGCTTCGACCAGGGCGGCGACGTCAAGCATTCGGGCCCTCATAGGCTTCGACGATCCGGCCGACGATCGGATGGCGGACCACATCGGCGGTGCTGAAGCGCGAGAAGGCGATGCCCTCGACGCCCTCGAGCCGCCGTGTCGCGTCGTTCAGGCCCGAGGCGGGCGGGCCGCCGGGCAAGTCGACCTGGTTGGGGTCGCCGCAGATCACCATCCGGCTGTTCTGGCCGAAGCGAGTGAGGAACATCTTCATCTGCGCGGGCGTGGTGTTCTGCGCCTCGTCGAGGATGACGAACGCATCGGCCAGGGTGCGGCCGCGCATGAAGGCGATCGGGGCGATCTCGATCTCGCCGCTCGCGATGCGCCGCTCGACCTGCTCGGCGGGCAGGCAATCATAGAGCGCGTCGTAGATCGGGCGGAGATAGGGATCGACCTTTTCTTTCATGTCGCCGGGCAGGAAGCCCAGCCGCTCGCCGGCCTCCACGGCGGGGCGGGAAAGGATCAGCCGCTGGACGCTGCCGGTGATCAGCTGCGCCACGGCCTGCGCCACGGCGAGATAGGTCTTGCCGGTGCCCGCCGGGCCCAGGGCGAAGATCATGTCGTTCGAGACGAGCGCGCGCATATATTGCGTCTGCGCGACGGAGCGGGGCACGATCGTCTTCTTGCGCGTGCGGATCATGATCTGGGGCGGGGCGTTGCCATTGTCCGCCTTGATGATGCCGGTGAGCGTCGGCTCGCTCGACATGGCGATCACCGCGTCGATCAGCCCGGTATCGACTTCCTCGCCGCGGATGACGCGGGCATGGAGCTCCTGCAGCACCTCGCGGGCATGGGCGACGGCTTCGGCCGACCCCTCGATCTGCACGCGCTGGCCGCGGGCATGGATATACACGCCGAGCCGCTCTTCCAGGGCGAGGATGTTGCTGTCGAACTCGCCGAAGAGCTGGGGCAGGAGCTGGGGCTTGTCGAAATTCACCTCGGCGCGGCTGCGTTCACCGGACTGGGCGGGGACAGGCTTGCGGCTCATGCGGCTCCTTCGCGCTGAAAAATGTTGAATCTCTTGATGGCCCCGCGCGTGCGCGCGATCGCCGACAGTCCAACGCGCGTAGCGGCGCTGCGTGTCAAAGCGAAGACGATGCGGGCGGTTCCCTGGCGCATGCGATATGGGGAGAGTGGCAGAGCTTTTCCAACTTGGACAGGGGGAATGCGGCGGCCGCTTCAACGAAGCGATGGACTGTGCGATACGTGCCACATGGCCAGGGATGCGAAATCGCCTCAGCGGAAAAAGGCGCTGTCCTACGCGAAGGACCGCCGCAACGCCTATGGCCAGAACGACAAGGCCGCGCGCAAGGCGATCCCGGCGCGCAAGGCCGGCGAGAACCGCAGGGCGCGGCGCAAGGCCGGCCATGCGCTGGCAGTGATCGAGCGGCTCGACGCGCCGGTTGCCGATATGGTCGAGAGCGCGCTGCGCCATGACATCGAGCGCGTCGGTGGTTGGACCAAGGCGGCGGATATGCCGTTGGGCGATTATGTCGCCAGCCGGAAGGCCTGGGCCGAGCGCCGGATCGGGAGCAATGCCCGGGTCCGCGCCGAGGTGGAGCGCCAGCGCTCCGCCCCGGACTTCAACGGCATGATCTCCGTCTGCAGCGACATTCGCTTCCCGCCGGAAGACTAGGTTGAGGACTCATATTCTCCAGCGTCATCCCCGCTATCCCTTCAACCGCCCCCTTCACCCGTCACCCCCGCGAAGGCGGGGGTCCAGGGCCAGGGGCAAGGACGGCGCGGCTCGCCTTGCCGTTTCCGGCACGCACCCGCGTGATTGCTTCGATCGTCCCTTACTACCCTGGATCCCCGCCTGCGCGGGGATGACGGGTGTGGTTTCAAGGGCTTGTTTTGGTTCTCAACCAGGTTGAGGACTCATATTCCTCCTTCGTCACCCCGGCCTTGCGCCGGGGTCCTGCTGTCTCGCCAGTGCAAGAAGAAGCGGGATCCCGGCGCAAGGCCGGGATGACGGTGAAAGATCAGATACTTGTTTGGGTTCTCAACCTAGGCCGCCGCGTGGACCACTTCCGTGCCGCTCAGCGAATTGGCGAAGCCCTCGGCGATTTCCACCTCGACCATGTCGCCGATCCCGGCATCGGTATCGAGGTAGACCGACTGGAGCCAGGGCGACTTGCCGAGCATCTGGCCGGGAAGCTTGCCCTGGCGCTCGATCAGCACTGCGCAGGTCTTGCCGGCGGTCGCCCGGTTGAAGGCGAGCTGATCGCGGTTGAGCGCCGCCTGGAGGCGCTGCAGGCGCTCGTCCATCACTTCGGCCGGGACGAATCCGTCCGCCATCTCCGCGGCGGGCGTGCCCGGGCGCGGGCTGTACTTGAAGCTGAAGCACTGGGCATAGCCGACCGCGTCGACCAGCCGCAGCGTCTCCTCGAACTCGGCGTCGGTCTCGCCCGGGAAACCGACGATGAAATCGCCCGACAGCGCGATGTCGGGCCGGGCGGCGCGAACGCGATCGAGGATCTTCAGATAGGAATCGCGGGTGTGGCTGCGGTTCATCGCCTTGAGGACGCGGTCGCTCCCGGCCTGTACCGGCAAATGCAGGAAGGGCATCAGCTTCGCCACTTCGGCATGGGCGCGGATCAGGCCCTCGCGCATGTCGTTGGGGTGGCTGGTGGTGTAGCGGATGCGCTCCAGCCCCTCGATCCGGTCGAGCGCGCGGATCAGGCCGTGCAGCCCGGTGCCGGCATCGTCGTCCCAGGCATTGACGTTCTGGCCGAGCAGCGTGATCTCGCGCGCGCCGGCATCGACCAGCGCCCTGGCTTCGTCGACCAGTTCGGCAAAGGGCCGGCTGATCTCGGCGCCGCGCGTATAGGGCACGACGCAATAGGTGCAGAACTTGTCGCAGCCTTCCTGCACGGTGAGGAAGGCGGTGGGGCCGACCTTGCGGCGGCGGGGCAGCGCGCCGAACTTGCTGAGCGCCGGCATGTCGGTGTCGAGGGTCGCCTGGCCGCTGGCGGCCTTCGCCACCAGCTCGGGCAGGTTGTGATAGGCTTGCGGCCCCACGACGACATCGACCCTGGCGCGGCGGACGATCTCCTCGCCCTCGGCCTGGGCGACGCAGCCGGCGATGGCGATCATCGGCTCCGCGCGCCCGTCGGCACGCGCGCCCTTCCGCAGGCGGCCGATGTCCGAATAGACCTTCTCGGTCGCCTTCTCGCGGATGTGGCAGGTGTTGAGCACGACGAGATCGGCGGCCTCGCCCTCGGCGGCGGCGGTCATGCCCTGCGCGGCCATCAGCTCGGCCATGCGCTCGCCGTCATAGACGTTCATCTGGCAGCCGAACGACTTGACCTGGAAGGTCCGGGGATTCTTGGGAGCGTTCATGATTGGCGGGGCTATAGCCAAATCCTTCGTCATGCTGAACTTGTTTCAGCATCCAAGGTGCAGCGGGCGAGCCTGTCGCCTGTGGAGGGTTGGACCCTGAAGCAAGTTGGCGCTTATCCCGTAAAGACAAGTGCACCCCGTTCCGTCATCCCCGCGACGGCGGGGATCCAGGGCCAGGCGCGGCACAGGCGCAAGGAATTCCTGGCACTTCCGGAGAGCGTTCGCGCGGTGGTACCGATATCCCGCAACTACCCTGGATCCCCGCCTGCGCGGGGATGACGGCTATCGGGCGCGCCCTGTCCCAAGGGGATAAATGCCAAACAAGTTCAGGGTGACGATTGGTTATTCGGTCGTCCCCGGCTTCGGCCGGTATCCGATCGGGTCCTCGGCGAAGCGGAAGGTGCGGAGCGGCTGGCCCAGCGCGGCCACCAGCGCCTCCTCGATCCGCCGCCGGCTCTCCGCGGCGATCACCTTGCGCCCGGGAAAGTCGCGCGGATGGAAGGGCTCGAGGAAATGCACGTCGAGCCGGAAGCTGCCCTTGCGGCCGAGCACGCGCTTCGCGTTGTTGAGGCCGGTCTCCTGGCCGATCCAGCAGATATCGTCCGCCGCCGCCCCGTAATCGAGCATCACCGGCTGTACCATCACGCCGGGCGGTGGCGGTTCGAGCACGCGCAGCATCGGCGTCTTGAAGGGGAGGAGCGACTTGCCGTCGGTGGTGGTGCCCTCGGGAAAGACAGTGATCGCCCAGGTCTCCGCCAGCGCGTCGCGCAGCTCGTTGATCTGCTCGGCCACGCCCAGGCGGTTCTCGCGCTTCACATAGACGGTGCGGTTGAGCCCGGCGAGCCAGCCGACAATGGGTGAGCTCCGGATCTCGGCCTTGGCGATGAAGGCCGTGCCGCTGGCCCCGCCCAGCGCCAATATGTCGATCCAGCTCAGATGGTTGGAGATGTAGAAGACGTCGCGCTTCAGGTGCGTGCCGATGCGGTTGATCCGCGCGCCGCAGATCCGGGCAGCGAAGGAGAGGAAATAGCGCGGCCAGGGCGAGGGCGCGCGGACGAGGCGGAAGAGATAGTGGAGCGGCACGAGCAGCAGCAGCGCCAGTGCGAGCATCGCCACGCGCCATCCCATGCGGCACCGCTCGGCCAGGGTGAGCGGCGTGCCATGGCCCTGGATCGCGTCCTCGCGCCGGCGCGCGGCGCGCTGGCCCCGGGTTTCGCCGGTGCCCGGCACCTCAGCTCTTGCGGTCGAGCGCGACGCCGTAGAGCTCCATGCGGTGATCGACCAGGCGGAAGCCCAGCCGCTCGGCGATCTGCTTCTGCAGCTGCTCGAGCTCGGGATCGACGAACTCGATCACTTCGCCCGTCTCGACGTTGATCAGGTGATCGTGATGCGCTTCGGGCGAAGGCTCGTAGCGGGCGCGGCCGTCGCCGAAATCGTGCCGGTCGAGGATGCCGGCCTCCTCGAACAGGCGCACGGTGCGATAGACCGTGGCGATCGAGATGCCCGGATCGATGGCCGAGGCGCGCTCATAGACCTTCTCGACATCGGGATGATCCTCCGCATCGGAGAGGACGCGCGCAATCACCTTGCGCTGTTCGGTGATGCGCAGCCCCTTCTCGTGGCAGAGCGCTTCGAGATCGATCTTACGGCCCATGGGCGCGATGTAGCGTGGGCGGGCCGAAGTTGGAAGACTGGGGCGGAGAAAAGGCGGGGGCAACGAAAAGGCCGGCCCGGAGCGTTCCGGACCGGCCCATCCTGTTTCGGTGCGTTGCGGCTCAGCGCTTGCGGCGCTTGGTGCCCAGGCCGATCTTCTTGGCCAGGCTGCGGCGCTGCTCGGCATAATTCGGGGCGACCATCGGATAATCGGCCGGCAGGTTCCACTTGGCGCGGTACTGCTCCGGCGTCATCTGATAGTGCGTCATCAAGTGACGCTTCAGCATCTTGAGCTTCTTGCCGTCCTCGAGGCACACGATATAGTCGGGCTTCACCGAGGCGCGAATGGAAACGGCAGGCTCCTGCTTCACTTCGGGCTCGGCGGCAACGCGGCCAAGACCCGAGAGCGCGCCATGCACGTTCTGGATGAGAGTCGGAAGGTCGGAGACCGACACGCTATTGTTGCTGACATGCGCCGCAACAATATCCGCCGTCAGCGTGACCAGCGTTTCATCAATCTCGGCTTGCGTTTCCATCTTTTTCCTTTCGACCCGGCGAAGACGACTATAACTCGTCGCCCGGCGTCACCCTATCGGACCATTTCGGATCAAACGCAAGACCATATTTGCAGATATCTGTAAGTCTCACTCCAGATCCCGAGCATAGGTATGGGCATCGAACAACTGCCCGCCATGTCCTCGATAATAGTCTCTGCGCTCGCCGACCTTTTCGAAGCCTTCGTGACGGTAGAGCCAGACGGCATCGTTTCCTGAACGGACCTCGAGATGAAGGCGCGTGACGCCGCGGTTGCGGGCTTCCTCGATCGCCGCGCGGAGCAGCGCGCCGGCAACGCCGCGGCGGCGGGCGGCGGGGCGGGTGGCGAGGAGCAGCAGCTCGGCTTCGTCGGCGATGGCGCGGGTGAGGGCGAAGCCGGCATCCTGCCCGTCGATGCTGGCGACCACCAGCCAGACGCCGGGGAGCGAGAGCATGCCGAGGCACTGGGCGCTGGTCCAGGCCTCGCCATAGCGGGGGTCGAACGCTTCCTGCATGATGCGGCCGACGCTCTGGAGGTCGTGCGCGCCGCCTTCGCGCAGCTCGACCAGGTTGATCGTGCCGCTCATGCCAGGCCCCGCTCGGCGAGCGTCTTCGCGTCGGGCGCGCGGCCATAGAC
>NZ_JAPDIR010000022.1 GCF_029870595.1 Sphingomonas sp. CBMAI 2297
GGAACGGCTTGACTTTATCTGAGTATCCAACGCCTAGAAGCCGTCAGAACCCAGGGCCGCCGCCCACATGTCCCTTCATCTATATCACTATGTCAAAGAGCACGTTCCTGCCCGAAGCGTCGCCACGAGCACCCCTTGAAAGGGAAACAGCCGACGCTGCCGGGGCAGCGCAACCGATTTAAGAACGTCCCAACCGGAGGCCGGTCAGAGCAGAGAAGCGAGCGCCTCGCTGCCGGGAGGGCGCCATCTATGTGCCCGACCGATTCCCGTCAACCCGAAAAATGCACTTTTTTCCGATCCCCGCATTTTTTCCGTTCGGCCGGCGGCTCGCGCCCCGCAATCCCCGTTGCACACAGTCCAAAGGAAGCCGCCCGCGCGGGGAGCCCCCTTCCCGCTTGCCAGGGCGAACGCTTCCCAGATGAAGGCGGCGCCCCGTGCGGCAGCCGATAGCAATAACCGCCTCGCGCCCGACCTCATGGACCATTGCGGAAACAAATTGGACATAACCGCGCACCGCCCGATGGTCGAAGCGATGGATTCCGGCCGATCCGGCGCGCCCCGACTGCACGGATACGGGACAGGTGCCGCTCCGGAAACCCTATCCCCTTAAGGGTAATTACTTGTTCAGCATGATATGATCCAAGCTCGACTCACAGGTATTTCGGGGGAATTACGATGGTTCGGCGAACGGATGCTGTGCGGCTCGCGCGGCTCGCGGCGCTGGTGGACGCGACGGGCGACGCGGTCGATGCCGACCGGCTCAGCCGCGCGCAGCGATCGGACTTCATTTCCGAGATCGGCGCTGTCCTCTCCCTGCTCGCCGATCGATCGGCAGCGCTGTCGCACGCGCTCGAGCGGTTGCGCGACCGCATCGCCGGGGCCGGCGCCCCTCGCCGCCCGCGCCAGGCCGACCGCAGGCTGTTCGGGACGCTCGCCCGGCAGCTGAAGCGCATCGGCCTGCTGCTCGCCATGGGCACCGCCGCCTGGGCGACCACCGCCGCGGCCCATGTCAGCGTATCGCGCATGGCATTGGCCAAGGCGATGGCCGCGCCGATGCCCGCCCCGCCGGCGATACCGCCGGTGCATGTCGGCGACATGGTGCTGAATCCGGTCACCGACGCCAATGAGCGCGTGGTCGAAGTGATCAACGACGCGCTGGTCCGCACCGACCAGAACAACACGATCCTGCTCGCCAACACCGTCGGCCAGACCTTCACCGATACCAATACCAACATCACCTACACGGTGAGCGCGGTCCAGCTGACCTCCGGCCGGGTCACCGGCGTCACGCTCGACAAGAGCGGCGGCGGCACGGTCACCACCCCCATCGTCACCGATGTGAGCGCGGGCGTCGGCTCGGCGCCGCCGCCACAGGGCAACGGATCGACCGGATCGACGAGCTCGGGATTCACCTTCCCGACGGCGGCGGGCGACCTCCACCAATATTCGAACGTCCAGCGCGGCGCGAACGGCGGCAATGGCAGCTTCGGCGCCGGCGTCGAGATCTGCATATTCGGCGGCTGCTTCACGATCGGCGCGAACGCCTCGGCCGGCGGCGGCGGCGCCAATGGGCCGAACATCACCGCGACCGTGACTCCCGCCAACAACGGCAACATCACCACCATCTCGGACAATCTTCCCGGCATCGCGGCGATCAGCGCCGGCGGCAATGGCGGCAAGGGCGGCGACGGCGCGGGCAATGTCCGCGGCGGCGCGGGCGGCGGCGCGGGCCGCGGCGGCAATGTCGACCTGAGCTCGAGCGTGACCATCGCCACCTCGGGCGTGCGCAGCTATGGCATCCTGGCGCAGAGCATCGCCGGGCGCGGCGGCGCGGGCGGCACCGGCTATCTCTTCTCGGGCGGCGGCGCCTCGGGGCCCGCCGCGCAGGGCGGCACGGTCACCGTCACCAATTCGGGCCAGATCCAGACCACCAATATCGGCGCGATCGGCATCCTGGCGCAGAGCCTGGGCGGCAATGCCGGCACCAGCGGCGGCAGTTACGGCATCGTCGGCAATCCGGGCGCCGGCAGCGTGGGCGGCGACGGCGGCAACGTCACTGTCGAGCATAGCGGCATCGTCCGCACCGAGGGCGTGGACGCGGTGGGCATCCAGGCCCAGTCGATCGGCGGCTCGGGCGGCAATGTCGGCGGGACCGGCGGGATCGTCGCGTTCGGCGGGACCGCCGGCAATGGCGGCAATGGCGGCAGCGCGACGATCAACGTGCGCGCCGGGGCCGAGGTCACCACCATCAACAGCGGCGCCTATGGCGTCTTCGCCCAGTCGATCGGCGGCGGCGGCGGCTCGGCGGGCGGCTCGGGCGGCCTGGTCGCCTTCGGATCGGACGGCAGCACCGCCGGCAATGGCGGGAGCGCCTCGGCCCTGGTCGAGGCGGGCGCGACCGTCACCACCGGCGGCGCCAACGCGCATGGCGTGTTCGTCGAATCGGTGGGCGGCGGCGGCGGCGCGGGCGGCGCCTCGGGCGGCGCGGTCGCGGTCGGCGGCAAGGGCGGGTCCGGCGGCACCGGCGGCGCGGCGAGCGCCACCATCGGCGGCGCGGTCCGCACCGGCGGCGTCGACGCGCGCGGCGTGTTCGTCCAGTCCGTGGGCGGCGGCGGCGGCTCGGCCGAGGGCACGGGCGGCCTCGTCTCGATCGGCGGCAGCGGCACCGGCGGCGGCCTGGCGGGCAGCGCCTCGGCCAGCATCACCGCGACCGGCAGCGTCGTCACCACCGGCAAGGGCGCCGACGCGGTGTTCGTCCAATCGGTGGGCGGCGGCGGCGGCGCCGGCTCGGGCTCCGGCGGCGTGGTCGCGCTCGGCGGGACCGGGGGCACCGGCGGCAATGGCGGCACGGTCACGGTCGGCAATGCCGGCACCGTCCGCACCGAAGGCGACGGCGCGCGCGGCATCTTCGCCCAGTCGGTGGGCGGCGGCGGCGGCAAGGGCGGCGACAGCGGCGGCCTGGTCACCATCGGCGGCAACGGCTCGGCGGCGAGCACCGGCGGCACGGTGACCATCACCAACACCGGCAGCGTCACCACGCTGCGCAACAACGCCACGGCGATCTTCGCCCAGTCGGTGGGCGGCGGCGGCGGCGACGGCGGCACCACCGGCGGCGTGCTGCTCACCATCGGCGGCAAGGGCGCGAGCGGCGGCAATGCCGGCCTCGTCACCGTCAACCACAGCGGCAATATCGGCACCGGCGGCAATGATTCGAACGGCATCTTTGCCCAGTCGATCGGCGGCGGCGGCGGCAATGGCGGCGCCAGCGCGTCGCTGAGCGCATTCGTCGGCGTCGCGATCGGCGGCGCCGGCTCGGCCGGCGGCAATGGCGGCATCGTCGACGTCAACCTCACGCCCCGCTCGGTGATGGTCGGCGGCGTGCCCACCCAGCTCGATCCGTTCATCGCGACCAGCGGCGATCGCTCGCGCGGCATCCAGCTCCAGTCGATCGGCGGCGGCGGCGGCAATGGCGGCTTCGCAGTCCAGGCGACCGGCGGCTTCTTCGGCGGCGCCAGCGTGGCGATCGGCGGCAGCGGCGGCACCGGCGGCACCGGCGGCCATGTCACGCTGGACGGCGACGCGGTGATCCTCACCACCGGCGACAATGCGCAGGGCATCCTCGCCCAGTCGGTGGGCGGCGGCGGCGGCGCCGGCGGCTTCACCGTCTCGGTCGCGGCGGCGGCGGGCCCGGCGCTGGGCGCATCGGTCTCGCTCGGCATCGGCGGATCGGGCGGCAGCGGCGGCAATGGCGGCCTGGTCGAAGTCAGGTCGGGCGGCGCGATCCAGACCGATGGCGACTTCTCGACCGGCCTGCTCACCCAGTCGGTGGGCGGCGGCGGCGGCAATGGCGGGTTCAACGTCTCGGCGGCGATCGCGGCGGGCGGCGGCGGCGCGGTCTCCTTCGCGGTCGGCATCGGCGGCAAGGGCGCCAATGCCGGCAATGGCGGCGTGGTCGATACCGATTTCGACGGCACCATCTCCACCGGCGGCGACGATGCCGGCGGCGCGGTGATCCAGTCGGTCGGCGGCGCCGGCGGCTCGGGCGGCTTCAACGTCTCGGGCGCGGTGAGCTTCGCGGGCACCACCAGCGTGGGCGTCGCGGTGGGCATCGGCGGCGCGGGCGGCGGCGGCGGCGACGGCGGCAAGGTGACCGGCCGCGTCGGCGGCAACGTCCAGACCACGGGCGACCGCGCGACCGGCGTGCTGATCCAGTCGGCCGGCGGCGGCGGCGGCAATGGCGGGTTCAACATCGCGGGCTCGATCTCGGGCAGCGGCAACTATGCCGGCGGCATCTCGGTCGGCCTGGGCGGCGCGGGCGCGGGCGGCGGCCGCGGCGGCGAGGTCACCGGCACCGCGGCGGGCACGATCTACACCTCGGGCGACCAGTCCGACGGCCTGCTCGTCCAGAGCCTGGGCGGCGGCGGCGGCGCGGGCGGATTCAACATCTCCGGCTCGATCGCGGGCAGCGCGACCTTTGGCGGCGGCCTGTCCGTCGGCCTGGGCGGCGCGGGCGGCACCGGCGGCAATGCGTTGCATGCGACGGGCAGCGCGCTCGCCGCCGTCCACACGCTCGGCGACCAGTCGCGCGGCGTGGTGGTCCAGTCGAACGGCGGCGGCGGCGGCGTCGGCGGGTTCAACGTCTCGGGCAGCATCGGCGGATCGGGCAGCTATGGCGCGGCGGTCAATATCGGCCTGGGCGGCTCCGGCGGCGGCGCCGGCAATGGCGGCGAAGTCGATGCGAGCGCGGTCTCGATCCTGACCGAAGGCAACCAGTCGGGCGGCTTCCTCGCGCAGAGCGCCGGCGGCGGCGGCGGCGCGGGCGGCTTCAACGTTTCGGGCGGGGTGAGCTTCGGCGGCACCGCGGCGGGCGCGCTCTCGGTCGGCCTGGGCGGCTCGGGCGGCGGCGGCGGCGGCGCCATGCGCGTCGGCGCGACGGTGACCGGCAATGTCGTCACGCTCGGCGACCAGTCGACCGCGATCACCGCGCAGAGCCTGGGCGGCGGCGGCGGCACCGGCGGGTTCAACGTCTCCGGCGGCATCGGCATCTCGGGCACCGTCGCCGGCGCGATCAATGTCGGCATCGGCGGATCGGGCGGATCGGGCGGCGACGCCGGCAAGGTCACCCTCACCGTCACCGGCACCACCGCGACCGCAGGCGACGAGAGCGACGGCATCCTGGCGCAGAGCGTGGGCGGCGGCGGCGGCGCGGGCGCGTTCAACGTCTCGGGCGGCATCGCGGTGGCCAAGGACGGGGCCGGCACGCTCGGCATCGGCCTGGGCGGCGCGGGCGGCAGCGGCGGCGACGGCAAGGCCGTCACGCTCAACGTCAACCAGGGCGTTGCCGACACCGCCGATACGCTGGTCGCGGTCTCCACCGAAGGCGACGACGCGCGCGGCATCGTCGCGCAGAGCCTGGGCGGCGGCGGCGGCAACGGCGCGTTCAACGTCACCGGCGGCATCGCCGGATCGAAGAGCGGCGCCGGCAATATCGGCGTGGGCATCGGCGGCGCCGGCGCCACCGCGGGCAATGCCGAAGCCGTGATCGCCAACATCAACGGCGACGTCGCCACGCGCGGCGCGCGCTCGGGCGGCGCGCTGATCCAGTCGGTCGGCGGCGGCGGCGGCAATGGCGGGTTCAACGTCTCGGGCGGCATCGCGGTCTCGAAGGAGCTCACCGGCAACGTGCTGGTCGGCGTCGGCGGGTTCGGCGGCGCGGGCGGCGACGCGGGCACGGTCGACGCGACCCTGACCAGCGACATCGGCACCAGGGGCGACGATTCGCTGGGCCTGACCGTGCAGAGCCTGGGCGGCAGCGGCGGCAACGGCGCGTTCAACGTCACCGGCGGCCTCAGCCTCAGCGCCGGCAATGGCAGCTCGGGCACGCTGGGCGTGGGCGTCGGCGGCTTTGGCGACAGCGGCGGCAATGCCAAGGCAGTTACCGCCGCGCTCACCGGCGATGTCGGGACGCTCGGCGCGCGCAGCGGCGCGATCCTGATCCAGTCGGCCGGCGGCGGCGGCGGCAATGGCGGGTTCAACGTCACCGGCAGCATCGCCCTTTCCAGCGGCGGCACCGGCACGCTCGGTGTCGGCATCGGCGGCTTTGGCGGCAATGGCGGCGACGCGGCCACGGTCGACGCCACGCTTTCGGGCAATGTCGCGACCAGCGGCGCGGAATCGGCCGGCGCGCTGATCCAGAGCCTGGGCGGCGGCGGCGGCAACGGCGCGTTCAACGTCACCGGCTCGCTCTCGATCTCGGCGGGCAACAACACTTCCATCGGCGCCGCGATCGGCATTGGCGGCTTTGGCGGCGACGGCGGCATCAGCCAGAAGGTCACCGCCAGCGTGGCCGGCGACTATCGGACCCGGGGCAGCGATTCGGCCGGCGTGGTGGCGCAGAGCATCGCGGGCGGCGGCGGCGCGGGCGGGATCAACGTATCCGGCGCGATCGCCCTCTCCACCGGCACCGCGGGCACCGCCTCGATCGGCATCGGCGGCTTTGGCGGCGACGGCGGCAAGGCCGGCGACGTCGAGCTGACCCGCACCGGAAACACCGTGACCGGCGGCGCCGATTCCGACGGCGTCGTCGCGCAGAGCATCGGCGGCGGCGGCGGCCGCGGCGGCATCGACGTGGCCGGCGGCATCTCCGGCAGCACCAGCGGCAGCACCGGCTCGTTCGGCTTCGGCCTGGGCGGCTTCGGCGGCGGCGGCGGCGAAGCGGGCAACGTCACCGCGCGGGTGACCGGCAATGTGCTCGCGACCGGCAATGGCGGCGTGGTCGCGCACGCGGCGCAGACGATCAACTTCCTTGGTTTCGACTTCAGCTTCCCCGCCTATCGCACCATCGCGAACGGCTCGAACGGCGTGATCGCGCAGAGCGTGGGCGGCGGCGGCGGCCAGGGCGGGCTCAACGTCACCGGCCAGATCGCCCTCACCTCGCCCGGCTCGAGCAGCGCGAGCCGCGTCGCCGCGCTGGGCATCGGCGGTTTCGGCGGCGATGGCGGCAATGCCGGCACGGTCGAGCTGAGCGTGAAGGCGCCGGGCGCCGACCGCGTGCAGGTCGTCGCTTCGGGCGACGAGCGCTCGGCGGTGATCGCCCAGTCGCTCGGCGGCAGCGGCGGCATCGGCGGGATCAACGTCTCGGGCGGGATCTCGCTCGACGGCCAGCTCACCGTCGGGATCGGCGGCTTCGGCGGCGATGGCGGCCTGGGCCGCAAGGTGACCGCCAATGTCGATGCCGACCTGTTCGCCCAGGGCACCAGCGCGCGCGGCCTGCTCGTCCAGTCGGTCGGCGGCGGCGGCGGCACCGGCGGCATCAACATCTCCGGCGGGATCACCGCCGACACGACCGCGACCGAGCCGACGCTCGTCTTCGGCATCGGCGGCTTCGGCGGCGCGGGCAATGCCAGCGGCGACGTGATCGCCACCCAGAACGGCCAGGTGATGGTCGACGGCTATGAGGCCGCCGGCATCATCGTCCAGTCGGTCGCGGGCGGCGGCGGCGATGGCGGGCTCAACGTCTCGGCGGCGCTGAACAATGCCGGCGCCGGCAAGTCGAAGCTCACCGGCGTCGCGCTCGCCGCCGGCCTGGGCGGCACCGGCGGCACCGGCGCCGATGCGGGCGACGTCACCTTCACCAGCAACGGCAATGTGCTGGTCAACACCAAGGTGACCAGCGGCGCCGGCGGCGCGGTCACGCTTTCGGCGACCGACTATGTCGGCAAGGCGACGGGCATCCTCGTCCAGTCGGTGGGCGGCGGCGGCGGCCAGGGCGGCATCGACGTGGCCGGCGCGGTCTCGCGCCAGGGCGCGCCGATCGCGCTCGGCATCGGCGGCACCGGCGGCGCGGGCGGCAATGCCGGCGACGTGACGGTGACGCGCGGCTATACCATGGTCGGCGGCGTCGAGACCGCGACGCCCGGCCTCATCCGCACTTTCGGCGACGAATCGAACGGGATGACCGTGCAGTCGATCGGCGGCGGCGGCGGCAATGCCGGGTTCAACCTGGTGCTCGACGTCACGCTGGCGCCGGCGGGCAACAGCCCGTTCGCGGCGGTGGTCAATGTCGGCGGCTCGGGCGGCGACGCGGGCGCGGGCGGCGACGTCACGCTGCGGCACCGCGGCGATATCGGCACCAGCGGCGCGCTGAGCGACGGCATCCTCGCCCAGTCGATCAGCAAGGGCGGCGGCAACGGCACCTTCAACCTGGCCGGCGGCTATACCCGCGACGCCAACCAGCTCAACCTGAGCATCGGCGGGCGCGGCGGCATCGGCGGCGAGGCCGGCGATGTCGAAGTGGATCATGACGGCGCGATCGTCACCACCGGCGAGCGTTCGATCGGCATCCATGCCCAGTCGATCGGGGGCGGCGGCGGCAATGCCTCGTTCGATTTCGGCCTGGTGCCGGGCGCGAAGAACCAGTTCGCGCTGAGCCTCGGCCAGTCGGGCGGCACCGGCGGCACCGGCGGCGAAGTGACGGTGAACGCCGCGGGCGCGATCGACACCAGCGGCGGCTATTCCTCGGCGATCTTCGCCCAGTCGGTCGGCGGCGGCGGCGGCAACAGCGGCTCGTTCAAGATCGGCGGCACCGTGGGCACCGGCAGCGGCAGCTCGGCGCAGAGCTTCGCCGGCAGCGTCGGCGTCGGCCTGGACGGCGGCGTCGGGGCGACCGGCGGCGCGGTCTCGGTCGTCAACGCGGCGAACCTCACCACGCGCGGCGTCGAATCGCGCGGCATCTGGGCGCAGAGCATCGGCGGGTCGGGCGGCGCGGGCGGCAGCGGCACCGGCGTGATGGTCAACACCACGGCGGCGCTCACGGTCGCGGTGGGCGGCACCGGCGGCGTCGGCTCGAAGAGCTCGACCGTCGATGTCGGCAACAGCGCGCGGATCGTCACCGGCGGCGACGATGCGGACGGCATCCTCGCCCAGAGCATCGGCGGCGGCGGCGGCACCGGCGGCTTCGCGGCGAGCGTCGCGCTGCAATATAAGGGCAGCGGCAACACTTCGAACACCATGGGCATCGCGGTGGGCGGCTCGGGCGGCACCGCGGGCATCGGCGACACGGTGACGGTGACCAACACCGGCGTGATCGCCACCAGCGGCGCGCGCGCCTTCGGCATCCGCGCCCAGTCGATCGGCGGCGGCGGCGGCATCGGCGGCGCGGTCATCGACTTCCGCGCCCAGGGCAAGAGCGCCAACAACTCGATCAACGTCAATGTCGGCGGCGCCGGCGGCACGGGCGAGAAGGCGGGCGACGTCTCGGTCACCAATGAGGGGCTGATCTGGACCAAGGGCGAGGATGCCGCGGGCATCAGCGCCAATTCGATCGGCGGCGGCGGCGGCGATGCGGGGCTGGTGCTCCAGCTCGCGGTGGGCGCCACCGGGGCGGACAAGCAGACGCACAGCGCGCGCGTCACCATCGGCGGCAATGGCGGCAGCGGCGGCGCGGGCGGCAAGGTCACCGTGGTGAACCGCGACACCGGCGGCGCCAATTCGGGCGACATCCTCACCGAGGGCAAGGGCGCCTATGGCATCTTCGCCCAGTCGCTGGGCGGCGGCGGCGGCAACAGCTCGACCATCCTGGCGCTGACCGGCGTCTCGTCGGGCAAGGACAGCGTCGCCTTCGGCTTCAATTTCGGCGCGGTCGGCGGCAGCGGCAATATCGGCGGCGTGGTCGAGGTGACCAATGCCGGCACGATCGAGACCAGGGGCGAAGGCGCGCACGGCATCCTCGCCCAGTCGATCGGCGGCGGCGGCGGCAATGGCGGGATGGCGCTCACCGGCAGCCTGCTGATCGGCGCGCCGACCTCGGCGCCGCTGATCGCGATCGGCGGCGTGGGCGGCAATGGCGGCAATGGCGGCGCGGTCACCGTGACCAACAGCGGCTCGATCCTCACCCGCGGCGCCAAGGCGAACGGCATCGTGGCGCAGAGCATCGGCGGCGGCGGCGGCAATGCCGGGCTGGGCGCGGCGCTCACCCCGGAGCCGGCCAGCCTAACCCTGTCCAACGAGATCGCGCTGATCGTCGGCCTCACCGGCGGCGGCACCGGCGGCACCGGCGGCGCGGTCACGGTCAACCAGACCGGCGACATCACCGTGCTCGGCGCGGGCTCGCAGGCGATCGTCGCGGAGAGCATCAATGGCGGCGGCGGCACGCTGGGCCTCGACTTCAGCGGCATCACCGGCCTGCCGGGCCTGCCCGTGGTCGGCCCGCACGGCAATACCGAGCGGCCCAACCCGCTGGTCGTCGCCCGCGCGGGCGCCGACGGCGCTTCCGGCATGAACGCCGGCAAGGTGACGGTGAATTCGAACGGCACGATCGGCGCGGGCGGGCGCAACGGCGTCGGCATCAGCAACCAGGCGATCGGCGGCGGCGGCGGCACGATCGACATCGACCTCGACATCGTCGCGCTCCGCGACCCGACCGTCACCGACCCCCAGGCGCCCGTCGGCGTCCGGCTGGCGCTGGGCGGCCTGGGCGGCGCCGACAATGACGGCGGCGACATCACCGGCAGCCATGCGGGCAGCGTCACCACCAATGGCGACGGCGCGGCGGGCGCGCTGGCCCAGTCGATCGGCGGCGGCGGCGGCCGGGGCATCATCGACGTGACCGCCGAGCTCGCGTCCTTCTTCGCCGGCGCCTCGGTCACGCTCGGCGCCGACGGCACCACCGGCGCCTCGGGCGGCGCGATCCAGCGCGGCATGACCGGCGCGATCAGCACCACCGGCAAGTTCGCGCCCGGCGCGATCGTCCAGTCGATCGGCGGCGGCGGCGGCTCGGCGATCGTCGAGATCGCCCTGGGCACGGGCGCCACGGCGGCCGCGCCCAGCGTGCTCGATGTCGACGCCACCGCGCCCGGCACCGGCCCCAGCGCGGGGCTCGCCCCCCAGAGCCAGCGCGCGCTGGCCTATTGGCTGGCGGGCGCCGGCGCGGATCCGCTGGCGGCCGCGCCGCCCGCGGTTCCGCCGACCGCCATCGCGCTCGGCGCCAATGGCGGCGCCGGGCTCGACGGCGGCACCGTCACCCTCGCCTATGCCGGCGGCTTCGCCACGCTGGGCGACTATTCGCCGGCGCTGGTCGTCCAGTCGATCGGCGCGGGCGGCGGCGAGGTGCGCCTCACCGGCGGCAGCGCCAGCGTCACCCTGGGCGGCAGCGGCGGCGCGAGCGGCAATGGCGGCAGCGTCACCGTGTCGAACAACGGCGCGGTCCAGACCGCCGGCAACCATGCGCATGGCGTGTTCCTCCAGTCGATCGGCGGCGGCGGCGGCGCGGTGCTGGGCGCAATCGATTCCGCCAGCATCGCCTTCAACCCGGGCAATACCGGCAATGGCGGCGCCATCCGCTTCGACCAGACCGGCAACATCACGGTGCTCGGCGCCAATTCCATCGGCGTGGTCGCGCAGTCGCTCGGCGGCGGCGGCGGCTGGGTCGAGGGGATCTTCGCCGGCAACGGCACCGGCACCGGCGCGGGCGGCGCGATCGACCTGCGCCTCTCCGGCTCGGTCTTCGCCGCCGGCCTGAACTCGACCGGCATCTTCGCCCAGAGCCAGGGCAGCACCGGCACGGGCAATATCCGCGTCACCGCCAACAACCTGGTGCGCGGCGGCGCCGGCACCGGCGCCGGCATCCGCCTGGCCGGCGGCGCGGCCAACCTGATCCAGCTCACCTCCGGCTCGATCAGCGCGGTCTCCGGCCTCGCGATCGACACCGGCGCGGGCAACGACCGGGTGGAGAACAGCGGCACGATCATCGGCAATGTCGACCTGGGCAGCGGAACCAACGCCCTGGTCAACAACGCCAGCGGCGTCTTCATCGCCTTCAGCCGGATCGACCTGCGCGACGGCGCCGGCTCGAGCGGGAGCTTCGCCAATGCGGGCGACTTCCAGATGGGCCTTGCCGCCAGCCGCACTCCGATCGACCTGCTGCACGGCGCCAGCTTCGCCAATCTGGACGGCGTTGGCACCCCCGCGACCAACCTGCTCTACGGCGCCCGCGTCATCAACACGGTCGATCTCGACGGCGACTTCACCCAGAGCGCCACCGGCCACCTGGCGTTCGACGTCGCCTTCGGCCCCTATGCGTCGGACCGCGTCAATGTGAGCGGCAACACCAGCGTGGCCGGCACCGGCGACGTGATCCTCACCTGGATGCAGGACAAGAACCCGGTCACCCTGTTCGCCACGGCGGGCACGGCGACCAACAACGGGCTCGTCATCCGCGACACGCTGGCGGTCGACTATCGCGTGCTCGCCAACAGCGCCGGCATCCAGCTCGCCTTCGACACCAATTTCGGCCAGCCCTTCCTCAACGGCAACGAGCGCGCGCTCGGCGCCTATATGGACCGCGCGGTGACGGCGGGCAGCTCGGCCGGGATCGGCCGCCTGCTGGCCCTGCTCGGCAACATCCAGGCCGGCGGCGAGGCCCAGTATCGCGCGATCTTCGACCAGCTGAACCCCGAGCCCTATCTGATCGCCTCGCTCACCCAGTTCGGCGCGGCGCGCGACTTCTCGTCCAACCTGTTCGGCTGCGGCACGCTCGCCGGCCCGGCGGGCGATGGCTGCGCGTGGAGCCAGGCCGGCGGCCATGTCTTCAAGCGCAGCGGCGACGGCGAGCATGCCAGCGTCCGCGGCGATACCGACGGCCGCTTCCGCGCCGGCTTCGAGAAGCCGCTGGGCGGCGACTGGATGATCGGCGGCGCGATCGGCTATGACAGCCTCGGCAATGCCAGGATCGACGGGCTGCGCGCCAATTCGGACGGCAACGGTGTCCATGCCGGTATCGGCGCGCGCTATGCGGGTGCGAGCGGCGCGCAGTTCGCCGCCTCGGTGAGCGGCGGCTGGCAATGGACCGAGCTGCGCCGCGGCGTGAGCATCTTCGACACGCGCCAGGGCGTGGGCAACCAGGGCACCGGCTATTTCCAGGGCAGCGCCGAGGCGGCCTGGGTGCTCGGCCAGGGCATGGTGTTCGCGCGGCCGGCGGTGCGCGGCTTCGTCACCGCGCTGCGCCAGGGCGGCTTCACCGAGCACGGGCTCGAGGGCCTGGGCGTCGAGAGCCTCTCGCACACCCAGTGGATCGGCACCGTCGCGCCCGAGCTGAGCCTGGGCGTGCGGCTCGCCGGCAGCGGCCCGACCAGCGCGACCTTCGCGATCACCGGCGGCGGCGTGTTCAACACCACCGACCGGATCGCGGCGCCGTTCCGCCTGCTCGGCGGCAACGCCTCGGCCGCGCCGGCGACGATCACGACGCTGATGGATCGCCAGGCCGCGCATGTCGGCGCGGAGCTGCGGGTGGTGGGCAACGAGAACCTGTCGCTGCGGCTCGGCTATGACGGCGAGTTCGGCAAGCGCACCACGGACCATCGCGCCAGCCTGAGCGCCCGCATCCGCTTCTGATCGCATGGGGGCTGTCCAGGGCATGAGGCGCGCCCTGGGCAGCTCCGTCAAGCCGATCGAGCAGCCCCCGGCGGATCACATTGACGAGATCCCAATAGCCGTCATCCCCGCGAAGGCGGCGATGGCCGGGCGGAATACGGGCACGAAGCCCGGACAGCCCGCCCATGCCTCATCGCATCGTGCGGATCTCGTCGTCGCTTCCCGTCAGCTCCCAGCGGATCAGCGAGATCGGGATCGAGCCCGCCGCGCGGAAGCGATCGTGGAACGTCTTGATGTCGAACCCCTCGCCTTCGCGCATCGCCACATCGGCCAGCAGCTTCTCCAGCTCGACCTTGCCCATGTAATAGCCGATGCCATAGCCCGGCTGGCGCAGGTACAGCTCGATGTCGAACTGCGCGACGGCATCGCCCGGCTGCATCCATTTGGGCGTGCGCGAGACCAGCGAGGCATTGGCCTGTTTCCAGGTCCATTCGTTCGCCTGCATCTTCAGCTCGGGCAGGATGCGCGCCGCGCGCTTGGCGCCCAGGATATAGTCGATCTCGCGCGCCTTGGGCCGGTCCGCCAGCATGCCCGACTGGATCAGGAATTCCTCGAGGTAAAAGGCCCAGCCTTCGTTGCGCAGGCCGTTGACGAAGAACAGCCGCGGCTGGCCGCGCACCGGGCGCGTGTCGCGCGCCGCCTGAAGTTCGTCAAAGGCATGGCCGGGCAGGTTGTGCGCGCGCAGCGGCCGCCCGTCGCGGAACTCGGCCTGGAAGAAGAAATGGAGATGCTGCGGCGCATCGAACAGGCCCGGCCTGGACGGATCCTTCTCGAAGGGGAACTGGTACGGCCCCTCCTCCGGATCATGCTTCACATAGTCCGGGACCGTCACCCATTGGCCGTCGCGCAGGAACCTGAGCAGGTCCTCGTCCTCCGCCTTGCGCTTGGCGTCGAACTCGGCGCGGGTCTTGACCGGCTCGGGCATCGGAATGGCCCGGTCGCGATGCTCCTCGATCTTCAGAAAGGCCAGCTGGCGCTGATATTCGCGCTCGCCGATCACCCGGATCTCCTCCGGCGTATAGGGCAGCAGCAGCACGTGCCTGAGATACCAGGCGTAATTCTCCGCCCCCACCCCGCCATGCGCGGGAAGCCCGGCCTCGATGCCCTCCAGCCACGCTTTGAACGCGGCGGCGGCGGCCTGGGCGCGCTTCGCCGGGGCGACGAGCAGAGGCTGGCGCTTCGCCGCTTCCGCCGCCAGCGCGCCATAGACGTTCACTTCCACCTGCTTCTGCACGATCGCCAGCCGGGCAAGGTCGCCGCGCGCATCGGTGAGGTTCGCCCGGGCCTGGCGCAGCGCCCCGGGCACCGCGTTCAGCCGGGCGGCCAGCGCCGCGGCCGCGTCCTTCGCGACCGGCAGCGCCGGGATCGCGATGGCGCCGTGCATCTTGGGCCCGAAGCCGAGATTGGTGGTGCTGTAGAAGGCCGGATCGCGCTTCCAGGGCTGCGTCACCCGGTGCTGGAACTCCAGCCCGCGCATCTCGGCGAGCACCACCATGTAGTCGACGCGCCGCGGGATCGGCCAGGCGCTGTCGTCGATCGCCGCCAGCCGCGCCTCGAAGCGCTGGAGCCCGGCATAATGGCGCGCCATCGTCTCGGGCGAATAATCGGGCACGCCCCGCACCATCGGCGGCGGCACGAAGGCGCGAAACTCCTGGTAGAGCGCGACCAGCGCGTCATAGCCCTGCGGTGCGGCCTGAGCCTGGGCGCGTGCGGGCGCCGCCAACGGGATCGGAAGCGCCGGCAACGCCAGCAGCACGGCAGCAAGACCCAGACGCCTCTTCATCCCATTTCTCCCCAATTCGTCGAGTTGAAGCTCTCACCGCTCTTCGTCGCTCCGGCCCCGCGCCGGGGCGACGACGGAGGAATGCAACCGCCCGCGCCCTTCAGAGCGCGTTGAAGAACCGCCCCAGCCGCTCCATCGCCTCGGCCACCCGCGCCTCGGATTCCGATCCGAAGCAGACGCGCAGATGCCCCTCCCCGCCCGGGCCGTAGAAGCTTCCCGATTCGACCACGACATGCGCTTCCTTCAGGATCGCCATGGCGAGGTCCTGCGAGGAGCGCCCGGTGCCGCTGATGTCCGGAAAGGCATAGATCGTCCCTTCCGGCTCGGCGCAGCTGACGCCCGGCATCTGGTTGAGCGCCTGGACGACGATGTCGCGCTTGCGGCGATCGGCCTCGACCATCGCCAGCATCGCGTCCTGCGGCCCCTCCACGGCGGCGCGGGCACCTTCCTGGATGAAGACGTTGACGTGCGTCACATCGGTCATGGTGATGCGCAGGATCGCGGGCATCAGCTTCGCATCGGCGGTCAGATAGCCGATCCGCCAGCCGTCCATCGAATAGGCCTTGGTGAAGGCGAAGCAGGTGATGGTCCGGTCGCGCATGCCAGGCAGGCTGGCGATGCTGACATGCTCGGCCCTGCCATAGGTGATATATTCATAGACCTCGTCGGAGAGCACCAGCAGGTCGTGCTCGATCGCCAGGTCGGCGACGTGCTGGAGTTCCGCGCGGCTATAGACTCGGCCGGTGGGGTTGGCCGGGTTGACCAGCACGATCATCCGCGTGCGATCGGTGATCTTCGCGGCGATCCTCTCCCTTGAGATCGCGAAATTGTCCGCCTTGTCGAGATCGGCGATCACCACCTTGCCGCCGGCCAGCTCGGTCTTGCCGATATGCTGGGGGTAATAGGGATCGAGCAGGATCACTTCGTCGCCGGGATCGATCGCGGCCATGAAGGCGGCGAAGGAAGCATGGGTGAGCCCGTTGCACACCAGCACCTCGTCGACGCCATAGTCCAGGCCGTTGAACGCGGCGAGCTTCTCCGCCAGCGCCCGGCGGAAGGAGAGCGTGCCGCGGAAATCGCCATAATGGACGATGCCCGCGTCGAGCGCCGCCTTGGCCGCTTCCTTGATGTGCGCGGGCGTGTCCGCATGCGGGCGGCCGAATTCGAGGTGGATCAGGTCCACGCCCGCCGCGTCCAGCTTCGCCGCTTCGTCGTACATGCCGAAGCTCTTCTTCGATCCGCCCGTCAGGCGCTGTGCCGGCCACTTCATCCCTAGACCTCCCACGACTCGATTACCTGTGAATAATTGCGTGATATATGATATTTCAAGCTTGAAATTTTAGGCTTGAAATATCTAGGATCCGGGCGTTAGGTGACACGGACGGAGTCGCCGCGAGGGAGTTCTGCTCGATGAAGATCGCATGCGTGGGCGGCGGGCCGGCTGGCCTCTATTTCGCCATCTCGATGAAAGTGCGCGATGCGGGCCATGAGATTCATGTGTTCGAGCGCAACCGGCCCGACGACACGTTCGGCTGGGGCGTCGTCTTCTCGGACCAGACGGTCGAGAATCTGATGGCGAACGATCCCGTCAGCGGCGAGACGATCCGCGGCGAGTTCGCGCATTGGGACGATATCGACGTGCATATCCATGGCGAGCGCATCCGCTCGTCGGGGCACGGCTTTATCGGCATCGGCCGCAAGCGGCTGCTGGCGATCCTCCAGGCGCGGGCCCGCGAGCTGGGCGTGGTGCTGCATTTCCGGCACGAGGCGGGGCCGGACCTGGCCGACTGGGCGGACTATGATCTCGTCATCGCCGCCGACGGCGCCAACAGCCGCATCCGCAATGCGCATGCCGAGCATTTCGACGTCGACATCCAGGTGCGCAGGAACAAGTTCTTCTGGTTCGGCACCGGCAAGGTGTTCGACGCCTTCACCTTCGCCTTCGAGGAGACCGCGGCGGGCTGGGTCTGGGCCCATGCCTATCGCTTCGACGACGATCTCTCGACCTTCATCGTCGAGATGGATCCGGCGACCTGGCACGGCCTGGGCCTCGACGCGATGGACCAGCCCGCGGCGATCGCGCTGTGCGAGCGGATCTTCGCCCGGCATCTGGACGGCCATGGCCTGATGTCCAACGCCACGCATCTGCCCGGGCCCCAGGCCTGGCTGAACTTCCGCCGGATCGTCACCGGCCGCTGGTCGCACGACAAGTTCGTCCTGCTCGGCGACGCGGCGCACACCGCGCATTTCTCGATCGGGTCGGGCACCAAGCTGGCGCTGGAGGACGCGATCAAGCTGGCCGAGGTGCTCAACCGCCCCGGGCTCGGCCGCGCCCAGGCGCTGGCGGAATATCAGGCCGAGCGCAATGTCGAGGTGCTCAAGCTGCAGAACAGCGCGCGCAACTCGACCGAATGGTTCGAGACGCTCGACCGCTATCTGCCATTCGCGCCGATCCAGTTCGCCTATTCGCTGCTCACGCGCTCGCAGCGGGTCAGCCACGAGAATCTCCGCCTGCGCGACCGGAACTGGCTGGAAGGGGTCGAAAGCTGGTTCCAGGCGCAGTCGCCGGGCGGAAAGCGCGCGCAACCGGTCCCGCCGATGTTCGCACCGTACAGATTGCGCGAAATGCCGCTGGCGAATCGTATCGTGGTTTCGCCCATGGCCATGTATTCGGCCGTCGACGGCACGCCGAACGACTTCCATCTCGTCCATTACGGCACCCGCGCCCAGGGCGGCGCCGGCCTGATCTATACCGAGATGACCTGCGTCTCGCCCGAGGGCCGGATCACGCCCGGCTGCCCGGGCATGTACGCTCCCGGGCATGTCGCGGCCTGGCGGCGCATCACCGATTTCGTCCATGCGCACAGCGGCGCGAAGATCTGCCTCCAGCTCGGCCATTCGGGCGCCAAGGGCTCGACCAGGATCGGCTGGGAGGGGATGGACCAGCCCCTGCCCGAGGGCAATTGGCCACTGATCGCCGCCTCCGACGTGCCGTGGAGCGCCGACAACGCCGCGCCGCGCCCGATGACCCGCGCCGACATGGACGAAGTGCGCGACCAGTTCGTCGCGGCGGCGCGCATGGCGGCGGAAGCCGGCTTCGACATGATCGAGCTGCACGCCGCGCACGGCTATCTGCTCTCCAGCTTCATCACGCCGCTCCAGAACACTCGCACCGACGACTATGGCGGCAGCCTGGCGAACCGCCTGCGCTATCCGCTCGAAGTGTTCGCGGCGATGCGCGCCGCCTGGCCCGCCGAACGGCCGATGTCGGTCCGCATCTCGGCGACCGACTGGATGGGCGACCAGGGCGTCACGCCCAACGAAGCGGTGGCGATCGCCCGCGCCTTTGACGAAGCGGGCGCCGACCTGATCGACGTCTCGGCCGGCCAGACCTGGGTCGAGTGCAAGCCGGTCTATGGCCGCATGTTCCAGACGCCCTTTGCCGACCGGATCCGCAACGAGGCGCGCGTCTCGACCATGGCGGTGGGCAATATCTTCGAGACCGACCACGCCAATTCGATCCTCGCCGCCGGCCGCGCCGACCTGGTCGCAATCGGACGGCCGCACATGATCGACCCGATGTGGACGCTGCGCGCCGCCGCGCAGCACGGCTATCGCGGCGTGCGCGTGCCGCCGCAATATCTGGGCGGGATGAGCCAGCTCGCCCGCAACCTGCAACGCGCCGCCGAGGCCGGCGCGGCGCTCGGGAGCTGATGCCATGCGCCTGAAGGATGTCCATGCGGTCGTCACCGGCGGCGGGTCCGGCATCGGTGCGGCGATCGCCCGGGCCCTGACCGAAGAGGGCGCGCGCCTGACGCTGATCGGGCGCCGGGTCGAGCCGATCGAGGCTGTCGCCGCGACGATCCCCGGCGCCATCACCATCCCCGCCGACGTGACCGATCGCGCCTCGATCGACACCGGCTTCGAGACCGCCCGCGCCGCGCACGGGCCGATCGGCATCCTGGTGAACAACGCCGGCATCGCCCCCAGCGCGCCCTTCGCCAGAATGACGGCAGACACCTGGCGCGCGACGATGGCGACCAATCTCGACGCGCTGTTCCATTGCTGCCAGGCCGCGCTGCCGGACCTGCTCGCGGCACCGGCGGGGCGGATCGTCACCATCGCGTCGACCGCGGGGCTCAAGGGCTATGGCTATACCGCCGCCTATGTCGCCTCGAAGCATGGCGCGATCGGGCTGATGCGCGCGCTCGCCGCCGAGTTCGCCGCCACGCCGCTCACCGCCAATGCGCTCTGCCCCGGCTTCACCGATACCGACATCGTGGCCAGGGCGATCGAGACCATCGCCGGCCGTACCGGCCGCAGCGAAGCGGAGGCGCTGGCCGAGCTGACTCGCCACAATCCCCAGAAACGCCTGATCACGCCCGAGGAAGTGGCGGCCGCGGCAGTGTGGCTCTGCCTGCCGGCCAGCGGATCGGTGACCGGCCAGGCGATCCCGATCGCCGGCGGAGAAGTGACATGACCCGCGCCGCCTCCCTCCGCGAGAAGCATGACGGCGCGCTCGACGATCGCGGCAGCGTGCGCCTGTGGCTGCGGCTGCTCACCTGCACCACGGTGATCGAGAAGCGGCTGAAGCGCGGCTTCGCCGACAAACATGACATCACCCTGCCGCGCTTCGACGTGATGGCCGCGCTCGACCGCCATCCCGGCGGAATGACGATGGGCCAGCTCTCCCAGGCGCTGCTCGTATCGAACGGCAATGTCACCGGCGTCGTCCAGGCGCTGGTGCGCGATCGCTATGTCAGCCTGGCCCCCTCTCCCACCGACGGCCGCTCCTCGGTCGCGCGGCTGACCCAGCTGGGGCGCGAATGCTTCGCCGGGCTGGCCGAGGCGCATCACGCCTGGATCGAGGCGATGCTCGCGGGACTGGGCCGGGAGGAACGCGGCCAGCTTCACGCGTTGCTCGGAATACTCAAGGATTCGCTCGCTGCCGATGGAGGGAAGGAATGACCATGGATCCGACCAGCTTCGCGCCGGCGCATTTCGGCTGGCAGTTTGCCGACGGGATAGCGACCATCACCCTCAACCGCCCCGAGCGGAAGAACCCGCTCACCTTTGAAAGCTATGCCGAGCTGCGCGATGCCTTTCGGGATCTGGTATATGCGCCGCAGGTGAAGGCGATCGTCCTTACCGGCGCCGGCGGCAATTTCTCCTCGGGCGGCGACGTCCATGAGATCATCGGGCCGCTGACCGGGATGGCGATGCCCGAGCTGCTGGCCTTCACCCGGATGACCGGCGACCTGGTCAAGGCGATGCGCGCCTGCCCGCAGCCGATCGTCGCGGCGATCGACGGCATCTGCGTCGGCGCCGGGGCGATCATGGCGATGGCGTCCGACCTGCGCCTCGCCACCCCGGCGGCCAAGACCGCCTTCCTGTTCACGCGCGTCGGCCTGGCGGGCTGCGACATGGGCGCCTGCGCAATCCTGCCGCGGATCATCGGCCAGGGCCGCGCCGCCGACCTGCTCTATACCGGCCGCATGATGTCGGCCGAGGAAGGCGAGCGCTGGGGCTTCCACAACCGGCTCGTGCCCGCCGACGCGCTGCCGGGCGAAGCCCAGGCACTGGCCCGCAGCATCGCCGCCGGCCCCAATTTCGCGCACGGCATCACCAAGACCCAGCTCAACACCGAATGGGCGGTGAGCATCGAGACCGCGATCGAGATGGAGGCCCAGGCCCAGGCGATCTGCATGGCGACCAGGGATTTCCGCCGCGCCTTCGAGGCCTTTGCGGAGAAGCGCACTCCCGAGTTCGAGGGCAATTGATGGCCGACCGCAGCTTCCTCGACTGGCCCTTTCTCGACGACGGCCACCGCAGGCTGGCCGAAGCGCTGGAGACCTGGTGCATTGCCAACCTCACCGGCCATCACGGCGCCGATATGGATGCCGAATGCCGGAGGCTCGTCCGCGCGCTCGGCGACGGCGGCTGGCTGCGCTACTGCGTGCCGGCGGCCTGGGGCGGCGTGCACGAGACGCTCGACATCCGCTCGCTGGCGCTGATCCGCGAGACGCTGGCGCGCCATTCGGGGCTGGCCGATTTCGCCTTCGCCATGCAGGGACTGGGATCGGGCACCATCTCGCTGTTCGGCACCGAGGCGCAGAAACAGGCCTATCTCCCCGCCGTGGCACGCGGCGAGAAGATCGCCGCCTTCGCGCTCACCGAGCCGGGCTCCGGCTCCGACGTCGCCGCGATGGAGACGCTGGCCGAGCGCCACGGCACTGGCTGGCGCGTGAACGGCGCCAAGACCTATATCTCGAACGGCGGCATCGCCGATTACTACGTCCTCTTCGCCCGCACCGGCGAGGCGCCGGGCGCCAGGGGCATCTCCGCCTTCCTCGTCGATGCCGACACGGCGGGCCTGCGCGTCACCGAGCGGATCGAAGTGATCGCGCCGCATCCGCTCGCCACGCTGGAGTTCGCCGACATGGCGCTGCCCGCCGACGCCCTGCTGGGGGAGCCCGGGCGCGGCTTCGCGGCGGCGATGGCGACGCTCGACATCTTCCGCACCACCGTGGGCGCCGCCGCGCTGGGCTTCGCCCGCCGCGCGCTCGACGAGGCCACCACCCGTGCCCGGACCAGGCGGCTCGGCGATGGCACGCTCGCCGACAATCCGGTCACCCAGTCCAAGCTCGCCGAGATGGTGCTCGACATCGATACCTCCGCCCTTCTCATCTACCGTGCCGGCTGGCTCCGCGACGTCCGGGGCCAGCGCAACACGCGCGAGGCGGCGCTCGCCAAGCTCCACGCCACCGACAGCGCCCAGCAGGTGATCGACAAGGCGGTGCAGATCTTCGGCGGCCTGGGCGTCACCGTCGGCGCGCCGGTCGAGGCGCTGTACCGCGAGGTCCGGGCGCTGCGCATCTATGAAGGCGCCTCGGAGGTGCAGAAGATCGTCATCGCCCGCCAGCACCTCGCCCAGAGCGCCGGCTGATGTTCCGCGTCGCCTATCCGCTGCGCTTCGCCCATTGCGACCCGGCGGGGATCGCCTTCTACCCACGCTGCCTCGAGCTGTGCGACGCCGCGGTCGAGGACTGGACCCCGGCGGTGCTGGGCGACGACCGGCGGGCGATGCACATGGGGCGCGGCCTGGGCCTGCCCACCGTCAGCCTCTCCTCCACCTTCACCGCGCCGAGCAGGCTGGGCGACCGGCTCGATTTCGCCGTGCGCCTCACCCGGGTTGGCCGCAGCTCGATCGACCTGGAAGTGGAGGTGACGTGCGAGGGCGCGCTGCGCTTCTCGGTCCGCCTCACCCAGGTGCTGATCGATCTTGCCGACGGCAAGTCGCGGCCCTGGCCCCCCGAATATCGCCAACGCCTTGAAACGGAATGCCGATGACTGCCCATCAGAGCCTGCTCCCCCCCGGCTGGAAGCGCCCGCGCGGCTATGCCAACGGCATCGCGGCCAGCGGCCGGATGCTGTTCACCGCCGGCGTGGTCGGCTGGGACGCGGAGGAGCGCTTCGTCGCCCCCGATCTCGCCGGCCAGTTCCGCCAGGTGCTGGTCAACACGCTGGCGATCCTCGCCGAAGGCGGCGCCGGCCCGGAGCACATCGTGCGCATGACCTGGTACGTCACCAGCCGCGCCGAATATCTCGGCCAGATCGCCGAGATCGGCGCGGCGTATCGCGAGCTGATCGGCCGCAACTATCCGGCGATGGCCGTGGTCGAGGTCGCCGCGCTGGTCGAGGCCGAAGCCAAGGTCGAGATCGAGACGATCGCGGTCGCCCCCACTGCCTGAGGAACCCTGACATGCAGAAATTCGACTGGGCCGATCCCCTGCTGCTCGACACGCAGCTGGAGGACGAGGAGCGGATGATCCGCGACACCGCGCGCGACTATGCGCAGGGGCGGCTCGCGCCGCGCGTGATCGAGGCGTTCGACCGGGAAGTCACCGATCCGGACATCTTCCGCGAGATGGGCGCGCTGGGCCTGCTCGGGCCGACCGTGCCCGAGGCTTATGGCGGCGTCGGCGCCTCCTATGTCGCCTATGGCCTGATCGCCCGCGAAGTGGAGCGCGTGGATTCGGGCTATCGCTCGATGATGAGCGTCCAGTCGAGCCTGGTCATGTACCCGATCCATGCCTTTGGCTCGGAAGCGCAGCGGCTGCGCTATCTGCCCAAGCTCGCCAGCGGCGAATGGATCGGCTGCTTCGGTCTGACCGAACCCGATGCCGGCTCCGATCCCGGCGGCATGCGCACGCGTGCCACCCGGATCGACGGCGGCTATCGGCTGAACGGCGCCAAGACCTGGATCTCCAACGCGCCGATCGCGGACGTCTTCATCGTCTGGGCCAAGTCGGACGCGCATGGCGGCGCGATCCGCGGCTTCGTGCTCGAGAAGGGCATGAAGGGCCTTTCGGCACCCAGGATCGAAGGCAAGCTGAGCCTGCGCGCCTCGATCACCGGCATGATCCAGCTCGACGATGTCGAGGTGCGCGAGGACGCGCTGCTGCCCGGGGTCGAGGGGCTGAAGGGCCCCTTCTCCTGCCTCAACCGCGCCCGCTACGGCATCAGCTGGGGCGCGCTCGGCGCCGCCGAATTCTGCTTCCATGCCGCCCGCCAATATGGGCTCGACCGGCACCAGTTCGGCAAGCCGCTCGCCGCGACCCAGCTCTTCCAGAAGAAGCTGGCGGACATGGAGACCGAAATCGCGCTCGGCCTGCAGGCTTCCCTGCGGGTGGGCCGGCTGATCGACGCCGGCCGCTTCGCCCCCGAGATGATCTCGATCGTCAAGCGCAACAATGTCGGCAAGGCGCTCGACATCGCCCGGGCCGCGCGCGACATGCACGGCGGCAACGGCATCTCGGGCGAATTCCAGGTGATGCGCCACCTGATGAACCTCGAGACGGTCAACACCTATGAGGGCACGCACGACGTCCATGCGCTGATCCTGGGCCGCGCGATCACCGGCATCGCCGCTTTCTGACTGGTTTCCGGTTGCCGGCCTGTCTCCTACAGCGAACCGGCAAGCGTAGCGCGGAAAGTCACAAGGGTCGCACCACCGCGAATTCCTCGCGCGGCCTATTTTCCCTGTTTTCCCGGAAAGCGCGCGCATCTCGCAACATAGCTGCGCGCGGCTGATCCTATCTTTCCAACAAAGCAAAAGAGCGGCCGGCAGCCAGGGCCGACCGCTCGAGCCAAGCAGGCGAAACCCTACATTGCAAGCGCGCCCGGAGCGGCCCGCACGCCTTACTTCACCAGCAGGATGCGGCTGTTGGGCGGATAGGCCCATTCGAAGCCGCGCTCGGTGACCACGCCATTGTCCTCCAGCGGGATCTTGATCTTGCGCGCCCCCCATTCGGGCACCGGCGTGTAGAGAAACAGCTCGATCGACAGGAAATTGCCGGGGCGGAGCGTGTAGGTCATGCGCAGCGGATTGAAGTCGGCGATCGACGGACCCGAGCCATGGCCCCAATCTCCCACCGAATGGCTGCCGATCACCACGTCCGAGACCTTCATGTCCCTGCTCGGATCGTCATAGCGGCCGAGCGCCAGCCCCGGCGTCGCCGCCACGCGCCGGTTGACCGCGGCGAGCGCGTCCCCGGCGGTCACGCCCGGACGGATCACGTCGAGGATCATCCGGCGGATTTCCTGCGCCTTGTCATAGGCGCGCTGCACGCCGGGCGGCGGGGCGTTCTCCCCAGGCTTCAGCACATAGGCCATGCGCTTCATGTCGGTATAGTAGAAGAGATAGTTCACTCCCCAATCGACCGTGATCAGGTCGCCCGGCTGGATCACATGGTCGCCCGAGACCGGGCCGCGCTCGCCGGGGCCGAGGACATAGATGCTCGGCAGGCCGAAGCTGCTGCCCAGCCCCTCCTTGTGGAGCTGCTCCATCATCCACCAGGCGACATCGCCGGTGGTGGTGTGGCCGGGCACGATCACTTCGTTGGAGAGGGCACGCTCCAGAATGGTGCGCGAATATTCCCCCGCCCTGGCAAAGGCCGCGATTTCATGGATCGAGTGGCGCGAACGGAAGTCGGAGACCAGCTTCTCGGCCGAAACCAGCCGCTCCGCCAGCGCCGGGCCGAGCGTCTCGACCAGCTTCGCGTGGAGCGAATGGCTGAGCCCGTCGGCAGTGCCGATCTCGGTGGCGATATCGATGCCGATCCGCCTGGGATCGCGCGCCTCGACGAACTTGCGCAGCTCGGCGGGCGAGAGCTTCAGGTCGTAGAGCGGGCACTGGTCGAACGCCGCGCCGCCGATTCCCATCGCGGCCCGCTCGATCCGGCCGCTGCCGGCGCGATCGGTGAAGACATGATAGCCGACATCGCCCACATAGCCGCCGCCGAGCAGCGCGGCATTGGGATCGTCATGCCCCTCGCGCGAGGCGACGATCCACATGTCGATGCGGTTCTCGCGCATCGCCTCGGGCAGGATCAGGTCGAGCTTGTCCTTGCGGATCTGGCACATCTGGTCCCAGCGCCGCCTGGCCTCCTGCCCCTGGGCGGGAAGCGCCGCCAGCAAGGGAAGGACGGCAAGCGGCAGGGCCAGGCGATGGCGGCGTTTCGACGACACGCTTGTTCTCCCATGACTTATACCCGGGGAAGGTGGCAGGCCCGTCACGGAAATGGAACAATAATCACGCAATTTTCGTTGATATTTCACCGCGTGTTCGGCATGGGCCCGCCTTCCCGCGCGACGGGGGCGTCCATGGCGTTTCCGCCACGCAACCGATCCGGCGCAAATGACGATTGATAGGTGTAGAAACATATGTTTTCGGCTAATTCGCCTGCCCGATGCCGTCCGGCCCGGCGCAACGTCTTGATCCTGCGGAACGATTGAGGGAAACATGGCCACCAGCGCGGTGAAGAAAACGGCGAGAACGGCAGAGGACCTGATGGACAATCGCAGCGTCTACGACCCGAGCAGCCCCAATTTCCGTCTCGAGAACTCGCCTTTCTACCTGATGGCGCATGCCGACTTCAAATATCACGAGGACATGGACATCGTGCTGCACAAGCATGGCGTGTCCAAGCCGATCTATCGCGTGATGACCGTGCTGCGCGAACGCCAGCCAGCCAGCATCGGCGCGATCGCCGAGGCGGCGTTGACCAAGCGCTCGACGATCAGCCGGATCATCGACCGGATGGTCGAGCAGGGCCTCGTCACCACCGAGCCCAACCCCGAGGACAATCGCATCACCGAGGTGACGCTGACTCCGGCCGGCCAGCAGACGCTGCGCAAGCTGACGCCGATCGTCGGCCGCCAGTTCAGCCGCGCGATGGACGGGGTGAGCGACCGCGACATCGCCCATCTGCTGCGCACCCTGCAGAAGATCAGCGCGAACCTGAGCAAGCTGCCGATCGAGTGAGCGGAGACGCGGCTGGGCGATCGCGCAGCCGGGCCGGAACAGCCTTGCGGGGCGGCAACGCTTCGAACCCAATTCCATCGTCACCCTGAACTCGTTTCAGGGTCCAACCTGCCACGGGCGATATCGCCGGTGGAGAATTGGATGCTGAAACAAGTTCAGCATGACGGAAGGGAGAAACTTCGACATCGTGTTTCCCTCCCCGCCAGCCGGAAGCGGCGGGGGAAAAGCCGAATATCGACGCGCCTACCGGCCCCTGCCGTCCACCACCAGCTTGCCATCCGCGATGACATAGCGGACGTCGCGCAGGTTCTTCAGCGAATCCAGCGGATTGGCACCGACGATCAGGATGTCGGCGATCTTGCCCGGCTCGATCGTGCCCAGCTTGTCGCCCATGCGCATGATCCGGGCGCCCATGCTGGTGGCGGAGGCGAGCACATCGGCATTGGTCATGCCCGCCTGATGGAGATAGTCGAGCTCGCGGAAATAGGCGTCGGGATAGCGCCATTCATTCTCGAACGGGATGTCGGTGCCCACGCCGATCGGCACGCCGGCGCGCCAGGCCTCGTTCACGCGCTTCAGATGATCCTGCTGGTTGATCACGAAGCGGCGCGAATGGGTGTAGTAGAAGCCGCCGCTGGGAATGCCCGCGGTCGGGTAGCCGCCCTCGAGCAGATTGTCGAAGGCGCCGATCGTCGGCACGAAGGCGGTGCCGTGCTTCTTCATCAGCGCCACGGCCTGGTCGCTCAGCAGCAGCGGATGCTCGAGCGTGTCGACCCCCGCCTCGATCGCCCAGTCGGTATATTTGCCATAGCTGTCGATCGCGACCGGCACGCCCAGCGAATGCGCCTCGTCGATCGCCGCGGCGAGCTCCTCGCGGGCGGCCGGGGCGCTGATCTTGATCCAGTCGGCCAGGCGCCGGACCTGCTCGCGCACTGCCTTGCGCCATTCCCAGGGCCCGTCGACGCCATGCGGATCGCCGCCGAGATTGGGCTTTTCGCGGCCGGTGGCGGTGGAGGTCACTTCGTCGCCATGCCCGCCCGTGCTGGCGAGCAGCTTGCCGCTCCACATCACGCGCGGGCCCCGGATCATGCCGCGATCCACCGCTTCCTTGATGCGCAGCGCCACGTCGTCCATCGTGCCGACATCGCGCGCGGCGGTGATGCCCGCGGTGACCATCTGCTCGGCCAGCACCGTGCCGCGGATCGCCGCGGCGGCCGGGCTGTCGGAATAGCGGCCCATGTCGGTGCCGCGCTGCTGGGTGAAGTGGATATGCAGGTCGATCAGGCCCGGCAGGATCCACAGCCCCCGCGCATCGATCGTCCGCGCCGCATTGGCGGGCACGGGCGTGCCAGCCGGGCCGGCGGCAAGGATCCGGTCGCCCTGGAGCACGACCACCGCGTTCGGTATCGGCGCGCCGCCCCGCCCGTCGAGCAGCGTCCCGCCGCTGAGCACGATCACCGGCTCATGGCTGCGGTCGATCGGCGGAATCGGCAGGCGGCGGACATCGTCGGTCGTCTCGGGGATCGCGCGCTGCGCATGCGCGAGATGCGGCGTCAACACCCCGATCAGCAGCGCCGCCGAGATCGCCGCACCCCGCAGGAGCCGTTTCCGAACCGCGCCGCCCTGCCTCGATTCCCTCATGGCAACATCCTCATCATTCCCATTTACACATGATTTAAAGCGTGATTCTCTTGACGAGACAAGGGGCATTTGCAACCTTTCCCCCTCGGCGGGCTCCCGGAAGGACATCCGCCATGGGAATTGCGTTCGATGGAGCAGGCACCGCGACATGAAGGCCCGGCCCCTCCGCCCGCGGAGTCGGACGGCCTCGGCGCGCCGGCGCTGGGCGAGGCCTTGCGGCATGCCATGGCGCTGGCGCGCGGCGGCCAGGGCGAAGCGGCGGAGGCCATCCTGCTGCACCTGCTGGAGCTCGCGCCCGAAAATCCCGACGCGCTCCAGCTGCTCGGCATGATCGCGCGGCAGGCCGGCCGGCACGCGGCGGCGGTGGCGCTCTTCCGCCGCTCGCTCGCGGCCGCGCCGAACCAGCCGCATGTGCACAACAATCTGGGGAACAGCCTGGGCGACCTGGGCGACTCCGCGGGCGCGGTGCGGGCCTATCGCGAGGCGCTGTCGCTCGCGCCCGGCTATGACGAGGCCCGGGTGAACCTGGCGATCGCCCTGCTCGCCGCCGGGCAGCCGCTGCCCGCCTGCGAGACGCTCGCCCCGCTGCTGCGCCGCGATCCGCGCAACGCGCGCGCCTGGGCCACGCTCGGCCAGGCGCGGCGGGCGAATGGCGAGCTCGATCACGCCATCGCCGCCTTCCGCACCGCGCTCGCGCTGCGGCCGGATCATGCCGCCACGCTGCTCAACCTGGGCGTCGCGCTGCGCCTGGCCGGCTGGCCGGAAGAGGCCCTGCCGCTGCTCGCCCGCGCCGCCGAGATCGATCCGGCCAATCCCGAGATCGCCTATGCCCTGGGCCATTGCCTGCAGGATCTGGGCCGGACCGACGCCGCCATCGTCTCCTATGAACGCGCGATCACCCTGCGCCCCGCCGATCGCGCCGCGCACCGGTCGCTCAACAACCTGTTGTGGCGGCAAGGGCGCGGCGAGGCGTGGCTCGCCAGCTATCGCGCCGCGCTGACCCGCTTTCCGGGGGACGAAGGGCTGCTCTGCGACCTGGCCGACCGGCTGCTGCTGGCCGGGGACGCCGCCGGTGCCGCCGCGCTGCTCGCGCCCCATGCCGGCCGCGCCGGAGCGGAGCTGCGCCACCAGCTCGGCCGGGCCCGCTGGTCGCTGGGCGAGCCGGAAGCAGCGCTCGCGGAGTTCGATGCCGCGCTCGCCGGCGATCCCGGCTTCGCGCCCGCCGCGCGCGAGGCTGCCCGGGCAGATGTCATCCTCGATCGCCCCGCCGAAGCGCTCGCGCGGCTGAAGCCGCTGCTCGCCGCCGATCCGTTCGACCAGCAGGCGCTCGCGCTCCAGGGCCTCGCCTGGCGCTTCACCGGCGATCCGCGCGAAACCTGGCTGAACGATGCCGAGCGCCTGGTCTCGGCGAGCCTGGTCGCGCCGCCCGGCGGCGATGCTATGGGCTTCAACGCGCGGCTCGACGCGGCGCTCACCCCGCTCCACCGCGACCGCCGGCATCCCCTCGGGCAGACGCTGCGCGGCGGCAGCCAGACCAGCGACGACCTGTTCGCCCGGCCCGATCCGGCGATCGCCGCCGTGCGCGCGATGATCGAGGCACGGGTCCGCGCCTGGCTCGCGGCGCTGCCGGACGATCCCGACCACCCTTTCCTCCGCCGCAACACCGGCCGCTTCGCCTTTTCCGGCTCCTGGTCGGTGCGGCTGCGCAGCGCCGGCTTCCACGAGAACCACATCCACCCCGAGGGCTGGATCAGCGCCTGCTATTATGTCGCCCTGCCCCGTGCGGTGGATTTCCACCGCCAGGGCTGGCTGAAGTTCGGGGAGAGCGGGCTGCGGCTCGGCGAACGCGAGCGGATCACCCGCATGATCCGGCCCGAGCCCGGGCTGCTCGTGCTGTTCCCCTCCTATTTCTACCACGGGACGGTGCCGTTCGAGGATGCCGGCCACCGCACCACCATCGCCTTCGACATCGTGCCCGCATGACCGGGCGCGAGCACAACCAGCCCCAGGGAGGACAGACATGACCAGCCAGACGCTCGAGAGTTTCGCCGCGGGCATCGCATCGGGCGCGATCCGCGCGATCGACCTCACCCAGACGCTGTCGCCGGACACGCCCACGCTCGTCCTGCCCCCGGAGTTCGGCCAGTGCGCCGGGTTCAGCCAGGAGGAGATCTCGCGCTATGACGAGCGCGGCGTCGCCTGGTATTGGAACAACTTCACCGTCAGCGAGCATACCGGCACCCATTTCGACGCGCCGATCCACTGGATCACCGGCAGGGACCTGCCCAACAACGCCGTCGACACGGTGCCGCCGGCCGACTTCATCGCGCCGGCCGTGGTGATCGACATCTCCGCCCCTGCGGCCGAGAACCCCGACTATCTCCTCACCGTCGAGGATATCGCGGCCTGGGAAGCCGAGCATGGCCGCATCCCGCCGCGCAGCTGGATCCTGCTGCGCACCGACTGGTCGAAGCGCGACGTCGATGCCTATACCAATCGCCGCGAGGACGGGGCGCACACGCCCGGCCCCTCGGCGGAAGCGGTCCGCTTCCTGATCGACGCGCGCGACGCGCATGGGCTCGGCGTGGAGACGATCGGCACCGATGCCGGCCAGGCGCATCTCCTCGATCCGGCCTATCCGGCGCACACGCTGTTCCACGCGGCGGGCCGCTACGGGCTCCAATGCCTGGAGAATCTCGACCAGCTGCCGCCCACCGGCGCGGTGATCCTCGCCACGCCGCTCAAGATCAGGGGCGGCTCGGGCAGCCCGCTGCGCGTCCTGGCGCTGGTCGCGGGCTGAGCGGATGGCCGAGCGTTCGTTCAAGGCGGAAGTCGAGCAATTGCGGCTGGGAGACGGCGAGACCTTCCATGGCGAAGGGATCCTCGCAGTCACCAAGGCGCTGCTCCAGGCGGGAGTGGCCTATGTCGGCGGCTATCAGGGCTCGCCGATCAGCCATCTGATGGACGTGTTCGCCGATGCGAACGAACTGATGGGTGAGCTCGGCGTCCATTTCGAGAGCTCGGCGAGCGAGGCGACGGCGGCGGCGATGCTGGCCGCCTCGGTCAACTATCCGCTGCGCGGCGCGGTGGCGTGGAAATCGGTGGTGGGCACCAATGTCGCCTCGGACGCGCTGTCCAACGTCGCTTCGGGCGGAGTGACCGGCGGCGCGCTGATCATCCTCGGTGAGGATTATGGCGAAGGCTCCTCGATCATGCAGGAGCGCACCCATGCCTTTGCGATGAAGTCGCAGATGTGGCTGCTCGATCCCCGGCCCAGCCTGCCGGTGATCGTCGACATGGTCGAGAAGGGCTTCGCGCTGTCCGAGGCGTCGAACACGCCGGTGATGCTCGAGCTGCGGGTGCGGGCCTGCCACGTCACCGGCAGCTTCGTCGCGCGCGACAATCGGCGCCCCCGGCTCACCGTGGCGGAAGCGGCCGAGGCGCCGGTGCGCGACGCCGACCGGATCGTGCTGCCGCCGGCCAACTTCCTCCACGAGGTGGAGAAGATCGAGCGGCGCTGGCCCGCCGCGATCCGCTTCATCCGGGAACAGAAGCTCAACGAGCATTTCGGGCCCGAAAGCGACGAGATCGGCATCATCGTCCAGGGCGGCCTGTTCAACTCGCTGAACCGCGCGCTCGAGCTGCTCGACCTGTCCGACGCCTATGGGAAAGTGGCGATCCCGGTATATGTGCTGAATGTCGCCTATCCGCTGATCCCCGACGAGGTTCGCGACTTCTGCGCCGGCAAGCGCGCGGTGCTGGTGGTGGAGGAAGGGCAGCCCGAGTTCATCGAGCATGAGCTGAACACCCTGGTGCGCCGCGCCGGGCTCGACACCCGGATCGTCGGCAAGGATGTGCTGCCGCGCGCGGGCGAATATGGCGGCGCGGTGATCCGGGACGGGGTGGCGAAGTTCCTGCGCGCTTATGCTCCCGAGCGAGCGCCTGCCGAAGAACCCGTGGCCCCCGCCCCCGCCCTGCCTCCCGGCGCGGTGCCGCAGCGGCCGGCCGGATTCTGCACCGGCTGCCCGGAGCGGCCGATCTTCTCGGCGATGAAGCTGGTGCAGAAGGAGCTCGGCGCCTTCCATGTCTCCGCCGATATCGGCTGCCACCTCTTCTCGATCCTGCCGCCCTTCCATATCGGCAACACGACGATGGGCTATGGCCTGGGCACCGCCGGCGCGTCCGCGTTCAAACCCCGCGACCGGCGCGCGATCGCGATCATGGGCGATGGCGGCTTCTGGCATAACGGCCTCACCTCCGGGATCGGCAACGCCGTCTTCAACCAGGACGACAATCTGACGATCATCGTCGACAACGGCTATTCCGCCGCCACGGGAGGCCAGGACATCCTCTCCTCGCGGGCCAGGCCGCCGGGCCGCAAGACCAACAACCCGATCGAGAAGGCGGTGCGCGGCATCGGCATCGGCTGGGCGTGGACGATGACGCGCACCTATGACGTGGCCGGCATGCGCGACGCGATCCGCGCGGCGCTGACGAGCGCGGAGAAAGGCCCCAAGGTCCTGGTCGCCCAGTCCGAATGCCAGCTCAATCGCCAGCGCCGGCTGAAGCCGCAGGTGGCGAAGGCGCTCAAGGCGGGCCGGCGCGTGGTGCGCGAGCGCTTCGGCGTCGATCCCGATACCTGTACCGGCGACCATAGCTGCATCCGCCTCTCCGGCTGCCCCTCGCTCACGATTCGGCCCAATCCCGATCCGCTGCGCCAGGATCCCGTGGCCCATGTCGAGAATAGCTGCGTCGGCTGCGGCGTTTGCGGCGAGGTGAGCCACGCCGCGGTGCTCTGCCCTTCCTTCTACAAGGCCCGGATCATCGCCAATCCCGATCGCCGGGATCGCCTTCGCCAGCGCCTGCGCGGCTGGGTGATCGGCGCGCTCCAGCGCCGCGCGGCCCGCGCGATCGCCGCGAGGGCCTTCTGATGCCGGAGCGCGCGCGGATCACCATCGCGGTGCTGGGCCTTGGCGGCCAGGGCGGCGGCGTGCTGGCGGACTGGATCGTCCAGCTTGGCGAGCGCGGCGCCCATGTCGCGCAGGGCACTTCCGTTCCCGGCGTCGCCCAGCGCACCGGCGCCACCGTCTATTATGTCGAGATGATCCCGAAAGGGGGCACCGGCGCGCCGGTGCTGGCGCTGACGCCCGTGCCGGGCGATGTGGATATCGTCGTCGCCTCCGAGCTGATGGAAGCGGGCCGGGCGATCCTGCGCGGGTTCGTCACCAGCCGCACCACGCTGATCGGCTCCACGCACCGCGTCTATGCCATCGCCGAGAAGTCGGCGATGGGCGATGGCCGGGCGAGCACCGAGCGGATCCTGGCCGCTGCCGGGGAACGCGCCGGGCGCTTCATCGGCTTCGACATGGACGCGGTCGCCGAGCGCACCGGCAGCGTGATCAGCTCGGTGCTGTTCGGCGCGCTGGCCGGCAGCGGCGCCCTGCCCTTTCCCCGCACCGCCTTCGAGGACGCGATCCGCGCCGGCGGCAAGGCGGTGGAGGCGAATCTGCGCGGCTTCGCGGCGGGGTTCGACGCGGCCCGGGGGAAGCCCGAGCCGAAGCCGGAAGCGCCCGACGCGACCGCCCCCACCTCCGAAGCCGGCCGTGCCCTGGCCGCGCGGATCGACGCCGACTTTCCGCGGGAAGCGCGGTTCCTCGCGCGCGAAGGGGTCCGGCGCCTGATGGACTATCAGGACGCCGACTATGCCGTGCTGTACCTGGATCGGCTCGACAGCCTGGGCAGCGACCCGGTGCTGCTCGCCGAGGCGGCGCGTCACCTCGCGCTGTGGATGTCCTATGAGGACACGATCCGTGTCGCCGACCTCAAGGTCCGCGCCAGCCGCTTTGCCCGCGTCCGGGGCGAGGTTCGCGCGAAGGACGGCCAGATCGTCCAGCTCACCGAATATATGCACCCGCGGCTGGAGGAGGTCTGCGAGACGCTGCCCGCCGGCATCGGCCGCCGCATCCTGGCGAGCGAGCGCTGGTCGCGGCGGCTGGAGCCGCTCTTCGCCAAGGGCCGCCATGTCGAGACCACCGGCCTGCGCTGGTTCCTGATGCTTTCCCTGCTCGCCGGCTGGCGGCGCTGGCGGCGCGGCACCTTGCGTTACCAGATGGAGCAGGCGCGGATCGAGGACTGGCTGGCGCTGATCCGCGCGGCGGACGCCGATGCGGCGATCGAGCTGGCGCGATGCCAGCGGCTGATCAAGGGCTATGGCGAGACGTTCGCGCGCGGGCTGGGCAACTATGCGCGGATCGTCGAGCGCTGGCGGGCCGGCGGTCTGGATGCGGCCGGGCTGCGGCGCCTGCGCGAGGCGGCGCTGGCGGACGAGGACGGCGTGGCGCTGGGGGAGGCGCTGGCTTCCTAGGCGCGGTTTGGACAAATCCGAGGGGTTGGCCATCGCCCGATTGTGGGGCCTTCCATGCCTTTCCAGCGCGCGCCGATAGCTGGCGCCTGGTACCATGTGACCGCTTCCCCAAAGCAACCATGAAGGTTCGGAACCCCAGCTTCCGCTTGGAGCTTTGTCACGCGGCGGCCATACTCGATGAGGATATTGGCAGGCTAGAAGCTCGGGGAGCCAGAGGGGACATATGTATCGTGGCATTGGATGCGCGGTCTTTTCGATTGCCTGTTGCGGCGGAGCGTTGGCTCAAGTCGCTCCGGCTGCTCCCGCCAGCCTGTCAGCCGCGGAGATCGCAGGCATCGAGAATGGCCTGACGCCACGGGTGGTTCTGGCCGACGAAGCTCGAAGGACGTATAATCTCAACGAGCGCATGGCATTGCTTGGCGTCCCCGGCGTCAGCGTGGCCGTTTTCGATGACCGGCACGTCATCTGGGCAAAGGGCTATGGATCCACCGATAGTCGACGGTTCCAAGGCGTCGATGTGCATACGCGTTTCCAGGCGGCTTCGATCAGCAAATCAGTCACCGCTTTTGCCGTGATGACCCTGGTCCAATCCAAAGGCCTGAACCTCGACCGGGATGTGAATGACTATCTTCGTACCTGGAAGGTTCCCTCAAGCGAACTGAACCGAACCGAGAAGGTCACGATCCGCCGATTGTTGAGTCACACCGCCGGGCTGAACGTTGGCGGCTTCGCCGGTTACGAGAAGACCCGGGCAATACCCGATGCGGCCGGGGTGCTGGACGGCAAGGGCAACAGTCCCGCGCTTCGCGTCGAGACAGCGCCCGGATCGAGATATTCCTATTCCGGCGGTGGGTATGTCGTGCTGCAGAAGCTGATCGAGGATCAGTCCGGCATGCCCTTCGGCCGCTACATGCAACAACATGTGCTGACGTCGCTGCAAATGACCGACAGCAGTTTCGACCCTTATCCCAGAGGGAATGTCAGCCTTGCCCATCAGTTCGATGGCCAGCCCTTTCCCGGCGGCTGGCATATCTATCCGGAGCTCGCGCCGGCCGGCTTGTGGACGACGCCCTCCGACATAGCGAAATTCTGTTTCGGCATGCTGAAGGCCCTGTCCGGGGCGAAGGGGGCATTGATATCCAGAGCGCTTGCCGAGCAGATGATCCAACCGAGCGGCAAACCGGGAGGTGGCGATGGTTACGGCCTCGGCTTCGAATTGCGCGGGAAGGATGCAACCGCCTCGTTCGGGCATGGTGGCAGCAATGCCGGCTTCAAGAGCGAGCTGTTCTATTTCCCGCAGCGCCGACTGGGGGTGGTCCTGATGACGAATTCCGAGAACGGCCGAGTGGTCAGAAATGAACTGGCCCGGGCCATCTCGAACAAATTCGCACTGGGACTGTTCCCGACGCGCACGATTACCCGAATCCCGGTGTCCGCTGACGAATTAGCAGCGATCACAGGGCGATACCAATATATGGGCGCGGAGAATTATTTCTTCAACGCAACCGCCGGAGCCGATAACGAGCTGGTCGTGAAGGACCTGACGACCGGGAAAACCAATCATCTGGTGGCGTTCGAGCACGACAAGTTCATCGATCGCTACACCGGCGAAGGGATCACCGTCACCCGTGATGCCACCACCGGCGAGATCACTGGCCTCCTGGATAATGACGGAGATGCGTTGCTGCGCGTGAAGGGCTGATGCGCGGACTAGGAGGGCGTGGCGCTGGAGGAGTCGCTGGCTTCCTGAGGCAGCGTGGGCGGGTTCAGGGGTCGGCTAAGGCGCCAAATTGCGGACAATGCGAGATCAGGCCATAGTTTCGAAATGGTGATAGTAGCTCGACCCGTTGCCAGCCTCCTGCTGCTAGCGGCCGCAAGTTGTGGGCAGCCGCCCCGTGGCGGCGCGGCGCTCGAATATCATCTGCTCGTCTTTGATGACCCGGGACCTAGTCCGGCCCCCACTGATCGGCTCTTCAAAGGGAAGAACTGGGAAAGCCCGGTCGAAGCTGCAAACGGAGACATAGCCGCGAGCCTGATCGCGTGCGGTGCCAAGGAACTGAAGATTAGCGGAGCCGACACGGATCACTCCTGGTCAATCACGACGCCTGAACCCGCAAATACGGCGTCGTTTGTGAAATGCGTGTCGCAGCATGCAGGTCCGGGTACGTTCCGGGTTCGCGCGATCACCTCGCGGAACGGCAGCTAGCCACCCGATTCCAGCCGTTTCCGGCTTTCACGGGGATGACGGCCTGCATCGGCGAACAGCTATCTCCGCGCGGCGATCCAGTCGTCCACCACGGCCTCCAGCATCGTCATCGGCAGCTGGCCCTGGGCCAGGATCAGGTCGTGAAAGGCGCGGATGTCGAACCTGTCGCCCAGTGCCTTCTCCGCCCGGCGGCGCAGTTCGACGATCTTCAACTCGCCGACCTTGTACGCCACCGCCCCGCCCGGCGCGCCGATATAGCGGGCCAGCTCGGTATCGATGTTGATATCGGCCAGGGCGGTGTTCTCGGTGAAGCAGGCGCGCGCCTGCTCGTAGCTCCAGCCCATCACATGGATGCCGGTATCCACCACCATCCGGCATGCCCGCCACATCTCGGTCGAGAGGCTGCCGAACGCTTCATAGGGATCGCGATAGACGCCCATCTCGTGCCCCAGCCGCTCGGCATAGAGCGCCCAGCCCTCGCGAAAGGCGAGCAGGTCGCGCTGGCGGCGGAAGCTCGGCCATTCGGGATGCTCCTGCGCGATCGCGGCATGGGTGTGATGGCCGGGCGCCGCCTCGTGCAGCGTCAGCGCCGGCACTTCGTAGAGCGGGCGCTGGTCGAGATGCGACGTATTGACGATGAACCGCCCCGGAAAGCCCCTGGAGAAGTCGCCGCCGCCGGAGCGGGCGGTGGTATAGCCCTCCTCCAGGTCCGCGGGCACGGGCTCGACGGTGAAGGGCTGGCGCGGCAGCGTGCCGAACCAGCGGGGGAGCAGGCCGTCGATGCGCTTGGCCGCGGCGCTGTACTTCTCGATCAGTTCCTCGCGGCTGCGCGCATAGAAGCGGGGATCGGTGCGAAGCTGGCGCAGCCACTCGGCAAAGCTGCCCTTGAAGCCGCTTTCCGCGATTACTCTGTCCATTTCGCCCCGAATGCGCTTCACCTCGGAAAGGCCCAGGGCATGGACCTGCTCGGCGGTGAGGTCGGTGGTCGTGTAGTAGCGCAGCAGGAAGCCATAATAGTCCCGGCCGCCGGGAATGCCGGCAATGCCCAGCCCCTTGCGGGCATGCGCGCGATAGCGGCCGTCGACATAGGCCAGGATCGCGCGCTGCGCCGGGCGGATCTCGCGTTCGATCACCAGGCTCGCTTCGGCGACCAGCGCGTCCCTGCCCTTCAGCGGCGCGAGCAGCGGGTCCTCCGCCACGGGCCGCGCGATCTGGGCGCGCAGCACCGCCACCGCGACGTCGACCACCCGCGCCGGCTGGGTCCAGCCCGTGGCGATACCGCGCTCGAGATTGGCGCGCTGCTCGGCAAAATAGCCCGGCACCCCGCGCAGCCGCGCGATCCAGGCCCGCCCATCGGCGTCGCCGCGCACTTCCACGCTGCGCGCGGCATAATAGGGCGTGTTGTAAAAGCCTTCGTGGGCGACAAAGGCGAAGCGGCGCTCGTCGAGATCGATGCCCTCCACGCGCCAGCCGATGATCTGGCGAAGAAAGTCGCGGTTCCTCCGGTCCTCGGATGCGAGCGCCGCATCGGGCAGCGCGGCGAGCGCCTCGTCGATCGCGCGCAGCTCGGCCTTGCGCGCCGCCATACCGGCGGGCGTCTCGACCGGCCAGCCTTGCGGGGAATGCGAGGGATCGGAACGCCCCGCCTCCATCGGGAAGCCCTCCGAGAAGCGCTCGTACCGGGCGATCAGCGCATCGAGATCGGGCGATCCCGCCCCGAGCAGCAGCACGGCGCCGATCGGCAGCAGGAACAATCGCAGGGCACGGATCATGCGCGGTCTCCTCCAGGAACGGCCAGGCACCTGCTCAGTTGGACAGCCAGGCCATCGTCATCAGCAGCTTGGGCAGCAGCGCCGCACCGGCATGGAGCCGGATCGGATGCGGGGTGCGCGGCACGACCGAGAGCCGCTCGCGGCTGTTCGACGCGATCGCCGCGGCCACTTCGATGCCCAGCTGCGTGTTGATGCCGATGCCGCGGCCATTGTCCGCCTGGATCGCCAGCGCGCCGTCGCCCAGGTCGTAAAGCTCGGGCAGGAAGGACGAATTCACCCAGGCCAGCCCCTCCCAGATATGGTCGATCCGGGGATCGGACAGCGCGGCGAAATGCTGCCGGAGCCGGCGCCGCGCCTCGCGCAGATGCGCCTTGCCGCCCCGCAGCAGGAACGACATCGGGAAGGCCGAGATCAGGTGCCCCTGCGGATCGAGCCGCGCGGTGAAGAGATAGGAGACCTTGTCGGTAAAGGCGCCGCCCTCGGGCAGGATGGTGGCGCGCTGCACATCGTCCAGCGGCGCGGTCGCGAACTGGACGACGTGGAGCGGCAGCGCCGTGCGCCGCAGCGCCGGGTGCAGCCGGGCATTGCCGCCATTCGCCGCCAGCACCACCCGCCGCGCCGATACCGCGCCGCCCGGCGTCCGCGCAATCCACCGGCCGCCTTCGCGCCGGAGCGCCCGCACCGGGCTCTCGCCGAACAGCCTTGCGCCCTGCGTCAGCGCCGCCCGGGCAAGCCCGCGGACATAGCCGAGCGGGTTGAGGCTGCCGCCGTCGCCGAAGCGCAGCGCGCCGCAATAACGCTCGACCCCAAAGGCATGCCGCGCCTCGCGCGCCTCGACGAAGCGGACGTCATAGCCACGCGATCGCCACTGATCGGCATAGCCGCGCTGGCTCTGCGCCAGCCCGTCGCTGTGCGCGGGCGTATAGAAGCCGTCCTGCCGGGCATCGCAGTCGATCGCGTGCCGCTCGACCAGGTCGAACACCGCCCGCGCCGATCCGCCGATCATCCGCGTCAGCATCTCGCCATGGTGGCGGCCGAGCGCCGTGACGATCGTCTCGGGCGTATGCCGGATATAGTCGGGCGCGACGAGCCCGCCGCTCCAGCCGGTCGCCTGGTCGCCGGGCTGGCCCGCCTCGAGCAGCACCGTGTCGATGCCGGCCTCGGCAAGATGGAGCGCGGTCGCCATGCCGGCGATGCCGCCGCCGATCACGAGCACATCCGCTTCGATCTCGGCCGCCAGTGGCGCAAGCTCGGGGCCGGGCGCCGCCGTGGCGACCCAGACCGGCCTGGTCGACGGCCCGCCACCCCGGCGACGGGAAATGGACTGATGCTCCATCACCACGCCTTCACAAGGGTGAGGCCGGGGGCCGGCGCGAAGGACAAGAACTCCCCCGCGACGTCCGTGATACGGGACGTTTGCATGTAATCTCGAACTCTCTGTTCGCCCCGCAAAGGGAGCGGTGTTTGCGCGCCCCTGAAAGAGGCGTAGTTCTCAAAGGACGGTCAGGCGGCGGCGGGCGCAGTTCTCCCGGCACGCTCGGTGCGGCGCGCGATGGTAACGAAGGCCAGCACGAAGCAGAGCGCCACCGGCGTGTTCATGATCATCGGCAGCGACATCTCGTTGTTGCCGACGATGCTCACCGCGATGAAGATCGCCGTGCCCTCCTGCCGCATCAGATGCTCGATCCCGATCGCGATGTTCTCGCGCCGGGTGAAGCCGGCGAAGCGCACGATCGTCATCACCACGCAGACCATGATCAGGTTGAGCGCCACGGTGATCCAGAACAGCGCGCCCAGATTCTCGCGCAGCACCGGCACCTGATCGAACAGGATGAAGCCGAAAGCAGTGAACAGCACGATCGTCGCGATGTTCTTCAGATATTTCTTGAAGGCGATCGCGAAGCCGGGGCGCAAGGCACGAAGCGTGAAGCCGGCGGCGGCGGGAAGCACGGTGATCGAGAAGATGTCCCAGAAGAACGAGGCCAGCGGCACCTTCACATCGGCCTCGAGCCCCAGGAAGTGGCTCAGCGCGAAATGGGCATAGAAGGGGACGACGAAGATGTAGATCATGCTGAGCAGCAGCGTCATCGACATCGACAAGGCGAGATCGCCTTTCGCCATGTCGGTGAAGAGGTTCGACAGCATGCCGCCGGGCGTGGTGGCGAGCAGCACGAAGCCGACCGCCAGCGCCGGCGTGGGCGCCACGGTGAGCGCGAGCGTGAGCCCGATCAGCGGCGGCACGATCAGCATCGAGCAGACGCCGAAGACCAGCGCGCGCTTGTTGCGGAATACCTGGCGGAAATCCGCTGCGGTGAGCGACAGGCCCATCGAGGCCATGATCGCGATCAGCGAGCCGGGCAGCACCCAGTGCCCCAGGACGGACATCAGATCGGCATAGGTCATGTCCCGCTCCCCCTCAGGCCGGTTCGACGGTGATGGTGCAGGCGCCGTTCCGCCGGATCGCGTGGCAATCGGCGACGGCCTTTTCCAGATCCTCGTCGAGGATGCGGGCGCAGACATTGGCCTGGATCCAGCCGAACGGCATCAGCAGCCGGCCGCCGGCACCGTAGAAGATGCCGATGTCGTAGAAGGGCCCGGGCGGCAGGCCCTGGGTGCTGCCCGGCGCGAGATAGGCCAGCACGATGTCGCCGGCGCCCGGATAGGAGGTGGCGTTCTCGGCCGGGATCGGCGGCCAGGCCATGCCCTCGGGAAGGGATGCCGAGGGCATCGGCACCGAGATCTCGGGCCCGGTCCAGATCGCGTGCATCGCCTCGAACGAGGCGCGCCGCGCGGCGAGATCGCGCAGGAATTCGCAGGACAAAGGCGCCGCTTGCGGGAGCAGGCGGCAACGCGCCGACAGTCCCGATCTCGGCTCCGTGAAACGTACCAGATCCATCGAAAGCATCCCCCTATCCGCCCGTCGCCATCGACAGATATTCTTCCTTCTGCAGCGCGATCGGCACATTGCCGTTGGTCCAGAGATAATCGTGGAAGCGCTTGAGATCGAAGGACTTGCCTTCGCGCACCCGGGCCTCCGCGAGGAACTCGGTCGTCTGCATCTTGCCGATCTGGTAGCTGATCGCCTGGCCGGGCGCGGCGGCAAAGAAAGTCGCTTCCTCGCGCGCCGTCGCCCGGTCCATCGGGACCATCCTCTCCAGATAGTCGGCAGCCTGGGCGATGGTGAATTCACCTAGCGCCAGCTTCACGTCCACTTCGACCCGAAGGGCACGCAATCTCGCGAAATTATAGATGATCTCGCGCGTCTTGGGCGCGTCGGCCCAGAAGCCGGCCTGGAGCATCATCTCCTCGGCATAGAAGCCGGTGCCTTCATTGGCGCCGCTGTCATAATAGCGGCGGCGCAGCGGATCGGGGTTCCGCCAGCTGAGGCTGAGCTGGAAGAAATGGCCGGGCACGCCTTCATGGACGATGATCGGCCGCGGATCGCGCGCGATCGAAAGGTTGAAATAGCCGAGCTTGGGCGAGGGATCGGGGAGATAGACGGTCGCGTCCTGCCCGGTCCGGTCGATGCTGGTGAAATCGAAGGTCCGCCCCAGCCAGCCGATCGGCGCGAGATAGGCGGGGAAAGGCTGGGCCCTGTAATGCCCCACCCAGTCCGGGACCGTCAGCAGGTTCTTCTCGGTGAGGAACTGGCGGACCTTGAGCTCATCGGCGTCGAGCCGGGCAGTGACGGCGCCGATCGAGGCGCCGATCGGCAGCTCCGGCAGGCCGGCATTGCGGTTGCGCTCGAGCGTCTCGAACAGCACCGAGCGCGCCCATTCCTGACGGCCCATCGCGACGAGCTGCTCGGGCGAATAGGGATAGATGCCGACATTGCCGAGGAAATAGAGGTAGCTCTCGCGGCCGACAGCGGTCTGCTCGGGCAGGCCGGCGCGCTTCGCCTTGAGGAACTCGGTGTAGGCCGCGAACGCCGCGATCGCCTTCTCGACCACGGCACCGAGCCGCTTCTTCCGCGCCGCATCGGCATAGGGGGCGAGACCGGCGGCCATGCCGCGCAGGCTCTCCGGCACTTCGGCGAGCTGGCCGAGCGCGACGTCGACGAACGGCCCGCGCATGTCGTCGAGATTGGCACGGCCGGCGGCGAGGATCGCGGGGACGTTGCCGAGCAGGTGGATCACTTCATCCAGTCGCGCATGCGAGACCGGCGGCTTGGGCAGCAGGACCTCGAACACCGGGTTGAGCGCCTGGGCGGTGTAGAAATGCGGCTGGCGGCGCCAGGCGGCGACATGGTCCATTTCCCAATGGACGCGGGCCAGCGCCGAGCCGACCAGCCGGTAATCGACCTTCTCGCCGATGGCTTGCGGCGCCGCTTCCAGCGCCTTCCAGCGCGCCTCGAACGCGGCGAGCTGCCGGCGCTGGGCGGCGACGCCGGCGGGCGACCAGTCGGGCAGCCAGCCGGCGGGGCGGACGATGCGCGGAATATCGTCGCTGCTCGCGGGCTGGGTGGTGCCGCGCCAGGCCCAGAAATCGGCGCCGAGCTGCTGGACGGCCGGCTGCGCGGCCGCCGCCTGCGCCATGAACAGGGTGGCGCCTCCCATCAGTACCGCGATGCCCCGGCCCAGCATGCTACTTCCGGTTCTTCACATTGCGATCGAAGAACTCGACCATCTTCTTGAACGAGAAACGGGTCTGCGGAATGTTCTCCGCGTCCCAGGGGTGGTTGGCGCCGGGCAGCGTCACCAGCTCGAACAGCTGCTCGCGCCGGATCATCTGCTCGGCCAGCGCCATCGTGTCCGAATAGAGGACGACGGAATCGCGGGTGCCGTGGATGATCATCAGCGGGTCCCTGATGCCCTTGGCCTGGTACAGCGCCGACTGCGCCTCGTAGCGCCCGGGCATGTCCGGCCCGTCGGGCGGACCCATGATCCACATCTGCGCCGGGAAGGCATGCCAGACATTGGTGGCGGGCGCGCCGGCGATACCCGCGGCATAGAGGCCAGGCTTCTTCGACAGCGACATGATCGTCATCAGCCCGCCATAGCTCGAGCCCCAGATGCCGATGCGCTTCGGATCGGCATGGCCCTGGGCGATCAGATAGCGGACGCCGCTCTCGAGATCGTTGATGTCGGTCTCGCCATAGCTCTCATATTGCGTCTGGTTGTGGTCCCGTCCCTGCCCCCAGGAACCGCGGATGTTGACGGTCAGGACGATATAGCCCTGCGCGACGAAATACTGGTCGAGCCCCCAGGTCGGGTGGGCGCGGCGGCCGCCCCATTGGTTGTGGACCGCGTCCGAATAGACCGAGCCGACGATGACCGGGTATTTCTTGCCCGGGTCGAAATCGGCGGGGACGCTCACCCGGCCGAGCAGGTTGATCCCGTCGACATGGCTGGGGAACTGGACATAGCTGGTCTTCGCCCAGGTCTGGCCGTAGAAATCGGGCTGGGGCGACTTTGTGACCTGCACCGCCTTGCCGGGCTTCGCGGTGTCGATGACGAACAGCTCGGGCGGCAGGTCGTCATTGCTGTACCAGTCGGCGATGCGGCTGAAATCGGGAGAATAGACCGGCTCGTGCGTGCCGCCCGCCGGCCCGCTCAGCTGCTCGATCTTTCCGCCCGCCAGCGGCACGCGGTAGAGCTGGCGGTCCTGCAGGGCGGACTTGTTGGCGGTGAAATAGAGCTGCCTGTTCCTGGCATCGACCGCGAACGAAGCGATTTCCCATTTGCCGCTGGTGATCTGGCGGGGCGCCTCGCCGGCCTTTTTCTGGTGGTAGAGCTGAAGCCAGCCGTCGCGATCGGTAAGGATGATCAGGCCGTCGTCGCCCGGCGCCCAGGCGACTTGCCAATCGGGGCGGAGATGCTTGGGCTCGCGCAGCTGGTAGAAGGTCTCGCGCCCGCCGGTGGCGGCGTCGTAGAGATAGATGCTGTGCTCCTTGGCCTCCATGTCGGCGCTGCTGACGAACAGCCGCTTGCCGTCATGCGACAGGCCATAGCCCCAGACGTCGTGCTTGGCATCGGGGCGCTCGAACAGACGGGACTTGCCGGTGGCGAGGTCGACCATGCCGATCGCCGTCCTGCTGGTCTCCTCGCCGGGGAAGGCGCGGATCACGCGGTTGTTCTGCAGCTTGCCCTTGGCGTCGTAATAGATATCGCGCTCGGGCATGGCGCGGTCGTCGGCCTGCTGGAAGGCGATCGACTTGCCGCTATCGGCCCATTTGAAATCTTCGATGTAAACCTTGGGATCGTCGCTGCCGGCAAGGCGCGTGGCGACGGCTCCCTCCCCCGCCGCAATATCGCGGACCCAGAGCTGGCCGCCGGGGGCGACCGGCGATGCGGCGGACGCGGCGGCGATGAAGGCGAGCTTCGAGCCGTCGGGCGCGACGGCGAGCTTGCGGATACCGCGCTTGTCGGCCTCCGCCTTCACGATCCTGCCGTCCGCCTCGCGGATATGGAGCTGGCCGCCCAGGGTGAAGGCAACGCGGCCGTTGGCCAGGAACACCGCCTGGGCGATGCCCTTCGCTTCCGCCTCCGGCTTGCTGTCCTTGCCCAGGAAGGTCAGGCGGGTCTTCTGCCCGGTGCGGGGCGACCAGGACCAGATGTCGCGGAACGAATAGCCTTCGTCGTTCCACAGGAAGAGCACCGCGCTGCCGTCCGCGGCCCAGCTATAGCCCTGGGGATCGATGCCCACGAGGCTCTTGTAGCGATAGAGTTCGTCGATCGAGAAGCTGGTGCCGGGCACGCCGGCGGTGCCCCGGACCGGCCCCTGGGCCTGTTGCTGGGCAAGGGCGGGAGCCGCCGCCCCCGGCGCGGCGATCATGAGAGCCGCCGATATCGCCCGGACGGAAACGCTGAACTTGATCATCTTCCCAACACCTTCACCCTCTGTCGACGCTCCCGGCCCCGGTTGCCGGCGACGGCGGGGGATCGCCGCCGCCGCCGGACTTGGGGCCTCAGAACCGCTTGCGGAAACCGATCGTGAACCGGCGGCCGATCGCGTCATAGGTATCCCGCTCGTAGAGCTGGAACGGCGGGTTGTGATCGCCCAGATTGTCGATCATGCCGTAGATGCTCAGGCTCTTGTCGATGTCGTAGGACGCGCTCAGATCGAAATAGCTGATCTGGCCCGTCTCCGGCACCGCGAGCAGCGGCATCGCCGCGCCGGAGGCCTTGGCGGCGGCGATCCGCCCGTCCTTCGCCGAGCCGATGAACCGGTGCCGCAGCGAGACCTGGAAGGCATCGGACACGTCCCAGGTCACGCGCTGGGTGAAGCGCCATTTGGGATTGGCGTTGCCGCAGGTGCCCCCGCCGATATAGCCCGCGCAATCGACCGCCGCGACGATCGGGCTGCTCTGCACGATGCTGTTGATCAGATAGCTGCCGGCCAGATAATAGCTCAGCCGGCCCAGCGAGCCGATATCGTGGCGATAGTCGAGGCGGAAATCGACGCCCGCGGTCTTCATCGAGGCGATGTTCGCGTTGAGCAGCGGCACGTCATAGAGCTGCCCGTCCGACGAGCGGTGGTTGAGCGGCTGGCAGAAGATGTTGCTCATCGACAGATTGGCGCGACAGGCAGTGATCACCGACTGGAGGCCGCCACCGAACGCCGCGATCGCGCCGTCGATCTTGATGTTGTAATAATCGACGGTGAGTTGGAGGTTCGGCACGAACTCCGGCCGGAACACCGCGCCGAGCGACCAGGTGTCCGAAGTCTCTTCCTTCAGATTGGGATTGCCGCCGGTGATCGCGCGGATCTGGACATTCTCCTGCTGGAACACGTCGATCACGCTCGCCGGCACGCCCAGCGAGCTGATGCAGAAGGCGCGCTCCGCCGCGGTGCGGTTGGCGCCGGTGGCATTGCAGAAGTCGGTCGCCTGCGGCGCGGTGTTGGTCGCGCCCGAATAGAGCTCGATCACGTTCGGCGCGCGCACCGCCCGCTGATAGAGCCCGCGGATCTTGAAGCTCTTCACCGGCGAGAACTCGCCGCCCGCCTTCCACGAAGTCACGCCGCCCGCGGTGGAATAGTCCGAGTAGCGGATGCCGCCTTCGAACGCGAGGAGGTGGACGAAGGGCAGGTCGGCCAGGATCGGCACGACGAGCTCGCCATAGACTTCCTTGACGTCGAAGCTGCCGCCGGTCGCCTGGATGCCCGCCGAGCGCGAGAGCGCCTTGCCCTGGATGTAGAGCTGGTCGGGCGTGAAGGTCGAGCTTTCCTTGCGATATTCCGCGCCCACCGAGATGCCGACATTGCCGGCGGGCAGCTTGAACAGCGTGCCGGTGATGCTGGCGCCGGCCTGTTTCTGGTCGACGACGGTGATGTTGGTGAGGTTGGTGTAGATATAGTCGATCATCGGCTTGGTCATCGACATCAGCCCGAACGGGTTGATCGTGACGCAGCGCGGATCGGCCACCTTGCAGGCATAGGGATTGCTGGGGTTGGTCAGGAACGCGTTGGCGAAATTGTCGATCAGCACGCCGCCGCCCTGGACCTCGGTGATCCGGACATGGCCCTGATTGTAGAAGGCTTCCCAGTTCAGCTTGTCGGTCAGCGCGCCCTTCAGCCCGACGACGAAGCGCGAGAATTCGCGGGTCTGGTCGTCGGTGCGCGAGCCGAAGTCGAGCAGGCGGCGATTGATGTTGAGCGAAACCAGATTGTCGCCGTCACCGTCGAGATTGGTGCGCAGGAACTCGCGCAGCGACGACGACAGATAGGGATTGCGCAAATCGAACTGGAAGTTCGGCAGGAAGCCCGAACTGCTCATCGGCACCGCGCCCAGCGTCGAGTTGATCTCGCTGCGGACGTAATTGCCTTCCCAGAAGGCAGTGACGTTGTCGGTCACGTCGTAATGGCCCGTGATCGCCCCCGACCAGCGCTTCATCGGCATCTGGAGATTGGTGTAGGGACGGTCGTTGAAGCCGTCGCTGGTCTTGTAGGCGCGCCAGCCCTCGGGCGCGAAGAAGATCCCGGCGGTGCCGATGGTGTTGCCGAACTGGTCGAGCTTGCCGACCAGCGCCGGCGTGAAGATCGTGCCCTGCGGCGTGACGCCGTTGCCGCCGGGGACCAGCACGCCCTTGCCGTTCTGCACGGCATCGACCAGGTAGAGCGAGGCATGGTCGCGCGCGGCGCCCTTCACCATCGAACGGTCGTAATAGCTGCCGTTGAACACGATGTTGCCGCGGCCATCGCCGAAATTGCCGCCGACGGTGAAGTCGATATTGTAGCGCTCGGCATCGCCCCGCTCGCTGATGCCGTACTGGCCGCTGACTTCGAGACCCTGGAAATTGGTCTTGGTGACGAAGTTGACCACGCCGGCCATCGCATCCGAGCCATAGACCGCCGAGGCACCGCCGGTGACGACTTCCACCCGCTCGATCAGCGAGGGCGGGATCATGTTGATGTCGACCACGCCGTCCTGGCTGGCGCCGACGATGCGGCGGCCGTTCTGCAGCACCAGGGTGCGCGCCGCGCCGAGGTTGCGCAGATTGACCGTGGCCGAGCCGTTGCCCGCATTGGACTGGGCACCTGAACCGGCGACCGCCTGGGGCAGCGCGTTGAGCAGCTGCTCGGTCTCGGCCGTGCCGGTCTGGCGGATTTCCTCGCTGCCGATCACGTTGACCGGGCTGTTCGAGTCGACATCCGGACGCGGGATGCGCGAGCCGGTGACGACGATCGCCTCGGCTTCCTGCGCTTCCGGCTCGGCGGTCTGCGCCATTGCCGTGCCCATCATCATCATCGTGGCGAACAGCGCGGAGCCGCCCCGCAATCCCGCCCGCATCACCGCAACCCGCTTACTGCCCATGTCCGTGTCTCCCCGAATGGATACGCCCACCTGCCTTGCTCCGCTCCGGCGTCGTTGGTCGCGCCATTTCCGTGAACAAGTGCGTGATTTTGAGCATATCAAGGGCGAAGGGTCAATTCGGGGTAACGAAAAAATGTGAAAAGTGTCGCTTCTCGGTAACAAAGCTGCCGGGAAACCCGCGATTGCGCACGGTTTTTTCCAGGCCGGGGGACCGCTCCGACAGGGCCGACAGGCCAGGGCGCGCGCCCTCCAAACCTCGGAACAAAGGCCGGAAACTCTCGGTTTTCCGCCGATTCGCACCGGTTTGGACTGGTCTGAGGCACCCCGCATGCCTCCGAGATAACACCGATTCGGTGCCTCTTGACCAGTGCCACCCATGAGATCATCACATTACAAATCACATGTTTTTAGTTTTATTCTGAATGATGCGGCGCCCGAGCATCTGGCGGCCGGAGACCGAGGGGAGATCGACATGCGTGCAGGAGGACTGGTGATCGCGATGCTCCTGGCCGGGAGCGCCGCGCCGGCGGCGTTCGGCATCGCTCCGGCAAGCGCGAGGCAGGCCACCGCCCAGCCCGACGGGCCGCCCCAGGGGACGCGCGGCCATGCCGATCTCGTCACGCTGTTCACGGCCTTCGATGCCTGGCGCACGCCGCCCACAGCCGACGGCGTCGACTACAGCGCCGCCGCGGTCGACAAGCGCCGCGCCGAGCTGCGCGGCTTCCAGGCGCAGCTCCCCGATTTCGCCGTGGCGCGCTGGGATCGCCACCAGCAGGTCGATTACCTCGCCGTCCGCGCGCAGATGGACCTGGAGGATTTCAACCTGAACATCCTCAAGCCCTGGGCACGCGATCCGGGCATGTATGTCGATACCCTGCAACGGCTGGCCTATACCGAGCTGCCGCTGAAGGGCGATGCGCTCGCCGGCTTTCGCGCCCGGCTGAAGGCGATCCCGGCCTATCTGGCCCAGGCGCGGACCAATCTCGATTCGGTGGCGGCGGATTATGCCGATCTCGCGCTCCACGGCCTTTCGCACGGCGACGGCGTGGGCCATGGCATGCCCTATCGCGCAGTGGAGCCCGAGGGGTTGATCGGCTGGTTCGCCGACCTGCGCGGCCGCGCGCGGACGCAGCAACCAGCGCTGCTCGCGGACATCGCGGCAGCAGAGGGCGCGATCCGCGGCTTTCGCGACTGGCTCGCCGCCGCCCGCCCGACGATGACCGCCCGTGCCGGGGTCGGCAAGCCGGCCTATGACTGGTTCCTCGCCAATGTCCGGCTGATGCCCTATACTTCCGACGAAGTGGTGACGCTGGCCGAACGCGAGCTCACGCGCTTCTGGGCCGATTATGCCACCGAGCGGCACCGCAACCGGAAGCTCCCCGAACTACAGCTGCCCAAGTCGGCCGAGGAATATGAGGCGCAGCTCACCGGCACCGATGCCAAGATCCGCAAATGGCTGAAGGATGAGGAGATCATCACCATCCCGGACTATATTCCGGGCAGCTATCGGGAGGTCGGCTTCAACGCGCCCTGGATCGTGCGCCCAACCGGGCCGATGTTCTGGGAGCAGATCCAGTTCCGCGACGCCTCGCCGGACCATCTCCATGCCACCTTCCCCGGCCACCGCTTCGACGGGATGACCGGAAAGCGGGTTACCGATCCAATCCGCGGCCGGGTGAGCGACAGCGGGCGCACCGAAGGCTGGGGCTTCTATCTCGAGGAGACGGCGCTCCAGCTGGGCCTGTTCGACGACCGGCCCCGCACCCGCGAGCTGATCTATATCTTCGGCCTGTTCCGCGCGGCCCGCACGATCGGCGACGTGAAGATGCAGCGCAACGAGATGACCGTCGGCGAGACGATGCGGTTCTGGAAGCAATGGACGCCCTGGCTGGACGACAATGTCGCGCGCACCGACGCCGGCATCTATATCCGCCGGCCGCCGGGCTATGGCATGACCTATACGATCGGCGCGATGCAGCTCCAGAAGCTGCTGGTCGATCGCCGCCGCCAGCTCGGCGACAGCTTCTCGGTCCGCGACTATCACGACTATCTGATGAACACCGGCCGCCTGCCGGTGTCGCTGCTGCGCTACGACCTGACCGGCCATGACGACGAGATCCGCGGGTTCTGGCGGCATGTCCCATTGTCGGACGTGCCGCGCTGATCGCGGCGGCGGCGCGCAGCCACTGCCAGGCAATGCGGGGGCGCACCGGGCGTGCGCCCCCGAGCCGTTTTCGCCCTGCCCTTCGCGCATGAACGACCGGACGCCGACGCGTGGCGCCGTCCCGCGCGATGGCCGCGCGCATCGCGCCCCGCCTTGCCGATGGGGAAGACGCGCGATACCGGCCGCTTTCCCTGACCCAGACTCCCCGTTCACAATCTAATTTGATCATTGACATGATCGAAAAAGATCGAGATTGAATGATTGTGGAAAATCGCCCGAGCGGGTGATTCCATCCGGCGGAAGGCAATGCCCCCGCAGGAAACGAGAGTCCGAAGGACCAATTGGGGAGGGAATATGAAGACCGAGATCATGGAGCCGCGCGTCCGCGGGTTCGCGAAGCAGGCGGGGCTTTCGATGCTGGCCCTCGCCACCATGCTGGCTTGCGCCGGCGCAGCACATGCGCAGACCGCCCCGGCGGGTCCCGAGGCCGCCCAGGCCGATGCCCAGCCGGTCGATGACGGCGCGCAAGAGCCCCAGGACGATATCGTCGTCACCGGCACGCTGCTGCGCGGCGTCGCGCCCACCGGCACCAACGTGATCGGCGTCACTCGCGACACGATCACCGCGCGCGGAGTCGCTTCCTCGAACGATCTGCTCGCGAAGATCCCGCAGGTCGGCAATTTCGGCACGATCCCGGTCGGCTCGGCCTCGTTCGGCCTGCCGGTCCTCCGTCCCAACATCCGCAACCTCGGCGCTTCGGGCGGCAGCACCACGCTGGTGCTGATCAACGGCCATCGCGGCGTCGGCGCGGGCATCCTTCAGACCACCGTCGACCCCTCGATCCTGCCGCCCGACGTGCTCGAGCGCGTCGAAGTGGTGCCGGACGGCGGCTCCGCCATCTACGGCTCCGACGCGATCGGCGGCGTGGTGAACTTCATCACCCGCAAGCGCTTCGACGGGGTCTCGGCCAATCTGCGCTACGGCTTTGCCGACAAGTACAAGACGGTCGACGGCAACCTGACCATCGGCAAGGACTGGGGCAGCGGCTCGCTGTTTCTTTCCTATGCCCATGTCTGGCACGACAATGTCCTCGGCATCGATCGCGACTATGCCTCGGCCGATCGCCGCTCGAAGGGCGGCGGCGATTTCCGCGTCACCACCTGCGCGCCGGGCAACATCCAGATCGGCGCGGTCAACCCCGTCACCTATGCCCTGCCCGCCCTCACGCCGGGCACGCTCAACAAGTGCGACCAGAACGCCTATGCCGACCTGTTCCCGCGCGAGGAGCGCAACTCGGTCTTCGGCTCGCTGACCCAGCAGCTCGACGACAATGTCGCCTTCGGGGTGACTGCCTATTGGTCGCGCCGCGACACGGTGGTGAACCAGGCCCAGGGCATGCTTTCGAGCACGATCACCGCGCTCAACCCCTTCTTCCGCCCGATCTCGGGCCTGACGTCGCAGACGGCCAGCTTCTCCTTCGCCAGCGTCTATGGGAACAGCCTGACCAGCCGCCAGCGCTTCGAATCCTATGGCGTCACTCCCAGCTTCTCCTTCGCGATCGGCGACAAGTGGCAGCTGCGGGCGGAGAGCAATTTCGGGCGCAGCACCAACCTGGTGCGCGAAGCCGCGCTGGACACCACCACTGCTTCGCTCGCGCTCGCCGGTCTGATCCCGGGCATGGCGCTCAACCCCTATGACCTGGCGGCCAGCAGCCCCGCCGCCCTCGCCGCCATCCGGAACTATGAGAATTACGGCGATGCCACGCAGGAACTGGCCGAGGGCCGGCTGATCCTCGACGGTTCGCTGGCGCATCTGGCGGGCGGCGATGTCCGCCTCGCGGTCGGCGCGGAATATCATTACGAGAACATCTCGTCGCGCATCGCCCAGGGCGCGATCGGCTCCTATGCCAATGCGAAGACCTCGCGGGCCTCGCGCGACGTGCGCTCGGCCTTTGGCGAGCTGATGATCCCGATCGTCGGCGCCGGCAATGGCAGCCCCGGCCTGCGCGGCCTGCAGCTCTCGGCGTCGGTCCGCTATGACGACTATAGCGACCAGGGCGGCACCACCAATCCGAAGATCGGCGTGAACTACAAGCCGTTCACCGACCTGACGATCCGGGGCAATTGGGGCACGTCGTTCCACGCCCCGAGCCTCGCCGACACGACGAACACCTCGGACTCGCGCGCGACCGTGCTGCCCTACAGCCCGTTCCTCGCGCCGGGCGCCACTCCCGTCGATCCGGCGCGTGCGACGATCGTGCTGGCGGGCGGCAACCCGAACCTGAAGCCCGAGCGCGCCGACACCTGGTCCGCCGGCTTCGACTGGACGCCGAAGGCGGTCCCGGGCCTGGTGGCGAACCTCACTTACTACAATGTGAAGTTCAAGGACGCGATCGGCCTGGCGCCGTTCCTCTCGCCGACGCTGTTCACCAACACCAACTATGCCAATTTCTACATCCTGCGGCCGACGCTCGCCCAGGCCCAGGCGGCGGTGGGCAACCTCGCCGTGGTCGGCGCCCCCAGCATCGCCAGCCTCTATACCGGTCCGCTCAGCCCCTATGTGCTGATCGATGCGCGCCGCAACAATCTGGGCGCGGTCAACACCGACGGGCTCGATTTCAACCTGGCCTATACCCGCCTGACCGGCTTCGGCGCGATCAACGCCAGCATCGCGGGCACCTATACGCTCAGCCGCAAGTCGCAGGCGGTCTCCGGCGGGCCGTTCACCGACGATCTGAAGAACGGCGTCGGCCGCACTGCCTTCGTCGCTACGCTGGGCGGCAAGTCGGGCGGCTTCATCGCCTCGGCCTCGTACAACTACAAGGGCGGCTTCCCGATCCTCGGCGTGTCGCCGCAGACCCGGGTGGGCGCGTTCCAGACGGTGGATGCCTTCCTCGCCTATGACCTGGGCGCGCACGGCTTCATCAAGAACGCGATGCTCACGCTGAACGTCGACAATATCTTCGACCAGGATCCGCCCTGGCTGAACAGCGCCGCCGCCTATACCAATGGCAGCACCCTGGGACGGCTGGTCACCTTCGGCATCCGGACCAAGTTCTGAGGAAAGGGGATCGGGTGTCGCTTCCGTCTTCCGTCCTGACCATGCGTACCCTGTTGATCTCGGGTACGGCGGCCATGGCCCTTCTTGCCGCCATGGCCGCGTCCGCCCAGGAGGATGGTCCGGCACCCACCCGGCTTACCGTCGAATATGCCGATGCCGCGCTCGGCATCGACGAACCCGCCCCGCGCCTCGCCTGGCATTCCCCGGCGAAGCGCCAGGCGGCCTATCAGATCCGCGTCACCGCCGCGGGCAAGCCCGTCTGGGACAGCGGCAAGGTGGCTTCGGCCGACAATGCGCAGATCCCCTATGCCGGCCCCGCACTCGCCGCGCGTACCCGCTATTCATGGCAGGTCAGGACCTGGGACGCCGATGGCCGCGAGAGCGGCTGGAGCCGGCCCGGCTGGTGGGAGATGGGCCTGCTCGCCCCGGCCGACTGGTCGGCCGGCTGGATCGCCGGCCCGGCGCGGCGCGACCATGACTGGAGCGACCTTCGCTTCGAGAGCGACCTGACGCTGACCGGCAGCTCGGTCGACCTGCTCTTCCGCGCCCGCGCGGCGGGCAAGACCTATGGCGAGGCCTATGTCTGGACCCTGGCCGAGGAAAAGGCCGGCGCGGTGCTGATCGCCCGCGTCCGCCATTATCCCGGCGGCAGCAGCTCGGGCGTCAAGCTCACCGAGCTCAAGCGGGTGCCGCTCACCGGCATCACGCTGAAGGGCGTGCGCCACAAGGTCACGATCACCGCGCAGGGCAACAGCATCGCCACCGCGATCGACGGCAGGCAAGTCGACCTGCTCACCGATACCGGACAGCCGCACGGCACGATCGGCTTCTCGTCGCGGGAAGCCGCGGCGGCGACGATCCACGCCGTCAGCGTCACGGGCACCGGCAGCCCGGCCTTCGCCACGCGCTTTCCCGCCAACGACAATCCCTTTGTCGGCGGCACCGTCGAGGCGGACGGGCTCACCGTCGCCGCCGGCGTTCCGAACATCGATATCGTCCTGCCGGTCGAGGCGCCCGCCCCGCTGGTCCGCAAGGCCTTTACCCTGCCCGCCAAGAAGATCGCGGCGGCGCGTCTCTATGTCGCGGGCGCGGGCTGGCCGCGCATGCATCTCAATGGCGGCACGGTCGGCGACAGCGCGATGGCCAGCGGCTTCACTGCCTATGACAAGCGCGTCCTCTACCAGACCTATGACGTGACCGACCGCGTTCGCGCCGGGCAGAATGTCCTCGGCGCCGAGCTCGGGCGCGGCTGGTACGGGCTGACCGATCCCAATGAATGGTATTTCGACCAGGCGCCCTGGCATGGCGAGCCGGCACTCAAGGCCCAGCTCGAAATCACCTTTGCCGACGGATCGCGCCAGTCGGTTGCCACCGACGCGAGCTGGCGGACCGTTTCCGGCCCGACCCGCAACGATTCCGTCCATCGCGGCGAGCGCTATGACGCGCGCCTGCTTCCCACCGGCTGGGACAGGCCGGGGTTCGCCGGCAAGGGCTGGACCGCTGCCCAGCAAGTCCATGGCCCCGATGGGTTTCTCCAGGCTGCCAATGTCGAGCCGATCGCCCCGGTCGAGCAAATCGCGCCCATCTCGCGCACCGAAGTGAAACCGGGCGTCTGGGTCTATGACTTCGGCCGCATTTTCTCCGGCTGGACCGCGCTCGACGTTCGCGGACCGCGCGGCACCACCGTCTCGCTCGTCGCCAGCGAACGGATCGGCGACGATGGGATGGTCGTCCCCGCCTCGGGCCTGATCGACGCGCAGCTGCAGACCGACCGCTACACGCTGGCCGGATCGGGAACCGAGCACTGGGAGCCGAGCTTCGGCTATCGCGGCTTCCGCTATGTCGAGCTGCGCGGCTATCCCGGCACGCCGACGCTGGCGACGCTCACCGGCAAGGTCGCTCATAGCGCCGTCGCCCGCACCGGCGGCTTCGCCAGCGCCGATCCGCTGCTGAACGAGATCGACCAGGCCGCGATCCGCACCATCCTGAACAACATGCACGGCTATCAGACCGATACGCCCACCTACGAGAAGAACGGCTGGACCGGCGATGCCCAGGCCTCGGCCGGCGCCGCCGCGCGCAGCCTGGGCGTCGCCCGCGTCTGGACCAAATGGCTGAACGACTATCCCGATGCGCAGGCGCCCAGCGGCGAGCTGCCCGAGATCGTGCCGGCGACGCCCTTCTACGGCTATGAGGACACCCCGGGCTGGTCGTTCGTCTGGGGACCGTCGACGCCCTGGGACGTCGCGGCGATGATCCTGCCCTGGGAACTCTACCAGACCGAGGGCGACACCCGCATCCTGGCGCGCATGCACGCCATGCAGAAGCGGCTGGTCGACTATACCGCCACCGTCTTCAAGGCGCCCGACTATCGCCACGACCGGGGCCTGAGCGAGTGGAGCGCCCCCGGCCCGCTCGACATCTTCGCCACCAACAATGGCGGGATCGACGCGATCACCACTGCCTATTTCTTCCACGAGGCGGACCTGCTGGCCAAATCCTCGGCGGTGATCGGCAACCGGGCCGATGCGGACCGCTACGGCGCGCTCGCCGCCGATATCCGCCGCGCCTATAATGCCCGCTATTGGGACGCGGCGAACGGCTGGTACCGCACCCTGGACGACAAGGGCGCGACCAAGGGCCCCACCCAGTCGCAGAACATCCTGCCGCTCGCCTTCGGCATGGCACCTGCGGGAACGGAACAGAAGATCGCCGACACGATCGCGAAGGATGTCGAGGCCCGCGGCCTGCGCGCCGGGGTGTTCGGCACGCGCTATCTGCTCGAGATTCTCAGCGACTATGGCCATGCCGACCTCGCCTATCGCCTCGCGACGCGCACCGACGAGCCGAGCTGGGGCTTCTGGCTGAAGAGCGGCCACAAGACGATGTTCGAATCCTGGGGTCTCAACGCCCGCTCGCGCGACCATCATTATTTCGGCTCGATCGCCGACTGGATGCGCCAGCGCCTCGCCGGCCTGCGCCCCGGGGCGCCGGGCTATCGCACCGTGCTGATCCGCCCGGAGATTCCCCGGGGCCTGGCCTCGGCCTCGGCGACCATGGCGACGCCCCAGGGCGAGGCGCGGGCGGAATGGAAGGTCGAGAATGGCCGCCTGACCCTCAGCGCCACCGTGCCGATGAACGCCAGCGGCGAGATCTGGGTGCCTGCCCGCTTCGGCGCGCCCGCCACGCCGCCCGCGGGCGCAACGCTGCTCCGCAAGACCGATGCCGCGACCGTCTACGCCACCGGTGCCGGCAGCTACACCTTCGTCACCGAGGGCCGGAAATGAAGACCAGCGTGATCGCCCTGTCCCTGCTTGCCCTGACCCTTGCCGGCGCCGCCCGGGCGCAGGAGGCCCGCGCGCCGGCCGGCACGCTGCGCGGCGCGACCGCCGAGGGCGTGACCAGCTTCAAGGGCATTCCCTATGCCGCCGCCCCGGTCGGCCCGCTGCGCTGGCACGCGCCGATGCCGGCGCCGACCTGGACAGGCGCCCGCGCCGCGACCGGCTATGGCAATGACTGCGTCCAGGCGCGCATGCCCGGCGACCTTGCCAACACCGCGCTGCCGATGAGCGAGGACTGCCTGTTCCTCAACGTCTGGACGCCCCGCACCCGCGCCGGGGCCAAGCTGCCGGTGATGGTCTATATCCATGGCGGCGGCTTCTCCACGGGATCGGGCAGCGCCGCGATCCTCGACGGCACTCGCCTGGCCGCGCGCGGCGTGGTGGTCGTCACCTTCAACTATCGCCTCGGCCGGTTCGGCTTCTTCGCCCATCCCGCGCTGACCCGGGAGGCCGGCGCCGGCCCCACCGGCAACTGGGCGCTGATGGACCAGCTCGCCGCGCTGCACTGGGTGAAGCGCAACATCGCCGCGTTCGGCGGCGATCCGACGAACGTCACGCTCTTCGGCGAGTCCGCGGGCGGGGAATCGGTCGGCCGGCTGATGGTCTCGCCGGCGGCGAAGGGCCTGTTCGCCAAGGCGATCGCCGCCTCGGGCGGCGGCCGCGACAGCTGGCCCGACCTTGCCGCCGGAGAGGCCAGGGGCGTGGCCTTCGCTAAGCGGGCGGGCGCCGGGGATCTCGCCGCGCTCCGCGCGCTGCCCGCCGACACGGTGCAGGGCGGCATCAACCTGCTCAACGGCGACGAGGCACATTATTCCGGCCCGATGACCGACGGCCGGATCGTCACGGGCGACACCGACGCGCTGCTCGCCGCCGGCAAGGCGCGCGGCATCCGCATGATCATCGGCTCGAACAGCGACGAGCTGGGCTTCATCCCCGCGCCGTTCATGAAGGGCTTCGTCGCCAAGGCGACCGAGAAGCTGGGCGGCGGCGCCGATGCGGTGCGCACCGCCTATGGCTCGGCCGAGGCCTATGACCGCCACATCCCGAGCGACTATACCTTCACCGAGCCCGCCTTCTCGCTCGCCAGGCGCCAGGCCGCGCACGCCCCGACCTGGCTCTATCGCTTCGGCTATGTCGCCGAGGAGAAGCGCGCGACGCTGGCCGGCGCCTCGCACGCCACCGACGCGCCCTATCAGTTCGATAATCTCGCCGCGGCCGGCGGCAAGCCCGGCCCGGCCGACATGGCCGCGGCAAAGCTGGTCGCCGATCATTGGGTGGCGTTCGCCAAGGCCGGCGACCCCGGCTGGGCAAGGTTCATGCCCGGGGCCCGGCTGCTGGCGATCGGCAATGACGGGAGCGCCACCGCGCCCGCCGGCACGCCCGAAATCACGGCAATCGCCGCCGCCCGCGACGCGGCCAAGCAGAAATGAGGAAGTCCATGCGTACCCTGTTCCGGATCCTGGCGCCGCTCGCGCTGTTCGCCGGCAGCGTCACTGCCCATGCCCAGGAGACGATCCGGCTCTGGCCGAACGGCGCGCCGGGCTCGATGGGCCCGATGCAGGCGGAGACCACCGCCGACAAGAAGCCCTATGGGCTGATCACCCGCAACGTCTCCGAGCCGACGCTCACCGTGTTCCGGCCCGATCCGAAGATCGCCAACGGCACCGCGGTGATCGTCGCCCCGGGCGGCGGCTTCCATCTGCTCTCGATCGGCAATGAAGGCGACGGCGTCGCCCGGTGGCTGAACAGCCAGGGCATCACGGCCTTTGTGCTGCGCTACCGCCTGCTGCCTACCGGCGACGATTTCGGCATGGTGATGCTCCGCCGGCTGATGAACTTCAAATCGCTCGAGGCCGCGATCGTCCCGCTCCGCCCGCTCGCCACCGCCGATGGCGAGGAAGCGATGCGCTATGTCCGCGCCCATGCGGCGAAATATGGCGTCAAGCCCGGCCGCATCGGCATGATGGGCTTCTCCGCCGGCGGCGCGGTGACGATGTGGACGGTGCTCGGCGCGAAATCCGCCAGCCGGCCGGACTTCATCGTCGCCATGTATCCCGGCCTGGTCGGCAATCCGCTGACCGTCCCGGCCAAGGCCCCGCCCCTGCTCGCGATGGTCGCCGAGGACGATCCCATCGTGCGGCCCGAAGCCGGCCGGCTGGTCGGTGCCTGGAAGGCGGCGGGCGCGGATGCGACGCTGGTGACCTTCCCCAAGGGCGGCCATGGCTTCGGTATCACCAAGAGCGGCAAGGCGTCCGACGCCTGGCCCGAGCATGCGCAGAAATGGTTCCAGGCCAAGGGGTTGCTCAACAAATGAACCGGATAGCCCATCTCGGCGCGCTGGGCGCCGTCGCCACCGCGCTGCTTGTCTCGGGCGGCGCGCCCGAGCCCCTCGCCGCGACCACGCCCAGCGGCGCCTGCACCGCGCTCGCCGGCCTGGCGCTGGCCGACGGCAAGGTCGTGAAGGCCGAGGAAGTCGCCAAGGGCGGCATGGTCAACACCAAGGAGGGGACGCCCGGCCTCCCCGCCCAGGCGGCCTTTTGCCGCGTCTATGCGGTGCTGGCGCCCACGCCGCGCTCCGAGATCAAGGTGGAGGTGTGGCTGCCCGCCCCCGCCGCCTGGAACGGCAAGCTGCTCGGCGCCGGCAATGGCGGCTATGGCGGCTCGATGCTGCTCCCCCAGCTCACCATGCAGGGCGCGCTGGGCAAGGGCTATGCCACGGTGGGCACCGACATGGGCCATGTCGGCACTGCCGATACCGACGCGAAATGGGCACTGCACCAGCCCGAGCGGATCGTGGATTTCGGCCACCGCGCCAACCATCTCGCCTCCGGCGCCGGCAAGGCCGTCATCGCCGCTTATTACGGCAATGCACCCAAGGCGTCCTATTTCCAGGGCTGCTCGGACGGCGGCCGCGAGGCGCTGATGGAGGCGCAGCGCTATCCCGAGGATTATGACGCGATCGTCGCGGGCGCCCCGGCCAATGCCTGGAGCCGGCTGATGACCTCGTTCATGGCCACCGACCGCGCGGTGTTCGCCCGCCCCGAGACGCTGATCCCCAACGAGAAGCTCAAGCTGCTCCAGGACGCGGCGCTCGCCCAGTGCGACGCGAAGGACGGGGTGAAGGACGGCGTGCTCGACGATCCGCGCCAATGCGGCTTCGATCCGGCCGCGCTCCAGTGCAAGGCCGGCGACGGCCCCTCCTGCCTCACCGCCGGCCAGGTCACTGCGGCGCGCTCGCTCTATCGCGGCACCTTCGATGCCAAGGGCAGGAAGTTCTTCCCCGGCTATATGCCCGGGGCCGAGGCCGTTCCCGGCGCCTGGGACCTGTGGCTCACCGGCCCCAAGGCGCAGCACGGCATCTTCGCCAGCGAGTTCTTCCGCAACATGGTCTATTCGGATCCCGAATGGCAGCCCGCGTCGTTCGACCTGGCGCGCGACTATGCGGCCGCCCGGCGCCTCGCCCCGGTGCTCGACAGCGACAATCCCGACATCGGCCCGTTCCTGAAGCGCGGCGGCAAGCTGATCCTCTATCATGGCTGGAACGACGCCGCGATCGCGCCCGAGAACACGATCGACTATTATCAGGCCGTGCAGAAGCGCGCCGGCGCCGCAGCGAAGGATTCGGTGCGCCTGTTCATGGTCCCCGGCATGTCGCACTGCCTGGCCGGCCCCGGCCCGAACGTGCTCGATACGCTCGGCACGATCGACAAATGGCGCCAGGGCGGCCCCGCGCCCGAGACGATGATCGCCACCAAATACGACAACGACCTGTTCGGCTATCTCGGCTTCCCGGCCAAGCCGGTCCGCACCCGCCCCTTGTGCGCCTATCCCAAGGTCGCGCGCTGGACGGGCAAGGGCTCGACCGACGAGGCGGCGAACTTCGTCTGCGTCGCGCCCGGCGCGAAGCGATGAGCCCGGCCGCCAGCCTGGTCCGGGGTGCCGACGCGCCGCCGCTGATCGAGCATACGATCGGCGCGGCGCTGGCGCTGGCCGCCGCCCGCTGGGGCGAGCGCGAGGCGCTGGTCTCGGTCGAGCAGGGCATCCGCTGGACTTTCGCCGAGTTGCTCGAGCGGGCCGACGCCGTCGCTGCCGGGCTGCTCGCGCTCGGGCTCGAGCCGGGCGAGCGGATCGGCATCTGGGCGCCCAATTGCATCGAATGGACGCTCACCCAGTTCGCCGCCGCGCGCGCCGGGCTGATCCTGGTCACGATCAACCCCGCCTATCGCACCAGCGAGGCCAGCTTCACCATGGCCAAGGTCGGCCTGGCCGCGCTGGTCTTCATGGATCGCTTCAAGACCAGCGACTATGCCGCGATGGTCGCCGAGATCGCGCCCGCCCTGCCCGCGCTCCGCCGCATCCTCTGCATCGGCGCCGCGACCGGGCCCGGCTGGATCGCCTTCGACCAGGTCGCCGGCCATGCGGACGATGCCAGCCGCCGGATGCTCGCGGCAATCGGCCCGGAGCTGCGCGCCACCGACGCGATCAACATCCAGTTCACCAGCGGCACCACCGGCCAGCCCAAGGGCGCGACGCTCAGCCACCGCAACATCCTCAACAACGGCTATTTCGTCGGCCTGGCCCAGCGGCTGCAGCCCGGCGACCGCGTCTGCATCCCGGTGCCGCTCTATCATTGCTTCGGCATGGTGATGGGCAATCTCGCCGCGCTCACCCATGGCGCGACCATGGTCTATCCTGCGGCCGGCTTCGACCCGGGCGCGACCCTGGCAGCGATAGAGCGCGAGCGCTGCACCGCGCTCTACGGCGTGCCGACGATGTTCATCGCCGTGCTTGCCCATCCGGAGTTCGAGCGGTTCGACATCGCCTCGCTGCGCACCGGCGTGATGGCCGGCGCGGTCTGCCCCGAGCCGCTGATGCGCGCCGTGAACGAGCGGCTGCACATGCCCCAGGTCACCATCGCCTATGGCATGACCGAGACCAGCCCGGTCAGCTTCCAGACGGCGGTGGACGATCCTTTCGAGCGCCGCATCGGCTCGATCGGCCGGGTGCAGCCGCATCTCGAATGCAAGATCGTCGACGAGGACGGCGAAGTGGTGGCCACCGGAACGCCGGGCGAGCTGTGCACGCGCGGCTATTCGGTGATGCTCGGCTATTGGGACGAGCCGGAGAAGACCGCGGCGGTGCTCGATGCCGAGGGCTGGATGCATTCCGGCGATCTCGCGGTGATCGACGCGGACGGCTATGGCAATGTCGTCGGCCGGCTGAAGGACATGGTGATCCGCGGCGGCGAGAACATCTATCCGCGCGAGATCGAGGAATTCCTCTACGGCCATCCGGCGGTGGAGGATGTGGCGGTGGTCGGCGTGCCCGACGCGCGCATGGGGGAAGAGCTCTGCGCCTGGATCCGGCTGCGCGCCGGCTCCTCGGGCGACGCGGAGGAGGTCCGCGCCTTCTGCCGGGGCCGGATCGCCCACTACAAGGTGCCCCGCTACGTCCGCTTCGTCGACGCCTTCCCCACCACCGTGACCGGCAAGGTCCAGAAATATCTGATCCGCGAGGCGATGATCGCCGAACTGGGTCTCGAAACCACCAGCCAAGGATGAAGATGATGATGAACAAGCTGCTGCTCGCCACCCTGCTCGCCCTGCCGGGCACCGCGCTCGCCCAGACCGCGCCCGCGCCCGCGCCCGCGCCCGCCGCGCCGGCCGCCGCGCCGAAGTTCACGCTCGACACGCCGATCCAGGAGATCGTGGCCGATGCGCAGGGCAAGGCCGCGATCGACAAGAACCTGCCCGGCCTGATCGGCCTGCCGCAGTACGACATGTTCAAGGGGCTGAGCCTCAACCAGCTCAAGGCCTATTCGGACGGCAAGCTCACCGACGAGATCCTCGCCAAGACCGCTGCCGATCTCGCCGCGATCAAGTGATGACTCGCGCCAATTTCCTTGCCTGCGTCGCCGCGACGGCGTTGATTGCGAGCGCACCCGCTCTCGCCCAGGCCCAGAACGAACGCATGACCTATCGTGAAAAGAGCGCGCCGATCGAGCAGCGCGTCGAAGACCTGATGCACCGGCTGACGCTGGAGGAGAAGGTGTCGCTGCTCGCGGGCGAAAGCTCGATGACGCTGCATGCGATCCCGCGGCTGGGCATCCCCGCGATCAAGGTGACCGACGGCCCCACCGGCGTGCGCTCGCCCGAGGGCAAGCCCGCCACCGTCTTCCCGGTCGGCGTCGCCATCGCCGCGACCTGGAATCCGGAGATCGCCAGGGCCGTGGGCGCCGCGATCGCGGAGGAATCGCGCGGCTATGGTGCCGCGGTGCTGCTCGCGCCGACGGTGAACATCGTCCGCACCCCGCGCTGGGGCCGCAATTTCGAGACCTATTCGGAGGACCCGCTCCTCGCCGGCAAGCTTGGGCTCGGCTATGTCGCCGGCGTCCAGGGCAAGGGCATCGGTGTCTCGATCAAGCATTTCGCAGTGAACAACCACGAGACCAACCGCTTCTTCGTCGATTCCGTCATCGACGAGCGGACGTTGCGCGAAATCTATCTTCCCGCCTTCGAGACGGTGGTGAAGCGGGCCGATCCCTGGTCGGTCATGGCTTCGTACAACAAGGTCAACGGCACCTATGCGAGCGAGAATCGCTGGCTGCTCACCGACCTGCTCAAGAAGGAATGGAACTACAAGGGCTTCGTCGTCTCCGACTGGGGCGCGACCCACAGCACCGCGCCCGCGGCCAATGCCGGGCTCGACCTGGAGATGCCCGGCCCCGCTCAGCATTTCGGGCCCAAGCTGCTCGCCGCCGTCCACGCCGGCGAAGTGAGCGAGGCGCAGCTCGACGACAATGCCCGGCGCATCGTGCGCCTGATCGTGCGCAGCGGCGCGCTCGACGGGCCGCAGCCCAAGGGCGAGATCGGCGGCGAGCGCCACCGCGCTGCCGCCCGCGCGGCGGCCGAGGAAGCGATCGTGCTGCTCAAGAATGCGGGCGTGCTGCCGCTGAAGCCCGGCATCAAGACGCTCGCGGTGATCGGCCCCAATGCCGATATCGCCCGCATCCAGGGCGGTGGCAGCTCGGCCGTGGCGCCGTTCGACAAGCTGGTGACCCCGCTCGAGGCGATCCGCGCCGCGCTGCCCGGCGTCGAGGTGATCTACGAGAAGGGCGTCGACAGCGAGGAGACGCCGCCCACCGCCGCGCCCGCGCTGTTCAGCCCCGCGGCGGACAGCGGCGAGACCGGCCTGGCCGCGACCTATTATGCCAGCGCCGATTTCAGCGGCGACCCGGTGAAGCGCGAGCGCGCCACCGACTTCACCAAGCGGATCAGCGCGAATATCGCGAGCGCCAAGGTGATCGGCTATGCGTCGATGCGCTGGGCGGGCGTGCTGCGCGCGCCGATCACCGGCACCTATGAGTTCAGCGTGCGCGGCACCGGCACGGGCGTGCTGACGCTCGACGGCAAGACGATCCTCGACAAGGCGACGCCGGCAAAGCCCGACAATCGCGACGTGATCGGCTTCCCCGTTCCCCAGCGGACCGTCCAGGTCCAGCTCGAGGGTGGCAAGGCCTATCCGATCCAGCTCGACTATGTGACCGGCCAGACGCCCTATGAGGCTCTCAAGTTCGGCGTGCGCCTGCCCCGGCCCGATTTCGATGCAGCGATTGCCGCGGCGAAGCGCGCCGATGCGGCGATCGTGGTCGGTGGCTCCGCCTCGCTCACCGAGGGCGAAGGCTATGACCGCGCCGATTTCGACCTGCCCGGCGACCAGAACAAGCTGATCGCGGCGGTGGCGGCGGCCAATCCGTCGACCGTGGTGGTGATCAATGCCGGCGCGGCGATGACCATGCCCTGGGCGAAGGACGTGCCGGGCATCGTCGGCATGTGGCTGCCCGGCCAGGAAGGCGCGGCCGCGCTCGCCGGCATCCTGACCGGCAAGGTCAACCCGTCCGGCAAGCTGCCGGTGACCTTCCCGCTGCGCAGCGCCGACGATCCGGTGCGGCTGACCGACATGAAGACCCAATATGCCGAGGGGCTGCTGGTCGGCTATCGCGGCTATGAGGCGCGCGGCGTGGCGCCGCTCTTCGCCTTCGGCCATGGCCTGTCCTATACCAGCTTCGGCTATGCCGGCCTCACCGCGCCAGCGACGGTCGCGCCGGGTGCGGCGGCCAAGGTCCGCCTGTCGCTCCGCAACACCGGCAAGCTGGCCGGCAAGGAAGTCGTCCAGCTCTATGTCGCGCGGGCCGATCGCACGCCCGAGGAGCCGATCAAGCAGCTCGCCGCCTTCGCCAAGGTGGCGCTGGCGCCGGGCGAGAGCCGCTCGGTCGAGCTGAGCCTCGATCCGCGGGCGTTCGGCTATTGGGATGCGGCGACTCATCATTGGGTGGCGCGCGCCGGGGCCTATCAGCTGCTCGTCGGCAGCGCCTCGGACGATATCCGGCTGAAGAAGGACATCCGCGTCACCGCGACCAAGCCGATCGACTGACCCACCAACTTCGTCACCCCGGCCCTTCGGCTGCCTGCCCGCAGGCGACCGAAGGGCCGGGGTGACGGCTATTTTGGTGTCGTGCGGTTCTTGCGCCTCCGCCGCGCCGCGGGAGCGGCTTGAGTTGAGGACGCGTCGAGCCAACCTGCTTCGTCACCCTGAACTTGCTTGGCGCTTATCCCGTAACCACAAACACACCCCATTCGGTCCTCCCCGCGAAGGCGGGGATGACGGCGATCGGGCGCTCCTTGCCCCAAGGGGATAAACGCCAACTTGCTTCAGGGTCCAAGGTGCCAGCAGCGATATCGCTGGTGGAGAGTTGGATGCTGAAACGAGTTCAGCACGACGGAAGAGGGAGAGGCTTCCGCAGGGAGCCGCTTCCATCGCCTTGCAGGGGCGCTCTAGACCCGCGCCGCCGCCTCCAGCACCGGCACGAAATCGGCGGCCGATCGGCTGGCCCGGCCGACGAGCAGCCCGTCGATCCCCGGCAGCGCCAGCAGTTCCGCCGCGTTGCCGCCGTCGACCGCGCCGCCATAGAGCAGCCGCGCCGCGCCCGCCTCGACGCGCAGCATCTCGAAGATACGGGCAAGATGCGCCGCGTCCGGCACCGCGCTCCCGCCGATGCACCAGACCGGCTCATAGGCGATGGCGGCGCGCGACCAGTCGAGCCCGGGCGGCAGCGAGGCGCGGAGCTGCGCCGCCACCAGCGCCCGCGCATCGGCCGAACGCTCCCATTCGCCGACGCAGATCACCACCGCGAGCCCGGCCGCCTGCGCCGCATGCGCCTTGGCCGCCACGCTGGCGGCATCGCCGGCACGAGTCTCGCTGTGCCCGACCAGCACCGTCACCGCGCCGCTCTCGCGCAGCATCGCCGCCGAGACGCCGCCGGTATGCGCGCCCCCGGCCGCGGCATGGCAATCCTGCCCGCCGATCGCGACGGCCCGCACCCGGCTCGCCGCGCGCTCGATCAGCGTCGCCGGCAGCATCAGCCCGGCCTCGACGCCGAGCGCCTGCACGGCGGCGTCGATGCGCTCGATCTCCGCCAGGTCGGAACTCGTGCCGTGCATCTTCCAATTGCCCAGGATCAGCGGGCGCCCCGTCACGCTGGTCATGCCGCGAGATAATTGCCGACGCCGATCACCACGGTGGACAGCAGCAGCGCGCCGATGCCGGTCCACACCAGCGCGCGCGTGCCCAGCCGCACCCCCGCCCATTCCCTGAGCGCGAAGCCCCAGAGCGTGGAGAACAGGATGATGCTGGCCATGTGCAGCGTCCAGGAGGAGAAGCCATATTTCCCCATCTGGCTCTCGCCCATCGTGTAGAAGAAGAACTGGAAGTACCAGAGCGTGCCCCCCAGCGCGGCCAGGAGATAGTTGCGCAGCAGCGGCGGCTTCTCGCCCGAGGCGGCGGCGCCGACGATCTGCCCGGCCGACCGGTTGCGCAGGATCAGCCAGCCGCACCAGACGAAATTGGTGGTGAAGCCGCCGAGCAGCACGACGCACAGCACCGGCAGGCCCTGCCACAGCGGATCGGTTCCCGCCGCCACCGTGGCCGCGCGGATCGGCGCGCCGGCGTCGAGCCCCCAGGCGAAACAGCCCGACATGATGCCGGAGAACACTGCGATGGCGAGCCCCTTGGGCAGGTTGAACTCGCTGACGCTCTGGCTGGCCGCCGCGCCCGCCATCTCGCGCTCCTTGCGGCGCCCGGCGGCGGCGACCACCAGGATGCCGGCAAGCGTGATCACGATGCCGAAAAACGTCATCTGCCCGCTCGAGGTCTCCGCGAGCTGCCCCAGCGTGCCGTGGAAGATCGGCGGGCCCATCGTCCCGATCACGGTGGTCAGCCCGAGCGCGACGGCCATGCCGAGCGACAGGCCGAGATAGCGCATGGTCAGCCCGAAGGTGAGCCCGCCAAAGCCCCACATCGCACCCCAGAACCAGCACCAGAACCAGGTGCTGCTCGGCGTCCGCGCCAGTACGCCGAGCAGGTCGTGCGTCTGGATCGACGCGAACAGCCAGGGCGCGATCAGCCAGGAGAAGACGCCGCCGACCAGCCAGAATATCTCCCAGGACCAGGCCCGGATACGGCGATAGGGAACGTAGAAGCTGGCGGAGGAAAGCCCCCCAAGCCAGTGAAACAAAACGCCAATCAGCGGATTTCCGCCCATGCTTATTCCCTCCCCGCGAGTATCTTCTCGTTGATCTGTTCGATGCGCGTCACGCCGGTCAGCCCCATGGCGACGCGCATCTCGGCGGCCAGCAGCTGCAGCACATGCGCCACGCCGGCCTGCCCCCCGCCGCCCAGCGCCCAGGCCCAGGCGCGGCCGAGCAGCACGCCCCGGGCGCCCAGCGCGAGCATCCGCACCACATCGAGCCCCGATCGGACCCCACCGTCCGCCAGCAAGGTCAGCCGGTCGCCAACCGCATCGGCGATCGCCGGTAGCGCGCGGGCGGTCGATGGCACCCCGTCGAGCTGGCGGCCGCCATGGTTGGAGACGATCACGCCGTCCACCCCCCGCGCCGCCGCCTCGCGGGCATCTTCCGGATCCAGGATCCCCTTGAGCAGGATCGGCCCATCCCAGTGCTTGCGCACGAAATCCAGCTCGTCCCAGCCGATCGCGGGATCGAAATTGTCGCGCATCCAAGCGAAAAAGTCGTTGAGCCCGGTCTTGCCCGCCAGCACCGGCGCGACATTGCCGAGATGGTGCGGCCGTCCCCACAGGCCCACGTCCCAGGCCCAGCGCGGATGCGCCAGCGCCTGGCCGAATCGCCGCAGCGATCCGCCCAGGCCGGGCGCCCCGGCCAGCCCGGAGCGATAGTCGCGATAGCGCGTGCCCGGCACCGGCATGTCGACAGTGAAGACCAGCACCGGGCAGCCCGCCGCGCCCGCCTGCCGCATCAGGTCGATCATGAAGCCGCGGTCGCGGATCATGTAGAGCTGGAACCAGGGCGGCGTGGCGACCGCCCCCGCCACTTCGGCGAGCGGACAGGCCGAGACGGTCGACAGCGTGAAGGGCACCCCGGCCGCCTCCGCCGCCCGCGCCGCCTGCACTTCGCCGCGCCGCGCGTTGAGCCCCGCCAGCCCCACCGGCCCGAGCGCCACCGGCATCGCCAGCCTTTGCCCGAACAGGCTCGTCGCCAAATCGATGTCCGAAATGTCGCGCAGCACCCGCTGCCGCAGCGCCACGGCCTCGAGATCGGCGACGTTCCGGCCCAGCGTCACTTCGGCATAGGAACCGCCATCGATATATTCGAACAGGAAGCGCGGCAGCCGGCGCCGTGCCAGCTCGCGATAATCGGAGATCGACGCCGCCTTCATGCCGCCTCGCTGCTGCCGGTGGCCAGGGCCCGCCAGCGGGCCGCATAGCCGGCGAGATCGCAATCGAGCGGCTTCACCCGGATGAGCGCCGAGGGCGGTGCCAGCGCCGGATCGATCAGGCGCAATGCCCCATAGGATACGTCGTTATGCTCGTTGGAGACGAAGACGTGCAGGTCCGGCCGCAGCGTGGCGAGCGTGCGGACAAAGGCCTGGGCCTCGCCGAACCGTCCCTCGACCAGCACGCGTTCGCGCGTCCCGATCAGGTCGAGCATCGCATCGGCCACGAGCGCCGCATAGAGGCACACCGCCGCGCGCAGCCCCATCGATTCGCCCGGCCGGTTGATCCAGCGCGTCGCGCCGCCGGGGAACGGCCCCACGCCGGGCGTCAGCGTCGGCAGCACCATCGCACCGCTCGCGACGACACCGGGGAGCGCCGCGATGATCGCCGGCTGATCGGGATTGATGTCGACGCGCCGCGTGTCGATCCCGGTCAGCAGCTCGATCTCGCGCCCGCCCATGAACCGGGCCGAGGGGATCGGCGTGCCATGGGCGTCGACATTGACCAGGCAGTCGCGCGCCTCGGGCAGGCCCGCCAGGTCGACGCGCGCGCCCTTGCCCGGCGTTCGCATCGCGACGAACCAGGTGCCGGTCGACAGCACCGTCGCCTCCTGTTCCGCGATATCGGCAAAGCCTCGTGCCGCGAGCAGGGCCGCGTTCGAATCGTGCAATCCGCAATGCACCGCGACATCGGCGGGCAGGCCGGTGCGCTCGGCCCATTCCGCGCTGATCGTGCCGATCGCCTCGCCGGCATGGCGGAGCGGCGCGAGCCGGGCGGCCCAGCCGCGCCGCTCCGCCAGCGCCGACGGCATGCCCGAGGCGGGGCACCAGAGATCGCTATGGCAGCCCAGGCTCGTCGCCTCGGACGCCGCCACCCCCGAGAATCGCCATGCCCAATATTGCGGCCAGGGCAGGATCGTCGCGTCGCCTTGCAGCAGCGCCGAATCGAGCGACTCGAGGAAATGCAGCTGCAGCCCGAGATTGAGCCCGTCCGGCAGCGCGGGCGAGCCGGTGCGGGCAAAGGGATCACGCTGGCCGCGATAGGCGGCGGCGCATTCGGCCGGGATCGCCTGCTCATAATCGAGCGGCGGTGCGGCCAGCGCCCCGTCGCGCACGATCGCGGCCGCGGCGCCATGGCCGACGGGAATGATCCGCGCCACGCGGCCGATCCCCGCGAACGCGCGCAGTTCCTCCCCTGCCCAGGCCTCGATGCCGGCCGCATCGAGCGTGCGGACGCTCTCGCCGCCCAGCACCGCCATGGGCCGGTCATTGGGTCGTGTCCGCCGGGCCAGCATCGTCCCCGACGCATCCCAGAGACTGAGCTTCGACAAGGTCTTACCCAAATCGAGCACCACGCTCAGCCCATCACCCAATGCTGCCTCCCCATTTTGTTATGATTGATATTTAGCGAAGTTGATTGTATCTGGCTAGACACCTTGATAGAGAAGCTCGCGCCGTACGGGGCGCTGGGGGAGAGTAATTCCGGATGCTTGAAGACGAGACAAGGGTGCGCCGGGGCGTGACCGCCATTCCGTTCGCCGTGCCGCGTAACCGCTGGTCGGATGCGGAGGCTGCCGGCATGTCGCCGGAGGGCCTGCTGCTCTACCGCTCGAACCTGCTGGGTTCGGACCTGACCGTCACCAATTTCGGCGGCGGCAACACTTCGGCGAAGATCGAGATGGCCGATCCGCTCACCGGCGCGCCGGCGACGGTGCTGTGGGTGAAGGGCTCGGGCGGCGATATCGGCTCGATGAAGCTCGACGGCTTCGCCACGCTCTATCTCGACAAGCTGCTCGGGCTCGAGTCGCGCTATCGCGGCGTGGCGTTCGAGGACGAGATGGTCGCGTACCTGCCGCACTGCACGTTCAACCTGAACGCGCGGGCCGCCTCGATCGATACGCCGCTGCACGGCTATCTGCCCTATGCGCATGTCGACCATGTCCATCCCGACGCGATCATCGCGCTGGCCGCGTCGAGCGCGGGCAAGGCGGCAACCGATGCGATCTGGGGCGGCGCGGTCGGCTGGCTGCCATGGAAGCGCCCGGGCTTCGAGCTCGGCCTGCAGCTCCGCAAGCTCGCGGCTGAGCAGCCTGGCCTGCGCGGGGTGATGCTGGAGGGCCATGGCATCATCTGCTGGGGCGACACCGCCAAGGATTGCTACGACAACACGATCGCGCTGATCGCGGACGCCGCCGCCTATCTCAACGAACGCCTGGCCCAGGGCCCGGCGTTCGGCGGCGAGGTGGCCCCGCCCCTTGCCGCCGATGACCGCGCCGTCATCGCCGCCGCGCTCATGCCCCGGCTGCGCGGCCTGATGCGCGGCGCGCGCGGCAAGATCGGCCATTTCTCCGACGATCCCGAAACGCTGGAATTCGCCGGCAGCCGCGATTTCGCCCGGCTGGCCGCAATCGGCACCTCGTGCCCCGATCACTTCCTGCGCACCAAGATCGCGCCGCTCACGCTCGATCCCGCGCGGCTCGACGACGACGCCTATCTGGCCGATGCGCTGGAGGCCTATCGCCAGGGCTATGCCGCCTATTACCAGCGCTGCGCCGAGGCCGGGGATCCGGCGATGCGCGATCCCAATCCGGTGGTCGTGCTGATCCCGGGCATCGGCCGCATCACCTTCGCCGCCGACAAGACCACTGCGCGCCTGGCCGGCGAATTCTATGGCAACGCGATCAACGTGATGCGCGGCGCCGAGGCGATCGGCGATTATGTCGGCCTGCCCGAGAAGGAAGCGTACGGCATCGAATATTGGGCGCTCGAGGAAGCCAAGCTCCAGCGCATGCCCAAGCCCAAGCCGCTGGTCGGCCGCATCGCGCTGGTGAGCGGCGGTGCCGGGGGCATCGGCGCGGCGACGGTGCGGCGCCTGCTCCAGGACGGCGCCTGCGTGATGCTGGTCGATCGCGACACGGACGCGGCCGAGCGGGTCCGCGCCGAGATGGCCCAGGCCTTTGGCCAGGACGTGGTGCGCGCCGAGACCTGCGACGTCACCGACGAGGCGCAGGTCGCCGCCGCCTTCGAGGCCTGCACCCGCGAGTTCGGCGGGCTCGACATCCTGGTTGCCAATGCCGGCATCGCCTCTTCCGCCTCGGTGGAAGCGACCAGCGTCGCGCTGTGGCGCCGTAACTATGACGTGCTGACCGAAGGCTATTTCCTCAGCGCCCGCGCCGCCTTTCCGCTGATGCGCGCGGTCGGCGGGGGATCGATCGTGTTCATCGGCTCGAAGAACGCGCTGGCCGCCGCGGTCAACGCATCCGCCTATGCCTCGGCCAAGGCGGCGTCGCTGCACCTCGCCCGCTGCCTGGCACTGGAGGGCGCGCCCCACGGCATCCGCGTCAACACGGTCAATCCGGACGCGGTGATCAAGGGCTCGCGGATCTGGGACGGCGACTGGCGCAAGGAACGCGCCGGCGCGCACGGCATCGATCCCGGATCGGAGCTGGAGGAGCATTACCGCAACCGATCGATGCTCAAGCGCGACGTGCTGCCCGAGGACGTGGCGGAGGCAGTGCATTTCTTCGCCTCCGAAGCCTCTTCCAAATCGACGGGCAACATCGTCAATGTGGATGCCGGGAACGCCCAGGCGTTCCCCCGATAAGAACAAGAGGGCGCAATGGCGAAGGAACTCCCGCTTTCGGTCGACCAGATCGAGAGCCACAATGCGGCGCGCGTCGAGGCGCTGCGGGACGAATATGACAGCCTGGGCCGCGCGCTCGGGCGCCGCGGGATCGACATCGATGCGGTGAAGGCGCGCGTCGCCGGCTTCTCCGTCGCGGTGCCGAGCTGGGGAGCGGGGCGCGGCGGCACCCGCTTCGCCAAGTTCCCGATCGCCGGCGAACCCACGACGATCCACGAGAAGCTGGCGGATTGCGCGGTGATCCACCAGCTCTCCACCGTCACGCCGCGCGTCAGCCCGCATTTCCCCTGGGACAAGGTGAGCGACTATGCCGCGCTCCGGGACGAAGCGGCGGCGCTCGGCCTGGGCTTCGACGCGATCAACTCGAACACCTTCCAGGACCAGCCCGGCCAGAAGCTCAGCTATCGCGACGGCAGCCTCTCGGCCGGCGATGCGGGCGTGCGCGCCCAGGCGGTGGCGCATAATATCGAGTGCATCGAGATCGGCCGCCAGCTCGGCTCGAGCGCGCTCACGGTCTGGGTGGGCGACGGCACCAACTTCCCGGGCCAGCAGGACCTCGCGCGGTCGCTCGATCGCTATCTGGAAGCCGCGGCCCAGGTCTATGCCGCGCTGCCCGGCGACTGGCGCATGCTGCTCGAGCACAAGATGTTCGAGCCGGCCTTCTACTCCACCGTGATCTCGGACTGGGGTTCGTCGATCCTCGCCGCGCAGGAGCTCGGCCCCAGGGCCAAGTGCCTGGTCGATCTCGGCCATCACGCGCCGAACGTGAACATCGAGCAAATCGTCGCCCGCCTCCACCGCTTCGGCAAGCTGGGCGGTTTCCACTTCAACGACAGCAAATATGGCGACGACGATCTCGACAGCGGATCGATCAACCCGCACCAACTGTTCCTGGTGTTCAACGAGCTGATCGAGGCCGAGCTCAACCCGCGCGACGGGTTCGATCCGGCGTACATGATCGACCAGTCGCACAACGTCACCGATCCGATCGAGAGCATGATCTCCTCGGCCGAGGCGATCGCCGGTGCCTTCGCCAAGGCGAGCCTGGTCGATCGCGAGGCGCTTGCCGCCGCGCAGCAGGCCAATGACACGATGCTGGCCTTCCTCACGCTGCGAAAGGCCTATCGCACCGATGTGTCGCCGATCCTGGCGATGGCGCGGATGGAGGCCGGCGGAGCGATCGATGCGATCACCGCCTATCGCGACAGCGGCTGGCGCGCGCGCAAGGCACAGGAGCGGACGGCCGTGGGGCTCGGCGCTGGCATCGTTTGAGCGGAAAAGATTGATTCCGGCGGATTTGCCGGGCAGAAAGGCTTCAAGAATATTGGGGCCTTACCGCACATGCATGTCGAAGAGCGCGATAGCCTGATCCTCGATCTGATCGGGAAAACCGGCTTCGTGTCGTTCAAGAGCCTGGAGGCGACGGTTCCGGCCTCGCCCGCCACGCTGCGCCGCGATCTCGACCGGCTGGAGGGCAAGGGCGTGATCCAGCGCGTGCGCGGCGGCGCGCGGCTGGTGGAGGACGAGGCGGGCGAGCGCACCGACGTCCAGTCGCTGGCCGGCGTGCCCTTCCACGAGAATATCGACCGCAACCGCAAGCAGAAGGAAGCGATCGGCCGCGCCGCCGCCGCGCTCTGCCAGCCGGGCGAATCGATCATCATCGACGGCGGCTCGACCACGCTGCAGATGTGCCGCCATTTGGCCGGACTCAACCTCCAGGTCCTCACCAATTCGCTCCATGTGGTGAGTGCGCTGCTGCCCCAGCCGGGCACCCGCATCGCCGTGCCCGGCGGATCGGTGTTCCGCGAGCAGAACATCATCCTCGGCATCGGCGGTGAGGAATGCATGCCGCGCGTCCATGCCCCGCGCCTGTTCATGGGCGCGGCGTTCGTCGGCGCGCAGGGCGTGATGCAGGCCGATGTCGTGCTCGCCGCCGCCGAGCGCCAGATGATCGACCGCGCCGAATGGGTGGCGCTGCTCGTGGACAGCTCCAAATTCGCCGCGCCCTCGGGCTCGGTGGTGTGCGGGCTCGACGAACTCGACGTGATCGTGACCGACGCGGCGATCGGCGATGCGCATGCGCGGATGATCGAGCAGGCGGGCGTGAAGCTGATCATCGCCTGAGGCCGGGCACCGCCCGGCCCCATGCGCCAGGGGATCAGGGTGCGCGCAGCAGCACCCTGCCGAACCGCTCGGGCACCGGCTTGCCCCGCACCAGCGCGGCGCGGCCGTTGACGAAGACATAGTCCATGCCCTGGGCATAGGCATGCGGCTTCGCATAGGTCGCCATGTCGCGCACCGTCGCCGGATCGAAGACGATCACATCGGCGAAGGCGCCCTTGCGCAGCGCCCCGCGATCGGGGATCGCGAAGACCCGGGCCGGCAAGCCGGTGGCGGCGTGGATCGCCTGGGCCATCGGGATCACCGGCTTGTCGATCACATAGTTGCGCAGCTTGCGGGGAAAGGCGCCATAGGCGCGCGGATGCTCCGCCGTCTGGCCAAAGGGCGGCAGGCCGCCATCGGTGGAGGTCATCGTCCAGGGCTGCCGCATGAACGCCTCGACGTCCTTGTCGCTCATGTTGAACGAAACGGTGGGCGCCCCGCCCCGCTTGAGCATCTCGATCGCGGCATCGAGCGGATCCAGCTTCAGGATCACGCCGACCTCGTCGAGCCGCTTGCCGTCGAGCGACGGATCGGCCTTGTAGGCGCGGATCTGGATCGCGTGCGGCCCGGCGCGGCGGGCGAGATTAGGGACCATCTCGGCGCGGATGCGGGCACGCATCGCCGGGTCCTCGAGCCGCTTGGCCAGCGCCTCCGCCCCGCCCTCCTGCGCCCAGCCGGGGACGAGCGACGCCATCAGGCTCGATCCCGAGGCGGCATAGGGATATTGATCGGCCCAGACCTGCACGCCGTCGGCCCGCGCCTTGTCGATATGCGCGACCACTTCGGCCGACTTGCCCCAGACCTGCGGCCCGAGCACCTTGATATGGGTGACCACGCCGGGGATCCCGGCCTCCCGCGCGACGGTGATCACTTCCTCCACCGCCGCGACCACGCCGATATCGTAATTGCCCTCGTCGCGGATATGGCTCTCGTAAAAGGCATGCGGGAAGGCGCCGGCCGCCCTGGCCAGGCCGACGATCTCGGCGGTGTTCGAATATTTGGCCGGGATGTAGAAGGGCCCGTCGGACAGGCCGAAGGCGCCCAGCTTCATCGCCGCGGTGACGAGGCCCTCCATCTTCGCCTGCTCCCCGGGCGTGGCGAGGCGATCGACATTGCCCATCACCGCCGCGCGCACAGCATTGTGGCCGATCATCGGGGCGACGTTCACGCCGGGGATATGGGTCCTGAGGTCGGCGATCTGCGGCGCCAGGTCCGCCGGGCCGCCGCCGTCGGGATTGAGGAACAGCGTGGTGATGCCCTGGTGAAGCATCGGCAGCGCGGCGGCGAGTTCGGGTGTCTGGATGTTGGGCGCCGCGTGCGAATGGGGATCGATGAAGCCCGGCGCGACGATCCTGCCGCGCGCATCGACCATGGTCTTCGCGGTCGCCGTGGCGGGAATGGTCCCCACCGCGACGATGCGATCGCCGCGGATCGCGACATCGGCGCGCCGGCCGGGCGCGCCGCTGCCGTCGTACACGGTGCCGCCACGGATCAGCACGTCATATTCCTGCGCGAGCGCCGGGGAGGCCGTCGCGAGCAGCGCGACGGCCGACAGAGCAAATCTCTTCATTTCCCCCTCCCCTACATCTTGAACCGGGCGCCGATGCGGAAGGTCCGCCCCAGCAGGTCGTAGATCGACTGGTTGGTCGCCGGCGTCGCATAGGCGCTGCCCGCCGGCCCCGGCGCCACCACCGGCGGATCCTTGTCGAGCAGGTTGGAGACGTTGAAGAACAGCTGCACGTCCCTGCCGCCCATCTTGAAGCCCTGGGTGATCGAGGCGTCGAGGTAGAAGGCGCCCTTGATCCGGTTGTCGTTGATCGTGCGGTGCGTGACGGTGGAGGTCGGGCAGGCGCTGGTGCATTCGACGAAGCTGTTGTCGTAGACGCCGTCGCTCACCCCGCGCCCGATCAGCGTGAAGTTGAACTCGTCCACGTCATAGCTGGCCTGGGCGCGGTAGAGCCATTTCGGAGTGCCGCCGGGGGCGTTCTGGCCCACCGTGTCGGTCGGCGCGTCGATGCCGTTGTCGAAGTAGTTCTTGATGTAGCGCGTCGCCATGCCGCGCAGCGAGAAATTGCCGGGGCCGACCCGCGTCCGGTACGAAGCCTCGAAATCGATGCCCTGCGCCTTCTGCACTGCGAAATTGAACGGGCTCTCATACACTTGCAGGCTGTTGCCGAACGCATTGGGCCCGCGGACCACGGCCGCGCAGAAGGCCTGGATGCCTTCGTTGCAGCGATCGACGATCGTCTGGGCCGCGACCGACCCGATCGCGCCGTTGATCTTGATGTTGTAATAGTCGACCGACATCGCGAAGCCGCGCAGGAAGCTAGGCTGCAGCACCACGCCGACGCCCCATTGATCGGCCTTTTCGGGCTGGAGCAGGGCGTTGCCGCGAGTGGTGCCGGCAAAGGTGACCGAGGCATTGTTCTGCGAGGAATCGATCAGCACGTTGATCCGGGTCGATCCGGCGGTGAACAATTCGCCCAGGTTCGGCGCGCGGATGTCGCGCGAGCGGGTGGCGCGGAAGCGGATGTCGGGGATCGGCTGGAAGGTCAGGCCCGCCTTCCAGGTGGTGACATAGCCCGAAGTCGAATAGTCGGTCCCGCGCACCGCGCCGTTGAGGTCGAGCCCCTTGATCACCGGCACCGCGAGTTCGACATAGCCTTCGGTCACGCTGTACTGGCCGAAGCTGGGCAGGAAGTTCCCGACGAACCAGCCGGACTGATATTCGGTCGGCACGAAGCCGCTCACTTTCTCGCGGCGATGCTCGCCGCCGACCGAGACGGAGACCGGGCCGGCGGGCAGCGAAAACGCGTCGAACGCCAGGTTGGCGGCGACCACATCCTGTTCGAATTTTTGCCTGCGATACGGATTGCCGAGGACATAGGCGAGCGCTTCGGGGCTGGCGACGCCGATACCGAGGCGATTCAGCGGCACGCAGCCATTGGTCGGCGCGGTCAGCGTCGAGCGGCACACGATCGTGCCCGCCGGCACGCCGATCGCATTGCCCGCCGGCGCGAACACCGCGTCCTGCGCCAGCGCGAGCCGGGCATTGTTGGTGATGTCGCGCGCCATCTCGCGCGTGCGGCTGACGCCCTTCTGGTAATAGACATCCCAGCGCGCGGTGCCGGCGAACAGCGGGAAGCTGCCATTGGCGCCGACGACATAGCGCTGCAGCTCGCGCTCGGTATCGTTCTTGCGGATCGGCAGATCGGCATTGCTGGTGCCGAGCGTGAAGCTGGTGATCCCGCCCAGCTGCGCGCGCACCGAGGCGGGGATATAGGCATTGTCCGAGCGGATCGTGACGTTCGCCTGGTTCAGCTGGACACCGAGCCAGCCGAGATTCTGCGACTTGGCATAGGAAGCCTGGCCGAACAGGTTGAGCCAGTCCGCGACTTCGAAGCTCACCCGCCCGAACAGGCTCTTGCGGTTCTCCTCCGGATCGAGCGACTGGAAGCCGTTGACCTGGGTCGACTGCCAGTCGCCGCCGATCTGCCAGGGATCGCGATTGGTGCCGAAATTATACTGGCTGACCGCGCCGCCATTGCCGAACTGGGTGCCGCGCAGCGCGGTGTTGAGGATGACGCCGCCCCGCGTCGCCTGGCTGAGGCCCGCCCCGGACACGACGAGGCGCTCGGGCTGGCCGTTCCCCGCCACATAGGCGGGGTTGTTGATCATGTACCAGCCGCGATTGTTCCAGTCGCGCGGGACGCCGTGCAGCCCCTCCTTCACCGCGATCTCGCCGTTGAGCAGGATATGGCCGCGCCCGCCGGCGAAGCCGGTGCCGGCGGTCAGCGTCGCGCGGTAGTTGGGCGCATCGCCATAAGTGGAGATGCCATATTCGACCGTGCCCTTGAGGCCGGTATATTCCTTGTCCAGGATGAAGTTGACCACGCCCGACACCGCGTCGGAGCCATAGGCGGCCGAGGCGCCGCCGGTGACGATCTCGACGCTCTTGATCAGGCCCTGGGGAAAGGTGTTGACGTCGACCAGGCCCCCCACGGTCGACCCCACCGAGCGCTGGCCGTCCAGCAGCACCAGCGTGCGCGCGGTGCCGAGCGCGCGCAGGTTGAGCGCGTTGACGCCCGCGGTGCCGGCCGAGATGTTGAGGTTGGAATTGGCCGGCGTCACGCTGCCGACCAGCGACGGGATCTCGTTGACATAGTCGGCGACATTGGCGGGCGCGCTCGCCGCCATGTCCTCCGCGTTGATCACGGTGAGCGGCGTCGGCGCCTGATAGCCGTTGCGCTGGATGCGCGTGCCGGTGACGGTGATCTCGGTCTGCGGCGTCTCGGCCGCCGGCTCGGCATTCTGCGCGTCCTGCGCCCGTGCCGCGCCGTTCCAGAGCAGCGCGATCGCCAGCGCGGACAGAGAGGCGGCCCTCGTCGATCTTGTCATAAATCTTCCCCTTCCTCAGTGTAGTCGAGCGATGATGCCATTCGTGCGCCGGTTGCTCCGGCTGCACCGCATCGGCTCCTTCCTGCGATTCCTGTCAGTCGCCTATCGGCAGCTCCCCGGCCTGGGCCGGCGCGGCAGCGGGCGGCCGCCGGCGGCGCCGGTCGGCTCGCCATTCTCGATGGCGACCACGCCGTTGACGATCACCGTGCGCATGCCGGTGGAGAAGCGCGCGGGATGGACATAATCGGCCCGCGGCGCGAAGCGGCCGGGATCGAATGCGATGACGTCGGCAAAGGCGCCGGGCGCGAGCTTCCCCCGCCCTTCCAGGCCGAACATCGCCGCCGTCACCGCGGTGCTGCGATCGATGAAGGCGCGCAGGTCGATGACCTGCTTCTCCTTCACATAGGTCGCGTATTTGCGGGCGAAGGACGCATAGTAGCGCGGATGGCCCTGCGACGCATCCGAGCTCGTCACCACCCAGGGCTGCCGCATGAAGGCGGCGATGTCCGCCTCGCTCTGGTTGAACGACGCGACCCCCGCCTCGCGCTTCCGCAGGATCGCGATCGCCGCGTCGATCGGGTCGGCGCCGGTGCTCGCGGCGATCTGCGCGAGCGTCCTGCCCTCCGCATCGGCCGGGCCCGAAGTGATGAGCAGCGACGCGGGGCCGCCGCGCCGGCGCAGATTGTCGGCGATCTCCGGCCGCATCCGCGCCATCGCGGCGGGATCGTCGAAGCGCCTGAGCATCGCCGCCCGGCCGCCGTCCTGCGCCCAGCGCGGCATCAGCGCCGCCGACAGCCCCGTCCCGGAGGCGGACCAGGGATATTGATCGGCATGGACCACCTGCCCCGCCTTACGGGCGGCTTCGACCTGCGCGATGATCGCCCCGGCCTGGCCCTGCACGTCGACGCCCAGCGCCTTGATATGGGCGATGTGCACCGGGATGCCGGCCTCGCGCCCGATCTCGATCGCCTCCGCCACCGCGCCCTTCAGGCCGATCGTATAGGAGGATTCGTCGCGCAGATGGCTGTCATAGATGCCGCCCTTCTCCGCCGCCGCCCTGGCCAGCGCCACCACCTCGTCGCGCCGGGCGAAGCTCTGGGGCGCGTAGAACAGGCCGGTCGAGAGGCCGAGCGCGCCCTGGCACATCGCCGAGGAGACCAGCCCCTGCATCCGGGCCAGCTCGTCCGGCGTCGGCGCGCGATCGTCCGGGCCGATCACCTTCAGCCGCACCGCGCCCAGACCGACATAGGTGGCGAAGTTGATGCCATAGTCGCGGCTCGACTGGCCCAGCGCGGCCTCGCCCTCGCCGCCCTTCGCGCCGCCGTCGCGGCCGAAGGTGCGGGCGACATCGGGATCGCCGCCGCCGTCCACGCCGATAAAGGCAGTCGTCACGCCCTGGGTGAGGAACGGCAGCACCAGCCGCGCGGCGGGATCGCCGGACGCCAGCGCGCCGTTCACATGCGTATGGGTGTCGATGAAGCCGGGCGCGACGATCAGGCCGGTCGCGTCGATGATCCTCCTGGCGACGCCCGGCGCCCTGGGGCCGACATAGACGATGTGATCGCCGCGGATCGCCACATCGCCTTTGAACGGCGCGGCATCGCCCGGATAGATGGTGCCGCCGCGCAGGATCAGGTCGTCGGGCGGTGCCGGCCCGTCGCTCCGCGCGATGGCAACCCCGGTAGCGGCGGCCAGCACGATGCCCGCCGCCACGCCAATCTTCAGCCTTCGACCCCGAACCATCCGACGCGACTCCCCTTGCTGCTTGTTGCTTTCGGCTAGGGCGCTCCCCAGAAACCGGGCGACGGCGGCGACAGCACGCCGCCCTCGCCACGAACCCCGCCCGGCCGGTCTTCCGCCAGCCATAGCGGCCCGTCGAGATCGACGAAGCGCGAGCCGGCGGCGATCACCAGCGCCGGCGCGATCGACAGCGAAGTCGAGATCATGCTGCCCGTCATCACGCCGAGCCCTGCCGCCGAAGCGGCTTCCGCCAGCGCGAGCGCGCCGGTGAGGCCGCCCGTCTTGTCCAGCTTGATGTTGATCACCTGATATTTGCCGGCGAGCGCGGCGACATCATCGGCGATATGCGCGGATTCGTCCGCCGCGATCGGGACCAGCGGCGCGAACCCCTCCAGCGCTTCATCCTCCCCCGCCGGCAGCGGCTGCTCGAGCAGGTCCACGCGCAGCTCGGCGAGCATCGGCTGCAGCCGCTCGATCTCGGCGATCGTCCAGCTCTCGTTCGGGTCGACGATCACGCGCGGCGCCGGCGCCGCCTCGCGCACGCGGCGGATCTGCGCCTCGGGATCGCTGCGATCGACCTTGATCTTGATCAGCGGCACGTCGGCCAGGCGCCGGGCCGCCGCCGCCATTGCCGCGGGCGTGTCCAGGCTGACGGTCATCGCCGTCGCGGTCGGCCCCAGCGGCGCCATGCCGAGCAGCTCGGTCACGCTGCGTCCGGCCAGCTTCGCCTCCAGGTCCCACAGCGCGCAATCGACTGCGTTGCGCGCCGCGCCGGCCGGCATCAGGGCGAGCAGCTCCTCGCGGGAAGCGCCGCCCTCGATCGCGCCGCGCGCCGCCGCGATCTCCGCCAGCGCGCCCGCGATCGATTCGCCGTAGCGCGGATAGGGCACGCCCTCTCCCCATCCGACCGCGCCCTCGGCCGCGATCGAAACGGTCACCACATCGGCGACCGTCTTCACGCCCCGCGAGATGCGGAAGGGCGTGGCTAGAGCGAAAGCGTCGCTACGCGCGGCGAGGCTTCGAAACATTGGTCGATCCTGTCGATGATGGAGTCCACGCCCATGGCGAAGGGGTCGGTGCAGGGCAGGCCGAGCGCATCGGCGGTCTCGGCGCAGAGCCGCTCCGCTTCCGCGCGCGGCAGCTTGGACGTGTTGAGCGCCACGCCCACCGCCTGGACATCGGGGCTGGTGAGGCGCGCGACGGCCAGATTGGCCTCCAGCGTCTCCCGCAGCCCCGGCACCGGATAATGCGGAAGGCCGCGCATATGGGCGCGCATCGGATCATGGCAGAGCACCAGCGCCGCCGCCTGCGCACCGTGCAGCAGGCCGGTGGAGACGCCGGCGAAGGACGGATGGAACAGCGAGCCCTGCCCCTCGATCAGATCCCAGCCGCCATCGGTGCGCGCGGGCGAGATATCCTCGATCGCGCCCGAGATGAAATCGGCGATCACCGCATCGAGCGGCACGCCGCTGCCCGCGATCAGGATGCCGGTCTGGCCGGTCGCGCGGAAATCGGCGGCCATGCCGCGTGCGCGCATGCCGCGCTCGAGGCAGAGCGTCGCGTACATCTTGCCCACCGAGCAATCGGTGCCGACGGTGAGCAGCCGCTTGCCCGCGCGCCGCTTGCCGTTGCCGACGGGAATGCCGGGCCGGGGATCGCGCACGTCGTGCAGCTTGCGCCCATGGCGCGCCGCCGCCGCGACGATCGCCGGCTCCTCGCGCAGCCGGTGATGCAGGCCGGACGCCACGTCGAGCCCCGCCTCGATCGCCGCGATGGCATCGCCGACCAGATCGGCGCTCATCCTGCCGCCGGCATTGGCGATGCCGAGCACCAGGGTCCTGGCACCCGCGGCAACCGCTTCCGCAAAGCCCATGCGCGGCAGGCCGAGCGTCAATCCGCAATCGTCGTGCCGGAACTCGCCGACGCAATCGTCCGGACGGAACACCGCCAGCCCACGCGAGGTCTTGATGCCCACCTCATCGTTCGAATGGCCGAGATACAGGAGATAAGGACTGGCAATCATTGAAAACCCCGATGGATGCCTCGCCCTTATGATTGCCGAAACACGGCCCGGCGCCACGTTCGAAAGCCGCGCTGTCGCATAACCATTCGTTATGGACAGGCGGAGTTGAGACGCACCCCGCGTAAAAATACCGCCGCTTGCAATAAGGAAATTCACTGGTCAGGTATCTGTGCAGTACGGACGACAAGAAGCCGTGTAGAAAAGAACAAAAAGCGGGAGAGGCACGACGAAGAAGGGGACGAACTTCGAACGACGTCGCCTGAGGGCGACGTGGGTGGCGGAAACGGTGATCCCGTACGAGAGCACGGTACGGGCATGGCTCGTGCGCGCGCGCGCCTCGGAGGAGGACATCGATGATATCGTTCAGGAAGCCTATTGCCGCCTCGCCGCGCTCGACACGGTCGACCATATCACGCGGCCGGGCGCCTATTTCTTCTCGATCGTGCGCAACCTGCTGCTCCAGCGGCTCAAGCGCGGCCGGATCGTGTCGATCGACATGATCGCCGAGATCGAGACCTATGCGATCGACGACAGCCCCTCGCCCGAGCGCGAGGCGGCCGGCCGGCTGGACTATGCGCGGCTGCGCGCGATCATGGCCGGCCTGCCCGAGCGCTGCCGGCGCATCGTCGAGATGCGCAAGATCGAAGGCATTTCCCAGAAGGAGATCGCCCGCCGCGTCGGCGTCAGCGAGAGCGTGGTCGAGAACGACGTCCATCAGGGCGTCCAGACGATCCTGCGCGTCTGGCGCGACGAGGATCGCCGGGTGACGGCCTGGCTCAACGGCTTCGAGGCCGGTACGCCGCGCGCGGACGGAGGGCGCCGGTCATGACGCACCAGAGCGCACGCGAGATCCAGGAAGAAGCCGCGCGCTGGGTCGCGCGGATGGACGGGTCCGAATGGAACGACCTCGACGAAGCCGAGCTCGCGCTCTGGCTCGACGCGGATTCACGGCGGCGGGGCGCGCTGCTCCAGGCCCAGGCGGCCTGGGCGACGCTCGACCCGTTGCGGCCGGCCAATGCCGAGGATGCGGAGGCCGAGGCACCGGCCGGCCACTCCCGCACCGGGCGGCGGCGCTTCCTGATCGGCGGCGGCGCAGCGATCGCGGCCTCGCTCGCGGGCGCGGCCTTCCTGCTCGATCGCGGCACCGAATATGGCACGCAGATCGGCGAGATCCGCCGCGTGCCGCTCGCCGACGGCTCGACGATGGTGATCAACACCGCCAGCCTGGCCTCGGTGGATCTGGAGGAGGCGCGCCGCCTCGTCCGGATCCAGCAGGGCGAGCTGTGGTTCCAGGTCGCCAAGGATTCGAAGCGCCCCTTCCTGGTGGAAGCGGGGAAGATCCGCGTGCAGGCGGTGGGGACTGCCTTCGCCGTGCGGCGCCGCCAGGCCGGCGCCGACATCATCGTGACCGAAGGCGTGGTGGAAGCCTGGGCCAATGGCGCCACGGCCCCGCACATCCGCATCGCCGCGGGCGAGCACGCCTTCCTGGCGGACGATGCCGCGATCATCCGCGCGCCCGCGAGCGCGAGCTCGGTCTATCGCGCGCTGGCCTGGCGCGAGGGCAAGATCGACCTTGCCGGCGTCACGCTCGCCGACGCGGCCGCCGAGTTCAACCGCTACAATCGCCGCCAGCTCGTCATCGTCGATCCCGGCATCGCCCGGGAAAGCTTCGACGGCACGCTGCGCACCGATGACCTCGAAGGTTTCGCCATGGCCGTGCAGGAAAGCCTGGGCGTGCCGATCGACCTCAGCGATCCGAACGAAATACGACTCGGCCGCCCGCGAAAATAAGGAAAATCGCCGCCGGGGACTCTTGCGGGATGACGGGCGCAAAAAAGCCCGCAAGGGAGAGGAAAAACATGGGGATTATGCGGGGGCGTGCTGCCCTGTTGGGGGCTACCGCTTGTATCTTTGTAGTCACGGCACCGACGGCTTCGGCGCAGAAGCGCAGCTTCGACGTATCGGCCCAGGCGGCGGAAACCGGCATCGTCGCGCTGGGCCATCAGGCCGACATCCAGATCATCGCCGCCCGTAAATATACCAGCGGGAAGCGCACCGGCTCGGTGCATGGCGAGATGACGATCGACCAGGCGCTCGGCGCGCTGCTCCAGGGCACGGGGCTGGTCGCGCGCCAGACGGGCGCCAAGACCTATGTCGTGCTGCCGGCCGCCGGCGCGGTCACGCCCACCAGCCC
>NZ_JAPDIR010000023.1 GCF_029870595.1 Sphingomonas sp. CBMAI 2297
CCCCTATGCCCCCGCCGCGAGCGCCCGCCAGCAGGCCACCACCTATCAGCGCGAGGAACTGGTCGGCGCCGCCGAAGGCGTGTTCGGCAAGGGCGCATCGGGCCTGGGCAAGCTGATCGAGGACATCCTGAAGGACCAGGGCGAGCCCAACGCCTATATCGCCGGCAGCGAGGCCGCGGGCGCGGTCGGCGTGGGCCTGCGCTATGGATCGGGCATGATGTTCCACAAGGTCGAGGGCCAGCGAAAGGTCTATTGGACCGGCCCGTCGATCGGCTTCGACCTGGGCGGCGACGCCAACAAGGTGTTCGTCCTCGTCTACAATCTCTATGACAGCCAGGAGCTCTACAAGCGCTTCCCGCAGGGCGAAGGCCGCGCCTATTTCGTCGGCGGCCTCTCCGCCTCCTATCTGCGGCGCGGCGACGTCGTGCTGATCCCCGTCCGCCTGGGCGTGGGCTGGCGGCTGGGCGTGAACGCCGGCTATATGAAGTTCAGCGAGAAGAAGCGCTGGCTGCCCTTCTAGGGCACCGATCCCCGACAGCATCGGCATTCGCGCGCGCCGGGACCGCGATGCCGCATATTTGTCAACGAACCATATAGGTACTTTACGCTTGACATCGTAACGCTGATATGGCACAAGAAGGCACGCTGAAGAATTGCGAGTCGGGCCGGGGCGGCAACGCCTTCCGGCCCTTTTTTCATAGGCGATCACATCGACTGCAACCGCCTGCCGGCGCGCCGCGCGGACGGGGCGAGAGCCCCGCGTCCCGCACATGCCACCAGGTGGCGGCGGAGCGGCGACGGCATCGCGGCAGGCGCCGCCGGCAGTCGATGCGATCCCCTTTTCATTTCGGGAGAGGCGTTGTGGAACAGGCTGACCGGAGCTGGACGCGCTGGACCAAGAAGAAGCGCGCGGCCTTTCTCGACGAGCTGGCGGGCACCTGCAATGTGCGCCAGGCGGCGGCGGCGGCACGAGTGACGCCGCAGAGCGTCTACCGGCTGCGGCGCAAGGACCCCGGCTTCGTGGAGGAATGGCACGAGGCGCTGCTCGCCGGATACGAGATGCTGGAGACCGAGCTGCTCGGGCACCTGCTCTCGGGCAATCCGGGAAAGACGATCACGCGGCTGGACGGCGGGCAGATCGACATGCGGATGCTGATTCAGCTGCTCGAGGCGCATCGCCGGAGCCTGCAGGGCAAATGGCGCGGCGGACCGCCGCTGCGCCGGGCGGACCCGGAGGACACCAACAAGGCGATCCTGAAGAAGCTGGAGGCGATCGACCGCGCCCGCGCCCTGGAGCGCGACCATGATTGACGGCGAGGCGCTGTTCGAACGCGTGCTCGCGCTCGATCCCGCCAGGCGCGTGAGCCTGCTCCATGCGCTCAACGCGCCGCAGCGGCGCGAATATGCCGAGCGCTGGTGGCAATGGGCGCATGGCGGCCAGCGCGAGCCGCCCGGAAACTGGCGCGTCTGGATGATCCGGGCGGGCCGGGGCTTCGGCAAGACCCGCGCCGGCGCCGAATGGGTGAGCGCGCGGGCCCGGGCCAATCCGGACGCCCGGATCGCGCTGGTGGGCGCGACCGTGGACGAAGTGCGCCAGGTGATGATCGAGGGGACGAGCGGATTGCTGGCGGTGGCGCGGCGGGACGAGGAACTGACATGGCACCGCAGCTCGGGCGAGCTCCTGTTCCCCGGCGGCGCGCGCGCGCACGTCTATTCCGCCGTCGCGCCGGAGGGGCTGCGCGGGCCGGAACATCATTTCGCCTGGTGCGACGAGCTGGCGAAATGGGGCCGGGGCGGCGAGGCGGCATGGGACAATATGATGCTGGGCCTGCGCCTGGGCGAGACGCCCCAGGCGCTGGTGACGACGACGCCCCGGCCGGTGAAGCTGATGCGCAAGGTAATGGCGCTGCCCGGCTTCGTGCCGACCTTCGGGCAGACGCGGGGCAATCCCTGGCTGCCGCGCAGCTTCGTCGAGGCGATGATCGCCGATTATGGCGGCACCCGGCTCGGCCGGCAGGAGCTGGACGGGGAGATGATCGACGACGTGCAGGGCGCGCTGTGGCCGCGCGCCGTGATCGAGCGGTGCCGGACGCGGGCGGTGCCCGAGCGGGCGCGCTGCGTAATCGGCGTCGATCCGCCGGCGGGCATCGGGGGCGATGCCTGCGGAATCGTGGCGGTGGCGCTGGGCCGCGACGGCAGGGCCTATGTGATCGAGGACGCCAGCGTCTCGGGCGCCACGCCGGAGGGCTGGGCGCGCGCGGTGGCGGCCTGTGCCGGACGGCACGGCGCCGACCGGGTGGTGGCGGAGAAGAACCAGGGCGGCGCCATGGTGGAGAGCGTGCTGCGCGGCGCCGACAGCGGGCTGCCGGTGAAGCTGGTGCACGCCAGCCGGGGCAAGGCCGCGCGCGCCGAGCCGGTGAGCCTGCTCTACGAGGCGGGCAAGGTGCGCCACGCCGGTGCCTTTCCGGCACTGGAGGACGAATTGTGCGGGCTGGTGGCGGGCGGCGGCTATGAAGGCCCCGGCCGCTCGCCGGACCGGGCCGACGCGCTGGTATGGGCCGTGACCGAGCTGATGCTGAGCCGGCGCGGACGGGCGGCGATCCGGATGCTCTAGGTTGAGAACCCAGACAAGTATTTGATTTTCTGCCGTTACCCCGGCCTTGAGCCGGGATCCCGCTGCTTCTTGCGCTGACGAGATAGCGGGACCCCGGCTCAAGGCCGGGATGACGAAGGAGGATATGAGTCCCCAACCTGGAAAAATACCATCATCCGGTGGATTGCGGGCCATCGACTGCCCGATCTCCATCGTCACCCTGAACTCGTTCGGCGCTTACCCACCTGCGACAAGGGGTGCCCAATAACCGTCATCCCCGCCAAGACGGGGATGACGGAGAGGTACTTGTTCCAGCGGGACACGTGCCAAACGAGTTCAGCAGGACGGGTGAGGCCCACGCCTTTCACCGAACACGGACAACGAGACAACGGGAGAACCGAAATGACGGGACCGATCCGGGCCCGGCAGGCCATGGCGCTTGCCGGGATGCTGGCGCTGTGCGGATGCATGGCGGGCGGCGCCGCGCTGCGCGGCGCGGGAAGCGCCGTGCTGGTGGCGCGCTTCGATGCGGACAGGGACGGCGGGCTCGACCGCACGGAGCTGGCCGCGATGATCGCGGCGGCGGTGCGGGGCCAGGGCATCGAGCGCGATGCGCTGCGCGCCGGGCTGGCCGCCGGCTATTGGACGCGCGACTGCGACCGCGATGGCCGGTTGACCGCGGCGGAGATGGCGGCGAGCGATCCCTGCGGGTGATGCCCGGGTTGCGCAGCATTGCTTTGCCGCCACCCCGGCTTCGAGCCGGGATGACGGTGAAGCCAGCTACGCGTCCCAGGCCATATCGGCACTCGATATCCCCTCCCTGCAAGGGCGGGGGGTAGAGGGGCGCCTATCCCCTAAAGACAAGGCTTTCCCAATAGCCGTCATCCCCGCCTGCGCGGGGATGACGGAAGCAGGCGTGCTTGTCTCAAAGGGGAGAAGCGCCGCGTGGAAGAGAGGTGCCCACCCGGCTGTCGATACAGCCCGGTCCCTCTCCGTCGAGGACCAGCCCCGGTCTCCACCGGGGAAAATGCGCGGCGGGCGGACCGTCCGGGTTTCAGGAGACGATGCATGAAAATGGTTCGGGGCATGAAAATGGTTCGGGGCATGAAAATGGTTCGGGCCCCGAAATGGTTCGGGGCATGAGATGGTTCGGGCGAAAGTCCGTGCGCGAAGGCGCGCGGCCGGCGCTGTCGCGCGCGGGAACCCAGATGGGGGCGCTGGGCGAATGGCCGCGCAGCTACGAAGCGCAGGTGCGCGACGCCTATTGCCACAATCCGGTGGCGCAGCGGGCCGTGAAGCTGGTCGCCGAAGGCGCCGGCAGCGCCGGGCTGACCGCGAGCGACCCCGCGCTGCTCGCGCTCGTCACCGCGCGCTCGGGCGGCCAGCCGCTGATCGAGACGCTGGCCGCGCACCTGCTGCTGCACGGCAAGCGCTTGCGCGGCTCGACCTGCTGACCCAGGCCGCCGCCGAGGCGCTCGGCGCGGATACGCCGCCCGCCGACCCGCTGCCCGGCCAGTGCTGGATCATCGGCGATGCGCCCGAGGGCGCGTGGCGGGGCCATGCCCGCGAGATCGCCGGCTGGACCGAGGGCGGCTGGCGCTTCGCGGCCCCGGTGGAAGGCATGCGCCTGTGGCTGAGCCGCAGCGCGGGGCACGCATGCTTCGCCGGGGGCGGCTGGCACGGGGGCGAGGTCCATGGCCGGCTGATCGTCGCCGGGAAACAGGTCGTCGGCGCCCGCGCCGCCGCGATCCCGGAACCAGAAGGCGGGACGGTGGTTGATGCCGCAGCGCGGGCCGCAATCTCCGCGGTACTGGTTGCGTTGCGCGCCCATGGTCTGATCGAAGACGGCGGACTGTGACGTTCATGCAACAGTACCCGGATTTGTGCGCTTGCGCAGAAACTTTCGTTTCGGTACTGAGTTTTTCGCTGTCCGTAGTGACAATCATGAAAGGGGATTAAGATGCGGAAGCTTGCCGTTACTCTGGCACTCGCGACGACCGCGCTCAGCACGCCCGCCCTCGCCCGCGACGATGCGTGGTATGTGGGTGTCGAAGGCGGCGCGATGCTCGTCGAGGACATCAAGTTCGACGTCGGCACGGCCAAGCAGGCCGCGACCGTGCACCACAAGGCCGGCTGGGATGCCGACGCCGTGGTCGGTTATGACTTCGGTCCGTTCCGCGCGGAAGCCGAGGTCGGCTATCGCCAGGCTTCGGTCAACCGGCTCAACAGCACGGTCACCATGCCCGCCCGCAATTCGGCCGGCACCGCGTATAACGCGTTCCCGGGCAGCTATGGCTATGCCGGCGGCCGTTCCTCGGCGCTGAGCTTCATGGTCAATGGCCTGCTCGACTTCGGCGAAGACACCGGCGTGCAGGGCTTTGTCGGCGGCGGCGTGGGTGTCGCGCGCGTCAAGAACAAGGTCGGCCTGAACACCTATCAGGACTCGATCGACGATTCGGACACGGTCTTCGCCTGGCAGGCGATCGCGGGCATCCGCGCGCCGCTGACCGACTCGATCGACATCTCGCTGAAGTATCGCTTCTTCAACGCCGACAATGTGAAGATCACCGACGTTTCGGGTCGCGTGTGGGACGGCCGTTTCCGTTCGCACTCGATCCTGGGCGGCCTGATCTTCAACTTCGGCGCCCCGGCCCCGGCCCCGACGCCGGTTCCGACGCCGGAGCCCACTCCGACGCCGACCTGGACGCCGACTCCGGAGCCGACCCCGACGCCGACCGTCGTCTGCACCCCGGGACCGTACATCGTGTTCTTCGACTGGGATAAGTCGGACATCACGCCGGAAGCCGCGAGCATCCTCGACAACGCCATCAGCAACTATCAGAACTGCGGCAACGCGCAGGTGATGCTGGCTGGCCACGCCGACCGCTCGGGCTCGGCCAGCTACAATGTCGGCCTCTCGCAGCGTCGTGCAGACTCGGTGAAGGCCTATATGACCGCCCGTGGCATCGCCGCCGGTGTGATCTCGACCGAAGCCTTCGGCGAGAGCAAGCCGCGCGTCGAGACCGCCGATGGCGTTCGCGAGCTGCAGAACCGTCGCGTGGAAGTCACCTACGGTCCGGGTTCGGGCAACTAAGCCAGACCCGTCCGCAAGGACTGAGAATTGGGGAGGCTGGGAAACCGGCCTCCCTTTTTCTTTGCGTCATCGCCGGGGCGCGAGCGGGGCCGAGACGATGAGACGATAATGCCCATGGCGCTGCCCGCGCCGAGAGGTCCTTGTCGCGCCGCGCCCGATCGAATTGGTCCCTGCCAGGCGTAATCGCGCGCCGGCACCGCGCGGCCGCGAGGCATTCCTTTCCCTTCATGCTCCACGACATCGGCGATCGCGGGCGGCCCGATGCCGCCTCCGGGTCGTCGACCTGCATAATGTGGCGGCATGCCCGGATCCGGCCGATTGCCGTCGCGCGACCGGGAGATCACGCCAGGCCCGCCCCTACTGGCGCGCCGCCACCATGGGGGCAGCACGGCACGCCGGCCCCCCGCATGACGCACAGACACGCCCGTTGCCGGGCGGCCATCTCCCCGGGACCTGGGGCTGCCGATGGCGCCCATCGACGCCGCCGTTTCGGTTCCATCGGCTCCATGGTCAGGGCGGATACCCGCGCGGGATGGAGCGATATTCGTCCCGGCGGGCAAGCGCCGAATCGAAGCGCTTCAGCCCTCGGCCGGCACTTCGGCCAGCGCTTCCGCCAGCCATTCCGGCACCAGCGCATCGCCCAGCGCGTCCACGCGGCGCAGCTCCACCATCAGGCCCAGCTCAGGATAAGCCGCCCGGGTGCGATCGCCGGGCTCGCCAATGGGCGCGACGACCAGCCGGCGGTTGACCTTGGCGCGATAGTGCATCCGCGCCGTATTCTCCTGGCCGACATAGCAGCCCTTGGCGAAGCTGACGCCGTTCAGTTCGGCGGTGTTGCATTCCAGCCACAGTGTCTTGTCCTGGCCGAGCTCGGCCGCGCCTTCGGTCACGCCCAGCTGCAGGCGATGCGCCTGCCAGCCCGTGGCGGCCGCGCCTTCGGCGCTACCGAGCCAGCGATGGCCCAGCGCCGGCAGCCGAGGATCGGGGCCGCCGCGCCCCGGCAGGGGCGACCAGTGCACGCCTCCTTCGGCCGACTCGATCGCGATGGGGCGGCGCAATCGATACAGGGTCAGCCTGCGCATCAGCGCCTCGCGCTGGGCCGACTCGCAATCGATAAGGATCGCCTCCCCCTCCGCCCAGAGGATGAAATCGAACAATGCCTTGCCCTGCGGCGTGAGGAGCCCGGCCCATTGCGGCGCATCGGGAGCCACGGCCGCCAGATCCTGTGTCACCAGGCCCTGGAGGAAACCGCGGACATCCTCGCCCGAAATGCGGATCAGGGCGCGATCGGTCAGCCAGGTGCCGGAATCGCCAATGCTGGTATCGGTCATGCCGAACAGGTAGGGGGTAGCCGGGGGCGACGGAAGAGGCGCGGATATGAATGTCGATCTGAAGCTCAAGGGCGGGCGCGTGCATCTGCCCGGTGGTCCGGCCGAAACGGACATCGGCGTCTCCAATGGACGCATCGTCGCGATCGGCGGCCCGCTGGATGCGGGCGAGACGATCGACTGCACCGGGCTGGATGTCCTGCCCGGCGTGATCGACAGCCAGGTTCATTTCCGCGAGCCCGGGCTCGAGGCCAAGGAGGATCTGGAGAGCGGCGCCCGCGCCGCGGTGCTCGGCGGCGTGACTGCGGTGTTCGAGATGCCGAACACCAAGCCCAACACCGATTCGGCCGAAGCGGTGCAGGACAAGCTTGCCCGCGCGCGCGATCGCATGTGGTGCGACCACGCCTTTTATGTCGGCGCGACCAATCACAATGCCGAGCATCTCGCCGAGCTGGAGCGGCTGCCGGGCACGGCGGGCGTGAAGATCTTCATGGGCGCCTCGACCGGCGACCTGCTCGTCTCCGACGACGCCAATCTGGCGCGCGTGCTCGCCTCGGGTCATCGCCGCGTCGCGATCCATGCCGAGGACGAGTTCCGCATGCAGGACCGGCTCGGCGAGCGCGTGCCCGGCGATCCCGCCAGCCATCCGGTCTGGCGCGACGACGAGAGCGCGATGCTGGCGACGCGCCGCATCCTGGGCCTGGCGCGCGCGGCACGGCGGCGGATCCATGTCCTCCACGTCACGACGCCGGCAGAGCTCGAGCTGCTCGGCCAGCACAAGGACATCGCCACCTGCGAGGTCACTCCGCAACACCTGACGCTGGCGGGCGAGGAAGCCTATCCCAGGATCGGCACCTTCGCGCAGATGAACCCGCCGATCCGCTCGGCCGCGCACCGCGCCGGGCTGTGGCACTGGCTCAACCAGGGCGTGCCCGATGTGCTCGGCTCCGATCATGCGCCGCATACGCGCGAGGAAAAGGCCAGGCCCTATCCCGACAGCCCCAGCGGCATGCCGGGGGTACAGACGCTGCTGCCGCTGATGCTCAACCATGTCGCCGAGGGACGGACGACGCTCCAGCGCGTGATCGACCTGACCAGCGCGGGCCCGCAGCGCATCTTCGGCATCGCCGGCAAGGGGCGGATCGCGGTGGGCTATGACGCCGATTTCACCGTGGTGGATCTCAAGGCACGCTGGACGGTGGAGGAGAGCTGGCTCGCCTCGCGGTGCGGCTGGTCGCCCTTCACCGGCATGCCGCTGACCGGCAAGCCGATCGGCACGATCGTGCGCGGCAACCGCGTGATGTGGGAAGCCGAACTGGCCAGCCAGGCCACGGGCAGGCCGGTGCGCTTCGAGGCGGTCGAGTTCGGGTGAGGACCATCTCCCGCACCGATCGCGCGTCGCGGCTGATCAAGGCGCCGGCGAGCCAGATCTATCGGGCCTTCATCGATCCCGAGGCGCTGGTGCGCTGGTTGCCCCCGGAGGGAATGACCGGCGAGATATTGGCGTTCGACGCGCGGCCGGGCAGCGGCTATCGGATGGCGCTGCATCACGTGGACGCCGAACATGCGGCGCCCGGCAAGACCTCCGAACATGGCGACGTGGTCGAGACCCGCTTCGTCGCGCTGAACCCGGGGCGGGGCATCGTCCAGTCGGCAGTGTTCGATTCGGACGACCCCGCCTTTGCCGGCACGATGCGGATGACCTGGTCCTTCGAGCCGGCCGAAGGCGGCACCCGGGTCGCCATCGTCTGCGAGGACGTGCCCCAGGGCATCCGCAAGCAGGACCATGTCCAGGGATTGAAATCCTCGCTCGCCAACCTCGCGGCGTTCGTCGGCGGCTAGCGCCTGCCCTCGGGGATGGCGGCCGCCCAGTCGGCTGCCTCGTCCTCGCGCCGGGCATGGACGAGCGGCGTCTCGGCGGTCGCCATGGCCGGATCGACTTCGATGCCCGCATCGTAGAGGAAGGTCGCATTGCCTAGGATCGTGACCATGCCGGCCGCATCCGCCGATCCCATCACCAGCCCGCCCTTGTTGAACACCTTCATCATCGTGCCGAACGGCACGCGGCCCGTGCGGCCGGCGGCATAGACCGCCGATGCCATGGCGCTGCCGCAACTGTCGGTCAGGCCGACGCCGCGCTCATAGGTGCGCACGAACAGGTCCTGCCCGCGCAGCTCGACAAAGGAGACATTGGCGCGCGCCGGGATCAGATCGGGGCCCGCCTCGCACCAATCGCCGAGCGCGACCAGCTCGGCTTCGTCCACTGCATCGACAAAGCTGACAAGATGCGGGTTGGGCATCGCGACCGCCGTGAAGGGCCGTGTGCTGGGCAGCCCGGGAATGGCCGCGTCGATCACGCTCTCCGCCGCGATGCGCAGGCCGACGGCGCCGCTGCCGGTGGCGGCCGGGCCGGCGGTCTCGCGGATCGTCACCACGCCCGGCGCGAGCGGTTCGGCACGGGCCACCTCGGCGCTGCTCGTCTTCAGCCGCACCCGCGCCGTATCGAGGCCGAGCAGCTCGAATCCCAGCCGCGCCACGCAGCGCAGGCCATTGAGGCAGGTCTCCGCTTCCGAGCCGTCCGAATTGAACATGCGCATGCCGAAATCATGGCCGGCATCGTCGCCCGCGGTGAGCAGCAGCAGCCCATCGCCGCCGACCGGCCCGGCACGATCGGCGAGCGCGCGCGCCACCCCCGCCCAATCCGCATCGGTCAGGTCGATCGCGCGCGCGTCGATCAGGGGGAAATCATTCCCCGAGCCATGGCATTTGAGGAAGGCGAACCGCATGGCGCCCATCTAGGGACGCCAGGCCGCGCTGGCTAGCCGGCAAGCACCTCGCGTTGCACGGGACCGCCCATCGCATCGATCATCGCACGATCGCGCGCGATGATCGATGCGAAGCTCGGCCGCGCATGCATCGCGGCGACCCAGTCGGCGAGCCGCGGATAGGCGGCTGCATCCACGGTCACGCCGATGCAGCCCAGCGTCGCGAGCGGACTGGCCACCGCGATGTCCGCCAGCGTCAGCCGGTCGTCGACGAGGAAGCCGCTCTCGGGGATCGCGGTTTCCAGATAGGCGAGGATCGGCGGCATCAGGTCGCGCTCGGCCGCATCCGCCGCGGCATGGTCGCACTCCATCTTGAGCACGCGCGGACGCACGAAGCGCTGGCCGAAGATCGCGCCGCCGGCCGCCATCATGATCGTGTCGGCGAGCTCGTCGAACCAGATCGTCCGCGCACGGGCGCGCGGCTCGGCCGGGATCAGGCTCGGATCCGGATATTTGGCGTCGAGATAGGCGACGATCGCCGAGCTGTCCGAGATCAGGAAGTCATCGTCCTTGAAGCCCGGCATCTTGCCAAACGGGCTGGCAGCCATGAATTCCGGCCCGCCCCGGCCCATGCCCGCGGCCTGCAGCTCGAGATCCAGCCCCTTCTCCGCACCGAACACCATTACCTTGCGCACATAGGGCGAAAGCGTCGAACCAAACACGATCATGCCAACCTCTCCTCGGCTTGGGCATAAGGCTATCGAATCAGTTGCCATTTGCAACTGGTTTGTGCGCGACAGGTGCGCTCCACTGTGCGAAGAAGGGGCGAGTGATTGCTCTCACCCTCCTCCTCGCGCTGGGCGCGGCTGCGGCCTTTTATATCGTGCTGCGGCGCATCGCCTTTCTGGAGGAAGAACTGCGCCGTGTCGAATCGCTGATCGCCAGGCACGATCCCGAAGTCCGCGAAACGCCGGCTCCTCCATCCGAATCCCCGGCCCCGCCCATCCAGGAGACCGAATCGCCGAGCCCGGTCGCCGAAGCGCGGGCGGAGCGCGCGCGCGGGCGAATCGAAATCGAGCCGAGGCCCCTGCCCGAGTTCAGCTTCGAGGCGCTGATCGGCGGACGGTTGCCGATCTGGATCGGCGGCGCGGCGCTGGTGCTCGCCGGCTTCTTCCTCGTCCGCTACTCCATCGAGAGCGGCTTGCTGGGCCCCGGGACGCGCACCGTGCTGGCGGCACTGTTCGGCGTGGCGCTGATCCTGGGCAGCGAGATCACGCGGCGCCTGCCCGCCACCGCCGATGACCCGCGGGTCGCGCAGGCGCTGGCCGGGGCGGGCATCGCCAGCCTCTACGGCACGCTCTACATGGCGGCCGCGCTCTATCATCTGATCGCACCGCTCCCCGCCTTCCTCCTCGTGCTGCTGGTCACCGGCGGCGCGCTCGCCCTGGCGCTGCGCCACGGGCCGCCCACGGCGGCGATGGCGCTGATCGGCGGATTCGCCGCGCCGCTGGTCGCGGGGTTCGACGCGGCGGGGATCGGCGCGCTGCTCGTCTATCTCGCGCTGTTCACCGCCGCCTTGTTTGGCCTCGCCATCCATCGCGGCTGGGCCTGGCTCGCGCTGACCGCCTGCGTGGCCGGCTTCGCCTGGATCAACTTCCTGATCGCGATGCTGGCGGCACGCGCGGGAGATCTTTCCGCCGTCGGCGCCTTCACCATGCTCCTCGCGGTCGGCGCCAGTGCCGCGCTGCCGGCGACCGGCGCGGGCAATCGCTGGCTTCGCCTGGCCCCCCTGGTGGCGGGTTGCCTGCAGCTCGCCGTGCTCGCCCCCGCGCTCGATTTCAGCTGGCTCGCCTGGGGGTTCTATCTCAGCCTTGCCGGCGCGGCGCTGTTCCTTGGGTGGCGCGACGGCGCCTATCTTCCGGGCGCGCTCGCCGCCTGCGTCCTGCTGCTCGTGCTGGAGACGCTCGCCATCGGCCTGCTCGCGCCCGGCTTCACGCCGATCGCGGCGATCCTCGCCACCGCGCTGTTCGCCATGCCCGGCCACGCGCTCGCGCGCCGCCATCCGTTCTGGGGCGGGATCGCCCTGCTCGGCACCGCGGGCCCACTCCTCATCGCGCATCTGCGCGCGCCGGGCCTGTTGTCCGCGATGCAATGGGGGTGGCTCGAGCTGGCGGCGGCGGGCACGGTGTTCGCGCTCGCCTGGAGGAGCCGGGCCGATAGCGAGCATTCGATGCTCGTCCCGGCGACCGCGCTGGCGGCCTTTCTCGCGGGCCTCGGCCTCGGCCAGTTCGTGCCGGGCGACTGGCTCGCACTTCCCCTTTCCTGCATCGCGGCCGCCCTCGCCTGGTGGGCTCGCAAGATTCGCACGCCGCTGCTCTATGCGCTTCCCGCCTATCCCCTTGCCGCCGCGCTGATCGCCGCCGCGCTGCCGCTCGGCGCCCTGAGCGAACTGATCCTCGCCTCGCTTTCCGGAGAACGGCTCACCTACACGCTGCTTCCCGCCCTGCCCGAACTGCTGCGCGAACTGGCGCTGCCGGTAGCGCTGGGCGCCGCGCTGCTCCTGGATCCCGCGCAGTTCGGGCGGATCCGCCGCGTCGCGGCGCTCTTCGCCACCGCGCTCGGCGTGCTGCTGCTCTATGCGCTCGCCAAGCAGCCGCTCGCCATCGCCACGCTGCCTCGCTTCGAGGCGCTCGGCTTCATCGAGCGCGCCCTGCTGTCCCAGGCTTGCCTCGCCGCCGGCTGGATGCTGGTTCGCCGCGCCAGAGCCGTCACCCTTGGCCATGTGCTGCTCGCGCTCGGCCTGTTCCGGATCCTGTGGTTCGACCTGCTGCTGCTGACACCGCTGGTCGAGCCCCAGGCAGTCGGCCCGCTGCCGCTCCTCAACGCCGCCACGCTCCATCTCGGGCTCGCGAGCTTCTGGCTATGGACGCTGCCGCCGCGCTGGCGGCCGGGCGCCGCGCTGCTCACCCTTCTCGCCCTATTGGCGGCGGTTCGCCAGGCCGCGCATGGCAACCTGCTTACCGGCCCGATCGGCACGGCCGAGAATGGCGGGTACAGCGCGGCGATGCTGGCGCTCGCGCTGTTCTGGCTGTGGCGCGGCATCGCCACGGGCGCGCGCGACCTGCGCGTCTTCGGGCTCGCCCTGCTCACCGGCGTCACCTTCAAGGTGTTCCTGATCGATGCCGCCGCGCTCGACGGACTGCTGCGCATCCTCTCCTTCCTCGGCCTCGGCCTGGCGCTGATCGGGATCGGCTGGGCCTATGGCCGTTTCGTGGGCAAGGGTGCCGCGGCGCCCGAGCCGCTCAACTGATGCCGTAGAAATCGGCAACGCGATCGAGCGCGAAGCAGAGCACCAGCTTGCCCGCGCGGCTCGGCCAGCCCAGCGCCTTTTCCGCCGGCCCCAATCCCTCGCCCGCGCAGACCACGCGCCACAATATATCGGCGAGCCCGGCCCCGGCCGCCGCCACCGCCCCGTCGAAGCGACGCCGCGCGGCGATCTGCGCCAAGGTGGGATCGAGCCGTTCCGGCACGCCGCCCCGTGGTCGCGCCGCCGGCGCGGCGTCCCACCGCATCGTGACGCGCGGCCCCAGCGCGGCCGTCTCATAATCGGCGCGCAGCCGCTCCCCCGCCTCGAGCTGCCGCAAGCTGACATGTCCCCGGGCCGCTAGCCACGCCAGTGGCGATTCGGCCTGGTTCACCGTCACGCGCCGCCGTGCCCCAGCGGCATCTTCGATCGTCCGCTCGATCAGCTCACGCATCGATGGTCTCCTTTTGTTCCATTTCCGCGCCCTTGCCACGGCGGCTCGATTGTAGGAAAGAGGAAAACCGATTTGGTTAGGAGACGAGCCGATGATCACTGCCATCCGCGAGGTGCGCCGCGCCAAGGGGCTCACGCTGGAGGAAGTGGCGGCGCGGTGCGAGCCCCCCACGACGGCGCAGACGATCGGCCGGCTGGAAATGGGCACGCGCACCGTCTCGGTCGGATGGCTCAATCGCATCGCCGCGGCGCTCGGCGCGGATGCCGCCGATCTGGTCAAGCTGCCCGAACGGCCGGAGATTCCGGTGGCGGCAACGCTCGACAGTGCCGGCGCCCAGGCGCCGCGCAGGCCGGCGGCGGTGGTGCCTCCGCATGCCGAGCCGGGCATGGTGGCGATCGCCGTGGCGGCGGGCATCGGCGACTATCGCACCGGCGACGAGATCTGGTGCCGGACGCTGGCGCCGGAGGGTTTCGCCGGCGCGCTCAATCGCGACGTGCTCGTGCCGCGCCCCGCCGGGCGTTTCCTGTTCGGGCGGCTGATCGGGCGCGAGGGCGACCGGCTCCACCTCCTTCCGCTTGGCGCCGGTGCGCGCCAGCAGGTGGTGGCCGACCCGCCCTGGATCGCCGAAGCGGTCCGCCTGGTCCGGCCGCTCTGAATCGGCTTGCGGAGAGTCGCGGACAGGCGCATTTTGCCGCAAAAGCAGGAGGGGCATATCATGCTGAAACTGGGTCTGGCGGCAATTGCCGCAATCGCGATCGCGACGCCCGCGATGGCCGACGATTGGGATTTCGTGCTGATCAACAACAGCGGCAAGGCGATCAAGACGGTCGAGATCGCGCCGACGGGCACCACCACCTGGCAGCCCAACAAGGTCGATCCCGACTTCAAGAAGGAAGATGCGACGGTGAAGTCCGGTGCCCGGATGACCGTCCACTTCAACAAGGGCACCGTCTGCAAATACGACCTGAAGCTCAACTTCTCCGACAACAGCAGCGGCGTATGGATGGGCATCAACGTATGCGACAATTCCTATGTCACGGTGAAGTACAGCCCGGCAGGCGCGACGATCTTCACGGCGAACTGACCGCGCGGCTTGGCCGGCTTCGAATGGCGGAGGATCGCGCGGCCGATCTTCCGCCATTCGCGCATGTGCCGGGGGACAGCGAGGTGCCGCCCCCTGCCCGCCCTTCTCGCCGACCGCCATGGATCGCGAACGGGAACGGCACACCGTCCGACGCGCGACCGACCGGCACGCCATGGTTCGCGTGGAAATCGGCCGGGCGCGCCGCTATTATGGACGAGGCGGCGCCCGCGGATCTGTATTTTTCCTGATATGGTTCCGCATGATGGGCCGAAGCAGAAACTTTAGATATGGGCTTTAATGTCCAGACGATTGCAAGAATTCATGCGCCGTGGAATTTAGAAGCTCATGATCATGACTGGCAGCCATGACCCCTTTCTGGTGATGCTGTCGATTCTGATTGCCATCTTCGCGTCCTTCACCGCGCTCAGTCTGGCAGGTCGCGTCCGATCATCGAGAGGCTGGACACGGCGCGTCTGGATCTCGGCGGCGGCGACGGCCCTGGGCGGCGGCATCTGGTCGATGCATTTCGTCGCCATGCTGGCCTTCCACATGCCGGGCATGCGGATGAGCTATGACATCGGGCTCACCTTGCTTTCCCTCGCGCTCGCGCTTGGGTTCACGGGTGTCGGCTTTGCCATTCTGAACTGGCAGTCGGTCTCCCGGGGCAGGATCGTCGCGGCCGGCCTGCTGATCGGCTCGGGCGTCATCGCGATGCACTATGTCGGCATGGCCGCCATGCGGATGCCCGCCCGGCTCAGCTATGAGCGCCTCTGGTTCGGCATCTCGGTCCTGATCGCGCTGGTGGCCGCCACCGCCGCGGTGTGGCTTGCGTCCCGCGACCGCAAGATGAGCCATCGCATCGCGGCCGCGATCCTGATGGGGATTGCCATAGCGGGCATGCATTATGCCGGCATGCAGGCCGCGGTGTTCACGGCGGGGACGCCCACCGCCATCGGCGACGGCATGGCCAGCGTCGGCCAAGCCTATCTCGCCACCGCCATCGCCACCATCACCGTGCTGATCCTGCTGCTTGCCCTGGGCGCCGCGACGCTGGAACGGCTCTTCCAGGGCTTTTCGAGGCGGGAGGCGCGGAGCGCGCTTCGCCTCGAGATCGCGGACATCCTGCGGGAGCGCGACACGGAGGAAGCGCTGCGTCAGGTCGCGGCGCTGATGGGGAAGCATTTCGGCGTCACCCGGACCGGCTATGGAAGGCTGGACCCGGCCGAGAACCTGTTCGACTATGATGTCTGCTGGACGGACGGGTCCGTGCCTCCGCTCCTCGGCCGGCTTCCGGCCGCTGCCTTCGGAGTCAAGATCGTGGCCGCGCTCGGCGCGGGCGAGACGGTCGTGATCGAGGATCTGCTGGAGGCCGAGCTCAGCGACGAGCTGCGGACCCGCGATACCGCGCAGAAGGTCGACACCCGCTCGATCCTGGTCGTGCCGTTCCTTCGGGATGGGCGCCTGCGCACCATCGTCTATCTCAACGATCGCCATCCGCGACATTGGCGGCCGGACGAGATCGCCTTCATGGAGGAGATTGGCGAGCGCACCCGCCTGGTGACCGAGCGTGCCGCGGTCGAGGATCAGCTGCGCGAGCTCAACGCGACTCTCGAGGCGCGTGTCGAGGCTCGTTCGGCCGAGCTCCGGCATGCACAGGAAGCCTTGCTCCAGAGCCAGAAGATGGAAGCGGTCGGCCAGTTGGTTGCCGGCCTTTCGCACGACTTCAACAATGTGCTGGGCGCGGTGGTGGGCGCGTTCGAGCTGATCCGCCGCCGCATGCACGAGCCCGACAAGGTTCGGCATTTTGCCGAAGCCGGGCTGCAGGCCGCCGAGCGGGGCTCAAGGCTGACCGCGCAGCTGCTTGCCTTCTCCCGCGCCCAGGACATCCAGCTGCAACCCATGCTGGTGCGTGACGTGATCGGCGCGCTGGCCGATCTCCTGCGTCGAACGCTCGGCCCGATGATCACGCTCGAGCTGCGTTTCGACCCGTCGCCGGCACCGGTCATGGCCGATCCGACTCAGGTCGAGATGATGGCCCTCAACCTGGCGATCAATGCGCGCGACGCGATGCCGGACGGGGGGCGGCTGACCATTTCGACGGCGGTGCGCGCGATCGCCGGCGATCCCGAGATGGAAGATGGGGACTATGTCGAGATCGCCTTCGCGGACACGGGCACGGGCATGGACGAGATCACGCTGCGCCGCGCGATGGAGCCCTTCTTCACCACCAAGCCAATAGGGAAAGGCACCGGCCTCGGCCTGGCCCAGATCTATGGCAGCGTGCGCCAGGCGGGCGGGGCGGTGCGCATCGAGAGCGCGGTCGCGCAGGGCACCATCGTCCGCGTGCTGCTGCCGCGCACGGATCAGGCGCCGATGCGGATCGAGCAGGGCAATCCGGAAATCGCGGCCGCTCCGGGCAGGCGCTGCCGGATATTGCTCGTGGACGACGACCCGGAGCTGCGGGTGGTGTTCGCCGCCGCGCTGGAAGCCTCGGGGCATGTCGTGACCAGTGCCGCCGATGGACCTGCCGCCCTCGCCCTGCTCGATCGGGCGGCGCCGGACGTGCTGCTGCTCGATTTCGCGATGCCCGGAATGAACGGCGTGGAGGTCGCCAGCGAGATTCGCCGCCGCAGGCCAGGGCTCCCGATCATATTCGCGAGTGGTTTTCCGGATGTCGGGGCGATCGAGGCGATCGAGGGATCGCCGACGATTCTACGCAAGCCCTTTCACATGGACGAGTTGCTGAGGGCCTTGGAGGACGCGCTGCGCAGCTAGCAGGCGCGGGAATCCATCGCCGCCCGCGCGCTTGGGGGGAAGCCGGCGCCGGAAGACATGCCTCGCCGCCGATGTCCGGGCATAGAAACACCCGGCGCCGGCGGTCATGATCGGGTAGGACAATCCATGTCGTATCCAGATAAGGCTGCCTCGAAAAAATGGCGGGGATCGGCCTCGTGACCGCGCGGCGCGTGGAGCGCGGCCTCCCGGCTGCCCCAGGAACCATCGCTTCGCTGGCGGCGCGTTCGACATGTCGGTAAATCTTCGCTCCAGCACCGGGCTCAAGTGCCGGTGCTTCTACGAACCCTTCCTCAAATCTCCATATCCGCTCCACGAGGCGGGGCGATGGTGTTCCTGGCAGCGCTTTCGTTGCCGAGGAAGAGAGACGAGATGACCTATCCGATAAAGGCGAGCCAATCCCTGGGCGCTCTTGTGATTGTTGCGGCTTGTATGATGGCGACCGCCGGTGCGGCGCAGGCCCAGGCGCAGGCGGCGTCCCCGCTGCTGGGGGACTGGCGCGCGCATGACGGCTCGGCGGTCGCGCGCATCACGGCCTGTTCCGCGGGCGAAGGCCTCTGCGCCACCGTGATCGAAGAGCGTCTCGCGCCTGGCGATGCCTCCTCGCTCGGCCGGGTCGTTGTGCGGAACCTGCGGCCCGCGAACGGTGGCTGGAAAGGCGAATACGTCTCCGATCGTAAGACCTTTCCGGCCCGCGTGCGCCTGGTGAACGCCGACAGGATCGACGTGCAGGTCTGCGCCGCCACCATATTTTGCGACACGGCGAGATATATGCGCGTGAAGGGATCCGCGCGATGACCGCCTTTGTCGGGTTTGCTGTCGCCGCAACGGCTGGCGTGCGCCCCTGAAATGTGAGCGATTTTGAGTAGAGTCCGACGGAAGGAGTCGGACGGAATGAAGCACAGCGGGTTCAGCGAAGAGCAGATCATCGCGATCTTGAAAGAGTAGGAGGCGGGCATGGCGACGGCGGAGGAGAAGGCAGTAGGGCAACGGTCGTAGCGGGTAACATCGAGTCGCCAGTCCTTGAGGCGGCCGAACATGATCTCGATGCGGCTACGGCGTCGATAGCGGCGTTTGTCGTGCGGTGCGCCTTCAGGTAGGTCGCGTCAAACATCACCCTGTTCGGCTCGGCATCCGATGCAGTCAGCCCTTCCATCATGCGCGTGAACGCGCCCGCCTCGCCCCCAGTGCAGCCCCCTATGGTTCACGGACACGATGCCGCTCAGCACTTGGCGGTCATCGACACGGGGCCTGCCCTGACTCTTCGGAAAGAATGGCCGTAGCCGCTCCATCTGCTCATTCGTCAGCCAAAGCAGGTCGCTCATAACAGCCGCATCGCGGAGCCCGAATCAGATCGCGACGCTCACATCAAATCCATGTTGAACCCGGATAAGGTTGCCTCAAGAAAATGGCGGAAATCTGCGAGAGGCAGTTTTCCGGTGAGCGCGGCCCATCCGTTTAACAGCGCCTCAGAATCGGACTTTCACGGATAACGATGCCTCAAAAAACGAACCCTATAAAATCTGTTCCGCTTCAGATGGTTACGATGATCGCCAATTGAGCGAAGATTGTGCTGGCGCCGCGCGCTGTGGATCGCGCTCGTCACCAATGGCGGCATGGCTCTGATGCTCTACCGGTTTCGCAGCGGTGACGCCAACATGCGCTCGGTCTGGAGCTGCTCGCGCAACGATACGATCGGCAACGTCGCGGTGGTGCTTGCGGCCGCTGGCGTGCTCGGCACCCGCGCCGCCTGGCACGATCTGATCGTCGCCGGCGTGATGGCGACGCTCGGCATCAGCGGCGGCGCGCAGATCGTGCGGCGGACACCCGGAGAGATCCGGCGCCATCGCCAACTCGCCCTGACCGTCCGCGCGCCCTTCGCCGAAGGGGCGGATGCCGGCGTGATGAGACCCAGGAAATCGCGGACTGCGGCTGCTCTTCTTCCCCGCCCGCCAACCCGGCCTCAACGTGTGGCGAAGACCAGTTCGGCGCCGTGCAGCCGGGCGATCGAAGCGACCAGTGCCAGTCCCAGTCCGGCACCGGGGGTGCTGGCGGTCGATTACTCCCAGCAGCCGCGCACGGTGCCGCCCACGGCCCCGATAAGGGTGGCCGCCGCCTTGCCGCGCCACATGATGCGTGCGCAGATAAGGCCAATCCGGGTCGATATCGATTGCCGTTCCGGTATAAGGATCGACGTCGTGATCGCGCTGCTGCTTCGACGTTCGTCCCTTCGCCACGTCGGAAAACGGCGGTTCTTCGAGGGAATGGAACAGGAAAGAGCCCGCTTACGGGCCAAGGAACACTAGATGCTTGATCGCTACTCAGACTTGCCGGAAACGGCTCCGCACGACCTGGCACCGACCGTTTTCTCGCCGATCGCGCCGACACCGGCGCTGCGAGATGACGAGCCCTATGCAAGGGACGAACTGCTCCACGAGATATTCGACGCCAGCAGTCACCGGTATCCCGATCGTCACGCGGTACGATTCCTGGGGGACGATCCGGACAACAGCCGCCGGACGATATTGAGCTATGCCGAATTGTATGAGCGCTCGCTGCGTTTCGCCCGCCAGCTCAGGGCAATGGGTGTCTCGCGCGGAGACCGCGTCGTCATCTGCCTGCCGCGGGGGCTCGATCAGTATATGGCGATCCTCGGTACGCTGCGGGCGGGCGCCTGCTATGTTCCGGTGGACTGGACCTACCCGCAGGACCGCATCGACTTCATCGCGGAGGACAGCGGCGCGGTCCTGATCGTGACGGAAAGCGAGCGCGCCGGCGACATGCCGGTACGTGCATTGGCCGTCGACACCGCGTTGGGAGATCTGGCCGCGCACGAGGCGCTGCCCATCGATCGCGCGGAGACCGGCGCGGTGCCCGACGACCTGGCCTATATCATCTACACATCGGGCACGACGGGGCGCCCGAAAGGCGTGATGATCACGCATCGGAACGTCTGTCACTTCGTACGCTCCGAATGCGCGATCCTGGCGCTCGATCCCGACGACAAGGTATTCGGCGGCTTCAGCCTCGCCTTCGACATGTCGGTAGAGACGATGTGGAGCGCTTTCTTCGTGGGCGCCGAACTCTTCGTCGCATCGGAAGCGCTCGCCAAGGCCGGGCCCGATATGGCGGTGGCGCTGGCGGCCGAGGGCGTGACGGTCTGGCACGTCGTCCCGTCGCTCCTCGCGCTTGTCGAAATCGAATTGCCTGCCTTGCGGTTGCTCAATCTTGGCGGCGAAGCCTGCCCTCCCGACCTAGTCGAACGATGGGCACGCCCGGGCCTGAGGATGCTCAACACCTATGGCCCGACCGAAACCACGGTAACGGCAACCTGGACCGAGGTGCAGCCGGGCCGGCGGGTTACGATTGGCCGTCCTCTGCCCGGCTATACGGCATGGATCGTGGACGAGAAGCTTTGGCCGGTGCCGGCGGGGGCGGAAGGCGAGTTGGTGATCGGCGGCCCCGGCGTGGGTGCCGGCTACGTCAACCGGCTCGACCTTACCGCCGAGAAATTCGTCCACACGCCGTTTCACGGGCCGAACGGAGAATCCGCCTTGATCTATCGCTCGGGCGATCTGGTCAGGCTCGATTCGGTTGGCGATATCGAGTTCATCGGGCGCATCGATACCCAGGTGAAGATCCGCGGGTTCCGGGTCGAGCTGGGCGAGATCGAGGCTGTGATCGCGGACGATCCCGATATCGCCCAGGCGATCGTCCACCTCTTTCGCGACGATGATGGAGCGGAATTCCTTGCTGCGTTCATCGTCGCGCGCGGCGATGCCACCGTCGACCTCGATGCTGCCCGGGTTCGCGTCCGCGAGCGTCTGCCGAATTACATGCGCCCGGCGGCGTATCAGCTGCTTGCGGAGCTGCCGACGCTGCCCGCCTCGGGCAAGGTCGATCGCAAGGCGCTGCAGCGTCCAACGATCGTTCCCGCAGAGGATCGATCGACGGTCGCGCCGGCAACGCCGCTCGAGACGCAGCTGCACACGATCTGGAGCGAGGCGCTGGCGCCGCAGAAAGTGTCCGTACTCGACGATTTCTTCGAAGATCTTGGCGGGCACTCGCTGAAGGCGGCGCGTCTCGTGTCCGCGATCCGGAAAATACCCAGCCTGGCCGGCATATCGATCCAGGACCTCTACGCAGCGCCGACCATCCGGCTGCTCGCGGCACGGCTTGAAGAGTCGGTCATCCGGGAGCCGGCGGAGGCGGCGCGTCCCTATCACCATATCTCAACGACCGGACGCTGGCTCTGCTACATCGCCCAGACGATTGCGCTGATACCGATCTACACGATCGCCGGTCTGCAATGGTTCTTTCCCTATCTCGCCTATACCCGTCTCGCCGATCAGACGGATCGCGTGACGGCGCTATTGCTGAGCGGGCTGAGCTTCATCTTCATCCCGCCGCTGGCGATGGTTGCCTCGATCCTGATAAAATGGCTGGTGATCGGCCGGTTTCGCGCCGGCGATTATCCGCTCTGGGGGGCCTATTATTTTCGCTGGTGGTTCGTGCGCCGTTTCTCGGAGGTGATCGCCACGCCCTATCTTGCCGGTACGCCGATGATCCGGGGCTATTATCGCCTGCTGGGTGCCAGGATCGGCAAGCGGGCGTTCATCGGGCGAGTCAGTATCGACACGGCGGATCTCGTTTCGATCGGTGACGATGCCGTCATCAGCGACTATTCCATGCTCGCGACGAGTTCGGTCGAACGTGGGCTGCTCCGGCTGGGAACGGCGACAATCGAGGCCGGTGCGTTTGTCGGATCGATGGCCGTTGTCGGCCGCGATTGCACGATTGGCGAAGGTGCCGTCATCGAAGACCTCTCGGCGCTCCCACCCGGCCAGCGGATCCCCGCCGGTGAACGGTGGAGCGGCTCGCCGGCTGCCGTGACGGCTACCGGAATTACGCCGAAGGCGGATCGGGAGGCGAGCTCTCTGCGGAGAAGCCTCACCACCACCGGCCTGGCGATCGCCGCGCTCATCTTGCCCGTGGTGGCCATCATGCCGATCGCGCCCGGATTGATCACCATGATGGAGATCGACTGGAACAGCGACAGCTACACCTATTTGCTGCTCTCTCCGTTCCTGGCCGTCACCTATGTGCTGCTGATGTGCACGCTGACGGTTGCCGCCAAACGATTGATCCTCGGCTCCGTCAAGCCGGGCCGCTATTCGATCCACAGCTGGTTCTATGTCCGCTTCTGGTTCGTCCAGCAGGTCAATGACCTTGCATTGCGGCTGCTGCATCCGATCTACGCCACCCTTTATGTTCTTCCCTGGTACCGCGCACTCGGGGTGCGGGTGGGCCGGCGCGCCGAAATCTCGACCGCGGCCGCCATCGTGCCGGATCTGGTCGATATCGGCCCTGAGAGCTTCATCGCCGACGCGGTTCTGTTCGGCGCGGCCCGGGTCGAACCGGGCGTGATCGAACTCGCCCACACGCGCATCGGGCGGCGCTCGTTCATCGGCAATTCCGCACTGCTGCCGACGGGTGCCACGATCGGTGACGGCGTGTTGATCGGCGTCCTTTCCCAGCCCCCCGCCGATGGCGGAGCCGCCAGAGCCGATGGAACCTGGTTCGGCTCCCCGCCGATCTCGCTGCCGGTCCGCCAGACTGTCGGGCTCTTCGATGAAGGCGCGCGTTTCAACCCGAGCAAGCGGCTGGTCGCGATGCGGCTTGCGATCGAAGCCGTTCGAGTTACGCTGTCGCTGACCCTGTTCGTGGCTTTTTTCAGCCTGTTGTTCTCGGCCGTGGGCAGGCTCGACGACCTTCGGAACGGGGATACGGTGATCCTCTATACCTTCCCCTTCCTCTATATCGGGTTCGCATCGGCGTGCGGCCTGTCGGTGGTATTGCTGAAATGGCTGGTGATGCAGCGTTACCGGCCGACGACCAGGCCGCTCTGGAGCACGTTCGTCTGGCGTACGGAGCTCGTCACGGCGACCTATGAGAACCTTGCGGTACCCAATCTTCTCGAGCCTCTTCGCGGCACGCCCTGGCTACCGGCCTATTTGCGGCTGATGGGCTGCAAGATCGGGCGGCGATGCTACATCGATACGACCGACATTACCGAACATGACCTGGTCGAAATCGGAGACGACGTCGCGCTCAACGACTTTGCAGGCCTCCAGACCCACTTGTTCGAGGATCGCGTGATGAAGGTCAGCGGCGTGACGGTGGGCGATCGCGCGACGATCGGCTCCTACGCGATCGTGCTCTATGACGCGGAGATCGGTGAGGACGCGCAGCTTGGAGATCTTTCGGTGGTGATGAAAGGGGAGATGCTGCCCGCCGGTACTTCCTGGGAAGGCTCGCCGGCACGTCTTGCAACAGATGGATGACAAGGCGATCTGGCTGACCGGCGCGTTGAAAGTCGCTCCAGAACCAATTCAAGTCCCGCTCCTCTGGCTTACGCGGCTTGACGATCCGACGACGGCGGCGCTGGCCAGCCGCGCATCGCTCGATGCAGCCGACTTCAGCGAACTCGCAGCGCGACCCCAATCAGCCATGCGCGCCATGCGCCGGAAGCTGACCAAGGTTCTGCTTGCGACGCTGAACGACATGCATCCGCAAGCCGTTATAATCGTACGATCAGCGACCGGCGCGCCGCGCATCATCGAACCTGTCGGTTGGTATCTGAGCGTGGCCGGACAATGGCCTCATTGCCTCATAGGAGTTGCGCGGTGGCCGCTTGGTGTGGACATCGAGCCGCGCGGAGCCCCGCCGCCGCCTCTCGACGCATTCACTGAGCGTGAGCGGATCGAGCTTTCGGGGTGCGTTGGCGACACACGATTGGAACGGTGGCTCATGAAGGAAGCCCATGCCAAGCTCTTCGGTGTTGCCGCGCAAACAGATGCGAACACCATCGAGACCTGCATCGGGCATGCTGGTGCGATCGCCCGCTCGGCATCCGGCCGGTCGACGATATCATTCTATCATAGCGACGCGATCGTATGCGCCTTGGCACAGGGTGATGAACCTGCCTGTCAATCAAGAGCTTGAGCGGGAAGAATACGAGAACGCCCTTCGAGCGCGTCCCCGGAAGTGGTTATCGAGGCGCGGTGGCCGTCATAGATGTTGGCCATCCATCGATTACACGAGCGTTGCGCTCTGGGATACCCAGCAGCACATTCCAGCGAGGCCGACCGCCGATTCTGGGGAGGAGGAAGCTCCTTGGCACATTGGAGGGCCGGTGTGGCGGGAACGCCGCGTCAAAGAGGAATATGCTCGGCGATTTCCAGATGCTCCGTGGCATCAACTGCCGCTCGGCCGGGTACAGACAAACGCCACCCAACGGGACGAAAGCCGCGGGCCTGCCGGCGATGTCCCCAGTTGCAGCGGCCGCGCCGAACCATAGGCATTCCAGGCCCTAGAACCGCTTGGCCATGCTGAACCCGAAGATGCGAGGGTCGAGAGTAAAGACATTGGTGGTCAGGCCGCTGTCGTCGGAATTGATGAACGCGCCGGTGATCGGAGTCTTGTTGAAGACGTTCTTGACGTAGAACTGGAACGCGAGGCCGGAAGTGGGTCGCTCGACAGTGAGCGCGAGGTTGGCATTGTCCCATCCGCGCAAGCGATCGTTGATGGCGTTATAGACCCGCGCCCAGCTTGCCCCCTGCGCATAATAATCGGCGCGAAGCGTTGCCTTCCAATTATCGATCGGGAGCGAATATTGCCCGCCAAGGTTGAAGGTCCAGTGTGGCGCATTGGGCAATTCCTTGCCCGAAAGATCAGCGTAGAAACCGCGCCCCTGATTCTGGCCGACATCGGCGTAGGTAAGTGGGTCGTAGGTGACTCCATACAAGACGGATCCCGCGCTTCCGGGCGCAAAGGTGCCCGCGGCCAGATTGTTGGTGTACGGACAGAATCCGGTGATCCTTGTGTCGGATATGGAACCGAAGCGGCGCGGATTGGCGGCCGTTACGGCAAGGTATTTCTCGACCAGCGCCTTGGGCGCGATGCAGTTGGACGCGGTCTGGATCCACGGCTTGACCAGAATCCAGTCGTCGTGCCCCTGCATGCGATTCATGACGTCGATCGAGCGCATGTCGCTGCCGATGCGGGTCTTGAGCAGGCCTAGGTTGGCGTTGAAGCTCAGCCGCGATGTGGGCCGCCAGATCGATTCCAGTTCGAGGCCGTAACTGGTTGCGTTGAAATTCTCGTTCTTGGTCGCACGATCGATGATCTGGGAAACCTGATAGTCCTTGTAGTCGTAATAGAATGCAGTGGCGTTGAGGCTCAGCTTGCCGTCGGCAAGGTTGTTTTTGGTGCCGACTTCGAACGCATTGATATATTCCGGCCGGAAGCGAGGGTCGGTTTGGAAGAAGCCGATATTGGCAGGATCGGAGCCGATGCCGGGCGAATTGGTGCCGCCGGCTTTGTACCCTCTCGCATAGGAAGCATAGAGCAGGGTGTCATCGGTGAACGATAGGCGTGGCTTCCAATCGACTACGAAGCGCCCGGTCACCGCTCCCCATTTCTGCCTGATATCGGGAGAGGCAGGATAGCCGCTATTGACATAACCTCCGCCCAAGGGTCCGGGCGTCAACAGCAATTGCGTGGGATAGGGCGTGGTGGTCTTGATGTCGCGGGTATAGCGCAGCCCCGCAGTGATCTTCAGGCGATCGGCCGCCTTCCAATAGATTTCTCCGAACCCGGCCCAGGATTGCGTATGCGCGACATTGCGGCTGCGGAAATAATTATGCCCATTCCCGTCGATGCCTCCAATAGGATTGGGATCGATGTACATGCAAGAGTAACCAGCGCCGACATAGGGAAGCGTGGTTACATTCTGTGGACATGAGTCCACTGGTACGGATCCAGCTGTACCGGATTTATTAAATAATATCGTCCCCACCAGTGAAAATGTATTGTTAAATACATAATAATCTTCATCGATACTGAAATCCAGATAGTTTGCTCCGAGGTTGAAGTTTATCGGACCATCGAATGATGATTGCAGACGAAACTCCTGGGACCATTGATTGCTTTTGGATTTATTGAGGTCCACAGCGAGATACCCCTTCGAGCATCCAAGTTGCGGGTCGCACCAGACGCCACCCGGCAGAAGATTATACGCGGGCGTGCGCACATTATTGGGATCAGCATAGGTTATGCCCTGCGACGGGTCCGTGTCGGTGAAGATCGACTGCGAGGGAAACCGGCTGTAATCTTGAGTCGAGTAATATTCGTCACGGGACCATCCCGTCTGTGACACGAACCGCAACCCATCGTTGAACTTGAATTCAAGATTGAACTGCACGACGTCGTTCTTCGCGCGGAACACCGGATCATAGGTTGTGCCGATCACGCGCAGGTCACGCGACTGCACCACGCCGGCAAAGGGATCGGTGGCGAACGGGATGGCGAAGACCCCGGTGCCCGTATTGCCCTGAAATCCCAGCGCTCCGGACACGCTCGAGCTCGCCGCCGCTACATTGGGCAGGCTGGCTCCGTTGGGCACCCCGAACGCGGCGTCGTCATAAAGCGAACCCGGCTTGCAGCCCTGGCTGAAATATCCGCGATTCTGAGGATAGATCGAAATGCCGTCCAGATTGGTGGGGCTGGGATCGTTGTGGCAAAGCTGTTTCCCCGTCCGGGATCGATCATCGTCCTCGTGGAAATGCTCCCAGACCAGGCTGGCGGTGAAGCGCGAGGACGGCTTCCACAGGATCGATCCGCGCGCACCCCACAAATCGCGGCCGTTGACGCGCCGTTGCGTCACCATGTTGTAGTCGTAGCCATCGCGGGAGGTCCATGCCCCCGCCACGCGCACCGCCAAGCTATCGGTCAGGGGCAGATTGAGCATTCCGCTCGCTCGCATCGCTGAATAATTGCCCGTCTCGAGCTTGAGCGATCCCGCCATCCGGCCCGGATCGGCAAGGATCGGAATCATGTTGACCACGCCGGCGGTCGCGTTGCGACCATACAACGTACCCTGCGGGCCACGCAGCACCTCGACCCGCTCGACGTCAAAATACTCCTGCTCGAACAAGCGATTGCGAATGAGCGGCATCGAGTTGAAGCTGATTGCGACCGCCGGATCGGTCGTCACCGACAGCGCCTGTGTGCCGATACCACGGATCTGGAAGTTGTAGCTGGCGAAATTGGTCTTGGAGAAGCTGACGTTCGGCGTCCCGCGCAACAGCTCCGACCCGCCTTCGATCTTCTGGTCGTCCAGGGATTTGGCGGTGAAAACCGAAATGGCGATCGGGACATCCTGTATCTTTTCGCGAACTTTCTGCGCAGTCACGATGATGTCCGCTTCGGCCGGCTGATCCTGCGCGTCGCGGCTGTTGTCCATGCCGATGCTGGATTGCTGCACGGGCTCGATGAGGATCGCTCCCGAGGATGTCGTGCGGGCGCGCAGGCCGGACCCGGCCAACAGCCGCTCGAGCACCTCGGTGATGGAATAGCTCCCTCGTACCGCGGGCGCCCTGCGCGACCGGACGAGGTCCGCGTTGAATTCGATCTCGCGGTGGCTCTGGATTGCCGCCCGGTTCAGGGCCGCGCCCAGATCCTGCGCAGGAATATCGAAGCTTGTCCTGGGGTTGCCCTGCGCCGTCGCCGGCATCGAAATCCATAGTGAAGCGCAGCCGGCAAGTGCCGCGATTCTCACGCGCAGCCCGAAGCGACGTGCCATCGATATCCTCCCCTATATGGGCGCCGTTATCGGCTGCCAATTTCAGGGACGCAGGCAAGTCGAGAACCCGTAACCGCATCGTCACTTTATTCCGAAGGGGCCGATCGCGAGGCCGCCCGGCTCATTCCGCCCTGGGCAGGAGGAGCGGATTGCCGCGTTCATCATGCGTCACACGCAAATGAAAGACTTCCGCCATCGACTCTGCGAAATGCTGGGAATCGCCGGTCTTGAAGACGCCGCTGACTCTGAGGTTCGCGATGCCCCGGTCGCCGAGGCCGATCGGGCGCGCGGTATAGCGGTTCATTTCGGCAACCGCCTGTCCGAGCGGCATATCGTTGAACGACAAGGTTCCCGAAACCCAACTGGCCGCACCCTCCGCTTCGGACGCGGATACCCTGAGCGCGCCGGGCTTGGCGGAATCGAAGATTTCACCGGCGCGCATGGTGATTTCGTCTGCCCGGCGATCCGGCATGGTCGACCCGGCGGAATTGAGGCCCACAACGCGTACCACGCCCTCGATGAGCGCGACGCTTGTCTTTGGGGACCGTCCTTCGCCTTCCACCCGAACGTTGAACCGGGTGCCGACCGCCGTCACCCGCTGGCTGCCCGCATATACCCGGAACGGCGCCGACTGATGCTTGGCGACGACGAACAGGGCTTGGCCCTTCAACAGGCGGATTCCCCGCTCCTTGTCGGTATAGGCGAGGCGCATCGCGCTGTCCGTATCCAGCACCGCCACCGAACCATCGGGCAGCGTTACTTCGGCGCGACCGCCGATAGTGGTTCGATAGAGCCCGCGCGCCGGGCCGGCGACGGCGATGCCATTGCGATGACTCAGCCCCGGATAGACTTCACGGAAGATGAGTACCGACGTCAAGGCGATGATCAGCAATCCGGCCACCGCCGTCATACGGGACAGCGGCCAGCGACGCTCCGGCCGGGCCGCCAGGGCCCGGGATCGCATCGCCAGGAACTCCTTGTCGGCGGCATTGTCGGCGACTGTCCGCAAGGCCGCGGTCACATCATCCCATGCGGCCTGGTGGCGCGGGTCATCCGCGAGCCAGGTCTCCAGGCGTGCGCGCTCAGCGTGCCCCAGCGCGCCCGTCTCGCTTTGCAGGAACCATTTGGCCGCCACTTCATGCGGCGACATCTCGGGGATTCCGGAAGGGGCAGCGTGATTGCTCATGACCGTCGCCCCGCCCTTTCGCCAAGATAAGCAACCGCCCTATGCAAATGCTTCTCGACCGTGTTGAGCGAAACGCCGAGCCGGCGCGCGATCTCTGCCTGCTTCATCTGCTCGAGCCGGGCCAGGATGAAAATGGTGCGCGTGCGCTCGGGCAGTTCCTTCAACGCCACCACGACGGCTCGCAATGCCTCGCGTCCCGCGCAGATGGTTTCCGGATCGAGGTCGAGCGGCGCGTGGAGCACGTCGTCGAACAACTCGTGCCGCCCGTTCGCGCGCACCGTGGCACGGCGGTGCAGGTCGGTCGCTACATTGGCCGCGGTCGCGAAGATATAGCTTTCGGGCTGATGGACGTCGTCCGCGAGCGCCTTGCGCTGACTCAACCGGACGAAGACTTCCTGCACGGCGTCTTCCGCGTCGAGCGGCGCCACTCCCCGGCGCTGGAAATAGCGCAGCAACGTGGATCGATACCGCCGCGCCAGATCATCGACCACATGGCGATCGATATCCAGCTTCCGGATCGGACTCTTGCCCTTCATTGGCCGATGGTCAGCATTTCGGGTGCCCCGATGTCGGAAGATCCTATCTCAGAGACGTTCGCCCGCGCAAATACCGTAACGTCCGTCGTCAAATGCCGGACCGGTACCGTCAAAAACCGCCCTACATATTGGGCCTGCGTCAGTTCCGCGCGGCCATTGGCCACATGGCCCTTTGACGCCGGACGCGATACCCTGAAAGGGCGGCGTTGCATGAAGGTCCATGGAATGAGGTGGCTCGTAGTCGCAGGGATAGTGGTCGCGTGCCTAATGGCGCCGTTGGCGGCGCGGGCTCAAGCCGCTCCGCAGGAATCCACGACGACGACCGGCTCGGACAAAGGGCTGGCGCTTCACGGCCAAGCCACCTTCATCGTCCAGGCAACGCCCGCTTTCCGGTCACCCTATGTGGGCGACAACAGCTTAACTCCTGACCAAGCGCGCGAAACGTTCGACGCGACGCTGTTCGCCGGTGCTCGCCTCTGGCGTGGGGCCGAGGTCTGGATCAGTCCAGAGATCGACCAGGGCTTCGGGCTGTCCAACACGCTGGGTGTTGCCGGCTTTCCGAGCGCCGAGGCATACAAGGTCGGTCGCAACTCCCCCTATCTGCGGCTACAGCGACTCTATCTTAGGCAGGCCATCGCACTCGGTGACGGTCGCGAGTACGTCGCCGGCGCAGCGGGACAGCTCGCCGGCACACGGCCCCGCAATCGGGTTGTCGTCACGATCGGCAAGTTCGCGGTCGGCGACGTTTTCGACACCAACGCCTATGCGCACGATCCGCGTGGCGACTTCCTCAATTGGGCGGCGGTCGACGCCGGCACTTTCGACTACGCCGCCGATGCCTGGGGATACTCGACTGGCGTCTCAATCGAGGCATATGTCGGCCCCTGGACGGTTCGCGGCGGCTTGTTCAACCTATCGAAGGTGCCGAATGGCGAGACGCTCGAGCCCCGGTTTGGGCAATACCAGATCAATGCGGAGGTCGAGCGTCGCTTCAGCATCGCTGGCCGGACCGGGGCCATGCGATTGACGATATTCCGCAATCGCGGGCGGTTCAGCCGCTTCGACGACGCGGTCGCGTTGGCAAACGCCACCGGGCAACTGCCCGACTTGTCGCTCACGCGCATGCGGCGATCGCGCTGGGGCGCCAGCGTCAACCTGGAACAGGCGGTGAGCGACACGGTGGGGCTGTTCGGTCGCGCTGGCGTGGCCGATGGCTCCATCGAGCCCTACGACTTCACGGATATCGACCGCACCGCGCAATTCGGGACATCGATCGGGGGCACCAAGTGGGGGCGGCCGGACGACACGGTCGGCGTCGTCGCCATCGTCAACTCCATCACCGCGCCGCACCGGCGGTATCTCGCGGCCGGGGGATTGGGCTTGCTGGTGGGCGACGGGAAGTTGCCGCACTATGGCGCGGAAGCGATCGGCGAGGCTTATTACCAGCTCTCGCTGCGCAAAGGCATCACCATCGCGGCGGATTACCAGCTGGTAGCCAACCCGGGCTATAATCGAGATCGTGGGCCGGCAAACGTCTTCGCGCTGCGCATGCATGCCGCGTTCTGACGGCCCCGAGTTCAGCAACCGCTTCTTCGCGTCCCAACGATCCTAGAACAGGCTAGCGATCGTCGCGACGCCGGCAATCCCCATGATGACCGTGACAGCGCCGCTCAGAATGAGGAGCCAGCGCGACGTGCGGAAGCTGTCGACGATTCGCGGCGCGAGACCGGGATCATCAGCGCCACCAACAGCGGCACCGCGACGATGCCGTTGATGACCGCGCTCCAGACCAGCGCCTGCATGGGCCCGATTGGCAAGTATTGCAGCACGAGCGCCAGCAACACGCTCGCGGCGACGATCGCGTAGAACATCTTCGCGTCGGTGGCCTATGACGGGCTGCCCGCGCCACCGGGCCTAACGGCCTGCCCACCGGCATCCGACCGTCTTGCGATTGCGGTTCCGCAGAATCTCGGCATCCCTTCGGGAGCGAGATTGCGAAGTTGGCTCGCAGCACAGGGCTTCATTGCGCTGCGGGAGGCACGGGGACCTGGGCTCGCCGCCCAAGTTCGAGCCTGGTGTCGCTCCGCCGCTTTTGATCCGAAGGTCGTGCAGGCAGCCGATGACATACAGACGGTCCTCGCACTGGTTTCAGCAGGGCTGGGTTGCGCCGTCGTGCCAGTCAGTTCCGAAGCATTGCTTCCCGGCCGTTTGAAGCTTCTGGCTGTGGAGGGGAAGGAAGCGGCATGGAGCATCGGCGCTGCATGGAAGGCACAGCGCGAGGTTGGCGCACTGGGCCATCTGGTCCGGATTGTCAGAGCAGGGGAGCCCATGCCGGAATACTTCGGCGAATATTGACCAGGCAATTATCAGATCTATTACCGGGCACGCCGCGGGTCACCGCTTTGCGTTACCACAGCGTCAAAATGAACCTTCCCCTCGGATCATTGGCAATGACGGTTGCCGTTCTACGGTGTACCCATGAGCCGCTAGACAGCTCCCGCGTGATCCGCCGATCAGCTACGCGCCCATCTCAGCCGCTCAGCCTGCTCGCAGGGTTATCCGGAAAACCGCCTTCCGTTCAGGCGATGAAAATTGCGACTAATTCGCGACAACTGCATGAATTTATTATTTCGAAATTTCGGGAATTCTATGGATAACTCTCTATTCATCACAGAGAGTTCGAAGTCATAACTATCCATTTTGGCGCATGTTGAACTATTCTAATTATCCCACATCGGATAGACAGCAGTAAGCTCAGGGGTGGAATATGGCGAATTCTCTACAGGGCATCATATTGCCTGTATTTGAAGCGGTGCCGGACTCGCATATCAAGAACGATCTGGCGCGGTGCTTTTCTGAGCACTCCCATTATTTCCACGCTATCGAGAATGGATTCCGAGCTCTGACCCGGCAGCGGCAGGATCCCGAAGCGCTATGTGCCTTCTTCCACAGCTGGTCGCAGACCAACAACAGTGCGGTGACTGTTGCAGGGATAGGCAACCGGCTGACACTCCTGCTCCATCGCGGGCAACATGTCGGCGATGAGGCCGCCCTGCTGCGCGCCCTCACTAGCCTCGACCGTATCATCGATGAGGATCTCGCGGTCACGCACAGGGTGCTCCATGCGGACATGTTCTACCGTATGGCAACCGACATCGTCGGCGATGACCGGTGGCTGTCGCGACGCTATCTTCATCCTGCGGCGAAGGAGTTCAAGGACTGGAAGGATCATAATTCGCTGCGAGAGCGCGACCATGTGATTGCGCTGCTCACCACGCTGGCACACGAGATCTACACGCACGGCGAGGTCGAGTTCATCCTTCCGCTGTTCCGGCGCTGGCTGGCCGAGGAATATGGCTTCACCGACGCGGCGATCCGCCAGACGCTCGCCTGGATCAGCGTCCACACCGGGCCAACCGAGAAGAACCATTTCTTCTATGCGCTGAGCGCGCTGCAGCATTTTGCCGAGGCGACGGGCGTCACCATCGCCGACTATTCGCTCGACGACATTGTTTCTACCTATCTCGCAAAGAAGGCCGCCGTGCTCGACCATGTCTGCCTGCGCGATGCGATCGAGGTCGAGGCAGTCCATTGAGCAGCAATGGCGCCGGCGCGCCATTGCTACGGATCGCCGAGCGCAGCTTCGCCGAAGCCCCACGCTTGGCGCTGGTGGCGCAACTCGGTGATCCGCCGATCATCAATAGCGAACAACTCGCGGCGATGCCGGTGCTGATCGCGCCCGCATATCTGACGCGACTCGATCGGCTGAACCAGTTGCTTGACAAGGCGCTGCGCGCGATCGTCGAACTTTATTTCGACGATCCGCGAATCCGCTCCGTCTACGCGCTGCCCGAATCGATAGAAGCGATCCTGCGGCTGGCCAGCACAAGGCCCTACCGCATCGGCTGGTACCGCCCGGACCTTGTCCACGATGCAGATGGCCAGCCACGAGTCTGCGAGATCGGCGCCCGTTATCCACTGAACGGCTGGATGGTGAGTGAACGGGCAGCCGAAGCGCTTGCACCACACGCAGCCGCGACAGGACTGGGCGAGGTGACCGGGCACGGCTTTGTCGATGCACTGTGCAGCCGATATCGTCCAGGCGAAACCGTGGCGATGTTGCATGCAGCGGAGGCCGGAACCGAGATATTTCTCCTTGCCGACGCACTTCGCGAACGCGGCATCGGCTTCATGTCCCTCGCACCGGAGGCGATCGCGCTGGAAGACGGCGGGTTGCGCGCGGACGGGCGAACGATCAACCACGTCATTCTCGAGATGGACCGAAGCGAGCTGGCGTCCATCCCCGATGACGTGCTGCGCCACCTGATCGACACCGGGAACTATTTCAACGACGTCCGCACGCTGATCCTGGTGCATGACAAGCGCGTACTCGCCGTGCTGTGGGACGATGCGATCCGACGGGATCTCTTGTCGGCAGACGAGGCGGAGGCGTTGCGCGCCTTCCTGATCCCTTCCTGGACCATCGCCGATGCCGGTGGCTGCGAAGCCCTGCTTTCGCGCCGAGAGGACATGATCGCGAAACGGAGCAGCGGCGGTCGCGGAATCGACGTGCTGGTGCGCCGCGAGTGCAGCGAGGCGGCATGGCGCAGGCGCGTCGAGCGCGACTGGTCGCAGGACATGTACCAGCATTATCTTGCGCAGCGCGACTTCGGCGCGCCTGGCGATGCCCGCGCGACGCATCTGATTGGATTGCAGCTGTGTCGTGACGCAACCAGTTATGGCCCGGGCATATTCCGAGGCTCCAGCGCGTCGGTGATTAACCTCCACGGCGACCGCGGCCTGATCTACGTCCCGGTGATCGCACAATGACCAGCCTCGCGGTCGTCATCCCGCTGTTCGACAAGCGGGCGTTCATAGGCGAGGCAATCGCGTCGCTTGCTGGCCAGGAAACCCCGCCCGATGTGTTGATCATCGTCGATGATGCGAGCACGGATGGCAGCGCGGAAGTCGCGGAGGAAGCACTTTCCCTCCACGCCGCCGCATTCGGCGGCACACAGATCGAGCTGGTGCGGCGGGCGACGAATGGTGGCCCGGGTGCGGCCCGCAATTGCGGCATCGAACGCGCCGATTGCGAGTTCCTCCTCTGCCTCGACGCAGACGACATGCTGCGCCCCGATGCGCTGCGGCGCATGCGAGGCGCTATGGACCGGCATGCACTGGCAATGGCGGTAGTCGGTTTTGCGAGCGAACCCGCCGGTGAGGTTTTCCCGGAGCTTGAGCTGTTCGCTGATGAGCTCACGCCGATCGAGGATGAACTCTTCCTTCTCGTCGATCCTCCGCGTGCCGTTGCGCATCCCGAGTTCATGCTGGGCCGCGCCAGCAACGTCATCGTTCGGCGCCGCTGGCTTGGCGCACACCGCTATGTGAGCGCTCAGCTCAACGAGGGCGTCGATCTCTGGTATCGTGTGCTGAAGGACGCCGCCGCCGCCGATGCGCGCGTGGGGCTGATCGCAGCGCCGCTGATCCACTTTCGTGTCGTGCCCGATAGCTTGTCGCGCCGCCGCCGCGATGATTGGCGCACACTCGAGATTCCCCCAACGGTGCTGCGCTATCGCGACAGCGCGGATCCCCGCGATCACAGGATGGCGGCGATGCTCCTTGCGCGCTGGCATGACTATGCGCTTGCGACCATCCCCGAGGAACAGAGACAGTTGTTCCTCGCGCACTATCGCAACCTTTTCGAAGCGGCCGTCTCGTGACTCATCCCGATGACGAGGCGCTGCTGCGCGACGGTTTTGCCCGGGCTCGCGCACATGCCTTCTACCGCGACCATTTCGCCGGGATTGGCGACCATCGCGCAGCGCCGGCAACCGACAAAGCCGTGCTGAAGCCGCATCTCGACCGGTTCGCGCCCGGCTCCGAGCCAAGCGGCGTCTATCTGGTGCGCTCGGGCGGGAGCACGAGCACGCCGCTGGTGTTTCCAGTCGATATTGGCGAAAATCATGCCCAGCGTCATGCCCTGGCCAGCGCCTTGCTCGCCGAAGGGCTGTTCGATGCGAGGACGGTGGCGCTCAATCTGTTCGGCTATGCCGATCTATATCGCACCGCGGCGATCCTCGATGACCTGCTTGAGAGGTGCGCCGCGACCTCGCTGCCGATGAGCGCGCATGCGCGCTACGAAGACGTCCTGGCGACGGCGCGGCGTTTCACGCCGACGCACCTGCTCGGCACCCCCTCAAAGCTTCGACTTTTCGCCGAATTTCTGAGCGCCACCGGTGAGCGCCTGGAGATTCCCCGGCTGCTCTACGCTGGTGAGCCACTCCCCGCGAGCGCCGTTGAGCGCTTCGCCCAAAGCTTCGGAACGCGTGACTTCTGGTCGCTATACGGTGGCGCCGAGACCGGCATCTGGGCGTGGTCCGACGCGAGCCGCAAACCCGGCCTGTTCCGTATCCTGCCGCAGGTCGTTGTCGAGGTGGTGTCTCCGGATTCCGAAGGGTTTGGCGAGCTCGCGGTCACCAACGGCTATCGAAAGCGCTTTCCGGTATTTCGCTATCTTGTCGGCGATGTCGGTCGCCTGGTCGAGCGCGATGGTTCTCGTCTCCTCGAGTTGCGCGGTCGCAACGCGCGCTCGTTCCTGCTTGCCGAGCAGCATTTCGACCTTCCCCTGTTCGCACCGCTCGCCGCTGGCGCCGAGGCATTCCAGATTCAGCTGCGGCAGGGGGAACAGGGTGGGGATCGCCTAGAACTGCTTCTAGTCGATCCGGCCGGGAATTGCTCGACCGATGCTGCTGCCGCAGGGCTCGCGCAACTGATGTGTGACGTGGGATCGCGAGTAGGCCTCGAAGTTCGACGCGTCACGATGGCCATGCTTCATCACGATCCCGTTACCGCCAAGTCGCCACTGATCGCCGACTTGCGGCACTGATTGACGGAGATCGATGCACCCGAGCGCGCAGGTGGCATCCGGTCCTGATCCTGCCATTGTCCAGCAGAGCGCCTGGTGTCCGCTTTGGCGATCCGGTGCCGCATGGCGGCCCGACGGGCCCAGATCCGGCTACCCGATTAACGGTTGAGAGGCCGATTGCTGGAAGACAGCTTTCCGCGATCCCGTGCCAAAAGCCGCTTGGCCGCTACCGGCCCAAAATCCGTCGCTCGGCGTCTCCAATCGGCCGAGATTAACGAAGCGTACCCTCTGAGGCATCCTTATTTTGGATATGAGGCGGTCTTAATTGGGTACGACAAATCCTGTTGAGCCCAGATAAGGCTGCCTCAAGAAAATGGCGGAAAACCGCGAGAGGCAGTTTTCCGGCGGGCATGGCCCGCCCGTTTAACGGCGCCTCGGAATCGGGCTTTTACAGATAACGGTACGTCAGAAAACGAGCTGTATAAAAATATATTCTGATTCAGATGGTTATGATGCGCCATCATTGAACGAAGAATGTGCCCCGCCCACGGCGATCTCAGGGGGCTGCGGACTATTCTCGACTGCTGATCAAGCCTCCAAGGTACGAGCGCTCGGGCTGTCGCTTCGCCCGTCCATTCAGTACCCCAGGGTAAAAGCGATAATGCCGCCAGGTGCCCCAACCGTCTCAGCGCAACCGCTTTCACCAAATCCGGAAGTTGCCGTTCATTCGAATTTACGCTCGGGCAAATTCCAGCCCGGGCGATGCTGGAAGAACGACCAAGGGCCCAGGCCAGGTCCGGCGATCATTTCACGCCATGGTTCGCGGAGAGCCAACGCTCCCGTTTGCGATACAATGTCGATGGGCTGACGCCCAGATTGCGAGCCGCGTTGGGGAGATTCCCGTCCGCATCCGCGATCGCCTGCTCGATCGCGAGACGCTCGATCTGATCGAGCGTCAGGCCCCGCCATCCTCCCGCGGAGAGTTCAGGCGCTTCCGCAACGGAAGGCGACGCACCCTCCTGCGGGATCGGCAGGCTGATCTCGCGACCGCCGCTCATCACCACCGCACGTCGGATGGCATTCTGCAATTCGCGCACGTTCCCCGGCCAGCGATGCCGATGCAAGGTGGCAAGCTGCGATTCGCTCAACGGCGGCAATGTCTTGCCCTCCTCGATGGCATATCGCTCGAGGAAGGTTTGCGCGATCAGGTCCAGGTCATTGCCGCGCTGTCGCAAAGGCGGCAACTCGATCGGTATCACCGCCAGCCGATAGAACAGATCCTCGCGGAAACGGCCGGCCGCCACTTCTTCGACCGGATCGCGATTGGTGGCACAGACCAATCGAATATCCACCGGTTCGCTCCGATTGCTGCCCACGGGCTGAACCAGGCCAGTTTGCAGGAAACGCAACAACTTGACCTGCAGCTTGAGGTCCAGTTCGCAGATCTCATCGAGAAATAGCGTGCCGCCATTGGCCGCGCGCGCGGCACCGGGGCGGTTCTCGATCGCGCCGGTGAAAGCGCCGCGCACATGCCCGAACAGCTCCGATTCGAGCAGGCTCTCGGGAATGGCACCACAGTTGATCGCAACAAATGGTTCGTTGCGACGGCCGCTCGCGCGATGGATCGCTTCCGCGGTCACTTCCTTGCCGGTGCCGCTCTCGCCGGTGACGAAAACGGTCGCCTTGGAATCGGCAACATTCTCGATGGCACGATAGACGGCCTGCATGGCGGCACTCTGGCCGACGAACCCGTGGAAATGATCGCGCCTGGCCACTTGCTTGGCCTGGGCGACCTCACGGGACAATGTCGATCGCTCCAGCGCATTCCGGATCGTAGTCTTCAGGCGCTCCGGCGTGAGCGGCTTGACCAGGAAATCATAGGCACCGAGGCGCATGGCGCTGATGGCGCGGTTGATCGAGCCATCCGAGGTCACGACGATCACGCTCGACGTTGCGGCAAGTGAGGGAATGCTCGCCAGCAATTCGAGACCGTTGCAATCGGGGAGTTGCAAATCGAGCAGCACGGCTTCGAAACTGGAAGCCCCTGCCAGCAATGCGCGCGCGGCAGCACCGGTCTCCGCGATCTCGGCCGCATGGCCCATCGCTTCGATATGCGCCGCATAGGCCAATGCGATCGAGGGCGTATCCTCAACAATCAGAATTCGTCCGGGCATATCATCACCTCAAAGCGGGCATGGCCACGCAAGGGTTGTGCCAATAAATCTCCCGCAACGACTGCGAATCCGGTCTTCGCATTTCGCGAGCGCATCGCATTCTGCAATAGAATGATTTGCGATTTGCAAATAGCCGCGTGAATCTTCGCCGATTCCGCACCTGCCGACAAAATGGCACGCGAATTGATTGACGCGACACAAAGGAGTCGTGTCGATGCGTATTATCTCACGTCTTGCCCTGCTTAATGGTGTTTCTGCGCTTCTGCTCGGGGGATGCGCGGCGGGCCCGCTTCCCCGCAACGCACCTGCGGCAGGGTGGATGCCCCAGCAGCAGCTTGTGTCCGATGCTCAGGACGGTTGCATGCGAAGCTCGGCATCGGGCTTCCCCAGTTCCTTTGATGCGGCCCGGCGCACGGATCGCTCCCTGCTGGAAAGCAGTGCCGCGATCCTGAGTCCGGGAGATCGCCTTCGCGTGCAGGTCGCAGGCGATGAGAACGACATGACGGGCGTGCATGTCATCGGCGACGATGGCCGCCTCACGATGCCCGGGGTAGCACCCATCGAAATCGCCGGCGTCGACATCGCCGAAGCGGGCCATCGGATCGAAGCCGGCCTCGTCAAGGCGGAGTTGCTGCGGGCACCCGGGCATTTCGTCCACGCGACCCTCATCGAGACAGCGGGCGTATCGGTATCCGTACAAGGGGCGGTGTTCGCAGCGGGCACGGTTCGCGCCGGCGAAAGGCAGGCGGAAGACCGTGTGGGCCAGAAGGAAGGCATCGCGGATGGCGATGCCAATGCCGGCCGCACGCTGAGCGCGGCGCTGCGCGCAGCCGGAGGAATCCGGCCCGATGCCGATCTGTCGGACGTCAGGCTGATGCGCCAGGGACGCTGGATATCGCTCGATCTGCGCGGCGCGCTCGACGGGACGGGGCTTGCGGATATGCCGGTCGCCGGCGGGGACAGTATTTTCGTGTCCAGCAGCGGCTGTTTCGACCAGGCGCTCGTGCGGCCGAGTCCGCTCACGCCGCCGGGTATCCGCGTCTACATGTCCAATCTCTCGAGGCCCGCGGCGAACAACGCCGGCGCCGCGATCGGGCGCGACGCGACCAGCCTCCCCTACGGCACGCGCCTGCTCCAGGCGCTGGTGGCGGCCAACTGCGTGGGCGGCTCGGCCATGAACGCCGGTCGCCGGGCAATATTGATCTCGCGCAATCCGCTTACCGGCCAGAGCGTGGTGATCCAGCGTGACGTCGAGCGCCTGGTGCGCTCGGCATCGCGTGACGAGGCGGATCCGTACCTGATGCCGGGCGACGCGCTGGCCTGTTACGATAGCCGCTGGATGAATTTCAGCGACATCCTGTCGCTGGTCAGCGGCACCGCCAGCGCCGTGACGCCCGCCCTTCTGCTACGCAAGGGAGGCAATTGAAATGCTGGATCCGCGGCCGGCATCGTCGCCAAGGCGTCTCGTGCGCTTCTGGCACGTCGTACGCGATGGCCTCCCCGTCATCGGCCGGTATCGTCGTTATGCCGTCAGCGCGGCGATACCGTTCCTGATGATATGGATTGGCACGATCGCCTATCTCGCGACCGCTCCGGTTCGATATACCAGCCGGGCGACCCTGATCCTGCCCGGCAGCGGCGTTGGCGGCAGCATGAACCTCGATACCATCGGGCAGGCGTCGACGGTTACTTCATCGGCCTTCTCCAGTCCCTCGCTGAGCCCCACGGAGAACTACAAGCGGCTGCTGATGGCGGATATCACCCGGCGCAACGCCGCCAGCATGCTGGGCGAGGCGCCGGACCGATTTCCCGTGCCGATCGTGAAGCTCACCGATCAGACCAACCTGATCGAGACCTCCATGGCGGGTGCGACACCGTCGCAGGCGCAACGGCGCATGGAAGCCATTCGGCAGGCCTTCCTGCTGTCACTCGACCGCCTGCGCACCGATGAGGCTCGCAAGCGGGAAGCCGCCGATCGCGCCCAGATCGCCAATCTGCAGGAGAAGGCGCGCGAAGCGCAGCAGCACTTGCTCGAGTTCCAGGGGAGGACCGGCCTGGTCTCGCTGGACCAGTTCAACAACCGGGTTGCCGCGCTCGACACCCTGCGCGACCGTGAGCATCAGGCGCAGACGATGTATCGTCAAAGCGACGTCGCCCAGAGGCGCATTGCCGCAAGTCTCGGCGTAAGCATGATCACGGCTCGCGATGCGATGCTGCTGCGCCAGGATCCCGAGTTCCAGTCGATCCTAGCGCGTCTCTCGGCGCTCGACACGCAGTTGAACGAGAAAAGCGCAACGCTGGGCGATCGGCATATGACGATCGAAGAGCTGAAGGCCCAGACCCTGTCGCTGCACCAGGCGCTGGCGGCGCGCGGACGGCAACTGACCGGCATGTCGGAGCCGGCAATGGCCCGTTTTGCCGACCTGTCGGTTTCGGATGCACGTGCGCAGCTGCTGGGCGCCGCGGTAACCGGCGACAGCCAGGCCGCCGGCGCCAGGGCCGCCGTTGCCGAGATCCGTTCCCAGATCGGCGATCAGGCCAGCGGGGTGCCACAGCTGGCGGCCGAAGCGTCCCAGCTCGCGGACCTGACACGCGACCTGCGCGTGGCCGACGCCGTCTTCTCGTCGGCCCTGGCCCGCCTCGATACGAACAAGGCGGACCCCTTCGCCTCCTATCCGCTGGTGCAGACGCTCGAGGCACCCTCGCTGCCAACCGGCCGGTCCTCGCCTTCCCTGATGCTCGCGCTTTGCGGAGCGGTCGGGGCATCCCTGCTACTCTTGGTCGGACTCGTACTCGCATGGCTCCGTCAACCGATCATACGCGCTCTGCTGCCGAACGCCTGACCAGCGGCGCCATCGAAGCGAGCTGGCTGCTCTATGCGCTGGGCGCGCTTTATCTCGTCGGCCCGTTGCTCGGCTGGCTTCTCGCCGCGATGGCGGCCGCGCAACTCTATCTGGGTCTGTCCGGAAAGCGTGTCCCGGCGCCGATCCTGCTCTGGTTGGGCGGGATGCTGGCCATGCTCGTCATCCTGCTGGCAGGGCATGTCCTCAACGACCTCGGCCTCGACCAGACCCTGAAATCGGCGACCGGCTGGGCCAAGGGCTGGGCGCTGCTGGCGCTGTTCCCGTTCGCCGGCGCGATACTCGGCATAAGGCCGCAGGTCATCTACCGTGCAGTATGCAGGCTCGGGCTGCAAACGCTATTGCTGTTGCCGCTCCTCGTCGCGGCACCCTATCTCCACCTGCCTGGCGAGATCTATGTCTCGCCGCTCAGGATATTGGGGGGTTCCGGCCCCGAATTCTTCTCGGTCGTCCTCTACACCATCGATCCCGAGGTGGGAGCACCGCGCTGGCAATTTTTCGCCCCCTGGTCTCCCGCCGCCGGAATGATCGCGGTGGTGCATATCCTCTGCGCGCTGGAAGAAAGGCATCCCGGATGGAAGGCCGTGGGCATCGCCGCCGGGATCGCCGTCGCCCTGCTCTCGCAATCCCGCCTCGCCTTCGTCGCGCTGGCCGTGATCTGGCCGCTCGCGCATCTTGTGTCACGCATGCGATATCCCTGGTTCTGGCGCATCGCGGCCGTCCCCGCGCTGCTGGCCGGATGGCGGGCCAGCGAGCTCGCGGCGATGGCAAGCCAGGCGACGGAGCGTTTCAACGGCGCACGGGCCGATTCAAGCAGGGTCCGGGCCACGCTCGGCAGGATCGCGGTCGAACGCTGGCGCCACGAGGCACCCTGGTTCGGGCACGGCGTCGTGGAACGTGGGCCGCATCTGGTCGAGTACATGCCGATCGGCAGCCATCACAGCTGGTACGGCCTGCTGTTCGTCAAAGGCCTATGCGGCGTGGTGGCGCTTGCGCTGCCTCTCGCCGTCGGGCTGATCGATGCGGCGGCATCCGCCGTGCGGGGCTCCGCAAGCGGGCGCGTCGCCTTTGCGATGCTCATGGTGCTGCTGCTCTACAGCTTCGGCGAGAACCTGGAGGTACTCGGCTATCTGGTCTGGCCCGGCCTGTTGCTGATTGGAATTGGCGCCGCTCAACAGGCGGATGCAACCAGATGATCGAGCAGGGCCCGCCATGCCGCCGGAGTAGCATGGCCGGCATCCACCATCGCGGCGCGGTTACGCCGGCCCATGTCCCTGAGGTCCATGCCCGCCATTCGCTCGATCGCTTCGGCCAGTAGTTCCGGCGAGGTGCAGTCGCTCACCAGGCCGGCCACCGACTGTTCCGGCAAACCATCGACATCGGCAAGCAGGGTTGCGCGGCCGGCGAGCTTGGCTTCCGCCGCGACCTGCCCAAAGGGCTCCCAGCGCGAAGGAACGACGACCAGGTCGACATTGGCGAGCAGCACGCCTGGATCGTCCAGCTTGCCCAGAAACCGGATATGCGGGGCATTGCCCGCAAGCGCGCGCAGCATCGCCTCGTCGGGGCCGAAACCGCCGAGATGAAGGCTGAACCGTTCGGGGTCCAGGCGATGCATGGCCCGGATCAGAGTGTCGAAGCCCTTCTGCTCGGCAAAACGGCCATATGCCCCGACAGTCAACCGCTGCGCCGGCATGGGCGGAGGTACGCAATACAGGCGCTCCTCCCCGCTCCATGGCCGGATCGTGGAGATGGCGCGTGGCTGGCAAACACCGGAAAGCCAGCGCCGCTGGCCGTCCGAGACGGTCACCACATGATCGAAGGCGGGGAGCGCGAGGCGCAGCATCGCATGGAAACGTCGAAGCGACGGCACCTTCAGCCGTTCCCAGGCAGCGCAGTAGCTATGCTCCACATGGACCAGCCGCGCGCGCGGATTGCGCAGGCGCAGCGTTCGGATGAAGGGCAAGGCCGCCCAGCTGGGCGGGAAATGCGTCAGGATGACATCCGCGGCCAGGGATGGTGCCAATTGCCGGCGCGGCGCGACTTCCACAACGTCGCTTCGAATATCCTCCGCAAGCATCGGATGCTCGAAGATCCTGAAGGACTTCGTCACTCCTCCCAGGGCGAAGTCGTCGAGGAGATGCACTATCCGCATCATGCGTCGGCCCTCCCGGCATAGCCCCCAAGCAGACGCTCCGAAAAGCGCGGGGGCATCAATCGCGTGACGATCACCCCCGCGAGCGTGGCCAGCGTCTTGCCGGGCTCTCCCATCAGGGCCCGGGGGCTCGCGCCGAATGCCGCGCGCAGCAACGCGGCGGCGAAGGGACCGTCGCGCAGCTGCACGGCCCGGCGTGCAAGATAGCGAAGCTGGAAAGCGCGCGCATCCTGGCCGTGCCGTGCAATGAGTTGCGGCGCCCGTCGCTGGCAGTTGCGGACGGCGCGCTGCCAGCTCTCGAACTGGTTGGCGATCTGGGCCGACAAACCGCCGCCGACGATCCGATAGTCCGTCAGCAGGCCGTCAATCCCCTCGAAGCGGCATTCATGCCACGCCGACATGCGCATCCAGAGCTCGATATCCTCGGACTGGCGGAAGCGTTCATCGAACCAGCACGGCCGTCCCGGCTCCTCGGGATGCGCAAACCTGGCCCGATCGAGCGCCTTGCGCCGGATCACGGGAGCGGATCCGTTGCCGACGGGATTGCGCATCAGAATGTCCGCCGGCGTGATGTCATTGAGCTTGGGGCGCATCGCCACCCGAAGCGGACGGCCTCGCGCGTCGATGAGCCTAGAGCCGGAGAAGCTCACATCGACATGCGGATTCGTGCGGAGATGAATGGCGTGCAGCGTCAGCTTTGCGCGGTCCCACCGGTCATCGGCATCGAGCAGCGCGACGAACTCGCCTCTTGCGGCGGCGATCCCGGTATTGCGCGCGCCGGCAAGGCCGCGATTGGCCTGATGGACGATGCGGATTCGGGGGTCGAGAAATTCCCGGCAAATCCTCATGCTGCCGTCGCTTCCGCCATCGTCGACGATGATCAGCTCGAAATCCATGAAGTTCTGCGCCAGCACCGAATCTATGGCTTCGCCGACATAACGTTCGACGTTGAATACCGGCATGACGACCGAAACGAGGGGCTTATTCATGACATTGCTCCTTCAGGCGAACAGGCGATTCCGCAGGACGAGGGGAAGGAAGGGACCGGCGAATGCTCCGGCCAGGGTCATGCCGCCCCGCCATCGATCGGCCAGGAAAGCGCTCGGCGAGTAGCGCAGGCCAAGCAACGCGTAGCGCCGGGCAACCCGGGCCGGCTCCCCTAGTCGCAGGGCCCGGCGCGCCAGATAGCGGCAATAGACTGCTTCCGCCGCGCGAATGTCGACGCGGTCCTGATAGGTCCTGGCGAAACGACGCCACCCCGCATGCATGCGGCGCAGGTCGGACGATAGGCCACCGGAGGTCGTACGATAGCGCACAAGCACCTCGTCGATCCCGACGATATGGCAGCCTGCCAACGTCGCCCGCGCGAGCCATTCCTGATCCTCGGCGTGCTGCATCCCATTGCGAAGCGCGCCGGTTCGTTTCCAGGCTTCCCGGCTCACGACCAGATTGGACATCGTGCAAACCGGATTCTCGGCAACGGCCTGTGCCGGGGTTAGTGGCCCAGCACCGACGGTCGAACGGCTGGAACCGTGCGCATATGTCCGGCGCGGGTCCAGGAACGTCACCGCCGCATAGCTGGCATCGGGGGCGACGGGGCCGGCGTGCAACGCGGCATGGCGTTCCAGCTTTTCCGGGACCCAGAGATCATCCGCATCGAGAAATGCAATGAGCGCGCCGTGCGCATGCTCGACGCCGATATTTCGCGCCCGCGCCGCTCCCACCCCGTCCAGCGAGATCACATGCAACCGCTCGTCCAGGGCGGCGGCTTCCAGCATGATGTGCAGTGTCCGGTCCGTCGATCCGTCGTCGATCAGCAGCAATTCGAAATCCCGCACGGTCTGAGCAAGCACGCTTGCGATCGTCGCCGCGATCGTTGCGGCCGCGTTGCGGGCGGGCACTATGACGCTGAAATCGGGGTTGCTCACAGCACATACTCCTCGATGCGCGAACCGCGCGCATGCGGACGGTTCGCAAGGTTCCAGATGAAGTAGGGAAGCAGGATGATCGTCAGGCCGAGCACATAGCCAATGACGGCGATCGCCAGCCCCTGCGAGGCGCCCAGCGCCAGTCCGCCCAGGGCGCTCAATGTCGCGATCGTGCTGATCCCCGCATCGGCAACCGCGTTCCCGTCGGCCCGCATCCGCGCCGTCGCGACTGCGCCCAGCAGCAGCGGAAATGCGGCCAGGCCGAGCAGGGAGACCAAGGGAGCCGCCATCGCCCAATGGGCACCGAAGACCAGCGGTACATAAAGGGGAGCAAGCAGGATCTGGGTCCCGACCACCGGGAGAAGGATGGCGGCGGACACTGCCGCACCCTGGACGAAGCGCTGGTGCCGTCCGGCGCCGCTTGCCCCGCAGATGAACGGAAACAGCACGATCTGCGTTGCCGATACGAACGAATAGGTGATGCCCAGGCCGGCGCCGAAGGCGAAATAATAAGTGCCGAGCGCGTTCACGCCCAGCAGCGCCCCGATGATGAGATTGTCGCACTGGGAACGCGCCGCCGTGACAAGCTCGCCGACGATCACTCCGCTTCCGAAGCGAAGAAAATGCCGCGCCGACATTGGCGCGGCAATCGCCGGCCGCCAGGAACGGGCGCGACGCACGAGCAGCACCCACAGGGGCGTGGTGAGGAGCTTGGGAAGCACCAGCGCCCAGGCACCCGGCGCCAGCAGAACGAGAACCGCGGTCAGGAAATGGTCCGTGATCGTCTGGAGCGAGCCAATGCGCGCCGTCGTCCCCAGCCGGCCATCGCGCATCAGCAGGAAGACGCGCACCAGACCGAACGGCATCATGAGATAGACCGTGCTGAGCACCGCCAGCATCGTGGCGGCCTCCCGCTGGCCAGCGATCGCCAGGCCGCCCGCAACGCCGAGCTGCAACAGGGTGACGATTGGGCACCAGGCACGAAAGAGCCGGTCCGCGCCATTGCATACCGAGGCGAGCTCCGCATCGGAGGCCGCCACTATGCGCTGGCCGATCCCGGCATTGGCGAGCACCCTGATGATCTCGAACAGGCTGAGGCAAAGCGCCGCCGTTCCCATCATCACTGGCGAGACGTGGCGAGCGATCACCACGACCGCGGCGAGGCGGGATAGCCGCGCAACCAGCTCCCCTCCGACATAGGCGGATATGCCCCGGACCACGGGATGCGCGGCAAGTCTGAGCGAAAGGCGGGAAAAGAATAGCATCGTAAAACCTCGACGCCCCCTCAGCATCAAGCGTGCCAATTGATCGGCAAGGCGGCGATGCGCGGAAACCGCCCGAAAATTCGCAATCTGAAATTGTAGAGTGCAATCCGAATTGCATTATGGACCGCGCCGAACGCGCCGGCAGAAGCGGAAAACGACGCGATTCCGCCATTCTGATGATTTGGCACGTTCGATGCCCAGTGTTTCCGGCAACTGAAGCCGGAGTTCCTCCATGTATCGTTTCCAGGATCTCAATTCCGCCGACATCGAGCCGCGCGCCATATCGGTCGAGAAGTCGCGACTATTCGGACTCGACCTTGCGCGAAGCGACCAGGCGCAAATGGCCGATCTCATCGCGCAGCGCGCGCGCATGGGGCATGCCATGGTGGTCAACTTCGTGAACGCGCATTGCGTGAATGTCGCCACGACCGACCCCGTCTATCGGGAATGCCTCGAGAGCAGCGAATTGCTGCTGCCCGATGGCAGCGGGATGAAACTCGCCGCGCGGATTGCCGGAGTCCCGACCGGAGAAAATCTCAACGGAACCGACCTGTTCCCGTTGCTGTGCGAGCGTGCCGCCCGGTTCGGCTTGTCGATATATCTGCTGGGCGCGGGCCCTGGCCTAGCGTCACGCACCGCCCAGGCGATGCAGGCCCGCTATCCGGAACTCAAGGTCGCCGGAACCCATGACGGATTCTTTGACGCCGCCGAGGAAGAAGCCCTGCTGCGGGAGATCGAAGACTTGCGCCCCGATCTCCTGTTCGTCGCCATGGGCGTGCCGCTGCAGGAAAAATGGATACACCGCCATCGCGCACGCCTGGGCGCCACGGTCACTCTCGGCGTCGGAGGCCTGTTCGACTATTATTCCGGTCGATTGCCGCGTGCGCCATTGCCGGTCCGCCGCCTCGGCTTCGAATGGATGTGGCGGCTCGCCCTGGAACCGCGCAGGCTCGCCCAACGCTATGTCCGCGGCAATTTCGCCTTCCTGATAAGGGCATGCGCATATGGGATCGCGCGGCGGACGGCGCCGCGCAAATTGCCCAATCCCAAGCGCTGCTTCGATCTCGCCCTGGGCGCGGCACTGCTGCTTGCCGCCGCCCCCATAATGCTCCTGGCCGCGCTCGCCATCCGGCTCGAAAGCCAGGGGCCGGTATTCTTTCGACAACTACGCATCGGCCGGGATGGGCGTCCTTTCCGCATCTGGAAATTCCGATCCATGGTGGTCGATGCGGAACAACGGCGGCGTGCGCTCCTGGCATTCAGCGAACGGGACGCCACCTGCTTCAAGATGCGCCGCGACCCCAGGGTTACGCGTGTCGGCCGCGCCATCCGGCGTTGGTCGGTCGATGAACTGCCGCAGATATTCAACGTGCTTTCGGGCGACATGTCCCTGGTGGGCCCGCGCCCGGCGCTTCCCGAGGAAGTGACCCGCTATGGTGAACACGAACTCGGGCGGCTGCGCGGCCGCCCGGGCATCACCTGCACCTGGCAGGTTTCCGGAAGAGCGGAAATCGCTTTCGCGCAACAGGTCGAAATGGATATCGCATATCTGCGCGACATATCGCTGCGCGGTGACCTGCTCCTTCTCGCACGCACTCTGCCCGCCGTACTGTCTGCGCGAGGCGCTTATTGAACGTCAGGCCGCGAGGCGCGCCAGGATGCGTTCCACCCGTTCCAGCGCGCTCGCTACCGCCACCGTGATCCGGTCGGCCTGCACGGCAGCGTCCATGCCAGTACCATTTGCCAGCGCCGTTTCGACTTCCCGGCAGAGCTCCGCCAGTTCGCCAAGGCCGAAACCTCCGGCTGCGCCCTTCAGCGCATGGAGCGCACGGCGCGTCCTTTCGCCATCGCCTTCCGCCAGACCGTGCAATGCGGATTGCGCGAGCCCGTCAATATCGCGCTTCAGGCTCACGCCTACCAGCCTCCTGGCATTCACGGGCAGGGCGCCGATGGCTTCGATGATCGCCAGGTTGGCGCTCTCGTCCTCGAGCTCCGGGCCAATCTCCCCCGGAAACGCCGCCATGGAGGTCCGTTCGCCGGCCTCGCGGATGATGTCCTGAAGCCGCTGATAGTCGAAGGGCTTGGCGAGGTGGCCGCTCATGCCGGCCAGGCGGCAGGCATCGGCGTCGCTGTCATAGGCGCTCGCGGTCAGCGCATAGATCGGAACCCGCGCGCCGGCCTCTCCCAGGCTGCGGATGCGCCGCGTCGCCTCCAGCCCGTCCATGATCGGCATCTGCACATCCATCAGAATGATGTCGAAGGGCCTGACCGCGAGCGAAGCCGCAAAGCTGTCCACCGCTTCGGCGCCGGTGCTCGCGAGCACCACTTCATGGCCGGATCTTGCTAGCGCCATCCTGAGAAGCGTTCGATTGAACTCGACATCCTCCGCGACCAGAATGCGCGCCCTAACCGCCTCCGCCCTCGGCTCGCGCGCCTCCGAGGCCCGCAGCCGCTGGTCGGCGGGAGCCGCGTCGACGCGCAAATGGAAACTCGACCCCGAGGCATCGGAACCCGCTATCCAAAGATCCCCGCCGAGAATGCGGGCGAGACGTCGGCTGATCGCGAGGCCCAGGCCGGTACCGCCAAAGCGACGAGCCGTCGAAGAATCCGCCTGGACGAAGGGATCGAAGATCGCTTCCCGGCGATCGCCTGCAATCCCGCAGCCGGTGTCGGTGACGATTACCTCGAGCTGGTCCTCGGGCACCTTCGTAAAGCGGATGTCCAGGCTCCCCTTCTCGGTGAACTTCAGGGCATTTGAAATGAGATTGAGGAGGATTTGCCGAAGGCGATGCGAATCGCCCGATATGAAGGCGGGTACATCGGGGGCGACGGTCACGCGCATGTCCAGGCCCTTTGCACCCGCCTGGAGCGAGAACATGGCCTCGACCTCCGCGATCATCTGGCGCAGGGCAAAGGGCTCGTTGACGACGGAAAGCGCACCAGCCTCGATCTTCGAGAAATCGAGGATGTCGTTCAGGGTCTGGAGCATCGCCTGCCCGCACTGGCGCAAGATTTCGGCCTGACTGCGCTGCACGGGATCAAGCTCGCCCGCAAGCAGGAGGTCGGTGAAACCGATGACTCCGTTCATCGGAGTCCGTATCTCATGGCTCATGTTCGCGAGGAATATTCCACGCGTTTCCACTGCCTGATTGGCCAGGGCGAGCGCCCGCTCGATCTCCTGCTCCAGCTGCTTGCGCGCCGTGACGTCGCGGATCGAGACGATCACCTCTTCGAGTTCGGCGCCCTTGCGGACCAGGCCGCAATTGGCCTCGAGCCAGATCCATTGGTCCGGCCGATCGAGCGGACGCGATCTGTAGGTCAGGACGCACCGCTCGATTTCGCCCCTGCCCAGCGCGAGAAAGGTCTCGACGACATTCTCTCTATCGTCCGGATGAAAGCGCACCAGCAGATCGTTGCCGACCAGTTGGTCCGGAGAAGCGCCGATGACCGACTGGACCGAGGGCGAGGCATATTTGCATCGCCCGTCCAGGCCGACACGGAAAACCGCATCCGTGGCATTCTCGGCAAGCAGCTTGAGTTGCTGTTCGCTGGCAGCCAGTTCCTCCGTCAGGCGCCGGCGCTGGGCAAGCACTGACGCAACCGGCAGGGAGCAGGCCGCATTCGCCAGCAGAAACAATTGCAGGACCGTCACCTTGTCGTGCAACCCGCCGCCGACCAACATTATGGGCCCCATGCCAAGGGCGGTCGCCGTCGCGGCAATCAACGCCACCAGCAGCAAGCCCACCGCCGAGCCGAAGGCCCCAAGGGCGAAGGCGATGGCCAGCATCACGGGCGTGACCAGGAAGAGGAAGGGATATCTATCCTGGGTAAAGGTAATGATCGAAACTGCGATCAAGCTCGCCTGCGTAGCTGCAATTCGCCAGAACCCCGCTCTCGCGAAGCATTCGCGCGGATTGTTGGTGAGCAGCGTCACCACGAGCGGGGTCACCACGAGCAGCCCCAGCAGGTCCGATCGGAACCAGTCGAGAAACACTGCCGGAGAGGTGGAGGCTTCCTTGAGCGCCAGGATCACGAATGCGAGCGATGCGGAGGCGAAAGAGGCGGCTGCGCTGTAGATGCCGAACCGTATGGACGATACGAAGCCGCCGAAATCCGGCACCGGTATGCGTGACCGGCGCCAAAGGACGACGACCATCACTATTTCCAGCGTGTTGCACGAGGATAGAGCAACTGCGATTGCGCTGGTGTCGCCGGAGGCCAGGTTCGCGCAAAGCGTGGCGAAGAAACCGAGTACCAGCATGACTGGCGTCGAGAGATCGCGGCGAAGTAGCAATGCGGCGACAAGAATTGCGTTCGCGGGCCAGATCGCGGCTATGCGCCCCATATCGCGCGTGAGTTCGATCGCAAGCCAACTCGCTCCCGCTACCGCGCAGAATAGCAAGATATAGATCGGCACGCGGTCGCGGCCGTCCGATACGCGGGCACTCTGACGTTCCACAATATTACATTTAGAATATCGTGGTTGAAGTGACCTTAAAGTTCGAAACTTTCGTGAGAGTCTTATTTGAACGGAGTGTGACCCGAGCTTCCCTTAGCAAACTCGGAAACCGCCCAATGCTGCGAAGATAGTTGCGCCGGCGTATCGAGACTGGACAGTCAGTCCCCGGCAGCCTTCCGGCAAGCCGCCAGGGATCGCCGAGAGTCCACTTCATCGGCAAAGCGATGCCGCACAGAGCCAGGTGCCGCTAAAACGCGGATCCGTGCCGGCATCCCGGACGAAATATTCGGGTGCCAGGTCATAGGACGCCCCGAACCGCAGCGGCTGGAGCACCATGGATTGTCCGAGCCAGCGGGAGATCGTCGAAGCGCTGTTATTCCCCTCGGGAGCCGCCAGGACGGTGAGCGTGCCGGGAGAGAAACGAAGGGCATAATTGGCCGAGGCCTGTAGCGATCCTCGCGTAATCGCGAAGCTTCCCACGCTATTCGGTCCAGCGGCCGTTTCCAGTCCGCCCATGAGCAGGTCGCCCTGCACCAGCCCGCTACCGCCGATCGTGTAGGTGAGCGCGGGATTTGCCTCTCCATAAGCGCGCCGCTGATTATCGGCGATGACGAGAATCTCTCGCGGAATGACAGCCAGCGTGCCCGCCTGGAAGCCGGTGACGAGATAGTTGGACGACGCGGCAAGCGTGCCCTGGGTTATGACATAGCCGCCGACGTTCGAGCCGGCACTCGCGGTGGTGGCCAGGGCACCCGAAAGCTGGTCGCCATTCACCAGGCCCATGCCGCCCACAATATAGGTGAGCACGGGATTGGCATCGCCATAGGCCCGCTGCTGGTTGCTGGCGGTCAGCGAGATCGTCCGCGGCGTCACCGCCAGCGTCGCGCCGGTGAACCCTGTCACGACATAGTTGGACGAAGCTGCGAGCGAACCCTGCCCGATCGCGTAGCTGCCCACGTTTGAGCCGGCGGCGGCGGCGGTGATCAGGGCGCCCGAGAGCGTGTCGCCGTTGACCAGCCCCTTGCCGCCGATGCTGTAGGTGAGCGCCGGGTTAGCCTCTCCATAAATGCGCGTGGCAGCGTTGGCCGCGATGCTGATCGTTCGCGGCGTCACGCTGAGCGTATTGCCGATATAGCTGATCGCATAGTTCGCATTGGCCAGGCTGCCCTGCGCGATCGCATAATTGCCCACGCCCGAGCGGACATCGGCGTCCGTCGCCAGGGCACCGCCCAGTGCATCGCCGTTGACCAGCCCCATGCCGCCAACCGTGTAGCTCAGCGCCGGGTTCGCATCGCCATAGATACGCTGGCGGGCATCGGCACTGATCGTGATCGGGCGCGGCAGGATCGTCAGCGTGCTGCCGGTGAAGTCGATTGCATAATTGGCCGGTGCCGCCAGCGAACCCAGGGTGATGGCATAGCCGCCCACCCCCGAGCCGATCGTAGCCCCCGTCGAAAGCACCCCCGTCAGCGTGTCGCCATTCGGCAGCGTGCCGCCGGTGATGCTGTAGGTCAGCGCCGGATTGGCCTCGCCATAGATACGCGACAGCGGGTCCGCCACCACGCTGATCAGCCGCGGCGTCACCGTCACCGTGCCGCCGCCCATGCTCAGCTGGTAGTTGGGCGAAGCCGAAAGCGTCCCCAGCCCGATCGCATAGCTGCCGACCGAAGCGCCCCCGCCGGGCCCGGCGAGCAGGCCGGTGAGCATGTCGCCGTTCACCAGCCCGTTCGCCACATAGGACAGCACCGGATCGGCATTGCCGTAGATGCGGCTCAGGTCGTTCGCCTGGATGACCAGCGGACGCGGCGTCACCGCCAGGTCGGCGCCGGTGAAGCCGATCACATGATAATTGGCCGAGGCCGCCAGCGTCCCCTGCCCGATCGCGTAGTTCCCCACGTTCGAGCGCGCGTCCGCCGAAGTGGCGAGCGCACCCGTCAGCGTGTCACCATTCACCAGCCCCAAACCGCCCACGCTGTAGGACAGCGCCGGGTTCGCATCACCATAAACGCGCGCGAGAGTGTCTGCCGCGATGCTGATCGTCCGCGGCGTCACGGAGAGTATGCCCCCCGCATAGCTGATCGCATAATTGCTTCCGGCGAGCGTGCCCTGGGTGATCGCATAATCGCCGACGCCCGAACGCAGGTCCGCGACGCTTGCCAATGCGCCGCTCAGCGTGTCGCCATTGACCAGCCCCAGGCCGCCGACGCTGTACCCGAACACGGGATCGGCATCGCCATAGATGCGCTGCGCGTCGTGCGCGGATACCAGGATCGCGCGAGGCGTGACCGTCAGCGTACCGCCTTCATAGCGCATGGTGTAGTTCGCCGACGCCGCAAGCGTGCCCTGGTCGATCGCATAGCCGCCCACTCCGGAGCGCGCATCCGCCACGGTAGCAAGCCAGCCGGTCAGCGTGTCGCCATTCACCAGTCCCGCGCCGCCCACCCTATAGGTGAACACCGGATTGGCATTGCCATAGGCGCGCTGCTGGTTGTCGGCGGTGATCACGATCTCGCGCGGGACGACGGTGAGCATGCCGGCCTGGAAGCCGGTCACGAGATAGTTGGACGACGCGGCAAGCGTGCCTTGGGTTATGGCATAGCCGCCCACGCTCGAGCCGGTGGTCGCGGCCGTAGCCAGGGCGCCCGAGAGCGTGTCGCCATTCACCAGGCCCATGCCGCCGACCGTGTAGCTGAGCGCGGGATTGGCATCGCCATAGGCTCGGGCGGCAGCGTCCGCCGCAATGCTGATTGTCCGCGGCGTCACCAGCAAGTCGGCGCCAGTGAAGCCGGTCACGGCATAGTTGCCCGAGGCCGCCAGTGAGCCCTGCCGGATCGCATAGGCGCCCACGTTCGAGCCCGTATCCGCCGAGGTGGCGAGCGCGCCGGTCAGCGTGTCGCCATTGGCCAGACCCATGCCGCCAACCGAGTAGGTGAGCGGCGGGTTCGCATCGCCGTAAACGCGCGTGGCAGCGTTGGCCGCGATGCTGATCGTTCGCGGCGTCACGCTGAGCGTGTTGCCGATATAGCTGATCGCATAGTTCGCATTGGCCAGGCTGCCCTGCGCGATCGCATAGTTGCCCACGCCCGAGGCAACCCCCGCCTCACTCGCCAACGCGCCCGTCAGCGCATCGCCGTTCACCAGCCCCATGCCGCCGATGCCATAGGTGAAGACGGAATTGGCCTCGCCATAGATGCGCGTGGCGGCATCGGCACTGATCGTGATCGGGCGCGGCAGGATCGTCAGCGTGCTGCCGGTGAAGTCGATCGCATAATTGGCCGGTGCCGCCAGCGAACCCAGGGTGATGGCATAGCCGCCCACCCCCGAGCCGATCGTAGCCCCCGTCGAAAGCACCCCCGTCAGCGTGTCGCCATTCGGCAGCGTGCCGCCGGTGATGCTGTAGGTCAGCGCCGGATTGGCCTCGCCATAGATACGCGACAGCGGGTCCGCCACCACGCTGATCAGCCGCGGCGTCACCGTCACCGTGCCGCCGCCCATGCTCAGCTGGTAGTTGGGCGAAGCCGAAAGCGTCCCCAACCCGATCGCATAGCTGCCGACCGAAGCGCCCCCGCCGGGCCCGGCGAGCAGGCCGGTGAGCATGTCGCCGTTCACCAGCCCGTTCGCCACATAGGACAGCACCGGATCGGCATTGCCGTAGATGCGGCTCAGGTCGTTCGCCTGGATGACCAGCGGACGCGGCGTCACCGCCAGGTCGGCGCCGGTGAAGCCGATCACATGATAATTGGCCGAGGCCGCCAGCGTCCCCAGCCCGATCGCGTAGTTCCCCACGTTCGAGCGCGCGTCCGCCGAAGTGGCGAGCGCACCCGTCAGCGTGTCGCCATTCACCAGCCCCAAACCGCCCACGCTGTAGGACAGCGCCGGGTTCGTATCACCATAAACGCGCGCGAGAGTGTCGGCCGCGATGCTGATCACACGCGGAGTGATGTTCAGCGTGCTGCCGGTATAGCTGATCGCATAATTGGCCCCGGCAATCGTGCCCAGGGTGATCGCATAGCCGCCCACCCCGGAGCGGACATCCGCGCCCGTCGCCAGGGCACCGCTCAGCGCGTCGCCATTCACCAGACCCAAACCGCCAACCGTATAGCTCAGAACCGGGTTAGCCTCGCCATAGATGCGCTGGCGGGCATCTGCGATCACCGTGATCGGACGCGGCGCGACCGTGAGCGTGCCGCCGGTGAAGTCGATGACATAGTTGCCCGCCGCCGCCAGCGTGCCGAGCGTGATCGCATAGCTGCCCACGCCCGAGCCGATCGTCGCGCCGGTCGAAAGCGCGCCGCTCAGCAGGTCGCCATTGGGCAGGGATCCACCGGTGATGGTATAGGTGAGCGCCGGGTTCGCCTCGCCATAATAGCGGGTCATCGGATCCGCGACGATGCTGATCGCGCGCGGCATGACCGTCACGGTGCCCGACATCACGCTGAGCTGGTAGTTGGGCGAAGCGGCCAGCGAGCCGAGCGTCACGCCGTAGCTGCCCACCGAAGCGCCGGCACCGGGCCCCGCGAGCGCGCCGGTGACGACATCGCCGTTGAGCAACCCGACCACCGAATAGCCGATCGCGGGATTGGCATCGCCATAGCTGCGGCTCACGTCATGGGCGTAGATCAGCACCGGGCGCGGCAGGATGCTGAGGTTCGCGCCGACATAGTTGAGCAGATAGTTGGACGAGACCGCCAGCGAGCCTTGCGTGATCGCATAATTGCCGACGTTCGAGCCGCTCGTCGCTGCGGTCGCCAGCATGCCGCTGATCGTATCGCCGTTCACCAGCGTGCCGGCGAGCGTGTAGGTAAGCTCGGGATTGGCGCCGCCATATACGCGCGACTTGGGGTCCACGATGACGCTGATCAGGCGCGGCGTCACCATCAGCGTACTGCCGGTGAAGCCGAAGCTGTAGTTCGACGAGGCGGCAAGCGTGCCCTGTCCGATCGCATAGCTGCCGACGCCGGATCCGGTCGTGGCGGCGGTGGCGAGCGCACCGGAGAGCGTGTCGCCGTTCGCCAGCCCCATGCCGCCGACCGTGTAGCTGAGCACCGGGTTCGCATCGCCATAGGCTCGGCTGAGCGAATCCGCAGTTACCTGGATCACGCGCGGAGTCACCGTCAACGCCGCATCGGTATAGCCGGTCACCACATAGTTCGCAGAAGCCGCGAGCGTGCCCTGGCCGATGCGATAGCTGCCGACGCTCGACGCCGCCGTCGCATTGCCGGCCAGCGCGCCGGTCAGGGTGTCGCCATTGACCAGGCCCATGCCGCCCACGCTGTAGGTGAATACCGGGTCGGCATCGCCATAGACGCGGGTGGCAGCATTGGCGGCGATGCTGATCGCCCGCGGCGTGACGCTCAGCGTGCCACCGATGAAGTTGATCACGTAGCTCGCATTGGCAAGCGTGCCCTGGGTGATGGCATAGCCGCCAACGCCGGAGCCTTGGGCAGCGCTGGTCGCAAGGCCCCCGGCAAGCGTGTCGCCATTCACCAGCCCGCCGCCGCCGACGAGATAGGTCAGGCCGGGATTGGCCTCGCCATAGACACGGGTGACGGAGTTGGCGAAGACGTCGATCGCGCGCCGGTTGACCGTCAGCGTGGCGCTGCTGGTCCGCAGCTCATAGCCTTCCGGCACGATCAGGGCGGAGGTGTCCACGGTGATCGCATAGTTGCCGACCCCCGCGGTCCCGGCGGCGCCGGCCGAGCTGACCGACACGGTTCCGGACAGCCCATCACCGAGGAACGCGCCGGCGACGCCGCTCTGCAAGGGCGAGATATAATAGGAGAGGCTGGCGCTGTCGCCATAGCTCTTGATGCTGTTGTAGGGCAGCACCTCCAGCGCCGGCCGATAGGCGAAGACATAGTGGTTGCCGCTGACAGCGGGCATCATGTCGGTCGTGGTGTTCCAGACCGCGCGGTTCATGCTGTCGAGTCCGCCGAAATCATTTCCGGCCGGCGATGCCGAATAGATCAGCCACCGGCCCGAAACCGCATCGGGGCCGGCGCGGTTGACGAACGCTCCCTTGGCACGCAGCCGCACCTCGCCGCCGCCGGTGATCCGCGAATTGAGCCGGATGCTCCCCGCCGCGCCCAGCTCTGTCAGCGAGCCGCCGGCGATCCCGTCGAACGAGCTGGTGTTGATGTCGCCGATGCGGTCCACGACCAGGTCGCCGCTGGTCCCGAACACCAGCCGGCTGGACGCGCCGGCGACGGTGCCGATCGTCACCTGCCCCAGATCGATATCGCCGCCGAGCGCCAGCAGCGCTCCGGCCGACAGGCTCGTGCCTGCGGCCTTGCCGGCGCTTGTCCCTGCACTAAGGACGAGGGTCCCGGAGAGCGCGATGGCCGAATCGACGGTGATGCGATCGGCCGCGAGCCGCAGATTGGCGAAGCTCGACAGCTCCAGATTGCCGCCCACGGCCGCGACGATCCCGGCGGCCAGGCCATTGGTGGCAACGGCGGCCCCGCTGCGGTCGATATCGAGCCAGCCGCTATGGACCGTGGCGCCGGCCAGCGCCGCGCCGCCACCATATACGCCGCCCAGCGTTCCGTTCAGGTCCTGCGCCAGGATCACCCGATCGCCGCTGACGCGATCGGCACGGACTATCGCGCCGTAGAGCCCGTTGGCGCCGGAGACACCGACGCCGGCAACGCCGCCCCCCGAATAGAGCGTGACCCGCGCCCGCGCCGCGGGCGTGTTGCCCGCACCCCGATAGGCCGTGCCCGTCGCCAGGCTGACGCCATTGGGGAAGAAGGATTTCAAATAGGGATAGAGGCCCGCACCCGCCCCCCATATATTGGCGTCGAGCCCGGCAGGCACGCTGCCGTTGGTCAGCATGGCCGTTGTCGTGCCACCGCCAATCCCGGCGACGTCACCGTCATAATAGCTGTTCGTCGCGCCGGCACCGCTGCCGACCAGGCCGCCATATTCGCCGATCTCGCCGGTGACGTTGACCCAGCCCGTGGCGATGCTGTTGGCGACGTTCGCGAAATTGACACCGACGATTCCGCCGAGCTGGAAATAGCCTTGGACCGGCCCCAGCGAGAGCGTGTTGCTGATCCAGCCTCCATTGGTGTTCTCGCCCGCGATCCCGCCGGCCGATCCTGACTGGACCAGCACGGCCACGGCGCTGATCGAATCCAGGATCGCGCCCTGGCGGTTGACGCCGGCGATGCCGCCGCCACGCCCGACCGCGTTGACCACGCCGCTGACGAAGACGTTGCGGATCGTGCCGGCGTTCAGGCCGACCACGCCGCCAACGTTGAAGCTGCCCGAGATATCGACGTTGAGCAGCAGCAGGTTGCTGATCGTCGTGGCCGTTTCGGTGGCGCCGATGAAGCCGGTCCAATTGTTCGACCTGCCGTTGATCTTGAGGTTGGAGATGCTGTTCCCCAGCCCCTCCAGCCGCCCGCCGAACGAGCCGCTTTCGCCGAACACGCTGCCGACGAGCGGGGTCCCCACCAGGTCGATGCCGTTCGCCAGCGCGAAATTGCCCGTGCGGTTCGAATCGATCGCGCGCAGATCGGCCAGCGTCCGCACCAACGTGTAGTTCGTGCCGTTGATGGCGAGCGCCTGCCCGCTCTGCCCAGGCGCGAAGGCGATGCCGGAGCCCAGTGCGAAGTTCAGGCCGCTGCCATGGTTGAGCTGGACCTTGCCGCCGCCGGCGACGGTGATGTTCTCATTGACCTGGATCTTGCCCGCCGCCGACAGGGTCAGCGTCGAACTCTGGTTCCAGGTGATCGGCGCCGCGACCACTATGTTGCCGGCCTGGCTGCCCGACGCCCCCGTCGAGACCACCACATTGCCGATCGCGAGCTGCTGGACCAGCGTCGCCGCGCTCAGCACGCTGTCATCGGCCTGCGCGGTGAAGTTCGATCCCCCCGTGCCGGCGATGGTGAGGTTGTACGGGTCCAGGAGGAGCGTCCCCCAATTGCCCAGCGCGGCCCGCAGGTCCGCGCTGCCCGAATAGGCGAGTATCGACTTGCCCGAGACTTCGGCATTGCCGCCATCCCCGCCATCGGCGCCGCCCACGGCCCGGATCGTGCCGGCAAAGCGGGTTTCCCCGTCCGACCACAGCACGACGCTGCCGCCGGTGCCGGTGGAACGCGCGCTGGCGTCGATCAGGGTTCCCGCATCCACGGCGAGCGTTTCGGCCCGCGCGAGGCTGCCTCCGCCCTGCCAGTCGCCGCCGATGCGGATCGCGCCGCCGCCCATCGCGCCCGAGGCATCCAGCTTCGCGCCAGCGAGCACGACGTCGCGCCCGGTAAGGGTCAGCGCGCCACCGCCCATGGCGTCGCTCGCCGCATCGAGCGTGCCGGATACCGTCAGCGTCCCCTGCCCGCCGTCCAGCACGATCGCGCCGTCGCGGCCAAAGACCGACCGCGCCTCGATGACGCCCGACATGTTCACCGTGCGGCGCACCAGCTCACGCGCTGCATCCGCGCGCAGCACCACGCGGCCGCCCCGCGCAAGGATCGCGCCGGCATTCTCGACAAGCGCGCCTTCCCCGGCCGCACGGCTCGGAAGCGCGACCTGGAGGAAGCCGTTGCCGCCCGGATCGAGCGTCACCGCCTCCCCAGCGCCCAACCCGACCTTGCCGAGCTCCACCGCGATCAGACCGTCATTGCGCACCGCTCCGCCGATCAGCGCGGCATAGCCGCCCCGCACCACCCGGATGCTCCCGCCATTGACGACCGCCGCCGCGCCCGCCCCCGCGAAATCATAGCGCCCGGCCAGAAAGTCCTCGTTGCTGATCCCTAGCGTCGACGCGACGAAGCTGCTCGCATCCACCGTGCCGGTCGGCGTGATCACGATGCCGTTCGGATTGACCAGAAATACCTGGCCGTTCGCGTGGATCTGGCCGGCGATGGTCGAACGCGTATCGCCGGTCACCCGGTTGAGCAGACGGGCGCTGGCGTCGGGCTGGAGAATGTCCAGCCGCGCGCCCTCGCCCACCGAGAAGCTCTGCCAGTCGATCACGGCCTGGTTCGTCTTCTGCTCGATCGTCATCGAGCCCGGCGCGCCGGTGGCGATCGATGCCTCCCCGCGCACCACCTGCCCGTCGGTGGGCAAGGTCTGGGCCGCGGCGCTGCCGATCCCGGCAAGCGAAGTGGTGACGAGCAGCGCGATCGTGCGCGAAAGACGACGGGTCATGATCAGCTCTCAGAACTGCAGGTTGAAAGAGGCGGTGAAGCGATTGGACGCACGGGCCCGGTCGCTCCTGGTCGAGCGGCCCAGTTCCAGGGTCAGGTTCGTGCCGGCGAAGCTGGCGCGCGGCGCCGCGCCCAGCCGAACGCCGCCGCCCCAGGACAGCCCGCTTGTCCATGCGCGCTCGAGGATGGTGGGGCGATCATTGTTCACCGCGCCTCCCGCCACGAACAGATAGGGCGCGGTGAGCATCGACCCCCGATCGCGGGCGATCGGCGCGAAGAAGGGCGCCTGGATCTCGCCGCGCGCCAGCAATCCGGAATCCCCGAGCATCGCGCCGGACTCCATCGCCGAGAGCGCGTTGGGACCGCTCAGCCCGATGCGCTCGGCATTCGGCAGGGGCATGCCGAACGAAGTCTGCGCCATGCCGCGAAGCCCGATGGCCAGATGCGGCGCGAGCGGCCTGGAATAATCGACCGTGGCGAGCAGCGAACGGAAATCGGGCCGCGTGCCCTGCCGCGAAAGCGGGACATGGCTCCGCACCGCATCCGCCTCGCCCCGCGCGCCCAGGGCGTCGAGACCGACCGACAGCGTGACCAGCGCGGTCAGCGTGGTGCCGTCCTCCGATCGCATCCGGAGATCGTTGGTCAGCCGCAGCACCCGCAGGCGATCGAGTGCCAGCGCCACCGGGCGCGCGGAACCGATATAGTCGAGCCGCTCGCGCGCGATGTCGAGGCCGAGCGTGATGGAATCGCTCAATGCCTGACCGCGGACCAGCGGATAGCTGGCGCGCGCGGCGAAGCGCGAGAAGGCCGATCCCATGGGCGGTTCGAACCGCGAGACGCGCGGCGTCGCGTTCGAGGCACTGAACTCGACGTTGAGCGTCAGCCCGTCGCGTCCCACCGGCAGGACATAGCCGGCGGCGAGCGCCCGGTTCAGCGGGCGCCGCTCCGCATAGTCGCCGTTGAAGGGCTGGCCATTGGCGCGGAGATAGACGAGCTCGCCAAGGCCGAGCACCGAGTTGAAGGTGACGCCAAGGCCATAGGTTTCGTTGCCGAACGCGGCCGAGAGCGTGTTGTCCGCCGAAAGGCTCACGCCGACCGGGCGGTAGCGCGCCTCGATCACCAGCCTGCTCCCGCCGGGCTTCTCGCCCGCCGCCAGGGTGGAGCGCAGCGCCGTGCCGGGCGTGTCGCCCGCCAGCAGCAGGCGCCGTTCGATCTCGCGATAGGTTATGCCGGGCCTGCCCGTCAGCGGGGCGAGCAGATGGGCGATCCGATTGCGGATCGGCCGCGGCAGCGCGCTGGTGTCGATTGACTCGATGAAGCCGTCGACCAGGCTGAGGCGGAGAGTCTCGTCATTCTCCAGCCGCTGCTCCGGCACCAGCACGCGGACGAGTATCCGGCCATTTGCCGCCGCTTCGGTTTCGAGCGCGCGCGCCGCACGGAAGATCTCGGCCGCCGTCACGGTGCGGCCGCTCAGCCCGGCACGCAGGCGCGCTACGGCGGACGCCATCTCGACAGGCGCGCCTTCCACGATCACGTCACCGATCTGGACATGAAACTGCTCGGCATTCGCCGGCGGTTCCGCCGCGGCGGGCCCGGCGAGCTTCAGGGCGGTGCCGTCGCGCTGGATCTGGGGCTGGAAGCTGGGCGGAGTCAGTTGGGAAGCGGTCTGCGCCATCGCCGGGGTCGCGCCCATGGCGGCCAAGAACGCGCACGCGGGCGCACCGCGCGAAACCGCGCGTCGAAACTGCAACATCCGTTGATCCCCACCCTTTGAAACGGACGCGCCGGACAGCTGGTGCTCAATGCCCTCGCGCGCCGCAAGCGCCGACCGCCCTCCGCTCCCTCGGCCGCGGAAATCCTCCGCTACTTGCTAGGTCGCCGTAAGCGAGCTAGCTGAAAGCAAGTCAACCGCGACCGGCGATCTGAGACAAAGTGCCGCGACATTGAGACAGAATGCATGAAGCCGCGCCCAGCGCCGGCCAATCCGGTTCCGAGTTTCGGTTTCGACAGCTCCGGGACCAGCATGGAAGAGGCCCTGCAGGTCTGGCGGTCTTCGGTGCAGTTGCTGTTCGATGTCGAGCCTGACGATTCCGCGCCCTTCCACCTGGCGATGCACAGCTACAAGATCGGGCCGATCCTGTTCGGACGGACCCGCAGCAGCGCGCAGCGCTTCATCCGCGACGAGCAGGTGATCGCGCGCGGGGGAGACCATCATGTGCTGGTCCAGCTCTACGTCTCCGGCGGATATCAGGGCGATGCCGCCGGGCTTCCGATCCGGGTCCGCCCCGGCGACATCTGCGTGCTCGACCTGGCGGCCACCTTCCGCACCGAGGCCGGGGCTTTCGACAATCTGACGATGGCGGTCCCGCGTGCGCTGCTCGGCGCGCGCCTGCCCAATCTGGACAATCTGCACGGCGTCGTGCTGCCGCACGACCGCGGCATGACCCGGTTGCTGGGCAGGCACCTGCTCGCCATCGACGAGATCGCCCCGGAGCTGGAGGCACCCCAGGCCGATGAGCTCGTCGACGCAACGCTCGCGCTCCTTGCGGCAACCCTTGTCCGCGCGGAGTCCGGCAACGGCCGGGGCGAGGCGATCGACGGATCCCTGCCGCTCGCCATTCGGCGACATATCGATGCGAACCTCGCCGATCCGGCGCTGGGCGCGAGCGCGATCGCACGGCATTTCGGCGTCTCGCGCGCCACCTTGTACCGCCTCTTCGCCGGCTATGGCAGCATCTCGGACTATATCCGCCGCGAGCGGCTGCGCCGGAGCCTGCAGGATCTGCGCGCGGATACGGGCAAGCGCGCCCATGTGGGCCGGATAGCCCGCCGCTGGGGGTTCGGCAGCGATGCGAGTTTCGCGCGCGCCTTCCGGGCGACCTATGGCGTGAGTCCCACGAACGCCCGCAATATCGCCGAGCGCGAAGTCGAGGGAACGCCCAATACTCTCGTCGACTGGTTCTCGGCACGCGATCCGTCCGGGCCGCCGGGCAGGTAATGGCGACGTGACGATTCAGTAGCGGAAGCACCCCGCATCCGGGCCGGTCCTGAATCTTCGCTGGTGCGACCGATCAAGAAACCTCGCGATCCGCGGCGCGATAGACGCCATGGCCGATCCTCACCAGCAGCCTTTCCCGGCACATCAGGGCAAGATAATGCCTTGGGATGCCGATGGCGGTGAAGTCACGCGTTCTGGCCGTGATGTGTTTGGAAGCAAAGGAATATGCCCCATTTTTGACTATGAGGCGGTCTCAATTGGGTACGACAAAATCCAGCGGCGAATGGTGGGCGCTGACGGGCTCGAACCGCCGACCCTCTCGGTGTAAACGAGATGCTCTACCAACTGAGCTAAGCGCCCGCGCTAGTGCGCGACGCGAGGAATTCTGCCGCTTCCGGACTGTCTCGCCGTAGAACGACGGTTTCCCGGTTTCCCAACTTGGCCCGCAAGTGGCCCGCATCCCATCGGTCTGCTGCGGCCTGAACCTCGTTGAAAAGTGTGGTCAGCACTTCTCGCGCGTTGGCGAGATAGTCCGGATCATACTTCGCGTAAACCCGCGTCGTCTTCTTGAGCACGCGGTGCCCGAGCAACGTCTCCACCTCCTCGGCCGGCACGCGCCTGGTCCGAAGATAGGTCGCTACGGTATGGCGGATCGTCTTGGCGACAACATCGTCCCCGAACCCGAGCGCGCGGCGCAGGGTCCGCCAAGCCGTCCGCTTTGACTTCACGATCGGGCTGTTCGACTGGCGCCAGGCGCGCATGATCGGTAGCATCTCCTCGATCGCGGGAACCACCGGGTTGACCTTCTTGGTGCGCTTCCATCCCACCGGATGGAGGTCGTGCAGCATCAGCGCCTCGTTGAATTGGTCACGCGGATCATATTGCGATGCCGCCTCAGGTCGCACCGCGGTCGTCAGCATCAACAGCACGAAGCGATGCATGGATGCGTCCTCGCGCGCGAACGCGACGATCGTGCCCAGCTCATCGATCGACAACACGCGGTCCTTCGGCGGCGAGCGATACTCTTCGGGCACGGTCGGCACGATCGGGGCATATGGGAGCCGGCCATTGGTCGCGTGGTGGGTCAGCGCTGCTCGAACATCGTCAAGGTTTCGCTGTACGCTCTCACCCTTCACACCTTTCGAACGGTGCTTATACGACTTGCCCGCCCAGGGCACATCGTAGCTGTGCGGACCCATCCGCCACAGGCGGAAACGGACGAACAGGTTCGGCGAAATCGCGGCGACGGTGAGATCGAGGCCGGTCTCGTCCTGCATCAGGAAGCCAATGAAGCACCGGATCGAGCTGGCAATTTGGCCCGGCGATACGACGCCCTTGCCGTGCTCCTCCCAATAGAGGAACAGCAGCGGTATCACTTTCGCATCGGCTGGACTCTGTGGCGCGCGGGCGCGCGCTTTCTCGACATGCGCGTGGATCTTGCCCTTGGCGTCCTCTAGGCTCCGGCACCGAGTGCTTCGATAGCAGATCGATCGAGTGGAGGCGTCGTAGCTGGCAATTTGCCAGACCTCGGGGGAGCGCCCGTCCCGGCGCTTGTCGAGCCAGAAGTCTCCGACGATGTATGGGGAAGTTTCGCGGCCCATGTGGCCTTTAGCTCCTCGCTCTCGGCGCGCTGCAGGATTTCGAGCACCCCGGCGTCAGCCAGGGCGCGCAGCTCGTCCAAGGTGAATTTGGCGCCGGTCTCGTTGCGGAGAGCGCGCTTGTATTTGCGGTTGAGATTCGAGAGGTCGCTCAACTTTTCCCCTCCCCCTGTTCTTGCGGTTCGGAGAGCGCGGCGCGGGCAGCCATGTAGGCGTCATAGCCTTCGTCGTCGGACCATCCTTCCGCGCTCGTCGGGTTGGTCACATGACCATCATAGAGCATCAGCGCATCGCGAGCCTTGGCCAGCGCCGCCCGCAGCCGTTCGCGCTCCTCCCGCCACCCGTCTTCGCTGGGGGGGTGGCCCGCCTGCTCGTCAGCCTTTGCCTGCGCTCGTTCGGTAGCCGTCATGGGGTCGCCACCGAGGGCGACATTGCAGCGGGGGCATCGCGGCGAGAGGTTTCGGTCATAGACCACTTCGTCATCAAACGGCGGCTCGGGGCAGTTACAGGTTTCCCACTGCTCGCGTTCCGCCACCGCCTCGCGATCCGGACGGGGCTTGCGGATGCCTTCGACCAGCTTGCGGATGCGGCCAGCGAGATCGGGCCAAGTGCCGTCGTCATTGGCTTGATCAATCCGCAGGGCTCGGGCGAGGTCGGAAATCAGGTTGCCGACATTGGCCAGCTCTTGGCGCATCGCATCGTTCTGATTGACTGCGGCGTCCAGAAGCTCCTCCCCCGGTTGCGCGGCTCGGAAGGCGAGCATGGCATCGAGAGCGCGCTCATCTTCAGGGGTTAGGTTGCCCGCGCGAATGTCATTGGCTTTGTGCTCGCCTTTGACCGCCATTTTTTCGACGGTCTGCGCATAGATTTCGCGCGCCTGCTGTTTGAGGTCGGTCATGCGGGGTCTCCGGCGATCTTGGACAGCGGCACGAGAAGCATTGGTGCGCCGAGCAATACGCACGGCTCCGGCTCCTGCACCCCGCGATTATACTTCAACGACCACGGGTTCTCGCAGTCCGCGTGCATTTCGCCCGCGTCATCCCATAGCAGCACGAGTTGGCCGACCATCACGGGCTTGCCGCAATTCTCGCAGTTCGCACCCATCTCGGCGAAGCTTTGGACGCTCAGATCCGCATAGAGGCCCTCGAGCCTTTCCTTCGTGGACACACGATCCGGCAGAGTGAAGGTCTTCATGACGGTGCTGACGCGCGTGTTGCTGTCCGCGAAGTTGAGGACATAGCGTAGAGCCGATAGCTCCGCCTCCCGCGCCTGCATTTCGAGGTCGGTCATTCGGATTTCCCTTCCGGCTCGACGACGCGGATTTCTACATCCATCCCCGTCGCCTGTTTCACCGCCTCGGCGGCTGCGGCCACATCGATAGAGACCAGCTGCTGCGGCGATTCGATGTTGATCAGGGCGTGCAACGCAGGCGTCTCGAAGATCGCCGTCGGCACGTTCATCTCGACACGGACGGCGCGCTCGTTCTTCGCCAGGTCGGGCTCCCCCGCCTTGACGCGCACCGCCGGGGTGAAGCGGTGGCCGACCGGCCATCCGGGCCGCTGTTCACCGCGTTTGACGATGAGCCAGAAATCCAGGGCGATGATGCCGCTGCCTTCGCATCCGAAGTTAGCCATTGGCCCGGAACTCCACCTGGGCAGCGAGCGCGGCGGCAATCAGCCGCGGCAGCATCTGCCGGTTCGTGCTGAAATCGTCGACGTGCCCCTCGCGCGTGTTGAGATCGCAGAGGAAGTCCTCACCCTCTCGGTTCGGCAGCTCGGCTTCGGCCCGAGCGGCGTGCCACATATGGAGCGCCTCGGCGTCGCTGTGGGCGCGCAGGTTCATTGCCGTGTACGGCTGTTCGCCCAACGCATCACCAATCCCGTCCGGATGCTCGCAGATCCCGCACAAGTGCAGGCCGGGCTTCTCAGGGTGATAGTTGCTGTTGCCGTGCGCATCGAAGCGCGGTTCGATCAGGTCGATCATTCACCGCACCCCCGCCCGACCACCTCGCCGGCAATGCCGCCGGTGAAGTCCTTCCAATGGACCCAGCCTTCCGGGCAGTCGAAACCCCACTCGCGGACCTTCGGGCCGGTGAAGAACAGCGACACGCACGGCGCTCCATCGATAAGCTCGAGACGGTGCAGGGCTTCCGCCGGCCTGTGAACGATCGCGCCAGCCTCGCGCAGGAACGTGCCTTCGGGGGTGATTTCCCGGTAAGCGCCGCTGATCAGCAGCGAGGTGTTCGCCCACGGGTGATCGTGGAGCGCGCGGTCGTCGTCGTCGCGAAGGATGCGGTGCAGATACACGTTCTGCTGCTCGTTGCGCGGCACGATGTACCAGCGCTCGAGATAGGCCGGCCGGCCGATGACGAAACCGGGGGGGGTCTGCATGATCCCCGCGGCCCAAGCGGCGAGGTCGGCGGGCGAGGCGTAGGCGGGGACCATATCAGCAGTCCCCGATGGAGGTGATGACGGCGTCCTCGTCGATTTCGATGATAGTGCCCACCGCGTAGTATGCGCGGATCTTCTGCTCGAGACCGTACCGCCCGCCGAGCTTCTGGGCCGACTTGATGTCCTTGCCCTCGAGCGTGGCCGAGAAAATCTTGCCATCCTTATCCAAGCTGAAGTTGACGGCGCACCGGTATTTGTCACGAGGCTCAATCACCTCGTCATCGTCGAGCCAGACGCGCACGTATCCATAGTCGGTGTGCTCGACGATGACGGTGATGACCTCACCCCAGCCCTCGCCGTGACGGCTCTCGATCATGTCCGCCGCGATCTTCGACAGCTTCACCGTCTTCGGTGCTAGGCTGAGCAGCTGCTCAACGTCTTCTTTCAGGCGGCCGGCGATGATTTCGGCCACGTTGGCCTCGACCTGCGCTTTGACCATGCCAGCGACCACGCTGCCATAGGACGGCAGATCGATGCGTTCGACGCGAAGCGCCTCTTCGACCGCCTTCTCAATAAGCTTGCCGGTGTCGCTCCACGTGCGCAGCGCCTTGTCCACGCTCTCCACGATCAGCTTGCCAACGCGGGCGTCGACTTCCTTCTCGATGAACTCGGGTGTCATCTTCGCGGCGACCGCCGCGCTGATCAGGCCGGATAGGTCCGTCATGGTTGTCCCTCGGGTTGGGGGCTCCGGCCGGCCACCTCGACCGGAGCAGGGGGCACGGGCTTGGCGACGGTGGCGCCCGCGGGGGGAAGCTGCGCGGCGATGACCGCGCGGAAGAGCATGGAGGCGAGCAGGATGCCGCCCAGGCCGGCGGCGCCGATCGCGGCGCGGCGGCTGGCTTCGTCCGCCGCACGGTATTTGCGCACGCGGATCATCGAGCGTTGACCCAGAGCTTGTCACCGCCTGGCGCGATAATGAGGACGCGATGCAGATCCCTGCTGCGCGCGAGCAGCGGGCACAGCACCGAATGGCTGCCCAGGTCGACGGTGTGGCTCTCGACGCGCTCGGGAAGACGCAGCTTGGCCGCGAGGATATCGCCGAAGCGGGACTTCAATGCCTCAGCGCCCGTCCTCTCCTTCTCGATGCGCGCCAGCTGCTCGACCGTCCATTGCGATCCAATCTGCGGCTCGCCGATCCAGATGTTCGGGAACGTGTCGATGCGCGACGGCTGGACGCGATAGCCCGTCAGCAGCGCTTGCTTGATGACCTCGGATGATAGGCGCTCGGTCATCACCGGCCACCCCGCGCCAACAGGAGGGCGACCTTGCGCTCGAACAGCGCCGGGAGGCGCGGCCAGTCGCCGGCCCACACCCGCGCCCAACGGGCCTGGCTATCCGGGTTGTCGCTGGCGCGGCGGCGCGGAGAGCTCATTGTTCGCCTCGCGCTTTGGCGATGGCTGCGTCTACCGCCTCAAGATCGAGTAGGTATGCGTAGCAGCCGTCTCGGCGCCAGCGGGCATCCCAGATGCCCCGAAGGACCTCCATGCCGCGCAGCGTGATTGGGTAGGGCGAGCCGCGCTCGACCAAGCCGATCGCGGCGAGTTGCCGGCACATGCGGCTATAGGAACCGCCCGCCCGAGATCCCCGAAGGCCATACCATGCCCCGCCCTGCTTAAAGGCGGCGCCGAGCGCGACCTTCTTCTTTGCGGTGAGCCTCGGCTCCGGGGTATGCTGCGGATTTGGTGCTGACACGGCGGCGTTCTCCATCGCCACCGTCTTGCGTGCCGCGGGTGCGGCAGATCAGGTGGCGACTCTCGAATACGACTCTCGTATATCATCGTCAATACGATAATCAGATATTCGTATAATCTCGCCGCCAGGTTCCGATCCTATTGCGGTAGGAAAAGTCCTAGACTTGTAGGAAATTGAAGAACAGAAAGAGAACATGACGATCGCGACTCGACGCACGCAGTTGCCCAGCCCCGAATGCGAGGAGGGCTGTTCACCGTGCTATTTGGACTGCGCGATGTGTAGAATAGTTATGGCTGAGCGGCTTCGCGATATCGAAGGACTGCTGCGCGAGCGGCCGAGGAGATCTGCTCCTCAGTGGGCTGATTGGAAGGCAAACCTTCAAGAAGCGCGATGCCATGTCGTAACGCTACAGCTAAGGCTTGAGAGGCTCGCTCCGATGGCTCGCCCTCAGGAGCGGCAGACAGAAGCGCTCGCAGAATCGGCGCGATCGATGTTGCACTAATAACGCCTGGCACATCGCCGAGATTGAATTCTCTAACCAGCGCAACGCCCTCATCGTAGGTCAGTGCCCGCGGCTTCCCCGTTCGTTTCACAGGGTTGAATAGCGTCGAGACGTTAGGCTGCTTCACCCCGAGCACGTCCGCCACGTCTTGCTGGGTAATTTCGCGCGAATCGAGGCGGCGCTTCAGGGCGGCCAGAATCTCGCTTGCTGTTTGCATTTCCCCGAGATGCTCGGAACCCACGCGCCGGTCCAATGCGAAGGTCGTATTTCCTATTGCCATTGAAATACGAGTTTCATATGTTGATGACATGGCTACCGTTCCCGACATCATTCAGCAGCTTGGCGGCGTGACGGCGATAGCCAACGAAACAGGCATCCCGCTCACCACCGTGCACAGCTGGAAGCGAGCGCGCTTCGTTCCTGCGTGGCGCGTGCCGGCACTGGTTGAGCTAGCAGCCCGCAAAGGCTGCGCCCTGTCCGACCAGGATTTCCCAAAGGAGCGGCCAGCCGCGAAGGAGGCCGCATAGATGCCTACTGCGCCGTCCCGTGAGGCAGGTTGTCGTCGTCCAGTGCGTCTGCCATTCGCCGTAGATCCTCGGACAGCTGTCGTGCTTGCACGGCGGTCAGCACCACCTGAGCGGAGCGACCTCCCGTTTCGTACTCCTCTTCCGAGAGGGCGTATCGAAGACGCAACAATGCTGTCATCGGTGCGATGGCTGTATCCCAGCCGATCGCTGGCCCGATCAGCAGATTGCCGTCCGGTCGCAGATCCCAATCGCGAATGCCAGTCACACGCAATTCCCGTTGCTTGTTGCAGCGCGACGGTAGCCGAATGGGAGGGCGCGGGAAACGCCCTCCCTGGAGGCATCCAATCCATTTCCAAGCCTTCTCTCATGGAGCGGCACAATGACTAACGCGGCCGGTAGTGTCGTTCCCGAAACGAGCAGCGTCCGGGAAGAGGAGTTCCACGACGCGATGGTCTCAGGCCTTGCCCGGGCGCAGCGCCGGGTCGGCCAGAAGCCTCTCGCGTTCGTCATGGACATGACCGTTAAGCAGCTGCGCAACATCTTGGGCGGTTCGTCCCCGCACCCCAAACGGATGTGGGACGCACTCGGCGCCGATCCGACGGTGCTGGACGATGTGGCCGACCTCTACGGTCGCAAGATCGTGTCGAAGGACCTGGATACGAGCGCCGATCTAGGGACGCTGCCGCTCGCCACGCTTCTCGCGAAGGTAGCCGAGGCCGAGAGCCCGGCCAGCCCCGGGGGCACGGCAAAGACACACAGCGAACTGCTGGGGATGGAGGAGGAAATCCGCACCGTCCACGCGCTGACCGCCGACTGGATCGAACGAATCAATATCGCCCGCTCGCCAGTGCGAGCGGTGCCCTGAACGTGCCAACCGATTGAATTGAGACCCGGGCAGGCCGGGCAGGAGGATTGAAAATATGAGCGCCATTCACGGCGCGGTCGCGGCGATGGCCGCTTCCGCGATCGAAAACTTCTGCCCGGTGCTGATGCGCCCGAAGCCGATCGACCGGAGCACGCTGCGTCGTCGCGACTTCGACCATCCCTATCCTTTTCGGTCGCGCCGCACCTGCGCCGAGCTGATCGCCGCGGGGCTGATGTGAACGCGCCTGCCCGCATCGTCGCGCCGTCAATCCCCAGAAAGGGGTATGGACACGGCGGAAAACAGCGCCGGTTCGAGAGCATCGAAGCGCGCGGCGCCCGCGCCCGCCTGGCCGACGATCATCCCGCGATCGTCGAGGGCCGCACCATCATGCCGAAGCGGGTCTATCAGCCCGGCGATCTGCCGCGCCTGCTCGTGTCAGGGAAGAACAGCCGCAAGATCGGCGCCGTGGTCGAGCGCGGCCGGTGGGGGGGGGCGCCCATCTTCACCCTGACGCTCGAGGAGCGTGCCACCTGCCCGCGCAGCTGCGCGGAGTGGAACACCTGCTACGGGTCGAACATGAACTGGGCTAGGCGCATCGCGCACGGGCCCGAGTTCGAGGCCATGCTTTGGGCCGAGCTGGAAGCCAAGCAGGCCGAGCACCCGGCTGGCTTCGTGGTGCGCCTGCACGTGCTCGGCGACTTCTACTCGGTCGGCTATGCCGAACTCTGGGGCGAAGCGATGGCCATCTTCCCGGCGCTGCGCGTGTTCGGATACACCGCGCACCCGCCGGCCAGCGACATCGGCCGGATCGTCTCGCGCCTGAACGAGCGCCACCCCGACCGGTTCGCCTATCGCTTCAGTGGCCACGATGCGCCGACGCGCGGTTCGGTGGTGATCGAGCGCGGCGAGGATACCCCGCACACCGTCTGCCTGGCGCAGCGCGGTCTGACCGACGCGGCCGGCAACGCCAAGGCCGATTACTGCGCCGCGTGCGCGCTCTGCTGGCAGAGCGACCGCACTATCGCGTTCTGGAGGCACTGATGGCCCGGTCCTGTTCCGACTGCGGCCGGCCGATCTCGCGCAACTCCAAGGGGCGTTGCCGTGCTTGCGGCGCCGCAAGCCTGCTGCTCGATCCCGTCGTCGAGGCCCGCCGGCTGGAGCGCCTTCGCGAAAAGCTCAGCTCGCCCGACCATGCGGCAAAAATGAGCGTCGTGCGCAAGGCGCATGAGGCCGAGGCCCTGAAAGATCCGGCCTATCGCGAGATGCGGCGGCAGCACGGCCTGCAAGTGCGCCAGCGCTTCCTTGATACGCCGGGCGCCGAGGAGCGGCGGCGTGCCGCCCAGGCTCAGGCGATGCGCGAGCGGGCCGCGGAGATGTTCGCGTGGTGCCCGGCTGACCGGCTCGATGAATATCAGCGTCTCCGCAAGGCGTTCGGCGCCGCCGAGGCTCGCCGGATCATCGAGGACGATACCCCCGGCACCGAGGTGCACGGTAAGCGCGAGGTCGCGAACCACATGCTGGCCGGCCAGCTGCGCCACGAGCGCCAGCAGCGGGAGGCATATTGATGCCGGCCTATCTGCGCAAAGAGGTCATCGGCAACGCGACCCTGTACCTGGGCGACGCGCTGACCGTCATGGCCGGGATCGAGCCGCTGAAGGCTGCCGCGCTGATCGGCGACCCGCCCTATTGTTCGGGCGGCTTCTCCGAGGCGGCAAAGCGCCAGGCCAAGGGGCAGGGCCTTCGCAGCGAGACCCTGCGCGAAATCGAATGGTTCGGCGGCGACAACATGACGACGGCTGGCCTGCAATGGCTGCTGCGCGGCGTCGCCGTGTTGTTCAAGCAGCACGCCGATAGCCAGGGCGCGACCGTTACGCTGTTCTGCGACTGGCGGATGATCGCCATGCTTGCGCCCGCGATCGAGAGCGCCGGCCTGCGCTGGCAGGCGATGCCGGTGTGGGACAAGCAGGCGCTTGGCCTGGGCACCGGCTTCCGCGCGCAGCACGAGTGCATGCTGCACTTCGCGATCGCCACGCCGGAGTATCACTCCGCGCGGTTCGGCAACGTCATCCGATCGCCGCGCGCATCCGCTACCACGCGCGAGCACCCGACCGAGAAGCCGCTTCAGCTGATGCGGTCGCTCGTGGAGGTGCAGACCGCGCCGGGCGAGTTGATCCTCGATCCCTTCATGGGGGGGGGCAGCACCGGTGTAGCGGCGCTGGATCTCGACCGGCGCTTCGTCGGCATCGAGCACGACCCCGTCCATTTCGAGACCGCCTGCCGGCGCATCGAGGAAGCGTCGCGCCAATCGCGGCTGCTGCTCGGCGAAGGGGCTGAGGCGGCATGAACGCACCCCACCCCCTCCTCGATGTCGCCGCCCAAGGCGCCCAGTTCGAAGCCCTCGTGATCCTCGCGAAGAAGCGCACGGTTCGGGCCGAAGAGAAGCGCGACGCGGCGAACCGCGAGTTCTCGGACGCCTTCGCCGCGCTCGACGAAGCGAAGGCGCGCCTGGCCGGCTGGCTGGCCGCAAATCCCCGCCCGCAACTGACCTTGCCGGGCATTTCCCCCGAAGGAGAAGACCTTTGAGCGACAGCATTTCCGCTGAGCAGCTTCGGCTGTTCATCGAGCGCGTCGAACGCCTCGAGGAAGAAAAGAAGGGCATCGGCGGCGACATCAAGGACACCTACGGCGAGGCCAAGGCGACCGGCTTCGACGTGAAGACGATGCGCGAGATCGTCCGCCTGCGGAAGATGGAGAAGCACCACCGCGACGAAGCGGAAATGCTGCTCGAGACCTATAAGCAGGCGCTGGGGATCTAACGATGGAGCCCCAGACCCCCGCCGTGGTGGGCGCAACCGCCACCTTCGACGCCAAGGCGCTCGCCGACGCGCTCGGCATCGCCGCCAAGGTCACGCCCTGGGCGGCGCCGAATTGGGCCATCGGCGCGGATGCGAAGGCCCGGATGGGCCCGCCGCTGGTCGAGATCGCGGCGGCCGGTGGCGCGGCTCGTATCCGCTCGGCCAACTTCGATCGCCAGATCGTGGTCGGCGCGGCCTGTGAGGGCGATCCCGTCCATGTCGTCATTCCCCTGCCCCAGCTGCTCGCTTGGCTCGGGAAGGCGCAGGCCGGAATCCAGTGCGCGATCACCGTGCAGAGCGACGGGGTGCTTGTCCGTGCCGCGCGGCAGCGGCTCACCCTGAAGACCTGGCCGGTGAACCGGTATGTTGCCGCACGGGAGACCGTCGGCGCCGAGCTGTCCACCAGTGCCACCGCGCTGGCGGCTGGCCTTGGCGCCACGATCGCGGTGCCGCGCGAGGATGCTACCCAGCCCGCCCTCGGTGGCGTGCTGATCCACGGCTCGGGCAGCGCGCTCGGCTTCGTCGCTGCGGATGAACACCGGATCCACGAGCTGACCGGCGCCGGTGCCGACGAAGTGCGGATGATTATCCCCCGCGAGAGCGCGCGGCTGGTCGCCGATCTGTTCGCGGAAGGCGCCGAGCCGGTGGCGATCCGCGCGGGGGCCGCGTCGGCGACCTTCACGCGCAGCAATGTGGCGATCGTCACCAGCCTGATCGACGCGCCGGCAGTGCTGTCGGACGAGCAATTCGCCCGCGATCTGCCCCACGCGCTGATGGTGAACGCAGCGGCGCTGCTCGCTGACCTCGAGTTGGTGGCGACCGTGGCCGATCCCCGGAACCGGGAAGTCACCCTTCACCTGGGCGAGCGCTGCCGCGCCGTGGCCGCGTCGCGCGGCGACTATGGCGGCTGGGGCAAGGGCGAAGTCTTGCTCGAGGCTGCCTGGGAAGGCCCCGACATGGCGATCGTGTTCGCGCTCCGGCCGGTTCGCGATGCGCTGAACACCTTCGGCGAGAGCGGCATCATCTGGCGCATGGCCGGGCCGCGCGACCCCACCGTCATCACCTCCCGCGAAGTCACCGACCGCCGCGCCCTCGTGGCGCCCTTCCTGCCAACCGGCCCGGCGCTGCGCGCTGCCGCCTGAGGAGATCTCGTCATGCCTATGCTGAAGGCCACCGCCGCCATCGAAGACATCATGGAAGTGCTCGGCTTGGCCGAGTTGCCGGAGGGCTGCCCGTATCGGGCCGTCGACGACATCGGCCTGAATGTCTCGGCGACCCAGGGGGAGATCGACGAGAATGCGTCCGAACCCGATCCCGAGCGGATCGCCACCAACCCGCGCGACCTCCGCGATGGGCTGCAAGCGATCCTCGTGGGCGACAACCACATGGCATCGACGCTGCTGGCGCGCGCCTTCCACGATGACCCCGAGGCCGCTCGCATCGTCGAGGAGGTGCTTCGGTGACGCCGCCGGCTGGCGGTCCCGCTGAGATCGCAAATCTATCGCACGTCACCGAGGTGCTCGCGCTGGCTCAGCAGCACGAGGAGCAGGCGATCCAGCTGGCCGAGAGCATGGACCCGGCGAGCGTGGCCATGTCCGCCCACCATTTCACCGTGGCTGAGGGCCTGCGCGGACGGGCGAGGTTCGCTCGGTGATGGCGCTTGTTTATCATGGCACCCCACTGAGCCCAATTCCTGCGCTCGAGGCGGTCCTGGCGCAGCGGGCGGCTTGCATCCCGTTCGCGCGGCCGGACGACGCGCGTCGTGTCGAAACGCTCTGCGACGACATCATGTATGATTGCAGCGCCTACACGTTCTGGAAGGCGGCGCGAAAGGCAAAGCGAGAATGGGAGGAGCTGGAGCGCGACTGGGCGCCCTATTACCACTTCCTTGAGCCGAGGCTGTTCGTCGGTCGCCGCTGGGCGGTGATCCCGGATCGCATCGCCGCGCCCACCCAGCTCAACGACGCACTTCTCGTAGAGTGGCCCTTCGGCAAAGAACGCGGGGCGCCCGTCTGGCACATGAACGAACCGCTCGAGCGCCTTAGCAGGCTGATCGACGCGGGATATGCCAGGATCTGCTTCGGCTGGGTCGGTCAATTCGATCCCGCAATCGGCGACGTGATTCCTCAGGAGCGTGCGGTCGACTGCGATGCGTACCATCGGCGCATGGAAGAGGTGGACCGCCATCTCAAGGGACAGTGGCCCTGCACTCACCAGTTTCGCGGCATTGCTGTGGCCGGCCGCTACCCCGGCAAAATCAGCTCGGCGGACGCGGTCACGCTCGCGTTGAACGGGCACCGCCACGACTGGCTCGACGATCAGCACGATTTCACCAGCCCGTACATGCCGGGCCCATGGGTAGGCAGGAAGCTCTATCGCGACCGCCTGGAAAGGCTCGCGGCATGACGGCGCCCTTTGGCACCCCAGCGCCTTTCGCGCAGCACTTCATCCCGATCAGCGGCGGCAAGGACAGCACGGCAGTAGCTTGCCTTGCCGTTGAGCGGATGAACCGCAAGCCTGACTTCAGGCCTCGGTTTCAATTTTGCGACGTGGACAATGAAAATCCCATCACGGTCGATCATGTAGGGTATCTTGAGCAGGCGCTAGGCGTTCCGATCGAGCGCCTTTCTGCCTACGACGTGCCGGGGCTGATCGATGCGGCCGCGTTCGAACGCAAGCGGCTGGCCATCCGAGAGAATTGGCCCAAGGAACTCCGGAGAACGCGGCACACGACGGCCTGCAACGTGCGCCGATCTGCAATTCCAAAGCATGCGCCGGGCTGCCGCTACTCGCCTGAGCGCTCGGCTGCACTGAGGGAGTGGGCGGCGTCTTGCGATTGTCCCGTGGTTGTGTCGCCGCCGGTTTCCGCCTCCCGGATCGAGCAGGCCATCGCCGCGCTCAACCCCACAGGCAACGCGTTCCTCGATATGTGCCTAATCCACGGTCGGTTTCCGTCGAAAAAGGCGAAGTTCTGCACGGAAGAACTCAAGATCCTTCCGCTGATGTTGCACAAGGCGCCAATCTGGGCGGCCGGCGGCGTCACCATCGATTGGGTGGGTGAGCGCGCGGCAGAGAGCAGTGATCGTGCCAAAAAGCCGACGCTTCAACGAGAGCGCGTCGGCGGCGGAACGAAGATCATCACGCGACCAATTCATAGGTGGGGCGCGGATGAGGTGTTCGCCATCGCCAAGCGGCACGGGATCAGGCCGAATCCCTTGTACCTCATGGGCGCCAGCCGCGTTGGCTGTTGGCCCTGCATCAACTGCCGCAAGAAGGAAGTTGCTCTAGTTGCGCGCCACACGCCGGAGAAGATCGACTGGCTTCGCGACGCCGAGCGCTTGGTGTCTCTTGTCAGTCGTCGCGACCAGGGCGGCGATGGAGAATACGCGACGTTCTTCAGCGCGGACAAAGTGCCCGGCGATCTAGCAGATTGGAACCGGGCCGCGATCGACAAGGTCGTCGAATGGTCGGCGACCACGCGCGGCGGCCGGCAATTTGACATGCTCGCGGCGATCGACGCGGCGTCACCGTTGGCGTGCGACAGTGAATACGGTCTCTGCGAATGAGCGGAACCGGGGGGAGCCCGTTCGCGAAGCGAGCGCGGGGGCACAAATATCAGGCGACTAAGGCTGATTGCGGCCGGGGCCACGCGCACCCTTCGAAGAAGGAGGCGCGCCGTTGCGCACAGCTGCACCTCGAGCAGCGGTCCGGGCTGATCTCCGAGCTGGAAATCGGCCCGCGCTACTATTTCGAGGTGAACGGCCGGCTGCTGATCCATGACGGCGGCCGGCGCGCCTGCTATACCCCGGACTTCCGCTATCGGAAGGCTGACGGCCGGCTGGTGGTCGAGGACAGCAAGGGCATGCGTGTCCGCGACTGGCCCCTGCGCAAGGCGCTCTTTCGCGCTTGCTATCCTGATATCGAGGTGGTCGAGTCGTGAGCGCCGATCTTCTCGCGCGCCTGATGGCGGCCGGCACGCCGATGGACCTCATTGGCGAGGTAGCCATGGCGCTCGCCACCGCCCAGGCCGATGCCACTGCCATCAAGACGCGCCGCGCCCGCGATGCTGCCCGCAAGCAGGGTCAGCGCGATCGCGAGAAGGCGGGTGCGTCACGTGACATCACGGGACGTCACAAGACATCACGTGATGTCGCGGACGCCGCCCCCCTTGATAAGAAAGGCCCCCAGACCCCCAAAGAAATAAAC
>NZ_JAPDIR010000024.1 GCF_029870595.1 Sphingomonas sp. CBMAI 2297
CCGCCCGGCACGGGCACCGGCTTGGGCCGCGGTGCCGGATCGACCGCGCGGGAGCGGACGGCGAACTGCAGGTTCGACGCGGCCTTGCCGCCGCCGGGCCTGGCCAGGACGGTGCGGAAAGTGACCAGGTCGTGCTGGCGGATCTCGTCGACATCGCCCGCGGGCATGTCGCCCAGCCAGAAGGGGCCGTAGCGGGTGCGGATCAGCCGGTTCACCTCCAGCCCCAGATATTCGAGCACCCGGCGCACTTCGCGGTTCTTGCCCTCGGTCAGCGTCAGCTCGATCCACACATTGGCGCCGGTGCGCCGCTCGATATTGGCGTTGATCGGCCCGTAGCGCACGCCTTCGATCTCGACGCCGAGCATCAGCGATTCGAGCTGCGCCTGGGTGACGTTGCCATAGGCGCGGGCGCGGTAGCTGCGCTCCACTCCGGTGGCGGGTAGTTCGAGCGCACGCTTCAGCTCGCCATCGGTGGTGAGCAGCAACAGGCCCTCGGTGCTGAGGTCGAGCCGGCCGACGGGCATCACCCGGGGCAGCCCGTCGGGCAGGCGATCATAGATGGTCGGGCGGCCCTTGGGGTCGCGCTCGGTGGTGAGCAGCCCGGCGGGCTTGTGATAGCGGAACAGGCGCGCCGGGGCGGGCGCGGCAACCGGCTTGCCGTCGACGGTCACGCCGCGCAGCGAGGGGAGCAGCGTCGCGGGCGTATCGAGCACTTTGCCGTCGAGCGCGATTCGCCCGTCCGCGATCATGCGCTCCACATCGCGACGCGACGCGATTCCGGCACGGGCCAGCAGCTTGGCGATGCGCTGCGCTTCTTTGGTATTGGATGATGACACCCGGGCGATATAGCGATTGTGGCGGTCGCTTCAAAAATTATTGCGCCCTCGAAAGGGATTGGCGCGTTAGCGCCTCGGGTTCAGTGGCTTGGCGGGTTTTCAGGCGAGATGATGTTCGGGCGGAAGAAGCGGCGGATCGAGCGGTTGCTGGTAGTGGAGGACGAGCCGCTGGTGGCGTTCGACACGGAACATTTCCTGACGGGCGAAGGCTTCGCGGTGGCGGCGACGGTGGACACCGTGGCCGAAGCGCTGCGGGTGATCGCGGCGGATGCCGGGCTGGACCTGGTGCTGGCCGATGTGAGCCTGGCCGATGGCAGCGGCGTGGAAGTGGCGCGCGCGGCGCAGGGCCGCGGCCTGCCCGTGCTGTTCGTGACCGGCAGCTTTCCCGAGGAAGCGCGCGCGCTGGCGGCGGGATGCCTCGCCAAGCCCTATCCGCAGCGCGACCTGCTCGCGGCGATCACGGCGATCGAGGCGGTGCTGGAGGGGACCCGGGCGCCCCGGCGGCTGCCGGGCAGCTTCAGCCTGTTCCTGAGCGCGGCCTAGGATCCATTGGCATTCAGCTCCAGCGGCGATATCGCTGGTGGCATATTGGACCCTTAAACGAGTTCAGGGTGGCGAGGGAGGGGCGAAGTCCGCGCCCTTGGCCTGAATGTCGCTTGGCCCCGGGCGATCCTAATAGCGCAGCACGATCAGCGCGGCGGCGACGACGATCGCCCAGCTCAACGCGCCGATCCCGAACGCGATCAGCAGCCCGGTGCCGCGCGGCTGGCGGGGTTCGTTGCTGGTCTCGAGCAGTTCCTTGGGCGGCAATCGAAGCGACATCGGGCGATCCTCTCGAACTACTTCATAGGTAGGCGGGAGGCCGGGCGCGCGAAATCCTGAGGAATTCCGCTCCGGATTCTACCGGAGCCGGGCGTTCACCGCGTCGTGGAAATGGCGAATGCCGAGTTCGAGGGTGCCCAGCGTCACCCGCTCGATCGCGCCCGAGGCGAGGCCCTGCTGGCCGAGCTCGCAGGCGCGGAAATCCTCCGAGGCGAAGACCCCGCCGTCGAGCAGCTCCCAGCTGCGCTCCCAATGGGCGAGCGCCTTCTCGGTGGCCGGCGGCTCCGGGATCAGCATGAAATCCTCGACCAGCACCCGCCCTTCGGACTGGGGCATCAGTACCATAAGGTTGATATAGTCGGGGCTCACCACCAGCACGGTGCCGGGGAACATCTGATAGGTATAGGTGATCGCGGCGCGCAGCGTCGCCCAGTCGCTGGAGGAAAGCGCGGCGAGCGCGGCCTCGCGCCCCACCGCCGAGCGCTGGTGCGGGCCGATCGCGTCGGCGGTGGAGACGCCGTCCTTGAAGAACGGGGCGATCGTGTCGGCATGGAGCCGCTGGATGTGATAGCCTTCGAGAAAGGCATCCATGATCAGCTTCCAGTTCGCCTGCACCGCATGGGTGCGGCGGCGGAACAGGTGCTGGCCGGCCAGGTCGAACGCCTCGAAATCGCGCGCCAGCGTCTCCGCCTCGGCGAAATCGGCTTCCTCCGCGAAGGAGAACCAGATGAGCCCGCCCGCCTCGTGCGTGGGCAGCCGCCTGAGGCCATATTCGCCCTTGTCCAGGCCCGGAAAGGCGTCGGGGCGGGGAAGGCCGACCAGCCGGCCGTCGAGCGCATAGGTCCAGGCATGATAGGGGCAGACCAGCCGTCCGCCCTTCACCGGGTCGCAGCCCTCGACCAGCCGCGTGCCGCGATGCCGGCAGACGTTGAGGAAGACATGTGCCTGGCCGGCCTTGTCGCGCGCCACCAGCAGCGGCTTGCCGAAGCCGTCATGCGGGATCGCCATGTTGGCCTCGGGGAGCAGCGCCGAGGGCGCGATCACCAGCGGCACGCGGGCGAAGATGCTCGCCTGCTCGGCGGCGAAACGCTCGGCGCTGGTATAGACCGAGGCCGCGACATACGCGATCTCGCCCTCGCCGCGCGATCCGCCCCGGGCCAGTGCCCCGGCCAGTGCCAGCTGTCCTTCGGTCGGCGCGTTCATGCCATGCTCTCCTCTGGCCTTCCCGATATTTTCGGCTAGTTTCCACCCAACACAGCGAGGGTGCAAGGTGAGCGACAAATTGAAAGGCTGGGCGCTGCTGCGCGCGGCGATGCGTAACCGCAAGACGGCGGCGATGCTGGTGCTGGGGTTCGCATCGGGCCTGCCCTTCGTGCTGCTGATCGGCACGCTCAACGCCTGGCTGGGCGAGCTCAAGGTGAGCCTGGCCACGATCGGCGTGCTCTCGTGGATCGGCCTGGCCTATGCCTTCAAGTTCCTGTGGTCGCCGCTGGTCGACCGGGCCCGGCTGCCGCTGATCGGGCAATTGGGCCGGCGCCGCTCCTGGCTGGTGCTCTGCCAGGCCGGGCTGGCGGTGCTGCTCTGCGGGCTGGCGCTCACCGATCCGCTGACCGCGATCGGCAGCTTCGCCGGGCTGGCGGTGATCGCGGCCTTCCTGTCCGCGACCCAGGACGTCGTGATCGACGCCTGGCGGATCGAGATCGCCGACGAATCGGCGACCGTCGACCTGCTCTCGGCGATCTACCAGCTGGGCAACCGGCTGGCGGCGCTGACCGGCGGCGCCCTGGCGCTGATCCTGGCGGCGCGGGTGAGCTGGCCGACCGTCTATATCGGCTTCGGCGTGGTGATGATCGGCGCGCTGGTGATGACGCTGTTCACGCCCGAGGCCGAGCGCAACGCCGCCGACGAGGCGTCGCCGCTGGCCGGCCATTCGGTGCCCGCCGCCGGCCAGCGCGCCGTCGCGCTGGGGATCGTGGCGGTCTGCTGGGCCTGGGCGATCTACATGCTCGGCAGCTTCATGATCGCGGCGCTGCGCCCGCCGGTGCCCGGCGTGCCGGCGCCGTCCGCGGGCGCGTTCACCCAGGTCTGGGGGCCGTGGATCATCGTCGCGACCGTCATCCTGCCGGCGCTGGTCGCGGGCTGGACCAACCGGCTGCCGCGGCATGTCGAAGGCGTGGATCCCGCGCCGAGCGCGCTGCGGGCAGCGGCCAACCACAGCTATCGCGCGCTGATCCTGCCGCTGGCCGAGATCGTCCAGCGGCTGCGCTGGGGGGCGATCCTCGTCCTCGCGCTGATCCTGCTCTACCGGATCGCCGATTCGATCTGGGCGCCCTTCGCCTTCCCCTTCTATCTCGACTTCCTCCACTATACGAACGACGAGGTCGCCTTTGCCTCCAAGGTGTTCGGCGTGGTGATGACGATCCTCGGCGTGGCGATCGGCGGGGTGATGCTCGCGTCGATCGGCCGGTTGCCGACCCTGCTGGTGGGCGGCATCGTCGCGGCCGCATCGAACCTGCTCTATGCCGATCTGGCGCTGGGCGGGCCCGGGATCGACGGGTTCGCGCACCTGCTCATGCTCGATCATGTCGGCATCGATCCGCGGATGATCCGGCTGATGCTGGCGATCTCGGGCGAGAACATCGCGGGCGGCCTCGCCGGCACGGCGTTCATCGCCTATATCTCCTCGATCACCTCGCGCGAATACAGCGCCGTGCAATATGCGCTGCTCTCCTCGATGACGTTCCTGGTCGGCGCGCTCGGCCGCGCCGCGGTGGGCGAGGCGATCGAGAAGCATGGCTATGCCAATATCTTCTACGTGACCGCCGGGCTCGGCATGATCGCGGTGGTGCTGGTGCTGATCGAATGGTGGCGCCCGGCGCCGCTGCCCAAGGGCGAGCCGATCGCCTCGACGCCGGAAGGCGCCGGCGCCTGATGCCCTATCTGCTTATCATCGGGCTGCAGGTGGCGTGTATCGTCCATCTGATGCGGCGCGGCGGCAACCCGATGTGGGTGACCGCGCTGATCTTCCTGCCCGTGGTCAGCGCCATCGCCTATTTCTTCGTCGAGATCCTGCCCGGCCTGGGCCAGAACCGGCACGTGCGCACCGCGCGGGCCAGGGCGGTGGCGACGCTCGACCCCGAACGCGAGCTGCGCGCCGCGCACGCCGCGCTGGAGCTGGCCGATACCGCCGCCAACCGGCTGCGCGTCGCCGATGCTCTGGCCGGGCTCGGCCGGCACGGCGAGGCGGTGCCGCTCTATCGCGAATCGATCCGCATGACCGCGGGCGAGCCCGATGTGCGGACCCAGGGCAAGCTCGCCGACGCGCTCTACGAAGCCGGCCAGAGCACGGAGGCGCTGGCGCTGCTCGACGCCGCGCCCGAGCCGCTCGGCCAGAGCGATCGCGATCGCCGGATCCTGTTGCGCGCCAAGCTGCTCGAGCATCTCGGCCACCCGGAAGAGGCGCTCGAGCTCTATGCCGATGTCGTCACCCGCCTGCCGGGCGAGGAGGCGCGCTGCCGCTATGCCGCGCTGCTGATCGCGCAGGGCTGGGACCGCAAGGCGCTGACGGTGCTGGAAGAAGTGGAGAAACGGATGAAGCGCATGGATCGCCAGCAGCGCGCGGCGGAGGCGGACATGTATCGCTGGGCGATGGATGCGCTGGCGGAATTGCGCGCGAGGGGCGTGGCGGCGTGAAGAAACGCTGGCTGATCGCGCTGCTGGTCCTGATCCTGTTCGCGGCTGGCGGCTGGGTCTGGGGATCGCCCTATTACACGCTGTGGCAGATGAAGCACGCGGCCGAGGCGCGCGACGTCGACGCGCTGGCGCGCCATATCGATTTCCCGAAGGTGCGGGAGAGCGTGAAGGCGCAGCTCGCGGCGCGGGCGGGCGGCGAGGGCGGCGGCATGCTGGATGCGCTGGTCCGTGCCGGGATCGCCGATACCGTGGTCGATGCGGCGGTCTCGCCCGAGGGGATGCGCTTCATCTTCGCCGCGGCGCCGCTGGCCGATACCGCGCGCCCGGGCACGATCAAGCTCAAGGCGAACGAGATGCGCTATCGCCGCGTCGCCTTCGGGCGCTTCCTGCTGACCCGCAAGGACGGGGCGGCGCTGGAGTTCCGGCTGCACGGCGCGAACTGGCTGCTGACCGACCTCAGGCTGCCGCCCGACGCGCTTCACTGATCGAGCGCCAGCCCCATATCGGCGAAGCTGTTGGCAAGGGCATGGGCGGTGATCAGCACGCCCGTCGCGTCGCGCACGCCGAGCATGTCGGCGAGCAGCACCGCCGAGACCTGGGGCTGGGTGCGCACCCGGGCGAGGATCTGGAGCAGCGCGGATTCCGCCCCGGTCATCCGCGCGCAGCACCAGGGCGCGATCTGGATCGGCCCGGCCGATAGCGCCGACATTTCCTGCATCAGCGCGCGCAACAGCACGAGCGGGCGCCGGAAGCTCTTGCCGAATGCCGTGACAAAGGCATGCGCGGTGCAGGCATCATGGATACCGTGCGCGCCCATCTGGCGGACCCCGAACAGCAGCAGCCGCGCACCGGGATCCTCGGGCTGGAGTTCGGGCAGGGCGGTGAGCGTGGCACTGACGGTCATGAGGACTCCGATCGCTGTGATCGGAAATCTTGCCCATCCGCTATTGATAGTCAATCGCAATAAAGGGGTTTGCGGCGGACGGTTCGCCGCGGGCGAGGCGCGGCTGCGCGGAGGCTCACATGGTTCGCCTCCGGTTGGGCACGCATATTCCTGCAACCGTCATTCCCGGTGGCGAGGGAGGAAGTTGAATGTCGAAGCCTCCCGCTCTTCCGCCATGCTGAACTCGTTTCAGCATCCAATTCTCCACCGGCGCTATCGCTGGTGGCACGTTGGACCCTGAAACAAGTTCAGGGTGACGAAGGAGGTTGGTTCGACGTGTTCCCCGCCAAACCACGCGCTTAGCCTGAACGTCGATTGGCCCTAGTAGGGCATTTCCCCATTCGCCTCGAGCACCGTGCCGGCCAGGTACAGCGAGCCCAGCACCAGCACCACCGGCGCGCCGCCTTCGCGGGCGATGGCGGTGAGCGCGCGGGGCACGTCGGGCGCTACTGCAGCGTGCGGGATGCCGAGCCCCTGCGCCGCTTCGGCAAGTCGTGCGGGCGGATGATGTTCATGGCCCGGGACCGGCACCGCATGCAGTTTCGCGGCGTGCTTCGCAAAGGGGGCGAGCAGGCCCCGGGCGTCCTTGTTGGCGAGCATGCCGAGCACGAGCTGCACCGGGCGGCCCCGTGCGACCTGGGCGAGCGTGGCGCTCACCGCCGCGGCGGCGGCTTCGTTGTGCCCGCCATCGAGCCACAATTCGCTGCCCGGGGGCAGGAGGCGAAGGAGCGGGCCGTCGCCCAGCTTCTGCATGCGCGCGGGCCAGCGGGCATTGCCGGGGGCCGCGCCAAGCGCTTCGTCGGGCACGGCCAGGGCCTGCTGGTGCCGCAGCATCGCGATGGCGAGCGCCAGGTTGGCGGGCTGGTGCGGCCCGGCCAGGAGGGGGAGGGCGGTCTCCACCGCGCCCCGGGCATCGCCATAGTGGAGCTGGTCGCCGCGCACTTCGAAGTCCCACGCCGTCCCCTGCGCGAACACCGGCGCGCCGGCGACCGCGACGATCTGGGCGATGTGGGGGGCATAGCGCATCGTCACCAGCGGCACGTCCGGCTTGGCGATGCCGGCCTTTTCCGCGGCGATCTTCTCCAGCGTGTCGCCCAGAAACGCCTGATGGTCGATGCCGAGCTGGGCGATGCCGGTCACTGCCGGCCGCGCCACGACATTGGTGGCATCCAGCCGCCCGCCCAGGCCGACCTCGAGGATGAGTGCATCCGCCGGCACCCGGGCAAAGGCGAGGAAGGCGGCGGCGGTGGTCACTTCGAAGAAGCTCGCCCCGATATCGCCGCCGGCATCCAGCACTTCCTCGAGCAGCGGCGCGAGCATGGCGTCCTCGATCAGCGAGCCGGCGAGCCGGATCCGCTCGTTGAAGCGCACGAGATGCGGGCTCGAATAGACATGCGCGCGCAGGCCGGCGGCCTCGATCGCGGCGCGCAGAAAGGCGCAGGTGGAGCCCTTGCCGTTGGTGCCGGCGACATGGAGCACCGGGGGCAGCGCCAGCTGCGGATTGCCGACGCGCTCGAGCAGCCGGGTGATGCGCTCGAGCCCGAGAATGTCGGCACCGGGCGAGAGCGCGCCGAGCCGGTCGAGCTGGCGTTGGACGTGCGGGTCGGAGGAGATTGCGTGGTCGGCCATCATTCCTTCTCCCCGTTGGGGGAGAGGGCCGGGGAAAGGGGGAATGCGGAGAACTGGCGATTCATGCCCCTCTCCCTAGCCCTCTCCCCGCAAACGGGGAGAGGGAAAATCATGTCACGCCGCCTTCTTCCCCTCGCACAGCAGGCCGATGAGCTGGCCCAGCGTCGCGCGGAGTTCCTTGCGGTGGGTGACCATGTCGATCAGGCCGTGCTCGCGATAATATTCCGAGGTCTGGAAATCGTCGGGCAGCTTCTCGCGGATCGTGTTCTCGATCACGCGGCGGCCGGTAAAGGCCAGCATGGCGCGCGGCTCGGCGATCTGGACGTCGCCCAGCATCGCATAGGCCGCCATCACCCCGCCCGAGGTCGGGTCGGTCAGCACAACGATATAGGGCAGGCCCGCATCATGGAGCATCTCGATCGCCACGGTGGTGCGCGGCATCTGCATCAGCGAGAGGATGCCCTCCTGCATGCGCGCGCCGCCCGATGCGGTGAAGGCGATATAGGGCGCCCGCGCGGCGATCGCCGCCTCCACGCCCTGGATGAACGCCTCGCCCACGGCCTGGCCCATCGAGCCGCCCATGAAGGCGAAGTCCTGCACGCCGATCACGGCCTTGCGGCCGAGGATCGTGCCCGAGGCGTTGAGGAACGCGTCCTGCTCGCCGGTGCTGGTCCGCGCCGCCTTGAGGCGCGCCGGATAGGGCTTCTGGTCGCGGAACTTGAGCGGATCCTCCGCCACCCTGGGGCTGGGCAGCACCGTGTAGCTGCCCTCGTCGAACAGATATTGGAAGCGCTCGGCCGGACCGATGCGATCGTGATGATCGCAATGCGGGCAGACATGCTGGTTCGCTTCCAGCTCCTTCATGAAGGTCATCTGCCCGCATCCCTTGCACTTGTGCCAGAGATTGTCGGGAGTTTCCTTCTTGGGCGTGAAGGCCAGGACGTTGCGGACGCGATCGATCCAGCTCATGCGACTTCTTTCCTTGCGGCTTCCACGGCCGTCTTGAGGGAGCGGATATAGGCGCGGATCTGCTCCGGCGCATCTGCTCCGTGTTTTCCAACCAGCTCCACGATCGCCGAGCCGACGACGACGCCGTCGGCCACCCGGGCGATCGCTTCCGCCTGTTCGGGCGTGCGGACGCCGAAGCCGACCGCGACGGGCAGATCGGTGGCGGCTTTCAGGCGCGCGACGGCATCTTCGATCGAAGCCTGGGCGGCCTGTTGTAACCCGGTGATCCCGGCGACCGAGACATAATAGAGGAACCCGCTCGCGCCTTCGAGCACCGCCGGCAGGCGCGCGGCATCGGTGGTGGGCGTGGCGAGGCGGATCACGTCGATGCCGTTGGCGGTGAAGGAAGCGACCTCGGCGGCCTCCTCGGGCGGGATGTCGACGATGATGACGCCGTCCGCGCCTGCCCGAGCCGCCGCCTCGGCAAAGGCCGTGGGGGTGGGGCGGGTCATGGTGTTGGCATAGCCCATCAGCACCAGCGGCACGTCCGGATGGCGCGTGCGGAAGCCGCTGACGATCGCCAGCACGTCGGCGGTGCGCGTGCCCCGGGCGAGCGCGCGCAGGTTGGCGGCCTGGATCGCCGGGCCATCGGCCATCGGATCGGTGAAGGGCATGCCCAGCTCGATCACATCGGCACCGCCCGCGACGAGCGCGTCGAGGTTGGCGGCAGTGTCGCCATCGCCGGCGGTGATGAAGGTGACCAGCGCGGCGCGATACTGCGCGCGTGCGGCGGCGAACGCGGCGGCCAGACGATCGCTCATGATTCCTTCTCCGCCATCATGCGCCGACGGGCATGCGCCGTGCCGACGCCGAACAATAATGCCCCACCGATCAGAAGGGCCAGCATGCCGAGAACTGGTAGGCTGCCGAACCATGTGTTGAACCACGAACCGCAGCCATGGGGATCGCAATCAAAACAATAATACGGGCCTCCCGCCTCTGTCACACAAGCCGCGATCCATGCATTCCTCCAGGCAGCCATGAATGGCGTACCCAGGCTCCAGAGAAACAGCAGGAAGGCAATGCCAGCCAGCAAGCCGCCGCGTATCAGGCTCAAGCCGACCCGTCTCACAGCTCGAATCCCAGCGCATCCGCCACGGTGAAGATGTCCTTGTCGCCGCGGCCCGAGACATTGACCACGATGATCTGGTCCGGGCCCATCTCGCGCGCCTTGGTCTCCAGTGCCGCGAGCGCGTGCGCGCTTTCCAGCGCGGGGATGATCCCCTCCAGCTTGCAGCAGAGCTGGAAGGCGTCGAGCGCCTGCTGGTCGGTGACGGGCAGATACGCGACCCGGCCGCTCTCGTGCAGCCAGCTATGCTCGGGGCCGATGCCCGGATAGTCGAGGCCCGCCGAGATCGAATGCGCCTCGGTGATCTGGCCGTCCTCGTCCTGGAGCAGATAGGTGCGGTTGCCGTGCAGGATGCCCGGCGCGCCGCCGGTCAGGCTGGCGGCGTGCTGGCCGGTCTCGATGCCGTGCCCGGCGGCCTCGACGCCGATCATCGCCACATCGGCATCGTCGAGGAACGGGTGGAACAGCCCGATCGCGTTCGATCCGCCGCCCACCGCGGCGATCAGCAGGTCGGGCAGGCGCCCCTCGGCCTTCTGGATCTGCTCGCGCGCCTCGGTGCCGATCACGCTCTGAAAGTCGCGGACCAGCTCGGGATAGGGGTGCGGGCCCGCCGCCGTGCCGATGATGTAGAAGGTGTCGTGGACGTTCGCGACCCAATCTCGAAGGGCCTCGTTCATCGCGTCCTTGAGCGTCTCGGCCCCGCTCGTCACCGGATGCACCTCGGCACCGAGCAGCTTCATGCGGAAGACGTTCGGCTTCTGGCGCTCGACATCCTTGGCGCCCATGAAGATCGTGCAGGGCAGGCCGAACCTGGCGGCGACGGTGGCGGTGGCGACGCCATGCTGGCCCGCGCCCGTCTCGGCGATGATCCGCGTCTTGCCCATGCGGCGGGCGAGCAGGATCTGGCCGATGCAGTTGTTGATCTTGTGCGCGCCGGTGTGGTTCAGTTCCTCGCGCTTGAAGTAGATTTTCGCCCCGCCGAAATGCTCGGTCAGCCGTTCGGCGAAATAGAGCGGGCTCGGCCGGCCGACATAATGCTCGAGCAGGTCGTCGAACTCGGCCTGGAAGACGGGATCGGCCTTGGCCGCGCGATATTCGCGCTCGAGCTCGAGGATCAGCGGCATCAGCGTCTCGGCGACGAAGCGGCCGCCGAACTGGCCGAAATGCCCATGCTCGTCGGGAAGATTGCGCAGGCTGTTGGGCAGCGTGGTGGTATCGGTCATTGCGTCTCTCATGGGTTCGGATGGCGGATGCGGGCTTGGGAGCTAGCGATCAGCGCCATCGAAATCCGATGCGGACAGGGGCGAACGGCCTCAACATTGCGCCACCGCTTGGAGGAATGCGGCGATCTTGGCAACATCCTTGACGCCCGGCGCACGCTCCACGCCCGAGGAGACGTCGACCAGCCTGGCGCCGGTGACGCCCACTGCCTCGCGGACATTGCCGGCATCGAGCCCGCCGGACAGCGCCCAGGGCAGCGGCTGGGGAATGTTCTCGAGCAGCTTCCAGTCGAAGCGCAGGCCCATGCCCCCGGGCAGCGCGGCGCCGTCGGGAGTCCTGGCGTCGTACAGGATGCGGTCGGCCGCGTCGCGATAGGCGGCCGCCTGGCCGATATCGGCGCGGATCTTCACGGGGATGGCGGCCCAGACCGGAACGCGCAGCCGGATCGCGGCGGCGCGTTCGGCGGAGGTCTTGTGGAGCTGCACCGCCTGGATGCCGGTGGCGAGCGCCGCCGAGAGCAGCGCTTCGTCGGGATCGACGAACACGCCGATCGTGCCGACATGCGCCGGCACGCGCCGGATCAGCGCCCGCGCCTGGTCGAAGCCGAGATTGCGCGGCGACGGCGGGAAGAACACGAAGCCGACATGGCTCGCCCCGCCGGCAATGGCGGCATCGAGCGTCTCGGGCGTGGACAGGCCGCAGATCTTGGCGGTAACAGGCATGCGGCCGCCTTAGGGCGATAAGGCCGCGACGTCACCAGCCAAGGCCGCTAGGAAATTCCATGGCCGAACGCATTCTCGTCATCGGATCGCCGGGCAGCGGCAAGTCGACGCTGGCGCGCCAGCTCGGCGAGCGGACCGGCCTGCCCGTCCATCATCTCGACCAGCTCTACTGGCGGCCGGGCTGGGTCGAGCCGGACGCGGAGACCTGGCACGCGCAGGTGCGGGCGCTTGCCGCCCGCCCGCGCTGGATCATCGACGGCACCTATGCCGGCACGCTTCCGGTCCGTCTCGCCGCCGCCGACAAGGTGGTGCTGCTCGACCTGTCGCCGCTGCGCTGCTTCTGGCGCGTGATTCGCAGGATCCTCGGCCATCTCGGCAAGGTGCGCCCGGACATGGCGGAGGGCTGCCCGGAGCGTTTCGACCTCGGCTTTCTCGGCTATGTCCTGCTGTTCCGCCTCAGGACGCTGCCGCGGGTCGAGGCGATGCTGGAGGGCTATTCCGGCGCATTCGCCTGGCTCGGCAATCGTCGCGAGATCGCCGATTTCCTGAAGGACTTCAGAGGTTCTTGACCAGCACGTCCATGAACAGCGGCGGATCGAGCGGGATCACGAAATCGCGCTTCTCGCCCGAGCTCGCATAGCCGCGGCGCGCATAATAGGCGATCAGCTCGACCCGGGAGTCGATCACCGTCATCTCCATCCGCGCCGTGCCGAACACATCGCGCGCGCAATCCTCCGCCGCCGCGACCAGCCGCTTGCCCAGCCCGCCGGCCTGGAGCAGCGGGTCGACGCAGAGCAGGCCGAGATAGGCGAGGCGATCGCCCCTGTCCGTCACCTGGACGCAGCCGATCGGGCCATTGTCGTCCAAGGCCACCAGCAGCCGCTGGGCGGGATCGGCCAGGATCGCCTCCAGCGTCGCCAGCTCGGTGCGGCTGCCTTCGGTGATCAGATCGGCCTCATGCGTCCAGCCTCCGCGCGCCGCATCGCCGCGATAGGCGCGCTCGATCACCCGGTGGAGGGCGGGCAGGTCGGCTGGCGTGGCGGGGCGGATCGTCAGCTTGTCGGACATGGCCGGCTCTGTCGGATGCCGGGGCGCCTTTGGCAAGCGTCTACTCCGCCGCTCGCGCGTCGAAGGCGGCGCGCGACGCCTCGATCCGTTCCAGATTGCGGGCCGCCCAGACCCACACGCCGCAAAAAGCCTCGGCCAGGCTGCCGCCCAGCTCGGTGAGCCGATAGTCGACATGCGGCGGGATCACCGGATGAACGGTGCGGATCAGCAGCCCGTCGCGTTCCATCTGGCGCACCGTCTGGGTCAGCATCTTCTGGCTGATCCCGCTGCATTCGGCGCGCAGCTTCGAGAAACGCAGCTCGCCATGTTCGGCGAGCGCCTCGAGCACGATCATCGTCCACTTGTCGGCGACGCGGCCGATGATCTCGGTGACGAGCGCTTCCACCCGGGGATCGAGATCGGGATAGCGATGGGGGTCGTAATCAGCCATGGTTTCCAGATGGTATGTATGAATGTTCTGGGTGCCTACTCCCCAATGGGTACCACGATACGATATTCAGCGTCCAGGCATTCGCGGAAAGGAACCCGACATGGACATGACCGGCAACACCATCCTGATCACCGGCGGCGGCTCGGGCATCGGCCGCGCGCTCGCCGAGGCGCTGCACGCGCGGGGCAACAAGGTGATCGTCTCCGGCCGCCGTGCGAGCGCGCTGGAGGAAGTCGCCGCCGCCAATCCGGGTATCGCCACCGCGACGCTCGACGTGGCCGATGCGGATGACATCGCCCGCTTCGCCCGCGACATCGTCACGGCGCATCCGGCGCTGGACGTGGTGATCCACAATGCCGGGATCATGCAGGCCGAGCATCTCGCCGCGCCGGGATCGGACCTCGCCATCGGCGAGGCGACGATCGCCACCAATCTGCTCGGGCCGCTGCGCCTCAACGCCGCGCTGCTGCCCCATCTGCTCGCCCGGCCCCGGGCGACCATCGCCACGGTGAGCTCGGGCCTCGCCTTCGTCCCCTTGACGACGACGCCCACTTATTGCGCGACCAAGGCGGCGATCCACAGCTGGACCCAGTCGCTGCGCCACCAGCTGAAGGGCACCAATGTCGAAGTGATCGAGATCGCCCCACCGGCGGTGGCGACCGACCTGATGCCCGGCCATGCCGAGAACCCCAATTCGATGCCGCTCGCCGACTATATCGCCGAGACCATGGCCCAGCTCGAGGCGGGCGCCGCCGAGAACCTGACCGAGCGCGTCAAGTTCCTCCGCTTCGCCGAGGCGCGGGGGGATTATGGAAAGGTGTTCGCCGTCCTCAACGACGGCACTCACTGATTGCTGGCGACCCAGTTGTTGGCGGGCAGGAAGGCGTCGCTCAGGCCGTAACTTCCCTTGCAATAGCGCTTGCAGCCCGCCGACGCCATGGCGTCGATCCGCGTGACATGGCCATTGGCGTCGCGCGTCAGCGCGAAGTCGATCCTGCACGCGCCGGCGGCCCAGCTCGCCTTGGCGGGCGAGGCGAGGGTGGCGATCGCGCCGGCCTCGCCATCGCCGGCCGGCAGCTTGCAAAGCGCCTTGCCGTCGAGATCTCGGCGCAGCGCGAAATCGAACTGCCGTGCGTCGATATGGTTGATCGTCAGCTGGGCGATATTGGCGGTCTTGTAGCTGGCTTCCCACAGCTCCTCGCCGAAGCTGCGCAGGGAATCGCGCTGGACGATATAGTCGCGCTCCACCGAAGCGGGATCGCACGCCTTTGCGCAGCGGGTGCGCAGGATCTGCTGCCAGTCCCGTTGCTGGCCCCGGAAGGCCTGCTTGTCGAACAGGATGGCGAGCCTGGCCTTGTAGAGCGCCGCGACCTCGCCATCGAGCGCGCGCAGCTTCGGGCTGGCGCAGATCGTCTTCTCCAGCGGGTGGCTGGCCCTGGCGCAGTCGAAGCTGGCCGATTGCGGCGGAGAGGCGGCGCGAAGACTGGAGAAGGCGAGGAAAAGGCCGAAGAGTCCGAAACTCGCGATCCGCATCATCCCTGCCTCCTGCTATAGTGTCGCCTCGATCTCGCGCGCGGCCAGGTCGGGGTCCTGGGCCTGGGTGATGGGGCGGCCGATCACCAGGATCGACGCGCCGGCATCGAGCGCGGCGCGCGGCGTGACCACCCGCTTCTGGTCGCCCACCGCGCCATTGGCCGGGCGGACGCCGGGAATGACGAAAAAGCCGTCGCGCCACAGCGCCTTGGCGGCGGCGACTTCGTTGCCGGAGCAGACGATGCCGTCGACGCCCGCCGACTTGGCGAGTTCCGTCAGGCGCATCACCTGCTCGTGCGGATCGGGCCTGAGGCCGACCGAGACCAGGTCGCTGTCGTCCAGGCTGGTGAGCATCGTCACCGCCACCACCTTGGTGCCCACGGGCGCCGCCGCCTTGGCGTCCTCGAGCATGGCGCGGCCGCCCGCGGCGTGCACGGTCAGGATCGCGGGCTCCAGCGGGCGCAACGCCTGGATCGCCTTGGCGACGGTGTTGGGAATGTCGTGGAACTTGAGGTCGAGGAAGATCGGCAGGCCGATCTCGTGCATCTCGTGGATGCCGGCGCGACCGTTCGCCATGAAGAATTCGAGGCCGAGCTTGATCCCGCCGACATGGGCCTTGACGCGCGTGGCGATGGCCCTGGCGCGCTCCAGATCCGGGGTGTCGATCGCGACATAGACCGGGCTCATTGCACGTCTCCCAGCGGCAGGGCCGTCTGGGGCGGGGTCGCCGCCGGCGCGGGTACGGGCATGGCCGCCGGCTCGGGCATCGCGTTGATCGCGCGCAGGTCGTTCAGGGCGCGCTCGAGCCCGGTGATCCGCTGGCGCATCCGCCAGCGGAGCGCGTGATAGGCGAGCAGCACCGGCAACAGCCCGGCGAGGAACACGAGGATCAGGAGCAGCGGCAGGCTGAAATCGGCGATCAGGCCGCTCCACAGGTGCACGTTCACGCGCTCGTCGCCATTGTAGATCACGAAGCCAGCGACAAGGCCGCCCAGCAACAGCCAGAACAGCACCTTCAGAAACCGCATTCCTCTCCCTTCCTGCGTGAGGCGGGAGTGGTTCTATGCCGGGAAGGGCGGTTTGGCCAGCCTCGGCCGGAAATGGGATCGCGTCGCCCGCCCGGCCCCTACGGCCTGGTATAGCTCGCTTCGATCCGCTTGGCCGCCTTGTCGATCTCCGGGAACAGCGTGCTTTCGGTGATGCCCAGCAATTCGAGCGCGGCGCGGATGCCGGGCTTGGCCCTGGCGGGAACGATGAAACGCGTTTCCTGGATCAGATGGGCGAAATTGATCTGCTTCGGCGGCTTCAGCCCATAGATGATGAACCCGCCCGCCTGCGACAGGATACGGCGATTGCTCATCTTGGGATGGACATAATAGGGCTTGAACAGGTCGATCGGGTCGATGATCGGCAGGAAATGCGGCTTTTCCACCTGAATGAACCGGTGGAGCCGCTTATAGACCTGCTTTGCATTCACGCGGTCCCGCTCGGCTTCCTTGTCGGTCCCTTTCACCCGGCCTTCGCGAATTGCGATGATCTCGGCCTTCTCTTCCTTGGTCATGTTGGCGAGATTGGCCAGGCAGCTGACCGAATCGCTGTCGAAATATTTCTCGCGCCCTTCCGGCACCGCAAAGGCGGTGACCATGCTGTCGCTCCGACTGCCCTCCGGCCCGGGATCGGTGGCGAAATACAGCGCGACCAGCGGGTTGCGCGAGACGTCCATCAGCCGCGTCGGCAAGCCGAAATGTTGCATCCGCACCAGCCGGTCGAACATCGACTGGTCGCCGCCGAACTCGTGCGGATGCACGGAGATCAGGTCGCGGATCGCCCGCTTCTCGCATTCCTCGAGCTTCTTCAGATCGGGGCGGAAGAGCCCTGGAATATTCTCCCAGGACGAATCCCGTTGCCCCCGATAGCATTTGAAGAGCGGTTCCGCCGCCGCATAGGCCATCACCTTGCCGATGAAGTCGGTCAGGTCGGATACCGGTTCCGGGATCGTGACGGGGCCTGTGGATCTCTTCTTCGCGGGACTGGTCGTCATTCCCGGATCCCTAGGAGCCGGCACGCGCCTCGCAAGCGAAACAACAACGAGATCGGCAGCATCGCGCCATGGGGCTAGCCGATCTCCGCCCGCAGCTCCGCGAACAGGCCCGGGATCTTCGTCAGTCTCTTCTCCTCCTCGTCGAGGATGGCGTGAAATGCCCGGCGCTTGATCGCCGCCGCGCGCTCCTCGGACGGACGGTTCCCGGGGTCGAGCGTCGAGAGCACGATGTCGATCAGCCGGTCCGCGCCGTGCAGGCGCCCCCAGAGATAGTCGTTCTCGCGATAGGCGCGGCTGAAGAACGCGCCGAAGCTGTTGAACTGGATCCCCTTAAGCGTCGCCTCGGCACCGCCCGCGCGGATCGCCGTGGCGTCGTCGGGAGCGATGCGATCGACCCGGATCGGATCAAACTCGTCCACGCCCTCGCCCTGCAACAGGGGCAGGGTGGCGATGTCGTAGAAGGGAAAGCCCAGATGCGAAAGGAGCAGCGGGCGGCGCTGCTCCTTGGCCAGGGTGCTCAGCCCTTCGGCCAGCCGCGCATCGGTCTCTCCGTCGAGCTTCTTCAGCTGCATCCGCTCGGCCAGCCGGTCGAGCATCGGCCCGGCATCGTCGGTCATCATCCTGATCTCGTCGCGCAGGTCCGCATAGGTGTCGGCGCGCTTGAGCTCGAGATAGGTTGCGAGCGAATCATAGATCGCCTCGCGCATCGGCCGCAGCATGCCATGGCTGGTCGGCAGGTCGATCTCGGTGAGCCGGCGCGCGAGCAGGCGCAGGCGGCGGATGCGGAAGCCGAGATCGTGGGCGCGCAGGAATTCGAGCGTCTCGGGCGAGGCGCCGTTGGAAAGCGTCGCGCCGAACCGGTCGGCGCCGCGCGACTGGACCGTGGCGGCCAGCGCCTCGCGGATCTCGTGCAGCCGCTCGGGGCCATGCTGCTCGCCGACCGTGTAGAGCAGCCGCGCGGTGCGGTCGATCGCGCCTTCCACTTTCAGCAGGCCATAGGCGGTGTGGCCATAGCCGGCCTTCGCCGCAGCGGCGACCTGGGCGCGGCGGCGCCATGTCGCGAGCCGCTTGGGGGTGGGATAATCGAGCCACAGCGTATAGCCGAACAGCGCCTCGACCTGGGTTTCCACTTCGGCGCGGATCTCGGTGACGATGGCGAGCATCCGCTCGATCCGGTGCGAGCGCCGGGCGATCTCGTCGAGATTGTCGCGGATCGGCTGCTCGCGCGGCAGCTCGGAAAGGGCGCCGATGATCGTGGCGAAGAAGCCGGGCTTCTTGTCCGCCTCGGTGCCGTAGAAGTCGAAGCGGAAATTGGGAAAGGGGTCGACGAAGATGAAGCGCCGGTCGACCTGGCGGCGGGCGGGGCGTTCCTTGAGCGCTTCCATGGCCGGGCGGAAGGGCGCGTTGGCCAGCACCGATCCGTCGATCAGGATCGCCTTCTCGGCGCGGTTGTCCGCCCATTGGCGCGGCAGGACGCGTTCCAGGAAGGCGTCGCGTTGCGGCCAGGCCTGTTTCCGCTCGGCGAGCAGCTCGTCCATCTCGTCCACCGTCATCGGCGGGAAGGCGCCGGGGAAGCTGGAGGTGGCCCGCGCCGCGAAGGTCAGGCTCGCGGCATCGGCGAAGCGCTCGCCCGGCAGGCCGTGATCGGTGAAGGAGAAGACCAGCCGGTGCTCGTTCTCGATCACCGATGTGGGCGAATTGAGCCGCAGCGCCTCGGGATGGCCGCGGAAATCGGTGACGGTGACGAACAGGTCGAGCGGCTGGCCGTCGGGCAGCAGGCGCTTGTCCCTGGGGCTTCGGGCCATGGCGGCGAAGGCGTCGAGGATGGTGTTGGCCAGCCGCTTGCCGCCGAACGGCGGCTCGAACCAGCGCGAGCGGACGAAATGTTCGAGCTTCAGCCGCACTTCGTCGCGCGCCTCCACCGCGACCGTCTCGTCCACGGTCTTGGAGCGATTGGCGACCAGCCAGGCGATCGGCACCGCCCAGATCTTGGCAAAGCGATGCGAAGGGCGCTGGCGCGGCTCGAGCAGCGCCTCGACATCGGCATTGTCCATCCACAGGTCGGTGAGCGGATCGAGCGACTGGCCGGTGGCGATGGCCTGGGCCAGGAACACCGTGTTGATGCCGCCCGCGCTGGCGCCGGCCAGGATATCGACCAGCACCCGCAGATTGACGCCCGAGGTCTCGCGGATTTCCTCGATCAGCTCGCGATACACGTCGGGCCGCCCGTCCGCGCCGTCGCGCTCGGCGCAGCTGGCGCGGGCGAGGCGCCACACCTCCTTGGTGATGCCGTGCATGTAAACGGCCAGGCTGATGCCGCCGTAGCAGACGAGCGCGAGGCGCAGTTCCTTGTCGCGGGTTTCGGTCATCAGGCCTTTTGCAGTGTCGCCCAGATGGGCAGGTGATCGGAAGCCGTACGCGCCTGGAGGCTGTCATGCACGCCGGCATCGGTGATGGTCAGTTCCGGGCTTGCCATGATCCGGTCGAGCCGTGCCATCGGGCGCCGGGCATGGAAGGTCTTGCCGGTGGGGGCGAAGGCGAAATGGCCGGCAAAATCGCGCAGGCAGCCGGACTGGGCGCTCCATTCGTTCAGGTCGCCCATCAGGATCGTCGGATATTGGCGCGTGCTCGCCTGGAGATGGGTGATGATCGCATGCGCCTGGCGCCGCCGCCACAGGCCGGACAGATCGAGATGCATGCCGACCACGCGCACCACCGGCCCGCCGGACAGGCGCAGATCGGCCATCACCGCGCCGCGCGGCTCGAGCGCGGGCAGGTGGATCGCCTCGCAATCGAGGATCTGCGCGTCCTTGCGCACCAATAGCGCGTTGCCGTGCCAGCCCATCGAGCGCGCCTTGGTGCCCAGGGGGACGGGCTTGTAGTCGCTGTGCTCGGCGAGGAGATGCTGGGTGAGCACCGCCGAACGCTCGCCGAAGCGGCGATCGGCTTCCTGGAGCGCGACGATGTCGGCATCGATCTCGCACAGCACTTGCAGCGTGCGCTCGGGGCGCCGCCGGCGATCGGTGCCGATCGACTTGCGCATATTGTAGCTGGCGACCTTGATCATCGGCGCCCCTTATCGCGGGGCTTGCGGAACATGTGCAAGGGCCTCAGCTCGGATGCGCCTCGGCGCTGCCCTGGCTGGCGGCTTCGTGCGCCGCCGCGACGAGCCGGCGGCCGGTCTCCTCCGCGGCGCGGGGCGTCATCGCGATGGCGACGCCATCGGGGCCGTCGAGCAGCACCACGCCCTGTTCGGCGGTCGCGACTCCCGGATCCTCCGCGGGTTCGGCGGGCGAGATCTTCTGTCCCATGCTTTCTCCGTTCGCCATGCCGCCGCAGCGCGGCGGGAACTGGGGGACAAACTCGGGTGAACGGGAAAATATCCAGGGCTCCGGGGAAGTTCGCCCGATTTCAGCGGCCGCCGGCTTCCAGCAGCCGGCGCGGGGCGGCGAGTTCCCAGCTGCGCGCGATCCGGTCGCCGACGAAATCCCAGTCGATATCGGGCCCGGCGAGCGAGATGCCCAGCCAGCCGATGCCGAAATAAGCCACCCTGGAATAGGTCTCGGGCGCGATGCCGATCAGGTTGGGGCCTTCCTCGTCGTCGGCGGTCTTCACCGCCACGATGGTGCGGCCGTCGCCATGATGGTCGTGGCGGAACTGGGCGAACTGCTTGCCGGCGACGAAGAAGGTCGGCTGGCCGTGGCTCGGCCGCTCCTCGGCTTCGGGAAGCTCCAGCGCGATCGCGCGGACCTGGGCAAGGGCGGAGTCGGGATCGGGGCTCAGCGGCATAGGAACTCGGCGACTATCCGTGGATAGAGCCGATGTTCCTCCCTGAGCACGCGTTCCGCAAGGCTTTCCGGCGTGTCGCCGGGCAGGATCGCCACTTCGGCCTGGCCGAGCACTTCGCCGCCGTCCAGCTCCTCGGTGACGATGTGCACCGAGGCCCCGCCATGGCTGTCGCCCGCCGCGATCGCGCGGGCATGGGTGTCGAGCCCCTTGTACCTGGGCAGCAGCGAGGGGTGGATGTTGACGATCCTGCCGCGCCAGGCCGCGACGAACTCGTCGCTGAGCAGGCGCATATAGCCGGCCAGCGCGATCGCCTCGACGCCGGCCTGGCGCAGCGCCGCGTCGATCCTCGCTTCATATTCGGCCTTGGCGATGCCCTTGGGGCTTTGCGCGAAAGTGGTGATGCCCTGTCCAGCGGCCCAGGCGAGCCCCTCCGCCGCCGGCCTGTCGCTGGCGACGAGCGCGACCTCATAGGGGCAGTCGGGCGCCTTCGCGGCCTCGACCAGCGCCGCCATGTTGGAGCCGCGCCCGGAAATGAGGATGCCGAGCTTCCTACGCATTGTGCGTGGCGGACCACTCCGCGCGCGCGCTCCAGACTTCCTCGGCGCCGAACACGGTGCAGCCGCGCCCGCCCGCCTCGACGGTGCCGATCGCGAACACTTCCTCGCCCGCCGCGTAGAGTGCTTCCTTCACATCGTCCGCCAGCTCGGGCGCCACCACCGCGACCATGCCGATGCCGCAGTTGAAGGTGCGCGCCATTTCCTCGGGCTCGATGTTCCCCTGTGCCTGCAGGAAGGCCATCAGCCGGGGCAGGGGCCAGGAACCGGCGTCGATCCGGGCATGGCAGCCCTCGGGCAGCACGCGCGGGACATTCTCGAGCAGGCCGCCGCCGGTGATGTGCGCCAGGCCGCGGATATTGCCGTTGCGAAGTTGCGGAAGCAGGCTTTGCACATAGATGCGGGTCGGCGCCATCAGCGCGTCGAGCAGGATCACCTCCGGATCGAACAGGGCAGGGCGATCCATCTTCCAGCCCTTGTCGGCGGCGAGGCGGCGGACCAGCGAGAAGCCGTTGGAATGGACGCCGGTCGAGCCCAGGCCGAGGAGCACGTCGCCGGGGCGGATCGCGCTGCCGTCGAGCAGCCGGTCGCGCTCGACCGCGCCGACGCAGAAGCCGGCCAGGTCGTAATCGCCCTCGGCATACATGCCCGGCATCTCGGCGGTCTCGCCGCCGATCAGCGCGCAACCGGCCTGGCGGCACCCCTCGGCGATCGAAGCGATCACGCGCTCGGCGGTCTCGGGCACCAGCTTGCCGCTGGCATAATAGTCGAGGAAGAACAGCGGCTCGGCGCCCTGGACGATCAGGTCGTTGGCACACATCGCGACCAGGTCGACGCCGACGCCGTCATGCGCGTCATGATCGATCGCGAGCTTGAGCTTGGTGCCGACGCCGTCGTTCGCGGCGACCAGCAGCGGATCGGTGAAGCCGGCCGCCTTCAGGTCGAACACGCCGCCGAACCCGCCCAGATCGGCATCGGCGCCGGGGCGCCGGGTGGACTTGGCGAGCGGGCCGATCGCGCGGACCAGCGCGTTGCCGGCCGCGATCGAGACGCCCGCCTGGGCATAGGTATAGTTCTTCTGGTCGCTCATGCCGGGCGCTTAGCGCCATCTTCCCGATACGGGAAGTAACACCGTGCGTTACATCTACGCTTGGATTTCCCCGCTCGCTTCGCCAAAAGGGCCGCTGCATGACCCTTGCCCGCAAATCCCTCACCATCGGCATCGCTTCCGCGCTCGCGCTTGCGGGTCTTGGCGCCGTGTTCGCCGAAGGGGACGGCAAGGCGCCCGCCGGCGGCAGCGCCGTGCCGATCGACGCCTCGGGCAGCTTCGAAGTGTCGGGCGTCGATGTCGACGTGAAGGGCAAGGACGCCGATGCCGCGCGCTATGGCGGCTGGCGGCTCGCCCAGCGCAAGGGCTGGGAGATGCTGTCGCGCAAGCTGACCGGCAAGGTTTCCGCCATGTCCGATTCGGCGCTCGATTCGCTCGTCACCGGCATCGTCGTCGAGAAGGAGCAGATCGGCCCGACGCGCTACATCGCGCGCCTCAGCGTGCTGTTCGATCGCAACAAGGCGGGCGGCATCCTGGGCGTTTCGGTGGCGGTGAACCAGTCGCCGCCGATGCTGATCGTGCCGCTGGAATATTCGGGCGGCGCGGGCCTGGTGTTCGAGCGGGAGACCGCCTGGGCGCGCGCCTGGAACCGCTTCAAGAGCGGCGGCAGCACGGTCGACTATGTCCGCGTGCAGGGCAACGGCCCCGATTCCATGCTGCTCAACGCGGGCCAGGTGCTGCGCCGCGGCCGCAACTGGTGGCGCTCGGTGCTCGATCAATATGGCGCCGCCGACGTGCTGATCGCCGAGGTGCAGCTGCGCCGCGAATATCCGGGCGGGCCGATCATCGGCATCTTCTCGGCCACCCATGGCCCCGATCGCCAGAAGATCGCCGATTTCGCGCTGCGGGTGGACAATGGCGATTCGCTCGACACGCTGATGGATGCGGGCGTCCAGCGGCTCGACAAGGCCTATCAGCAGGCGCTCGCGCTCGGCCAGCTCAGCACCGACCGGCTTCTCGCCACTCGTCCGCCGGGCGCGAAGGCCGAGGAGAAGCCCAGCGACGAGGCGACCGAGGCGGCGACGCCCACGCCCGAGCCCAGCGTTGCCGCCGGCACCGCGATCAGCGTCCAGTTCGACACGCCCAATGTCGGCTCGGTCAATGCCGGCGAGGCGGCGCTGCGCGGCATCCCGGGCGTGCGCTCCGCCGTCACCTCCAGCCTGGCGCTGGGCGGCATCTCGGTGATGCGCGTTTCCTATGACGGCCAGATCGCCTCGCTGCACGCGCAGCTGGAGGCGCGGGGCTGGAGCGTGCAGGAAGGGCCGGGCGTGCTCCGCATCCGGCGTGCCGGCGGCGGCGGTGCCCAGCCGGCGCCCACGCCGCAGGCGACGGAAGCGCCGAACGGCGGATGACGCAGCTTCGCCTGCCGCTGGGACTGCCCGAAGCGCGCGAGACGGAATTCCTGGTCAGCGACTCCAACGCCCGCGCCGTCCACCAGCTCGAACATTGGGGCACCTGGCCCGTCATGTCGGCGCTGCTCATCGGTCCGCGCAAGTCCGGCCGCAGCCTGCTCGCGCGCATCTTCGCGTCGAAGACCGGCGCGCGCATCTTCGACGATGCCGATCTCGGCAAGGAGGCCGAGGTCTTCCATGCCTGGAACCAGGCCCAGGCCGAGCATCGCCCGCTGCTGATCGTGGCCCAGGCCGCGCCGCCCGCCTGGGCGGTGAAGCTGCCCGATCTCAAGTCGCGCCTCGCCGCCTCGCCCCTGCTCGAGATCGGCCCGCCCGACGATGCGCTGATCCCCCAGCTGCTGGAGCGCGCATTCGAGCGCCATCTGCTCCATGCCCGTCCGGACGTCATCGCCTGGATCGCCAGGCGGATCGAGCGCAGCCATATCGCGATCCTGCGCGTTGCCGATGCACTGGAGCTGGAGGCGGGGCGGCGCTTGTCGATCCCCGCGGTTCGCGCCACATTGGCCGCGGCTGGTCTCATAACCGAAACGGACGGTGACTAACGGCGATGGCCAAGGCAGCGAACAGGCAGGCCGTCGAAGGGACCCAGATGACCGAATTGCCGGAGAATTCCACGCGTTACTTCAACCGCGAGCTCAGCTGGCTCGCCTTCAACCGCCGCGTGATGGAAGAGGCGACCAACCCTGCCCATCCGCTGCTCGAGCGGCTGCGCTTCCTGTCGATCTCCGGCTCGAACTTCGACGAATTCTTCATGGTCCGCGTGGCGGGCCTGATGGGCCAGCAGCTCCAGAAGGTCGAGGCGCGCTCGGCCGACGGGCTCACGCCCGGCCAGCAGCTCGCCGCCATCTCCGCCGAGGCTGAGACGCTGGCTGACAACCAGCAGGCGGTGTGGACCGCGATCCGCGCGGACCTGGCCGAGACCGGCATCCACGTCCTCGACGCCGATGCCATCGAGGGCGAGACCGAGACCTGGCTGGAGGGGCATTTCCGCGACCAGATCTTCCCGATCCTCACCCCCCAGGCGCTCGACCCCGCGCACCCGTTCCCGTTCATCCCCAACCAGGGATCGAGCGTGATCTTCGACCTGGTCCGCAAGTCGGATCGCGAGCCGGTGCGCGAACTCGTGCTGCTGCCCACCGCGATCAAGCGCTTCGTCCGGCTGCCCGGCAATCCGGCGCGCTATGTCGCGGTCGAGGCGGTGCTCAAGCATTTCTCGCACCTGCTCTTCCCCGGCTACACCTCGCTCGGCGCGGCGGCCTTCCGCGTGCTGCGCGACAGCGACATCGAGATCGAGGAAGAGGCCGAGGACCTGGTCATGACCTTCCGCTCGGCGATCAAGCGCCGGCGGCGCGGCCGGGTGATCCGCCTGGAAATGGAAGAGAGCATCTCGCCCGAGCTGGAGGCGGTGCTCAAGGAGGAGCTGGGCGGCAGCGAGGCGCTGCTCACCGAGACGGGCGGTTTCCTGGGCATCGGCGATCTCGCCATGCTGGTCGACGAGGACCGGCCCGACCTGAAGTTCACGCCCTATTCGGCGCGCTTTCCCGAGCGGATCCGCGAATATGGCGGCGATTGCTTCGCGGCGATCAAGGCCAAGGACATCGTCGTCCACCACCCCTATGAGAGCTTCGACGTCGTGCTCTCCTTCCTGGGGCAGGCCGCCGCCGATCCGGACGTGGTGGCGATCAAGCAGACGCTCTACCGCGCCGGCAAGCAGCCCGCCGTCATCAACGCGCTGATCGCCGCGGCCGAGGCCGGCAAGTCCGTCACCGCAGTGGTCGAGCTGAAGGCGCGCTTCGACGAGGAGCAGAACCTGTACTGGGCGACCGCGCTGGAGCGCGCCGGCGTCCAGGTTGTCTATGGCTTCATCGACTGGAAGACCCATGCCAAGGTCTCGATGGTCGTGCGGCGCGAAGGCAATGGCTATCGCACCTATTGCCACTTCGGCACCGGCAACTACCACCCGATCACCGCGCGCATCTACACCGATATCAGCTTCTTCACCGCCGATCCGCGGGTGGGTCGCGATGCCGCGCAGATCTTCAACTATGTCACCGGCTATGTGGAGCCGCACGGGCTGGAGCTGCTCGGCATCTCCCCGCGCGACCTGCGCAACCGGCTGGTCGAGCTGATCGACGACGAGATCGCCCATGTCCGTGCCGGACGGCCCGGCCAGATCTGGGCCAAGATGAACTCGCTGGTCGATCCCGCCGTGATCGAGAAGCTCTACGAGGCCAGCAATGCCGGAGTGGAGATCGAGCTGATCATCCGCGGCATCTGCTGCCTGCGCCCCGGGGTTCCGGGGATGAGCGAGAACATCAAGGTCAAGTCGATCGTCGGCCGCTTCCTCGAGCACAGCCGCATCTGGGCGTTCGGCAACGGCAAGGCGCTACCCAATGACGGCGCGCGGCTGTTCATCTCCTCGGCCGACTGGATGCAGCGCAACTTCGATCGCCGTGTCGAGTTCATGCTGCCGATCCTCAACAAGACGGTGCACGACCAGGTGCTGGACCAGGTGATGGTGGCGAACCTGCTGGACAATGAGCAGAGCTGGGTGCTCCAGCCCGACGGGCATTATACGCGCATCGTGCCGGGCGAGGACGGCAGCTTCAACCTGCATCGCTATTTCATGACGAACCCGTCGCTCTCCGGGCGAGGCGCGGCGCTCGAATCGCGCAAGCCGGTGCCCAAGCTCCAGCTCAAGCGCCGCCGCGATCCGGCAAAGGCCAAGGCCAAGGCATGAACACGCTGCCGTTTCGCCGGGCGCGCACCAGGCCGGAAGGGATTCAGGGCCGCACCGCGATCATCGACATCGGCTCCAACTCGGTGCGCCTGGTGGTCTATCAGGGCTCGGCACGGCTGCCGGCTACCCTGTTCAACGAGAAGGTGATGGCCGGCCTGGGCCGTGGCCTGGCCGAAACCGGGGCGATCGACGCCGCCAGCCTTGCCGTCGCGCGCGGCGCGCTCGCCCGCTTCGCCACGCTTGCGCGCGAGATGCAGGTTGACGAGCTGCGTACCGTGGCGACGGCGGCGGTGCGCGATGCTTCCAACGGGCGCGAGCTGATCGAGGCGGCGCGCGGCCTGGGCCTGGAGGTCGAGACGCTGTCGGGCGAGGAAGAGGCGATGGCCTCGGGCCTGGGCGTGCTCTCGGGCATTCCGGAGGCGGACGGCATCGTCGGCGATCTCGGCGGCGGCTCGCTGGAGCTGGTGCGCGTGGTCGCCGGCACGGTGACCGATCGCGTGTCCTTCCCGCTCGGCGTGCTCCGGCTCGGGGCGATCCGGGCGGAGGGCAAGACCGCGCTGGATCGCCGCGTCGCCAAGCTGCTCGGCGATGCCGGATGGAAGGGGCGGGGGAAGGGGCTGCCCTTCTATCTTGTCGGCGGCTCGTGGCGCAGCCTTGCCCGGCTCGACATGCACCTGAAGCATTATCCGCTGCCGATCGCGCATCAATATCCGATGGCGGTCACGCGGATCGGCGAGCTGGCCAGCTCGATCGCGGCGATGCCGCGCGCGGATCTGAAGGCGATCCCGAACATCTCCAGCGCCCGTATCGGCTCGCTGGAGGACGCGGCGCTGCTGCTTGGCGTGGTGCTCCGGCAGCTTGGCAGCAGGGGCACGATCGTCTCGGCCTATGGCTTGCGCGAGGGGCTGCTCTTCCAGCGGCTTTCGCCCGAGCAGCGCCAGGAGGATCCGCTGATCGCCGCGACGCGCGACGAGGGCGAGCGGCTCGGCCGTTTCCCGGAGCATGGCGACCTGCTCGACCGGTGGATCGCGCCGCTCTTCGCCGGCGAGCCGCACGAGCTGGGCCGCTTGCGCCACGCCGCCTGCCAGCTCGTCGACGTGGGCTGGCACGCCAATCCCGAGTTCCGCGCAGAGCGCGGCCTGGATGCGGCGCTGCATGGCAATTGGGTGGCGATCGATTCGATGGGGCGCGCGGCGCTGGGGCAGGCGCTCTATACCGCGCTGGGCGGCGGGCTCGACACGCCGGCGCCGCTGCCGCAGCTCGCCGACGACGACACCTTGTGGCGCGCCAAGCTCTGGGGCCTGGCCATCCGCCTCGGCCAGCGCCTGTCGGGCGGTGTCGCCGCGCCGATCCGGCGTTCGGAGCTGCACATGGACGAGGAGACGCTCGCCCTTTGTCTCGATCCCGAGGACGAGGCGCTCTATGGCGAAGCGGTGGAGAAGCGCCACAAGGCGCTCGCCGCGGCGTTCGGCAAGGAGCCGGTGCTGGAGGTGTGAGCGACGTACGGAGCGTTCCGCCATCCCTGCCTTTGCGGGGATGGCGACAGGCGCTGCGTCGAACTGCTACACGCAGCGCATCCCGGTGATCCGGCCGCGCTCGTTCAGATCGACGGTCAGCCGGTCACGGCGATAGTCCATCGTGATCGCTTCGCCCGGGCGCACCACGCGGACCGACGCGGCACCGCTGCGGGCGCGCAGCCGCGACTGGAGCCGTGGCGACATCTGCGCGCCCACGAACCCCTGCACCGCGCCGGCATTGCACATGCGTGGCCCCGGCATCGGGCCGGGATGGCCGTCCATGCAGCCCGTGGCCAGCAGGGCCGTCGCGATCATGCCGATAGCGCGCATCCAGTCTCTCCTCGATCGCCCCCCGGCCGCGCCGCTTATATCCCGGACGCGAAACGAAGGGGAGAGGCGTTTCAGCCGCAATGGGCGGAGGCGATCTTCCCGTCGGCGTCGAGGTGCAGGTTCAGCCGGTCGGGCCGGAAATCCATCGTCGCTGCGGCATCGGGCGCGAGCCAGCGTATGGTCTTGGCGCCCGAGAGCCGCAGCGCCTCGCCCTCCGCCTCGGGGCCGCGCGGCTTGCCGTTCAGCCCGCCCAGTCGCTCGGCATTGCATTCTACCCCGGGGACCGCGCGGGGCGGCCCCTTCGGAGCGCAGCCGGCCAGGGCGAGCAGGGCGGCGGCGAGCGGGAGGGCGAGGCGGATCATTCGCTGGGTTCCTCGGTTCGGGTCATCTTCAGCTTGCCATTCTTGACGGTGAACCCGAGCTGACCCTCGACCAGCGCCAGCGCGTCGCGGCCGAACTGTTCGTAGCGCCAGCCGCCGAGGATCGCGAGCCCGTCGCGCACCCCGGCCGCCAGCGATTCGAGATCGTCCGAGCGGGCGAGCAGGCGCGGGGCGACGTTGATCTCCTTGGCGCGGATCTTGAGCAGCAGCTTGAGCAGGTCGGCGACCAGCGCGCCGTCCTTGCCGAGCGAGGGCTTGCGGTCGTCGCGCGGGGGCAGCTCGTCGGAGGACATCGGCGTGGCGCCGTCCAGCGCCGCCATCAGCCGTCCGCCGATGTCGTTGCCGGCCCAGGCCGCCGACAGGCCGCGCACCTTGCCCAGGTCGCTCTGCTTGCGTGGCGGATTGCCGGCGAGATCGGCCAGCGTCTCGTCCTTGACGATGCGGCCGCGCGGCAGGTCCTTGCCCTGAGCCTCGAGCTCGCGCCAGCGGGCTAGCGCCTTGAGGCGGCCCAGCACTTCGGGCTTGCGGCTGGAGACGCGCACGCGCTGCCAGGCCTCGTCGGGATCGTTATGGTAGTTCTCCGGATCGGCGAGCCGCTCCATCTCCTGGTCGAGCCAGGCGCCGCGCCCGGTCTTCTTGAGCTTCTCCAGCATGCGCGGGAAGATCTTGGAGAGGTGCGTGACGTCGGCGATCGCATAGTCGATCTGGCGCTTGTCGAGCGGGCGGCGGCTCCAGTCGGTGAAGCGGGCGCCCTTGTCGATCTGGAAGCCGAGATAGGTATCGACCAGGTTCGAATAGCCGATCTGCTCGCCCAGCCCGAGCGCCATGGCGGCCACCTGGGTGTCGAACAGCGGGTGCGGAGTCTTGCCGGTGAGGTTGTAGACGATCTCGATGTCCTGCCCGCCCGCGTGGAAGACCTTCAGCACTTCCTCATTGTCGACCATCAGGTCGAGCAGGGGAGTGAGGTCGATCCCGGGCGCCATCGGGTCGATCGCGGCGGCTTCCTCGTCGTCGGCGATCTGGATCAGGCAGAGTTCCGGCCAATAGCTGTTCTCCCGCATGAACTCGGTGTCCACACAGATATAGGGCTTGTTGGCGAGGCGGGCGCAGAGGTTGGCGAGAGTCGCGCTGTCTTCAATCAGACCATGGATATGCATCCAAGGCCCATAGACCGGTCTTCGGGTTGACAAAAGTGGGGTCTGCAAGGAATGCGCGCCCACGCTAATTTATTCGTCATCCCCGCGAAGGCGGGGATCCAGGGGCCAAGACGACCTCGCGCGTGACCCTGGCCCCCCGGCTTCGCGGGGGTGGCGAGCAAAGGAAAGACCGGAAATGCACGCCTATCGCACGCACACCTGCGCCCAGCTCCGTGCCGAACATGTCGGCCAGGACGTCCGTATTTCGGGCTGGATCCACCGCACCCGCGAGCATGCGAACGTGCTGTTCGTCGATCTGCGCGATCATTACGGCATCACCCAGGTGGTGATCGAGACCGGCTCCGACCTGTTCCCGATCGTCGACAATGCCGGCCCCGAGTCGGTGATCACGGTAACCGGCAAAGTCTCCGCCCGTTCGGCCGAGACGCTCAACCCGAAGCTCGACACCGGCGAGATCGAAATCTTCCCGACCGCGGTGGTCGTCCAGTCGCAGGCGGCGAAGCTGCCGCTGCCGGTGTTCGGCGATGCCGAATATCCCGAGGAAATCCGCCTGCGGAACCGCTTCCTCGATCTGCGCCGCGAGAAGGTCCACAAGAACATCATGCTGCGCTCGAGCGTCATCGCCTCGCTGCGCCGCCGGATGATCGACCAGGGCTTCACCGAGTTCCAGACGCCGATCCTCACCGCCTCGTCGCCGGAAGGCGCTCGCGACTATCTGGTCCCGTCGCGCGTCCATCCGGGCAAGTTCTACGCGCTCCCTCAGGCGCCGCAGATGTTCAAGCAGCTGCTGATGGTCGCCGGCTTCGACAAATATTTCCAGATCGCCCCCTGCTTCCGCGACGAGGATGCGCGCGCCGATCGTAGCCCGGGCGAATTCTACCAGCTCGACTTCGAGATGAGCTATGTGACGCAGGACGACGTGTTCGCCGCGATCGAGCCGGTGCTGCACGGCGTGTTCGAGGAATTCGCCGACTGGGAAGGCATGGGCCGCTCGGTCTCGGCGCTCCCGTTCAAGCGCATCCCGTACCGCGAATCGATGCTGAAGTACGGCAATGACAAGCCCGACCTGCGCAACCCGCTACTGATCACCGACGTCTCTGAGTTCTTCAAGGGCTCGGGCTTTGGCCGCTTCGCCTCGATCGTCGAGGGCGGCGATGTCGTCCGCGCGGTCCCGGCACCGAACACGCACGAGAAGAGCCGCAAGTTCTTCGACGACATGAACAGCTGGGCCCAGTCGGAAGGTTTCCCGGGCCTCGGCTATGCCACCCAGAAGGACGGCGTGTTCGGCGGCCCGATCGCCAACAACCACGGTCAGGAAGGCATGAAGGCGATTGCCGACGCGATGGGCCTCGGCCCGAACGACGGCATCTTCTTCGCCGCCGGCAAGGAAGCGGTCGCCACCAAGCTCGCCGGCCTGGCACGCACCCGCGCCGCCGAGCAGCTCGATCTGATCGACAGGAAGCGTTTCGAATTCTGCTGGATCGTCGACTTCCCGATGTTCGAATATGACGAGGACGCCAAGAAGGTCGATTTCAGCCACAACCCGTTCTCGATGCCGCAGGGCGAGCTGGAAGCACTGGAGACCAAGGACCCGCTCGACATCCTCGCCTATCAGTACGACATCGTCTGCAACGGCATCGAGCTGTCCTCGGGCGCGATCCGGAACCACCGTCCGGAGATCATGTACAAGGCGTTCGAGATCGCCGGCTACACCCAGGCAGATGTCGACACCAATTTCGCGGGCATGATCAACGCGTTCAAGTTCGGCGCCCCGCCGCACGGCGGCTCGGCCCCGGGCGTGGACCGCATCGTGATGCTGCTCGCCGACGAGCCGAACATCCGCGAGGTCATCGTCTTCCCGATGACGCAGAAGGCCGAGGACCTGATGATGCAGGCTCCGTCGTTTGTCAGCGAGAAGCAGCTCAAGGAGCTCAACATCCGCCTCGCGCCGCAGGTGGCGGCGGACCTCGCCAAGAAGGGCACCGACGGCATCGTCGATCCCTCGGCGGGCTGAGCCAACCCATCACCGTCATTCCGGCGAAAGCCGGGATGACGGTTAGGGGGAACACCGGCCCACTCCAGCGGGAGTTCCCGTTGCTCGCCGGGCCAGCGCATGGAAGGATGGCGCAATGCTCTTCCTCCTGCCATCGCTGCTCGCGGTCGTCGGCATATCGCCGCTGGACGACGGATTGCTCTGCACCTCCGAATATGTCGAGGGGAGCCGGCTCGGAATCGTGACGCTCACGGTTGATGCGGCATACAAGCCGGTATCGATGCGGCTGATGTTGTCGGAAAGCCCGCGTCAGTTCAGCGCCGAGATCCATCTGGATCCCGAGAGGCGCGCGCTGCCGGGCGTGCTGACCGGCGCATTTTTCGGTGTCCGCCTCGCCCGGAAGCCGCGGCTGCCGCTGACGATGCGTGTCTATGCCGATGGCAGCCAGCGCTGGCAGCGCCGCGTCGACGAGCTTTGGGCGCCGCCGCAGCCCGGCGACCCGGAGATGCGACCCTTTCCCGGCCATGCCGATCATATCGGGCAAGCCGATGACGGATTGCCCGTGACCACGCCGCACGCGCTGCACGTCACCCTCGCCGATGCCGGCGGCAAGCTGGTGGGGGAAGAGCATTTCACGCTGTCCGACACGAAGACCAGCGAAGCGCTCGCTACGGTCGAAGACCATCTTCGCACACGAAAATGCTACGCTCTGCCGCCCTTGATCGATTGACCGGCCAGGGCCCGCCGACCGCACCCCCAATCCAGCTTCCGGGTTGAAGTTATAAAACTTCAACCTACAGACATAAAACTACAACGCATTTGGGCAATCCGGCCGGCAGAGCCGGGACGCAGGAGTAGAAATGTCTGACGAGACCAACGCCCGGGCGCGTGCCCGGGTGGAGGCGACCATCGGGCTCGCCGATCTGTTCACCATCGGCATCGGCCCGTCGAGCTCGCATACCGTGGGACCGATGCGCGCTGCCGCGGCCTTTGCCGAAGCGGCGCTCGATCGCGGGACGCCGACTGCCGTCTCCTGCGAGCTGTTCGGCTCGCTCGCTCTCACCGGGCGGGGGCACGCGACCGACATCGCCACGATCCTCGGCCTTGCCGGCTATCAGCCCGAGAGCGTCGATCCCGATGCGGTGAACACCATCGTCGAGACGATTCGCGCCGAGCAGCAGCTGGCGCTCGGCGGCCATGTCGTGGTGCCGTTCGTCGAGGGCCGCCATCTGATCTTCCGCGAGGACCGTTTCCTGCCCTCGCACCCCAATGGCATGCGCTTCGTCGCGCATTATCCCGAGGGCGAGCCCTGGGAGACCTTCTACTACTCGATCGGCGGCGGCGCGATCGTAGAGGGTGGCTGCGAGGCACCGCAGACCAACGTCAAGCTGCCCTTCGCCTTCACCTCGGGCGCCGAACTGCTCGCGGTTGCCGAGGCACAGGGTGCCAGCATCGCCGATATCGTCCGCGCCAACGAAGCGGCCTGGCGCGACGATGCCGAGACCGACGCGTTCCTCGACAGTCTGCGCGGCGCCATGTCGGCCTGTATCGATCGCGGCATGCGCGGGGAGGGGGAACTGCCCGGCGGCCTCAAGGTCAAGCGTCGCGCTCGCGACCTCCACAACCGCCTGCTCGCGCGCGGCCCGCGCAGCGATCCCTCGCTCGTCTTCGACTGGGTGAGCCTCTGGGCGCTTGCGGTGAACGAGGAGAATGCCGCGGGCGGCCGCGTCGTCACCGCACCCACCAATGGCGCGGCGGGCGTCATCCCCGCGGTGCTCCGCTATTACGAGACCTTCTGCGCCAATCCCACCCCGGCGGGATCGCGCACTTTCCTGCTCACCACGGCGGCGATCGGCTTTCTCTACAAGAAGCGCGCCTCCATCTCGGCCGCCGAGATGGGCTGCCAGGGCGAGGTCGGCGTCGCCTGCTCGATGGCCGCGGCCGGGCTGGCCGCCGCGCTCGGCGCCACCAACGCCCAGATCGAGAATGCCGCCGAGATCGGCATGGAGCATAATCTCGGCCTCACCTGCGATCCCATTGGCGGCCTGGTCCAGATCCCCTGTATCGAGCGCAACACCATGGGCGCGATCAAGGCGATCAACGCCGCCTATCTGGCGATGCACGGTGACGGCAGCCATGTCGTCAGCCTCGACGCGGTGATCGAGACGATGCGCCAGACCGGGGAGGACATGCGCTCCAAATACAAGGAGACGGCCCAGGGCGGCCTCGCGGTGAACGTGGTGGCCTGCTGAGCCCTCCTTGTCGTCATCCCCGCGAAGGCCGGGACCCAGGGTAACAGAGCGAGGCCCTTCGTGGCTCTGGATCCCCGCCTTCGCGGGGATGACGCGGAATAGGGACGCGGAGGCCCTTGCCAGCGGCACCTGCCCAGGGGATCGTGCCCGCATGCGCATCGCCGTCTTCAATACCAAGCCCTATGACCGCCGCTTCCTGGCCGAGGCGAACGCTCCCTATGGGCACGACCTGCATTTCCTCGAGCCTCGGCTCGAGCCCGCTACCGCCGCGCTGGCGGCCGGCCACCAGGCAGTGTGTGCCTTCGTCAACGACATCGTCGATGCCGAAGTGCTGGAGACGCTGGCGGGGCAGGGGATCAAACTCGTCGCCCTGCGCTGCGCCGGCTTCAACAATGTCGATCTCGCCGCTGCCCGGCGGCTGGGCATCGATGTGGTCCGCGTGCCGGCCTATTCGCCGCACGCGGTCGCCGAGTTCACCATCGGCATGATGCTGGCGGTCGACCGCAAGATCCCCCGCGCCTGGGCCCGGGTGCGCGAGAATAATTTCGCGCTGGACGGGCTGATCGGCCGCAACCTCCATGGCCGCACGGTCGGCGTGATCGGCACCGGCAAGATCGGCGCGCTGGTCGCCCGCAGCCTGCGCGCGGGCTTCGGCTGCGAAGTGCTGGCGAGCGACCTTTATCCCGATCCCGCGCTGGAGGCGATCGGCGTGCGCTACCTGCCGCGCGACCAGCTGCTGCGCGCGGCGGAGATCGTCACGCTCCATTGCCCGCTCACGCCCGACACCCGGCATCTGATCGATGCGGCGGCGATCGAAGCCGCCCGGCCGGGGCTGATGATCGTCAACACCAGCCGCGGCGCGCTGATCGACACGGCCGCGCTGATCGAAGGCCTGAAGTGCCGCAAGGTGGGCGCGGTCGCGCTCGACGTCTATGAGCAGGAGGCCGACCTGTTTTTCGAGGACCTGTCGAACGAGATCGTCTCGGACGACATGTTCCAGCGGCTACTCACCTTTCCCAACGTGCTGATCACTGGTCACCAGGCCTTCCTGACCGAGGAAGCGCTGGCCGCCATCGCCGAGACCACGCTGCGCAGCGCCGCCGACGCCGAGGCGGGCAGGCCGCTCGAAAACCGGGTTGATGCCGAGCGGATAGCGCCTTCGAAGTGAGAATGTCGGCTTTGGTCGCAGCGCCGTTCCCGAGGTGCCGCGGCGCCGGATAGTCCCGCCCCGCTCGTGTCGGGAGGGTTTTTCATGCGCAGGTTGGGAATGGCGGCCGCCTTGGCCATGGTCGCGGCGATGCCCGTCCGGGCGGACGGAATCGACGATTATGTCCGCCGCCAGATGGAAGTGGGACATATTCCCGGCGTCGCGGTCGCGGTGGTGCGCAAGGGCAAGGTCGAGACGGTGCGCAGCTATGGGCTCGCCAATCTCGAATGGGATGCGCCGGTCACGCCCGAGACGCGCTTCCAGACCGCGTCGGCGACCAAGATCTTCACCGGCATCGCGTTGATGCGGCTTGTCGAGGCCGGCAAGCTGCGCCTCGACGATACGCTGGACCGTTTCTTCCCCGACGCGCCCGCCGCCTGGCGCGGCATCACGATCCACCAGCTCGCCAGTCACAGCTCCGGCCTGTCCGACCAGCTGGGCGAGCATGCGGACACGGTGGCCGGGACCATCGCTGCCGCGCAGAAGGCGCCGCTCGCCTATGCGCCCGGTACCGAGACCCGCTACGGCTTCACCGATTTCGTCGTGCTGCGCGCCGTGATGGAGAAGGCGGCGGGCAAGGGCATCGCGGCGATCTTCCGCGACGAGATCTGCGCGCCGCTCGGCCTGCTGGACACCGGCTTCAACGACGAGCGCCAATGGGGACCGTTCCGTTCGGCGCTGCCCCTGGCGCGGCGCGCGACCGTCCATGCCTGGAAGGACGGCGAACAGCGGATCAGCGGCTTCCTCTATGGCGAGACCGGCTATGCGGCGGGTGGTCTGTTCAGCTCGGCGCGCGATCTCGCGGCGCTGTTCGCCGCGCTCGATCGGGGCGAGCTGCTCAAGCCCGAGAGCCGGGCGCTGCTGCAGACGCCGCCACTGCTCAAGACAGGCAAGCCGGCGGGCTTCGGCGTGGGATGGACCGCCGGCACCTGGCATGGCGTCAAGGTGGTGGGGCACAGCGGCGGGCCTGCCCTGGCCGACATCCTCCATGCCGAGGGGGAGGGGCTGACGGTGATCGTGCTCACCAACCAGCAGCGCTATTATCCGCTGCTGGCGCGCCGCGTCGCCGATTTCTATCTGCCCGCGCCGCCACCGCCCGCAACCCTGCCCGACGGCGCGCCTGCGCTCACCGCGCTGATGCGCGCGGCGCTGGCCGAAGCGGCGGCCGGCAAGCTCGATCGCGGCCGCTATGCCGCCAGCGCCATGCAGGGGCCGGTGCCCTTTCTTGAGGATTTCGGCCAGGCGCTGCTCACCGCGCTGGGCCCCATTGAGCAGGTGAGCCTGATCGAAGACGTGCCGGGCAAGGACGAGCATGTCCGCCGCTATGCGATCACTTTCCAGAACCAGGCGATGATCTGGCGCTTCGCGGTCGATGCCGCGGGCAAGATCACCGATCTCCATCCTCCGACGGACGACTGATCATGGCGCGAAATCCATATATGCCGATCCTTGCCGCCACCTTGGTGCTGTTGCCGGGCCAGGCCGGCCTGGCCGCGGCGCAGGACGTTCCTGCCCCGCAGACTCCGACTGTCGAGGCCGCGCCCGCCCAGCCGGCCGCGCCGGCGAAGGATCCGGCCTGCGCCGCGCTCCGCGCCGAGGTCTCGCAGATCGAGATCGACATTCAGCGCGAGGGCGTGGTGATGTCGAAACAGGCCAATGCGATGCAGAAAAAGGCGCAGGCACGCCAGAGCGCGATGCGAGCGACCGGTTTGCTCTCGATGATACCGGGGGGCGGCATGCTCGGCTCGCTGGTGTCGCGGGCGGCGGGTGCCGGGATGAGCGGCATGCCCAAGGACATGCAGGCATCGATGGACCGCCAGATCGCCCTGAGCGAGCGCATGGTCAATGCTTCCCAGGCGCTGCACGACAAATGCGGCGAGGATGCCTATGGCGGCCCGCCCATGTCGCCCGAGGAGATCAAGGCGATGCAGGCGGAAGCGGCCGCCGCCGTGCCGCGCTGATCGGGGACAGGGCGGCTCAGTCGCGCGGGCGTGGCGGCAATCGCCGGCGCTGGCGCGCTTCCGGCGGTGTCGGATCTTCGCCATGGCGATTGGGCCCCACGGTCCCGTCGCCCGCGAGCAGGACCATGAGCCAGCCGAGTGAGGCGAGATAGAGCAGGTTGTTGACGAACAGCAGGGGCAGGAGCGACAGGTCCGGCCCATCCGGCGCGGTGCCGAACAGCCGTGGCATCAGCATCATGCCGATCACGAGGAAGATCAGCGGCGGCAGCGCCCAGGCGCCGCTCTTGCCGCGATCGTGCAGCCGCCGCACCACCGCCGCGGCGACCAGCGCCACGAAGACCAGCAGCACGATCGCCAATCCCGGCAGGATGCCGCCCATATCGGGCATCAGCTCGGGATGGGAGCCCTGGATCTGGATCGAATAGGAGCCGGGTCCCTGCCGGATGGTGGCCTGGTCGGGGTGCTCGGCGGCGAAGCGCTGCATCTTCGCCATCGCCCCGAGCACCGCCGGCATCACGGCCAGGGCGGAGGCGGCCATCGCCAGCACGAACAGCGTGAGGGCATAGGGCCAGAAGGTCTCGCGCGTGTCGCGCCCCGAAAAGCGCGCCAGTCGCGCGAGATTGTGCGTGATCGGCTTGAACATCGTGCCTCCCCCGTTTTGCCGGCCAGCGTAGCGCGGCGCCTTCCTGCTTGCCAGCGGGAGCGACAAGGCGGATCGTGCGTTGGGCGCGCACGGAGGCGGCATGAAGATAGACCTGGGCGATTATGAAGCGGGCAAGGATTTCGACGGCGACTATGACAAGGCGCTCGCCAAGATCCAGAAGCGGCTGAGCCACATCCATTATGCGCACATCGTCCACCGGCGCCGCGCGATCATCGCGTTCGAGGGCTGGGACGCGGCGGGGAAGGGCGGCATCATTCAGCGCCTCACCGCCGAATGGGATCCGCGCTATTACGAGGTGTGGCCGATCGCCGCGCCCACCCAGGAGGAACTGGCCCATCATTTCCTCTGGCGCTTCTGGCGGCGGCTGCCCGCCCAGCACAATATCGCGATCTTCGACCGCAGCTGGTACGGCCGCGTCCTGGTCGAGCGGGTCGAGGGTTTCGCCAACCGGGCCGAATGGGAGCGCGGCTATGACGAGATCAACGATTTCGAGGCGCAGCAGGTCACCGCGGGCACGACGCTGGTGAAGGTCTTCGTCCATGTGACGCAGAAGACGCAGGACAAGCGCCTCAAGGACCGGCTGGAACATCCCTGGAAGCGCTGGAAGACCGGGCTCGACGACTATCGCAACCGCGCCAAGCGCCCGCAATATCTCGAGGCGATGCACGAGATGTTCGCGCGCACGAGCACCCAGCATGCGCCCTGGATCGTGATCGACGGCAACGACAAGAAGGCGGCGCGCATCGCCGCCCTCACTTCCATCGCCGATGCGCTCGAGGCGCATGTGCCGATGGAGCCGCCTAAGCTCGATCCCGAAGTGGAGAAGGTTGCGAGGAAGGCGCTGGGGCTCTGACGGCGGTTCCGGTTGCGGAATAGTCCCTTTTCGTCGCGCGCGCATGGCCAGGTCCGCGATAGTGTGTTATGCAAATAACTCACAAAGGTTTCGGGAAAATCATCCATGCGTATCTTCGCCGTTGCGGGCCTGATGCTGCTCGCCGTTCCCGCGGCGGCCGCGCCCGGCGACTTGCCCGCGTCCGCTGTCGCCCATGCCGTGGATGCGCTGATCGCGTCGATGAACGGCTATATCGATCCGCGGACCGGCGCCCGGATGCAGGCGGTGCTGCGCAAGGAGCGCAAGCGCCTGCTGGCGATCCGCGATCGCGAGACGCTGGTGAAGGAAGTCAACCAGCTGCTCGCCGACTCGCGCGACCAGCATCTGAAGATCCGCATCGATACGATCGATCCCGGGCGGGCGGCGCAGAGCCCGGAGGACGAGGCGCTGCTGGAGCGGCACCTGGCGCACGGCCTGATGGCGGTTCGCCGGCTGCCGGGCAATATCGGCTATCTGAAGCTGCGCTACTTCGCCGCCGATGCCGATGGCGCTCGCATGGTCGATCAGGCAATGGACATGTTGAAGGACAGCGGCGCGCTGATCATCGACCTGCGCGAGAATACCGGCGGCGGCGGGGCGACCGATACGCGCCTTCTCGGGCATCTCTCGGCCACCGCGATCCCGATGGCGAGGATCCACTGGCGCAAGCCCGATGGCAGCTTCGATGTCGAGCAACGGGTGGCGGATAGGCCCGCCGGCGGTCCGCTCTATGCCGATCGTCCCGTCTTCGTCCTCATGGCGAAGCGCACTTTCTCGGCGGCCGAGGGCGTCGCCTATGATCTCCAGGCCGCGCACCGGGCGGTGCTGGTCGGCGAGGCCAGCCGCGGCGGCGGCAATCCCGCCAATCGCAATGTCGAGCTCGGCTCCGGCATGAGCGCCTTCGTGCCCAATGGCCGGGTCGAGCATCCGACGACGCACGGCAATTGGGAAGGGAAGGGCGTGCAGCCCGATATCGCCACCGATCCGAAGCTCGCGCTGGTCGAGGCCTATCGCCGCGCGCTTGCGGCGGCGAAGCCGCTGGTCGCGACGCCCAAATCCGAGAAGGAACGCGCCGAAGCGATCGCCGACCCCGAAGCCACGCTGCGCGCCGACTCGGGCCTTTAGGCCGTCAGGCGGGCGCGAACGCCCCGTCTTCGCCCATCACGTGCAGCACGCCGTCGGCGATGGCGAAATAGGCGCCGTGGAGCTTGAGCCTGCCCACCGCAACCCGCTCGGCGACGAACGGGAAAGTCAGCAGGTTGACCAGCGACACCCGCACCGTCTCCAGCTCGAGCGCGCGCACCGCCTCGGGCCCGGTGCCGTGCTCCGCGACGATGCGCTCGCGTGCCGGGTCGAGCATGTCGACCCAATGGGCGATGAAGCCGCCCTGGCCGTTCGGCGCGCCCTTGAAACGCTGCGAAAGCGCCGCCGCCACGCCGCCGCACGCGCCATGCCCCAGCACCAGTATCTCGGGCACTTCCAGCTGGTTCACTGCGAATTCCAGCGCGGCGGAGACGCCGTGGCGGCTGGCATCGTCCTCGAAGGGCGGCACCAGGTTGGCGACGTTGCGCACCACGAAGATCTCGCCCGGCACGGTGTCGAAGATCTGGGCGGGATCGACTCGGCTGTCCGAACAGGCGATCACCATCACCCGCGGGCTCTGCCCCTCGCTCAGGCCCGACCACCGGTCGCGATGGCGGCGATATTCGCTGGTCCGGAAACGCTGATAGCCGTCGAGCAGGTCGGTGAAATCGGTCATGGCCGATGCCCTAACGCCCGCGCGTGCGGCTGCCAAGATTTGTATCGAACTGTTGCTCCGGCCTTCGATTGACGAAAGTGCAACCGGGACTGGAATCGCCGGCCCAGCCGCTCTATCTGGCCAGCATGAACGATCTTTCCGCAGCACCGCGCCCCGAGCGCCAGCGCAAGCCCGACTGGATTCGCGTCAAGGCGCCCACCTCGGAAGGCTTCGCCAAGACGCGTGCGCTGATGCGCGCGAAGAACCTCGTCACCGTGTGCGAGGAAGCGGCCTGCCCGAACATCGGCGAGTGCTGGACCAAGAAACATGCCACGGTGATGATCCTGGGCGACGTCTGCACCCGCGCCTGCCGCTTCTGCAACGTCAAGACGGGCATGCCGCGCAAGGTCGATCCGCTCGAGCCGCAGCATGTGGCCGAGGCCGCCGCGCAGATGGGCCTGGAGCATATCGTCATCACCTCGGTCGATCGCGACGACCTGCCGGACGGCGGCGCGTCGCAGTTCGTCAAGGTGATCGAGGAAATCCGCAAGGCCAACCCGACCACGACGATCGAGATCCTGACGCCCGATTTCCGCAACAAGCACGAGGCCGCGGTCGAGGCGATCGTCGCCGCGCGGCCGGACGTCTACAACCATAATCTCGAGACGGTGCCGAGGCTTTATCCCAACATCCGCCCCGGCGCGCGCTATTACGCGTCGCTGCGGCTGCTGGAGACGGTGAAGCGGCTCGATCCGACGATCTTCACCAAGTCGGGCATCATGCTCGGCCTGGGCGAGCAGCGCCTCGAAGTCCATCAGGTGATGGACGACATGCGCTCGGCCGACATCGATTTCCTGACCATGGGCCAGTATCTCCAGCCGACGCCGCGCCATGCCAAGGTCGAGGAGTTCGTCACGCCCCAGGCCTTCCAGGCCTATGGCGCGATCGGCCGGGCCAAGGGCTTCCTCCAGGTTGCCTCGTCGCCGCTCACCCGCTCCAGCTATCATGCCGGCGAGGACTTCGCCGAAATGAAGGCCGCGCGCGAGGCGAAGCTGGCGAAGGGCGCCAAGTGAGGTTCTTCCCCGAGACGAGCTCGGGGAGGAATTAGAAGAGACGATGCCCAAGCATACCGAAACCCGTCCACTGCCCTACAGCCCCGAGCAGATGTTCGACCTGGTGGCGGATGTCGCGCGCTATCCCGAGTTCCTGCCCTGGGTCAGCGCGATCCGGGTGCGCTCGAACAGCGACAGCCAGATGGTCGCGGACATGATCGTCGGCTTCAAGGGCCTGCGCGAGACCTTCACTTCGAAGGTGGAGAAGCGGCGCCCCGACGGATTGCACATCGAATATGTCGATGGGCCGCTGAAGCACCTCCACAATGACTGGGGGTTCCGGGCGGACGGGCAGGGCGGCTGCCTGGTCGATTTTTCGGTCGACTTCGCCTTCAAGAACCGAGTGTTCGAAATGCTTGCCGGCCAGATGTTCGACCGGGCGCTCCGCAAGATGATCAATGCGTTCGAGGAGCGCGCCGCGCGCCTCTACGGCGATTCGACGTCGGCTTCGTCCGCCTCGGGCGCGGAGGCGCCCGGCATCAGCAGCTCGAGCGCGCACAGCGCCGCCTGAAGCCGCACGCCGGCGCGGCCGTTATTCTCGAAATGGCGAGCGTCCGCCACGATGTGATCGGGATCGCCGCCGCGCACGGCCTGGGCGAACACCACGGTGCCGACCGGCTTCTTCTCGCTGCCGCCATCAGGGCCGGCGATGCCGGTGATCGCCACGGCGACATCGGCATGGGTGCGCTCCAGCGCGCCCCGCGCCATGCTCCAGGCGACGGCGATCGAGACCGAGCCGAACGTCTCCAGCACGTCGCTGCCCACCTTGAGCACATCGTGCTTGGCTTCGTTGGAATAAGTGACGAAGCCGGCGTCGAAGACGTCGGACGAGCCGGGAATCTCGGTGAGCGCGGCCGAGACGAGGCCGCCGGTGCAGCTCTCGGCAACGGCGACGCGGCGGCCGGCGGCGCGATTGGCATCGAGCACCTTGCGCGCGGCGGCGACCAGCTCCGGCGGGAGAATCGTGTCCATAGGCGCGGGCCTTTGCCACCGGAATGTTGCCGACGCGAGTCAGTTCGTTCCGATCCCCAATCGGCCCGGCTGCTCCGTCATCCCGGCGAAAGCCGGGATCTCAGGCGATAGCGCACGGAAAAGCTGTTTGTTCACGCGGAGGCGCTGCGAAGAAGATGGTTCGCGCAGAGGCGCAGAGAGCGCGGAGGGGTCTTGCTTGCGGCTGGCCCCAGCGCCGCGGCAGCGGCAGGTAATTCAGGAAGCGTCGCAAGGGAGGGCGCCGCTAGCGCGGCGCGAGACACCTCCGCGCTCTCTGCGCTTCTGCGCGAACGAGAATCTCCGCGCCTCCGCGTGAGAATCGAAAATATCCAGGACGAACGGTTGCGCCGCTCCCCCGAGGGCGAGAGGGCTTCAGGCGGCCGGCACTCGCACCGTGGCGATCGCCTGGGCCGCCATCCCTTCGCCGCGCCCGGTGAAGCCCAGCCGCTCGGTCGTAGTGGCCTTCACGCTCACCGCCGATACCGGCAGCCCCAATATCCCCGCGATGCTCGCCCGGATCGCCTCCCGGTGCGGCCCGATCTTGGGCGCTTCGCAGATGAGGGTCAGGTCGATGAAGTCGACCACGCCGCCCTCTGCCGCCACCAATGCGGCGGCATGCTCCAGGAACCGTGCCGAAGCCGCTCCGCGCCATCGCGGGTCGCTGGGCGGGAAGTGCATGCCGATATCGCCGGCGCCGATCGTGCCGAGCAGCGCGTCGGTGATCGCGTGCAGCGCGACATCGGCGTCGCTGTGTCCCGAGAGCCCGCGCGCATGCGGCACCCGCACGCCGCCCAGCCAGAGTTCCTCGCCTTCGGCGAAGCGGTGCACGTCATAGCCGGTTGCGGTCCGCACCCGCATCGCCGCCCCGTGCCGCGCTTCGGCAGCGGCGAAATCGGCGGGGTGGGTGATCTTCTCGAGCATCGTGCTGCCTTCCACCACCGCAACGTCCATTCCCAGCGCGCGCAGCATCTGCGCATCGTCGGTCGCTTCCGCGTCCGCGGGCCAGGCCGCATGGGCCTGCACTATGGCGGCATAGCGGAAGGCCTGGGGCGTCTGCACGCGCACCAGCCCGTCGCGCGGAACCGACACCCCCGTCGCGGTAACGAGCGTGTCCGCCACCGGCAGCCCGGGTATGGCGCCGTCATGTGTCTCCAGCGCCGCCAGCAGCCGGTCGATCACCGCATGGGGCAGGAAGGGGCGGGCAGCGTCATGGATCAGCACCCGATCCGCCTGGCCCAGCGCGGCCAGCCCATTGGCCACGCTTTCGCGCCGCGTCGCGCCGCCGATGGCGAAGGGCACCTCGCCCAGCGCCGCGCGCAGGGCTTCCTCCTGGCCCGGGCCGATCACCACATAAACGTCGTCTACCGCCGGATGTGACGTCAAGGCGTCGAATCCATGTTCGAGCATCGGCTTGCCGGCGAGCGGAGCGAACTGCTTGGGCATGGTCCCGCCGGCACGCGTGCCTTGCCCGGCGGCGACAATGATGGCGATGGTCCTCATGGCGCGGGCCTAGAGCAAGCGCCTGCGGCCGTCACCCCCCGCCCCGGATCGTCATCCCGGCCTGGGCCGGGATCTCGACCGCTCGTCCCGGAGATCCTTGATTTCACGCGAAGGCGCGGAGATTCCTGTTCGCGCAGAGGCGCAGAGAGCGCAGAGGGGTTTTGCTCGTGGCTGGCCCAGCACAGCGGCAGCTAGCCTTGGAAGCGTCGCAATGGAGGGCATCGCCGAAACATCTCTGCGCTCTCTGCGCTCTCTGCGCCTCTGCGCGAACCACCTTCTTCTCTTCCGCGCCTCCGCGTGAGCAACAACTGTCCGTACGCCATCGCCTGAGATCCAGGTTTGTGCCGGGGCGGTTTTCGAACGGCCCGCCCATATATGCAGCCGATTTAAGGCGTCGGAAGCGTCGACTTGCCAATCGCCGCTTGTACCTGTAGGCGCCTCTGCCTATTTTTCAGGCAATAGCATGAGCGAACTCGCCCCCATCCAGATCGGTCCCGTCACGGTCGAAGCGCCGGTGCTGCTTGCGCCGATGACCGGCGTGACCGACCTGCCGTTCCGCCGCGCGGTGCGCCGCTACGGCTCGGGGCTGAACGTCACCGAGATGATCGCCAGCGCCGCCGCCATCCGCGATACCCGCCAGTCGATCCAGAAGGCCGCCTGGGACCCGATCGAGGAGCCGGTGTCGATGCAGCTCGTCGGCTGCTCGCCGCCCGAAATGGCCGAGGCCGCCAAGCTCAACGAGGATCGCGGCGCCGCGATCATCGACATCAACATGGGCTGCCCGGTCCGCAAGGTCACCAATGGCGACGCCGGCTCGGCGCTGATGCGCGACCTGAAGCATGCCGCCGCGATCGTCGATGCCTGCGTCAAGGCCGTGAAGGTCCCCGTCACGCTCAAGATGCGGATGGGCTGGTGCCATGACAGCCTCAACGCGCCCGAACTGGCCCGCATCGCCGAGGATCTGGGGGTGAAGATGGTCACGGTCCATGGCCGCACCCGCAACCAGATGTATCGCGGATCGGCGGACTGGAGCTTCGTCCGCACGGTCAAGGACGCGGTGCGCATCCCGGTTATCGTCAATGGCGACATCTGCTCGGTCGAGGATGCCCGCGAGGCGCTTCGCCAGTCGGGCGCGGACGGGCTGATGATCGGGCGCGGTGCCTATGGCAAGCCGTGGATCCTGCGCCAGGTGATGGACGCGCTGACCGGCAAGGGCGAGCGCGCCGATCCTGGTATCGACGAGCAATATCGAGTGATCATAGAGCATTACGTCGAAAGTCTCGAACACTATGGCGAGATGACCGGCGTCAACATGATGCGCAAGCATCTGGGCTGGTATACCAAGGGCCTCACCGGTTCGGCGGAGTTCCGCAACAAGGTCAATCAGATAGCCGACGCCAGGACGGTGCTGGCGATGCTCGACGAATTCTACGCGCCGTGGCGTTCCCGCGCGGCGGCCTGAGGCGGCGTCCGGCACCGGCCCTCGGGCCGAACTTCGCCGAGACGTTCGCCGCCCTGCCGGTCGCCGTCCTCGTCATCGATCCCGACGGGCGGATCGCCCATGCCAATGCGGCCTGCGAGGCGATGCTCAACCATGCCGAGACGACGATGATCGGCCAGCCCTATGACGCGGTGCTGAGCCCGCCCGACGGCTATGTCGAGCGTCGCGACGGGCATGGCTTCGCCGCCTTCGACACCGAGATCGAGGCGGTGCGCGGCCCGCGCATCCGGGTGGACTTCGTCGAGAGCCATGTCGCCGACCATCCGGGCTGGCGGATCGTCACGCTACACCACGCCCCCCAGTCGCGCCGCGTGGCGCAGGGGGCGGACCGCACTGCCGGGGCCCGCGCCGCGGTGGGGGCGGCGGCGATGCTGGCGCACGAGATCAAGAACCCGCTCTCGGGCATCCGCGGCGCTGCCCAGCTGCTGGCCAGTGCGGGCGAGGACCGCGAGCTCACCGGGCTGATCACCACCGAGGTCGACCGCATCGCCGCGCTGATCGACCGGATGCAGGACTTCACCGACACGCGGCCGCTCAAGCTCGAGCCGACCAACGTCTATCCGCTGCTCGACCATGCCCGCCGCGTCGCGCTGGCCGGGTTCGCGCGCGGCATGGTGATCGAGGAGCGCTTCGACCCTTCGCTGCCGCCGGTGCTGATCGATCCCCATGCCTTTCAGCAGGTGATGATGAACCTGCTCAAGAACGCCGCCGAGGCGCTCGCCGGGCTCGCCCAGCCGCGGATCGTCCTCGCCACCGCCTATCGCCACGGGGTTTCGGTGAGTACCGGCAGCGGCCGCCCCCGCCTGCCGCTGCCGATCGAGATCCTCGTCATGGACAATGGCCCCGGCGCGCCCGAGGATATTGCCGAGCATCTGTTCGAGCCCTTCGTCTCGGGCAAGCCGGAGGGGAAGGGGCTCGGCCTGCCGCTGGTGGAGAAGCTGGTCCGCGACATGGGCGGCATCGTCCAATATGCCCGGGAGCGCCCCCCCGAAATGACTGTCTTCCGCATCCTGTTGCCAAGGGCCCGGGCATGACCGGCGCGGTCCTGGTCGTCGACGACGACAGCGCGATCCGCACCGTGGTCGCCGCGGCGCTGCGCCGCGAGGGCCATGAAGTTACGACCGCGGCGAGCCTGGCGGAGCTGCGCCGCGCGATCGCGGCCGCCTTGCCCGACGTGCTCGTCACCGACGTCGTGCTGCCCGATGGCAACGGCCTGGACGAGGTGGCCAGGCTCACCGCCGAGCATCCCGCGCTGCCCGTGATCGTCTTCTCCGCCCGCAACACGCTGGCGACGGCGGTCCGCGCCACCGAGGTCGGCGCGTTCGACTATCTGCCCAAGCCGTTCGACCTGGACGTGCTCGGCCAGGCGGTGCGCAGCGCCATCGCCCGTGGCCGCCGCGCCCCCGCCGAGCTGCCCGAAGCGGAGATGGATGGCGGCCCGTCGCTGATCGGCCGCTCGTCGGCGATGCAGGAAGTGTACCGGGTCATCGCCCGCGTCGTCGCCAACGACCTCACCGTGCTCATCTCGGGCGAATCGGGCACCGGCAAGGAGCTCGTCGCCAAGGCGATCCACGACATGGGGCCGCGCCGCCGCGCGCCATTCGTCGCGCTCAACATGGCCGCGATCCCGCGCGAGCTGATCGAGGCCGAGCTGTTCGGCCATGAGCGCGGCGCCTTTACCGGCGCCCAGGCTCGCGTCGCCGGCAAGTTCGAGCAGGCGGCGGGCGGCACGCTGTTCCTCGACGAGATCGGCGACATGCCGATGGACGCGCAGACGCGCCTGCTCCGCGTGCTCCAGCAGGGCGAGTTCACCACCGTCGGCGGCGCCCGCGCGATCAAGGCGGACGTGCGCATCGTCGCGGCGACCAACAAGGACCTGGCCGCGCTGGTCCAGGCCGGGCAGTTTCGCGAGGACCTGTTCTACCGCCTCAACGTCGTCCCGGTCGCACTGCCCTCGCTCCGGGAGCGCCGTGACGACGTGCCGCTGCTCGCCCGCCATTTCCTCGATCGCGCCGCCGAGGACGGCCTGCCGCGCAAGAGCCTGGCCGCCGATGCGGTGCGGGTGCTCGAAAGCTATGACTGGCCGGGCAATGTCCGCCAGCTCGAGAATCTGATGCGCCGGATCGCGGCGCTCAGCCGCGACGAAGTGATCGACGGCGAGGCGCTGCGCCGCGCGCTGGGCGAAGCGGGGGCCATGCCGGTACAGGCGACTCGCGACGAAGGGATCGAGGCGGCGGTCCGCGCCCGGCTGGAGCGCATCGCGATCGAGGAGCCCCGCACGCTCGACGATGGCACGCTCTACGACCGGATCATCGGCGAGGTGGAGCGCCCGCTGATCGAGGCGATGCTGGCCCGGCATGGCGGCAACCAGCTGCGCGCCGCCCGCGCCCTGGGGATAAATCGCAACACCTTGCGCAAGCGCCTTGATACGCTGGGCATCGACCTCGGCCCCAATCGCCCGGATGGTGCCGAATAGCGACAGGCTGAGCAATATTATGTGTTCTTTTTGCCACAATCTCGCTCTAGCTTGGCGGGGATGGATGCCCTCACCGCCGAGCCCCTGATCCAGGCAACGCCGCAGACGCGGCGGCTGGCGCCTATCCGGTTGCTGGAGATGGTGGTGGTGGCGCTGGCCATCGCCACGCCGGTGGCGACTTTCCTGTTCGTCCGCAATTTCGCGCATCAGGTGTTCAATCCCGGCGTGGCGGCGTCGCTGCTGCTGGCGAACCTGCTGCCCTATGTCGCGCTGATCGTGCTGATCGGCCGGCGGATCGCCATCCACCGCGCCACCAAGTCGGCGCTGGCTGGCGGCGGCCGGCTGCATGTGCGGCTCGTCGCGGTGTTCACCCTGATGGCGAGCATCCCGATCGTGCTCACCGTGATCGCGGCCTCGGTGATGTTCCAGTCCGGCGTGCAGCTCTGGGGCTCGGAGCGCGCGCGCGGCGCGTTCGATGCGACGACCGACCTCGCCAAGGAAGGCCGGGGCCTCGTGGCCCAGCGCTGGGCGACCGAAGCGCGGACCATGGTCGACGACCTGACCGAGCTCTTCCCGAAGATCCCGGCCAACTCCTCGTCCTTTCAGCGCAAGCTGCTGGAACAGCTCTATTATCGCTCCTTCGACCAGGCAGTGGTGTTCCGCGTCGTCGACGGCAAGCAGGTCGAGGCGATGTACACCTGGGAAGCGCCCCCGGCGAAGATCTTCGCCGCGCGGGTTTCCGGCCAGGTGCTGAACCTGTTGCGCGACGAGCAGAGCTACACGAATTTCGACGCCGAGAAGCAATGGGTGGTGACGCCGCTCGATCGGTCGCGGAACATCTTCCTCTACGTCGCCAACAGCGTGAACGTGGGCTTCATGAACCGCCAGAACTCGGGTGCCGACCGGATCGTGGCCGAATTCAACGCGCTCCAGGCGCGCTCCCGCTCGCTCCAGCTCCAGTTCAACGCCGTCCTGTTCGGCGTGGCGCTGCTGATCGTCAGCATCGCCACCTGGATCGCGCTCGCCGTCGCCGATCGCCTGGTCAAGCCGGTCGAGCAGCTCGTCATCGCCGCGCGGCGCGTCGCCGGGGGCGACCTCACCGCGCGCGTCGACATTCCGCAGACCGGCGACGAGATCAGCACGCTGGGCAATGCGTTCAACGGCATGACCGAGCGGCTGGAGCACCAGACCGGCGAGCTGCGGACCGCCAATGCCCAGCTCGAGAGCCGCCGCAAGCTGATCGAGGCGGTGATGTCGGGCGTGTCGGCCGGCGTCGTCTCGATCGACGCCCAGCGCAACGTACGCCTCATCAACGAATCCGCCATCGAGCTGCTCCATCCTGGCGAGCAGGAACTGGTCGGCCACCCGCTCCGGGATCTCGCGCCCGAGCTCGACACGCTGCTCGACAGCGGCGATCGCGAGGCGGTGATCCAGCTCGGCACCGGGGGCGATGCGCGCACGCTCGCGGTGAAGGTCACGAGCGACGAGGCGGGCCGGGTGCTCACCTTCGACGACATCACCCAGCAATTGAACGACCAGCGCCGCGCCGCCTGGTCCGACGTCGCCCGCCGCATCGCGCACGAGATCAAGAACCCGCTCACGCCGATCCAGCTCGCCGCCGAGCGCCTGAAGCGCCGCTACGGCAAGAAGATCGAGCCGGAGGACGGCACCTTCGCCCAGCTGACCGATACGATCGTCCGCCAGGTGGGGGACCTGCGCCGCATGGTCGACGAATTCTCCTCCTTCGCGCGCATGCCCAAGCCGGTGTTCCGCCAGGAATCGCTGCTCGACATCGCGCGCCAGGCGATGTTCCTCCACGAAGTCGCGCATCCCACGATCCGCTTCGAGATGGATGCGCCCGATCCCGCGCCGGGCCTGATCTGCGATCGGCGCCAGATCGGCCAGGCCTTCACCAACATCGTCAAGAACGCGGTCGAGGCGATCGAGGCGCGCGGGGAGGGGGAGGCGCTGCCCCGCGGCGAGATCGTCATGGCGATCAGCCCGGAGGCGGAGGGCAGGATCACGCTCACCCTGGCCGACAACGGCATCGGCCTGCCGGTCGAGCGCGACCGGATCGTCGAGCCCTATATGACGACGCGCAGCCGCGGCACCGGCCTCGGCCTCGCGATCGTGAAGAAGATCGTCGAGGAGCATTTCGGCACCATCGCCTTTTCCGACCGCCCGGGCGGCGGCACGCTGGTGACGATCTGCTTCGATACCGATCAGCTCGCCGAGATGGCGAGCAGCTCCGACGGCGAGGGCGGCGAGGAGCCGCGCCCCGCCGTGCTTACGCGTAGTGGAAGTGCCAAATCATGAGCCTCGATATCCTGGTCGTCGACGATGAGCGCGACATCCGTGAACTGGTGGCCGGCGTCCTGGAGGACGAAGGCTATTCGACGCGCGGCGCGGCGGACAGCGACGCGGCGCTGGAGGCGATCGCGGAGCGCCGCCCCAGCCTGGTGCTGCTCGACGTCTGGCTGCACGGCTCGCGGCTCGACGGGCTCGAGATCCTCGACGAGATCAAGCGCCGCGATCCCTCGATCCCGGTGCTGGTGATCTCCGGCCATGGCAATCTCGACACCGCCGTCGCCGCGATTCGCCGGGGCGCCTCGGACTTCATCGAGAAGCCGTTCGAGGCCGAGCGGCTGCTGTTCCTGGTCGAGCGCGCGACCGAGACGGAGCGGCTCAAGCGCGAAGTCGCTTCGCTGCGCGCCTCGATCGGCCGCGAGGAGGATTTGACCGGCCAGTCCGGTGCGATCAACTCCGTGCGCGCCACGCTCAAGCGGGTCGCCTCCACCGGCAGCCGCGTGCTGATCACCGGCAGCGCCGGCACCGGCAAGGAAGTCGCCGCCCGCCTGCTCCATGGCTGGAGCCAGCGCGCCTCCGCACCCTTCGTCATCGTCAGCGCCGCGCGCATGCAGCCCGAGCGCGTCGAAGAGGAGCTGTTCGGCGTGGAGGAGGGCGGGGATCTGGTCCGCACCGGCCTCCTCGAACAGGCGCATGGCGGCACGCTGTTCCTCGACGAGATCGCCGACATGCCGGTGGCCACCCAGGCCCGGATCCTGCGCGTGCTGACCGACCAGAGCTTCACCCGCGTCGGCGGCACCCGCGTGGTCAAGGTCGATGTCCGGGTCGTCTCGGCCACGGCGCGCGACCTGATGACCGAGATCGGCGAGGGGCGCTTCCGCGAGGATCTCTACTACCGCCTCAACGTGGTGCCGGTGTCGATCCCGCCGCTCACCGAACGGCGCGAGGACATTCCCGTCCTGGTCGAGCATTTCGTCGCGCATTATGCCAATGAGCGCCGCGTGCCGACGCCGGAGATCGCGCCCGACGCGATGGTGGCGCTGCAGAGCTATGAATGGCCCGGCAATGTCCGCCAGCTGCGCAACGTGGTAGAGCGCACGGTGATCCTCGCACCCGGCGACCGGATCGGGCGGATCGACCTCGACCTGCTGCCGCCGGAGGTGCTTGGCCGCCCGGCCGACAATGCGGGCGGGATGGGCACCAGCGCGATCATGGGCGCCCCCCTCAAGGAGGCGCGCGAGAGCTTCGAGCGCGAATATCTCCGTGTCCAGATACGCCGCTTCTCGGGCAACATCTCGCGCACCGCCAGCTTCATCGGCATGGAGCGCTCGGCGCTGCACCGCAAGCTGAAGCTGCTGGGGATCACCGACAGCCGGGAGGAATGACGGTCGGGAGTTGTGGGCTCGAACCCGCCTCGTTCTTCACCGTCATCCCGGCCTTGAGCCGGGGTGACGATATGCGAGCCTGAGCCCCCAGTCCTAGGAGGAAGCGAGCTTCATCAGCGCCAGCCCGCCCAGGATCATCGCCGCGGCCGCGAGCCGCAGCGCTCCGGCGCCCTCGCCGAGCACAAGCACGCCCACCGCAAAGGCGCCGACGGCGCCGATGCCGGTCCACACCATATAGGCGGTTCCCAGCGGCAGACTGCGCATCGCGATCGCGAGCAGGCCGAAGCTGCCCAGCATCGCGACGACCATGGTCACCGTGGGAACCAGGCGGGTGAAACCCTGTGACTGTTTCATGGCGAAGGCCCAGACGATTTCGAGCAGGCCGGCGAAAAGCAACAATATCCAGGGCATATGGCCCCTCCTTTCGGACAAGGGCCGGGCCGTCCCGGACTTCTACCCTCGCGACGGAGGGGGAGGACGTTGCCCCGCGCCGTGCATCTAGGGATGCACCGTGCCGCTTGCAATGCGGGACTTCGCGCCGCCGCGGCTGGGGCGGCCTTTGTCGACTTCGGCAGGGGGAACCCCGCAACTCCGCTGGACGATTCGGCCCCTAGCGCATAAAAGGACCGCGCTGCGCGCCGGACGGGCGCGCGCTCCGACGCCAGAGAACGGCGCCATGCGGGAAACTCCCGCCAAGAATGAGAGTCACGACCGATGGCCGAAAAGCAGACCTCGCTTCAGGATCTCTTCCTCAACTCGCTGCGCCGGTCGAAGACGCCGGTCACGATGTTCCTGGTCAAGGGCGTCAAGCTCCAGGGCATCGTCACCTGGTTCGACAATTTTTCGGTGCTGCTCCGCCGCGACGGCCAGTCGCAGCTCATTTACAAGCACGCGATCTCCACGATCATGCCCTCGGGCCCGGTGGACCTTGCCCCGCTTCTCGAAGCCGTGGGAGAGTTCCAGTCCAAGAACCCGGTATTGCAGGAAATTTTCCTCAACGCGGTTCGCCGCCAGCAGGAAAATGTCACCATGTTCCTGGTCAATGGCGTGATGCTCCAGGGCCAGATCGCGGCCTTCGACCTGTTCTGCATGCTGCTCCAGCGCGAGGGCATGGCTCAGCTGGTCTACAAGCATGCCGTCTCGACGATCCAGCCGGCGCACCCGCTGAACCTCGCCGAGGAACAGAATAGCGACGACTGAGGCGCCCCCAGCATGACTACCGGTTTCGAGCGTGACCCCGACGAATTCACCCGGGGCGCGCGGGCGGTCGTGGTCTATCCGGACCTCGGCGGCAGCTCGCGCGACGCGGAGGCGCGCCTGGAGGAGACTGCCGGTCTCGCCGCGGCGATCGGTGTCGAGGTGGTCGAGCGGGTGCCGCTGCGCATCCGTGCGCCCAAGCCGGGCACGCTGATCGGTTCGGGTCAGGTCGAGGCGCTTGCCGAGACGGTACGCGATCGGGAGCTGCAGCTCGCGGTGTTCGACGCCAGCCTCACGCCGGTGCAGCAGCGCAACCTCGAGACCGCGCTCGGCTGCAAGGTGATCGACCGCACCGGCCTGATTCTGGAAATCTTCGGCGAGCGCGCACGCACGGCGGAGGGGCGCCTCCAGGTCGAGTTGGCGCATCTCGACTATCAGGCCGGCCGCCTGGTGCGCAGCTGGACCCATCTCGAGCGCCAGCGCGGCGGCTTCGGCTTTCTCGGCGGCCCGGGCGAAACCCAGATCGAGGCCGACCGCCGCCTGATCCGCGACCGCATGGCGCGACTGCGCCGCGAGCTGGATTCGGTCAGCCGCACCCGCGCGCTCCATCGCGACCGGCGCCAGCGCGCGCCTTGGCCGGTGATTGCGCTGGTAGGATATACCAACGCTGGAAAGTCAACGCTTTTCAATCGGTTGACTGGAAGTGACGTCATGGCGGAGAATTTGCTCTTCGCCACCCTCGATCCCACGCTCCGCCAGATCTCGCTGCCGGGAATCGACAAGGCGATCCTCTCCGACACGGTGGGCTTCGTCTCGGAACTGCCGACCCAGCTCGTCGCGGCCTTCAAGGCGACGCTGGAGGAGGTCGTCTCGGCCGATCTGCTGATCCATGTCCGCGATATCGCGCATCCGGATACCGAGGCGCAGAAGGACGATGTCGAGCAGGTCCTGGCGGAGATCGGCGTCGCTGAGACCACCCCGCGCTTCGAGGCGTGGAACAAGATCGACCTTCTCGAGGGCGAGGCCCGTGACGATCTGCTCGCCGAGGCGACGAAGCGCGAGGACGTGATGCCGGTCTCCGCGGTGACCGGGGAGGGGGTGGATGCTCTCATCACCGCCGTCGCCGCCCGCCTCACCCAGGGGCATCGCCGCTATACCATCCATCTCGACCCGGCCGACGGCGCCGCCGCCGCCTGGCTCCACCAGCATGGCGAAGTGCTCGAGCAGGGAATGGACGGGGAGCGGGCGGTCTACGAAGTCCGGATGGCGCCGCGCGACCATGAGCGGTTCTTGACGCGGGGGTGAAGGCCTACGCTTCCCGCGGCAGCTCCCGCACCTCGACGGTGCCGCCGCATTCATAGACGGGATTGCCGGCGAGAAAGGCCTTGGCGCCCGCGATATCCTCTGCCCTAACGCGGATATATCCGCCCAGCGGCGTCGAAAGCGGTGCCGGCGTGCCGGTCTTGCGGAGGCTCTCCCCATCGGCGATCGCGCTGCCGCCGTCGAAGCGGCCGCTGGCCTGAAGCCGGGCAAGATAGGCCGGCCACATCTCGGACGAGGGTGCCTGGGTCGCATCGTTGTGCATGAGCAGGATATAGTCGCGCATCAGGCTTCCTCGCGCTTGGCCTTTACCCAGAGCGCTTCCTTGGCATCAAGGTCCAGTGCCTCGAACGCTTCCCCAGCTTCGGCTTCCATCGATTTGAAACGACTTTCGAATTTCCCATTAGCCATGCGCAGTGCCGCCTCGGGATCCACGCCCAGCTTGCGCGCCCAGTTGACCACCGCGAACAGCAGGTCGCCAACTTCCTCTTCGATTTCGGCTTGCGTTGCGGCAGCCTCGACCTCCGCCAGCTCCTCGTCGATCTTGGCGCGGGCGCCGCTGGGATCGGGCCAGTCGAACCCGGTGCGGGCGGCGCGCTTCTGGAGCTTCTCGGCACGGAGCAGGGCGGGGAGGCCGATCGCCACGCCGTCCAGGGCGCTGGCATGCCCCTTCGCCCCGCGCTCCGACGCCTTGATCTGCTCCCACAGATGATGGCCGCCCTCGGCCGCGCCCAGGAAGATGTGCGGGTGGCGGCGTTCCATCTTGTCGCTGATCGCATTGGCGACATCGGCCAGCGCGAAATCGCCGGCCTCTTCGGCCATGCGGCTGTGAAAGACCACCTGAAGCAGCAAGTCGCCGAGCTCGTCCTTGAGGTCGGCCATGTCGCCGCGCTCGATCGCGTCGGCCACCTCATAGGCTTCCTCGATCGTGTAGGGCGCGATCGTCGCGAAGGTCTGCACGGTATCCCATTCGCACCCGCTTACGGGATCGCGCAGCCGGGCCATGATGGCGACAAGGCGGTCGATGGCGGTGGCGGGCACGGTCAAGGCAGGGACTCCAGCGGGGGTGGCGGCGACCCTAGGAAGCGCGCCGCGCGAAGGAAAGCCTCGCCGCGCTTCAATCCGGACGAAGCCTGAGTACCAGGTCACCCTGTCGCCCGGTGCCGCGCAGTTCGACGCGATCGCCGAAGAAGTCGAGCCGGGCGTAGCTCGTCTCGGTCGTGTCGAGCATCGCCTTCATGTTCACATAGTGGATGCCGGCCCGTTCGCCATAATTGCCGTCGTGATTGTGCCCATCGAGCCAGATCTTGGCGGAGGGATGGCGTTCGAGCAGGGCCATCACCGCCGGCGCGTTCCACAGATTATGGGGGTTCTCCGGCCAGACGGGGAAATGGCTGAAGAGCATGACCTTCAGCTTGCGCCTGTCCGCGCGCGCGAGTTCGCCGTCGATCCAGGCGAGTTGCTCGCCGCCGATCCCGCCGTCCCATAGCGGCTTGTCGGGATAGAGCGCGGCATGGGCGGCCATGCTCCGCTTGTGCTCCGGGCTGCCCGCCGGCCAGGCATAGCTGCTCAGGTCGTTGCCGTCGGTCACCAGGAACAGCCAGCCCTGCCGTTCGAAGCTGTAATAGCGCCGGGGCATGCCGAGCTTGGCCGGCACCTGGGGCTTGTGGGCATCGTCGATCGCGAACTCGTGATTGCCCAGCACGAAATGCACCGGATGCCGCAGCCGCCGCGTGATCGGCAGCATCGCGTCATAGCTGGCCCAGTCCTTGTCGATGAAATCGCCGAGATGGACGACAAAGGCGAGCCGCTGGCGATTGAAGTCCGCCACCGCCGCCGCGAGCTTGCCGGGAGCGGTGTGGTACATGCGCTGGCCATTGTCGGGGGCGTCGGCATATTGCGCGTCCGCGATCGCGCCGATGCTGAAGGCGGGTTTCTCCGCCTGCGGCGCGGGAGCCGCGCCCAGTGCCGCCAGTGCCAGCATGGCCGTCCACCGCATATTTCATCCCTCCAACCCGATTCGCAGCGGCTTAGGCGCGCCAGGTTGCAGTTTTAAGCAGCCAGGGCGGCGCGGGCTGTCATGCGAGCTTCACGGAGCGGGCCTAGCCCATGCCGGGGCGAAGTGATTCTCCCCAGGGGAGCAGCGGCATGACGGGGCGGGCAGGGCCTGGCGAGGGGGTGGCGCGATGAACGAACTGACCGCCATCGTCGCGCGCCGCCATGCAGCGGCCGAGGAAGTGGCATTGCGCGCCGCGCTCCAGCGCTTCGTCGAGGGCCGGCTGCGCGATCGGGAAGAGGGCGAGGACATCGTCCAGGAAACCTATGTCCGCCTCTATGACTATCGCCGCACCCGTGGTGTCGCCGATGTCGGCGCCTTCTGCTTCGCGGTGGCGCGCAACCTCGTCTTCGATCATTTCCGGCGGCGGCGCGCGATGCCGGAGGCCGCCGAGCTGGCCGAGGACATCGCCTGTCCGCTGCCGCGGGCCGAGGAAGTGCTCGATTATCGCCAGCGGGTGGACATATTGGTGGCGGCGCTCAAGGTGATGCCGCCGCTGCGCCGTGAAGTTTTCCTGCGCCGCCGGCTCGACGGGGTGGCCTGTGCCATCATCGCGGCCGATCTCGAGATGAGCCTCGCCGCGGTGGAGAAGCATTGCACTCGCGCCGTCGCCGATCTGCGCGCGGCGCTCGAGCGGCGCGGCCTGCCGGCAGGGGCCGCCCGATGAGCCGCCGCGCGGTTCTGCGAGACGCCGCGCGCTGGGCGATGCGCGAGGACGAGGCGGTGCTCGGCGAAGCGCCGCCCGCCGCCGCCGCCGATATCCAGGCGACGCTCGACGATCCCGCGCTTGCCGACGCGATGGGTCAGCTTCCGCGCCTCTCGGACGGCGACGTCCATGCGATGCGCGCCAATCGCCGCCGCGCGATCGGGACCGGTGGCGCATTGGCGCTGGTCGCGGCGTTCGGCATCGGCGGCTGGCACGCCGGCTGGTATCGCGCCGCCGCGCCCGCGCCCGTCCATTACGAGACCGCGCCGGGCCAGCAGCTCGATGTCGCGCTCGCCGACGGCTCGAAACTGCACCTGAACGGCGCGACCAGCCTCGACGTGACGCTGGGCATGGATCGCCGCACGGTGACGATGCAGCGCGGCGAAGCCTATTTCGACATCGCCCATCGGCCAGACCAGCCCTTCACCGTGCATGCCGAGGGCTCGGCGACGCGCGTGCTCGGCACTGCGTTCGACATCGATATCGCTAGCAGCGGCGTTCGCATCGCGGTCTATCGCGGCAAGGTGCGCTTCGGCGGCGACGGAGCCGACAGGAATGCCGTGATCGTCGAGGCCGGCTGGCGTACCCGCTTCGCGGGCGGCCGGGCGCGTGTGCCGACCCGGTTCGACGCGACGCAGCAGGATTGGCGCCAGGGCTGGCTCGACATCGACAATATGCGGCTCGGCGAACTGGTCGATGCGCTCAATCGCCGCGGTGGCACCCGCATCGCCCCGCCCCCCGGTTCCCTCGCGTCGATTGCCGTTGCCGGGCGCTTCCGCCTTGACAATCCGCGGCAATTGCTGGGCGCGATGGGGGCGGCCTATGATTTTCAGGTCGTACGAAAAGGGGATGCGCTGCACCTGATTCCGACGCGTGAAGGCGTCACGCACCCGACAAATTGATGACATTGCACTGCAACAAAATTCTTTTGTCCGGAAGCTGACCGACCCCCGTCTTCCTCCCCGGAGGCGCACATCGCGCCCGAGCGGAGGAACATCATGGATCGCACTAGGGGAATCTCACTCATGGCAGTGGCAATCATGCTCGCCATGCCGGCCATGGCCCAGGCGCGCGGTGCCGAAGTTTCGATGGGCGCGCAGATGCGCTTCGACATTGCCGCGTCGGACCTGCGCAGCGCCATCTCTCAATTCTCGCAGGCCACTGGCGTGCAGGTCGTCGTCGCGCCGAACGTGGTCGCTGGCCGCCGCACCGGCGGGGTGCGAGGCGCGCTGACCGTGCGCGCGGCGCTCGACCAGCTGCTGCGCGGCACCAACCTGACCGCCTCGATGCGCGGCGGCGTGGTGGTGCTCACGCCGGCGCATGCCGTCGCCGCGCCGCGCCGTGCCGCCCATGCCGGTACGGCCAGGCCGGCCGCGCAGGCCGTGGCGCAGGCCGAGCCCGAGGCGCCGCGGGCCCAGGAGGAGTCCGAGATCGTCGTCTCCGGCTATCGCGAGAGCCTCACGGCGGCGCAGCAGCTGAAGCGCAAGGCCGTCGGCGCCGAGGACAATATCGTCGCGTCCGACATCGCCGCCTTTCCCGACCTGAACCTCGCCGAGGCGCTGCAGCGCATCCCCGGCATCACCATCACGCGCGACACCGGCGAAGGCCGGCAGATCGCGCTGCGTGGCCTGGGCGCGGATTTCACCCGCACCCAGCTCAACGGCATGGAAGTGATGGGCAACACGGCCTCGGGCATGGACAATCGCGGCGCGGTCAGCCGCTCGCGCTCGTTCGACTACAGCCTGTTCGCGTCCGAGCTGTTCAATCGCGTCGCGGTGCAGAAATCTTTCGCGGCGGAGCAGGATGAGGGCGGCATCGCCGGCACCGTGCAGCTCTACAGCGCCAAGCCGTTCGACTATGCCGGCTCGAAGTTCGTCGTCTCGGCCAAGGGCCAGACCAATACCAATACCAGCGGCGTCACCCCGCGCGTGGTCGGCCTGGCCTCGACCCGTTCCGGCGATTTCGGCGCGCTGGTCTCGGTCGCGTACAGCCAGATCAAGAGCAACGAATATGGCTATCGCAACTGGGGCTGGGGCCTGACCAAATACGGCGCCGCCAATATCGGCCCCGAAATCGACGCCGCGACCCGGGCCAAGCTGCTCGCCGGCGTGTACCAGCCGACTGCCCAGTCGCCTTCGACCTGGTACACCGATCGCCGCCGCCTCGGCATTACCTCTTCGGTTCAGTATCATCCGGGCGACAATTTCAAGCTCGACGTCGATTTCCTCTATGGCCGCTTGTGGGACTATCGCGACGACTATGCGCTGGCCACCGCGGGCAGCAACCCGCTGACCGGCTCCAGCGTCGGCGGCACCCAGGTGATCCGCAACGCGGTGATCGACGATACCAACACGCTGCGCGCGGCGAGCTACACGGGCATCGACCTGCGGTCCGAGCATCACATCGTCAAGAACCACACCGACTTCTATCAGGGCGTCGCCAATCTGAGCTGGAAGATCGGCGATCGGCTGACCGTCCACGCCCTAGGCGGCTATGAGCAGTCGGACTTCGCCCAGCCGGTGTTCGACAAGGTGTTCATGGAGGCGAAGCAGACGCCGTTCAGCTACGACACCCGCCCGCGCATCCCGGTCAACACCTATGGCATCGACCTGCGGAACCCCGATCTCTGGACCGTCCAGCGCCTGGACGTGCAGGAGAATGCGATCACCAACCGCTATCTCAACGGCAAGCTCGACGCCGCCTATGAGCTGGGCGGCGGCCTGACCTTCAAGGCCGGCGGCGCCTATAAGAAGTTCACCAACTCGGGCTATACCTGGGCGAACAAGGTGTTCCACAATGTGCCGGCGAACATCCCCGTGCCGAACAGCATGAAGCAGCTCGTCAAGCCCGATACCCTGCTCCAATATATCGTCGGCAATGTCGATGCGGTCTATGCCTATGTCGGCGACAAGCGCGATCTGAGTGCCGCCAACCTGCAGGCGGGCAGCGACTATCGGGTCGACGAAAAGACCTGGAACGGGTTCGCCCAGTTCGACCTGGATACGCATGTCGGTGACATGCGCCTGCGGGCCAATGCCGGCCTTCGCTATTTCTCGACCGATCTGACCTCTTCGGGGCATCTCGCCACCGGCGCCGGCTTCGTGCCGGTTTCGATCGAGACCAACAGCAATGGCTGGCTGCCCGCGGCCAATGTCGCGCTCGACGTGACCCGGAACCTGGTGGTGCGCGTCAGCGCCAGCCGCAACGTCAACCGTCCGGGCCTGGGCGACCTGGCCGCGGCCGGCTCGATCACCACGCGCCCGAACGGCGGCAGCCTCAGCCTCGGCAATCCGTTCCTCAAGCCCTACAAGGCCACTTCGGTCGAGGGCTCGATCGAATGGTACATGGATCGCACCGGCTTCGCCTCGGTCGGCTTCTTCTACAAGAACATGGACAGCTTCATCTCGCCGTCCACGGTGACGATTCCCTATGGCCAGACCGGCCTGCCGCTGTCGCTGCTGATCCAGGGCCAGGATGCCAACACGCCCTATGACGTGAGCCAGCCGATCAACGGCCCGGGCGCGGACATCAAGGGCATCGAAGTCGCGTTCCAGCACGACTTCACCTTCCTGCCGGGGCCGCTCAAGCATCTCGGCATGGTCGTCAACGGCACCTGGTTCGACGGGCATCAGCAAGGCAAGGTCGGCACCACCTTCGTCCGCCTGCCGCTGTTCAGCCTGTCGAAATGGGCGGCGAACGCGACGCTCTATTATGAGGACAAGGATTGGGGCGTGCGGGTGTCCGACGCCTATCGCAGCAAATATTATACCGGCCTGGGCACGGTGGGGAATGTCGGCGACTATATCGCCGCCACCCACAACATCGATTTCCAGGCGCATGTGAACCTGACGAAGGGCGTCCGCCTGATCGCGGAGGGGATCAACCTCACCAACGAGCCGATCGAGCAGTTCGCCGGCGGCGCGATCGCGCGCCGGGTGGTCTACACCACCAGCGGCCGCACCTTCACCCTTGGCGTCAGCGCCGAGTTCTGATGCGCGAAACCTCCGCCCCGGCACGCGCCGGGGCGGATCTTCGCCGATCGAGCGAAAGGGCGGTCTGGCGAGGGAAGGGCGCTGGTCCGCTTCGGGAAGACAGGGGCCGCGCCATGCGCTGCGGCAAATGCTCAGTGGCAAATGCTCAGTCGAGCACGACCTTGTCGGCATGGCGGGGTTTGAAGCCACGGGCCCGGCGCTCATATTCCTGCGCCATGCCCATATGCGCGCGGAAGCTGGCCATTCCCTTGGCTTTCATCGCGGCATCACGCTCCTCATCGGCGCGCTGCGCGAAATATTTGCTGTCGGTCATAACCTCTCCGGGTCCAACCTTCCTGGAAGTAAGCGATCGGGGGGCGGGTCCCATTCCGTAGAAACCCTTAGCCGCGTTCGATCCGTGCCGTTTATGGGCAGCTGTCCGGCCGAGCGGTTGCGCGCCGCCTCGCCCGTGGCGCCTCGGGCTGCTTCCACCCTTCTTGCAGTCGCGGCGCCCCGCACCATCTCGGCACCTTCACCAATTCGGGCGGAGAAGGACATGACATTTGCCGGGCGCGAGCTGCATTCGAAGATCGCCGAGGACGGCACGCTCTCCCTGTCGCTGCGCGACGTCGAGACCGGCGCCCCCGCCGACGACGAGATCATCGTCCGCATCGAGGCGACGCCTATCAATCCGAGCGACCTGGGGCTGCTGCTCGGCCCCGCCGACCTGGCGACGCTGCGGGAATCGGACGGCGACCGGCCCGGCCTGACCTTCACCGTGCCGGGCGCCCGGCTGGGAAGCGTGCAGGGGAGGCTGGGCAAGTCGCTGGCGGTCGGCAACGAGGGGGCCGGCATCGTCGTCGCGGCGGGAAAGGACGCCAGGGCGCTCGAGGGCAAGCGCGTCGGCATGGTCGGCGGCGCGATGTATGCCGATTATCGCCGGATCAAGGCGCGGGACGTGATGCCGCTCCCCGAAGGCGCGACTGCGGCCGAGGGCGCTTCGATGTTCGTGAACCCCCTTACGGCGCTGGGTTTCGTCGAGACGGCGCGGCGCGAGGGGCATGCGGCGATCGTCCATACCGCCGCCGCCTCCAATCTCGGCCAGATGCTGCAAAAGATCTGCCTCGCCGACGGCATTCCGCTCGTCAATATCGTCCGATCCGACGCGCAGGCGGAGATTCTGCGGGCGATCGGGGCCACGCATGTCCTCAACAGCAAGGATGCCGATTTCCAGGCCCGGCTCACCGATGCCCTGGTGGAAACCGGCGCCACCATCGCGTTCGACGCGATTGGCGGGGGCACGCTCGGCAGCGAGATCGTCCAGGCCATGGAGCGCGCGGCGGTCCGGGGGATGGGCGAGTATAGCCGCTATGGCTCGGACCTGTTCAAGCAGCTCTATATCTATGGCGCGCTCGACCTGTCGCCGACCACGCTCAACCGGCTCGCCTTCGGCTTCCAGTGGAGCGTTTCGGGCTGGCTGCTAACCCCGTTCCTGCGCAAGGCGGGGCCGGAAGTCGCGAACCGGATGCGCCAGCGCGTCGCGGACGAACTGACGACGACGTTCGCCAGCCAATATACTCGGGTCATCGGACTCGCCGAAGCGCTCGATCCGGAAGTGTTGCGAAGCTACGAGCGCAAGGCGACGGGCGAGAAGTTCCTGATCGACCCGACCAAGGGCTGAGCGCCGGCCGGCATCGGCCCGGGGCGCGGCAATCCCGCGCCCCGGCTACCGGGCCGGTTCAATCCTCCAGCGCTTCATACCGTGAATCGAGTTCCCGCGCGCGCGCCATGTCGGCGTCCGCGCCGCGTTCGTCGCCGCGCATGCGGCGGACCAGACCCCGATTATAATAGCCGCGCGCCGCGTGGGGCGCATAGCGCACGGCGAGGTCGAGATCCGCCTCCGCCCGCGCGAGGTCGCCTTCCTGGCCATAGGCCAGGCCCCGGTTGAGATAGGCGAAGGCGCGTTTCGGCTGCGCCGCGACGGCTTGATCCAGCGCGGCGATCGCACCGCGCCAGTCGTCCTGCCATGCGCGCGCCAGCCCGTCCGCCAGCCGCGCCGCCGCGACGCCGGCATCTCCCCTGGCGCCGGGATCGACCAGCCGCTTGCAGTCGCGCAGGCTCCGCTCGGGATCATGGACCGTGCAGGCATTCCAGTCGCCGCGCCGGTCGGCCTTGCGGGCGCGGGATTTGCGCGCGGTGGTTACGATGGCTTCGCTCGCGCCGGCTTCGTCTTCCCTCGCTACGGTAACGGGCGTGGCTGCCGTCATGGACGGCGCGGCGAGCCTTGCGCCGGTAACCACGATCGGAGCGTTGGGCGGCGGCGCGGGTCGGGCCGCGGCCATCCTGGCCGGTGGCGCCGGGGCGGCCATCGCACCCTGCTGGGAGGAGGCTGCCAGCTCGTGGCTCGCAAATGGGGCAGCGCCTGTTGCGGGAGCGGCCTGTGGCGGTTCCGCTTGCGCGTCCGCCAGCGGCTCCGGCGCCGGCTTCGCGGCTGCGGGAGGGGGCGTGGGAGACAAATGCGCGGAGCCCTGCCGGACCGGGGCTGAGCGCTCGGGTGCCGGGGCCTGGGGCCGTGCGGGGCCGGTCGCTATCGTTCGTTCGATCGCGGGCGCCGGCCGGCTGGGGACTGGCGGCGTCTCCGCCTGTCTTTGCAGGGCGAGGGGAATCGCAATCACCGCGACGAGCAGGATGGATGCGAAGGCGCCGATCTGCGTCCGCTGGCGCCACCAACCGGCGGGCGCGGCCGCCCGGCCGGGCGCGGTGGCCGCAAGCGGCGCCTCCTCGCCGTCGAACCTCTGCATGGCGCGTGCGATCGCCGCGCCGCGCCCGGCGGGGCGTGGCGGTGGCGGCTCGGGCAACAGGCGAGCGATATCGTCGTCGCGGTCCATTCAGGCCTCCATGCCGGTGGGCCGGCAATTGCCGAAACCGGAATTGGAGCGGAGGCTGGGCACGGGCATCGGGCGATCTATAGCGGCAATATCGGCCAGGTCGAAGCCATGATCCTGCATGGCCCCGCCCCGCAAAGGGTGCCGCCGCCGGGCGGCGACACCCGCCGGGTCAACGCTCGAGCGCCGCCATCGAGCGCGCGGTCTTGGCCGCGCGGACGAGCTGGAGGAATTCCGAGCGATAGCCGAAGCCATCCTCGCCGCGCGCCGCGCCCGCCATGGCGAGCACCTCGTCGAAGCTGAGCTGGCCATTGTAGCGCCCGCCGCGCAGCAGTTCGGCGAAACCCGCCACCGCGGCCGCGAAGCGCGCATCCCGCGGCGCGTCCTCGAACCGAGCGAAGATATTCCCGCGATCGATCGGTGTGGTGATGAGGCGGCTCGTGTCGGACTTGGGCAGCTTGTAGCGGATCTTGACGAAGCCCAGTTCGCCGCCCTGGGCCAGCGCGGCGGCCGGCGCCGGCTCCGCATAGCGCAGGTCGCCGATCGCGCGCGGCCCGCCGACGGGCGTGATTTCGTAGATCGCCGTCACGGTCTGGCCCGACCCGACATCGCCGGCATCGACCTTGTCGTTGTTGAAATCGTCACGGTTCAGCATCCGGGTCTCATAGCCGATCAGCCGATATTCGGAGACGGCCCTGGGATTGAACTCGACCTGGATCTTGACGTCCTTGGCGATCGGAAACAGCGTCGAGGTCGCTTCGTCGACCAGCGTCTTCCGCGCCTCGCCGATCGTGTCGATATAGGCGGCCGCGCCATTGCCGTTCTGCGCGAGCGTCTGCATCAGCGCGTCATTGTAATTGCCCATGCCGAAGCCGAGCACCGAGAGGAACACGCCCTTGCCGCGCTCGCGCTCGACATAGCCCTTGAGCTCGTTGTCGCTGGTGATGCCGACGTTGAAATCGCCGTCGGTCGCCAGGATCACGCGGTTGACGCCCTTGGGATCGAGATTCTGCTCGGCGAGCGCATAGGCCTGGCGGATGCCTTCGGCGCCGGCAGTGCTGCCGCCCGCGCCCAGCCGGTCGATCACCGCCAGTATCTTGTCCTTGCTGCTTGCCGGGGTCGGCTCGAGCGCGGTGCCGGCACTGCCGGCATAGGTGACGATCGCCACGCTGTCCTTGCCGTCCAGCTGGTCGAGCAGCATCGCCAGCGACTGCTTGACCAGGGGGAGCTTGTTGGGCGCGTTCATCGAGCCCGACGTATCGATCAGGAAGACGAGATTGGCGCGGGGACGGGCCGCGCGCTGGATCTCATATCCCTTCACGCCGATCCGGACCAGCTTGCGCCCCGGCGACCAGGGGCTGGGAAACACCGCGACGCTGGTGCTGAATGGCTGTTCCGCGGTGCGCGCCGGCGCATAGTCATAGGGGAAATAATTGACCATCTCCTCGGTCCGCACCGCTGCCGGCTGCGGCAGGACATTCTGGTTCAGCGAAGCGCGCACGAACGAATAGGAAGCGGTATCGACGTCGAGCGAGAAGGTGGAGACCGGCTCTTCGCGGACGATCTTGAAGGCATTCTGCTGGGGGGCGGTGAACTTGTCGCGTCCCGTGTCGTGATAATAGGGATTGGCCGGCATCGGCTCGGGCAGCCCGGCATAGGCGCGCATGCGAGGAGCGGCCGCGGCGCTGATCGAGACGGGCGAGAGGGCGACGACCGGCGTGGCAGAGCCTTGGCGCGCGCCCGTCACGACGATGTCTTGCGCTTCCTGCGCGGTCTTCACCGCGGTGGCCGGCGGCGCAGCGGCCGGGTCCGGCTTCGCGGCGAGGTGCTTGTCGGCATCGGTGCAGGCTGCGACCATTGCCAGCACGAGCCCGGTGGCGAGTGCCCGAGGCAAACGGGGCATGACTTTCTCCCTTGATTACAGCGGGCGAGATCGTCCGCATCCCCCTTGGACGCGCTGTTCCGGGAGATCCTTGGAAAGGATGTCGAAAATTTTTCCGAGCCGGCGGATCAGTCGTCCGCGCCCGGCTTTCCGGCGATCATCCGCCGCACCTCGTGCATGCGCCACGATATCGTAGCCTCCGCCACGCCCAGGATCGCCGCGGCCTCGGCATGGGTCAGCTGCTGCCCTGCGACGAGGACGGCGGTGTCGCGATAGGCCGGGGGCAGGCGCGCGATCGCGCTCTTGATCCAGAGCGCGTCGTGCAGGTCGCGCCCGTCCGGGCCGCGCGCCAGCCCCGCCAGCACCGCGAGGCGCTGGGCAACGCCGCCGAACGAGCGGCGGCGGCGATGCACGTCGCGGCAGGCATTGAACACGATGCCGCACAGCCAGGTGGTGAACTTCGCCTCGCCCCGGAAGCCGGCGATCCGCTCGACCAGCGTGCAGCATACGTCCTGGGCGACGTCTTCGGCATCGGCGCGCGAGCCGGTCAGCTGCCAGGCCAGGCCGTGTATCCGGTCATAATGGCGCTCGATGAGCAGGCGGAACGCCTCGCGCTCGCCGGCGACCGCGCCGGCCAGAAGGTCCGCATCGGGATCGGCGGGCTGAATCTTCATGGACCGACCCGGCCAGGCCGCGCCGCGCCGGCGGGGGCGCTTCGGTTCCCGGAATTGTGCGGCGCGTCTTCCCCCGGCATGTTGCGCTTCTGCCGCAATCCCGGCCGCGACGCCATCGGGCATCATGCGCGCGGCGGGCCTGTCGCTTCGGAAGGTCTCCCCGGGGAATTCGGCGGCGATGCGCTAGAAACGGCTCCTGATGGTCAGCCGGATCGTCCTGCCCACCGGGTCCTGATCGTCGCGGCCATAGCCCGGCGCCGGGCCTTGGATCCCCAGCCGGGCACCCGGCCGGGCATCGAGCAGATTGTCGATATCCAGCCCGAACTGCGTGCCGATGGCGCGACGCGAGGCGGCGCCATCACGGTCCGGCCGGATCGCGCGCGCCAGCGCATAGCTGAATCTGAGATCCACCGTGCCGATCGCGGATACCAGAAGGTCTTCGGGGCCGTCGCGGCCGGTGTCGCGCCGCACGCGATAGCCGCTGCGCCAGCGCGCCGCCAGGTTCACGCCCCAGGGCCCGCTTCGCCCATCCATCTGCACCTCCAGCTGGTGGCGCGGCGCGCCGCCGCCGTCGCCGGCCAGGCGGTCCATCTCCGGCAAGCCTGCATGGATCACAGTGAGGTTGCGCAATTGCAGATTGTGGTTGATCGCGATCCGAAGCGTGCCCGGCTTGGCCCCGCCCAGCGGGAAGGTGGCGCTGACATTGGAGGCCAGGCTCTCGGAGCGCGTGGACCGGAAATTGATCGGGCGCCGATCGATGATGGTGAGCCGTCCGCTGGCGTCGCGCTGGAACCGATCGGGGAACGCGGCCTCGATATCCGGCGTGACTGCCGGCAGCGAACCGATGCCGTTGACCGCATCCGATCGCTGCACGCTGACGTTTCCGGTCAGGCTCCAGGGAGGGAAGGGGCCCGCCGATGCCGATAGTGTCATCCTGTCGAAGCGCGGCGGAAGCAGATCGGCCGTGCCGCCCAGGATCGGCAGGACCTGCGCGGATTCCCCGGTGGCGAAGTCGAACACCGTGATCGGCGCGCCGTAATAGGCCGGCGCAAACCGCTGGGCATCGGATACGCCATCGGTCGAGGTCGACCAGTTGCCGATCAGCCGCAGCTTGGACCGGGCCATCCAGATCAGGCCGGCGTTCAACCCCTTGCCGCGCCCGGCGTCGGTCTCGCGCAGCGTGCCGCCGAACGTCGCGGACATGCTGCCCAGCAGGCGCCCGATCGCCGAGCCGTGGCCGGGCGAAGGCGCGCGCCAGAGCGGGAGCGATACCGTGCCGCCAAGGTTGACATCGCGCGCGGAGAAAGTCCGCCCGGGTCCGGCGCCCAGCGAGGTCGTACGCGAGAACGATGCTCGCGTGGTCAGGTTGACGAGCACCGGCCCGGCGGGAAGATTGAATATCGGGCGGTTGGCCGACAGGGCAGTCGCCAGCGACCGCTGCCGCGAACCGGTATCCGCCAGGCCTTGTTGGCTCGCCGTGGAGAGTTGCCCGGTCAGCGAGGCCTGTAGCGACCAGCCCAGGAGCGAGCCGCTCAGGCCGCCGACCATCACCAGATTGCGGGTGGTGTGCCGGCTTTCGATCGGCGCGCTGCCGGACAGGGATATGGAGCGGTCGCTTCGTGCCTGACCCTGGACGTTGAGGCTCGTTGACCAGCGCCCCAGGACGCGGGTCAACGCCAGATTGGCCTCCAGCGTCGCCGCGGAGGGGCGCAGGCTGGCCGCCGCATAGCCGGGATGATCTTCCAGATAATGCGGCCGTTCCGCGCCAAGCAGCGCTGAATCCCGCGATGCGCGTATGCCGAACTGCGTGGTGCTGGTGCCCGCTATGGCGCCCCGGCGAAGATCGGCGGAGAGGCCCGACATGCCGCCGGCGGTGGGGGCCTTCGCATCGAACTGGCCGTCCCCGCTCCTGAACCGGCGTTGCAGCACGATATTGACCACCCGCCGCGACGGATCGCCGCCATATCGCGCACCCGCTTCGCGCGGCAGAACCTCGACGCGCACCAGCGCATCGGACGGAAACCGGGAGAAGACACCGGGATCGGCAACGCGCTGGCCGTTGACGATGACGACGGGATCGTCCCCCAGTGCGTTGCTCCGGGCGGTGCGCTGGATCACCTCGCCAATGTCATAGGCGCCCAGCGCGTCGATCGCATCCGCGTCCAGTTCGATTTCGGGCGGTATGTCGGCGGCGCCGCGGCGCCCCGTTACCACGATCCGGTCGTCGTCGGGCGGAGGCGCGGGCGCGTCCTGCCCGGGCGGGGCTCCATGGTCCGCCACAGGGGCGGAGCCGGCGGATTGCCCGCCATTCGCGAGAGCCGCAAGCGCGCAGACCAGCAACTGCATTGCGAGCGCCATCCTCCCCGTGCCCGGCAGGCTACCGAACCGTCATCCCGATCCACATCCGCGTCGCGGGGTGCCGGAAGCGCCTATGCCCGCGATGCGACGCGCGCCGGCGCCCAGACCGGCGGGTGCCGCTTGGCCCATGGCACCGCCTGCTCCAGCTCGAAGGCGAGCTCCAACAGCGTCCGCTCGTCGCCCAGGCGGCCGGCGAACTGCACGCCGATCGGCAGGCCTTCGGCCGTCCAATAGGTCGGCAGGCTGATCGCCGGTCCGCCAAAGGCATTCTGCGCCATCGTGTAGTCGGCATAGCCGTTCAGCCGGGAGGCCAGCGTGCCGAGCGGCAGCGAGCCGTTGATCTCGCCGATCTTCACCGGCGGCTTCAGCAGGACCGGGGACATGAGGACGTCGACCTTTTCGAACACGCCGAAATATCCCTTGGCATAGGCGCCGACCCGCCCGAGCGCCTGGTCCGCGCTGGCGGGCGATATCAGGTCCCCCATCGCGCTGATCGCCGCGGAGGCGGGTTCGATCAGTTCGGCGAGATGCTGCGCGTCGAGCTTCGTGGCCGAGAGCAGATAGCGTTTGAGCTGGGCGCCTTCGAGCAGGTAGATCTGCGTGAAATCGGCCAGGAACGCCTTGGTGTCGAATGGCCATTTCACTTCCCTGACCTGATGGCCATGGTCCTTCAGCACCTTGTAGGTGGCATCGAGGGCCATGAGCACGTCCTTGTCGGGCAGTGTCCCGCTGAGGCCGCCGATCAGCAGCCCGACGCGCAGCCGCCGGCTCGACGGCCCGTCGACGCGCCCCACCGGCGGATAGACGCCATTCTGGCGAAGCTCGACCGATGCGAGGAAATTGGCGGTGTCGCGTACCGTGCGCGAGATGCAGAGCGGCTCGGTCAGGTCGAGCTGGGCGAGGTGCCCCGGCGCATCGGGGACGCGCCCGCGCGACGGCTTGAGGCCGATCAGGCCGCAATTGCTCGCCGGAATGCGGATGGACCCGGCGCCGTCCGCCGCATGCGCCATCGGCACGATGCCGGCGGCGACGGCGGCCGCCGATCCGCCCGATGAGCCGCCGGGCGTATGGTCGAGCGCCCAGGGGTTTCGCGTGATCCCATATGCCAGCGTCTCGGAGGTGGGGAGCGCCCCGAACTCGCTCATCGTCGTGCGGGCCAGGACGTTGAATCCGGCCCGGCCGATCGCCGCCGCCATCGGGCCGTCCCGCCGTGCAATCGGCGCGACCCTGTCGAGCCGCGAACCGAAATGCACGCGCGTCCTTGCCAGATCCTCCTCATCCTTCATCAGGAACGGCACGCCCGTGAAGGGCTCGACGAAGCGCTTCGTGGCGAGCGCCTGCTTGCGCGCGCGATCATAGAGCTTCTCGCTGAAGCAGTTGATGTCGGGCAGCACCGCTTCCGCCCGGGCGATGGCGGCGTCCAGCGCCTCGACCGGGTGAACCCGGCGCGCGCGGATCGCTTCGGCCAGCGCCGTCGCGTCCATCTCGGCGAAGTCGCTCGCCGTCGCCGGCATCGCGAGGGCTGCGCCGGGGAGCAGCGCGCCGAGGCCCATGGCTCCGGCCCGTTGCAGAAAGTCGCGGCGTGTGCCGGCGGGCGAAAGGTCGCTGCTATCCACCATGATCTGCTTCCTTCGGAGTGCTGGAGGTCAGGCGCTGAAGGTGCGGCGGCCCCGTTCCACCGCCATCGTCTTGCCGGGGCGAACCGCGAGCGAGCGCGTCTTGATCGTGTCGAGGAACACCCACTCGCCGATCACCCTGTCGGGCTGGAGCTGGACCGTCATGTAGCCGCGGTTGCTGGTATCGGCCCATTTCAGTTCGGGGCTGGCGCGCATGATGAACTGAGCGGTCAATTGCGGTGGCAGCGCCAGATAGGCTTCGATCCCTGGGGACGAGACGCTGTGCCCGCCGAACTCGACACCCGCCGGCTTGCCCTGCGAAGCGAGATCGAACGCCCAGCCATTATGGCTGTCGCCCGACAGCACGACCAGGTCGGCATCGGCGGTCTGGGCGGCGCCGAGCAGGCGGGCGCGCGCGGCGGGGAAGCCATCCCAGGAATCCAGGTCGGGCGCGACGCCGGCCTTGCCCGCGGCCGAGAGCATCTTGAGGAACCCGGCCTGTTCGGGCGGCAATTTGAGGCTGGCGGCAAATGCCGCCGGCAGCTCGGGCAACCGCATCTGCCCCATGACCACTTGCTGCGCGACAACCTGCCATTTCGCGCCGCGTCGCTTCGAGCGGGCGATCCCGTCCTGGAGCCATTGCTCCTGCTCGGGACCCATCAGCGTCCGCTCCGGAGCGGCCAATGGGCCGTCGCGCAGCGCCTTGAGTTTCGCGACCGGGTCACCGCTCGTGCCGATGATCTCCACCGGATCCAGCCGCTCGCTGCGGGCGGTCAGCCGGGTTTCGGGGCGGAAGATCGTGGCCAGGTCGCCGATCTCGAAGCTCGACCAGGGCTTGCCCGACACCGGCAGCCATTCGTTCCAGGCTTTCATGGAGGCGCGCTTCCGCTCCTCATAGTCGCCTTCGCCGGGCTGATGGTTCTCGGCGCCATGTGCCCAGGCGTCGTTCGCCGTCTCGTGATCATCATGCTGGACGATCATCGGGAACATCTGGTGCAGGCGTTGCAGATCGGGGTCGGCGCGATAGCTGGCATAGCGCAGGCGGTAATCGGCCAGGCGGATCGCCTCGCCCGCCGGCTCGATCAGGCGCCCGGCGACGGCCTGGTCCGCTCCCGGATAATAACCGCGCTGATATTCGTAGATATAGTCGCCCAGGTGCACCATCAGGTCGATATCGTCGCGCGCCGCCGCATGGGCATAGGCATTGAACCAGCCATAGGGCAGGTTGGCGCAGGAGAAGACGCCGAGGCCGAAGCGCTCGACCGGTCCGGCCGGCAGCGTCCGGGTCCGCCCGATCGGCGAAACCGCGCCGTCGGGGGCGATGAAGCGGTAGTAATAGGTCCGCCCCGGCTGCAGGCCGCCGACGATGACCCGCGCGGTATGGTCGTCCGCCCGGCCGGCCCGGGCGCCGCCGCTCGTCTTATTCCGGAAATCGGGCGTCTCGGACAGTTCGGCGGTCAGCTGCGCATCGTCGCCATTGGCGGGCACATAGCGGGTCCAGAGCAGGATGGAGTCCGGCCCCGGTTCGCCGCTGGCGACATTATGGGTGAAGCCGCGCGCGCTCAGCAATGCCTGGGCACGCGCCGCGCCGCCCATTGCCAGCGCGCCGATTCCGAAGCTGCCCGCCAGGACGAGGCTGCGGCGGTCCATGATGATCGTCATGTGGGTTCTCGCAGGGAGTGAGGGATTATCGCGGATCGATCGGCAAAGGGGCCGGCGCCATGGCGGGGGCCCCTTTGCCGATCGATCCGC
>NZ_JAPDIR010000025.1 GCF_029870595.1 Sphingomonas sp. CBMAI 2297
GCCCCGCGAGGAAGGCGTCGCCAAGCCCGCCCGCGCCGCCCGCGCCCGCGCCCATCGCGAGGCGCAGGAGCCGCGTCCCGGCGATTTCGTCGATCGGCCCAAGGGGCCGCGCGGCCCCGGCAGGGATGCGGGCCGCCCCGGCCCCGCCGGCGGTCGGGCAAGGCCGGGCGGCGGCAAGCCGGCCCGTCCGCCAAGGACGCGCAAATGAGGATCGTCGCCGGAGAATGGCGCGGCCGTCCGCTCGTCGCGCCCAAGGGAGACACCACCCGCCCCACCGCGGATCGCACGCGCGAGGCGCTCTTCTCGATGCTCGCCAGCCGGCTCGGCAGCTTCGAGGAACTCGCGGTGGCCGATCTGTTCGCCGGCTCCGGCGCGCTGGGGCTCGAGGCCCTGTCGCGCGGCGCGGCGTCCTGCCTGTTCGTCGAGCAGGACCGCGCCGCGCTCGACGCGCTGCGCGCCAACATCGCCAAGCTGGGCGCGCGGGCGGCGGAAGTGCGCGCCGGTTCGGTGCTCTCGCTGGGCCCCGCCCGCGCGCCGCTCGACCTGATCCTAATGGATCCGCCCTATGGCACCGGCGCCGGCAGCGTCGCGCTCGACAAGCTCGGGCGGCTCGGCTGGGCGGGCCCGGGCACCTGGATCAGCATCGAGACGTCACGCGACGAAGTGCCCGATGTGGCGGGCTTCGTCGCCGATGTCAGCCGCGTGCACGGCAAGGCGCGGCTCACGCTGTTGCGGGCAGCGGCCTAGAGATAGGCCGAAAGCGTCAGCCGCACGTCACGCTTGACGCCGCCGCTCTCCACGCTGAGCGGAATTTCGCTGCCCATGGGCCGGGTGATCGCGCGCAGCAGCTCCTTGAACCTGCCATGGAGGAGGTCGCCGCGCTTGATGCCGGCCGCCGCCGCCGGGCTGCCGGTGCCGACATCGCCTACCGTCACCTTGCCGGCCTTGTCGTCAAGCCACAGTCCGGAACCATAATAGGCCGGTTCGGGCGATGGCTTGCCGTTCCAGGCTGCCCAAAGCTTATGCTCGGACACCTGGGTCGTCAGATGCAGGCGGGAAAGCGCCTCCAGGCCGATCAGGCCGTCCGTGTCGATCCATGGCGCGCTCGGATCGCAAACGCCAACGAGCGGCCGCTCGAGATCGAATGCGCCGATGGCCAGGCGCTGGCCGCGCACCAGCCGGCTCGGCACCCCCTTGGTGCCGATGCCGCGCGACTGGGTCGGCACATAGGGCTTGCCGGCATCCCATAACCCTGAGCGCGCGGCCATCTTTCCGCCCAGCAACAGCGTGCCAGGCGAGCCGGTGTCGACGATGAATTCACCCGGCACGCCGTCGATGGTGGCGGAGGCCAATATCCATTGGCCGCCATTGGGCAAGTCGAAGAAGCGGGTAGGCAATTTGGTGAATCCGTCAAAGTCCGGCCGCCCGTCCTTGTAGAGGCGCCATTCACCCTTCACGAAATCGAGGTCGCTGTCATAGGTATTGAACATGCCGACCCCAAAGGTACCCATGGCCTTTGTGCCGAAGAGGTGCGTGCCGACAAAGAGCATGTGCGGAAAGTTGACGCCACTCTCCAGCGTTACTGTTCCAGCATCGTACCAGGCGGACGGGCGACTGCCGCCGACACCCGCGGTCACCCGCCGATTGATCACTTTCATGCCGATCTTGTCGGCGAACTCCTCGTTGATGATGCTGAGCGAGCCGCCGGTATCGATCACGAAGAGATGCGGGCCGGTGTCGCCGATCTTCGCGGCGATCCAGACGCGATCGTCTTCCAGGCGGATGCGATTGACCACCGGCGCGCCCGCGGCCCGGGCGCGCCCGATCAGCCCCGCCATTGCCGCCAGCGTCACGCCGCTGCCGATAAGTCCGCGCCTGTCGATCATCTTTGGAATCCCCCTGTCCGGGGAGCCATTATGGATCGAAGATGACGAGGTGGTTACTTATCCCTTACGAGTATCAGTCCCAACAGGCTCAGCAATCCCGCCCCGGCAAGATAGCAGCCGACCCAGGCCAGCCCGCCCTGCTTGACCAGCCACTCGGCGATCAGCGGGGTGAGCCCGCCGCCCAGGATACCGCCCAGGTTGAAGGTGACGGAGACGCCGGTATAGCGCACCCGCGCCGGGAACAGGCTGGGCAGCCAGCCGCCGAGCGGGCCATAGACGAAGCCCATCACGAACAGCGCGAAGGCCAGCCACGCCGCGACGCTCGCCAGCGATCCGGGCACCAGCAACCATGCCATCGCCATGCCGACGGGGATGGTGAAGATGCAGCCGAACATCAGCACGGCATTGGCAGTGCGCTTGTCCGCGCTGATCCCCGCCATGACGATGCCCGCGGCCATGAACAGGATCGCGAGCAGCTCCACCGCCAGGAAGGTCTCGCGGTCATAGCCGAGCGTCTTGGTGCCATGGCCCATGATGAACACGGTCGAGATGTAGAACAGCGCGAAGCAGGCGATCGTGCCCATGGTGCCGGCAAAGGTGGCGAGCGCGCTGGTGCGGAACAGCTCGCCGATCGGCACGGCGGGGGGCGCCTCCTTCTCGGTCGCGGCGACGAACTCGGGCGTCTCGGTGATCTTCAGCCGCACCCAGAGCCCCAGGAACACCAGCACCGCGCTGGCGAGGAACGGCAGGCGCCAGCCCCATTCGTGGAACTGCGCATCGTCCATCACCGCGCCCAGGATCAGGAAGAAGCCGTTGGCGAAGATGAACCCCACCGGCGCGCCCATCGGCGGGAAGCTGCCATAGCGATTGGCCCAGCCCGGCGGCGCATTCTCCACCGCGAGCAGGCTCGCCCCGCCCCATTCGCCGCCCAGCCCCAGCCCCTGGCCGAAGCGGAGCAGGCAGAGCAGCAGCGGGGCGAGCCAGCCGAGCATCGCATAGCCGGGCAGGAAGCCGATCAGCACCGTCGAGACGCCCATCAGCATCAGCGAGGCGACCAGCGTGGACTTGCGCCCCATCCGGTCGCCGAAATGGCCGAACACCAGCCCGCCCAGCGGCCGGGCGAAAAAGGCGACGGAGAAGCTGGCATAGCTGGCGAGCTGGGCGATCCAGGGCTCGCTGGCGGGAAAGAACAGGTCGGGGAAGACGATCGCCGCCGCCGTGGCGTAGATGTAGAAATCATAGAATTCGACCGAGGTGCCGACCAGGCTGGCGAACAGGATGCGGCGGTGCGATGCGGCGGCTTTGGTCATGCCCTCTCCCCTTTTGTCCCCTCCTTGGATCGATCCGGCGCAAAGGAAAAGCCCGTTCATCCGCAGGACAGTTTCGCCAGCGTACCGGTGCGCCACCTCAGCGGCCGGGCCAGGGAGACGGACGATGCGCGAATCGGCGGGAAGACGGCTGGCCTATGCCGTGCTGTTCGCGGCGATCGCGGGATTCGTCGTGGCGTTCTGGAACCCGATCGATCACCTCAAGGCCGATCTGCGCGCCGATGGCCAGGGCTTCAAGTTCAGCATCGAGCTGGCCACGCATCTGTTCGAGCTGGGCCTGAAGCGGCTCTAGGCCAAATCGACATCGGGGTGCCCGGAATGCCTGAGCCGGGCGTCCCTCCAAGGCCATCCCGACGGCCGGTTCCAGGCCGGCCGGCGTCCCGCGCGCACCCGCCCCGGTGTCGCCTCCCGCGATCGCGGCTTCCGCCGGGTCGGCGATTGAGGCTAGGCTTCCGGAGAGAGTAGCGGAGGGCACATGCGCATCACCAGATTGGCGATCCTCGCCCCGCTGCTCCTGGCCGCAACCGCCGCCGCCCGCGCGCCGCGCTACGCCGTCGTCCATGGCTGGCCGATCCTTCCCCCCGGCCGCGTGCTCGGTCCCTGCTCGGGCGTGGCGGTGAGCGGCAGGGGCGAGGTGTTCGTCCTGCATCGCGGCAATCGCGGCACCGATGCCAGGGCGATGGCAGCGGTCAAGGAGCCCGTGGTCGAAGTGTTCGATGCCGCCTCCGGCAGGCTGCTGCGCGAATGGGGCGCGGGGCTGTTCGTGGTGCCGCACGGCATCAGCATCGGCCCGGACGGCCATGTCTGGATCACCGATACCGGATCGAACCAGGTCTTCGAGTTCACCCCCGACGGCACTCTGCTCCGCACGCTGGGCGAGCGCGGCGTCGCCGGCGCGGACGCCACGCATTTCGACCGGCCCACCGATGTCGCGCCGCTCGCCGATGGCAGCTTCTACGTGGCCGATGGCTATGGCAATTCGCGGGTGATGAAGTTCGCCGCCGACGGGACGCTGCTCTTCCAATGGGGCAGCCACGGCGCCGGCCCGGGCCAGTTCGACATACCGCACGCGCTCGCGATCGATGCCGGGCACCGCGTCTATGTCGCCGACCGGGCGAACGGCCGGGTCCAGCTGTTCGACGCGAAGGGCCGCTATCTCGCCCAATGGAAATCGCCCGCGATCGGCCGCCCGTTCGGCCTGGCGCTGCTGCCCGGCAAGCGCATCGCCATCCTCGACGGCGGCGCCAACCCGGACAAGGTACCCGATCATGACGGCGTGACGATCGCCGGGCTCGACGGCCGCGAGATCGCGCATTTCGGCCGCATCGGCAACCAGGACGGCCAGTTCTGGATCGCCCATGACATCGCCGCCGACCGCGCCGGCAATCTCTACATCGTCGATATCGCCGGCCAGCGCGTGCAGAAGTTCGTGCGGCGATAACCTGTCGATATGCGGGCCTTCCCGAAGACGCCGGCCGTCGTCGTTCACCGCTCGCACGCGACGTTCACCGATTAGACGTTGGTCCGCCATCGGAACCCGGCTTGATCGGTCGCGCGTTCACCGGAGAGTTCAATGCGCCCTGCCCGATTCGTCACCTTCACCGCCTTCTCGTGCCTTCTCGCGAGCATCGTCGCGCCCGCGCACAGCGCCGCTGGGGAGGATATGGGCCTTCCGGCCAGGGCGCCGGGGCAGGATCGGCCGGCTATCGACCTCGATGCGGATTTTGCCTCGATCGCTCCGGCCGGGCCAGGATGCGCGGCGGGCGTAGCGATCGCCGGAGCGCTCCCGCTGATACGAAGCCATGGCCTGGCCGATCTGGAACATCCGGTGCCGATCACCGCGGACAGCGTTTTCGAGACCGGTTCGCTCGCCAAGCAGTTCACCGCCGCCGCGATGCTGCTGCTCGTCCAGGACGGGAAGCTGACGCTCGATGACGACATCAGGCGCTACCTGCCTGAAATGCCCGACTATGGGACGGCGATCACAGTCCGGCATCTGCTCAACCACACCAGTGGGCTGCGTGAACAATGGAGCCTGCTGGCCCTGGCCGGCAGGTCGCCCGGAACCCAGGTGCACACGCTGGGCACGATCCTCGACCTGGCCGTGCGCCAGAAGGCGCTGAACTTCCTGCCCGGCGCGGAATTCCTCTACACCAACACCAATTATGTCCTGGCGGCGATCATCGTCGAGCGGGTCAGCGGCAAGAGCCTGCAGCGCTTCACCAGCGATCGGCTTTTCCAACCCCTCGGCATGACCCATAGCCGGTGGCGGGAAGATTTCCGCACGGTGGTTCCGGGGCGGGCAATGGCCTATACCGGGAGCGATGACGGCTTCATCGCCAGCATGCCCTTCACCAATGTCTACGGAAATGGCGGGCTGCTCACCACGATCGGGGATTTGCTGCGCTGGAACGCGTTCCTCGACGATCCGTCCCGCCTCCCCGGCGGCCAGGCCCTGGCGGCTGCCCTGCAATCGCCGGGAAGCCTGCGGAACGGCACTCCGCTCGAATATGCCGCGGGCCTCGAGATCACGCGCGCGCAGGGGCTGCGCCTTGTCTCCCATAGCGGCTCGACGGGCGGCTACCGGGCCTGGCTGGGCCGCTATCCCGAAAAACGCATCTCGGTCGCGCTGCTCTGCAACAATGGCGATATCGATCCGGTCAGCCTGGGGGAGAAGGTGGCGATGCGCGCGCTCGAGGCCACCGGGTATCGCGGCGGCGTCCCAGCCACCGCATCGCAGGCGACCGCCCCGGTCGCCGAGGTCCCTCGTCGCAACCTGGCGCCGTACCAGGGCCTGTTTCGGAACCCCGTCACCGGCGAACTGGTCGAGACCAGGATCGTCGACGCGGAACTCAGGCTGCGGCAGGGAGCATCCCAGATACTGATCCCCGGCGATGGCGATCATTTTCGGCGCGCCGATGGCGATCGCGTCCACATCTTCAGGCACAAGGGGAAACCGGCCGCGCTCACGATCGAGCGAGGATCCATGCGACAGCGCTTCGATGCCGTCGCACCCGCCAAGACCGGTGACGACGTGCTGGCTGCCTATGTCGGCACCTATTACAGCACCGAACTGGACACGCGCATCTCGGTCGTACGGCAGGGGCATGGCCTGATCATGCGCCAGCCTTTCGGGACCGAATGGCCGCTGACGCCGATTTTCGCCGACGGGTTCAGCACCCGGCTGCGCGGCACCACCAGTTTCGTCTTCACCCGCGCGCCGGACGGCAAGGTCGATGGCGTTGCCGCCTGGGCGACCGGTGCCCGCAATATACGGTTCGTGCGACAGCCTCGCTGAAGCCGCCATCGGTCAGGAAGCGGCAGGCACCGAATGGAGCGCGCCGCCTACAGCCCCAGCGCCCGCACCGCGCTGAGCATCAGCCAGTAGAGCCCGCCCGAGAGCAGCATCGCCGCCGGCAGGGTGAGCAGCCAGGCCAGCGCCAGGTTGCGCACCGTGCGCGCCTGCAGGCCCGCGCCGCTCGCCACCGAGGCACCCGCCACGCCGGAGGACAGGATGTGCGTGGTCGATACCGGCAGGCCGAAGCGATCGGCCGCCAGGATGGTACCCGCCGCCACCAGCTCGGCCGAGGCGCCCATGGCATAGGTCATGTGCTGCTTGCCGATCTTCTCGCCGACGGTGACGACGATTCGCTTCCACCCGATCATGGTGCCAAGGCCGAGCGCCAGCGCGACGACGATCTTCACCCAGAGCGGAATGAAGCGCGTGCCGGCCTCCAGGCTCTTCTGATACTCGGTCAGCGCCTTGAGCTCGGCGGGCTGATAGCCATCGGGCTTCTTGGTGGCGAGCTTGGTCGTGTCGAGCACCAGATACATGTCGTTGCGGACATTGCCGGTGGCCTCCGCCGGCACCTTGCTCAGCGATCCGAAGCCCTGGACGCGCGCGGTAAGGTCCTTCGACAGGCTCTCGAGCGCGGCGAACACCTGCGGGCTCTCCGCCTTGCGCTGCTGGAGCGCAGTGGTGAGCACGGCGCGGGCCTGGACCGGCGCCATGTCGGGCAGCCCGCGGCTATGCGCGTCGAACGCGGCCGAAGCGGTGTTGGCGGTCTGGACGAAGGCCGGAGTCGCGCTCGCCGGCAGGGTGCGGTTGAGCGCATAGGCGGTCGGGGCGCAGCCGATCAGGATCAGCATGATCAGGCCCATGCCCTTCTGCCCGTCGTTCGAGCCATGGCTGAACGAGACCGCGGTACAGGTGAAGATCAGCGCGCTGCGGATGCCGAGCGGCGGCGCGGTGTGCGGCATCGGCGAGGTGTAGAGCTTCGGGTTGCGCAGCACCGCGCGCATGACGAGCAGCAGCAGCACGGCCGCGAAGAAGCCGATCAGCGGCGCCATCCACAGGCCGGTGAGCACCTTCTGCGCCTGGCTCCAGTCGACGCCGGCGGTGCCGCCGCGCGAGCCGGCCTGGATCAGCTGGTTGGCCAGGCCCACGCCCAGCACCGAGCCGATCAGCGTGTGCGACGAGGAATTGGGCAGGCCGACATACCAGGTGCCGAGGTTCCACAGCACCGCCGCGAGCAGCAGCGCAAAGATCATCGCGAAGCCGGACGCCGAGCCGACGTTGAGGATCAGGTCCACCGGCAGCAGCGTGATGATCGAATAGGCGACCGCGCCGCTCGACAGCATCACGCCCAGGAAATTCCAGAATCCCGACCAGATCACCGCGAAATGGGCGGGCATCGAATTGGTGTAGATCACCGTCGCCACGGCGTTGGCGGTATCGTGGAAGCCGTTCACGAACTCGAAGCCCAGCGCGATCAGCAGCGCCAGCGCGAGGAACAGGAACACGCCGGTGGCGAGCTCCTCCCCCACGCCGCGCGTGTCGGTCAGCACGCTCCAGCCGGCAAAGGCCAGTCCGCCCACCAGGATCGCCGCGAAGAGCAGCTTGGCGAGGGGATGGGTCTTATAGTCGAATCGGGGGCCCGGCTGCGGTTCGTCGACCGCCTGGGCTTGGTCCAGAGCGAGTGATGCCATGATGTGCGCGCCTCTGGCCGGAGGGTGTGACAGCCATATGACAAACGCATGACATGGCGAAGGATCGCGTCGAAATGAAGCGTCTCAGAAATGGACCTGCATATAGGCCTTGGGCCCGGGCTTGATGCCGCGATTGCCGCCGGGCAGGCTCATGAACCCGCGCCCGCGCAGCCGCCGCAGCCAGGCGAAGCCCAGCTCGACATGGTCCGACGCCTCGAAGCTCAACCGCGCGCCGGCATAATGCCGCGCATCGCGCACCACGCCGCGATCGGCATCGAAACGCGGTGCCTGGGCATAGGCGCTCAGGCCCAGCCAGGCATGCTCGACCACTTCCTTCTGGAGCGAGAAGCCGTAAGTGGAGCGCGTCTCGTCGGCCCGCCAGCTCTCGTTGCTGCCGCGCACGGTCGCCGAGGTGCGCAGCCACAGGCCCGATGCCCGTTCCTCGGTCTTCACGCGGATCTCGGGCTGCAGCACCAGATAGGCGGCCTGGGCCGCGGCGACGGTCTGCGCCCCCGCCGGCATCGCGGCAAGGATCATCCCCACCGCCAGTCCGGTCGCGCCGGTTCGAACGATCATCCCCATGCCAAGCCCCCACGACAGGCATTGCCGTCGCCGAATCCTCCCGGCGACGCGAGGATATTATTGCTGAAATGTTTCCATTGCCAGCGATATTGTTTCCAGGCTCAGCCCTGCTCCCGCATCAGCTCCTCGAGCACCTGGATCGCCCCGGCGATGCGCAGCTGCGTCCGCTTCAGCTCGGCGATCTGCGAGTCGAGCGTCTTCAGCCGCTCTTCGCCCGCGACATGTTCCCGCTTGAGCAGCGCGAGCCGTTCCTCGAGCAGCTTCCAGTCCATCCGTCTCTCCCCGATCGTCCGGAGGCGACGATCACAGGATCGCGCACCGCTGGCAATCCACCATTGCCTCGCCTGCCCGCGTTCCCTACCTGTTCGCGGATGACCGTGCCCGTCGAGACCGATGCCAACGCCCCCTATCTCCAGGGCCTGAACCCGCCCCAGCGCGAGGCGGTGCTGACGGCCGAGGGGCCGGTGCTCGTCCTGGCCGGCGCGGGCACGGGCAAGACCGCGGCGCTCACCGCCCGCCTCGCCCATCTACTGTGGACGCGCCGCGCCTATCCCAGCGAGATCCTGGCGGTGACCTTCACCAACAAGGCGGCGCGCGAGATGAAGGAGCGCGTCGGCCGGCTGGTCGGCGCCGCGGTGGAGGGCATGCCCTGGCTCGGCACCTTCCACGCAATCGGCGCCAAGATGCTGCGCCGCCATGCCGAGCTGGTCGGCCTGCAATCCAACTTCACCATCCTCGACACCGACGACCAGCTCCGCCTGATCAAGCAGCTGATCCTGGCGGCGGACCTCGACGAGAAGCGCTGGCCCGCGCGCCAGCTCGCCGGGCTGATCGACGAATGGAAGAACAAGGGCCTGACTCCCGCCGAGATCGGCGCGGGCGAGTCCGAGCGCTATGCGAACGGCCGCGGCGCCGCGCTCTACCACCTCTACCAGGAGCGGCTGAAGGCGCTGAACGCCTGCGACTTCGGCGACCTGCTCCTTCACATGCTGGTGATCCTCAAGACCCACCGCGACGTGCTGGAGAGCTATCAGCAGCGCTTCCGCTATATCCTGGTCGACGAGTATCAGGATACCAACGCCGTCCAGTATCTCTGGCTCCGCCTGCTCGCCCAGGAGCGCAAGAACATCTGCTGCGTCGGCGACGACGACCAGTCGATCTACAGCTGGCGCGGCGCGCTGGTGGAGAACATCCTGAAGTTCGAGAAGGACTTCCCCGGCGCCAAGGTGATCCGGCTCGAGCAGAATTACCGCTCGACGCCGCACATCCTCGCCGCAGCCTCGGGCGTGATCGCCAACAATAGCGGCCGCCTCGGCAAGACGCTGTGGACCGACAAGGCCGAGGGCGAGAAGGTCAAGGTGCTCGGCGTGTGGGACGGGCCCGAGGAGGCGCGCCGCGTCGGCGAGGAGATCGAGGGCGCCCAGCGCGGCGGCATGAGCCTGGACGACATGGCGATCCTGGTCCGCGCCCAGCACCAGACGCGCGAGTTCGAGGACCGGTTCATCGCGATCGGCCTGCCCTATCGCATCATCGGCGGCTTCCGCTTCTACGAGCGCCAGGAGATCCGCGACGCGCTCGCCTATCTCCGCGTCGTGGCGCAGCCGGCGGACGACCTCGCCTTCGAGCGCATCGTCAACGTTCCCAAGCGCGGCCTGGGCGACAAGGCGCTGGCGAAGGTCCACCAATATGCGCGGGCGGAGGGCATCCCGCTCACCGTGGCGGCGGCGCGCATCCTCGACACCGACGAGCTGACGCCCCAGGCCCGCCGCGCGCTGGGCAACCTGGTCGGCGACATGGCGCGCTGGCGCGGCATGGGCAACGACCTCCAGCACCCGGACCTTGCCCGCATCATCCTCGACGAGAGCGGCTATACCGCGATGTGGCAGGCCGACCGCACCGCCGAGGCTGCGGGGCGGCTCGAGAACCTCAACGAGCTCGTCCGCGCGATGGAGGAATATGAGACGCTCGGCGCGTTCCTCGAGCATGTCAGCCTCGTCATGGACAATGAGGGGCAGCGCGACGAGCCCAAGGTGACGATCATGACGATCCATGCCGCCAAGGGGCTGGAGTTCGACACGGTGTTCCTGGCGGGCTGGGAGGAAGGCATATTTCCCTCGCAGCGGGCGCTGGACGAGGGCGGGCTGGCCTCGCTCGAGGAGGAGCGCCGCCTGGCCTATGTCGCGATCACCCGCGCCCGGCGCCGCGCGACCATCCTCCACGCCGCCAATCGCCGCATCTATGGCCAGTGGAACTCGAGCATCCCGAGCCGCTTCGTCGCCGAGCTGCCCGAGGCGCATGTCGAGAGCGAGAGCACGATGACCGGCGGGGCATCGCTATGGCAGGCGAACTGGAGCGAGCGCAGCGATCCCTTCGCCGATGTGTCGCGGGGGACCGGGCGAGGCCCGGGCTGGCAGCGTGCCGCCGGGGTTTCGGGGGGCGTGGACGTGAAGAATCCGGGCGGCGGCTTCACTTCGCGGACGTTCAGCCGCGAGCCGGCCCGCGTGGTGGAAAGCCGCGCCTCGGCGGTGAGCTTCGGCGCCAAGCCGCGCGACGACCTGTCGCTGGGGATGCGCGTGTTCCACCAGAAGTTCGGCTATGGCGTGATCGCCGAGATCGAAGGGAACAAGCTCGAGATCGACTTCGAACAGGCCGGGCGGAAGCGGGTTATGGATTCGTTTGTTACGGTGGGGTGAGAAATATCGGGGGGAGGGCGAATGGAGAATACGAATCAGCGCTGGGTCGGCTATCTCAGAGGATCTCGTACGGCCACTTTGTTTCTTAGTTCGAGCGGTGGTGATCAGGCCATTCTCGCGTTGGGATTCACAGGCGGCGGAGACTTAAGGCTGATTTTATCAAAAGAGACTGAGTCTTCTAACGTTTTACTATCCCTAGAAGATACCAAAGCTCCTTTTGGCACCGCTATCGTCGAGCAGGAAACTGAAGACCAGATCAAAGGCGTCTGGCGATTTTTGTCCGGAGCCGAAGGGATCTTCGAACTAAATCGCGAGAAAAGCGATGTTTCAAATGCTCCACCAGCAACCGCTCTGGATCGACTCCGGAACCGTGAAATACCGCTTGGAGCGATAACGCTCTACCGAGCAGATTTGGACCGGCTCATTGCCGAGCTCGAGACACTTGTTCCAGCTCCAAATATAACGACAATACGAGCCGTTGAGAACGAGCAGATTGCCATCGAGCAAGCCGCGCAATTTTTGGCACGAAGGGACTACGTAGATGTAGTTCGCTCAATGACCATATCTACCGCCGAGGTAACTTCGGCCCCACTAAAGAAAATTGCAAATGTGATACTCAATGACGACGGATCGAGTCTTATTTCGGTTAGCTCCACTGATGAGCTTTGGACCGAAGCAGCGGCTCTCAGACTTAATAAGTACGTCAATCAGTTTTCTAGCAGATTTACCGGAATTCTGAGAAAGCATGGCCTTAATGTAAATTCATTCATATTAATTGCCATAATTATATGGATGCCCGATAGACCACTTATTGAAAGAATTATCGTTTTTGCGATTGGAATGGTGATTATTTTTGGAATCGCCAAGTCACATAGCTTGCTTCCATATAATAGAGTTTATCTAGACCCTGAACGACAGAAGAAGCCATTCTCCAAGGAGATTCCTGGAGCAACCATGGCTGCATTTGCTGGCATCGTGACTGCCGGTTTGTCTGCTGCTCCGCAACTCTTTCAGGTTGCTCGGCGCGCCATAGAGAGCATTATGGCTTGGTTGGGTTCGTGATCCAACCTGCTTCCAAGCGAGCGCTACCACTGATATAGTCACCAACCTAGTCAGGAGCCCTTGCCGCCATGGAACGCATTAACCTAGCCGACGCCAAGGCGCGCCTCAGCGAGATCGTGGATCGGGTCGAGGCAGGCGAGAGCATCGAGATCGTCCGGCGCGGCAAGCCCGCTGCGCGGCTCGTGCCGCCCCTGCCGGAGAAGAAGCCCGTCGATGTAGCGGCGCTGCGTCTGGCCGCCAGCAAGACCCCCTATCAGCATGAGAGTGGCGCCGAGGTGATCCGCAAGATGCGCGACAGCGGGTATTGATGTTCTACCTCGACGCTTCCGCCGCCGTCGCCGCGATAGCGCAAGAAGTGCATAGCGAGGCGATGTGGCAATGGCTCGACGAGCATGCCGTCGATCCGATCCTGTGCAGCGGCTGGACCGGTACCGAAGTCGCCAGCGCGCTTTCAATCAAGGTACGCACCGGCGCCTATTCGATGGAAGACCGCGTCGTCGCCTGGAACAACTGGCGCCGACTTCGGGATGCCAGCCTCGCCGATATCGCCATCATTCCCGAACATTTCGAAACCGCCACGCGCTTTCTCGATCGGCCCGATCTGGGCCTGCGCGCCGGAGATGCGCTCCATATAGCCATTGCCGAAAGCGGTGGCCTGCGCCTCGTCACCTTCGACACCCAGATGGCCGACGCCGCGCTCCAGCTCGGCGTGCCGGTCGAGGCGCTCTGAGCCCCTTCCAATGTAGGATTTCACCTGATCTACCCTGGTGGATGCCCATATTCCCCATCCCCGATCCGCCCGAAGCCGAGGAGCCCGGCGCCCTGGCCTTTACGCCCGTTCCCTTCGAACGGCGCCGCGCCGATGGATGGACCGAGCGCCGCCAGCGCGATTTCGTCACTGCGCTCGCGGCAATGGGCTCCGTGCTCCACGCCGCCCGAGCCGTCGGAATGACCAAGCGCTCGGCCTATCAACTCCGCGATCGCCCCGGCGCGGAGAGCTTCGCTGCCGCCTGGGATCTCGCGCTCGCGATCGGCTATGCCGACGTCTTCGATAAAGCGCTGGAGCGCGCCACCGGTGGCATCACCACGCCACGCTACTATAAGGGCAAGCAGGTCGGCACGCATCATCGCCTCGATTTTCGCCTGGCCATGGCCGCGCTCAACGGCGGGCCGCCCTCCTCCGCGCCACCGCGCAAGAAAATTGCGGATTGAAGCGCGTTTCCCGGAAAATAGGGAAAATAGCGCGGCCAAGCGCACGTCCAGGCCCTCCGTGTATTACACGCACATAACACCCTTGACACCCGCCACGCTACATCTGTAGCCCTTGCCGCGAAGGGATGATCACATGCAGCACTCGAACCAGCCCGCCGATCTCAACCGCCGCCGGCTCCTCGCGCTGGTGCCGGCCGCCACGGGCGTGGCGCTGCTCCCCGGCATCGCCCGCGCCGCCGCGGCCGATCCGGTCCAGGCGCTGGTCGACGATTTCGTGCGGAGCGGCAAGGCGCCCGGCGTCTCGGTCGCGGTGATCCGCGACGGCAGCACCCGCTTCTACAATGCCGGCGTGCTCTCGCGCGCCACCAACGCCCCCGTCACCGAGCATTCCGTCCATGAGATCGGCTCGATCTCCAAGACCTTCACCAGCCTGCTCCTCGCCCATGCGATCGGCGAGGGCCGCGCGCGGATCGACGACGATGTCCGCAAGCACCTGCCGCCGGGCTATGACAATCTCGTCCGCGACGGCCGCCCGATCCGCATCGCCGACCTCGTCACCACCACTTCGGCGCTGCAGGACAATCTGCCCGACTGGAGCGGCTTCCTCAGCAAGGTGCCGCCCGAACAACTCTTCGCCGAAGTGTCGAAGCTGCTCAGGGGCTATGACCCGGCGCGCTTCCTTCCCGATCTCAAGACGGTGACGCTGCTCGACGTGCCCGGCCGCGTGCCGCGCCACAGCAACACCGCCTCCCAGCTCCAGGGCGTGCTGGCCGAGCGCCTCTACGGCCAGCCCTATGACGCGCTGCTCGCCCGCTTCGTCGAGAAGCCGCTGGGCATGCGCGCCGGCGGCGGCCCCGTCCCGCCCGCCCTGCTCGCCACCGGCTACAACAGCAAGGGTGCCGAAGCACCGCCGCTCGACACGCCGGCGATCCGCGCCGCGGGCGGCCTGCGCTATTCGGCGGTGGACATGGCGCGCTATGTCGCGGCGCAGATCGCCGCGCGCGACCCCGCCATCGCCCGCACCCACCAGCCGCTGTTCGGCACGCCCGAGACGAGCGCGATCGGCTTCCACTGGGTGATCGCCAGGACCGCCGACAGCCAGACCTATCTGCACCATTCGGGCGGCACCTTCGGCCAGTCGAGCTATTGCGACTTCTATCCGGCACGGCGCTACGGCGCGGTCGTCCTCGCCAACAGCGCCAGCGCGCAGAATACCGGCCAGGCGCTCGCCGATGCGATCCACGCGGCCCTGTTCGGTCCGCCACGCGGCCTGAAGGCGCTCGAGGCGGCGCTGGAGCAAAGCGGCTATGCCGATGTCGCCGGCACGATCGCGGCGACCAGGGCGCGCTTCCCGGATCTGCACCTGACCGAGGATCGCATGATCGCCTGGGGCTATCGCCTGCTCGCCGCGTCCCCCAAGGCCGCGCGCGGCATCTTCGCCTGGGCCGCGGCGCAGTTTCCAGACAGCTGGAACGCGCATGACAGCCTGGCCGAGGCGATCGCCGCCACCGGCGACAAGCCCGGCGCCATCGCCGAATATCAGCGCTCGCTCGTGCTCAACCCGGCCAACGACAATGCGACGCGGATGATCGAGAAGCTGGAGAAGGCGCCCTAGAGATGGGACTTCGGCACGCCTTCGCGGCTCAGGCCACCGCCATCAGCGTCTCGCCGCGATATTTCTCAAGGCCAGGATCGAACAGCGCGCTCGGCACGAAGGTCTGCTCCAGCACCGCCACGTCCTTCAGCCCATCGAGCTTGAACGTGCCGATCTTCTCCTCGCGCGGCGGCAGACCTTCCTTCGAGACGACGACGGCATCGACATGGAGCGCATCGTGGCGCGTGTAGAGGATGTGCGGGGCAAGGATCATCGCGGTGCGGTTATAGGTCGCGGCCAGGCATTTCTGGCGCACGATCCCCTCCAGGACCATCGGCGTGATCGGCGCGGGAGCGGCAGGCGGATCGACTTCGTGACTCAAGAACATGCGCCCTTATGGCAATTCCTGCTGCGGTGCAGCAAGACCCTGGTTTCGGATATGGCATTCGCATTGCCAACGGATTGCCGCATCGCCCCTCTCCTCTCCTGCGGACCGCGCGCGGCCTGCCAACCCTCCAGGGGCCGACAAGTTGCATCCCCCGGCACGGCCCGCCATGCTCGCGCCGGAACGATCCGCCTCGGTTCCTTGCGGTTCCGCCGCATCGGCACCGTCCGTTCAGCACGGCTTCACGCGCATGTCCGGAACGTTTCAGCGTCCCTGGTCGTATGGGCCTTCGGGAAGGAGAATACACAATGAAGCATCTGGTAACCCTCGCCGCGGTCGCTGCGGCCAGCCTGGCGGTCGCCACGCCGGCCATGGCGCAGCGCGGCCCCGTCTACGGGCAGGACGAGGAGGCCCGTTTCGACGCCGCGCAGCAGCGCTTCGATCGGGAATATGGTCAGTTCCAGCAGGCGCTCGAGCGCTACCGCGCCTACAAGTCCCGCCCGATCGCGCCGCCGCCTCCCCCGCCCCCGCCGCGCGGCGGCTATTCGGGCTATGACCCGCGCGACGAGGAATATTATGATGCTTCCCGCGACTATCGCGCGCCGCCCCCGGGCTATCAGGAGCGCGTGCTGACCCAGGACGACCGCATCTATCGCGGCCAGGACGGCAAATATTATTGCAAGCGCTCCGACGGCACGACCGGCCTGATCGTCGGCGCGGCGGCGGGCGGCCTGTTCGGCAACGTCATTGCCGGCGGGCGCTCCAAGACGGTGGGCACGCTGCTCGGCGCGATCGCCGGCGGCGCGCTCGGCAGCTCGGTGGACCGCGACCAGGTCCGCTGCCGCTGACCCGAGCGGAGGGGCCCCGTCGCCACGGCGGCGGGGCCCCTCCGTAGCTTCCCCGATGGGGACAGCTCCTGAGCCGCGGCTTCACGCCCATGCAGGCATGATGCGCCGATATGGGGGATATGAGGAGTCGCGCCATGCCCGTGGACCGCGTGCTGCGGCAGCACGGCCATATTCTGGCCAATGCCGATGCGCTCGAGGCGCTCGTCTCGGGGCCGCGGCCGGCGAGCGTCGAGGGGCTGGGCTTCCGGCGCTGGCTGTTCACGCGCGACCTGCTGATGCATTTCGCCAGGATGGAGGGCCAGGTCTATGGCCCGCTGATGGACGAGCTGGGCGGCGAGGTGGCGCATGTGGCGAGCCAGGCGAGCGCCGAGACCGCCGCCCTGGTCGCCGATTTCCGCGAGCATGTCACCCGCTGGCACGGCTTTCCGAGCGAGGCGCAGTGGGACATCTATGCCCGCGCGACGCACTGGCTGACGGCGCGCATCCGCGAGCGGCTCGAGAGCGAGGCGACCGCCATCCTGCCGCTGCTCTCCCGGCTGCCCGTCGACGAGCACGGCGCCTGCCCCGGCAAGCCGGACCATCGCTATGTCGCCGATGCATGGGAGATACGCGAGCTGATCTTCGGCGCCGCGAAGCCGGCCGATGCGGCGGGCACCCGATCGGGCGGCGCCGCACCGGCCCGAGTCGCCTCAGTGCCAGAAGATCAGGATCAGAAGGATGATCGGAATCGGGATGCCAAGCAGCCACAACAGGATACCCTTGCCCATCTGATCTCTCCAACTATCTGGTTTCGATTGCGAAAATAACCATCGGGGCACGATGCGGGTTCCGCTGGAACCTGGCGGCGGGTTGAGGCACTGAGCATGCGGATGACCGACGGCCTTCCCTTGCCGCGCCGCACGCTTGCCATCGCCGCCGTCTCCTTCGGGACCGCGCTGGTGGTGATCGACGGCGCGATCGCCACGGTGGCGCTGCCCACCATCGCCCGGGACCTGCACGTCGACAGCTCGGCGGCGGTTTCGGTCGTCACCGTCTACCAGCTGACGCTGGTGATGCTGCTCCTGCCCCTTGCCGGACTGGGCGAGCGGATCGGCCTCAAGCGGATGTACCAGACCGGGCAGCTGGTCTTCACCGTGGCGACGATATTGTGCTTCTTCGCCGAGAGCCTGCCCTTCCTGCTCATCGTCCGGGCGGCGCAGGCGGCGGGCGCGGCGGCGGCGCTCAGCGTTTCCTCGGCGCTGATCCGCCAGATCTATCCGGCAAAGCATCTCGGCCGCGGCCTGGGCATCAACTCGGTGGTGGTGTCGAGCTCCGCCGCGCTGGCGCCCACCATCGGCGGCCTGGTGCTCGCGGTGGGCCCCTGGCCCTGGGTGTTCGCCTCGGCGGTGCCCTTCGCGATCGCCAGCCTGTTGTTCGGCCGCGCCCTGCCCGACACGCCCGCGCGCGACGAGCCGTTCGACGTGCTGGGGGCGCTGCTGTGCGCCGGCATGTTCGGGCTGGTGATCGGCGGGCTGGAGAGCAGCGTGCACGGCGACAGCCCCGTGGTCTCGGCGGCGGTGGTGGTCGCCGGCGCGGTGATCGGCCTGTTCTTCGTCCGCCGCGAGATGCGCGAGCCCAAGCCGATCCTGCCGATCGACCTGCTCACCCGGCCGGTGCTCGCCCTGTCGGTGATCGGCGCCTACACTGCCTTTATCGGCACGATGACGCTGCTGCTGTCGCTGCCCTTCCGGCTGCAGCACGGCTATGGCTTCGCCCCGTCCGAAGTGGGCGCGGTGATCGCGCCCTGGCCGCTCACCACGATGATCGTCGCGCCGCTCGCCGGCTCGCTGTCGGACCGTTACCCCGCCGGGGCGCTGGGCGGGATCGGCATGGTCGTCGCGGTGACCGGGCTGATCTTCCTCGCCTTTCTGCCCGCGCACCCGAGCTGGTTCGACATCGCCTGGCGCATGTCGCTCACCGGGGCCGGCTTCGGCATGTTCCTGTCGCCCAATGCCCGGCTGATCATCGGCTCGGCCCCGATCGATCGCGCGGCCGCGGCGGGCGGGCTCATTTCCACCACCCGGATGGTCGGGCAGACGACCGGCGCCACGCTGGTGGCCGCGCTGCTCGCGATCGGCATCGGCGGCGGCACGGTGCCGCCGCTGGTGGCGGCCGGCCTTGCCGCCATTGCCGGCCTGTGCAGCCTGGCGCGCCTGCGCCCCGCCATCCGCAACCCGCGCTTCGCCGAGACCGAGGATGTCCAGCCCGCCAAGCTGCGCTGACGGATATCTCTTCGCCCGGCTAGCAATCCTTCGTTGCGGTCACGTCGCGGAAGCGCCTAGAGGCCTTGCATGGTCGCCGAAGCAAAGCATCCATTCGCCGTTCCCAATTTCCGCCTTTATTTCCTGGCCCGGCTCTCGACGACGCTCGGGCAGATGGCGATGGTGATCGTGATCGGCTGGCAGGTGTACGACATCGCCCGCCGGACGATGACGGTGAAGGAAGCCGCCTTTCAGCTCGGGCTGATCGGCGTCGCCCAGTTCCTGCCGCTGCTGTTCCTCTCGCTGTTCGCCGGCTGGGTGGCGGACCGGCTCGACCGGCGCTGGATCGCCCGCGCCGCGGTGGCGCTCGAGGCATTCTGCGCGATCAGCCTGGGCGTGCTGACCTATACCGGCACGATCAGCCTGCCCGCGCTGTTCGGCATCGCCGCGCTGCTCGGCGTGGCGCGCGCCTTTGCCAGCCCGGCGCTGAGCGCGCTCTCGCCCAATCTGGTGCCCAAGGCGATCCTGCCCACCGCGATCGCGCTGAGCTCGCTCTCCTGGCAGATCGGCACGGTGATCGGCCCGGCGATGGGCGGCTATCTCTATGCCGCGGCCGACTGGCTCTCCTATGCCGTGGCGGGCGGGCTGTTCCTCGTCTCCTTCGTGCTGCTCATGCTGATCGGCGACGTGCCGCGGAGCGTGCGCAAGTTCAGCGGCAGCCCCTGGGCGCAGATGATCGACGGGCTCCATTATGTCCGGCGCAACCGCCTGGTGCTGGGCGCGATCTCGCTCGACCTGTTCGCCGTGCTGCTCGGCGGCGCGACCGCGATGCTGCCCGTCTATGCCCGCGACATCCTGCATGTGGGTTCGGAAGGGCTCGGCCATCTGCGCGCCGCGCCCGCGATGGGCGCCGTCGCCACGGCGGTGTTCTTCTCCTGGCGGCCGCTGAAGAGCGACGTGGGCGTGAAGATGCTCCTCGCCGTCGGCCTGTTCGGCGTGGCGACGGTGATCTTCGGCCTGTCCGCGCCGCTGCTGGTGCCGGTGCTCGGCCCGGCGGCGGTGGGGCACGACACGGCGCCGGCGGTGCTGATCGCGCTGTTCGCGCTGTTCGTGCTCGGCGCGGCGGACATGGTCTCGGTCTATGTCCGCCAGTCGCTGATCCAGCTCTACACGCCCGACGAGATGCGCGGCCGCGTCGGCGCGGTCTCCACGCTGTTCATCTCGGGCTCGAACGAGCTGGGCGAGGCCGAATCGGGCTTCCTCGCCGCGCTGATCGGTCCGGTCGCCGCAGTGGTGGGCGGCGGCATCGGCGCGATCCTTGTCACACTGGCATGGGCCAAGCTATTTCCGGAGCTCAGGCGGGCTCGCACCTTCGATCCTCCGGCCAATCTCGAGATTCCTCCCAAGGAGATGATGACATGAAGGCCAATACGATCCTCGAGACCATCGGCAACACGCCCCATGTCCGCGCGGGCAAGCTGTTCCCGGACGCCGAAGTCTGGATCAAGTCCGAGCGGACCAATCCCGGCGGCTCGATCAAGGACCGCATCGCGCTGGCGATGATCGAGGCGGCGGAGAAGGACGGCAGCCTGCAGCCGGGCGGCACGATCGTCGAGCCGACCAGCGGCAATACCGGCGTGGGCCTCGCGATGGTCGCCGCGGTGAAGGGCTACCGGCTCATCCTGGTCATGCCGGAGAGCATGAGCATCGAGCGCCGCCGCCTGATGCTCGCCTATGGCGCGACCTTCGACCTCACGCCGCGCGAGAAGGGGATGAAGGGCGCGATCGAGCGGGCGATGGAGATCGTCGAGACGACGCCGGGCGCCTGGATGCCGCAGCAGTTCGAGAATCCGGCGAACATCGACGTGCACGTGCGCACCACCGCGCAGGAGATCCTCAACGACTTCGCCGATTCGCCGATCGACGTGGTCATCACCGGCGTGGGCACCGGCGGCCACATCACCGGCGTCGCCGAGACGCTGAAGAAGCGCTGGCCGAACCTCAAGGTCTATGCGGTCGAGCCGGAGCTCTCGCCGGTCATCTGGGGCGGCCAGCCGGGCCCGCATCCGATCCAGGGCATCGGCGCCGGCTTCGTCCCGCGCAACCTGCATACCGACGCGATCGACGGCGTGATCAAGGTCGATGCGGGAGTCGCCAAGGACATGGCCCGCCGCGCCGCGCGCGAGGAAGGCATGCTCGTCGGCATTTCCTCGGGCGCGACTCTGGCCGCGATTCTGCAGAAATTGCCGGACCTGCCGGAGGGCGTCCGTATCCTGGGGTTCAATTATGATACAGGTGAGCGCTATCTGAGCGTCCCGGATTTTCTTCCGGAGAGCTGAGGCACTGGAATTAACGCCGGATTAACGCTAGGTTTCCCGAGTCGGGGAAAACGTCGTTTCCGGGGGGAACTTCGTGCGCAATGCAATGATCCTGGTGAGCGTCATGCTCGCCATTTATCTGGGGTGGCCGCTCGCTTTCGGGGGGAAGCAGCGCGGGCTGGAAACACCGGCCGAGGCGCGCAGTGTGGCGGCCACCCCAGTTTTCGCTTCGAAACCCGTGCGAACGGCCGCGCTGGCCGCCAGGCCGCCGGCACCACCCAGCCGTCCGGAGAGCTGCTACAAGCGCTATCAGCGCGAAGTGAAGCTCTGCACGGGGGCCACCGCCGCGGCCTGCAAGCTCGGCGCGGCCGATCATTGGGACATGTGCGAGGCGACCGGATTCTGGCCGAACTGAGCGCGCGCCGGATGCGCTGATCCGAGCCGTGCGGCGTTTCGGCGCCGCAATGGTTCCAACCGCGCGTCTTCTGCGTTATGGGCGGCGACCCCATGGCGACCGTCCCTTCCCTTCCCACCGCCGGAGCATTCTCCGTCCGCGTGCCGCCCATGCTGGTGGCATTGCTCGGTCTCGTCACGCTTACGGCGATCGCGCTGCCCCTGTGGCTGGTGACGCACACCCCGCGCGCGGTGGTGCACAAGCGCGCGCCGGTGAAGGTGTCGCACCGGGTGGTGCCCAAGACCGAGCTGCCGGAAGTGGAGCCGGTCGAGCTCCAGGTCGTCACCCCCGACGACGCGCGCGCCTGGAATGCGTCCATCCCCTTCTCGAACCTGCCCAATCCGGCGGCGCGGCCGTTCAGCATCTATGGCCCCGAGGACAGCCGCGCGCGCGCCGTCGATTGCCTTGCCGCGGCGGTCTATTACGAGGCGGGCGACGATGCCGTGGGCGAGCGCGCGGTCGCGCAGGTGATCATCAACCGCGCGCGCCACCCCGCTTTCCCCAAGACGATCTGCGGCGTCGTGTTCCAGGGCTCGGAGCGCTCGACCGGCTGCCAGTTCACCTTCGCCTGCGACGGCGCGATGCTGCGCTACTCGCCCAGCGCCGCCGCCTGGGAGCGGGCGCGCTACATCGCCCGCACCGCCTTGAACGGCTCGGTCTACAAGCCGGTGGGCCATGCGACGCATTATCACACCGACTGGGTCGTGCCCTATTGGAGCGCCAGCCTCGAGAAGATCACCGAGGTGCACACGCATCTCTTCTTCCGCTGGACCGGCTGGTGGGGCACGCCGCCGGCGTTCAACCGCACCTATGCCGGGATCGAGCCCAACATCGCGCTGATGGCGCGCCTGTCGCCCGGCGCCTTCCAGAACGATCCCGCGCTCGAAGCGCTGCTGCCCGGCGCGGTCGGGACCGACGGTGCCTTTGTCGATCCCGCGTCGATCCCGCAGAGCGCCGTGCCCGCGCCGATGGCGGCCGAGGGCGGCGACTCGAACAACTTCATGCTCACCTTGCCCAAGACGATGAACCCGGACGCGTTCGCGGCGCTGGCCATCCGCACCTGTGGCGAGCGGCCCTATTGCAAGTTCATGGCCTGGGCGGATGCGAAGCAGACTCCGGCCAGGCTGCCGCTGTCCAGTGCCCAGGTCTCCACCATGTCGTTCAGCTATCTGCGCGACGAGACGCAAGGCTTTGCCAAGGCGCTGTGGAATTGCGGCCAGTTCCGCCGCCCGAGCCCGGTCCAGTGCATGCGCACGCAGGTCCCGGCCCAGGCGACGCCCGCGCCGGCGACCGCCGCCGTCGCCGCGCCGCTCCCCGGCGCCACGCCCCCGGTTGTGCCCGCGCCGCTCGCCGGCGTCCGCCGCAAGATCGACGCGGTGCCGCCGCCGGCCGGCACTCCCGCCGAGGGCAAGGGCGCGGTGAGCTTCACCCTGCCCGCGCCCAAGCCTTCGCCGACGCCGCGGCCGACGCCCGAGCCGCGTTAATCGACCCGAGTGACGAGCGCCCGGGCCAGCGCCAGGGCGGAATCGAGAGGAACGTCACTCACATCGGGGCGATGCCAGCCGCTCGCGCCGGCCGTGTCCACCCGCACCGTCGCGACGCCCAGCCGGCGCTGCAGCCAGCTGCGCCGCACGGTCAGCGTCTGGATCGACTCGATGGGCACGATCCAGTCGCGCTGCGAAAGCACGCCGCGCATCACCTGCAGGCTGGTCTCGCGCAGCGCATAGCGGTGCCGGGTGCGCTGGAAGAACGCGACGATCACCGGCGCGGGCGCGAGCAGCAGCCCCCACCAGAGCGGCGACAGGAAGAAGCCGCCAATGCCCAGGACCAGCAGGATCGGCAGCCCGTCGCGGAGCGCGGAGCGCAGGATATGGGCCGGCGCCACCGGCTGCAAACCCGGGCGCTGGAAGGGGGGAAGCGGCGTGGCGGCGATCACCCGCTCCGCCTCCTCGGCTGTGGCGAACGGCGCCATTTCCTCACGGCCCGACCGATCGACGCTTCCGCCAAGCGTCTGAACTTCCACGATATTCCATCCCATCCGCCCGCTGATCGCGCCCCGGCGGATCAGGCCCAGCTGGATGCGGCGAACGGCGATGACAGTCTCGGAGCGCGTGAGCAGCCCCCGGACGCGGCGGAAACGGCCCGGCTCATGCGTCAGCGTGAAGCCATAGTCCTTGAGCAGCGTGCGCACCACGCCCGCGACCACGCACAGCATCAGGGCCGCCGCCAGCACCAGCAGCAGCGCGAAGATGCTGAACCGGGCGAAGGCAAAGCGCTCGGCCTCGCCGAACAGCCTTTCCCAGTCGAGCTGCAGCACCCGGTCGAGCGAATGGATCACGCCCAGGATCGCCGCGATCCAGATCATCGAGAAGCCGAACACGCCGCCCAGCAGCACCCGGCCGAGCGACATGGCGAAGACGATGCGGCGCTCGGGCTCCGCCGGCGCCGCGACGTCGGCGCGCGTTTCGAGGACCGGCGCATGGCCGCGCAGCAGCGCGCGCAGGCGCTCCGCCTCGGCCATGGAGACGCTGTCGAGCCTGGCTTCCTCGGCTTCCCCGCCACCGGTCTCGAGCCTGACCACCGCCAGCCCGAAGATGCGGGCAAAGGGGCTGCGCTCGATCGACACGTCCTGGATCCGGCCGCGCGGTATCGAACGGCGCCGGCGCTGGAGAATGCCGTGCTGGATCAGCACTTCCTCCGCTCCGATCCGATAGGTGAAGCTCCACCAGCCCAGCCAGGTATAGAGCATCACCGCCGCGGCGATCGCCGCAAAGGCGGCCAGCGCCAGCGCCGGATGGAACGTGCGCCCCGCAAATCCGAGAATCAGCGGCGGAACGATGACCGTGGAAGGCGCGCGCTTCACGAAGCGCATGATCACGGTGAGGATGTGGAGCCGGCGGGGCGCGGCACCGGGATCAGTCATGCCGCGCGCTGCCGATGCGCTCGCGGATCGCGTCGCGGATTTCCTCGGCGGTCGCGCGGGCGATACCGGGCAGGATTACGACATTGGCATCGGTGCCCGCCGTGTGCAGAACGAGCGTTGCCACCCCGAACAGCCGCTCGAGCACATCCTGCGCCACGTCGATATGCTGGACGCGCAGCGTCGGGACGATCGTGTGCACGCGCGTCCACAAGCCATGCGCGACATGGAGTTCGCCGCCCGTGAAGGCATAGCCCCAGCGCCGCCAGCGCCGTCCCGGCGCGAAGCCCGCGATCCACAGGGTGACCAGCAGCACGGGCGCGAGGATCGCTCCCGGCATCGGCAGCTCCGGCACGAAGAACTCGCCCGCGACCGCCGCCGCGAGCAGGAACAGCGCAGTGCGGACGGCACGCAGGCGGATCACGTGAAGCTGCCCGCGCTCGAGCGGCAGGAGCGGAACGATGGCCAAGGTCATGGAAGGACTATCACCGAGTGTCTTACTTCACTCAAGCACTAGCTGCACCGGGACGGGCAAGGTTTCCGAGATTCGCGCAAATGCGCCAGGCGGCCTTTCCCGCCGGCAGGTCGCTTGCCTTCCACAGGGCGACACTGTCGCTCCGGGGACGAATTTCGAGAGCACCCACCACATAATCGGATGCAAATGAAGTATAGATCGAAGAATCTTCACACATATGTGCAGCAATTTGCGATACCGTCCATGGTTTTACAACGACTATCGCAGAAAAAACCGGAATAATTTCCACATCGTGGAACAATCCGATACGGATGTTTTCCAGATACAGGCAATTGTATCGCTTCGCTGCCTCGCTTGGCTTTCGCCGTCGAAACGATTACCTTGCGGCATCGGGATGTCGAGGGGGAGAATCGCGTGTCCGAGCCGCCGCCAACACGCAAGCTTACCATCATCGCCAAGGATCCCGGGCTGCGCCTGGGGCCCGACGGGCCGATGGCCTTCGTGGAAGTCAGCGTCCCGGCGGAGATCCTCGCCAAGGGGCCGACCGGCTACCGGATCAAGGTCGTCGACTATAACGCGACCGAGCGCCGCACCTATCTGGACGAGCAGGAATATCAGACGCGCGACGGCACGCTGGTCGACCCGTTCGCGCCGCTCCCCGGCGAGACGCGCGAGGATCCGGCCTATCAGCGCCGCCTGCTGGCCGATCCGAATTTCCATGCGCAGAACGCCTATGCGATCGCGATGCGCACGCTGGGCGCCTTCGAGCGCGCTCTGGGGCGCCGGGTGAGCTGGAGCTCCGGCGGCCACCAGCTCCACATCGCGCCGCACGCCTTCGCCCAGGCCAATGCCTTCTATTCCGAGCCCGATCGCGCGCTGATGTTCGGCTATTTCTTCCGCCGCGACGGACAGCCGGTCTTCACCTGCCTCAGCCACGACATCGTTGCGCACGAGACCGCGCATGCCCTGCTCGACGGGCTGCGCTCGCGCTTCACCGAGCCTTCCGGCCCGGACCAGGCGGCCTTCCACGAGGGTTTCGCCGATATCGTCGCCCTGCTCTCGATCTTCTCGCTCAAGCCCGTCGTCGCCGCGGCGATCGGAGAGGACGGGCGCTTCGCCGACACCGATCGCACCATCCGGCTGGTTTCGGTCAGCAAGCTGACCGCCGAGGCGATCCGCGAATCGATCCTGCTCGGCGTGGCCCGCGAAGTTGGCGAGGCGCTCGAGACCGGCCAGCGCGGCGCGCTTCGCCGCTCGGTCGGGCTCACGCCCGAGGCTGTCCATCTGCTTCAGGGCGAAGTGGAGGAGCATGCGCGCGGCGAGATCCTCGTCGCGGCGATGATAAACGCCTTTGTCGCCTTGTGGAGCGATCGGATCGCCCAGCTCGGGCGCTTCGCGGGCGACAGCTACAATCTGGATGCGGTCGTCGAGGAGGGCGCGAAGCTGGCGGGGCACCTGCTCAACATGGCGATCCGCGCCCTTGATTACTGCCCGCCGACCGATCTCGATTTCGGCCAGTATCTCAGCGCGTTGCTCACCGCAGACCGCGAGCTCGTCCCCGAGGACGAATGGGGATATCGCGCGGCGATCCGCACCATGTTCGAGCGCTACGGCATCCACCCGCAAGGCGCCGCCTGCGATGCGGAAGGGTGCTGGCAGCGCTATCCCGCCGACGGCGCGCTGACCTATGCCCGTTCGAACTACCAGGCGATGACGCGAAGCCGCGACGAGCTGTTCCGCTTCCTGTGGGAGAATCGCGAGACGCTGGACCTGAGCGCCCGCGCCTATTCCGAAGTGATCTCGATCGACCCGGCAAGCCGGATCGGCCCCGACGGCATCGCCCTGCACGAGACGGTCTGCCAATATGTGCAGCGCGCCGACCTGTTCGGCGCCGAGTTCAAGGCCGTGCTCGGCGCCGAGCGCCCGGAGGGGATGCGGAGCAGCGATCGCTACACCGCCTATGGCGGCGGCGTGCTGATCCTCGATCAATATGGCCGGGTGAAATATCACATCGCCAACCGGCTGGAGGATGCGGAGCGCCAGCTGAGCCGCGCGCAATATATGGTCGATGCCGGGCAGATCGGCGCGCCGGCGGCGCCCGACCGGCTCCGCTTCGCGGTCCTTCACCAGCAGCGCATGGGAGCCTGAACATGTCCGCAGCTCCGGAAACCGCGACGATCTATGCCTATCAGGTCGGCTTTGGCGACTGTATCCTGGTGCGCTTCACCTATCCCGGCGGCAGCCTCCGCCACATGTTGATCGACTTCGGCACGACCGGCCTGCCCGAGCATGCCGAGAAGACGCAGATGCTCGAGATCGCCCGGGACATCGAGGCGAAGGTCCGCGAAGGCGACTCCGGCCGGCGCCTCGACGTGCTGGTCGCCACGCATCGCCATGCCGACCATATCAGCGGCTTCGCGACCAATAATGGCGCGGGATCGGGCGACGTGATCCGCGCGCTCGATCCGCGCTTCATCGTCCAGCCCTGGACCGAGGCGCCCGAAGCGCCCATCGATTGGGAGGGCCCCGAAGCCGACGTCACCGGGCAGGCATTGCGGCAGCGCCGCGCGTCGCTCCAGGCCATGGAGGATGCGGCCGGCGCGCTGGTCGCCTTTGCCGACGCCCAGGCGGGTCAGCTTCCCAAGGCACTGGCGGAGCAGCTCCGCTTCATCGGGCAGGACAATCTCTCGAACCGATCGGCGATCGACAATCTGCAGGCGATGCCCGGCGAGAAACGCTATGCCTATCATGGCTGCGACCTGGGGCTCGCCTCGGTACTGCCGGGGCTGGACGTGCACGTCCTGGGCCCGCCCACGCTGCGGCAGACGGACACGATCCGGAAGCAGCGCTCGAGCGATCCCGACGAGTTCTGGCAGCTCGCGCCGAAGCGCCTGGGCGACGCGCTGGCCCTTGGCGGCGAGGACAGGCTGCTTTTCCCCAACGCCAAGCACCGGCTTCGTTCGAAGCCGCTTCTCGAGCATCGCTGGCTTCAGGAGCGGATCGATACCGCCAATACGGAGATGCTGGTCGGGCTGGTGCGGGCGCTCGACGCGCAGATGAACAACACCAGCGTCATCCTGCTGCTCAAGGCGGGCTCCAAGACCTTGTTGTTCCCCGGCGATGCGCAGATCGAGAACTGGGCCTATGCGCTGCAATCGGACATGGCGTCGCTGCTCGACGACGTCGATCTGTACAAGGTCGGCCACCATGGCAGCCGCAACGCCACCCCGCGCAGCATGTGGCGCCGCTTCGCCAAGAAGTCGGACAGGCGCGGCCCGGGCCGGCTGACTTCAGTGCTGTCGACCAAGCACGGCAAGCATGGCAGCGAGGATCGCAAGACCGAAGTGCCGCGCCGCACCTTGGTCACCGAACTCGATTCGCAGTCGAATCTCTATTCGACCGAGGCGCTCGCGCCGGAGAAGCTCTATCAACAGGTCGTGCTGGACCTGCGCTAGGATCACGACTCAATCAGCAGAGCCCGTCATCCCGCGCCGGCGGGGCGGCTCCTAGCGCTGATACATCAGGATCGCGACCACGATCGCCACGCCGATGATCGCCCAGAGCGCCAGCGCCTGCAGGATGCCGCGCAGGTCGATGCGCTGGGCCGACAATGCCCTGAAGGCGAGGATCAGCGCCCCGAGCAACAGCAGCAGCTGGAGGATGCGCCCGTCGCTCATATCGCGATCTCCATGCCGTCGAAACCCGGCTCGACTCCGGCGGGAAGTGTCGCGACGAGCGTCGCATAGTCCATCGAATTGTCCATATGGGCTAGCAAGGTGCGCCGCGGCGCCAGCTCCTGTACCCAGCCCAGCACGGCATCGAGATGCGCATGCGTGGGATGCGGCGACCGGTGGAGGCAATCGGCCACCCAAAGGTCCAGATCCTGATACAGAAAACGCATATCCTGCGTCATCTCATTGAAATCTATGGCATATGCCATGGATTTTCCATTGCTGTCGAAGCGCAGCCCCGCGGAGCTTATCCCGCCATGCGGCTGGTCCACGACCCGGATATGGATATCGCCGATCCGGATCGCGTCGGGCAGCGGCTCCATCGCCACGGTCGGCCGGTAGAGGCTGCTGCCCCGGAAGGCATAGGAGAAGCGCTTCTCGAGCTGCGCCAGGGTGAAGGGCCGGGCCAGGCCGCGCACCGGCTCGCCCCGCCGCGCGTGCATGATCTGGCGCAGGTCGTCGATGCCATGGCAATGATCGGCATGATCGTGCGTCCAGATCACGGCGTCGAGATCGCTGAGGCCGGCCGCCAGCGCCTGCTCACGAAAATCCGGGCTGGTGTCGATCAATATCCGGGTCGTCCCGGTCCACACCAGCGCCGAGGCGCGGGTGCGCCGGTTGCGGGGCTCGGCCGGATCGCAGCTGCCCCAGTCGTTCCCGATCCGCGGCACGCCGGACGAGGTGCCGGAGCCGAGGATGCGCAGCTTCATGCCAGCGTCTTGGCGAACAGCTTGTGGAAGTTCGCGCGGGTAGCCTCGGCCAGCGCCGCGGCATCCTCGCCGCGCAGGCCGGCGAGGAAGCGGCAGGTGTCGGCGACAAAGGCCGGCTCCCCCGTCTTCCCCCGGTGCGGCACCGGGGCCAGGAACGGCGCGTCGGTCTCGATCAGCAGGCGATCCAGGGGCAGCCGCGCCGCGGTCGCCTGCAGGTCATGCGCGTTCTTGAAGGTCACGATGCCCGAGATCGAGATGTAGAAGCCCAGCTCGAGCGCGATATCGGCGAATTCCCGGCTCGCGGTGAAGCAGTGGATCACGCCGGGGAACGCTCCCTTCGCCATCTCGTCGCGCAGGATCTCGGCGGTATCCGCCTCGGCATCGCGGGTATGGACGATCAGCGGCAGCTGGGTCTCGCGGCAGGCGGCAATGTGCGCGCGGAAGCTCGCGCGCTGGCGATCGCGGTCGCTATGGTCGTAATAATAATCGAGCCCGGTCTCGCCGATGCCGACAACGCGCGGGTGGCGCGCCTTCTCGACCAGTTTCGACGCGTCGATCTCGGGATGCGCGTCCGCCTCGTGCGGATGGATGCCGACCGAGGCCCAGACGTCAGGCTCGCGCTCGGCGACGCCGATCACTTCATCCCATTCGCGCTCGCGGGTCGAGATGTTGAGCATCGCGACCACGCCGGCCGCGCGGGCGCGCGCCAGCACCTCGGGCTGCTGCTCGCCCAGGCCCTTGTAGATCAGGTGGCAATGGCTGTCGGCAAGGTTCACGCGTCTTCCTTCAGCTCCAGGCGCGGGAAGATGGGCGTCGGCGCGGCGATGCGGAAGTCCGGATCGCCCTCCGGCCCCAGCTGCGCGAGCAGCTTCGCCGCCGAACCCGGCACCACCGGCGCGATCGTGACGGCAAGACGCCGGATCGCGCGCAGCAGCGTGCCGAGCACGGCGTGCATCCGCTCCGGATCGGTCTTGCGCAGCCCCCAGGGCGCCTGGGCGTCGATATACTGGTTGCAGGCGAACACGCCGGTCATCCACAGTTCGACGCCCTGGCTGAGCGCCAGATCCTCGAAGGCGCGGGTGAAGCCGGCACAGGCGGTGTCGACCTCGGCGAGCAGCACCGCATCCGCTTCCTCGGCCCGCCCGGCCTCGACCTGCCCTTCGCAATTCTTGGCGATGAAGGCGAGCGTGCGCTGGGCCAGGTTGCCGAAGCTGTTCGACAGATCGGCATTGGCGCGCGTGACGATCGCTTCGTCGCTGAACGTGCCGTCATTGCCGAAGCTCACGTCGCGCAGCAGGAAATAGCGCAGCGCGTCGACGCCATAATATTCGGCCAGCGCCATCGGATCGACGACATTGCCGACCGACTTGGACATCTTCTCCCCGCGATTGAGCAGGAAGCCGTGCCCGAACACCTGCTTCGGGAGCGCGATCTTCGCCGACATCAGGAAGGCGGGCCAATAGACGGTGTGGAAGCGGACAATGTCCTTGCCGATCAGATGGATATCTGCCGGCCAGTAGCGCGCCAGCCGCGTGTCGTCGTCGGGATAGCCCGCGCCGGTCAGGTAATTGGTCAGCGCATCGACCCAGACGTACATGACGTGCCCGGGCGAGCCCGGCACCGGCACGCCCCAGTCGAAGCTGGTCCGCGAGACCGACAGGTCTGCCAGCCCGCCCTCGACGAAGCGGAGGATCTCGTTGCGGCGCGATTCCGGGCGGATGAAGTCGGGGTTGGCGGCATAGAGGTCGAGCAGCGGCTGCTGGTATTTGGACAGGCGGAAGAACCAGGTCTCCTCCGCGGTCCACTCCACCGGCGTGCCCTGGGGCGAGAGCTTCACGCCCCCTTCCCTCGCGACCAGCTCCTTCTCCTCGTAGAACGCCTCGTCGCGCACCGAGTACCAGCCTTCGTAGCGATCGAGATACAGGTCGCCAGCATCGGCCATCGCCTGCCAGATCGCCTGGCTCGCCTTGTAGTGATCGGCCTCGGCGGTGCGGATGAAGCGATCGCACGAGATATCAAGCTTCTCGGCCATCTCGCTGAAATATCCGGACATCTCGTCCGCCAGCTCGCGCGCGGTCATGTCGCGCTCGCGCGCCGTCTTGACCATCTTGAGGCCATGCTCGTCGGTGCCGGTCTGGAAAAAGACGTCGCGGCCCTGCTGGCGCTGGAAACGGGCGATCGCGTCGGCCGCGATCATCTCATAGGCATGCCCGATATGCGGGCGGCCATTGGGATAGTGGATCGCGGTGGTGATGTAGAAGGGCTCGGCCATCCGGCGCATCTAGAGGCTGGGCGCCGCACATGCTAGTCTCGGGTTGCACCATGCGGCGGAGGAACCCCATGCGGATCGCGGCGCTCGCGGCACTATGGATCGCCATGCCGGCCATGGCCCAGCAGGTCTCGCCGGAGATCAAGGCCCAGCTCGCACGGGGCGAGGAAGTCGAAAGCGTCACCGAGGGCGACCTGAACGGCGACGGCCGGCCCGACACCGTGCTGATCGGCCGCGGCGAGGAGACGCGGACGGCAAAGGCGATGCTGCGCGCCGGCGGCAGGCTGGTAACGGTCGGAACGCTAAAGCTAGACACCGATCCGCTCGGCGGGGCCGAAGTGAGCATTGCCAGGGGCGTGCTCAAGATCACTGACCTGGTCGGCGGCACGACCGCGGTGAACATCATCTATCGCTATCGGCTGGAGCCCGGCCCCAGCCCCCGCATGCGGCTGATCGGCCTGGACGCCACGCTCTACAGCCGCACCTATGCGCATGACGGCCATGCGATCAGCTGGAACCTGCTCACCGGCGACTATCTCACCCGCGACATGAAGCTCAGCAGGAAGGGCGGCGATGCCGCCTATGACCCGATCCTCGAGAAGAAGAGCAAAAGGCCCAGCAAGCCGCTCTACATGGAGGACACGCCCGATCCCAACGAGCTGCTGGGCTGGGGCGGCTAGGACTCAGCCCAACAGCTTCTCGGTCGACACCGGCGCATCGCCGATCGCCACGCCGGTCCGGCGTTCGTGCACCTTGCGCACCGCCGCGGCGATCTCCTTGTCGATCGCTTCCTTTTCCCTGGGCGGCAGCTTCTTGTAATCTTCCTCGGAGAGATCGTGCTTCTTGAGCACAGCGTCGCGGGCGCGCTGCTCGGGCGTCTCGCTCGCAGCCTTCTTGAAGGCCTCCAATATCGCATCGAAGCTGGTGCCGCCCGACCCGTTGGTAGCGGCCGGCTGCGCGGTCGCATTGCCGCCGATGCCCGAAATGCCCGTGATCGCGCTCATCGATATCCCCCTCTCGCTCAGGGGCGGAAATAGGGCGATCTGCCTAAGACGGCGTTAAGTGCGCCCGAGCCGCGCAAGGATGCCGCCCATCTCGAACACCGTGGCCGAGGCATCGAGCGACAACCCGGTCGCCGCGCCTCCCAGCTCGCGCGCGGCGGCATAGGCATCGAGCGCCGTGCGCAGCGCATCTCCGGAAAGGGCCTTTGCCCGCTCGGCGATGAAGCTCGGCGCACGTTCGAGAAACGCCTCGTAGCGCGGTTGCGCGGCCTTTGCGCCGAGCTGCTTGGCGAGGCGCGCGCGGATCAGGTTGGAGGGATCCCCGGTATCCGCCAGCGCCGCCATCTCGGTCTCGATCGATGCGATGTCGAGCCCCGCAAAGCCGAGCGCCCGGCCCGGCGAGCCTTCGCCCGCCCTGACCAGCGCGGCGATCTCGCCCGCGGTGGCATCGGGCAGCTGCGCGCGCAGGATCTCCGCCACGTCCCCGTCGCCCAGCGCCTCGAAGCGCAGCAGCCGGCAGCGCGAGCGAATCGTCGGCAGCAACCGGCCGGGCGCATGGCTGACCAGCAGGAAGATCGTCCCCGCCGGCGGCTCCTCCAGATTCTTGAGCAGCGCGTTAGCGCCGCCACGCTCGAGATCGTCGATCGCGTCGATCACGATGACGCGGCGGGAGGAGAAGCTCGGCTTGGTCGCGAACAGCGCCTGGAGCGAGCGGACCTGCGCGATCGTGATCGAGCGGGCCAGCGCTTCGTCGGGCTTGTCCGGATCCTTGGGCAGGCGGACGAGCTCGCGATAGTCCGGATGCGCGCCCGCCTCGATCAGATGGGCGGTCTGGCTCTCGGGCGGCACGGCCCAGCCGGGCGCGAGCGAGTCGCGCGCCGCTGCCTCCGCGAGCATGCGCAGCGCCGCCGCCCTGGCGAACATGCCCTTCCCCACCCCCTCCGGCCCGGCGATCAGCCAGGCATGATGAAGGTTGCCGTTCCGCATCGCGGCGGCCAGCGCCTCGCGGGCGGGTTCGTTGCCGATCAGCATAAGTCCCGCTCCCTTTGGGAGAGGGAGGGAGGCGCGCAGCGCCGGAAGGGTGAGGGCGGCCGGATGAAATTCACCCGCGCCCTTCCCGCTCGGCTGCGCCGGGCGGGCCCCTTCCCTCTCCCAAGGGGAGAGGGAGCGATCACATCCCGAACAGCGACCAGAAGCCGCGCCAGGCACGGCCGAAGAACCCCGCCTCGCTCACATCCTTCTCCGCCACCAGCGGCACGGTCTGCGACGGCAGGCCGGGCGAATCGACCACCAGGTCGGCGATATGGTCGCCCGCCTTGAAGCCGGCCTGGACCGGGCCGTTATAGACGATGCGCGCCTGCATCTCGGGCGCGGTGCCGGCGGGGACCGTGGCGGTCAGGTCGCGCGGGGCGACCACGCCGACGCTGCCCGACGTGCCGCCCTGCACCTGCACCTCGCCCACCTTGCGGCCCTTCTTGACCAGCGGGCGGGCCTGCCAGGCGCGGAAGCCCCAGTTCATGAACTTCACCGATTCATCGGCGCGGCCGTTATAGGTGGTGAGCCCGGCCACCACCATCACCAGGCGGCGGCCATTCTGCTCGGCCGAGCCGGTGAAGCCATAGCCGGCCTCGTCGGTATGGCCGGTCTTGAGGCCATCGGCGCCCTGCACCCGGCCGAGCAGCGGGTCGCGGTTCGCCTGGGTGATGTCGGCGCCGGCGCCCAGCGTCTTGCCCCAGGTGAAGCTCGTGAGCGAATAGAATTGCTTGTAGAGGTCCGGATGATCCTGGATCGTCGCCTTGGCGAGATGCGCCAGGTCGCGCGCGGTGACATAGGTCACGCCATTGTCGGGCCAGCCGTTCGAAGTGCCGAAATGGCTGTTGGTCAGGCCCAGGCGCTTGCCCGCCTCGTTCATGCGCTGGACAAAGGCTTCCTCGGTGCCGGAAATGCCTTCGGCGAGCACGACGCAGGCATCATTGCCCGACAGGGTGACGATGCCCTTGAGCAGATCGGAGACGGTCGGCTTCTGGCCGACGCTGAGGAACATGGTCGAGCCCTGGCTGTGCCATTTCTTCCAGGTCTCGGGCGTCACCTCGATCTGCTTGTCGAGCTTCAGCTCGCCCTTCTTGATCAGGTCGAAGGCGACATAGACCGTCATCATCTTCGCCATCGAGGCCGGCGGCATCCGCCGGTCGGCATCCTTGGCGTAGAGTACCGCGCCGGAGGACATGTCCTCCATATAGGCGATCGGCGCCGGCGTCTCGAACGGCGGCGGGCCTGCGGCATTCGTGGACTGGGCGGCGGCAAGCGCCAGGAACGATGCGGCAAGCAACTTCTTCATGTGATTCGTCCGGCCTTTCAGTTGGCTTGGACGCGCGCATCTCCATAGCCCGCGCCCGCGGCGCGCCGCCGTGCCGCTTCGGCCTCACTCGCCGTGGCGAAGGGACCGAGCTGGACGCGATGGAGCCCGCCACCCGGCTTTACGAAGCCTCCTAGGCTTTGGGCAAGCGCCTGTGCACGGCTGGCGTTAGAAAGTGCGGCGACCTGCACGATATATCTGCCGCCGGCGGCCGGGCGCGCGGGCGCCGGTGCCGGGCGCACGGGCACCGGGCGCGGCGCTGCGGTGGGTCGCGGCGGGCTATAGGCCGGCGCGGCGACGCTCGGCGCGCGCGGAACGGCGCCGGCATGGCCGGGGGCGCCGGGAAGCCGCTTGCGCAGCGCGGTGAGCAGCACCTGGGGCGCGTCGGCCCGATCGCCGGCCGGCCGGCCGGCCTGGAGCGCGGCCTTGTCCATCGCCGGCGGGTTCACCGTGCGGATTCGCACGCCGATCGAGTCGCCGCTCGCGCCGAGCAGCCGCGCCGCGCCCGCCGACAGGTCGATGGGATGATCGGCGCCGGGATCGGTGCCGGTGACCAGCACCAGGATCGTCCTGCCGGTGTCGAGCGATGTAACCTCGACATAGCTATTGGCCGGCAGCGAGCGATGCACCGCCACCACCGACTGGTCCATCGCGCCGCCGCCGCTCACCGGGCGGACGCCGGCATAGCCGATCTCGTCATAGCGCGGCGTCTCGCCCGGCGCGGGCTGGGACGAGCCGCTGGGACCCGTCACGCCGGCTGCGGGGTCGGTAAAGCCGTCGGGCATCACCGTCGCGACCTGCGGCGGGGGCGCCTGGCGCGGCCGGGGCTGCTCCTGCCGCGGCATGGGCGCGGCCTGGGTCTTGCGGACGGGCGCGCTGCCCGGAACGGCATAGGATGCGCCCGGGGTGCCCGATTGCGGCGCGGCGGGCGCGGGATCGGCCCATTGCGGCTGCGGCTCGGGCTGGGGATCGGGTTGCGCTGCCACCGGCTCGGAAGCCGGCTGCGGTTGCGGCTGCACGCGCGCGGGCCGCGTCCGAATCGTGCCGTCGGCGGCGCGCCAGGTCTCGGCGGACAGGTCGTCCGGCTGGGACTGCGGCCCGCCATAGGCCTGCGCGCCGACGGAGCCCTGCCGCTGCACGGGTTGGGCATGGCTCGGAGCTCCCCCGCCAAGGGCCAGGAGCGAGAGCGCGAAAATGCTAGCGTTCGACCTCATCGGCGAGCAGGCCTACCGACAAAGCGTAAAAATTCGAGCAATTATAGTCGAGGATCACGCGATAATTGCCGGTGAGCAGATAGCCGGTCTTGCCGGGCCCGTCGGGCTCGAGCAGCGTCGCCTGGATATTGTCGCCCGGCCAGGCGCGGGTCTGCGGCACCAGGCCGAGCGCCCGCCACTCCGCCATCGTCTTCCAGCGGCTATGCCGCTCGAACACGCGCGGGCAGCGCGGGGACCTGGTCTTGTTGACCAGCGCGGCGCGGTTCAGATTGGCCGGCACGCTCACCGCGAAGCCCCAGGGCTGGCCCTTGCGCCAGCCGGCGTTGACGAAATAATTGGCGATCGAGGCCAGCGTATCGGGCTCGCTCGTCCAGATATCGGCCATGCCGTCGCCATCGCCGTCGCGGGCGAGGCGGAGATAGACCGAGGGCAGGAATTGCGGCCCGCCGAACGCTCCTGCCCAGCTGCCGACCAGCTTCTCGCGCGGCACGCCGCGATCGATCATCTTGAGCGTGGCGATGAACTCGCCGGCGAACAGCTCGCGGCGGCGTCCCTCATAGGCCAGGCTGGCGAGCGCGCGGGGCAGGTCGAAATTGCCCATCACCCGGCCGTAATTGGTCTCATGCCCCCAGATCGCGACCATGATCGATTCGGGCACGCCGGTCTCGGCCTCGATCCGGCGCAGGCGGGGCCGCTGGCGTTGATAGGCGGCGCGACCCTGGCTGATCCGCGCCGCATCGACATGCGCGCGGCGATAGGGCTCGAAATTGGAGATGGGCGCGTTGGGCGCGGTCTCGGGCTGCTGCCGGTCCAGCTGCACCACGCGCGCATTGTAGGTGAGCGTCGGGATCACCGAATCGATCGTCCGCCGGCTCACGCCCTCGGCCGCGGCCTGGCGCGAAAGCTCGCCCAGATAGGCCTGGAACCCGCTCTCATCCTGCGCGATCGCGGGTGCGCCCACCGGCGCCGCCGCGATCACGGCCACGCCAAGCGCCAACAGGCTACGCATTACGCCACTCGATCCCCGCATGCGCTTTTTGTGCCACAGGGCAGCCGGATGCAGAACCCCCCGCCATCCGCTTTCGTCAACAAATTGTAGCGGATCGTCGCGGATCGCATTAGCGCAGGCGGCGACGCGGAGAGGTGGCCGAGTGGTTTAAGGCAGCGGTCTTGAAAACCGCCGTGCGCGCAAGCGTACCGTGGGTTCGAATCCCACCCTCTCCGCCAAGCAACCCAGGGGGACATGGGCATGCACGGAAACTGGCTCGCAACCATCGCCGCCCTCGCGCTGCTCGTGCCGGGCACCGCCCTTGCCGGCCCGTGCGAGGACAAGGCCGCCTGGGCCGCCGCCGCCCAGCCCGAGATCGAACAGGCCTTTGCGCTGATAAAGGCCCAGGACAAGCCCGGCTTCGCCGCGCTGCTCCCGGTTCTTCAGAAGCGCTACGCGTCCCTCCCCGCCGCCATGCCCGCGCCCGAGCGCTGCGGCGGCGAGGTGCGCGTCTATGACGAGCATCAGTATCTGGCCTATGCCGACGCCAGCAAGGCCGGCCGCGCGATCGACGGCTTCCCCGCCGGCGCTAATTTCGTGCTGACCAACCTCCATCATGCCGATCTCGCCTATGCCGTCGGCTGGATCCAGTATGAGATGGAGGACTTCGCGGGCGCCAAGACCAGCTACGCCAAGGGGCTGGCGATCGCGCCGAACCAGCACGACCTGATCAAGGAATATGTCGCGACGCTGCTCAGCCTCTCGGCCTATGGCGAAATACCGCCGTTCATCGACCGGTTCCTGGCCAGCGATCGCGACATGGACGGCCCCGGCCGCGCCAATCTGATCGCGGTGAAGGGCATCGCCTTCATCGCGCTGGGCGACCTGCCCGGCGCCGCCAATGCCGCGAACCAGGCCAAGGCGCTCGATCCGGGCAACGAATATGCCGCCCAGGTGCTCAATCTCGTCGCGCAGAAGCAGAAGGCCAACTGAACGCCCAGCCCCCTCGCCGGGGCGGCGCGCGCCGGGCCTCAGTTCCCCGGCATCACCTGCCACAGCGCGGAGGCGACCCCGCCGCCGCCCACGCTGAGCGGCGCGCTTCCCTCCTCGCCGTCGATGCGCAGCACCAGCATCGTGCTCAGCGCCGAGCGGCGGAAGCGCGGCTTCCGGTGATCGGAAAGTATGTCGTACACGGCCCAGCTGCCGCCCCGCGCGCTGGTCGCGTCGGCGCCGGTATCCAGCGTGGCGAAAGTCCGGAAGGGCCGGGCGCGCAGCTCGGCGATCGAGAAGGTGCTGGTGAGCCGAATCGGCTCCTGCGGCAGCAGGGTCGCGGTCGGGGCACGAATCTCGCCGCGCTCCAGCCCATGATAGGCGATCGGCACATAGGTGGTCGGCCGTGGCCGGGCCAGCCTGCGGCCGGGAGGCGTGCGCGCGGCACCATCAGAGGCGAGCAAGGCCTTGAGATTGGGAACGATCGGCAGGTCCCGATCGCCCGCCATCGCCGTCAGGGGCGCGGCACATGCCGCCGCGCAAAGCAGCAGACCCTTGATCATCACCAGTTTCCCCAGCAGGTGAATTAGGGCAAGAATGTCCTATCTCGCGGGCAAGCGCAATCCGCCCGCGCCGCCTTTCGACGCGCAACGCCATCGCTGCGTCGTGAACGCTATCGCTGCGTCGTAAGTGTCTCGAAGGCTTCGGGAGTCAGCGCGGCCTGAAATTCGAGGCCCGCCTCGAAATCGCTGGACCAGACGACGCGCGCCGCGACATGCCCGATCCCGGGCAGCGCCAGCCAGATCATCGAACCGGCCTTGATCAGCGAATAGGTCTGGATGCGAGCGCCGTGCAGCGACACGTCGACCACCTTGCACAGCGCGCGATCAAGGCCGCCCCGGCCGATCTTCGCGTCGAGCGACACCGGCGCGCGCATCGAACGCCGGCGGCCAAGCTCCTCGGCCGGTTCGAATTCCGCTGCGAATGCTCGTGCTGCGCTTGCCATGACGGGCAAGCTAGCCCCGGCTGGCTAACGGCGCGTTAACGTCGTAACGCGCCGAAAGCCCGGGAAATTACTTCTTGCCGAGGTTGAGGCCGCCGAAGCGCTTGTTGAAGCGCGCGACCTGGCCACCCTGATCGAGCAGGCGCTGCGAGCCACCGGTCCAGGCCGGGTGGGCCAGCGGATCGATGTCGAGGGTCATCGTGTCGCCTTCCTTGCCCCAGGTGGAGCGGGTCTCGTACACGGTGCCGTCGGTCATCTGCACCTTGATCATGTGATAGTCGGGGTGAGTGTCTTTCTTCACGTCGAATTCCTTGGAAAGCCGCCGGTTTCCGACCGGCAGCGGAGGCGCGCGCCTAGCAGAGACGCGAGCGCCGCGCAACCTGGGGCTGCGCGGCGCCGGCAATCGGCTGCGGGGCCCGCCCCGCGGCCATGGATCACGCCGAAGGCGGATCCGCGATCATCGCGGTGAACTCGCACTCGGTGGCGACTTCGCCATCGAGCATCGCGCGACCGGCGAACTTGCAGACGCGCGAGCGCTTCTGGACGAATTCGACCTCGAGGCGAAGCAGGCAGCCGGGTTCGACCGGCTTGCGGAACTTCACGCCGTCGATCGTCATGAAATAGACGAGCTTGCCCGAACCGGCGAGGCCGAGGCTCTCCACCGCCAGCACGCCCGCCGCCTGCGCCAGCGCCTCCACCTGGAGGACGCCGGGCATGATCGGCCTTCCCGGGAAGTGCCCCTGGAAGAACTCCTCGTTCATGCTGACCGCCTTGATCGCGACGATCCGCTGGTCGAGGACCAGTTCCTCGACGCGATCGACGAGCAGCATCGGGTAGCGATGCGGCAGCGCCGCCATCACCCGCTGAATGTTCAGCGGGCCCCCGGACTTCTCCGGAGCGGCGGCGGCTGCCGAAACGTCCTCGCTCACCGCGGCTCGGCGGGCTTGTTGCCGGCCGGCTTGGCACCCGCGGGCGCCGCCGGCGCCGGAGCGGCACCCGCCGCGCGCTGCTGCTGCGCAGCCGCCTGATAGGCGCGGATCTGCTCGATCTGGGCCAGCTGCTGCTGCATCGCCAGCGTCTCGCGCGCCGGCTGCCAATCGGCCGGCGGCTGGATGCTCACGGTCGGCACCGACTTGTCGAGCTCGGCGGTGATCGCGTCGCTGATGTCGGCCGAATCGGGCGCGTACATGAAGACTTCCGGCGAAAGCACGACGCTGATCTTGCGCGCGGTGACGACGCGCAGCTGCGCCGGCTCATACTGGCGCAGGATCGATTCGATCGCGAACAGCTCGGCGCGGGCGGCCGGGTTGCTCAGCTTCTGGACGTCGGTGTTCGCCGCATTCTGGATCGCGGCGATCTTGTCGAGCACCGGGTTCTTGGCGGCCTGGGCCGCCTTGAGCTCGGCGTCGTCGACCTTCTTGTCCTTGTTGGTGTCGAGCTGCGCGAGGAGCGGCTCGGCTTCCTTCTGCGCGGCCTGGCGGCGGGCGTTGATCTGGTCGAACGCCGCCTTGTAGGTGGTCTGGATCTGCTGCTGGGCAGCCGTGAACGCCTTGCTCGAGTCGATCACGCGGACCGGGCTGGCGGTGGCGATGCCGTTGACCTGTGCGTGCGCGGGAGCCGCGACGACAAGCGCGGCGGGCGCCGCGAGCAGCGCGGCGAGAATGCGCTTCTTGGTAATCATCAGAATTGAGTCCCCACATTGAAGGTTACAAGCTTGGTGTCGTCGCCCTTTGCATGGAGCAACGTCTTGGCCACATCGATACGCAGCGGGCCGAAGGGCGAATTCCAGTTCACGCCGAAGCCGATCGACAGACGCGGCGAAGCGGTGTCGCCGACATAGCGCTCGAAGAAGGGCGCGATCGGCTGATTGGCGATGGCATTGATCGAGGTACCGACGCACGGCGCGGTCGCGCTCGCCGCGTAACCGACCTTGCAGGTCGTGTAATAGCCCGAATAGGTCGGGTCGGACCCGCTCACGATGTAGAGCTGATTGCCCGCCGAATCCTTGATGAAGTTGTCCTTGGGCAGCAGCGTCGGCGAACCGTCCTTGTTGTACAGCAGGTTGCCGTTGGTATCCGTCGCCTGAGCGAACTCGATCGTCTTGCCCGGGCGAGTGATGTTGAACAGGCTGCCCGCCATGATGAAGATCGACGGGCGCAGGCCCATCTCGGCGGCGCCGGCGCCCAGCGGAATCTCCAGCTCGGCCTTGGTGAGGTAATAGGCCTTGCCGCCGATCGCGTCGTCGACGATCTGGTCGCGATCGGTGACCAGCAGCTGCGTGCCCGTGGTCGGATCGCCGGTATAGTTGATGCGCTGGACGCGCGGGCCGACGCCGCGGATGTCGAAGCCGCGGAACTGCGGCTCGCCCAGATAGAAGCGATCGGTGATGCGCACCGGATCGATGCCCGGGCCGCTCGCCTTCTCCAGGCTGTGGATGAGGCCGCCCTCGGCCGAAACCGATGCGATGAAGCCGCCGCCGACGTTCCAATATTTGTCGGCATTGGCGCGCGCGCGCAGATAGCGCACGTCGCCGGCCAGGCCGGCAAAGTCGCCGCTCACCGACAGGCGCTGGCCGCGGGTCGGGCGGATGCGGCTGTTCAGGCTGTCATAGGTCAGCGTCAGGCCGACCAGCGACGTGATGCGATTGCCCACCGCCTCGCAATAATAGCGGCCGGCCTTGAGCGGATCGCAGACGCCGTTCGTGTAGAAGCTCGCCTTGTCGAGCGTCACATTGTCCTGGGCGAGATAATAGCGGCCCGACAGCGTCCAATATTCGGTCAGCGGCACGCCGGCGACGATCTGGAAGCCGGTCGAGACCTGGCTGTAGGTCGTCGAGCGGTCCGAGCCGATATAGTTGAACGCGTTATAGTCGCGACGGAAGATCGTGCCGCCCAGCGCGATGTTCTTGTCGAACAGATAGGGCTCGGTGAAGCCCAGCTCGACCGACTTGGAATAGGTCGAATAGTCGACCGAGGCCGACACGGTCTGGCCCATGCCGCGGAAGTTGCGCTGGCGGATCGAGGCCTGGAGGATGAACTGCTCGAGGCTCGAGAAGCCGGCCGACAGCGTCAGCTCGCCATTGGCGCGCTCTTCCACATTGGCCTTGAGCACGATGCGGTCCGGCGCCGAGCCCTCGACGCGCTCGATCTCGAACTTGTCCTGGAAATAGCCGAGCGAGTTGATGCGGTCCTGCGAACGCTTGACCAGGAAGGTGTTGAAGGCGTCGCCCTCGGCCACGCGGAACTCGCGGCGGATCACCTTGTCCTGGGTCTGGCGGTTGCCGGTGATCTCGATGCGCTCGATATAGGTGCGATTGGCTTCCGCGATGTGGAAGTTCATCGCCATGGTCAGCGTGTCCTTGTCACGCTGGAACTCGGGGCGCACATCGGCAAAGGCATAGCCCGCGATGCCGGCGGTCTCGCTCAGCTGCTCGACCGTGTCTTCGACGGCCTTGGCGTTATACCATTGGCCTTCCTTGATGCTGAGCGCCGCGGCGAGCCGCTTGTCGTCAAAGTCGCGGATCGCGCTGTCGACGCTCACCGGGCCGAATTTGTAGCGCGGGCCTTCCTCCACCACATAGGTGATGATGAAGTCCTTCTTGTCCGGCGTCAGCTCGGCCACGGCCGAGATCACGCGGAAATCGGCATAGCCGTTGGTCAGGTAGAACTGGCGCAGCTTCTGCTGGTCATAGGCCAGGCGATCCTGGTCGTAGCTCGTGTTCGAGCTCATCAGGTGCGTGAGGCTCGCCACCTTGGTGGCCATCTCGCCGCGCAGCTTGCTGTCGGAGAACACGGTGTTGCCGATGATGTTGATCTGGCGGACCTTGGACTTGGGGCCCTCGTGCACCTCGAAGATCACGTCGACGCGGTTCTGGTCGAGGCTGACCATCTTCGGCTCGACCACGGCGGCGAAGCGGCCCTGGCGGCGATAGAGCTCGACGATGCGCGCCACGTCGGCGCGGACCGCGGTACGCGTGAAGATCTGGCGCGGGGCCAGCTTCACTTCCTTCTTGATCTTGTCTTCCTTGAGCCGCTTGTTGCCCTCGTAGATCACGCGGTTGATCACCGGGTTCTCGCGGATGCGGATCACCAGGTCGCCGGTCTCGACGCCTTCGATCGTCACGTCGGCGAGCAGTTCCGAGGCGAGCAGGTCCTTGATCGCCTGGTCGATCGTCTCGTTGGTATAGGCGTCGCCCACGCGCAGGCGCGTGTAGCTCATCACCGTCTCGGGCTCGATGCGCTGCGAGCCCTGGACGCGGATCGACTTGATCGTGCGCGTCACCGGAGCGGGAACGGCGGGAGCAGGAGCGGCCTGCGCTGCCGGGGGCGTGCCGGCCGGAGCCGTCTGGGGCGCAGTCTGTGCGGCCGCCATGCCCGAGAGCATGGTGCCCGCGAGGAGGGTCGCCGTGGCGCGCGCGCCGATTTTCGTTGCCTTGATCGCAGTCACCATCCCACCCCAGTCGGAATCAAAATACCCGGCCGTCAGCCACGCGGCTTGCACCGCCCTGCACGAACCACATCAGCCGATCAACCCGGCCAGACTTCTCCACACGCCGAACGCGCCGAGATCGTTGAACGTAACGAACAGCATGAGCGCGAGAATTGCGACCAAACCGCCACGATACGCCCATTCCATCACCCGCGGCTCCACCGGGCGGCGGCGAACGGCTTCCACTGCGTAGAACAGAAGATGGCCGCCATCCAGCACCGGGACTGGCAACAGGTTGATGAATCCCAGATTAATCGAAATCAGCGCGATCAGATACACGAACTCGACCGGTCCCATCGCGAGAAACTCGCCGGAGATTTTCGCGATCTTGATGGGGCCGCCCAGCTCCGTCACCGGGATTCGTCCCAGGATGATGCGCTGCAGGCCCTCGATCATGTTCCGCATGGTCCGCACGGTCTCGGACAGGCCGACGCCTGGCGCTTCCCAGAGCGCCACCGGCTTCAGTACGGTATCGCTCCGCCCGATTCCCAGCACGCCGCGGTGCGTGAGGTTGCCGAAGCGATCCTTCAGGGTCTGCGATCCGATCGTGGCGCTGATGCGCCGGGTCTGCCCGCCGCGCTGATATTCGATGCTCACCGTCTCGCCCGCGCGGATCATGGTGAACTCGGCGATGTCGAAGAAATCGCTGATCCGGCGCCCGTCTATCGCGGTTATCCGGTCGCCCACCTGGAGCCCGGCCTTCGCCGCGACGCCATCCTCCAGGACGCTGCCGATCACCGGCGGGGTCACGGGCCGGCCGTTGACATAGGCAAAGCCGCCCAGGATCGCGATCGCGATGAGGAAGTTCATGATCGGCCCCGCGGCGACGATGATCGCGCGCTGCCATAGCGGCTTGGCCTGGAAGGTCCGCGCCCGCTCCTGCGCCGGCAGCGAGAGCCATTCGGGCGAAGGCTGGCTGGCCGGGTTCATGTCGCCGGCGAAGCGGACATAGCCGCCCAGCGGCAGCCAGCCGAATTTCCAGCGCGTCCCGCGCCGGTCGGTGAAGCCCGCCACCTCGCGACCGAAGCCGATCGAGAACTCCTCGGCCTTCACGCCGAACCAGCGGCCCGCGAGATAATGGCCCAGCTCGTGCAGGAACACGAGCGGCCCCAGCACCAGCATGAATGCGAATATGGTGACCAGGATGCCGGGATTTTGAATCAAGCGACGCCGTCCTTCACACGCTCGCCCGCGATCCGCCTAGCCTCGGCGTCGATTGCCCAAACGGCTTCGAGGCTTTCCGGAGCGACCGGGTCATAGCGCTCAAGCGTATCGGCAGAGATTGCGGCAATTTCAAGAAAGTTGAGACAGCCCGCAAGGAAGGCCGCCACCGCCACTTCATTGGCCGCGTTCAGGATCGCCGGGCGGGCTCCCCCCGCCTCCAGCGCGGCGCGCGCCAGCCGCAATGCCGGGAAGCGCACCGGATCGGGCGCCGCGAAGTCCAGCCTTGCCATTGCCACAAAGTCGAGCGGCGGCATCGGCGTTGCCATCCGGTCGGGCCAGGCCAGCGTGTGCGCGATCGGCACGCGCATGTCCGACGGGCCCATCTGGGCGAGCACCGAACCGTCGACATATTCCACCATCGAGTGGATAACCGACTGGCGATGCACGAGAATCTCCAGCGCTTCGTTCGCCACGGGAAAGAGCCGCGCAGCCTCGATCAGCTCGAGCCCCTTGTTCATCATCGTCGCCGAATCGACCGAGATCTTCGCGCCCATCGACCAGTTGGGATGGGCGCAGGCCTGGGCCGGAGAGACGCCGCGCATCGCTTCCAGGTCCCAATCGCGGAACGGGCCGCCGCTTGCGGTCAGGATGATCCGCCGTACCCGCTCGGGCCGGGCGAAATCGAAGCATTGGTAGATCGCATTATGCTCCGAATCGGCGGGCAGGATCGTGGCGCCGTGGCGTCGTGCCGCCGCGGTCACCAGGTCGCCGGCCGAGACCAGAGGCTCCTTGTTGGCGAGCACCACCGTGCCGCCGCCCTCGATCGCCGCCATCGCGGAGCCCAGGCCGGCGAGCCCGACGATCGCCGCCATCGTCCAGTCGGCGCCCATCCGGGCAGCCTCGCAGACCGCCTGCGCGCCTCCCGCGGCGGCGATCCCCGTCCCCGCCAGCCGCTCCCGAAGCGCCGGCAGGCAGCTTTCATCGGCGACCACGGCGTGGCGCGCGCCGGTGCGAATCGCGGCGGCGGCCAGCTTCTCGACGTCACAATTGGCGGTGAGCGCGATCACTTCGAATCGCTCGGGCGCGCGCTCGATCAGGTCGAGCGTCGAGCTGCCCACCGATCCGGTGGCGCCCAGGATCGTGACGCTGCGCCTCATCGGACCAGCCAGAGCACCAGCAGCGCCGCCACCGGAGCCGCCGCGACCAGCCCGTCCAGCCGATCGAGCACGCCGCCATGGCCGGGCAGCAGGTTGCCCGAATCCTTCACCCCCGCCACGCGCTTCAAATGGCTCTCGAACAGGTCGCCGATCTGGGCGAGTACCGCGAGCACCGGCGTCGCCCAGGCGAGCGCGGCCGGCAGCGCGCACAGCCAGACCAGCGCGAAGGCGAACAGAGTCGCGCCCGCCATCCCGCCCAGGAACCCGGCCCAGGTCTTGTTCGGGCTGATCGCCGGGGCGAGCCTGGGCCCGCCGATCGCGCGGCCGGCGAAATAGGCGGCGCTGTCGCACGCCCAGACCAGCGCCATCGCCCAGAAGGTGAGCAACAGGCCATGCTCCGGCTGTTCGCGCAGCAGCACCAGCGCCAGGATCGGCAGGCCGACATAAAAGGCCCCGAATGCCAGCTGCGCGCGCCTGGTGACGATCATGAGGAAGAAGAAGGCGCCGATGATCAGGCCCAGCGCGAGGAATCCCGGGCCCGCCGCCAGGTCCGGCGCCATCGCGGCGAGCGGCACCGAGACCGCATATTGGGCGAGCCGCTTGCCCCGGAAATTCGCGCCCGCGAGCAGCGCCCACTCGCCCATCATCAGCACGCCGGCGACGCTGACGACCAGCCAGAAGCCGAGCCCCCCCGCATAAAGCGCGGCGAAGGCCAGGCCGATCAGCACGAAGGCGACCACCAGCCGCTTCGGAAGGTCCGCGTTCTTGCTCACAGGCCCCCGAAGCGCCGCTGGCGCCGGCCATATTCGCCCAGCGCGTCCGCCAGCGCCTTCTCGTCGAAATCCGGCCACAGCGTATCGACGAACAGGAACTCGGCATAGGCCGCCTGCCAGAGCAGGAAGTTCGACAGGCGCTGCTCGCCGGAGGTGCGGATCAGCAGGTCGAGCGGCGGCAGGTCGCCGGTGTCGAGCGCCGCCTCGAACGCCCTCTCGTCGATCGCCGCCGGATCGATCTCGCCCGACTTCGCCTTATCGGCGAGCAGCCGCGCCGCCTCGGCCAGCTCGGCCTGGGCGCCATAGTTGAGCGCGATCACCAGCGTCGGCCCCGGATTGCCCGCGGTCCGGGCGATCGCCCCGTCGATCATCGCGACCAGATCGGGCGACAGCTTGCGCCACGCGCCGATGACGCGGAGCTTCACGCCCTCGGAGACCAGCTCGTCCAGCTCGCTCGCCAGGAAATGGCGGAGCAGGCCCATCAGGTCGCGAACCTCTTCCTCCGGCCGCCGCCAATTCTCCGAGGAGAAGGCATAGAGCGTCAGCACCTCGATGCCGAGCTTGCGCGCGGCACGGCTGATCCGCCGCACGGCCTCGACGCCCTGCTTGTGCCCGGCGATGCGCGGCAGCAGGCGCTTCTTCGCCCAGCGCCCGTTGCCGTCCATGATGATGGCGACATGGCGCGGCGGCGCGGCGCCTTCCGACGCGGGAGCAGGCTTGGCAGCCATGATGCGAACCACCCCCGTCACCCTCGCGAAAGCGGCGCCCCATCTCCTGCCGGTGCCGCGCCGCACAACCGCCGTTGTGTGACAGGCCCGCCGGAGAGATGGCGCCCCGCTTTCGCGGAGGTGACGGGAAAATACGAGGAAAAGGCGGAATCCAGGCTCACTTGCCGAGGATTTCCTTTTCCTTGGCGCTCGCCGCCGCGTCGATGTCGGCGATGGTGCTGTCGGTCAGCTTCTGCACCTCGGTCTCGTGGCGCTTGCGGTCGTCCTCGCCGAACAGCCCCTTCTTCTCGTCGGCCTTCAGGCTGTCATTGCCGTCGCGGCGCACGTTGCGCACCGCGATCCGGGCCTTTTCGGCATATTGGCTGGCGAGCTTGGCGAGCTCCTTGCGGCGCTCCTCGGTCAGATCGGGGATCGGCAGGCGCAGCGTCTGGCCGTCGACGATCGGGTTGAGCCCGAGGCCCGCCGAGCGGATCGCCTTGTCCACCGGGCCGACATTGGTCTTGTCCCATACCTGCACCGAGAGCAGGCGCGGCTCGGGGGCCGAGACGGTCGCCACCTGGGTGATCGGCATGTGCGCGCCATATACCTCGACCGTCACCGGATCGAGCAGCGTCGCGCTCGCGCGGCCGGTGCGCAGGCCCGCCAGGTCATGCTTCAGCGACTCCACCGCGCCGTGCATGCGGCGCTCGAGGTCGGCCTTGTCGTATGCGGCCATTATCGGCTCCTTTATTATGCGTATTGGGGTTCGTTCTGAACGATGGTCGAAGTGCCTTCGCCGCGCAGCACGCGGGTGAGGTTGCCGGCATCGCGGATGTTGAACACCACGATCGGAATGTCGTTGTCGCGGCACAGGGCGACCGCGGAGGCGTCCATCACCTTCAGATTGTCCGCGAGGACACGGTCGTAACTCAGCGTATCGTAACGCTTTGCGGTCTTCACCTTCTTGGGATCGGCATCATAGACGCCATCCACCGAAGTGCCCTTGAACAGCGCGTCGCACTGCATCTCGGCCGCGCGCAGCGCCGCGGTGGTGTCGGTAGTGAAGAAGGGCAGCCCGGTGCCCGCGGCGAACAGGACCACGCGCCCCTTTTCCATGTGCCGCTCGGCGCGGCGGCGGATATAGGGCTCGCAGACCGAGGCCATCGGGATCGCCGACTGGACGCGCGTGTCCACGCCGATCTTCTCGAGCGCGTTCTGCATCGCCAGCGCGTTCATCACCGTGGCGAGCATGCCCATGTAATCGGCGGAAGCGCGGTCGAAGCCCTGGGCCGCGCCGGCGAGCCCGCGAAAGATGTTGCCGCCGCCGACGACCATGCAGATCTCGAGGCCGCTCTCCTTGGCGTCCTTCACTTCGAGCGCCACGCGCTCGCAGGTGTCCGGATCGATGCCGAACTGTCCCTGCCCCATCAGGACCTCGCCCGAGAGTTTGAGGAGGATGCGTTTGAATCGGGGAGCGGTCATCGGAGCCTTTGGTTACGACGGATACTGGGAGCGGCGCGGACCCTAGAGGAGCGACCCCTATATGCCAAGCCGGAGTTGCGTGGATTTACCGTGCAAAACCGGGCCGGGCGGCGCACCCGGCCCGCGCCTCCCCGGCCTGCCCCTTGCGGGAGGAGAGCGAAAATGCAGCGCCCGCCCCACCGTCGACACGGCCCCGAGG
>NZ_JAPDIR010000026.1 GCF_029870595.1 Sphingomonas sp. CBMAI 2297
GGGAGGGCGGCCCCGCCGCCGCCCGGAGGGGCGGCTTGCGGGCGGGGAGGCGTGGGGGGAGACGCCTCACCCGCCCTGGTGGCGCGGCCGGGGGCTGCCGTCGCCATTTCAGTTGCACGCGCCCTTGAACACCACCTTCACATCGGCGGAGAGGCCGGCGATCAGCGCGCGCGGGCTCTTGTCGTCGATCGCGATGCGCACCGGCACGCGCTGGGTGACCTTCACCCAATTGCCATTGGCGTTCTGGGCCGGGAGCACCGAGAATTCCGAACCGGTGCCGGCGCCGAGCGATTCCACATGGCCCTTCAGCTTCAGGCCCGGATAGGCATCCAGGCTGACGACCGCGCACTGGCCGACCCGCATCTTGTTGAGATCGGTCTCCTTGAAGTTCGCGGCGACCCAGGCGGGCCGGTCCGAGACGATCGTCACGGCGGCGAGGCCGGTGATCATCTGCTGGCCTACCTGCAGGCTCTGCGTCTGGCTGACGATGCCGCTCACCGGCGCGCGCACCTCGGTCCGCTGCAGGTCGAGCAGCGCCTTGGCGAGCTGGACGCGGGCGGCGGCGATCGCCGGGTTCTCGCCGGGCACCGCCGCACCGGTGGCGATCTTGGCGCGCGCCTCGGCGGCGCTCGCCTGGGCATTTTGCAGCTGGGCGCGAGCCTGCTCCAGCGCATGCTGGGCTGCCTGGAAATTGGCGCGGGTGGTGAAGCCCTGCTTCATCAGCGCGTTCTGGCGGTCGTAATTCTCCTGGGCGTTCTGGATCGCGTCGTGCGCGGCCTGGATGTCGGCGCCCTTGCCCTGGTAGCTCACCTGGTCGGTGTTGAGCTGCACCTGTGCCGCGGCGATCGCGGCCTGGGCCTGCGACACGGCGATCCGATAGGGCGCGGGATCGATGCGGAAGAGCAGGTCGCCGGCCTTGACCGTCTGGTTCTCCTTCACGCCCACTTCGACGATGCGGCCGCCGACATCGGTCGAGACCGAGCTCTTGTCCTGCTGGACATAGGCATTGTCGGTGGAGACGCTGTTGCCGCCGGTGAAATAGAAATAGCCCATGACCGCGAGCAGGATCGCCGGCACGCCGAACATCAGCAGCGGACGCAGCAGGCTGCGCCTGGGCTTGGCCACGGGCGCCTCGGGCACGGTCGTGCCTTCGGTCGGAATGGTGATCTTGGTCTCTTCGGACTTTTCGATCTTCGGATCTGCGTCAGCCATGTGCGGCCTCGTTGCCCTCTTGAACGGTGGTAAGGTTGGCGCGGAGCCCTTCGAGCGCCGCGATCAATTCCTCGCGCTGCCGGGTGCTGAACCCCTGAAGCGTCTCTTCGATCAGATCGGCCGCGAGCACATGGAGCTCGTCGAGCACCGGCGCGGCCTTGTCGGTCAGGTGGATGCGCCAGGCGCGGCGATCGGCGGGATCGCGGCGGCGCTCGACAAAGCCGGCTTCCTCCAGCCGGTCGATCATCCGGCACGCGGTGATCGGCTCCACCTCGAGCGCCTCGGCCAGCTGGCCCTGGTTGAGGCCGGGGCTGCGCGCCAGGATCTTGAGCACCCGCCACTGCGCCACGCTCGCGCCGCTGGTGCGCGCCCGCTCGTCGAAACGGCGGCGCAGCAGGCGCGAGACATCGCTAAGAAGGAAGCCCAGACTCTCGGTCATACGCGGCACATAATAAGCATACTTATAGATTTCAATCGGCAACTTGATTGCATTGTGCGACGCACCAATTGCAACGCGCGAAACAGGAGGGCGAACCATGGCGGAGGAAATGACCGGCGGATGCCAGTGCGGACGGGTGCGCTATGTGGCGCGGGTGGCGGGCGACGATGCCTATCTCTGCCATTGCCGCATGTGCCAGCGGGCCACGGGCGGCGTCTCGATCGCGTTCAAGAACCTGAAAAAGGCCGATGTGCGCTGGGAAGGCGAGCCCGATCGCTACGCCTCGTCCCCGATCGCCGTCCGCGGCTTTTGCGGCGCGTGCGGCACGCCGCTCAGCTTCGAGTTCCCGGACAGCGCGAACATGGACCTGACGGTGGGCAGCTTCGACGAACCGCACCGTTTCCGCCCGGTCCATCATTTCGGCGTGGAGAGCATGCACGAACAGTGGCTCGACACGACCGGCCTCACTCGATACCGGACCGACGACAATCCCCAACTCGTCAAGCGCTGGATGGACTCCGTTGGCAAACTTCCCGACTGAAACGCATCGCTTCCGCAGCTTCGACGGCGTCGAGCTCGCCTGGACCGAGATGGGGCAGGGCCGGGATGCGATGCTGATCCACGGCTATGCCTCCACGGCGGAAGTCAACTGGATCAAGTACGGCCATGCCGCGAAGCTGGCGGAGAAGGGCTTCCGGGTGATCATGCCGGATCTGCGCGGCCATGGTCAGAGCGCGGCGCCGCACGACGCGGCCAGCTATCCGCCCGATGTGACGATGCGCGACGCGCTGGCGCTGGTCGCGCATCTCGGCCTCGCCGATTACGACCTGGGCGGCTATTCGCTCGGTGCGCGCACCACGGTGCGGATGATCGTGGATGGCGGCGCCACGCCGCGCAAGGTGATGCTGGCCGGCATGGGGCTGGCGGGCATCGTCGCCGCCGCGCGCACCGGCACCTATTTCCGCCGTGTGCTCACCCATCTCGGCAGCTTCGAGCGCGGCTCGAGCGAGTGGCTGACCGAAGCCTTTCTCAAGACCACCAAGGCCGATCCCGCCGCGCTGCTGCCGATCCTCGACACCTTTGTCGACACGCAGGAGGAGCATCTGGCGCGGCTCACCGAAGAGACGCTGGTCGTCGCCGGGGCCGAGGATGATCACAACGGCTCGGCGCACGAACTGGCGGACATGCTGCCGCACGCCACCTTCGTGGAGATTCCCGGCAACCATATGAGCGCCGTCACCCGGCCCGAGCTGGGGCGCGCGATCGCCGACTTCTTCGCGGCTTGACCGGCTGGCGGGGCGCGCGCATCGTCCCCGCCATCCAGAAAATCCGAGGGGAATTCCGTACATGATCCGCACCGGCATCTCGATGCTCGCGCTCGCCTCGCTGCTCGCCGCCGCGCCGCTCGGCGCCCGCGACCGTGACGGCGAAACCGCCCAGGCCGCGCCCACCGCCGCCGACGCCAAGGCCTTCGTCGCCGATGCCGAGGCCAAGCTCTTCGCCCAGGGTGTCGTCGCCTCGCGCGCCGAATGGGTCTATGAGACCTATATCACGCCCGATACCGAGACGCTGACCGCCCGCGAAGGCGCGGCGCTCACCAAGCTCCAGGTCGATCTGGCGCTGGGCGCGGCGAAGTTCGCCAATGTCGCCGGGCTCGACTATGACACCAGCCGCAAGCTCGGCATGCTCCGCAACAAGATCGTGCTGCCCGCCCCGGTGCGCGCCGGCGCGGCGGACGAGCTGGCGGCGCTCTCGGCCAAGATCACCGGTATGTATGGTGCCGGCAAGGGCATGCTGAACGGCAAGCCGATCAACGGCTCCGACATCGAAGCCGCGATGGGCGAGGAGCGCGATCCCGCCAGGCTGAAGGAGATGTGGGTCAGCTGGAACGACAATGTCGGCGCGCCGATGCGGCCCGACTATGCCAAGCTGGTCGGCATCGCCAACGAAGGCGCCAAGGGCCTGGGCTATGCCGATGTCGGCGCGATGTGGCGCTCGGGCTATGACATGGATCCGGACGCCTTCGCGGCGATGACCGACAAGATCTGGAACGATCTCAAGCCGCTCTACGTCGCGCTGCACACTTATGTGCGCCACAAGCTCAATCAGAAGTACGGCGACGCGGTCCAGGCCGGCAAGGGCCCGATCCGCGCCGATCTGCTCGGCAACATGTGGGCGCAGGAATGGGGCAATATCTACGACATCGTCGCGCCGCCGGGATCGGGCAGCGTCGGCTATGACGTGGGCGAGCTGCTCAAGGCCAAGGGCTATGACTCGCACAAGATGGTGAAGGCGGGCGAGGGCTTCTACTCTTCGCTCGGCTTCAAGGAATTGCCCGCAAGCTTCTGGGAACGCTCGCAGTTCGTGAAGCCGGCGGATCGCGAAGTAGTGTGCCACGCTTCGGCCTGGGACATCGACAATGTCGATGATCTGCGCATCAAGATGTGCATCAAGGTCAATGCCGACGACTTCGTGACCATCCATCACGAGCTCGGCCACAATTATTATCAGCGCGCCTACAACAAGCAGTCGGCGCTGTATCTGGACGGCGCGAACGACGGCTTCCACGAGGCGATCGGCGACTTCATCGCGCTGTCGATCACCCCCGATTACCTCGTCCAGATCGGCTTGCTCGACAAGAGCCAGGTGCCGAGCGCCGACAAGGATATCGGCCTGCTGCTCCGCCAGGCGATGGACAAGGTGGCGTTCCTGCCCTTCGGCCTGCTCGTCGACAAATGGCGCTGGGGCGTGTTCTCCGGCCAGATCCCGACGAACGGCTATCAGGCCGGCTGGGACAAGCTGCGCCTGCAATATCAGGGCATCGTCCCGCCGGTGGCGCGCGACGAGACCAGGTTCGATCCGGGCGCCAAGTTCCATATCCCGGCGACCACGCCCTATACCCGCTATTTCCTGGCGCGGGTGCTCCAGTTCCAGTTCTACAAGGCGGCATGCGACCAGGCCGGCTGGAAGGGGCCGCTGCATCGCTGTTCCTTCTACGGCAACAAGGAAGTGGGCGCGAAGCTCGACCGGATGCTCCAGATGGGCGCCTCCAAGCCCTGGCCCGACGCGTTGCAGGAATTCACCGGCACGCGCGAGATCTCGGGCAAGGCGATGGCGGAATATTTCGCGCCGCTGAAGAAGTGGCTCGACCAGCAGAACAAGGGCCAGCCCCAGGGATGGTGAAGGTCGGCCTGGTCGCGGCGCTGGTCCTGGCCGGTGCCGCGCCGGCCGGGCCGGGCATTGACGGCTTCCAGGGCGGGCGCGTGCGCTCGCCCGATGGCCGCTGGGCGATATCGGCCAGGGCGGCGGACCCGGATGGCGAGGGGATGCAGACCACTGCCTGGCTGCGGGGCCCGGGCATCCGGCGCCGCCCGCTGATGCGTTTCGAGCGCTATCTCGACATTCGGTGGCGGCCCGATATCGGCAAGGTGGTGCTGGTCGAGCGCACCATCCATTTCGCGCGCGTTGCCGTTCGCACGCTCGGCCCCCGCGAGGTTGGGCCGCGCGACCGGATTCAGGCGGATATCGAGCATGGGCTGGCTGGGCTCGGCCGGATCGGCACGATCGAGAATCGGCTGATCCAGTTCGGCAAGCTCGGGGCCGCCACCTGTGTGCTTGCCGAGGAAAGCGGCTTGCCGCCGGGCCGGAAGGAAGGCAGCTTTCTCTCGCGGCGCGCGGCTTTCCGCCTGGATTTCGCAACCGGCCGGGCAGTTCGCGTCGATGCCTGCCCGGGCGCCCGGATCGAGTGACGAAGAGGAGGGAAGCGCGATGATGAAATATGGCTTTGCACTGGCTCTGATGCTCGCGCCCGGCATGGCAATGGCGCAGGCGGCCCAGGTCGACGGCCCGGTGACGGTGGAGATCGTCGCGACGGGCCAGGTCAAGGTGCCCGCCAATCGCTTTCGTTTCTCGGTGAAGCTCACGGGCAAGGGGGCGGACGAAAAGGCTGCGGAAGCGGCGCTTGCCGCCCACCGTGCCAGGCTGGTCCAGGCGCTCGCCGCGAAGGGCATTCGCGAGGGCCAGCCGCTCGAAGGCGCCAGCACCAATCCGCTCGCCAGCCTTTTCGGCGCCTTTACCGGGCACAGCAAGCCCAGCTTCACGCTCGACACGGGCGATGGGAATGAAAAGCCGCAATCGACGGCGAGCGAGACGATCTTCTTCGATGCGCCCACCCGCGCGGCGGCCACCGCCGCCGGGCCTGTCGCCGAGGCCAATGAAGGAAAGATGGACGATGACGTGATCGCGCTGCTCGACGACTATGTCGGGCCGACGCGCCAGGCCAAGGCCGATGCGCTGGCCAAGGCCCGGGCCGAAGCGGCCGCCTATGCCGCCACGCTGGGCCTGCGCCGCGCCACGCTCGCACGGATCAGCGAGAAGCAGGACATCGTCGCCGGCTCGATGAGCTTCTTCTTCCAGCTCATCGGCATGTTCGCCGGCAAGCAGGGCGCCGCATCCGACACCGTGACCGTGAATGCCAATCTGTCGGTGGAGTTCCAGCTCGGCCGCTGACTATCGACCTGGCGCTTCCGCTGCGGAGGCCGCGGAAAGGCGGGCGAGACTTGGTTCAGGCGCGGCCATGTGGCGCCCGCTGATGTTTCACGGTCGCGCCCCGGAGCGGAATCGGGGTTTCCGTAGCGGTATGTTTCGTAGACTTCCGATTGCCTCAGGGCGGCGGATCGCTGTCCGGGATCATGCTCTCGTCAGCGATCTGCGCGTCCCATTCGGCCGAGCTGTCGGTGCCGTCGGGCTGGTGCGCGCGGGGCGGTTCTTCCTGTGTTTCCTCGGGATCGATCATGGTTCGTCTCCGCAAAGGGCTCAACGCACACAGCCTGGCACGGGTTGCTCCCCATCCGTCGTCCCCGCCGGCGCGGGGGCGACGCGGGGACGCTCAACGGAACGGCGGCTCGTTGAACGCGCGCAGCTTGCGCGAATGGAGGCGCGGGCCCTCGCGGCGCAGCTCCTCGCAGGTCTCGATGCCGATCTTCAGATGCTCGGCGATGGCGCGCTCATAGAAGCGGTTGGCCTGGCCGGGCAGCTTGAGCTCGCCGTGGAGCGGCTTGTCCGAGACGCAGAGGAGCGTGCCATAGGGCACGCGAAACCGGTACCCCTGCGCGGCCAGCGTTGCCGATTCCATGTCGATGCCCACCGCGCGGCTCAGCGAGAAGCGTAGCGCCGACTTGGAATAGCGCAGCTCCCAGTTGCGGTCGTCGGTGGTGACGATGGTGCCGGTACGCAGCCGCTGCTTCAGCTCTTCGCCCGACTGGCCCGAGACCGTCTCGGCGGCGCGGGCAAGGGCGAGCTGCACTTCGGCGATCGCCGGGATCGGGATTTCCGGCGGCAGCACGTCGTCCATGATATGGTCGTCGCGCAGATAGGCATGGGCGAGGACATAGTCGCCGATCCGCTGGCTGGGGCGCAGGCCGCCGCAATGGCCGATCATCAGCCATGCCTCGGGACGCAGCACGGCCAGGTGATCGGTGATCGTCTTGGCGTTGGACGGGCCGACGCCGATATTGACCAGGGTGATGCCCGATCCGTCGGCCGCCATCAGGTGATAGGCGGGCATCTGGTGCCGGCGCCAGGCCGAGGTGTCGTTGAGCAGCCGGTCGGTATCGTCCCCGGCCTCGACCAGGATGCCGCCCGCGCCGGAGACGCCGGTGAAGCGGCTCCCCTCGCCGAGCTGGTCGACCGCCCAGCGGACGAACTCGTCGACATAGCGATGATAGTTGGTGAACAGGATATATTGCTGGAAATGCTCGACCGGGGTGCCGGTATAGTGGCGCAGCCGGGCCAGCGAGAAATCGGTGCGCAGCGCATCGAACAGCGCGAGCGGGCGGGTGTCGTCGGTCGACATCCACAGCCCGTCGGCGATCTCGTCGCCGATATGCGCCAGCTCGGTCGCCGGGAAATGGCGGCCCAGCTCGGTGACGGAAATCTGGTCCATGTTGGCGATGTGGCCGGGATCGAGGACATAGGGGAAGGGGATCTCCTGCCGCCCGGTGACGGCATGGACCTCGACGTCATAATCCTCGATCAGGAAGGTCAGCTGCTCGGTGAGATAGCGGCTGAACATCGCCGGACGGGTGACCGAGATGCGATATTCGCCTTCCTCGACCAGCCGGCCGAAGGAGCGGCGCGGGGTGGGGCGGCCGCGTTCCTCGCCGCCGCGATAGGTGAGGCGCAGCTCGGGATAGGCGAAGCTGCCATCGGCCCGATCCTCCGGGCTCGGCGGCGTGCCGTCGTTGATATAGCGATTGAGGGCGGCCTTGAGACGCTCGACCGAGGCGTTGTAGAGGCGCTCGAGATCGGCGACGATATCGGAAGCTTGAGTCATCTTGCAGGGCTAGAGCGCAAAGATGACGCTGGCAAGACCATGGGAGCAAGACCATGGGCCGGGGCAAGGCCCGGCCCAGGTCCGACCCTCCCCCGCAGGGGAGGGGGCTTTTCCCTATTTCTTCGCCTTGGCGGCCGCCGGCTCCTTGTCGCCGCCCAGCTGGGTGGCGGCATAGGCGGCACCGCCCACCGCGGCGGCAACCCCGGCGGCGATGCCGGCCGCGGCGATCGGGTGTTCCTTCACGGCCGCGACGGTGGCGTCCACCGCGTCGCCGATCGCTTCCTGCGCCTGGGCGAGGAAGCTCTTCGCTTCTTCCTTGGCTTCCTCGATCGTCTCGGGAATTGCGTTGGCAGTTTCGATGTCGGCCATGTCGGTCCCTTTCTGAAAAGCTCGCCGGATCAACTCCGGCGAGCCCCCGGCGGTTCCGTTACGCCGCCATGTTCAGATCACAGCTTGCCGAGCAGATATTCGGCCGAGCTGACTTCGAACTGGCCCGGCGCCTCGACGTGCAGCTGCTCGACCACGCCGTCGTTCACCAGCATCGAGAAGCGCTGGCCGCGCGTGCCCATGCCGAACTTCGAGCCGTCCATGGTCAGGTCCAGCGCCTTGGGGAAGTCGCCATTGCCGTCGGCGAGCATCGTCACCTTGCCGGCCACGCCGCTCGCCTGGCCCCAGGCGCCCATCACGAACGCGTCGTTGACGGCGGTGCAGGCGATCTCGTCCACGCCCTTCGCCTTGATCTCCTCGGCCTTCTCCACGAAGCCCGGCAGGTGCTTGGCCGAGCAGGTGGGGGTGAAGGCGCCCGGCACCGAGAAGAGCGCGACCTTGCGGCCGGCGAAGAAATCGTCCGAGCCGATCTGCTCGGGGCCGCCCTCGGTCACCTTGACGAAATTGACGCTGGGGATGCGGTCGCCAACCTGGATGGTCATTCTACTCTCCTCGGGAATGATTGAGTCGCCTGCCCCAATCGGCTCCCCGGCCATGATTTTCAAGCGTGGCGGAGCCGAAACGGTGCGGCTACGTTGATCGGCCATGGACTCGACGCGCTTCCTCACCGGCCAGTTTCTTCTCGCGATGCCCGGCATCGGCGATCCCCGCTTCGAGCGCGCGGTGATCGCAGTGTGCGCGCACGATGTGGAGGGAGCGCTGGGCATCGGCATCGGCGACACGATCGAGGGGCTGACGCTGCACGACCTGCTCGAGCAGTTCGAGATCGCGCCCGGCGTCGCGCCCGACACGCCGGTGCATTTCGGCGGACCGGTGGAGCCGCGCCGCGGCTTCGTGCTCCACTCGCCCGACTGGGGCGGGCAGGACACGATCGACGTGGGCGGCCGCTGGGCGCTATCGGGCACGATCGACGTGCTGCGCGCGATCGCGGAAGGGACGGGGCCGTCCCGATGGCTGGTCGCGCTGGGCTATGCCGGCTGGGGCGAGGGGCAGCTCGACAGCGAGATGGCGCGCCATGGCTGGTTCAACACCGCCGGCACGCCCGACCTGATCTACGATATCGATGCCGAGGATCGCTGGACGGTGGCCTTTGCCGGGGCGGGCATCGATCCGCGGCTGCTGGCGAACAGCGCGGGCACCGCCTGAGGCACTGTATCCAGGCGGCCTGCGCGCGGTCCGAGCCGCCGCCGCCATGTGTCGCGCTCAGTGCTTCGCGTCGGGTTCCGGCTCGTCGTCGCCGCGGACATAGACCTTGCCTTCCAGCATCTTGACGCGGATCAGCGTGTCCTGGTGCGGCGTGGTGCAGAAGCTGGAGGTGCCGCTGATCTCGGTCTTCTCGCGAGTCTCGCGATGCCGGAGCACGAAGCGGACGGGCATGCTGCAGGTGTCGGCATTGCCCGTCTTGAAGCGCAGCGTCGCCTTGCTCGGCCAGAGCGGTTCGGCGAGCTGGTTGTGGCTCCAGCGCGGGTTCTGCCCGGGCTTGGCGGCGTCGAGGTAGAAGCCGACCACGTCATAGCCGCTGGTATCGTTGACGATCAGCACGCAGCCGAGGCTCCAGCAATTGTCCCGGACCTGTTTGCTGGCGCCCCGCATGATCATCATCATCGCCTGGGCATTCTCGAACGACATGCCGCGCGGCGGCACGATGCCGGCGCTGTTCACGTCCTGAGAGGCTCCTCCTTCCTGGGCGGACGCCGGGCGAGCAAGGGCAATCGCAAGCAACGACGCGGACGCGATGAGGCGGAACATGGGATGGCTCGCACTACGGTTTGGACGCGGGGCGCGCTATGCCTTGTCGCGGGAGATTCGTCACTCGCCAAATTGCGCCGAAGCGGTGGCGACCATCACGAATTCGGCCGAGGCCGCGCGCCGCCGCCGGGCGCTGAGCAGATCCTCGGCCCACAGCTCCACCCGCACGCGCCGCGACCGGTTGCCGCGCATGATGATGCGGGCGGCCAGCTCCACCATTTCGCCCTCGTGGATCGGCGTCGTGAAGTCGATGCGGTCCGAGGCGGCCATCACCATCACTTTCCGCGTGTCGCGCGTGGAGGCGATGAAGGCGGCCTTGCCGAGCATGCGCAGCGCGTCGCCGCCGAACAGCGTGCCGTAATGGTTGGTCTGGGGCGGGAACACCATGTCGGCCATCACCAGCACGCCCTCCGGTTCGGTTTCGGAGCCTGTCGGGGATGGGGCGAGGGGCGGCAGCGGGACTGCCGCTCCCTCGCGCGCCACCAGCGTGAAGCGGCCGCGCGTGCACAGCCGCCGCTCCCCGCTGAGCAGCTCTTCGGCGATGAGCGCGACTTCGATATCGAGCGAGCGGTTGCCGGTGCGGACCACCCGGCCGGTCGCTTCGATCAGCTCGCCCTTCAGCGCGGGGGCGGCGAAGTCGATCCGTTCCGAGGCGGCGGTGACGAAGGGCGCCCGGCCATGGCGCGAGGCGGCGAGGAACGCCACCTTGTCCATGTGCGCGAGCGCGACTCCGCCGAACAGCGTGCCATGGTGGTTGGTGTCGCCCGGGAACACCATGTCGATGAGGCGGACGACACCCGCCATCAGGCCGGCTCCGCCACGCGGGCGCGCAAGGTCCGCGCCGCCGCGACCATCGCGTCGATCGCCGGCCTCACTTCCTCCCATTTGCGGGTCTTCAGTCCGCAATCGGGATTCACCCAGAGCTGCTCGGGCGCGAGGTGGGCCTGGGCAAGCTGCATGAGCTGGACGATCTCGTCGACCGAGGGCACGCGCGGCGCATGAATGTCATAGACGCCCGGCCCGATCGCGCTCGGATAGCGATAGGCGGCGAAGCCCTCGAGCAGCTCCATCTGCGAGCGGGCCGTCTCGATGGAGATCACGTCGGTATCCATCGCGCCGATTGCGGGCAGAATGTCGTTGAACTCCGAATAGCACATGTGGGTGTGGATCTGCGTCGCATCGCCCACGCCCGCGGCCGAGAGCCGGAAACAATCCACCGCCCAGTCGAGATAGGCCTGCCAGTCGCGCTTGCGCAGCGGCAGGCCCTCGCGCAGCGCCGCCTCGTCGATCTGGATCGCCTTGCAGCCGGCCTTTTCGAGATCCACCACCTCGTCGCGGATCGCCAGCGCGATCTGGGCGCAGGAGGCCGAGCGCGGCTGATCGTCGCGCACGAAACTCCAGTTGAGGATCGTGACGGGGCCGGTGAGCATGCCCTTCATCGGCCTGTCCGTGAGCGACTGGGCGTAGCGCCACCATTCCACCGTCATCGGCCTGGGGCGCGAGACATCGCCATGGAGGATCGGCGGGCGCACGCAGCGCGAGCCATAGGACTGGACCCAGCCGTTCACCGTGAAGGCGAAGCCGGTGAGTTGCTCGCCGAAATACTGGACCATGTCGTTGCGCTCGAACTCGCCGTGCACGAGCATGTCGAGCCCCGCCTCTTCCTGCCAGCGGACGGTGCGCTCGGTCTCTTCGCGCAGAAACTGCTCGTACGCGGCATCGTCCAGATTGCCGCGATTGTGCTCGGCGCGGGCATGGCGGACCTCGGCGGTCTGCGGGAAGGAGCCGATCGTGGTCGTGGGGAAGGGCGGCAGCGCCAGCACCGCCGCCTGCGCCGCGGCGCGGGCCGCATAGGGCGACTGGCGGCTGCGCATCGCTTCGCTGACCGATGCGGCGCGGGCCGCGACCAGCGGATCGTGGATGCGCGGCGAGACCTTGCGCGCCGCCGCGGCCCGGCCGGAAGCGGCCAGCTTCTCCGCCACCCAGTCGCGGCCGCCGTTCAGCGCGTCCTTCAGCGTCACCAGCTCGTCGATCTTCTGCACCGCGAAGGCGAGCCATTGCTTGATCTCGTCGTCGAGCTTCGGCTCGAGCGCGAGATCGACGGGCACATGGAGCAGCGAGCAGGACGGGGCGAGAACGACGTCGCGCATGGCGGCGATCGGCTCGATCCGGTCGAGCAGCGCCTCCAGGTCGGCGCGCCAGATGTTGCGGCCGTCGATCACGCCGAGCGAGAGCAGCAGGCCCCTGGGCGCGGCGACAAGGATCCGATCGAGCTGGTCCGGCGCCCGCACCAGATCCAGGTGCAGGCCGGCGACGGGCAGGTTCACCGCGAGGGTGAGATTGTCCTCCAGCCCGCCGAAATAGGTGGCGAGCATGATCTTCAGGCCCAGGCGGGGCAGCTTGGCATAGGCGCGGGTTACCGCCGCGCGCTGGCGCTCATCCAGGTCGAGCGCCAGGATCGGTTCGTCGATCTGCACCCATTCGGCGCCGGCATGGGCGAGCTGGGTGAGCACCGCCGAATAGAGGCCGAGCACATCGTCCAGGAAGTCGAAGGGATCCACGTCGCGCCCCTTGGCGAGGCTGAGCCAGGTGACGGGGCCGAGCAGCACCGGCCGCGTCTCGTAGCCGAGCGCCTTGGCCTCGCGATATTCGTCGACGATCTTGGAGGAGGAGAGGGCGAGCTTCTGTCCCGCGGCCAGCTCGGGGACCATATAGTGGTAGTTGGTGTCGAACCACTTGGTCATTTCCTGGGCGGTATGGCCATGGCCATGGCCGTGCGCGCAGCCCGCATCCTCACCCGTGGTGCCGCGCGCCATCGCGAAATAGGTGCCCAGATCGGCGGTGCCGGCAGCAACGCCGTAGCGCTCGGGAACGGCGCCCAGCATCAGGCTGGTGTCGAGCACGTGATCGTAGAAGGAGAAGTCGTTGCTCGGCAGCCAGTCGGCGCCGAGTGCAGCCTGGCGGGCCCAGGCTGCGGCGCGCAGGCCGGCGGCGGCTTCCAGGAGCTCCGCCTCGGTGGATTTGCCGCTCCAGAATTTCTCGAGCGCGAATTTGAGCTCGCGCCGCGGGCCGATCCGCGGAAAGCCGAGCGTGGCAACAGTGACGGTCATGGTCTTCATACCCCGATGAAGGACGGGGGAGACCGGCTTGGACACAGGCAGGCGCGGACGGTCGCCCGGCCGCGGCATGCAAGCGGCCAGACCGGGCACCCCGCCGGTGGACGTTATCGCGTCAAAGGCAGGTCTCCTGGCTTGCGGGTCAGCGCGGACGATCCGTCTTCCCAGGGCGGTAAGGCCCCAGTGACTTGGGTGGATCGCCGCTCGCCGCTTACAGTTGCGGGGGCAGCGCCGGATTTGCACCGGCTTCCCGTCTTAGCTTCCGGGCAGGCCGGAAGAACCTCGACACCCCAAGCATCCGCTTGTCCGCGGCCGGCGTCAAGGGTCATATAAAGATATCTTTATATTTGGAATTGCACCTGCCCGGCGAAGCGGCTAGGGCGCCCGCATCGCGGCCGGCGATTCCCGGCGCGCAATCGATTCACATCTGGAGACAGCTCGTGGCTACCGTGCTCGACAAGGATTACGTCGTTAAGGACATCGCTCTGGCGGATTTCGGCCGCGCCGAGATCAACATCGCCGAGACCGAGATGCCCGGCCTGATGGCGCTGCGTTCGGAGTTCGGCGCGTCGCAGCCGCTCAAGGGCGCGCGCATCACCGGCTCGCTCCACATGACGATCCAGACCGCCGTGCTGATCGAGACGCTGACCGCGCTCGGCGCGCAGGTCCGCTGGGCGACCTGCAACATCTTCTCGACGCAGGACCATGCCGCCGCCGCCATCGCCGCGTCGGGCGTGCCGGTGTTCGCGGTGAAGGGCGAGAGCCTGGCCGAATATTGGGATTATGTCGGCTCGATCTTCGACTGGGGCGACGAGACCTGCAACATGATCCTCGACGATGGCGGCGACGCGACGATGTTCGCGCTGTGGGGCGCCAAGCTCGAGGCCGGCCAGTCGTTCGGCGAGCCGGAGAATGACGAGGAAGTCGAGATGCAGCGCGCGGTGAAGGAATTCATCAAGCGCAAGCCGGGCTACCTCACCGAGACGGTGAAGAACATCAAGGGCGTCTCGGAAGAGACCACCACCGGCGTGCACCGCCTCTATCACATCGCCAAGAAGGGCGAGCTGCCCTTCCCGGCGATCAACGTGAACGACAGCGTCACCAAGTCGAAGTTCGACAACCTCTATGGCTGCAAGGAATCGCTGGTCGACGCGATCCGCCGCGGCACCGACGTGATGCTGGCCGGCAAGGTCGCGACCGTCGCGGGCTTCGGCGACGTCGGCAAGGGCTCGGCCGCGTCGCTGCGCAACGGCGGCGCGCGCGTGCTCGTCACCGAGATCGATCCGATCTGCGCGCTGCAGGCGGCGATGGAGGGCTATGAGGTCGTCACCATGGAAGAGGCGGTCACCCGCTCGGACATCTTCGTGACCGCGACCGGCAATGCCGATGTGATCACCGCCGAGCACATGGCCGGCATGAAGAACATGGCGATCGTCTGCAACATCGGCCATTTCGACAGCGAGATCCAGATCTCGGGCCTGTCGAACTACAAGTGGACCGAAGTGAAGCCGCAGGTCGACCTGGTCGAGTTCCCGGACGGCAAGCAGATCATCATCCTGTCGAAGGGCCGCCTGGTGAACCTGGGCAACGCGACCGGCCACCCGTCGTTCGTGATGTCGTCGTCGTTCACGAACCAGACGCTGGCGCAGATCGAGCTGTGGACCAAGTCGGACACGTACAAGAACGACGTGTACGTCCTGCCGAAGCAGCTCGACGAGAAGGTCGCCGAGCTGCACCTCGAGAAGCTGGGCGTGAAGCTCACCAAGCTCTCGAAGAAGCAGGCCGATTACATCGGCGTGCCGGTGGAAGGGCCGTTCAAGCCGGATCACTATCGCTACTGATCCTATCGCGGGATCGTGCGAGAACGAGAATGGGCCGCGCTCCCTGGGGGAGCGCGGCCCTTTTCGTTAATGTCTTCGTTACTGTAACATTGTTGTAATTATGCAACGCACTGAGAGAAAGCGTTGTCAACCCGCAACTAACCCACCGTTTCCTACGTCCTGGTCCCGCTTCGGACAAAAGCTAGCAACAATCGATTCCGAGGACGGGACAGTCTTTTTCTAAAGGGATGTAGCATGCGTCGTTTTCTCTCCCCCCAGCACGACCGCTTGTCATTGACCGCGTCTGCCGCGGTTCTTGCTCTTGCTCTGATGGCCACCCCGGCGGCCGCGCAGACTTCCGACCAGACCCAGGCGCAGGACGCCCCGGCCGCCCAGGACGATCAGCCCGCCGCTGCCGAGGGCACGATCGTCGTGACCGGCTCGCGCATCGCGCGCCCCGAGTTCGACACCGTGCAGCCGACCCAGGTGGTCGGCGCCGCCCAGATCGAGTCGCGCGGCTACACCAATGTCGGCCAGGCGCTGCGTGAAATCCCGTCCTTTGGCCCTCCGGGCAACAGCGCGGTCGGCGCGCAGTCGTCGTTCGGCCCGGCGCAGACCTTTGTCGACTTCTTCGGCCTCGGCACGCAGCGCACGCTCGTGCTGGTCAACGGCCGCCGCTTCGTCTCGTCGAACACGGCGAGCATCTTCGGCCCGGTCTCGCCGGGCAGCCAGGTCGACCTCAACAACATCCCGACCACGCTGGTCCAGCGCATCGAGACCGTCGCCATCGGCGGCGCGCCGATCTATGGCTCGGACGCGATCGCGGGCACGGTGAACGTCATCCTCAAGAAGGATTATGAGGGCCTGGAGATCGGCGGCCAGTACGGCATCTCGCAGGAAGGCGATGCCCCCGAGGCGCGCATCAACATCCTGGCCGGCAAGAACTTCGCCGGCGGCCGCGGCAACATCGTGATCGCGGGTGAGTACAACAAGACCACCGGCTTCACCTCGGCCGACCGGGCGATCACCGCGGCGGGCAACTTCTTCGGCACGCCGCCGGCCTCGCTGGGTTCGCCCTTCCAGCGCGTGCTCTATCCGTCGCAGCGCTACACCGCCTTCACTGCGGGCGGCGTGCCGTTCAGCGACGATGATTTCCTCGCCTCGCGCTCGGGCATCCGCGATGCCAGCGGCCAGCTGCTCCAGTTCGGCCCCAATGGCCGTCTCGTCCCGCTCAATCTGGGCACGGTGATGCGCCAGGGCTTCATCAGCAGCGGCGGCAACGGCTTCGACCTGCCGGCGCAGAGCAATCTGCTCACGAGCTCGGAGCGCTACCTGGTCAACGCGCAGCTCAACTATGAGCTGACCGACCATATCCGCTTCTTCGGCGAGGCCTGGTATTCGCACAACAAGGGCGTCAACCTGATCGACCAGCCCAACTACAACACCGCGCTGTTCGATGCCGCCGGCACGCCCGACGGCAACCTGTTGCTGTCGATCAACAATCCGTTCCTGAACCCGGCCGACCGCGCGACGATCGCGGCCAACCTGCCGGCGGGTGCGACCCAGTTCTATGTCGGGCGCGCGCTTTCCGATCTGACCACCGGCCGCGCCGAGGCGAATGTCGAGACCTATCGCTTCGTCGGTGGCTTCGCGGGCGACTTCTCGCTCGGCAGCCGCCAGTTCCAGTGGGAAGTGTCGGCGAACTACGGTCGTTCGCAGACGGTCGGCAAGAACTACGAGCTGGTCAACGACAACTTCTTCAACGCGCTCGACGCGGTGCAGGACGTCAACGGCAACATCGTGTGCCGTCCGGGCTACACCAACTCGCCCGCCCAGACGATCAGCAGCACCTGCGCGCCGCTGAACATCTTCGGCGTCGGCCAGGCGAGCCAGGCCGCGAAGGACTATATCTTCGCGATTGCCCGTCCGGTCTCGACCAACGATCAGCTGGTGTTCAACGCGAACGTCACCGGCCCGGTGTTCTCGCTGTTCGGCAACGACGTCAGCGTTTCGCTCGGCTATGAGCATCGCCGTGAATCGACCAAGTTCGATCCGGGCTCCTACTATTACGGCCACGACAATGGTGACGGCACGCGCACGCAATATGGCCGCATCATCCCGATCGATCCGATCAAGGGCTCGTTCAACACCAACGAAGTGTTCGGCGAACTTCGCGTGCCGTTCGTCACGCCGGAAAACGGCCTGAGCTGGCTGAAGACGGCCGAGTTCGACGGCGCGGCGCGCTGGGTGCACAACTCGCTGTCGGGCGGTGACCTCACCTGGACCGCGGGCGGCCGCATCGGCTTCATCCGCGACATCACGTTCCGCGGCAACTTCACCCGGTCGATCCGCTCGCCGGCCATCACCGAGGCGTTCAACCCGACCTCGCGGGCCTTCGACGTGGGCAGCGATCCGTGTGACACGCGCTATGTCGGCAGCGGCCCGAACCCGGCCGTCCGCAAGGCGAACTGCACCGCGGCTGGCATCGACACCACCAACTTCACGTCGAACTACAGCGACTTCACCGTGCCGGTGACGGTCTCGGGCAATCCGGGGCTGAGCAACGAGAAGGCGAATAGCTGGACGGTGGGCGCGGTGATCCAGCCGAGCTTCGCGCGCAGCTTCACGCTGGCGGTGGACTGGGTGGACATCAAGCTGACCGATGCGATCACCTCGCTCGGCGGCGATGACATCCTCAATGCCTGCTATGACTCGCCCAGCTATCCGAACAGCTTCTGCGGCCTTGTCGATCGTGATGCCAACGGTCAGATCACGATGATCCGCGAGGGCTATTACAACGCGGCGTCGTACAAGACCTCGGGCCTGACGGTCACCGGCGCCTATCGCCTGCCGCTGGAGCGCGTCGGGCTCAACAATGCGGGCGTGATCGGTCTCTCGGTGAACTATTTCTACCGCGACAAGCTGGAGCAGCGCGTCGGCACCGGCGACGTCAACCACCTTGCGGGCGAGATCGGCTATCCGCACCATTCGGGCACGGCCAATTTCACCTATGAGAGCAAGGGCTTCAACGCGCTCGTCCAGGCTCAGTACTTCGGCAAGAGCCGGTATGACGTCGACGAGGCGCCCAATGCCCGCAACATCATGGGCGTGGGCGACTGGTGGCTGTTCAACGCCACGATCGGCACGCGCGTGAACGATCAGTTCAGCCTGAAGCTGATCGTCGACAACGTGTTCAACGTGAAGCCGCCCTATCCGGCGCCGGCCGGCGGCGGCACCGTCACCTATTATTCGGGAATTCTCGGCCGCTATGCGCGCATCGCGGCGAGCGTGAAGTTCTGATCGTCAACTCCGGTTGATGGGAGAACGAAGGGGTCCGGCTCGCCGGGCCCCTTTTCGTTTGCGCACGGGCCGGATGCAGCCTTTCCGACCGGCGATGCATTGCCTAAAGGTTGCGCCATGACAGTGCGCAAAGGCTGCGGGGACGCGGCTTGATCCACATTTCCCAGGCATCCGCGGTCGTCGCGGGAGCGGTCCTCGCGCTGCTGCTGATCGGTGCCGTCTGGGCCTTGTATCTGGGCCTGCGTGCCCGTGCCGAGGCCGCCGCGATCGCCGATGCCAATGCCCGTCTTTCCGCGCTGGTGAGCGGATCGCCGGCCCAGGCGATGCTGGTCCGCGCCGATGGCCGTATCGAGCTGCCGCGTCGGCTGGGCGATTGGCTCGGCTTCCAGGAATTGCCGCGCGAACTGGCCGAGTTGAGCGGGGACAGGGCGGGGCTGCTGCCCGAGGATGCCGATGCGCTCGGCGTGCGCGTCGCCGCCGCGCAGAAGGCGGGCAAGCCGTTCAGCCTTTCCGTGCGGGCATGCGGCTCGGAGCGCGCCCTGCTGGTGATCGGCGAGCGCGCGCCCCAGGCCGTCAACGCGCCGGGCGGCGTCGTGCTGTGGTTCCTCGATGCGACCGAGAGCCAGGCCGAGATCAATCGCCTCCAGCGCGAGGCCGCGCGCCTGCGCGCCGCCTTCGATGCACTCACCGCCCTGATCGAGGCCGCGCCGATGCCGATGTGGTATCGCGGCGGCGACCTGCGCCTGCTCATGGTCAATTCGGCCTATGTCGAGGCGGTCGAGGGCAAGGATGCCGAGGATGTGGTGGCGCGCGGGCTCGAGCTGGTCGAGGGCGTCGGGCTGGGCGGCCCGCTCGCCAATGCCGCGATCGCGCGCGATACCGGCGAGCCGCAGACCGCGGCGATGCCGGCGACGATCGGCGGCAAGCGCCGGATGCTGCGCCTGCACGACGTGCCGCTGCCCACCGGCGGCGTCGCCGGCTTCGCGGTCGACATCGAGGAGCTGGAGCAGGCGCGGGGCGGCCTGAAGCGCTTCGCCGCGGCCCAGCGCGCGATGCTCGACCGGATCTCGGCCGGCGTGGCCCAGTTCGGGGCGGATCGCAGCCTCATCTTCTCGAACCAGCCCTTCCGCCGCATGTTCGCGGTGAAGAACGAATGGCTGGCCGACCGGCCTGAATTCGATCGCGTGCTCGATCGGATGCGTGAGGCCAATCGCCTGCCCGAGGTCCGCGACTATCCGGCCTGGAAGGCGGAGCGGCGCGAATGGTTCGTCTCGCCCGATGCCGTGGAGGAGACGTGGAGCCTGGGGGCCACGCATCTGCGCGTTGTCGCCCAGCCATTGCCCGAGGGCGGGCTGCTGCTGCTGTTCGAGGACCAGACCCAGCAGTTCGAGCTGCAGCGCGAGCATGGCGAGATGCAGCAGGTGCGCACCGCCACGCTGGAGAGCCTGGCCGAGGCGGTCGCGGTGTTCGGCAAGGGGCGGCTTCAGCTGTGGAACCGCAAGTTCCGCCAGGTCTGGGATTTCGAGGACGCTTTCCTCGACGGCCATCCGCAAGTGCAGCAGTTGGTCCGCGCCGCCGGGCCGCGGCTCGCCAAGTCGGCGCGCGCCGAGGTGATCGGCGATCTGATCCGCATCGCCGCGCAGGATCGCCAGTCGCGCGGCTCCAGCATCGCCTTTGCCGATGGCAGGCATTTCGACATCACGGCGGTGCCGTTGCCCGATGGCAACGCCCTGGTGACGATGCTCGACACCACCGATCACCACCGCGCCGAGCGGGCGCTGCGCGACCGCAACGAGGCGCTGGAAGCGGCCGATCGGGTGAAGACCGCCTTCGTGGCGAACATGAGCTACGAGCTGCGCACGCCGCTCACCTCGATCAAGGGTTTTGCCGAGATGCTGCATGGCGGCTTTGCCGGCCCGCTGAGCGCGAGCGGCGGGGAATATGCCGAGGCTATCCTGGTCTCGGTCGAGCGGCTGGGCCTGCTGATCGACGATGTGCTCGACCTGACCCAGAGCGAGGGAGCGCCGCTGGAAAAGGCTCCCGTCGACATCGAGATCGCCGCGCAGAATGCCGCCGAGGCGGTGGCGCCGCTCGCCAAGGCCAAGGGGATCGAGCTGGTGGTCGAGGACGCCGGCAGTGCGGGCAGCATCACCGGCGATGCCCGGCGCATCCGGCAGGTGATCGAGCACCTCCTGCGCCATGCCGTGGCGGCGACGCCGGAGCAGGGGCGCGTCCTGCTGCATCTCGACGGCAACAAGCGGGTCGCGCGGGTGATCGTCTCGGACAATGGCCCGGGCATGAGCCGCGAGGCGGCGGCGAGCGCGTTCGATCGCTTCGCCCAGTTCGGCAACGCCCGTGGTGGCGAGCGGACCACCGGGCTCGGCCTGCCGCTCGCCCGGCAGTTCGTCGAGGCGCATCGCGGCCGGATCGAACTGATCTCAGAGCCGGGCGAGGGGACGCTGGTGACGGTGGAGCTGCCGCGGAAATAATCAATTCCCCTCCCTGGAAGGGAGGGGTCAGGGGTGGGTGGAGGCTTGGCGATACTGCCGATGAAGCCATAGCCTCACCGTATCGTGTGCAAATACCCACCCCCAGCCCCTCCCTTCCAGGGAGGGGAGCGCACAGGTCTAATCCTCACCGGGCAGGGAAGTGTTCAATCCCGGCGCGGGTGATAAAGGAACGCCATGCTGCTGCGCTCGCCGGAAGAATCGCTCGAACTGGGCCGCCGCCTCGCCGGGCTGGCGCGCCCGGGCGACGTGATCGCGCTGTCCGGCCCGCTGGGCGCGGGCAAGACCAGCATCGCGCGCGGGCTGCTCGCCGCGCTCGGGCTGGAGGGCGAGGCGCCGTCGCCCAGCTTCGCGATCGTCCAGCCCTATGACCCGCCCGAGGTGCGCTTCCCGGTGCTCCATGTCGACCTCTACCGGCTCGACGATCCGTCCGAGGCGGCGGAGCTGGGCCTGGACGACGCCCGAATCGATTCGCTGCTGATCGTCGAATGGCCCGAGCGGCTGGGGGAGGCGGCGTGGCAGGATGCGCTGTGGCTGTCCCTGGATGTGGCACCGGACGGCGCGCGCGCCTTGACAGCGAAGGTGCCGGCGGCATGGAAGGACCGATGGTTCCCGACATGAATCCGCCCGCCGCGGCGCCCGACTTCCTCATGGCCGCCGGCTGGGGCGGCGCTGAGATCCGCCCGCTCGCCGGCGACGCCTCGTTCCGGCGCTATTTCCGCGTGGTGGAGCATGATCGCACCGCGATCCTGATGGACGCGCCGCCGCCGCACGAGGATCCGCGCCCCTTCATCAACGTCGCGCGCTGGCTGACCGGCAACGGCTTCGCCGCGCCCGAGATCCTGCACGAGGACCTGACCGAGGGGCTGGTCCTGATCCAGGACTTTGGCGACGCCCGCATGCGCGAGACCGTCGATGCCGCGCCCGAGAGCGAGCTGCGCCTCTACGAGGAGGCGATCGACCTGCTCATCCGCCTCGCCGGCTATCCCGCCGCGGCCGAGCTGCGGCCCTATAGCCATGCCGAATATCAGCGCGAGGTGAGCCTGCTCCCCGAATGGTACTGCCCGGCGGTCGGCCTGGATGTCGATCTCGACGGCTATCGCGCCGCCTGGGACCAGGCGCTGGCGCCGGTGCTCGCGGGTCACACGCCTGTCACGGTGCTGCGCGACTATCATGTCGAGAACATCATGCTGATCGACGGTAGCGCGGAAACCTTGGGCCTTCTCGACTTTCAGGACGCGCTGGCGGGCCATCCCGCCTATGACCTCGTCTCGCTGCTGCAGGACGCGCGCCGCGACGTGCCCGAGACGCTGGAGACCGCGATGCTCGATCGCTACAAGCGCATCACCGGTGCGGGCGACGCCTTCGACGTGGCCTATCACGTGCTGGGCGCGCAGCGGAACGCCAAGATTGTCGGCATTTTCACCCGGCTGTGGAAGCGCGACGGCAAGCCGCGCTATCCGGGCCTGTGCCCGCGTGTCTGGACCTATCTCAACCGCGACCTGCAGCATCCCGCGCTCAAGCCGGTCGCAGACTGGTTCGAGGCCAATATCCCCGCCGACATGCGCGGCGACCCGCTGACGATTGCAGGTTCCGGCGCCACCGCATGAAACAGTCCGCCACTTATTCGCTGCGCCCCAATCCGGACGTGGCCATGCCGGAGACGGCGATGGTGATGGCCGCGGGCCTGGGCAAGCGCATGCGCCCGCTCACCGTGACGCGTCCCAAGCCGCTGGTGGAAGTCGCCGGCAAGCCGCTGCTCGACCATACGATGGACCATCTGCGCGACGCCGGGATCAAGCGCGCGGTGGTCAACGTCCACTATCTGGCGGACCAGGTCGAGGCGCATCTGAAGGCGCGGGCCGGCGATATCGAGGTGTTGATCTCGGACGAGCGCGCCCAGCTGATGGAGACCGGCGGCGGCATCGTCCAGGCGCGGGCGATGCTGGGCGACAAGCCCTTCTTCACGGTGAACAGCGACACGCTCTGGGTCGACGGGCCGATCGACGCGCTCCATGCGCTGGCGGCTGCCTGGAACGACGAGAAGATGGACGCGCTGCTGCTGCTCGTGCCGCTGGCGCGTGCGTTCAGTCATCGGGGGCAGGGCGATTTCCGGCTCGATCCGCTGGGTCGCATCACCGAGCGCCGCAAGCCTGGCCGCCTCGCGCCCTTCGTCTATGCCGGCGCCCAGATCCTCCATCCGCGTGCGATCCGCGACTGGCCGGAGGGGCCGTTCTCGACCAACCTGTTCTGGAACCGCGCGATGGAGCAGGGGCGCCTGTGGGGCGTGGTCCATCAGGGCCTGTGGTTCGATGTCGGCACGCCATCGGCGGTGAAGGAAGCCGAAGAGGTTCTGGCGGAGATGTGATTCTCCCTCTCTCCGCTTGCGGGGAGCATCGGGCCGGTCATGCTGGTGGCGAGGCGTAGCCGAAGCCGGGAGAGGGGAGTTATCCACAGACCCCGCTCCCCGACCCTCTCCCCTGAAGGGGAGAGGGAGTTTAGGGTCGCCCAGCCCATGTCCACCGCCCTCCGCCTCTACACCATTCCCCCGCACCGTGCCTTTGCGGACGCGCTGGCGAACGGGCTGATCCGGCGCTTCGGCGGCGACCCGATGGGCCTGGCTCGCGGGCTGGTCCTGCTTCCCAACAACCGTGCCAAAAGGGCGATCCAGGACGCGTTCGTCCGCGCCAGCGGCGGCGGCCTGCTCCTGCCGCGGCTCGTCGCGGTCGGCGATCCCGAGCTGGACGAGGCGGTGTTCGATGCCGCCGGCGATCCCGACCCCGTGCCGCCCGCGGTCCCGCCGCTCCAGCGCCAATTGATCCTCGCGCGCCTGATCCAGGAAGCCGAACCCCGCCACGACGCCGCGGAGGCCGTCCGCCTCGCCGGCGACCTCGCCGCCACGCTCGACCAGCTGCTCATCGAGGAAGTTCCGCCCCGCCGGCTTCGGGAGCTGGACCTGGGGCCCGAGCTCTCCGCCCATTGGGAGCGCTCGCTCAAGCTGTTCGAGATCGTCCTCGAACGCTGGCCGAAGGAACTCGCCCGCCTCGGCCGCATCGACCTCGCCGATCGCCGCCGCCTGCTGATCGACAATGTGACGAGGCGCTGGAAGGCGAGCCCGCCCCAGGGCTTTGTCTGCGCCGCGGGCATCACCGCCAGCGCGCCGGCCATTGCCCGGCTCCAGCGGATGGTGGCGAGCCTGCCCAAGGGCATGGTGGTGCTGCCCGACCTCGCCATCGCGATCTCCGATGCCGAATGGGAGATGCTCGGCCCGCATGCGCCCGACCCGGTCACCGGCCGGCGCCGCCGCAATCTCGAGACGCACCCGCAATTCCATCTCAAGCTCCTGCTGGAGCGAATGGGCGTCCATCGCAGCGAATTCGATCCCTGGCGTGCCGCCAGCGAGCATGACGCGGCGCCCTCGCGCAGCAAGGCAATCGCCTCGGCGATGCAGCCGCCCGAGCTGACCCATGGCTGGACCACGCTGCCGGAGCGCGAGCGCCGGCTCGACGGCGTGCGCGCCCTCGCAGTCGCCACGCCGGCGGAAGAGGCCCAGGCCATCGCCCTGGCGCTGCGCCAGACGCTGGAGACTCCCGGCCGCACCGCCGCGCTGGTCACGCCCGATCGCGCGCTCGCCCGCCGCGTTGCCGCGCATTGCGCGCGCTGGGGCATCGCGATCGACGATTCCGCCGGCCAGCCGCTCTCGATCCTGCCGCCGGGCACGCTGCTGCTGGCGCTGGCCGATGCCGCCGCCCAGCGCTTCGCGCCGCTGCCGCTACTCACGCTCCTCAAGCACCCGCTGGTGATGCCCGAGGCGCGCACCGCATGGCTGGAGGGTGCCCGCCTGCTCGATCGCGCGCTGCGCGGGCCGCGCCCGGCGCCCGATCTCACCGGCATCGATCGCCATCTGGCGGAGCAGGAGGGCAGGGACGGCCCCCTTCGCCAGGCCGCCGCGCAATGGTGGCCGACGGCCCGGGCGCTGCTGGAGCCGCTCGAGCGGGCGTGCGGGGACGGGGCCCAGCCGATCCCCGTCCTGCTCGCCGCGCTGCGCGAGGCCGCTCAGGCACTTGGCGGCGACGGACTGTGGAGCCGGGCCGAGGGCCGCGCCGCCGCGACGTTGCTCGACGATCTCGAGCGCGAAGCCGGCGACGGCCCGCGCCGCGCCGATCCGGACATGCTCGCGCCGATGCTGCGTACGCTGATGGACCAGATCGCGGTGCGCCCGCCCCATGGCGGCCATCCGCGCCTCGCCATTCTCGGCCAGCTCGAAGCGCGGTTGCAGACCGCCGACCTGATGATCCTCTCCGGGCTCAACGAAGGCGTGTGGCCGGGCCTGCCGGCGCCCGATCCCTGGCTGGCCCCGCGCATCCGCGCCGAGCTGGGCCTGCCCGGTCTGGAGCGCCGCATCGGCCTGGCCGCGCACGACCTGGCCGGCGCGCTGGGTGCGCCCGAAGTGCTGCTCACGCGCGCGCGGCGCGACGCCACCGCGCCGACCATCGCCTCGCGCTTCTGGCTGCGGCTGGAAGCGCTTTCCGGCGGCCTCGACCGGGCCGACGATCTCGCCGCCTGGCTGCGCGCGATCGACGATCCCGGCGCGCACCTTCCCGCCGAGCGCCCCGAGCCTTCGCCGCCGGTAGGGGACCGTCCCAAGGCGATTTCGGTGACCGAAGTGGATCGCCTGAAGGCCGATCCCTATGCCTTTTACGCGCGCCGCATGCTCAAGCTCATGCCGCTCGATCCGGTCGATGCCGATCCCAGCGCGGCGTGGCGCGGCACGGCGGTGCACGACGTTCTTCAGAAATGGTTCGAACTCGACGGCTGTGATCCGGCAAGGCTCCGCGCGCGTGCGGAGGCGATGCTGGTGGACGAACGCACCCATCCGATGATGCGCGCGCTCTGGCAGCCCCGGCTGATGGAGGCGATCGACTGGATCGCCCGGCAGATCGCCGAGAATCCGGAGCGCAAGGTTCTCGCGGTCGAACGGGACGGCGAGGTCGAGTTCGCCGGGGTGAAGCTGCGCGGCAAGTTCGACCGGATCGATCGCCTGCCCGATGGCGGCCTGGCGATCGTCGACTACAAGACCGGCCAGCCGCCCAGTACCCGTGCCGTGCGCGCCGGGTTCAGCCTCCAGCTCGGCCTGCTCGGCCTGATCGCCGAGCGGGGCGGGTTCGCCGATATCGCGGGCACGGCGCGCGCCTTCGAATATTGGTCGCTCGCCCGCTCCCCGCGCACCGGCGGCTTCGGCTATGTCGACAGCCCCGTCGATCCGAAGAAGAAGGAGCCGATCCCGGCCGAGGAGTTCGTCGACATCGCCGCGCATCATTTCGCCGAGGCGGTCCGCGCCTGGCTGACCGGCGACCAGCCCTTCACCGCCAAGCTGGTGCCGGAATATGCGCCCTATGCCGAATATGACCAGCTGATGCGGCGCGACGAATGGTATGGCCGCCGTGACTGAAGTCCGCCCCCTCCACAAGCTGAAGGGCAACCAGAAGGCAGCCAGCGACCCCGGCCGCCATATCTGGCTCTCCGCCTCGGCGGGCACGGGCAAGACGCAGGTGCTGGCCGCGCGCGTCTGGCGGCTGCTGCTGGGCGGCACCGATCCCGGCGCGATCCTCTGCCTCACCTTCACCAAGGCCGGCGCGGCCGAGATGTCCGAGCGGATTACCAGCCGGCTCGCCCGCTGGGTGCGTGCATCGGACACCGAACTGGCCGCCGACCTGGAAGCGCTGGGCGAGAACATCTCGCCTTCGGGCCGCGAAAAGGCCCGCCAGCTCTTCGCCAAGGTGCTCGACGCGCCCGGCGGCGGTATCCGCATCCAGACGATCCACAGTTTCTGCCAGTCGCTGCTCGCCGCCTTCCCGATGGAGGCGGGGCTCGTCCCCGGCTTCCGCCCGCTCGACCAGCGCGAGGAGGCAGTGCTGGCGCGCGAGGCGCTGGCCGAGATGCTGGTCGATGCCGAGCGGGCGGGGCGCGGCTGGATCGTCGATGCGGTCGGCGCGCTGTCGCTACGGCTGGGCGAGGGCAAGGCCGAGGATTTCCTCAAGGCCTGCGCGCGCGAGGGCGAGGCGCTGGCCGAGCTGCCGATCCTGGTCCAGCCTTTCCTGCGCGAGGCGCTCGGACTTCCCCTGGGGGATATCGACGCCGAGATCGCCCGGCGCTGCGCTGACGCCGCCTTTGATCTCGGCAGCTTGCGGGCGCTCACGGTGATGAATGCCGATTGGGGCACCGCGCGCGGCCTGGAGCGGGCCGACATCGCCGCCGCCTGGCTGTCCGGATCGCCCGAGGCGCGCGCCGCCAGCCTGGCCGATCTCCATTCGATCTGGGCCACCGCCAAGGGCGAGCCGCGCTCCTTCGGCAAGGGCCAGGCGCCGCAGGATCCGGCCTATGCCGATTATGCGATGCGCCTCTACGAGACTTGCGCCGAACTGCTCGGCCTGAAGACCCAGGCCGCCTATGCGGACCTGCTCGCTTCGGGGCTCGAGGCGGGCCGGGTCTATGCCGAGACCTATGCGCGGGCAAAGCGCCGGCTCGGCGCGGTCGACTTCAACGATCTGATCCATCGCACCGTGGCGCTGCTCGCCGAACCGGGCATGGGCGAATGGGTGCGCTTCAAGCTCGATACCGCGACCGAGCATGTCCTGATCGACGAGGCGCAGGACACCAATCCCCAGCAATGGGCGATCGTCAGCGCGATCGCGGACGAGTTCTTCGTCGGTGAGGGCGTGCGCGCGGAGACGGTCCGCACGCTGTTCACCGTGGGGGATTACAAGCAGGCGATCTTCGGTTTCCAGGGCACCGACCCGATCTTCTTCCGCGCCGCCTTCGAGCGCTTCCTCGCAAAGTCGCGCATCCACCCCGATACGGATTTCGACGTGGCGCCGCGCGAAGTGGAGGAGTTGTCGCTCACTCACAGCTTCCGCTCGACCCGGCCGGTGCTGGAGTTCGTCGACGCCGCGATCGGCGCGCTGCCGATGCCGGGCATGGGCGAGCTTTCCGATGCCGAGCCGCATGCCAGCGAAGTGCCGGGTCCGGGCAGCGTGACCTTGTGGCCGCCGGTCACCGAAGGCGGCAGCGAGGCGGACGAGGAAGAATGGGTGAGCGATGCAACCCGCGAACTGGCCAGGCGCATCGCCCGGGCAATCAAGGGCTGGATCGGCAATCTCGACCTGGAGAGCAAGGGCCGCAAGCTCGCGCCCGAGGACGTGATGATCCTGGTCAAGCGTCGCGGCGAGCTCGCCTCGCTGATCGTCGCGCGGCTCTATGCCGAGGGCGTGCCGGTGGCGGGCGTCGATCGCCTGCGGCTGAACGCGCCGCTGGCGGTGCAGGACCTGCTCGCCGCCATCCGCTTCGCGCTCCAGCCTGAGGACGATCTGTCGCTGGCATCTTTGCTCGTCTCGCCGCTGATCGGCTGGACCCAGGAGGAATTGATGGACGCCGCGGTCCGCAAGGGCGGCGGATTGTGGCGGCATCTGCGCAAGACCCAGCCAGAGGAGCGTCTGGCACCGCTCCATGCGTTGCTTGCCCGCGCGGACATCGCCACGCCCTATCGCTTTCTGGAAGAACTGCTCTCCGGTCCCCTGGATGGCCGCCGCAAGCTGCTGCGCCGCCTGGGCGAGGAAGCGCGCGATCCGATCGAGGAGCTGCTCAATGCGACTCTCAACTTCGAAAAGGTCGCGACGCCTTCGCTGCAGCGGTTCCTCGACTGGTTCGATCGCGGCGATGTGGAGATCGTCCGCGACGCGGCCCAGCCCCAGGCGGCGGTGCGGGTGATGACCGCGCATGGCGCCAAGGGCCTGCAGGCGCCCCTGGTCGTCCTTGCCGATGCCACCGTCGACCCGACAAGGTCTCCGCGCGACTTTCTGCATTGGGAACCGTCCGCCGCCTCCGCAAAGCTGCCGATCTTCCGGCCTCGCGCCGCCGAGCGGGGGGGACTGGGGCAAGTCCTCGAAAATGCCGATGCGCGGGAGCTCAGCGAGCATTGGCGCCTGTTCTACGTGGCCGCCACCCGGGCCGAGGAGCGGCTGGTCATCGCCGGTGCCCTGGGCCCCCAGGCCAAGGGCGTCCCCCCGCAGAAGAGCTGGTATGCCGCCAGCGCCGCTGCCCTCGATGCCCTGGGCGTGGCCGAGGGGGAGGTCCGCGAATTCAAGGGATTGCAGCCCCAGGCGCCGGTTCCCGCCCGGTCCCGCCCGGCATCGTCGCCCAGCGCGGAGGGCGCGAGCGGGCGTGGCGGGCGGGCCTCCTCGGGCGCGGGA
>NZ_JAPDIR010000027.1 GCF_029870595.1 Sphingomonas sp. CBMAI 2297
CGCCTGGACCGATTCGTGCAGCATCAGCCCGCCGATCGAGCCGAGCATCAGCACATAGAGCATCCCGATCACCACATCGATCTGGCCGCTCTTCTGCAGCAGCGTGAATAACGCGGCCCCGGCGATGCTGCCGATCACGCCCCCCACCACCAGCACCACGCCCATATGGATGTCCACGCCGCCCCGGCGGAAATGCGCGAGCACGCCCGAGACGCTGGCGCCGGTAACCTGGCTGGCCGCCGATGCGGCGGCGACCGTCGGCGGAATGCCGTAGAAGATCAGCAGCGGCGTGGTGAGGAACCCGCCGCCGACGCCGAACATGCCCGAGAGCAGGCCGACGCCGAACCCCAGCGCCACGATGACGAGCGCGTTGACCGACAGGTTGGCGATCGGGAGGTAGAGATCCATCGTGCCTTCTGCGATACCGCGTTTGCGCGACAGTGCAAAAGCCTGTGTGGCCTCAACCTGTCGATAGGTCCCGCCGCCGATGTCCATCCGGGCAGGCCGCTATCGGCCCCGGGGCGCATCGGCCGGTTCCAGCCTCCAGGCCCGAACCGGCCCGGAACCGCTTCGCAACCCGGCGAGACGGGGGTTCCCGGGCAAGCCGGCGGCCGCGCCGCCCGCGCGGAGAACCGGCACCCCGGCCCCGCCCGCCGCTATCCCCTCAGGCGGAACGGGAGGAGCCGGGCCGGCACCTCATTCCGCCGCCACCGCCTCCACTGCGTCGTCGTTGAGCGGCTGGGGCAGGCGGCTCAGCATCTCGCGGGGCACCACCTGCCAGAAGGAACCGAGCGCGCGGTCCCAGTCCTCGAGCAAGCCCGCCGCCCATTTGCTGTCGGTCGCCGCGACATGCGCCTCGACCAGCTCGCGCAGCTTAGCTTCCCAATGCGCCGAGGCGAGGCGCTGCCAGACGATGCTCTCCGGATTGGCGCGCTGCGCGAAGCTGCCGTCCGCGTCATAGACAAAGGCCATGCCGCCGGTCATGCCCGCGCCGAAGTTCATGCCCACCTCGCCGAGCAGCACCGCGGTGCCGCCGGTCATATATTCGCAGCCGTTCGCGCCGCAGCCCTCGACCACCACTTCGGCGCCCGAGTTGCGCACCGCGAAGCGCTCGCCCGCCTGGCCGGCGGCGAACAGCCGGCCCGAAGTGGCGCCGTAGAGCACGGTGTTGCCGATGATCGTGTTCTTCCACGATTCGATCGGCGAGCTGACCAGCGGGCGCACCACGATGGTGCCGCCCGACAGGCCCTTGCCGACATAGTCGTTGCTGTCGCCGAACACCTCGAGCGTGACGCCCTTGCACAGAAAGGCGCCGAGCGACTGGCCCGCCGAACCGCGCAGCCGGACATGGACATGCCCGTCGGCAAGCGCCGACATGCCGAAGCGACGCGTGATCTCGGAAGAGAGCCGCGTGCCCACCGCGCGATGCGTGTTCCGCACATTGTAGGTGAGCTGCATCTTCTCGCGCCGCGCGAAGACCGGGGCCGCATCCTTGATCATCTGCGCATCGAGGCTGTCGGGCACTTCGTTGCGGAAGGTCGACAGGCTGAAGCGGCGCTCGGCATCGTCGGCATCGACCTTGGCAAGGATCGGGTTGAGATCGAGATCGTCGAGATGCTCGGCACCGCGGCTGACCTGGCGGAGCAGCTCGGTGCGGCCGATCACCTCGTCGAGGCTCTTGAAGCCCAGCCGCGCCAGGATCTCGCGAACCTCCTCGGCGATGAAGGTCATCAGGTTGATCACCTTCTCGGGCGTGCCGACGAACTTCTGGCGCAGCTTCTCGTCCTGGGTGCAGACGCCGACCGGGCAGGTGTTCGAATGGCACTGGCGGACCATGATGCAGCCCATCGCCACCAGGCTCAGCGTGCCGATCCCGAATTCCTCGGCGCCCAGGATCGCCGCGATCACGATGTCCCGCCCGGTCTTCAGGCCGCCATCGGTGCGCAGCTTGACTCGCCCGCGCAGGCCGTTGAGCGTCAGGGTCTGGTTCACTTCGGTCAGGCCCATTTCCCAGGGCGTGCCGGCGTATTTCACCGAAGTCTGGGGCGAGGCGCCGGTGCCACCGACATGGCCCGCGACCAGGATGACGTCCGCATGCGCCTTGGCCACGCCGGCCGCCACCGTGCCGATGCCGGCCGAGCTGACCAGCTTCACGCACACCCGGGCGCGCGGGTTGATCATCTTCAGATCGTAGATGAGCTGCGCCAGATCCTCGATCGAATAGATGTCGTGGTGCGGCGGCGGGCTGATGAGCGTCACCCCGGGCGTCGCATGCCTGAGCTTCGCGATGAACTCGGTGACCTTGAAGCCGGGCAGCTGGCCGCCCTCGCCGGGCTTGGCGCCCTGGGCGACCTTGATCTCGATCTCGTCGCAGGCGTTGAGATATTCGGCGGTGACGCCGAAGCGGCCCGAAGCGATCTGCTTGATCGTCGAGTTGGCGTTGTCGCCATTCTCGTACGGGGTGTACCGGTTCTTGTCTTCGCCGCCCTCGCCCGACACGGCCTTGGCGCCGATGCGGTTCATCGCGATCGCCAGCGTCTCATGCGCTTCCGGGGAGAGCGCGCCGAGCGACATGCCGGGCGTGACGAAGCGCTTGCGGATCTCGGTGATCGCCTCGACCTGATCGATCTGGATGCCCTCGCCCGGGAAGTTGAATTCGAGCAGGTCGCGCAGATAGACCGGCGGCAGGTCGCGCACACCGCGCGAGAAAGCCAGGTAGGACGAATAGCTGTCGGTCGACACCGCCGTCTGCAGCAGGTGCATCAGCTGGGCCGAATAGGCATGAGTCTCGCCGCCGTGGCGCTGGCGGTAGAAGCCGCCGATCGGCAGCGTCGCGACGCCGCGGTCATAGCCCGCCTGGTGGCGAAGCATCGCCGAGAGATGGAGCGAGGCATAGCCCTCGCCCGAGATCTTGGCCGGCATGCCGGGGAACAGGTCGTTGACCAGCGCGCGGCTGAGGCCGACCGCCTCGAAATTATAGCCGCCGCGATAGGAGGAGATCACCGCGATCCCCATCTTCGACATGATCTTGAGCAGGCCCTCGTCGATCGCCTTGCGGTGACGGTTCAGGCACTCGTCCAGCGCGATGTCGCCGAACAGGCCGCGGCCATGGCGATCGGCGATCGAGGCCTCGGTCAGATAGGCATTCACCGTGGTCGCGCCGACGCCGATCAGCACCGCATAATAATGGGTGTCGAGGCATTCGGCGCTGCGGACGTTGACCGACGCGTAGCTGCGCAGGCCCCGGCGGACGAGATGGGTGTGCACCGCCGCGGCGGCGAGCACGCCGGCAATGGCGGCGCGGCCCTCCGAGACATGCTCGTCGGTCAGGAACAGCTCGGTGCAGCCGGCGCGGACCGCCTGTTCCGCCTCGTAGCGGATGCGGCGGATCGCTTCGCGCAGGTCGTCGGGATCGTCCCCGGCGGGGAAGGTGCAGTCGATCTCGGCGCACTGATCGCCGAAATGCGCGCGCAGCCGCTCCCAATCGCCATTCGTCAGCACCGGGCTGTCCAGCACCAGCACCTTCGAGCCGCCGCCCTCGGTATCGAGGATGTTGGCGAGGTTCCCGAAGCGCGTCTTGAGCGTCATCACCTGGCGCTCGCGCAACGAGTCGATCGGCGGGTTGGTGACCTGGCTGAAATTCTGGCGGAAGAACTGGCTGATCAGGCGCGGCTTGTCCGAGATCACCGCCAGCGGCGTGTCGTCCCCCATCGAGCCGACGGCTTCCTTGGCGGTCTCGACCATCGGGGCGAGGATCAGCTCCATGTCCTCGAGCGTCTGCCCCGCCGCGACCTGGCGGCGAGTGAGCTCGGCGCGCTCGAAGCGGAGCGGCGCCACCTCGGGCTCGGGCAGGTCGCCCACGGTGATGAACTCGCCGATCATGGCGGCATAGTCATGCTCGCCGGCGATCCTGTCCTTGATCGCGCGGTCGCAGAGCAGCACGCCCTGATCCAGGTCGACCGCGATCATCTGGCCCGGGCCCATCCGCCCCTTGGCGATCACGGTCGATTCGGGAATCTGGACCATGCCGGTCTCGGACCCGACGATCAGCAGGCCGTCCGAGGTCTGGGTGTAGCGCAACGGACGCAGCGCGTTGCGGTCGACGCCCGCCACCGCCCAGCGCCCATCGGTCATCGCCAGCGCGGCGGGCCCGTCCCAGGGCTCCATCACCGAGGCGAGATATTTGTACATCTCCAGGTGCTTGTCCGGCGTGTGCTCGTCCCATGCCTCGGGCACCAGCATCAGCTTGGCGGTGGGCGCGTCCCTCCCCGAGCGGCAGATCGCCTCGAACACCGCGTCGAGCGCCGCGGTATCCGACGCACCGGCCGGGATCACCGGCTTGATGTCCTCCGAACGCTCCCCAAAGGCGATGCTCGCCATCTTGATCTCGTGGCTGAGCATCCAGTTCTTGTTGCCGCGGATCGTGTTGATCTCACCGTTATGGGCGAGGCAGCGGAACGGCTGGGCCAGCCACCATTGCGGGAACGTGTTGGTCGAGTAACGCTGGTGGAAAATGGCTACCCGGCTCGTGAAACGCTCGTCGCGAAGGTCCGGATAGAAGTCCGACAGGCTCTCGGCGAGGAACAGGCCCTTGTAGATGATCGAGCGCGTCGACAGCGAGCAGATGTAGAAGCCGCTGATCTGGGCGGCGATCACGCGCTTCTCGATCCGGCGGCGGACGAGATAGAGTTCCTTCTCGAACTCGGCGGCATCCATCGCGCCGGGCCCATTTTCGTTTTTGCCGCCGTGCGGCAAGGGGGGGCCCGCGATCATGATCTGCTCGATCTCGGGGCGCGTCGCCTGCGCCTTCATGCCGATGACGGAGACGTCGACCGGCACCTGGCGCCAGCCATAGATAGTGTAGCCCGCCTCGATGATCTCGCTCTCGACGATGGTGCGGCAAGCTTCCTGCGCGCCCAGATCGGTGCGCGGCAGGAAGACCATGCCCACCGCCAGCCGGTTCGGCAGCACGCGGTGGCCGCCCGCGGCGATCGCATCGTCGAAGAAGCGGACGGGCAGGTCGACATGGATGCCGGCCCCGTCGCCGGTCTTGCCGTCCGCATCCACCGCGCCGCGATGCCACACTGCCTTCAGCGCGTCGATCGCCGACTGGACGACGCGGCGCGAGGGCTGGCCGTCCGTCGCGGCGACCAGGCCGACGCCGCAGGCGTCTCCCTCGAACTCGGGACGGTACATGCCCTCGCGGGCGAGCCGTTCGCGTTCGTCCAGCTTCATTTCGACTGCTCCTTATCGAGGATCTTGGCCACCACGTCCTCGGCGATCTTTTCCAGCTTCGCGTCCAGTTCCGGGTTCGCCTCGTTGCTCCAGTCGGAGGCCGCCTTGATTATCTGCGCATTCAACCGCTGGATCTGCGCACCGGCCGGAGTGAAGGCGAACTGCGCGAGCGCCTGCTGATCTGCGGACGACAGCGCGCGGATCGCGCCCCGCGCGGTCGAGTCAAGGCTCGCTCCCAGCGCTTTCTCGCTGATATTCTTGTCGGGATCGGCCAGCACCTCGCTCAGCATCGCCTTCATATCGAGATCGCCGATCATTGCCGCGCGCAGGCGCACGCCGACCGGGCCGGAGTAAAAGGCGATCGCGTCGCGCAGTTCCTGCTCGGTCATGTTGGCTGCATAGATTGCGCCCAGCCGATCCCAGAGCCGCGGCAGCGCCCGCAGCGTCTCTTCCCGGATCACCGGGGCCATCGCATCGAGCATCTTCTTGATCGCCCCGGGATACTCCTTCTCGAGCTCCCGCAAGTCCTTGTTCTCGGCGAATATCTTGGCGGCGCTGACCAGCATCGCGCTGACCTGGTTGTCGGCCGAGACTTCATCGTTATTGCGCTTGGCCAGCTCGTGTCCGAGCGCCAGGTGCTCCGGCGAAACCGCCGTTTGCGCCTGCGCACAGGCCATTCCCGGCACGGCAAGCGGCGCGAGGGCGAGCAGGGTGGCGGCTAGCGGAAGCACGCGCATCAGCCGCGCTTCTTCCTGAGATAGTCCGCCACCGCCCTGGTTGCGAAACCTTCCATTTGCGGGCGATTGGCGGCGACCAGCTTGAGCGCCCAGGCCTGGCTGGCCGTGGCGATCTTCGGATTCACGCTACCCATCTTCTGCGCCGCGGTGCTTCCCGCGAACGCCATCAGCGCCGGATAATCCTCCGGCGTCATCTTCTCCATCACCGCCGCTATCGCGGCCTGCTGCATTTCCTGCGGCGACTGGCCCGGCGCGCTGCCCATCGTCTCATAGACCTGGGCACGCACCTTCTGACCGGGCGGGCTGGCGAAGAAGGTCAGCGTGTCGGCGATCTCGCCCGGCGTGAGCTCGGCCATGATAATGCCCGCGATCTCGCCACGCAGCGAAGGCAGCGCGGCCACCAGAATCCGGGTGAACTGGTCGCGCAGCTGCCCGCCCACCTGCTCGCGCAGCCCGGGATTGGCGTCATAGATCGCCTTCACCTTCGGATCGGCGGCAAGCTGCTGGTTCATGCCGAGGTCGAAAGCGCGACCGGCGATCCGGCCGACCGATTCTTCGGGGGCCAATAGCGCCACGAGCTTCTGGAGATCGCCTTCGGCCACAGGCGCCGCCGCTGGTACGGCGGCAAAGGCCTGGGCCGGAAGTGCGACGCCAAGGGCGAGAGCGGCAAGCAGGAACTTCATCGGTGCGACTTTCTCAAGCAGCCCGAGCCGCATCGGCGCGGGCGCGCATCCAGGCATGCATGTGCGCCGCGACGTCACGGCCATCGCGAATCGCCCAGACGACGAGACTCGCGCCGCGGACAATATCGCCCGCCGCGAAAACACCGTCGAGGCTGGTCATCATCGTCCGCCCGTCCGTGCGCAGCGTACCCCAGCGCGTGACGCCCAGCTCCTCGGCGCCGAACAGGCGCGGCAGGTCCTCGGGCTCGAAGCCCAGCGCCTTGATCACCAGGTCCGCCCGGAGCTGGAAAGCGCCGCCCGGATCGAGCTCGGGCGCGCGGCGGCCCGAGGCATCGGGCGCGCCCAGCCGCATGCGGGTGGCACGCACGCCGGTGACGCGCTCGTCGCCGTCAAAGGCCTCCGGCGCCGAGAGCCAGACGAACTCGACGCCCTCCTCCTCGGCATTGGCGGTTTCGCGCTGCGAGCCGGGCATGTTCGCCCGGTCGCGGCGATACAGGCACTTCACCGACGCCGCGCCCTGGCGGACGGCGGTGCGCACACAGTCCATCGCCGTGTCGCCGCCGCCGACGACGACCACATGCTTGCCCCTGGCATCGAGGCTGCCGTCGTCAAAGGCCGGAACCGCGTCGCCAAAGCCCTTGCGGTTGGAAGCGGTCAGGTAATCGAGCGCCTCGACGATGCCCTCCGCGCCCACGCCCGGCGCCTGGATCCCGCGCGGCTTGTAGACGCCGGTGGCAATCAGCAGCGAATCGTGCCGCTTGCGCAGCGCGTCGAGACTGGCGTCGCGCCCGACCTCGAAATCCATGTGGAAGCTGATGCCGCCCTGCGCCAGCCGCTCGATGCGGCGCATGACCACATGCTTCTCCAGCTTGAAGCCCGGAATGCCATAGGTGAGCAGCCCGCCCGCGCGGTCGTGCCGGTCATAGACATGCACCTCATAGCCATATTCGCGGAGATATTCGGCCGCCGCCAGGCCCGCGGGCCCGGCCCCGACGATGCCGACCGACTGGCCGCGCGCCGGCCCCACCGCGACCGGCTCGACCCAGCCCTCTTCCCAGGCCGTGTCGGTGACGAACTTCTCGACCGAGCCGATGGTGACCGCGCCGTGCCCGGAGAATTCGATGACGCAATTGCCTTCGCACAGCCGGTCCTGCGGGCAGATTCGGCCGCATATCTCGGGCATGGTCGATGTGCTGTTCGACAGCGCATAGGCTTCGCGCAGGCGCCCCTCCGCCGTCAGCCGCAGCCAGTCCGGGATGTGATTGTGGAGCGGGCAGTGCACCGAGCAATAGGGCACGCCGCATTGCGAGCAGCGGCTAGCCTGCTCCTCGGCCGTGGGCACCGCATAGCGATCCGCGATCTCGCGGAAATCCTCCGCGCGCAGTTCCGCCCCGCGCTTGCCCGGATAAGCCTGCGCCGTTCCAACGAATTTGAGCATCGTTTCCGCCATGCGGCCGCGCTACCGCCGCAAGCGAGTCGATAAAAGTCAGCAAAGCTGACCTATATTGGGTTTTTCCGCCCAGTTGGGGCGAATTTGAAATATTCTTACGTATTTTTATGGCCGATCCGGACCTTACCGCATCGAGAGCCAGGCGATCGCCCCGATGCCGGCGACGATTCGGTACCAGGCAAAGGGCGCGAACCCATGTTTCGAGACGATGCCGACGAACCATTTGATCACTACGATCGCGACGATGAAGGCAGTGACGAAGCCGATGGCGATCTCGTCCCAACCCACCCGGGCCGAGGCGATCGCGTCATGGTTCTTGAGCAGCTCGAGCGTGGTGGCGCCCAGCATGGTGGGGATGGCGAGGAAGAAGCTGAACTCGGCGGCGGTGCGGCGTTCCACGCCCAGGCTGAGCGCGCCCATGATCGTCGCGCCCGAACGGCTGACGCCCGGAATCATCGCGATGCACTGGATGAAGCCGATGCCGATCACGCGGACCAGCGGGATCTCCGCGATGCCATGGATCGTGGCCGACTTCACCAGCCGCTCGATCACCAGGATCGCGATGCCGCCGATCACCAGCGCCCAGGCCACCACCATCGGCTCGCCGAGCAGCACCTCGATCTTCGAATGGAGCGCAAGGCCGATCACGGCGGCGGGGACGAAGGCGACGAGCAGGTTGCGCGTGAAACGCCACGAGACCGGGTTCATCCGAAGGAGGCCGGAGGCCACCGCCCAGAAGGTCCGCCAGTAGAGCACCACCACCGCCAGAATGGCGCCAAGCTGGATGACGACGTTGAACATCGCCCAGGTGGCGGCGTCATAGCCGAGCAGCTCGGAAGCGAGGATCAGATGGCCGGTCGAGGAGACCGGCAGGAACTCGGTGATCCCCTCGACAATGCCGAGGAGGATCGCGACCAGGGTTTCGCTCATGCTTGATATGCTCCCAGGCGCCGGCGGCGCGGAAAGGCGGTCAGGCGGCCAGCCTGGCGAAGCGGCCGTTGCGACGATAGCGGACGAGCCAGGCCGGCGCGACGCTGGCGAGCGGCGTCGCCACGATGCCGAGCGCCGCCAGCCCGGGCACATCGCCCGCGACATTGTCCGCCAGCAGCATGCGCCACTGGTCGCGGGTGATCGGCGTGCCGGGCAGCATCGCGATCAGCGCGCCGAGCGGATCGGGCAGCTCGGCAAAGGCCGGCCGGTGGCCGGTCGCGCCGGCGAGCCAGTGAAGCAGGCCCGCCATGGTGAGCGTGTCGGGTCCGGCCAGCGCATAGGTCTGGCCCGCGGACTTCTCCGGCGCGGCCAGCGCCGCGGCCACCGCCCGGGCGACGTCGACGACATAGACCGGCTGGAAGCGCACCCCGGCGCGGAGCACCGGCATCACCGGCCCCATGCCGAGCATCGCGGCGAACCGGTTGGTGAACGCGTCCTCGCGCCCGAAGACGAAGGAAGGACGCAGGATCACGGCTTCCGGAAAGGCCTGCCGCACCGCGGCCTCGCCCGCCGCCTTGGAGCGGCCATAGGCGGAAGCCGAATCGTCGGCGGCGCCGAGCGCGGAGAAATGGACGAGCGAGGCGACGCCGGCCGCCCGGGCCGCGGCGGCGACAGTCTGGGCGCCCGCGCCATTCACGCCGTCGAAATCGCCCTTGAGCACGCCCGCGAGATTGACCACCGCATCGGCACCGGCGACCGCGGCGGCAATCGTCTCGGGCCGGGTCACGTCGGCGGCGACGAACTGGGTCTGGCCCAGGCCGCCCAGCGGCTTGAGGAACCAGGCGTCGCGCGGCCGGCGCTGGGCGATTCGCAGGCGCGCGCCGGCGGCGAGCAGTTCCTGCGCGACATAGCGGCCGACGAATCCGCCGCCGCCGATCAGCACTATGAGTTTGTCCTTCATGCCCTTGGTCCTGGAACTGAAAACCTGCCTGCCGGCCGAGCCTAACCCCATGCCGCGCGGCGGACGGAGAGGCAAGCACCGGATGGCGCCGCCCGGGCTCAAGATCCAATCGGCAAACCCGTCATCCCCGCGCCGGCGGGGATCCAGGCCCAAGGGCGTATAGCGCGCGGCCAACTCCTGCGCTCTCCGGAGAGCGTTCGCGCGGGGGATCGGCCCGCCCGGATCAGCCGATCGTCATCAGGCTGGCATTGCCCCCGGCGGCGGTGGTGTTGATCGAGATCGACACTTCCTCGAGCAGCAGCTCGATCGGATAGCCGGATTCGCCCATGGCGAGCAACGGCACGATGGGGCCGTCCAGCGCCGCCAGCGCCTCGGCCACGGGCATGGCATCGCCTTCGACCAGCGCCGCGGCGAGGGGCTCCGCCGGATCCGGCGCGAAGGCGGCGGCGACCCGGGGCGGCAGGCCGTGCGGCAGCGCCATCCCCTCGAGCCTGCCCCGGTTGCCCGTCGCCAGCACCGCCGCCATCTGGTCGTACAGGCCGGCCACCGTCGCGGGGCGCATCAGGATGCGGCCGCGCGGATGAAGCGCATAAAGGTTGCGCTCGCCCACCGGGCCCGGCAGCTCGCGCTCGACGCCAAGGGCCGAGGCCGCGCCATAGCGCCGCGCCGCCTCGGCGGCCCGCACTTCGCCCTGGGCGTCGAGCCAGGCGGCGAATTCGGCCAGCGGCGTCCCGGCCGCGCCCATGGGCTGGATCGCCACCGGCGCCGAGCCGACCAGCCGGCCGAGATAGAGCGGCCCGCCCGCCTTGGGACCGGTGCCCGAGAGCCCTCGCCCGCCAAAGGGCTGCACCCCGACGATCGCGCCGATCACGTTGCGGTTCACATAGAGATTGCCCGCCTTCACCCGCGCGGTCACTTCGGCAACCGTCTCGTCGAGCCGGGTGTGCAGGCCGAAGGTGAGGCCATAGCCGGTGGCGTTGATCGCATCGATCAGCACCGGAAGGTCGTCGCGGCGATAGCGCAGCACATGGAGCACGGGGCCGAACACCTCGCGCTCGACATCGGCGATCGCGTCGATCTCGATGATCGTCGGCGGCACGAAGGTGCCATGCCCGGTCGCGGCCGGCAGGTCCTGCTGCTCGATGCGGTGGCCCCGCGCGCGCATCGTCGCGACGTGGCGCTCGATATTGTCGCGCGCCTCGGCGGTGATCACCGGGCCGGTATCGACGCTGAGCGCGTCGGTGCGGCCGATGCGCAGCTCCCTGAGCGCGCCCTTCAGCATCGCCAGCGTGCGATCGGCGACTTCCTCCTGCAGGCACAGGATCCGGAGCGCCGAACAGCGCTGGCCCGCGCTGTCGAACGCCGAGGCGATGACGTCGGCGACGACCTGCTCGGCAAGCGCCGAGGAATCGACGATCATCGCATTCTGCCCGCCGGTCTCGGCGACGAGCGGAATCGGCCGGCCGGCCGGGGACAGGCGCGAAGCGAGCTGGCGCTGGATGAGGCGGGCCACCTCGGTCGAGCCGGTGAACATCACTCCCGCGGTCTCGGCCGCGCCGACCAGCGCCGCGCCGATCGCGCCGTCGCCGGGCACGAGCTGGAGCGCATCGGCGGGGACCCCCGCATCGTGGAGCAGCGCCACCGCCTGGGCGGCGATCAGCGGCGTCTCCTCGGCCGGCTTGGCGAGCACCGGATTGCCCGCCACCAGCGCCGCCGCCACCTGGCCGGTGAAGATCGCCAGCGGGAAATTCCACGGGCTGATGCACACCACCGGCCCGAGCGGCAGCTGGGCGGGCCCGAAGGTCGCCCGCGCGCGCTCTGCATAATAGCGAAGGAAATCAATCGCTTCGCGCACTTCGGCAATTGCGTTGGGCAGCGATTTTCCCGCCTCGCGCACGATTAGGCCGAGCAGCAGCGGCATCCGCGCCTGCATCGCATCGGCGGCGCGCTCGAGCATCGCGGCGCGCTCGGCAACCGGCGTGGCGCGCCAAGCCGAGGCGGCGGCACGCGCCACGGCTGCGGCGGCCGCCTCTGGCGAGCTCTCGATCACCGCGCCGACCTCGTCCCGATTATCGGCCGGATTCAACACCTTGCGAGACACGCCCTGCCCATCTTCCGGCGCGGCGCGCCATTGGGTCGCGGCGCTGGCCTGGAGCGTTTCGCGCAAGGCGGCGAGCGCGTCCTCGTCGCTCAGGTCGATGCCGTCCGAATTGCGGCGGTCCGGATAGAGCGCCGCGGGAAGCGCGATCCTGTCGTGATGCGCGCCCGGATCGGGCATCGCCCGCACCTGCTCGACCGGATCCGCGACCAGCTCCGAAACCGGAATTCCGGAATCCGCGATACGATTCACGAAGGAGGAGTTGGCGCCATTTTCCAGCAAACGGCGCACAAGATAGGCCAGAAGCGTCTCGTGCGTGCCGACCGGCGCATAGATGCGGCAGGGCCGGTCCAGCTTCGCCGCGCCCACCACCTGCTCGTAGAGCGGCTCGCCCATGCCGTGCAGGCACTGGAACTCATATTGGCCCAGCACGAAGTCCGGCCCGGCGAGCCGGTAGATCGTCGCCAGCGTCTGGGCATTGTGCGTGGCGAATTGCGGGAAGACCCGGTCGCCCGCCGCCAGCAGCTTCCGCGCGCAGGCGATATACGCCACATCGGTATGCGCCTTGCGGGTATAGACCGGAAAATCGCGCAGCCCGTCGACCTGGGCGCGCTTGATCTCCGCGTCCCAATAGGCGCCCTTGACCAGCCGGACCATGATCCGCCGCCCGGCGCGCCCGGCCAGGTCGATGATCCAGTCGATCACGAAGGGGCAGCGCTTGCCATAGGCCTGGACGACGAAGCCCAGCCCGTCCCAGCCGGCCAGGTCGGGATCCAGCGCCAGGCTCTCCAGCAGGTCCAGCGAGATCTCCAGCCGGTCCGCTTCCTCGGCATCGATGTTGAGGCCGATGTCATGGCGCCGCGCCAGCACCGCCAGCGTCTTCACCCGGGGAAGCAGCTCGCCCATCACCCGGTCCGCCTGGGCGCGGCCATAGCGCGGATGGAGCGCCGAGAGCTTGATCGAGATGCCCGGCCCCGCATAGACGCCGCGCCCGTTCGAAGCGGCGCCGATCGCATCGATGGCATTCTCGTAGTCGCGATAATAGCGCTCGGCGTCCGCCGCGGTGGTCGCCGCCTCGCCGAGCATGTCGTAGCTGTAGCGGAAGCCCTTGGCCTCTTCGTGGCGGGCGCGCCTGAGGGCCTCGGCGATCGTCTCGCCGGTGACGAACTGCTCGCCCATCATCCGCATCGCCAGATCGATCGCGCGGCGGATCACCGGCTCGCCGGCGCGCGCGACGAGGCGCATCAGCGCGGCGCCCAGCCCGCGATCGTCGACGCTGTCGACCAGCTTGCCCGTCACCACCAGCGCCCAGGTCGCCGCGTTGACGAACAGCGACTTGCCGCCGAGATGCGCCCGCCAGTCGCCATCGGCGATCTTGTCGCGGATCAGCGCGTCGCGCGTCGCATCGTCGGGGATGCGGAGCAGCGCCTCGGCCAGGCACATCAGCGCCACGCCCTCCTCGCTCGACAGCGCATATTCCTGCACCAGCGATTCGACCGCGCCGCCGCGCCGCCGGGCGCGCAGGCCGGTGACCAGCCCGGTCGCCGTCTCGCGGATCGCCGCGCGGGTGGCCGCGTCGAGCGTCGCCGCCTCCAGCAGCGGCGCCACCGCCGCGCGCTCGTCGCGGCGATAGGCGGCGGTGATCGCCCGGCGGAGCGGAGTCGGCTCGCGAACGGGCGGAGCGAAGGCGGCGAAGGGCGCGGGCTGGGTCATCCCGCCATGATACGCCGCTTGCGCGGGTCGATCAGACTTTTGAGAGGCAAACCACAGGCGGAATCGCCATTTTGACAGCCATCTGCTAGGCGAAATCCATGAAGAAGCCCCCCGCGACAGTCGAATTGGACGAGTTCGACCGCAAGATCGTCGCCGCGCTGGCCGCGGACGGCCGGATGACGGTGACCGAGCTGGCCCGGCAGGTGGGGCTGTCCAAGACCCCGGCCCAGGTGCGGCTGAAGCGGCTGACCGATGCCGGCGTGATCCGCGGCTTTCGCGCGATCGTCGATCCCGCGCGGCTGGGCCTCGACCATATCGCCTTCACCGAAGTGAAGCTGGCCGACACCCGCGAAAAGGCGCTGCAGGAATTCAACGCAGCGGTGCGGCGCATCCCCGAGGTGGAGGAATGCCACATGCTCGCGAGCAATTTCGACTATCTGCTGAAGGTGCGCACCGCCGACATCCGCCGCTACCGCATCGTGCTGGGCGAGAAGATATCGAGCCTGCCCCATGTCGCCAGCACCTCGACCTATGTCGCGATGGAGACGATCAAGGATTAGAGCCGGGAACGCATATGCTCCGCCGTCCTCTGTTCCCCACCCTCATCCCGCTTCTCCACCGTCATCCCCGCGCAGGCGGGGATCCAGGGCCAAGAGCAAAGTTCGCGTGGTTCGCTTCTCCGGCTCCGGCAACCCCATGCGGGATTGCTTCCTTCGTCCCATGCTACCCTGGATCCCCGCCTGCGCGGGGATGACGATGGCGTGTGGCGGGATGACGATGATGCGTAGCGAGGACGGTGGCGTGTGGCAGGGACGAGGGTGCGTGGTGCGAAGGACGGCCTCGCCGTTCTCCGCCTCAACCTAACCCTCAGGCCGCGTCCCGCGCGGGCCGAAGTTGAGCCGGCGGGTGACGTTATAGTCGAGCACCGCCATCACGAAATAGGCCGCCGCCTGCTTGATCCGGGTCCAGGGGCCGGTGCGCGCCCGGTAGAGCTCGGGCGTGATCCGCTCCGAACAGGCCACCTCGCCATCGACAAAGGCCCGGACATAGGCGGCGAAGGCGGGATCCTCGACGCGGAACATCAGCTCGAGATTGAGGAACATCGAGCGGATGTCGAAATTCGCCGAGCCGATGTTCACCACATCGTCGAGCAGGAACAGCTTCGCGTGCAGCTTGGTCGGCTGATATTCGTAGATCTGCACCCGCTTGCGGAGCAGCCCGGCATAAGTGAAGCGCGCCGCCCAGATCGCGGCGCCATGATCGAGCCTGGACGGCAGGATCAGCCGCACCCGCCCGCGCAGGCCGGCGCGATCCAGCCGGCGAAGCATCGCCGGATTGGGCGCGAAATAGGCGGCCATGATGTCGATCGACTGCGCCCGCTCCATGTCGCGCTTCACTTCGCGCGCCCAGGGCGAGAGCCGCCGCATCGGCCCGCCGAGCAGCCAGCGGGTGGCGCCTTCGGGCTCGCTCCAGGCGCGCAGCGTCTTCGCCAGCCTGCGCAGGCTGCCGCGCGGCCGCCGGGCCCAGTTCGACAGCGCATCATAATAGCCGACCAGGCGGCCCGCCGCCGGCCCCTCGATCAGCAGCCCCAGGTCGCGCCAGGCGGCCTGCTCGATCGTGCCGAAATAACTGTCCTCGATGTTGAACCCGCCGACGATCACGCGCGCCTCGTCGGCGAGCGCGAGCTTCTGGTGGTTCCGGAGCAGGTAGCGCCGCCCCCAGCGCGGCACGAAGCGGCAGACATCGACTCCGGCGGCATGGAGCGGATCGAAGAAGCCATGGCTCTGGGCGTGCTCGCTGCCGAGCCCGTCGACGATCAGGCTGACCTTCACGCCGCGCGCCGCCGCGTCGAGCAGCGCCTGGCGCACCGCCGCGCCGGCCGCATCATCGACATAGATATAATAGAGCACCCGGAGCGTCCGCTCGGCGCGGCGCATCAGGTCGAGCAGCGCCTCCAGCCGCTCGGGCCCGTCGGGCAGCAGCGTCAGCCGGTTGCCGTCGACGGTGTAGCTCGGCTGGGTGAAGCGCATCGCCGGGTGATGCGGGACCATCGGCACGGGGGCAAGAGGGGCGAGCGCTTCCAAGGGGACTCCGCGGACATCGTTGCGATGGCGTTCCCAACGCGCCACGCGCGATTCGGTTCGCCGCGCGGGCGCCGGGTCCATTTTCTTGACTTTTCCACAGCCGGACCCTAAGTCGCCGCCTTTCCCGGACACTCCGTTTTTCAAGGAAGCGTAGATGGCGCGCGTCACTGTCGAAGATTGCGTCGACAAGGTTCCCAACCGTTTCGATCTCGTGCTGTTCGCGGCGCAGCGCGCCCGCCAGATCTCCGGCGGCGCCGATCTGACCATCGATCGCGACCGCGACAAGAACCCGGTCGTCGCGCTGCGCGAGATCGCGGAAGAGACGATTCGCCCGACTCACCTGGAGGAGGCGGTGGTCTCGAGCCTGCAGCGGGTGCAGATCGACGACGAGGAAGCGCCGGACGAGGTCGGCTCGATCGCGGCTTCGGCCGAGGCGCTGCGCCTCACCGCCGCCGCCCCGCCGCGCAACCAGAATCTGGGCGGCGACTACGACGGCTGAGCCGGCGATCCGCTGAACTTCGCAAGGGGCCGGGGGCAACTCCGGCCCTTTTGCTTTGGCGATCGGATCGGGGCTCCGACCGCATTCCCGCCTGGTGATCGAGACGCGATCCGGGTTGGGGACTCATATTCTTCCCTCGTCACCCCGGCCCTGAGCCGGGGTCCCGCGATCTCGCCCGCGCAGGAAGCAGCGGGATCCCGGCGCAAGGCCGGAGTGACGGCTATCGGGAACACCTTGTCCCGGCACTTGCTCCGCCGCGACAAATACCCCCGTCATCCCCGGGCGGCCGGGGATCCAGGGCAAGTCGCGAAATCGAAGCAATCGCATTCGCCGTAACCGGAAACGTCGAAGCGGGCCGCGCTGCCATGGCCCTTGGCCCCGGATCCCGGCTTTGGCGGAGAGGACGAGGACGTGCGGAGGGCTTGCGCACCGCCCCCTTCTCGGGAACACTCGTGCAAATGACAGGCGAACCCATGGTAGGCCGCGACCTTTCCGGCCCGCGCATCGTCACGCTTCCCGCCCGGCCCGAGCCGATCCGGGTCAGCGCCGACGAGACCGCGATCGTCGTGATCGACATGCAGAACGCCTATGCCTCGCCCGGCGGCTATGTCGACCAGGCCGGGTTCGACATTTCGGGTTCTGCGGGAACGATCGGCAAGATCGCCGCGGTGCTCGATACGGCGCGGGCGGCGGGCATGCCGGTCATCTATCTGCAGAATGGCTGGGACCCCGATTATGTCGAGGCCGGCGGCCCCGGCTCGCCCAACTGGCACAAGTCCAATGCGCTGAAGACGATGCGCGCCCGGCCCGAGCTCCAGGGCAAGCTGCTGGCGCGCGGCGGCTGGGATTACGAGCTGGTCGACGCGCTCGCCCCCAAGCCCGGCGACATCCGCCTCCACAAGACCCGCTACAGCGCCTTCTTCAACTCGCAGCTCGATTCGACGCTGCGCGCGCGCGGCATCCGTAACATCGTCTTCGTCGGCATCGCCACCAATGTCTGCGTCGAGAGCACGCTGCGCGACGGCTTCCATCTCGAATATTTCGGGGTGATGCTCGAGGATGCGACGCATCATCTCGGGCCGCCGATGATGCAGGAAGCCACGGTCTACAATGTCGAGAAGTTCTTCGGCTGGGTCTCGACCACCGCCGACTTCTGCGGCAGCTTCGGCCAATTGCCCAGGGAGTGAGCCCATGTCGTTCGAGCCGATCAATCCGCCGCAATTCCCCACGCCGATCGCGCCCTATTCGGCCGGCGCGAAGGCGGGCGACACCGTCTATGTCTCAGGCGTGCTGGCGCTGGGCGAGGGCGGCGTGGTGCTTCATGTCGGCGATGCCGCCGGCCAGACGCGGCACATCCTCGAGGTGATCAAGACCACGCTGGAAGCGGCCGGCGCGCGGCTGGAGGACGTGGCGATGAACCACATCTTCCTGAAGGATTTCGCCGACTATCCGGTCTTCAACCAGATCTATGCCGAATATTTTCCGGGCGCCAAGCCGGCGCGCTACTGCATCCGGGCCGATCTGGTGAAGCCCGATTGCCTGGTCGAGATCGCCTCGGTGGCGCATATCGGCTGATGGCGGAGGCGGGGGGCCTTTATTATGAGTGGCATGGGCCGGAAGATGCGCCGCCGCTGATCCTGTCGGCCGGCATGGGCGGGTCGGGCAGATACTGGCTGCCCAATCTGCCCGCGCTCGCCGAGAGCTTCCGCGTCATCCTCTACGATCATCGCGGCACCGGCCGTTCGGACCGGACGGTAACGCCACGCATCGAGAGCATCGGCGACGACATCCGCCTGCTGATGGATGCGCTCGGCATCGAGCGGGCGTCGATCCTCGGCCATGCGATCGGCGGCATGGGCGGCCTGAGCATGGCGCTCGACACGCCGGAGCGGGTCGACAGGCTGGTGGTGGTCAATGGCTGGGGCCGGCTCGATCGCTATACCGCGCGCTGCTTCGACGCCCGGCTGGCGCTGCTGCGCGCCTGTGGCCCGGGCAAATATGTCGACGCCCAGCCGATCTTCCTGTTCCCGCCGGAGTGGATCTCGGACAATCACGCGCGGCTGGAGGAGGAGGCGGTCCATCACGTCGCCGGCTTCCCCGCCGACATGGTCGAGGCGCGCATCCTCGCGGCGCTGCGCTTCGACCTGATCGACCGGCTGGCGGCGGCGCCGCCCGATATGCCCGTGCTGCTGCTCGCCAGCGACGACGATGCGCTCGTCCCGCCCGGCTGTTCGCGGGCGCTTGCGCAAGTCATTCCACGGGCGCAACTTGTCCGGATGCCTTGGGGAGGGCACGCCTGCAACGTGACCGACCCGCCGGGCTTCGAGGCCCGGGTGCTTGCATTTCTGGGGAGCTAAATCATGGAAGTCGGCGTCTTCGTTCCCATCAACAACAATGGCTGGCTGATCAGCGAGAACGCGCCCCAGTATATGCCGAGCTTCGATCTCAACAAGGAGATCGCGCTGCGGGCCGAGAAGCACGGCCTGGATTTCCTGCTCTCGATGATCAAGCTGCGCGGCTTTGGCGGCAAGACCGAGTTCTGGGAATATGGGCTGGAGAGCTTCACGCTGATGGCCGGCCTCGCCGCCGTCACCGAGAAGATCAAGATCTATGCCACCTGCCCCACGCTGGTCATCCCGCCGGCCTTTGCCGCGCGCATGTGCAACACGATCGATTCGATCAGCCATGGCCGCTTCGGGCTCAACCTGATCACCGGCTGGCAGCGGCCCGAATACAGCCAGATGGGGCTGTGGCCGGGCGACGAGCATTTCCGCAACCGCTATCAGATGCTCGGCGAATATGCCCAGATCCTGCGCGAACTGTGGGAGACCGGCCGCAGCGACCTGAAGGGCGAATATTACCAGATGGACGATTGCCTGGTGCGTCCCGTGCCCCAGGGCGAGATGAAGATCATCTGCGCCGGCTCGTCGGACGAGGGGCTCGCCTTCTCGGCCAGATGGGCGGACTATGCCTTCTGCCTCGGCAAGGGCGTCAACACGCCCACCGCCTTCGCCTTCAACAACGAGCGGCTCGCCGCCGCCACCGCCAGGACCGGGCGCGACGTGAAGGTGTTCGTGCTCGTCATGGTCATCGCCGACGAGACCGACGAGGCGGCCATGGCCAAGTGGAAGTCGTACAATGACGGCGTCGACATCGACGCGATCCGCTGGCTGATGGACCAGGGCGCGGCCGACAAGAACAACCCCACCACCAATGTCCGCCAGCTCGCCGCGCCGGAGGGGGCGGTGAACATCAACATGGGCACGCTGGTGGGCAGCTATGCCAGCGTCGCGCGCATGCTCGACGAGATGGCGGCGGTGCCGAACACCGGCGGGGTGCTGCTCACCTTCGACGATTTCCTGGAGGGCGTCGAGAATTTCGGCACGCGCATCCAGCCGCTGATGCGGAGCCGCGCGGGGCGCTGAGCCGGAGGGTGCAGCCTTTCCGATGCTCGATCGTTTCGGTGTCGGGCCAACGGGGATCTGACTGCCCCCAAAGCCGGAGAGCAAGCATGAAGAAGCTGACTTCCCTCGCCGCACTGGCGATTCTCCTCGCACCGCCGCTCGCCGAAGCGCGGCAGCAACGCCCCGACGATCGTCAGGGCGACAGACACGGCGATCGTCAGGGCGATCGCCAGGGCGGCCGTCCCGGCGAGCGTCCGGGCCAGCCGGGCATGCGCCCGCCTTCGGGCGGCCCCGGCGGTCCGGGACGCCCCAATCCGGGCCAGCCGGGCGTCCGCCCGCCGGGCCCCGGCCCGTCGCAGCCGGGAGGCCCGGGAACGCGCCCGCCCGCGCCGCGCCCGCCGATCGCCCGTCCGCCCGCGCCGCGGCCCCCGATCGCGCGCCCGCCGCACCGGCCCGGCATCGGCCGTCCGCCCAATTTCCGCCCGATTCACCGGCCGCCCTTCGTCTATCCGCGCGGCTATCATTATCAGCGCTGGTCGATCGGCGGGCTGCTGCCGCTGCTCTTCCTGTCGAACAATTATTATTATGACGGCTGGTACGATCTCGGACTGGGCGCGCCGCCTCCGGGCTATCGCTGGGTGCGCTACGGGCCGGACCTGCTGCTGGTGAACGTGCGGACCCGCCGCGTGGTCGACGTGATCTACGGCGCCTTCTACTGATCCGCGACGGGACGCGGTCCGGGCCCGGACCGCGTCCTGCCCACTTCCCCGGGGCCGATCGCCGGTCCGCTCCGATGCGGCACGGGCATCCCGGCGCGCGTGCCGATTTCGGGGAGAAGTGCTGGATGCCCCGTGAGGATTGCGACTGCTTGTTCGCTGTCTTTCACCGACGTTCTCATAGGCCCTTGCTCTACGATATTGGCGCCGACATCCTCCATGGCCGCGCCGCCGCCCGCCGGACCTGATCCGCCCGCCGAACCGGTCAGCGGAGCCAGCGAGGACCCGGCAAAGCCCGGCAGATCCGCAAGCGGGGCCCCGGTGAGCGCCAGCTCGTCAATATAGACCGGCGCGCCGCCGCGCCCGGCGGGCGGCGTGCCGGCAAGCCTGGCACTGAACCAGCCCCCGACAGCCTGCCCGATCACATCGGGCAGCGCCGCAAGGATAGATATTACTGCAGCGTCTCGCCCCCGTTCGCCACATAGCTCGAGGCGCCGCCCACCGTGCCGCCGTTCAGCGCCGTGAAGTTCGCGTCGAAGTCCGCGAAGATGGTGGCGCCCGTCGCCCCGGCAAGAAAATTTCCACCACAACCATAGCGGTGCCGAGAACACCTTCCCCGACCTGCCCGTAATTACCGGTCACCAGTCCATCGGCCAAGTTGCCCACGCCCATGGCCGTCGCGGGGGCCAACTCCAGCGCGTCCATTGCCACCCCACATGCGCACTGGCCATTGCACCGCAGCACTCCCGGTTCGAGCGCGCCATCAAGCCGGGAACCGACTAGCTCCGGCGTCAGCTTAACATGAGGCAGCTTGATATTCTTGCATTTCACCGAGCAGCCGATCCCAGCGCCCCTTTTCAAAGGCGGTTATTGCCTGCTGAGCTGCATCGCCGTCGTGGAAGCCCGTCATAGTAACGCCGAGCTTGAACAAGATGATAAAGCCCATGAACTCCTTTGGATCACCATCCAAGATGCATAGGCTCCCAAAGGCAGCAGCATCTCCGAATACATCAAAGCCTAACAGCGATACATCCACTCCAGGTAGGAAGTATACCTCAACCACTCCACGCGATGAAATCGTAGCTCCAAATCCGTCATACCGGACGATCGTTTCGCCCAAGCGGCTTCTTTCCGTGGAGCAGGGCTCCCCAAGTGCGGAAACAACTTCGTTGTAAGAAGCACCGAACTTAAAGCCACCTGCCGATGTGTATGGCTCTATCACATCCATGTTATGGAACCTTCTTCAAATAGCCGCTTCCGTATGCATAATCAAGCATCTCTCGCATTGCGGCATTATACTTCGTTGTAGAGCCAGAACTTTGAACCGAGACGCGGCGAATATCCCAAATCTCCTTCGCCATTGCGCCTCGCATGTTACCAGAATCTATCAACCGTTTGGCTTCAGACCGATATAGTGCGCCAGCTAGGCCCTGGCCACCATGGCTCGATGTCAGAAGGTGGTCAGCATAGTCCATTTGAATGGCAGGGCCGCTATATGTTGTGTAGGGGCTGACGCTATCCGCTGGCGCGTGGTGCCGCTCGATAACACCCTTCTGAGCAGAAAGCCGACCATACGCGCCGCCCCTGTATGTCCTTCCGGCGATCACCGCCCCTCCCGCGCCCTCTGCGGCAGAAGCCCGAATTTTGGGCACCTTGAAGATGGGCGACATGCGCGGCGCGCTCGCAAAGCGCTCCAACTTACCAAGCCGTGTGAAAGGTATCGCGGCCAGGAACATGTCCGCGTTGCTGGCCTTGCCCTGCGAATAATCAACCGCAGTCATTGCCAAGTTGACAGACGAGAATGCTGCCCTGCCCGCTTCGGCATATAGAGTTGCTGTTTCAGTATATAGCTGATTATCCCGGCGCGAGACCTCAGCGCTCACATCGATATAGGCCGCATTGACTACTTCCAGAACCTTGGCCCAGCCTTTGCCATAAGCGAGGTGCTCGACCATGCCAGCGAGCGTAACAGAGGCATCTCTCAAATAATCCCTTCCTTCTACAAGGAAGAATTGCTTCAAGGCGAGGTCGCGAAGATGAGCGCCTACCCTAATCGCTTTATCTTCGTTCAGAGCGCCGTACTCCAAGCCGATAGCCTCCGCCATATCGAGCTTGTATTGCGAAGAAGTGCCCGACCTGCTTGCAAAATATACGAGACTATTGCCGTCCGGGGACTCCAGCGCTCCTTCGAACGCTCCGTATGGATCAATATAATCGTCCCGCTCGGAGATCCTGCTGGAGTTTTTCGTACCAACTTCGCGGAGTGTCCCCGCTGTCGCTATTGGTGTCTCCGCTAAATTCAGACTCTCATTCGCTATAGAACTTGGGAGGCTGTAAGAGCTTGACGCCGGGATATCCACCAGTTGAACACCGCCGGATGTAAATGCATCGGCAGGAAAGGGAATTAGGTCGGAATCTGCCGCACGAGCTCTCGCTATGCTCGCCTCGGCATCATTCAGAAAAGCTCTTTCTATCGCCGATGGCTTCCAATTGCCGGCAATCACCTCCCCGATCGTCTGCCCGATGATATCGGGCAGTGCGGCGAGGATATTGTCGCCGAAGTCGGTGCCGCCGAGTAGGCTGCGCGCCGCCGCATTGGCGAGACCGCCCGCGGTGTTGCCGACCAGCCGGCCCTCGAAGCCGCCCAGCCCGATCGCGCCCGAGGCCCCCGATCC
>NZ_JAPDIR010000028.1 GCF_029870595.1 Sphingomonas sp. CBMAI 2297
CCTGACCCACAAACCCTAGGTGGCGCGGGATGGAGCAGCCCGGTAGCTCGTCAGGCTCATAACCTGAAGGTCGTAGGTTCAAATCCTACTCCCGCAACCAAACCAACACCAATCGTACACCCGCCAGGCCAACAGCTTGGCGGGCTTTTTGCGTTTCCAGGCCCAACCGCACCAGAAAACCTCCCGAACCCAGCCGAAGCAATCGGGCGGATATTCTCTCGCAGAATCCTCGGGGGCTTTCCCGTGACGATTGTCTCAGAAGGGCGGGGGATCAATCAACCGCCGCTTTTGTCGTGTGGTCAAGTTCAAGGGCATTTCATGGCTTCTCCGGTCAACCTCGCCCGCGTCTCGCTTGCGGATGCGCCGCTGCTGGATCGCATCTGGCAGTTCTACGAACTGGAATCTTCCATATGGTCCGGGTGTGACCTCGACGAAACCGGGCGCTTTACGTCGTTGTCCGATTTCCTGACGCGGCTGGGAAATCCTGATTCCTTCGACTGGGCATATCTGATTCGTCACGAGGACCAACTCGCGGGCCTCTTGCTGGTCGGTCGTCAGAACCTTCGCGGCCGCTCGATCATGGAGTTTGCCGATCTGTACGTACTGCCAAAGTATCGCGGCAGGGGTATCGCGTCCGAGGTGCTCCGCCAGACGGTGCTGGCCTGGGACGAGCCTTGGCTGATCTGCGTTTTCCGAAAGGATCAGAAGGCACTGGCATTCTGGCGCCGAGCGTTCGAGCGCCTGCCATTCTCCTCGGTGCGAGAGGCCTTGCCGTCGGAGGACCCGGAAATGTACGAGTTCATCGTCAACGAGGCGATCGGGCCCGGTTGACGCCCCGGGATACTGCCTGCGGCTAGGCTTGCAGGTTCGGGCCCTGCTTCGGCAACCGACCGCACGCACAATCCCGACCCCGCAAGTCAAGCGACTTGGCGGGGCTTTTTTATGCCCGTCGCAGATCGCCCAGCCTCGCGCCCAACCCGTCGCGGCGCCAATCCCAGCCTCCCAAACCCTCTTCTCCGCTTCGCCGTTGACAGCAATGCGCCCGCACTGCTTTCTCCCGTCCGATGAAGCGCATTCTCCTCGCAATCGTCGCCCTGGCCGTGATCGCGGCCGGCGCCTGGTTCCTCTTCCTGCGCTCGAGCGGGATTCCGGTCTATGCCGTGACGGTCGCCGCCACGCATCCGCATGATCCGACCGCCTTCACCGAGGGGCTCTTCTTCCACGACGGCGCGCTCTACGAAGGCACCGGCGAGGTGGGCAGCTCCTATGTCCGCAAGGTCGATCCCGCGAGCGGCAAGGTGCTCCAGCAGGTCGAGCTGCCCGCCCCCTATTTCGGCGAGGGCATCATCGCGTTCGGCGACAAGCTCTATCAGGTCACCTGGCAGGACAAGACCGGCTTTACCTACAATCTCAAGGATTTCGCGCTTGGCGACACCTTCACCTACACTGGAGAAGGCTGGGGAATGACGCAGAACGGCAAGAACATCATCCTGTCGGACGGTACGCCGGTGCTGCGCTTCCTCGATCCCGGGACGATGCAGCCGGTATCGACGCTGAAGGTGACGGCCAATGGCTGCCCGGTGGAGAAGCTCAACGAGCTCGAATGGGTGGACGGCGAGATCTGGGCGAATATCTGGCAGACCAACCTGATCGCGCGCATCGATCCTGGCAGCGGCCAGGTGAAGAGTTTCCTCGACGTAAGCGCGCTCGGCCCGCGGAACCGCGATGTCGACGACGTGCCCAATGGCATTGCCTATGACGGCGCGACGAAGCGTGTCTTCGTTACCGGCAAGCGCTGGCCGCAGCTCTACGAGGTCAAGCAGGGCGCCGCGATGAACAACAATGAGGAGGTGACGAAGCTGACGCGCTGCACCCGTTAGGCGCAGCAAGGCTTTGCGACCAATCAGGACCTGGCGTCGACAAAACCGGGCGCCCGCCCCTCCGCATCGTGATATGAGACGCGGATGGGGCTGAACGACATGACGGGACTGCTGCGCAAGCGCGAAGTACGCGCGGCCACGCTGTTGGCGCTGGCCCTGTGGTCCGTGGCGATCGTGCTCTGGACGATGCCTGGACTGGCCGTGGGCGATCCCATGTCGTTCGGTCTGATATTGCTACTTGCCAAGACCTTCGCCGTCGGCCTCGTCTTCTCCGGCCTGATCGCCGCGATACTGCTGCGGGTCGAGCGCTGGGACTTGCGGCCGCCGCTCCTCTCCGCCGCGGCCTTCACCGTGGCGCTTGCCCTGGCGCATGGCTGGCTGGACGCGATCTTCATCAACGACGCGCGCGCCGCCATCGGGCTCAAGGTCGCGCCGCTCTGGCGGCAGTTCGTGTTCGGCCTGATGCCGTTCATCCTCGTCTATGGCCTCTATGCCGCGGGCCTGGGGCTCGTATTCAGCAGCATGATCGCCCAGGAGCGCGAGCGCCAGCTCGCCGCGGCCCAGAGCGCGGCCCAGCAGGCCCAGCTTGCCGCCCTGCGCTTCCAGCTCAATCCGCATTTCCTGTTCAACACCTTGAACGCCGTCTCCTCGCTGATCGTCACGCGCCGCAACGACGAGGCCGAGGGGATGATCGGCAAGCTGTCCGACTTCCTGCGCGCCAGCCTCGAGGCCGATCCGCAGCGCGAGGTCACGCTCGACGAGGAGTTCGCGATGCTCCAATCCTATCTGGACATCGAGGCGGTGCGGTTCCGCGACCGGCTGGATGCGGAGTTCGTCTGTCCCGTCGAGCTGCTGGACGCGCTGGTGCCCAGCTTCATCCTCCAGCCGCTGATCGAGAATGCAGTGAAATATGCGGTGGCGCCTTCGCGCCGCCCCGTCCGGATCGTGGTGCGTGCCACCGCTTCGGAGGAGAGCACGCTGCGCCTGTGCGTGGAGGACGATGGGGGGCAGGCGTTCGGCGGCGCGCCCCGAAGCGGCACCGGGCTTGGGCTGGCAAATGTGCGCCGGCGGCTCGAGGCCTTTTACGGGATTGAGGGCGGCCTGGTCGCCACCGCGCGGGAGCGTGGCTTCGTCGCATTGATGACGCTGCCGCTGCACCGCGCGCATAGAGCGGAGGCTGCGGAATGATGCGGGTGCTGTTGGTCGACGACGAGCCCTTGGCGCTGGACCGGCTGAAAGTGGGCTTCGACGCGATCGAGGATGTCGAGGTGGCCGGCACGGCGAGCGACGGGGTCGAGGCAGTGGAGAAGATCCGGGCGCTGGCGCCCGATCTGATCATCCTCGACATCCAGATGCCCGGCCGCAGCGGCATGGAGATCGCGCGCGCGCTGCGCCCCGAGGAATGCCGGCCCGAAGTGATCTTCGTCACCGCGTTCGACCGCTTCGCCACCGATGCCTTCGAAGTGGAGGCGGCGGACTATCTGCTGAAGCCGGTGGCGTTCGATCGCCTGCGCCTCGGCGTCGAGCGGGCCCGGCGCCGGCGCGCGCTGCGCGAGGCCGAGGGGCGCGTCGCCGAGCTGGGCGCGACGCTGGCGGCGCTGCGCAGCGATGCGCGCGCCGTGCCGGCTCCGGCGGCGGAATCGCGCTATGACCAGGGCATATGGGTGCCGGGGCGCCAGGGCGCCGTGCTCGTGCCGGTCTCGATGATCGACTGGATCGAGGCGGCGCGCGACTATGTGCTGCTCAACACGTCGCTCAAGAGCCATATATTGCGCGCGCGCATGAACGATATCGAGCAGCGGCTCGATCCCGCGCTGATGCTGCGCATCCATCGCTCGCACATCGTGCGGATCGGCGCGGTGGTGGGGGTCGAACGCCCGGGCAAGGGGGCCTTGCGCGTCGTGCTGTCGGATGGCGCGGTGCTGCAGGTGGGCCCCAATTACCAGGCCAATGTCGAGGCCGTGCTCAAGCTCTAGGCCCGTTCGGCGCGACGGATAGGGGATGAGCGCCGATCGGCCCCGGCCTTGCCGCAAGCGCGGCGGACCTCATCGCGAAGGAGGATCATGCGGCGCGGCGCGGGTCCATCCCCTCGGGATGACGCGAGGGAAAACGCTCTGGAGCCCGATCATGCCGAAGCTGAGGACTTGGGTGCTTGCCGCAGTCGTGCCGCTCGCCCTGGCCAACGGGCCGGCGGGCGACGATTTCGAGACGCTCGTCGCGGCGGAGCGGCGCTTCGCGGCCGACGCGGCGGCGCTGGGAATCACCCCGGCCTTTCGCGCGCATGTGTCACCCGATGCACTGCTGATTTCGCCGGCCCCGCACCCGGCACCGCCCGAGCTCGCCCAGCAGACGGACGCGCCAGGCGCCCGGCTGGAATGGCAGCCCGAGGCCGCGGGCGTCGCCCGTTCGGGCGACCTGGGCTTCACCACCGGGCCCTATGTCATGCGCCGTGGCGACCGGGCGTCGCACGGCCAGTTCTTCACCATCTGGCGCCGGCGTGCGGGCGGCGATTGGCGGTGGCTGATCGATTCGGGCAACCCGCCTCTCGGCGCCGGCGCGGTCGCGATGCCCATGCGGGTCGTGCGGCTCGGCAATGCCGCGGCGCCGGCGGGGAAGAGCGACCTCGCCGAGGTCGAGCGGCGTCTCGATGCCGATGTCTCCGCGCTGGCCGGGTTCCTGGCCGCCGACGGGCGCGTGCTGCGCGCGGGCGCGGCGCCGGCGATCGGCGAAGCGGGCGCCGCGCTGGCCGCGCGCGGGCCGAAAGGCGCCGGCAAGCATCTCGGCGGCGGGCGATCCGCGGCGGGGGACCTTGCCTATAGCTATGGCCGGGTCGAGGATGGCGGCGTGCTCGTCGGTCACTATGTCCGCGTCTGGCATCAGGAGGCTGCCGGCTGGCGGCTGCTCGTCGATCAGCTCGTGCCGCTGCCGCGCCGGCCCTGACCCGTCAGGCCGGCGAAGCGACCCAGCCGACCTTCGGATCGTCGAAGTTCACGACGTCGGCGAGCTCCCAGACATTCGCATAGCCATAGCCGACGAGATTGATGAAGGTCTGGATGTTGAGCGCGAGCGGCGCCGCCTTGAGCGGCACCGGCGCGCGATGGTTCGAGAAATTGTTGTTGCAATAGATCAGGATCGGGCGATCCCGGTTCGGCCCGATCGCCGCCGCCAGCGATTCCGCGGTGAAATCGGTGAGCGGCAGGTTGACCGCGCCCGCGATATGGCCGCGCGCAAAGGCGTCCTTCGAACGGGCATCGAGCAGCAGCGCGCCCTTCTCCCCCGCCTTTGCCTGGAAGCGGGAAAAGGGCAGGAGGCGCCCGGCCCGCAGCGTGCGCACATCGCGCGTGAGCGTGGCGAAGGCGGCATAGTCGATCTGCGGATTGGCGGGCGGGTCCTGGGGAACGGCGAAGACGAGCGCGGCGGCGGCGAGCAGCATGAGGGATCTCCCAGGCGGGTTCGGAGAAGGAAGGATCGCGCGCACCGGCTGACGGAGGGCTGAACGCGCCTCTTCCTCTCCCCTCTGGCGCCTGTCCTGCTAGGGCGAATACCCCTTCGTCATCCCCGCGAAGGGGCCTGGGCCGTGCGACGAGGCGCGATGCCAGTGATTCAGGACGCGTTCGGCTCTCCCCGGCCCTATCCCCTGGAGGGGAGAGAGAACGAAACAAAGTTGCGCGCGCGCCGCGCCGCGCTACACCTCATCTCCAGAGAGATAGGGGAGTAGCATGGCCAGCCTGTTCCGGTTGAAGCAGATCGTCGCGGAGGAAGATCGCGCGCCCGAGCATCGGCTCGCGCGCACGCTTTCCTGGCCGCATCTCGTCGCGCTCGGCGTGGGGGCGATCGTGGGGACCGGCATCCTCACCCTGATCGGCGTCGGCGCGGACCGCGCCGGGCCGGCGGTGATCCTCTCCTTCGTCGTCGCGGGCGCGATCTGCGCCTGTGCCGCGCTGGCCTATGCCGAGATGGCGACGATGATCCCCGCCTCGGGCAGCGCCTATACCTATAGCTATGCCTCGCTCGGCGAGATCGTCGCCTGGGTGGTGGGGTGGAGCCTGCTCGCCGAATATACGCTGGTCGTCGCGACCGTCGCGGTCGGCTGGTCGGGCTATGCGACACCCTTCCTGACCGGATTGGGCGTGCCGGCGGAACTCACCCATGGCCCGCAGATGGCCGGCTGGCAGGTCGCGCATTGGGGCGTGAACGTGCCGGCCCTGTTCGTCGTCTGGCTGGTGTCGGGCCTCCTCATCCTCGGCACGCGCGAGAGCGCGACGCTCAATGCGTTCCTGGTGTTGGTCAAGCTGGTCGCGCTCGCAGTGTTCGTCGCTGTGGCGCTTCCCTATTTCAACGCCGCCAATTTCGAACCCTTCGCGCCCTTCGGCTTCGCCAAGCATGTCAGCGAAGGCGGAGTCGAGCGCGGCGTGATGGCCGCGGCCGCGATCATCTTCTTCGCCTTTTACGGCTTCGATGCGATCTCCACCGCGGCGGAGGAGGCCAAGAATCCGGGGCGCGACCTTGCCATCGGCATCGTCGGCTCGATGGTGGCTTGCGTCGCGATCTACATGATCGTCGCCGTCGCCGCCGTGGGCGCGCTTTCCTATACCCGCTTCGCCGACAGTCCCGAACCGCTGGCGCTGATCCTGCGCGAGATCGGCCAGCCGGGCGTTGCCAAGTTCCTTGCGCTGAGCGCTATCATCGCGCTGCCCACCGTCATCCTCGGTTTCCTCTTCGGCCAGAGCCGCATCTTCTTCGTGATGGCGCGCGACGGGATGCTGCCGAAGAGCCTGGCCAAGGTCTCGCGGCGCGGCTCGCCGGTGCGCATCACCGTCTTCACCGCCTGCGTGGTGAGCCTGTTCGCCGCCTTCCTGCCCATCGACGAGATCGCCGCGCTGGCCAATGCGGGCACGCTCACGGCCTTTGCCGCCGTCGGCCTCTGCCTGCTCGTCATGCGCCGCCGGGCGCCGGATGCGCCGCGCCCGTTCCGCACGCCTGCGGCCTGGCTGGTCGGCCTGGGGGCGATCTTCGGCTGCCTCTATCTGTTCGCCAACCTGCCCTCGAAGACGCAGATCTGGTTTGGCGCCTGGAACCTCTTGGGTTTGGTCGTCTACTTCGCCTATGCACGCCGCAACGCAGCAAAGGGGTAGATGATGGGCGGCTGGACGATCGGGATCATCGGCGGATCGGGGCTCTACGATGTCGAAGGCATCGAGGGCGGCGAATGGATCTCGACCGAGAGCCCCTGGGGCAAGCCTTCGGACGATTGCTTCGTCGGCCGGGTGGGGCATGTCCGCGTGGTGTTCCTGCCGCGTCACGGCCGCGGGCACCGCATCGCGCCGTCGGACCTGAACGTCCGCGCCAATATCGACGTGCTGAAGCGCCTGGGCGTGACCGACGTGCTCGCCATCTCCTCGGTCGGCAGCCTGGCCGAGGAGCGGGCGCCCGGCACCTTCACCATCGCCGACCAGTTCATCGACCGGACCAAGGGCCGGCCCTCGAGCTTCTTCGGCGCAGGCATGGTCGCGCATGTCTCGATGGCCGATCCGGTCTGCCCGCGCCTGTCCGCGCTGGCGGCGGACGCTGCCCGGGCGGCGGGCGCCGTCACCCATGCCGGGGGCACCTATCTGGCGATGGAGGGGCCGCAATTCTCCACCCGCGCCGAGAGCCATCTCTATCGCGGCTGGGGCTGCCACATCATCGGCATGACCGGCATGCCCGAGGCCAAGCTCTGCCGCGAGGCCGAGCTGCCCTATGCGCTGGTCGGCATGGTCACCGACTATGATTGCTGGCGCGAGGGCGAGGAGGCGGTCGACGTCGCCACGGTGATCGCCCAGCTCGGCACCAATGCCGACAAGGCGCGCAAGCTGGTGATGCACCTGCTGAAGAACCTGCCCCAGGAGCGGCCGGCCTCGCCGATCGATACCTGTCTCGACTATGCGCTGATCACCGCGCCGAATGCGCGCGATCCGCATCTGTTGCGCAAGCTCGACGCGGTCGCCGGCCGCGCCCTCTCCAACTAAGGATATCGCATGTCGTTTCTCGCTGCCCTTGCCCTGCTCGGCGCCCAGGAGGCACCGGCACCCGATCGCTCGCAGGACATGGCCTGGCAGAGCCAGCAGATGCTCGCGCTGGCCAAGCTCAACGGCGCGGACGGCTGGCACAGCACGCCGGAAGGGCTGCGCTGGCGCCGCGTGAAGGGCGACGGCACGGGCAAGCATCCGACCGTCGCCGACACGGTGACGCTCCATTATGCCGGCACCTTCATCGACGGCACCCAGTTCGACAGCTCCTATGATCGTGGCGCGCCGGCGACCTTTCCGCTCGGCATGCTGATCAAGGGCTGGCAGGTGGCGGTGCCGCTGATGGGCGTGGGCGACACGTTCGAAGTCGCGATCCCTGCCGACCTTGGCTATGGCTTCAAGGGCAAGGGGCCGATCCCCGGCGGCGCCACGCTGCTGTTCAAGATCGAGCTGCTCGCCATTCCGGCCGCAGGCTGAACAAGGCAATCCTCCCGGGCGGCGCGACCGCCTGGACCGGGCGCAAAAAAGGGGCGGTACCCGAAGGTACCGCCCCAAATTTTTGCGTGCCGGCGGTTTAGAACTTGAAGTTCGCGCCTGCCCGGAACGTGCGGCCGATCAGACCGGCCGAGTGCCACGAGGTCAGCGTGTTCACCTGGCTCGGATAGGCGGTGTTCGCGAACAGCGGCGCGCGCGCGTTCGTGACGTTGCCGACCAGGCCGAAGAAGCTGAACTGGTCGTTGACCTTCACCGTCAGATTCACGTCCGTATAGACGAAGCTCTTGATGTGGCAGAAGTCCGCATTGCCGGTGAGCGGCTTGTAGATGGCGGCGGTGGAGCACGAAATGTCGCCGTTGACCGAGGTCGCCTGGTCAGCCGCGACGCCCTTCATCGAGCCGACGAAATAGGTCGTCGTGCTGAGCGAGACCTGGTCGTAGGTGAACGTGTTCTGCCAGTTGCCGCGCCAGCGCGGCGTGCCGCCGCCCGACGACAGACTCTCCGGACCCACGGTGCCGGCATAACGCTGCACCGCGCCGCCGTTCCCGGGATGGAGATCATATTTCAGCGTCTCCTGCACATCGACCCGGCTCTCCCAGCGGAAGTTCTCGGTGAACTTGATGCGTGCGTCGGCCGTGAACTCGAGCCCGGCGATGACCATATAGGCCGTGTTCACATAGGGCGCGTTGACCACGAGCAAGCGCGGCAGCGCGTTGGGCGCGAAGGGATCGGCCCCGTCGACCACGTTGCACGAATAGCCGGTGCCGATCGCCGCGACCTTGGCGCAGCCAGCGGCGGCGGCGGCCGCGGCGGAAGTGAAGCTCTGGCCCGCAACCGAGTAATAGGCGTTGATCGCGTCCGACGACAGCGGGCCGGTGACGATCAGGTTCGACTTCTTCACGTTGAAATAGTCGGCCGTGAAGCTCAGCCAGGGCGTCGGCTCGAAGATCGTGCCCAGGGTGAAGCTGCGCGAGGTCTCCGGCTTGATGTCGGGGTTGCCGACATAGCCGCGGCCCAGGCTGTACGGTGCGGTGTACGTCGGGTTGGTCGCGTGCGCAGTGAGGAATGCCCCGGTCGGCGTATAGCCGACAAAGCCCGAATAGGAGCTGCGCGGATTGGATTCCGCGAAGGTCGGCGCGCGGAAGCCCTCCGAATAGGTGCCGCGGATCGCGAGCTGCTTGATCGGCTGGAACTTTGCCGTCGCCTTGGGCGAGAAGCGGCCCTCGCCGGTCGAATAGTGATCGTAGCGGCCGGACAGGTCGATGTTGAGCGAATCCAGCACGGGCACGTCGACTTCGAAATAGCCGGCCCACACCGAGCGGTCACCATAGGCCTGCGCGGTCGAGAGACCGGGAATGTCCAGGTTCGGGTTGGCGCTGTTGTTGGTCAGCTTCTCCTTGCGATACTGGCCGCCGACGGCCATCCGCACATCGCCGCCCGGGAGCGTGAAGAGCGTGCGGCTGATCGACGCGTCCACCGTCAGCTCGCTCGAATTCGAGCGGGTGGTGATCGGCGGAGCCACCATGTTGCGGACCGCTGCGGTGTTGAGGCTCGGATTGACGAAATTGTACGCGCCGGTGTTGATCGCCTTGACCAGGCCGTTGAGATTGGCCCAGCCATATTGGGTGAGGTTCAGATCGGCGCGCGAGTAACCCGCCTCGACATTCCAGTTCCAGCTGTCACCGAAATTGCCGTGCAGGCCGCCGGTGATCCGGTACACTTCGTTGACGCGGTTGCTGCCCGCGGGGATGTCGCCGAACAGATAGTAGAGGCGCGCGGCGCCGGCGGCCGGATTGTTGGCGTAGGCGGCGGCATAGGGGTTGTTCGGGTTCAGCTGGCGATCCGCGGCGGTCGCGCAGTTGACGCCCGACGAGCAGATATAGACCGGCAGCACGATGCCCGGATTGGTCGTCGAGGTCGACGGGGATCCACCGAATGCCTGGTTCTGACGGACCGCGCGCGGCGGCAAGATGATGTTGACGCGGCTATGCGCATAGCTGCCCGCGAGATAGCCCTCGACATTGTCGCCGAGGCGGAAGCTGGCGCGCGCGACGGCGTCGTAGCGCTCCTGCAGCGGCGTGATCTGGGCATATTCCCGGGTGAGGTCATGCCGGCAGGCGGTACCCACGCGCGTGCCGTTCTCCGAATAGGTCCCGTAGGCGCAATTCGCGAGCGGCGTCAGCGAAGTGAAGAGTGCCGGCGAAGTGGCGTTCGTCACCGAACCCGCGAGCGGGTTGTTGAGATCGGTCTGGGTCGTGCGCGTGACGACCGCATCGGTCGTCGGCGTGCCCAGCGTATCGTCGGCGCGGTTGTTGTCGTTGCCGCCGATCGAGCGGAGGTCGAGCGTGTCGAAGGGGAAACCACGCGAGGCTGCCGAGATGCGGCCGCCATATTCATAGTCGCCGCCGACATAGACGTTGAAGCCCTGCGTGTCATAGTCGCCGAAGCCGACGAGCAGCTTCGCGCGATACTTCGCGCCGTCGCCCTTCTCGGTCGCGCCGCCTTCGACACCGGCCTCGAGGCCCTTCATGTGCTTGCGGGTGATGATATTGACCACGCCGCCGATCGCGTCCGCACCGTACAGCGACGAGGCGCCGTCCTTGAGGACCTGCACCTGCTGGACGTTGACCATCGGGATGCTGTTGAGATCGACATAGGAATTGTGGCCGTCGTCGCTCAGCGGAAAGTTCGTCGAGCGGAGGCCGTCGATCAGCACCAGGGTCGACGAAACGCCGAGGTTGCGCAGCGAAACGGCGGCGCCGCCGGCCGAGAAGCCGCTGGTGAAGCCGTTACCGATCGAGCCGGCGCCGTCGGCGGAGGCCGAGCGGATCGCGTCGGTCACGTTGGTGATGCCGGCGCGCTGCAGGTTCTCGGCGGTGATCACCGTCACCGGCAATGCGGTGTGGGTATCCGACTGGCGGAAGATGGTGCCGGTGACGACGATGTCGCCGTCGCCGGCCGGTGCATCCTGCTGCGGGGCGGTGGTTCCGGTGCCGGCCGGTGCGTCCTGCGCCAGCGCGGGCGCGGCGAAAAGCGAGCCCGCCAGCACAAAGGCGGACAGGGCCGCTCCCGTGCGCAGGCGTGCGATCTGAGACTTGTTCATTATTTTCCTCACTCTCCCTGGTCCTGCCCCAACGGCAGCCGGTGAATCCCCCGAATCCCCGCCGCCCCCACCCCTGGGGCCTGTTGGCGAAGTTGCCGGAGAATTAGAGAGTGTCTGATCTGTGTAAAGCACCCAAAATTATTGCTGCTCTGTTTCTTCATTGTGTGTTTCTGAAATGCAACACATCCGAAATGGGGGCATCGTGCCGCCGCCATTTCCGGCCCGCCCGGTGGGGTGCCGCGCGATCCGGGCCGCCGGTCCCGGCATGAAAAAAAGGGAGGGCGTCGCCGCCCTCCCTCGATGCTTTCCGGTCGCGCCGATCAGGCGGCGAGCTTGCGCAGCACATACTGGAGGATGCCGCCGTTGAGGAAATATTCCAGCTCGTTGACGGTATCGATGCGGCAACGCGTGAGGAAGGTTTCCTTCGAGCCGTCCTCGCGGGTGAGCTCGACCTCGACATCCTGGCGCGGCCGCAGGCCCGCGACGTTCCGGATGGTGAAGGTGTCGCTGCCCGTGAGCTTCAGCGTCTCGCGAGTCACGCCCTCGGCGAACTGGAGCGGCAGGATGCCCATGCCGACCAGGTTCGAGCGGTGGATGCGCTCGAAGCTCTCGGTGATCACCGCGCGCACGCCGAGCAGGTTGGTGCCCTTCGCTGCCCAGTCGCGCGAGGAGCCGGTGCCATATTCCTTGCCCGCGACGATCACGAGCGGAGTGCCGGCGGCCTTGTGGCGCATCGCGGCGTCGTAGATCGGCATCACCTGGCCGCCAAAGCGGGTCATGCCGCCCTCGATGCCCGGGACCATCTCGTTCTTGATGCGGATGTTCGCGAAGGTGCCGCGCACCATGACCTCGTCATTGCCGCGGCGCGCGCCATAGCTGTTGAAGTCCTTCTTCGCGACCTGATGCTCCTGCAGGAAGGTGCCCGCCGGGCTGTCCGCCTTGATCGAGCCGGCCGGCGAGATGTGGTCGGTGGTGATCGAGTCGCCCAGAATGGCGAGCGGCTTGGCCTCGACGATGTCGGTGACCGGCGCCGGGGTCATGGTCATGCCCTCGAAATAGGGCGGGTTGTGGATATAGGTCGAGCCGGCGCGCCAGCCATAGGTGTCCGAGCCCTCGACGCTGATCTTCCGCCAGTGATCGTCGCCGGCATAGACATTGGCGTAGCGCGAGCGGAACATCGCGTCGTCGATATTGGCGGTGATGAGGCCCTGGACCTCCTCGTTCGAGGGCCAGATGTCCTTGAGGAACACCGGGCCATCGGTGCCTTCGCCGATCGGCGTCTCGTACATGTCCTCGGTCACCGTGCCCTTGAGGGCATAGGCCACCACCAGCGGCGGCGAGGCGAGGAAGTTCGCCCGCACGTCCGGCGAGACGCGGCCCTCGAAGTTGCGGTTGCCCGACAGGACCGAGGCGGCGACGATGTCGTTGCCGTTGATCGCCTGGCTGATCGGCTCGGCGAGCGGGCCCGAATTGCCGATGCAGGTGGTGCAGCCATAGCCGACCAGGTTGAAGCCGATCGCGTCGAGATCCTCGGTCAGGCCGGTCTTGTTCAGATAGTCGGTCACCACCTGCGAGCCCGGCGCGAGGCTGGTCTTCACCCAGGGCTTGCGGGTCAGGCCCTTCTCGCGCGCCTTGCGGGCGACGAGGCCGGCCGCGATCAGCACCGACGGGTTCGAGGTGTTGGTGCACGAGGTGATCGCCGCGATCACCACGTCGCCGTCGCCGATGTCATGGTCCTTGCCCTCGACCGGCACGCGCGCGGCGTGATCCTTCTTATAGACCTTGGTCAGGTCGCCGTTGAACACTTCGTCGACGCTGTCGAGGCTGACCCGGTCCTGCGGGCGCTTCGGCCCGGCGAGCGACGGGCGCACGCTGCCCATGTCGAGCTCCAGCGTGTCGGTGAAGATCGGCTCGACGCTGTCGACGTCGTGCCACATGCCCTGCGCCTTGGCATAGGCCTCGACCAGCGCGACCGTCTCGTCCGGGCGGCCGGTGAGGCGCATATAGTCGAGCGTCTTGTCGTCGATCGGGAAGAAGCCGCAGGTCGCGCCATATTCGGGCGCCATGTTGGCGATCGTCGCGCGGTCCGCCAGCGTCATCGCGTGCAGGCCCGGGCCGTAGAATTCGACGAAGCGGCCGACCACGCCCTTGGCGCGCAGCATCTGGGTGACGGTGAGCACCAGGTCGGTCGCGGTGATGCCCTCGCCCAGCGCGCCGGTCAGCTTGAAGCCGACCACTTCGGGGATGAGCATCGACACCGGCTGGCCGAGCATCGCCGCCTCGGCCTCGATGCCGCCCACGCCCCAGCCGAGCACGCCGAGGCCGTTGACCATGGTGGTGTGGCTGTCGGTGCCGACGAGCGTGTCGGGATAGGCGATGTTCGCGCCGTCGCCGGTCTTGGACGACCAGATCGACTGCGAGATATATTCGAGGTTCACCTGGTGGCAGATGCCGGTGCCCGGGGGAACGACCGAGAAGTTGTTCAGCGCCTTGGAGCCCCATTTGAGGAACTCGTAGCGCTCGGCGTTGCGCTCATATTCGAGCGCGACATTGTCCTCGAACGCCTTGGGCGTGCCGAACTCGTCGACCATCACCGAGTGATCGATGACGAGGTGGACGGGAACCTGCGGATTGATCTTCTGCGCGTCGCCGCCCAGCTTGGTGATCGCGTCGCGCATCGCCGCCAGGTCGACCACGCAGGGCACGCCGGTGAAGTCCTGCATCAGCACGCGGGCCGGGCGATACTGGATCTCGCGGTTCGAGCGCGCGTCCTTCTGCCAGTCGACGATCGCCTGGGCGTCCTCGCGCGTGACGGTGGTGCCGTCCTCGAAGCGGAGCATGTTCTCGAGCAGCACCTTCATCGAGAAGGGCAGGCGGCTGATGTCGCCGAGCTTCTTCGCGGCCTTGGGCAGCGAGAAATAATCGTAGCTGGCGGTGCCGACGCTGAGCGTGTCGCGGGTGCCGAGAGTATCGTTGCCGATGGCGGTCATGGGGCGCGGGTTCCTTTCCCTGTCTGTCCGGTCCCGGGCGCTCGGGGGACGTGGCTCAATATAGGGCCGCGCGGGCGCACCGGAGTGCTGCGAATGCGAAGATTCGCGGGTGCCGCTAGCACGC
>NZ_JAPDIR010000029.1 GCF_029870595.1 Sphingomonas sp. CBMAI 2297
GGACGGGCCTCGGGGCAGGATCAGATGAAGTCGGGGCCGCGCGGCAAGGCGAGGACGAACACGGCACCCTCGCCGGGCTCGGCGGGCTCGAGCGTCAGCGTGCCGCCATGCGCATCGACGATGGTCTGCGAGATGGCCAGGCCGAGGCCGGTGCCCTCCATCTTGGTGCTCACCATCGGCTCGAACAGATGCTCGCGCACGCCCGGAGGCACGCCGGGGCCGGTGTCGGCAACACGGATGCGGACGCGGCTCCCTTCGGCCCAGCTCGAGACCGCGATCCGGCGCACCGGGCTGTTCCACATCGCCTGGGCCGCGTTGAGCAGAAGGTTGGAGAGCACCATCTCGATCTGGATGCGGTCCCCCAGCACGCAGGTGGAGCCCGGCGCGAAGCTGCGCACCAGCTCGACATCTTCCAGGCACGACAGGCGCGCGCGCACGACGTCGAGCATCTCGACCAGGCATTCGGGGCGCGCGTCGATCCTGCCGGTCTTCACGAAGCTGCGCATGCGCAGCACGATGTCGGAAGCGCGCGCAGTCTGCGCCGCCGCATCCTCGATGAAACCGAGCAGCTGTTCCAGCCCGTGGATCCGCTCGCGCAGCACCGCGGCGCAGCCCAGCATGTAATTGCTCGCGGCCGTCAGCGGCTGGCTGAGCTCGTGCGCCATCGCCGCCGCCATCGCGCTCATCGCGGTCAGCCGCGCGCCCGCCGCGGGATCGCCCGGCGCAAAGGGATCGCGCGGCGTATCATTCGCCGGAAACCGCGCCGAATCGCGCGCCCCGCGCAATTCGTCCTGGTCGGCACCGGCGCTGCGCCTGGCCATCGATACCCCGTCAAACCGCATTTTCTTCTCCGTGCCTCCGATTTCCCGCCCGTGGAAACCGGTATCCGTCTAGTCCCTAGGGCAGGTTGGGCCAGACTGCTTTGCATTTCACGCCAACCCCTTGGCAGTTCACGTCACCCTGCATAATAACTGGAATGTCCCGGATGCGCTCCGGGCATGGGGAGGGTCCGGCATGACTTCGGGGCGTGCGGCCATGATGATGGACTATGTCCCGGTCGCCCTGGAAGTTGGCCTCGATCCCTATCATATTCTTGCCGACATCGGCGTCAGCCCGTCGCAGCTCCGCAATCCCGAGGAACGGCTTCCTCGCGGCGCGATCGCTTCGATCCTCGAACGCTCGGCGATGGAAGCGAACTGCCCGCACTTCGCAATGCTGATCGCCGAGCGGCGCGACCTTTCCTCGCTCGGCCCGCTGAGCCTCGTCCTCCAGCAGCAGGAGACGCTGGAGGACGCCCTCCGCACGCTGATCCGCTACCAGCATCTGCTGAGCGACCTGCTGACCTTCAACCTCGAGATCGAAGGCGACACGGCGCTGGTGCGGACCCAGATCGTCAGCAGGATCGATTTCGCGCCGCGCCAGGCCCATGAAGCGGTGGGCGCGATGCTGTCGCGCGTCTTCATCGAGATCGGCGGCAGCGCATGGAAGCCGGAATGCCTGTATTTCATGCATGCCGCCCCGCCCTCGCTGGAAGTGCACCACCGGGTGCTCGGCTGCCCGGTGCATTTCGGCAGCGGGGTCAACGGCGTCGCCTATGCGCGCGAGGCGCTGCACGCCCGCAACCCGGGCTATCGCTCGAACCTTGCCGCCTATGCGAACAGCTATTTCGAGGCGCAGCTTCCCTCGGCTCCCTTGCTCACCGAAGCCGACCGGACGCGCCGGGCACTCTTCATCCTGCTCGCATCGGGCAAGGCCTCGATCGAGAATGTCGCGCGCCACATCGGGGTCTCGCCGCGCACGCTCCAGCGCAGGCTGGAGGCGGAAGGCACCGGCTTCAGCGTGGTGCTGAACGGCGTACGCCGCGAGCTGGTGGTCCGCCATCTGCTCAACAACGTCCAGACGCTCGCCGCGATCGGCGAGATGCTGGGCTATGCCTCGCCCGCCGCGTTCACGCGCTGGTTCACTTCCGAGTTCGGCATGTCGCCCAGCGCCTGGCGCCGCTCGGCGAGCGACGATCCTCCCCTCGCGCCGGCCCCCGCGGACGACGAGGATCCGGCGCTGGACCCGGCCGCGCCGCAGGGGATCGGCATGCCGACGCCGTTGTGAGGTGGCGCCGGCCAGGGTTGCTGCGGCAATCAGCAAGGCCCGTCATCCCCGCGCAGGCGAGGATCCAGGGCCGAATGCGAGGCAGGTGCGGCAGTTCCCACCCGCTCCGGAGAGCGTTGGCGCAATTGCGTCGATTGTCCCGAACTACCCTGGCCCCCGCCTGCGCGGGCATGACGATGGAGGACAGCGCACGCGCCGCAGGCCCCACCGCTCCCCTTGCGACTCCCCGCCCCGCCTGCGATGTTCCGGCGATGCACGACCTAGACACTTTCATCGCCGGACTGCCCAAGGCGGAGCTCCATCTGCATATCGAGGGCAGCCTGGAGCCCGAGCAGATGTTCGCCTTTGCCCGGCGCAACGGCGTCGCCATCCCCTTCGCCTCGGTCGAGGAGGTTCGGGCGGCCTATGAATTCTCCAACCTCCAGGACTTTCTCGACATCTATTATGCCGGCGCCGACGTGCTGCGCACCGAGGAGGATTTCCACGATCTCGCCCTCGCCTATTTCGAGCGGGTGGCGAAGGACGGTGTCGTCCATGCCGAGATCTTCTTCGATCCGCAGACGCACACCCATCGCGGCATTCCGTTCGGCGTGGTCGCCAACGGCCTGCTCGCCGGCATGGAAGCGGCCGAGGCACGGCTCGGCATCACCTCCAAGCTGATCCTCTGCTTCCTGCGCCACCTGGACGAGGAGGATGCCTTCAAGACGCTGACCCAGGCCCAGCCCTGGCTCGACCGGATCGCCGGCGTCGGCCTGGATTCGTCGGAGCTCGGCCATCCCCCGTCCAAGTTCGAGCGCGTCTTCGCCGCCGCCGCCGCGATGGGGCTCAAGCGCGTCGCCCATGCCGGCGAGGAGGGCCCGCCGGAATATGTCGCCGAGGCGCTCGACCTGCTGGCGATCGACCGGCTCGACCATGGCAATCGCAGCCTGGAGGATTCGGCGCTGGTCGCCCGCCTGGCCCGTTCCTCGATGACGCTCACCGTCTGCCCGCTTTCCAACGTCAAGCTGTGCAACGTCGCTTCGGTCGACGCGCATCCGATCGACCGGATGCTGCAGCTGGGCCTGCGCGCCACGGTCAATTCGGACGATCCCGCCTATTTCGGCGGCTATGTCGCCGACAATTACCGGGCGATCGCCCGGGGCCGCGACCTCAGCCGCCGCGACCTGGTGACGCTCGCGCGGAACAGTTTCCTCGGTTCCTTTCTTTCCGACGACGAAGTCGCCGCGCATCTCGCCCGGGTCGACGCCTATGCGGAGGAACACGCTTGAGCATCGTCTTCACTCCCTTCACCCATGAGGAGATGGTGGCGGGCGTCCACGCCATCGCCGCAGCCGCCGAAGCCTGGAACCCGACGCTGCTGGTCGGCGTCGGCCGTGGCGGGCTGACGCCGGCGGTGTTCCTGTCGCATCGCATGGGTTTGCCGCTCGTCTCGATCGATCATTCGACCAGGATCGCGCAATTCGGCGAGGAGCTGGTGTCGGTGCTGGCCCGGCGGACCCGCGACGGCGACCGGCTGCTGTTCGTCGAGGACATCAACGACAGCGGCAAGACGATCGGCGAGATCCGCGCCGCCCTGGCCGGCGAAAGCGCGATCGCCAGCCGCATCCGCTTCGCCGTGCTGCTCGACAATCTCCGCTCCTCGCAGCAGGTCGATTATCGTGCCCGCCGGATCGATCGCTCGGTCGACAAGGACTGGTTCGTCTTCCCCTGGGAAGCCATGGCGCCCCGCGACACGCTCGCCGAGGATGCGATGGAAGTTCCCGAGCGGCTGGCGTGATTTGACGCGGATTGTTCAGCCTCCGTCAATCGCGGATATGCCACGCTCCATCGTGGACACATCCCTGCCGGCGCGCGTTCGTTCCGTCATAGCAGTGCCCAGACTTTAACCTCGGAGGAACCATGTCGAGAACTCCCAAGCGCCCCCGGTTCGCAGCGCTTGCTCTCATCCTCGCCGGCAGCATCTCGCTGTCCGCCTGTATGACCGCAACCCCCTATCAGCCTGCCACCGGCAACGGCACCGCTGTCCGCAACGGCTATTCGGACACGCAGATCGAAAGCAATCGCTTCCGCATCAGCTTCTCCGGCAACAGCCTCACCTCGCGCGAGACGGTCGAGCGCTATCTGCTCTATCGCGCCGCCGAACTGACGCTCCAGCAGGGCTTCGATCACTTCATCCTGTCCGACCGCGATACCGAGAAGAAGACCGATATCGTGCGCGAGCCGGGTGCCTGGGGTCCCGGGCCCTGGGGCTATTGGAGCCCGTCCTGGCGCTTCTATCGCGGGCCGCGCTGGGGCTGGCGCAGCTGGGATCCCTTCTTCGACGATCCCTTCTGGCGCGACCGCGACTGGGATTATCGCACCGTCACCCAATATGAGGCCATGGCCGAAGTGGTGATGGGCAAGGGCCCCAAGCCCGCCGACAACCTGCGCGCCTTCGATGCGCACGAGGTGGTCAGCCGCCTGGGCCCGTCGATCCAGATGCCGGCCACGAAGTAAGCGGCGAAACTCCTCCCGCTTGCGGGAGGGGAACGCACTCCTCAAGGATCGTCATCCCCGCGCGGGCGGGGATCCAGGGTTACAGGCGGTATCGCCCTTGGCTCTGGATCCCCGCCCGCGCGGGGATGACGGCATAGGCTATGTACGGGCGGCCCGAAGGCCGACCCTGGCTCAGGCCACCTGGCCGTGGCAGTGCTTGTATTTGCGGCCCGAGCCGCAGGGGCACGGCGCGTTGCGGCTGACCAGCCCTTCCCACTGCGCCGGATCGGTGCCGAGATCCTCGGCCGAAGGCTGGGGAATGCCCATCTGCGGCAGGCGGGTGGTGATCAGCCCGGCCGCGCCGCCATCATAGTCATAGGTATCGTCCTCGCCGGTCAGCGGATCGATATGGGTGGTCAGGAAGTCGGGCAGCTGCGGCAGCTCGGGCGCCGGCTCCATGCGGAACTGCGCGAAGGCGAGCGTGCGGGTCACGTCCTCGCGGATCTGGCCGAGCATGCGTTCGAACATCGCGAACGCCTCGTGCTTATACTCGTTGATCGGCGTCTTCTGGGCATAGGCGCGCAGGTGCACGACCTGGCGCAGCGCGTCGAGCATCGCGAGATGCTCCTTCCAGTGATGGTCCAGGTTCTGGAGCAGGATCGACTTCTCGATCTGGCTCCAGGTCTCGGGCTCCAGGTCGGCGGCCTTGCCCTCGACGAGCTTGTCCGCAGCCTCGCGCACGCGCTCCTCGACCATCTCCGGCTCGATCTGCGCCTCGTCCCGGATCCACTGCTCCACCGGCGCATCGACGTTGAGGGTGCCGAGCACCTTCTCCTTGAGCTCCTCGACCTTCCACTGCTCGGGATAGGAGCCGTGCGGGCAATATTCGCCGACAATGGCGTTCACCGTCTCGGCGCGCATGTCGGTGACGACATCGCCCACCGTCTCGGCGTCCATGATGTCGGCGCGCTGCTCGTAGATCACCTTGCGCTGATCGTTCATCACGTCGTCATATTCGACGACCTGCTTGCGGATGTCGTAGTTGCGCGCCTCGACCTTGCGCTGCGCGGTCTCGATCGCCTTGCTCAGCCATTTCGAGCCGATCGCCTCGCCATCGGCGATGTTGTTGCGCATCATCTTGGCGAACAGCGTGTTCGAGCCGAAGATGCGCAGCAGGTCGTCGTCGAGCGAGAGGTAGAAGCGGCTCAGGCCCGGATCGCCCTGGCGGCCCGAGCGGCCGCGCAGCTGGTTGTCGATGCGGCGGCTCTCATGGCGTTCGGTGCCGAGCACGAACAGGCCGCCGGCCTCCTTCACCTTCTGCTTCTCCGCCGCGATCTCCGCCTTGATCTGCTCGATCGCGGCTTCCTTGGCGGGCCCCTCTTCCATGTCGGCAAGCTCGTCATGGACGCGGAACTCGAGATTGCCGCCCAGCTGGATGTCGGTGCCGCGGCCGGCCATGTTGGTGGCGATCGTCACCGCGCCCAGCCGGCCCGCCTGCGCCACGATGTGCGCCTCGCTCTCGTGATGGCGGGCGTTGAGCACCGCGTGATCGACGCCCTCGCCGGTGAGGAACTCGGACAGCATCTCCGACTTCTCGATCGAGACGGTGCCGACCAGCACCGGCTGGCCCTTGGCGGCATGTTCCTTGATCTTCTTGGCGATCGCCCGGAACTTCTCCTCGAGCGTCTTGTAGAACTCGTCCTCCTCGTCGACGCGCTGCACCGGCAGGTTGGTCGGGATGGTGACGACGTTCATCTTGTAGATGTCGAAGAATTCGGGCGCCTCGGTGGCTGCGGTACCGGTCATGCCGCCCAGCTTCGGGTACATGCGGAAATAGTTCTGGAAGGTGATCGAGGCGAGCGTCTGGTTCTCCGGCTCGATGTTGACGCCTTCCTTGGCCTCCACCGCCTGGTGCAGGCCGTCCGACCAGCGCCGGCCGTCCATCATGCGGCCGGTGAATTCGTCGATGATGACGACCTTGTCGTCCTTCACGATATAATCGATGTCGCGCTTGAACATCACGTTCGCGCGCAGCGCCTGGTTCAGGTGGTGGACGACCTGGGTGTTCTCGAAATCGTAGAGATTGGCGCCCTGGAGCAGCCCCGCAGCCTCGAGCATGCGCTCGACCTTCTCGGTGCCGTCCTCGGTCAGCACGATGGTGCGCTGCTTCTCGTCCTTCTCGTAATCCTCGGGCGTCAGCTGCTTCACCACCACGTCGACGCCCATATAGAGCTCGGACTTGTCGTCGGTGGGACCCGAGATGATCAGCGGCGTGCGGGCCTCGTCGATCAGGATCGAGTCGACCTCGTCGACGATCGCGAAATTGAACGGGCGCTGCGTCATCGAGACCCGCTCATACTTCATGTTGTCGCGCAGATAGTCGAAGCCGAACTCGTTGTTCGTGCCATAGGTGATGTCCGAGCCATAGGCCTCGCGGCGCTCATGGTCGGAGAGGTTGGGCACGATCACGCCGACGGTGAGGCCGAGGAACTTGTAGACCTGGCCCATCCATTCGGCGTCGCGCTTGGCGAGATAATCGTTGACCGTGACGACATGGACGCCGTCGCCCGGCAGCGCGTTGAGATAGGTCGCCAGCGTCGCGACCAGCGTCTTGCCCTCGCCGGTGCGCATCTCGGCGATCTCGCCGCGGTGGAGCACGATGCCGCCCACCATCTGCACGTCGTAATGGCGCTGGCCGAGCACGCGCTTGGCCGCCTCGCGCACCGTGGCGAAGGCTTCCGGAAGCAGCGCGTCCAGCTTCTCGCCATTGGCGAGCCGCTCGCGGAACTTCACCGTCTGGCTCGAAAGCTCTTCGTCGCTCATCGCCGAGATCGCCGGCTCGAAGCCGTTGATCTTGTTCACGATGCTGCCGAGCGATTTCACATAGCGATCGTTCGAGGAACCGAAGAGGGTCTTGGCAAAACCGCCGAGCATGGATTTTCCAGTCTATGTCTAGGGTGGTCGGACGGGCGCGCCGCTGCGGCCGGCGCCCGTTTGAATGCGAGAACGGAAGAGCGGCCGCCGAGTTCAGCGAACCGCGGAAAAGCTCATTCGAGCCGGCGCTCGAAGGGCAGGCGCAACGCGGCGGGCGCGTTCCGCACGGCCGCGAGCGGGAGGACCCTTTCGGGCCGCAGCAGCGGCACCGGGAGCGCGGGCGTCGCGCGACGGGCCGGAAGCACCGCCGCCTGCGCCGCCTGGGCGGCCTGGACCACCGCTACGCCCTGCATCTGCCGAAGTCCGCCGCGATCGGCCGAACCGGCACCGGTCAGGCTCGCGAGAAAGGCAGTCAGGAGAAGCAGCAGTTCCAAAAACGAAGCTCGCAAATGCTTTGGCGCCTCGAGACCGAGAAGCGCGCTTACGGCGACATAGTAATTCCGATCGGCTTCGTCCAATCGAAAGCGAGTATCGGCCTGTCGCGGGCCGGAACGGGCCGGGGCAGCGCCTGCCCTGGCCCGCGCGGATCATTGCGCCGTGGCACCGCCCGCAACGAATTCCACCGGGGCCGAGCGCGATTCCGGCGCCTTGCCGCCCTCGGCCGGCAGCTTGATCGTCTGCACCTGCTGGCAGGCCACCTTGTCGATGCCCGGGCTGCCGCTCGACTGCTCGACGGTGCAGGCCGAAACCGCACCCTTCTTGTCGAAATCGAGATGGACGACCGGCGACTTGGTATAGCTTGCCGGCAGCTTCTGCACGGTGATCGTCATGATCGGCGCCGGCACGGCCGGAACCGTCTGTCCGGCAAGGGCCAGGAGGGTAGCGAGAATCATCGAATGTGCCTTTCGAGTCCGAAGCGACCTATGTCCTTGGTAATGCTTGCCGCGCGGCCGTCTACCCGTTTGCTTCAGGGAACCTGCGGAACTGCCTGCCTGCCCGCGGGCAGTGTGCCCATTGCCGCCATTGGCAGCGATTCCCCTCCAATCGGCGGCCCGCCCTATTTCGTCCGTTCGAACGTCACGGATGCCATCCGGCTATTGGGCTCGGGCCAACCCGGCTTACCTGCCTTGAGCGGCGGCACCTGCACATTTGCCTGTTCGCAGGCAATTGCGTCGAGCTTCGGATTGCCGCTGGTAAGCTCGACGGTGCAGGCTTTCGGCTTGCCGTCGGCAAATACCAGTCGAAGCAGCGCCGGATTGGCGTAGCTCCTCGGCACCGCCTGCAACTCCACCACCACCTCCACCGGCTTGCTGGTGACGGCGCTGATCGGATTCGGGATCCTCGGCTTTCCCGGCAAGTTCCAGGTGAAGGTGCCGTCGTAGGAATAGGGGATGTCCGTCCCCGCTGCGTTGCGCCCCGGCGTGAACACGGCCCGCCTGCGCAAGAGCCTGCACACGGGTTCGTCGAGTTCGGAATAACCCGAAGTCCCAATCACATGGCAATCCGCCACCTTTCCCTTCGCATCGACATCGGCGCGGAACTTGACGGGCCCGAACTCCCCGCGCCGAAACGGGCCGGCCGGATAGTCGTCGTCCGTAAGCCAGCTTTGCGGCCGTCCGCGCGGTTCGGGCTTGCGTGACGCTTCAGGAGGAGGCGCAGCCGGCACGGCTTGCATCACCAGCCCCGCCAGCATCACCAAAAGCATTTGATCTTTCCCCCTGCTTGCCCGAAGCGGACGCCAGCTTAGCAACAGGTTTTTGCATGTCCATAGAACGCTCCCCGCTTGCGCTTCCCTTTCCCGCCCTGCCGGCGATCCCCGGCGTCACCGCGCGCGTCGCCCGGGCGCGATACAAGAGCTGGGACCGCTGCGACCTGACCTTCATCGAGCTGGCGCCGGGCACTTCGGTGGCGGGCGTGCTGACCGGCAGCAAATGCCCCTCCCCCGAGGTGGAATGGTGCCGCAAGGCGCTGCCGTTGGGCGAGGCGCGGGCGCTGGTGGTGAATGCGGGCAATTCCAATGCCTTCACCGGCAATCGCGGCCGCGCCGCGGTGGAGGCGATCGCCGCCCGCGCCGCCGCGCATCTCGGCTGCCGCCCTTCCGACGTGTTCGTCGCCTCCACCGGGGTGATCGGCGTGCCGCTGCCGATCGACAAGGCCGAAGCGGGCCTCGACAACGCGTTCACCGCCGCGCCCTGCGGCTGGGAAGATGCCGCCGCGACGATCATGACCACCGACACCTTCGCCAAGGGCGCGGCCACGCAAGCCGTGGTCGGGGGCAGGACCGTCAGCCTGATCGGCATCATCAAGGGATCGGGCATGATCGCGCCGGACATGGCGACGATGCTCGGCTTCCTCTTCACCGATGCCGCGGTCGACCCGGCCTTCCTGCAGGCCGCGCTGGGCGATGCCAACCGCAAGAGCTTCTCGTGCATCACCGTGGACGGCGATACCTCCACCAGCGACACGGTGCTGGCCTTCGCCACCGGCGGCGCGGGCAACGCAGTGCTGGCGAGCGACGAGGACGACGGCGCCGACGCCTTTCGCGCCGCGCTCCAGGATCTGTGCCACCAGCTCGCCCAGCTCGTCGTGCGCGACGGCGAAGGCGCGCAGAAGCTGATCGAGATCACCGTCGAGGGCGCGGAGAGCGATGCCAGCGCGCACCGCATCGCCATGTCGATCGCCAATTCGCCGCTGGTGAAGACCGCGATCGCGGGCGAGGATGCCAATTGGGGCCGCGTGGTGATGGCGGTGGGCAAGGCCGGCGAGCCCGCCGAGCGCGACCGGCTCGCCATCCGCTTCGGCACCACCCAGGTGGCGCGCGACGGCCTGGCGGTGGAAGGCTATGACGAGGCGCCCGTCGCCGCGCACCTGAAGGGGCGGGAGATCGAGATCGGCGTCGAGCTGGGCCTTGGCGAAGGCCGCGCCACCGTATGGACCTGCGACCTGACGCACGGATACATCTCGATCAACGCGGATTACCGGAGCTGATACGTGATGATCGACGGCCTATTCGAGCGCCGGGCCCAGATCGTTGTTTTCCTCAATACGAAGCATCCGGATGTCCCGTACGGAGGGCTGGAACCAATTATAAGTCCTTTTGAGCTCCTGCACGGCCAAAACGCAATCGACCGCAGTGACGGCGTCGTTGCCGAAATAGGTCGATCCCTGCTGCCAATCAAAGCCTCGCTGTTCCAGAATACGGCGAACATCCGCATACGCATTGCGCCATGACGCATTCGGATAGGTCTGTTCCAAGGTCTGGGTGTCCAGGTCAAACACGATAGCGTACATGCTTCCTCCGCTCCTGCTTGGCCTGTTCCCAGCTCGATTATGATCGAAACGTGCGTTCATTAGAGCAATCTAACGTCTTTCAGCTATCGGTCAAAGCGAGCGCTCCACCCATTGCTTGATCGCGCTCTTCGGCATCGCGCCGACCTGCGTCGCCGCCGGCTGGCCATCCTTGAACAGGATCATGGTGGGAATGCCGCGCACGCCGTATTTGGTCGGCGCGTCGGGATTCTCGTCGATGTCGATCTTGATGATCTCGACCCTGTCGGCCAGCTCCTCGGCCAGTTCCTCGAGCGCCGGTGCGATGATCTTGCACGGCCCGCACCATTCCGCCCAGAAATCGACGAGCACGGGCTTGTCGGCCTCGAGAACGTCTGCGGAAAAGCTGGCGTCGGTGGTCGCCTTGGTGGCCATGATCAAACTCCTGATACGATGTCGGCCGCTAATCTATGATCGCACCTCGCAGGGTCAAGCGCGCAAGCCCAAGCTTTGCTCCATATCCGTGAAGCCCGGCTTGTGGGCCGAGAGCAGATCGGCCGGCAAAAGGTGGAGCACCGGCCCCGCGGCATAGAGCAGCCCGGCCTCGATCACGCGCCCCGGAAAGATCACCGCCAGCGCGGCGGCATAGGCCGCCATCTGCCTGAGGTGATAGGGGGGAATCTCGGCCAGGGACGCGGGTGCGCGGCGGCCGGTCTTGAAGTCGACCACCCGGACATGGTCGGGCGTTATCACCAGCCGGTCGACCGTGCCCGAGACGACGAGCCCATCCCCCACCACCGCGGCGATCGGCGCTTCCCCCAGCGAGGTGGGGCCGAACAGCTCGGCGAAGCGCGGATCCTCGGTGACCGCCAGCGCCGCGGCGACGAGCTCGGCGCGCAGGACCGGGTCGCCGACGCCCCCCGCCCCGGCCAGCCAGCGTTCCGCGGCAGCGGCGCGCTCGGCGCGACCGACCGACGGCAATCGCTCGAAAAGGGCATGCAGGAGCCGGCCGCGCTCGGCCGCGGCGCGCAGCGCGGGCGTGGGCGGCGGATCGGCCACGGCATCGTCGCCCAGCGCGGAGGGCGCGAGCGGGCGTGGCGGGCGGGCCTCCTCGGGCGCGGGACGGCGGGCCCAACCGGGGAGCGCCGCCGCCTCGGCGGGCTCCGATGC